>NZ_JPWF01000014.1 GCF_003326675.1 Thalassospira profundimaris
AAACCGTCAACCTATTTTAGGACGGCACATTCTGATGTGGCAAAGCCTAGTTCGGCATCTGCCACTTGCCATTGACCAGACGCGGGATGTTCAGCGGATTGGCATCCTTGATCGCTGCCGGAAGCAACGCATCGGGGAAGGCCTGATAGGATACAGGGCGGACAAAGCGTTTGATCGCCAGTGACCCGACCGAGGTCGAACGCGAGTCGGTGCTTGCCGGGTACGGACCGCCATGAACCATGGAATGGCAGACCTCAACCCCGGTTGGCCACCCGTTGATCAGAATACGGCCTGCACATTTTTCAAGGGCTGGGCGCAGGGCATTTGCCAGATTGGAATCGCCGTCAACCATATGGATGGTTGCGGTCAACTGCCCGATCAGGGTCGATGACAGCGCTAACATTTCCTCGACCGAGTCACATTCAACAATGATCCCGGCCGGACCAAACATTTCCTCGGCCAGTTCCGGGTTGGCTTTCCATTCGGCTGCGGTGGTGCGGAAGATTGCCGGGCTGCCTTCAAACTTGCCATCGGTGTCGCGACGTTTCAGCGGGCAGGTGACGCTGGCATGTTTGCTCATGGCGTCGGTGACTTCGTGATAGGCGCTTGAAACGCGATCGGTCAGCATCGCCGTCCCGCCAACCTGGCCAAGTTCGGCAGCAGCCGTTGCGACAAAGGTTTCAAGGTCAGCACCCTTAAGGGCGATCAGAAGACCCGGATTGGTGCAGAACTGGCCCACGCCCATGGTCAGGGACCCGACCCAGCCCTTGGCAATATCTGCGGCCTTTTCGCCCATAGCTTTGGGCAGCAGGAAGACCGGGTTGTTTGAACCAAGTTCGCCATAGAACGGGATCGGTTCCGGACGGGAAACTGCAATGTCAAACAGCGCACGACCCCCGCCGGTCGAACCGGTAAAGCCAACCGCCTTGATCAGCGGATGGGCAACCAGTGCCTGACCAACCTTGCGCGTGCCGCCATGGATCAGGCTGAAGACGCCTTTGGGCATGCCGGTTTTGATGATGGCAGCTTCGATGGCCTTGGCGACCAGTTCGGACGTGCCCGGATGGGCCGCATGGCCCTTGAAGACAACCGGGCAACCCGCGGCAAGTGCCGATGCGGTGTCACCGCCCGCGGTTGAAAATGCCAGCGGGAAGTTCGAAGCCCCAAACACACCAACCGGACCCAGTGCCTTGTTCATGACACGGATGTCGGGTTTTGGCAGCGGCTGACGATCTGGCTGTGCGGTTTCAATGCGGGCTTCAAACCAGGATCCTTCTTCGATCCAGTCAGCAAAGAAGCGCAGTTGACCAACTGTACGGCCGCGCTCGCCAGTCAGGCGTGCAGCAGGCAGGGCAGATTCAAGATGGCCGATCTCGGTGATTTCATCGCCCCGGGCATCGATTTCGTCGGCAATGGCACGCAGGAATTCGGCACGCTTGGCCGGCAGCATGGATGCAAATTCTTCGGCACAGGCCTGGGTTGCTTCGACGGCCTGATTGACGATTTCCTCGGTCCCGTGCTGGAACTTGGTCGGGAGCTTGTCACCAGTTGACGGATTGTCGGCCTGAAACACATCCGGGCCATTGATCCAGCTTCCGGCGATGTAATGCTGTCCACTAAGCATGTGGGTCTCCTGTGGGGTTATGTCCTATGCGTGACAGGCGTGCGCATTACATTCCGGCCGATCCGGTCCCGAATGGATGTTCCGCATATTCCATGCGCAATCACCCCGATCAGACATGCCAAATGACGCAGCCCTGAAAAACTTGGCGCAGCTTAGATTCTCGGCCTGCCGATGTAAACATCATACAATATGATAATTTAACGGCGAAGCGTTGAAGGCTGCTTGGCGCGACCTTAACAAAGCAGGCCGGATGCGTCGAATATTTTATACAATATTTTCAAAAGGCAATTATATCAGTATATTAATGGAAAAAGGCGGGGAAAACCCCGCCTTTTTCAATCATCATACTATTTCGAGGGGCTTAGAATTTGCCCGTGACGCTGAGGAAGAAGTTCCGCGGTGCGCCGTAATAGTTGAAGGTGCTCGTTGTGCCCGGACGTTCATAATATTCCTCGTCCAGAATGTTGTTGATGTTCAGAGCCACTTCGAGGTTTTCATTCACCTCGTATCCGATGCGACCATCAACAAGGTAATAGGCGTCGGCTTCGACATTACGGGCACTGACCCAGTAATCATCAGACCAGGTGACGCCGCCGCCGACGCTCAGCCCGTCAAGGACACCCTGATCAAAGCCGTAATCCAACCACGAGGTCACACGATGGCGCGGCGCATAATTTACGCGGATCGTTGCATCATCGTCCTTGGTCTGGTCGGTGACATAAAGAAGGGTATAGCCAACAAATGCCTGAAGGTTCGGGGTGATGGCGCCGCTCAGCTCGGCTTCGATACCGCGCGAACGCTGTTCGCCTGATGCGATTTTTGCCGTCCCGGCGTCATCGGGGTCGTCGGCAGCGCGGTTGACGTCGTCAATCTGGAACAGTGCCAAATGGCTGTTCAGAAGACCACCGAAATGCTCGCCCTTCAAGCCGATTTCAAACTGGTCACCCGTACGCGGTTTAAGCTGGGAACCGGTCGAGTCCTGCGCGTCCTGCGGTTCGAAGATCGAGGTATAGCTGAAATAGGTCGAGAAATCGTTGCTGACGTCATAAACGATGCCGGCAAACGGCGTGAAAACAGCGTCTTCCGTCAGATCGCTTTCAGAACTGGTGCGACGGTTTTCGGTAACCGAGTTGTACCAGCTGGTGCGACCACCGAATGAGAAGGTGATGTCGTCAAATGTCTGCAGCTTGAGCTTGGTGTAAACACCGGACTGGGTGGCAGTGACCTTGGTATCGGAGTTCAGTGGCTGTTGAACATAAGGCAGGTCCGGGCTGGAGATGCTGTATCTGCCAGCGTAGGTCGTCCCGCGATATTGTTGGGAGTCTGTCACAAAACGGTTTGCGTCCGCACCGATGGTAAGGGTTTGCTCATACCCGAGCAGATCGAAGTTGTGGTTTACGTGGGCATCAACCGCGAATGCCTGCTGGTCGGTATGCATTTCATAACCGGTATAGGTCGCGGTGCCTGCCGCATCGACCGCAGAGTTGGTGTAGGCATAGTTCGCATCCACGTCGCGATCGCTGAAGCGGAAACCGACTGCGCCGTCGGTGCGCGAGCTGAACTGATGTTTCAGATCAAAGTACAGATCGCTTGACGTGTTTTCGAAGGTGTTCCAGCTGGCACCGGCAAAGGTTGATCGTGAAACGTCAAGCTGCGTACCATCCGAATTGGCCGGCAGGCCGTTATGCGGCACCTGATCCTTGCGTTCATGGGACAGGCCAAGCGAGATAAAGGTATCGTCGCTGATATCTGCATCAAGCGTGACGTAACCAAGTTCGTTGTTGTTTTCTTCAACATCAACAAAGCTGTCGCGATATTCGGTGGAAACAACACCGCGTACGCGTACGCTGCCATCCTCGGTCAGCGGAGTCGAAACATCACCCAGTGCGCTGTAATGGTTCCAGGAACCATAGCCAACGGTGGCAGAGCCGGTAAATTCATCCTTGGCCTGTTTACGGATCATATTGATCGTCGCACCCGGGAAGCCGGAGCCGCCATAAAGACCGGCTGCACCGCGCAGGACCTCGATACGGTCATACATTGCAAGGTTCGGTACGGTGCCTTCGCGGCTGGAAATCGGAACCGAAAGGCCGTTGGTCTGTGCGGTTGTGGTTTCGTAACCGCGCGATGCGATCGATGAACGGCCCGACGTGTTGGCAAGCACCTGTACGCCAGTCGTGTAACGCATGGCATCATCAAGATACTGGAAGTTCTGTTCTTCCATGCGGGCGGAGGTGATGACGCTGACCGATTGCGGCAATTCGCGAATGGTCTCGTTGCTTTTCGAACCAACGCCAGCCACGGTGGTGGTGAAACTGCCCGTGCCTTCGGTTGCCGCGGCATCGCCGGGGTTCGAGGATGCCTGTGCCTCGACAACGACCGGGTCCATCACGGTATCATCGCCCGCAACAAGGGTGACAGAACTGTCATCGGTGAAGCTGAATTTTACGTCATTGCCATCAAGCAGTTTGGCAAGGGCCTCTGCGGCGGTCATCGTGCCGGTAACTGCGGTGCTGGTCAGATTTTCGACCTGTGCGGTATCGTAAAAAATCTGAATGCCGGTTTGCTGGGCAAAAGCCAGAAGGGCATCATTCAGGTTCTGGGCGGCAATGTTGAAATCAAAGCTGGCATTGGCCTGTGCGATTTCGGTCTTGGCTGCGTTCTGTGCGGCCTGTGCATTGATCGGTGCAAACAGCATGATCGCGCCAAGAGACATGGCAGTTCCGGCCAGAAGTTGTTTGGCGATACTGCGATGTGAGGCGCGCACGTTTCTGTGGTCGGCAACACCGGTTGCCGAGTTTCCCCGTTTGGAGGCCATTTAGCCATCTCCCCTAGGTCTTCAGTTAAATGATAATGCAAGTAGGTCGCATTATCGATGTCCTACAGGAGAAGACGTGCGGGCTTTTTGATCCGGTAAAAATATCTGAAACTTTTTTTGAAAAATTTGAATTCCGCGAAAACCGGCAGAAATCAAAGGGCTAATCGATCAGGAAGGTTGCAACATGTGGGATGGAATAGCTTGATGCTTTCAATCCTTCACTGATGAAATCGACAGCCTGATCAATTTTATCAATTCGGAACATGCCGCTGACTTCGCGATTGGCAAGATCTGCGCTGGCAACAACAATCGGTCCTTCGGCATAGCGGCTAAGTGTTCTGGTGACATCCGACAGTTTGGCATGGTCGAAGACCAGGAAACCGCTTTGCCAGCTAGTGCTGGTCGCCAGGTTAACTTGACGTACGGTACTGTCGACCTCGTGTTTGCCAAGCGTGACCTGCTCTCCCGGTGACAGGATCAGCGTCTCTTGGCGGTGTTCAACATTCGGGGTCAATTCGATTTGATGTTCAATTGCCGTGATGCTCAGCACGTCGCCATCGTCATCAGGCATATATTCGACATCAAATTTTGTGCCCAAGGCACGGGTGGCGCTTTGACCTGCGCGCACAACAAAGGGCGGTACAGTGTCACTTGCCGAGGCGACATCGAAGCTTGCGCGACCTGAAATCAATTTAACTGTCCGTGCAGTTTCAGAGAACTGGACGTCAATTGCCGATGCAGCGTCCAGCATGACCCGGCTGCCATCGGCGAGGGTGATGGTGGTAATCTCGCCGCGTCCGGTGCTGTGGTCGGCAAAGGATCGCAGAAGAAGGTCCGGCGCCTTGAGGCCCCCGATTACAGCAATCAGAACAATTGCAGCAAAGGCAGCAATGCGAACGCCATAATGAAAGAAACCGAGACCGGTATCATTGGCAGCTGTTGGTGACTGGCGCAGTTGGTTTGGGTCAAGCAATGCAAGCTCGTCCCAAAGCTTGCTGGCGCTATCATAGGCGTCACGGTGATCAGAAGAAGTCTGGGCCCAATCGGTGCTTGATGTATGGTCGGTTGGTGTCGTGCGGGCATTTCCTGACCGGATGTTTTCCCGATCAACAGCATGATCATGGATTACCCACGCCGCGGCGTCCCGGTCCATCTCATTGATATTATGTCTGTTGTTGCCCTGTGCCACGACTGCTTCCTGATATCGGTCTGTTTATTATGACGTTTCAGATTTGGAAAAACGTACAGTTTTTTGTCATTCGGCCTGATGTTTTTTAAGTTGGCTCATCGCATGGGCCAGCGCGGTGGCCAGATGTTTTTGGACCGTGCTTTCCGAGACCGAGAGTTTTCGGGCGATATCACCGTAACTAAGCCCTTCGATCCGGCCGAGAATGAAAATCTCGCGCGTGCGGGGTGGCAGTTCGCCAATGGCACGTTGCAGCAGGCCGAGCCTGTGACGGTCACCGGTCTGGGTTTCGGCATCGGGTCGATCATCGGCGATCAGCGCCATTGTGTCGTGATCGGTGGCGTCGGTTCGGCGACGCCGCTGCGCGCGGATGTGATCAATCGCCAGGTTATTGGCGGTTTTGTAGATAAAGGCGCGGCCATCTTCGATGATGATGTCGCTGTCGATGCGCAAAAGTCGGGCAAAGGTTTCCTGGGTGAGATCTTCGGCAGTGTCCAGGCATGACAATTTCCGGGCGAGGAAGCGTCTGACTTCGTCACCATATTGCCGGAATAATTGTTGGGTATCAGGCTTGGTCGCCATGGGATCAATAGCTGTTCAGGATGCAGCATGATAATCGTTTTGATAATCAATCGCAACTAATTTGATTAGAAGAACCAAACCCTATGAGGCGCTGGCGGTCGGCATTTGCGTCGCACCGCCGTCACGTGCGGCGGGAATGATATGATGCCAGACCGGCCAAAGTCCTCGGGGGTATGTTCACTATCCACAAGCGCTTTGGGGCAGATTAAGGTCGCAATTCAGCAACAGGCTGGCGTCATGCGCCGCTGTTGAAAAAAAAAGGCCTGGCATTCGCGGTGGAGTGGGCTGTTTATAAAAAGGTCAGCTGGCAACCGATTTCGGGTTTCGACCAAAGATGCTGGCGAAATCGGTCTTGCCGGGTTTGGGGCGCTGAAGTTGCAGGCGATCCCGAATGGCATCGAGATGGCGCGACATTTCAGCTGCCGCAACATCCGGATCACCACTTGTAAGTGCCTTGAGAAGGTCGTCATGTTCGGTGTGCGAACAATCAACCGGCTGCGGGCTTTCATACATGGCAATGATCAGGGATGATCGCAGGATCAGGCGTTCGAGAAATTCTTCGATCACCAGATTTCCGGTCAGACGTGCAAGCAACAGGTGAAATTCGCCCGAAAGGATGATGGCGGCGCGATGGTCGCCACGATGATGGGCATCGTGTTCACGGTCCAGATGGTTCCTGATCTGGGCTGCGCGTTCGTCGGTCATGGAGACCGCAACCTTGCGGGCAACACCGTCTTCGATCATCCGGCGGGCGGCAAAAACTTCGATGGCTTCGTCAATGGTTGGCTCGGAAACGAATGCGCCGCGATTGGGGACAAGGTTGATCAGCTTGTCATGTGCCAGTTGCAGGAAAGTAGCGCGGATACGTGCGCGGCTGACGCCAAATGTCTGGGCCAGGTCTTCTTCGATCAGCTTCATGCCCGGTTCGAGACGGCGATCAAGGATCGCGTCGAGCATTTCCTGATAGATCATTTCCTCCGGGCGCAGCTTTCCGCTGCCCTTATAGCTGCCGGTTTCGTCGGCTTTGGCCATCTTGACGATGCTTTCCGTCGTTTGCGTTATCGCGCGATCAAATTCCTTCTACAAAATTGTTGACGATTTGGACAAGAAAAAATCGCTGCTGCCAAATTCATGACGTAGCTTTTGATTGCGTCAAAAATGAACAATGAAACCATTATGCGCAAAAAATGCACAGAAGATGGGTATAAAACAAGCAGGCGTCTCAAGGTTTCCTCGCTTATTTGTGTGATTCTCCCGCAAAACTGCCAATAAAAACAATTGGCACGCATTTTGCCTGCAATCGACAACAGGATTGTTAACAATTTTGCATGCAGTGACGGGTGAGCGGATGAAGGGCAACGGAGCCATCGAACTAATTGCTGTCAGTAAATTCTATGGCAGCACGCAGGCGGTCAAATCCATTGACCTGCAAATTCCGGCCGGGGCGTATTGCTGTCTCATTGGTCCGTCGGGTTGCGGAAAATCGACGACATTGCGGATGATTGCCGGTCATGAAGTGATCAGCGAAGGTGATCTTCTGATCGGGGATCGCAATGTGACCGAACTGCCGCCGGTCAAGCGCGGCACCGCCATGATGTTCCAGAATTACGCACTTTTCCCGCACATGACCTGTGCGGAGAACGTGGCCTTTGGCCTCAAGATGCAAGGTGTCTCCCCATCGGATCGTAAAGATCGGGCCAAAGAGATGCTGGCCCGGGTCCAGATGGAGCAATTTGCAGATCGCAAGCCCGACCAGCTCTCTGGTGGTCAGCAACAGCGTATTGCGCTGGCACGTTCACTGATTACCGAACCATCGGTTCTGTTGCTTGATGAACCGCTTTCCGCACTTGATCCGTTCTTGCGAGCCCGAATGCGCGATGAATTGCGCCGTCTTCAGCAGGAACTGGGGATTACCTTTGTCCATGTAACCCACGCCCAGGATGAGGCGCTTGCGCTTTCGGATATGGTGGTGGTGATGGAAGACGGCATCATCCGTCAGAAAGGCACACCGCAGGAAATCTTCAATCAGCCGCGGTCACGCTTTATCGCCAACTTCATGGGCGGTCAGAACATCTTCAAGGGCAAGGTTACGGAATCAGGTCCGGCGGGCACGTTGCTTGCGCGGGGGCCTGACAGCTTCTTGCTGCCGGGCTTTGCCAACGGGACAGCGGGTGAAGAACTTGAATTCACCATTCGTACTGATCTGATCGGTCTGGATGAAACCCCGCCCACAGAAACCAAAAACGGCCAGATCCCTGTCGAAATTACCACGGTCGAGTATCTCGGCCTGTGGGTAAGGATCGTCGCGACCACAAGCGACGGTAAGGAAATAACCCTGATGAAGACCGAAAGCGAATTTCGGCAAGCGCCGGTAAGGCGACAGGACAAGTTCATCGCCTATTGGAAGCCTGAACATGCACATGTTCTGGCCTAACGAAAACAAATCAAATCAAACACCTATCAGGAGTGCTTCACATGACGATCGAGACCAAGACATCGAAGAAGAATTTGCTGAGTGAAACCGGCATTTCGCGCCGTGGATTTGTTAAAGGTGCTGCCGCTGTTACCGGTGCGGCCATCGGTTCTGGTGCGATTACCGGCTTCCCGACCATCTGGGCGCAGAACATCAAAAATGTGACGCTGCGCCAGTTCGGTACGGGTGTTTCGAACATCAATGCGGTTGCCGACAAGGTTAAGGAAGACCTTGGTTTTACCCTTCAGATGACCGCCCTTGATTCCGATGCGGTTGCACAGCGCGCTGTGACCCAGCCGAACTCGTTCGATATTGCCGATATCGAATACTGGATTTGTAAGAAAGTCTTCCCGGCTGGCACCATGCAGCCGATGGATACTACCAAGCTTAAGAACTATGACGCGATCTCCAAGCTGTTCATCACGGGCAAGCTGACCCCGGATTCCGAAATTGCACAGGGTACGGCACCGCACACCGTTGGCTTCGTTGAAGGCGCGGACAGCGTTGAATTTGCATCTGCTCCGACCCAGTGGATGACCCTGATCCCGACCATTTACAACGCTGATACCCTTGGTATCCGCCCTGACCTGATTGATCGTCCGATCACCAGCTGGGCCGATCTGCTTGATCCGGCATTCAAGGGCAAGGCATCGATCCTTAACATTCCGTCGATCGGTATCATGGATGCGGCAATGGTTTGCGAAGCGATGGGTGAAGTCACCTATGGCGACAAGGGCAACATGACCCAGGAAGAAATCGACAAGACCATCGCGGTCATGATCGATGCCAAGAAAGCCGGTCAGTTCCGTGCCTTCTGGAAGAGCTTCGATGAGTCGGTCAACCTTATGGCATCGGGCGAAGTTGTCATTCAGTCCATGTGGTCGCCGGCAGTTGCAGCCGTTCGTTCCAAAGGCATTGCCTGCACCTATCAGCCTCTTAAGGAAGGCTATCGTGCATGGGGCGGCGGCATTGGCCTTGCCAAGCATCTTTCGGGTCTCGAGCTTGAAGCGGCTTATGAATATATCGACTGGTATCTGTCGGGCTGGGTTGGTGCATATCTTAACCGTCAGGGTTACTACAGCGCGGCACCGGCAACCGCCAAGAAGTTCATGTCTGAAGACGAATGGGGCTTCTGGATGGAAGGCAAAGCGGCCCAGGGCGATATCCTTAGCCCGGAAGGCAAAGTCATGGAAAAGGCCGGTGCGGTTCGCGATGGCGGTTCCTACGAAGAGCGTATGGGCTCAGTCGCGTGCTGGAACTCTGTCATGGACGAGAACAAGCACATGGTCCGCAAGTGGAACGAATTCATCGCTGCCTAAGCGTGTTTTCAAAGATTTTGATCGGGCGCGGTTCATGCCGCGCCCGGCACCCCGGTTTAAGAATTTCAGTTGTCCGATTGATCCGAGAATGCAGCAGGTTTCAGGGCCAGAGCATTTGGGGCCAAAGCATCAGAGACAGAGCTTTTAGGGACAGATAATGGCTTTTGATACGTCCAAACGATCGTCCTATTTTCTGATCACGCCAATGGCGGCGATCTTTGCGATCTTTCTTGTCATTCCGCTGCTGACCATCGTCATTGTCAGTTTCTGGGACTATGACGAATATCGGATCCTGCCTGATTTTATTCTTGAAAATTACAGCTATTTGCTCGGGTCGTCGGTGACCTGGAAAATTTATCTCAATACATTGAAATATGCCGCATTGACCTGGGTCTTTACCCTGTTGATCGGATTTACGGTTGCCTATTTCCTGGCGTTCCATGTGCGCAGTCTGACCTGGCAGATCGTGCTTTTCATGCTGTGTACGATCCCGTTCTGGACGTCAAACATCATCCGCATGATTTCGTGGATTCCGTTCCTTGGCCGCAATGGTCTTTTGAATTCGGCACTGATCAATCTGGGGATTGTCGATCAACCGCTTGAGTTCCTTCTGTTTTCCGATTTCGCAGTCGTGCTGGCAGATGTGCATCTCTATACGCTTTTCATGGTCGTGCCGATTTTCAATTCCATGATGCGTATTGATCGTTCCCTGATTGAGGCAGCGCGCGATGCCGGTGCCAGCGGGTTTGAAACGCTGAAATCGGTTATCGTGCCGCTGTCAAAGCCGGGTATCGCCATCGGATCGATCTTTGTCATTACCGTGGTGATGGGTGACTTCATTACGGTGCGTTTGATGAGTGGCGGGCAAAGTGCGTCGGTCGGTTTGCAGATTTCCAACGAGATCGGGCTTTTGCAATATCCCGCAGCGGCGGCCAGTGCGGTGGTTCTGCTGGTTACGGTGTTGCTGATTGTGACCGGGCTTCTGCGCCTTGTTGATATCCGGAAGGAGCTTTGATCATGGCCAAAACCCGTGAACGGCGTCCGACAAGCTTCTATTTTCTGGCGGCTTTTTTCACCCTGTTTGTTCTGTTTCTTTACGGGCCGATGCTGACCATCTTTATCCTGTCATTTCAGGGGGAAAATGGTGGTCTGACCTTCCCGATGAACGGTTTTTCATTCCACTGGTTCGGGAACCTGTTTGAGCAACAGGCGGTGGGGGATTTTGGCGGATCCTTTACCCGGTCACTAAAACTTGGCCTGATTGTCATGGTGGTGACAGTTGTTGTGTCCTTTATGGCGGGTCTGGCATTCCGTCGCCGGTTCCGCGGCGACAGTGTGATTTTCTATCTGGCAATTGCCAGCCTGATTGTGCCGTCGATCCTGATTTCACTGGGCATCGGGTTGCTGTTCAATATTATCGAATGGCAGCCACAATGGTTCACATCCGCCCTTGGTGCGCATCTGACATGGACCTTCCCGTTCGGACTTCTGATCATGTTTGCGGTATTTAACCGGTTTGATCCGTCTTACGAGGAGGCCGCCCGTGATCTGGGCGCAAGCAACTGGCAAACCATCCAGTATGTGGTTCTGCCGATGGTGGGGCCAAGCCTGATCGGGGTTGCGATGTTCTCGTTCACGCTGTCTTACGATGAATTTGCCCGTACCCTGATGACGGCCGGGTCGTTAAATACCCTGCCGCTTGAGATTTATGGCATGACAACCAACGTGACCACGCCGGTGCTTTATGCGCTGGGCACGGTGACGACCGGGTTCTCGTTCCTGGTGATCGGGATTGCGTTGGGATCAGTATTGTTGATGCGCCGTCGCAAAGGTCAAAAAGCATGAGCCGGATCGCCGTTATCAATCCCAATCTGTCGACGGGATTCACCAAAAAGGTTGGCGATCAGGCAAAGCGGATTGTGGCCCCGCATACCACTGTTCTTGCGCTTAATCCGCAATTTGGTCCTGACAGTATCGAAGGCTATTACGACGAGGCCTTTGCCAGTGTCGGACTGCTTTCGGTCATACGTGATCTTGAAGCCGCCCCGGAACAGCTCGGCGATCCGGTTGCCGGATATGTGGTGGCCTGCTTTGATGATACAGGTGTTGATGCAGCACGTTGTCTGACCACGGCACCGGTCATGGGGCTGTGCGAAGCAGCCCTTCGCATGGCCGCGGTGGTGGCGTCGCGCTTTGCGATTGTGACGCCAATGCCGGTTTCGGTGCGTCCGCTTGAACATCTGGTGTCGAAATACGGGGTGTCATCGCAATGTGTGGTGCGTGCCGCCGGGGTTCGGACCCTTGATTTCGAAGGCGAAAACGCTGCGATGGCCTATGACGCGCTTAAAAAGCAGGCAGATCTTTGCCTTGCCAATGATTATGCCGAGGCGATTGTTCTGGGCTGTGCGGGCATGACCGATATAGCGCAGCGCCTTCAGGATGAACTTGGTGTGCCGGTGATAGATGGTGTCAGTGCTGCCGTTAAGATGATCGAGGCATTGGCAATGCTGGGTATTCGCACCAGCAAGGCCGGAGCTTATGCCGCACCGCCATCAAAGGCCTATCACGGAATGTTTGCCGATTTTGCTCCACAGGCATGATCGGGAATATTGCACGTTTATAGCGCGACTGTGCGGGATAAAGAAAAAGCGGGCCGACAGTGATGTCAGGCCCGCTTTTCATTTGTCTGGGTGATACCCTAGCCTTGTTTCAGGGCTTGTTCGACCTGCGAAAGGTGGCGGCGCATGGCCGCTTCGGCGCGTTTGGGGTCGCGTTGTTCGATGGCATCGACAATATCGCGATGTTGCGCGCTTAGATCATTGATCAGGCTGTCGGAATGACTGCTTTCACGTAATCGTGCCCAGGCAGCATCGCGACGCACGGCGTTAACAGCCTCAAACACCGCCAGAAACAGGGTGTTTTTGACCGATTCCGCGAGTTTCTGGTGAAAGGCAGCATCCCATTTTTCATATTCGCCCTGCGTTGTGGCGCGGGCGGCGTTTTCCACCATGGTTCGCATGGCATCAATATCGCCTTGCGATGCGCGAAGGGCGGCAAAACGTGCCATGGAAGGTTCGATCTCCTGGCGGACTTCCATGATTTCAAACGGGCTGGTTTTGGTGGCGATGCCTTCAAGCTTGCGCAGGCGCGGCGTGGGAGGGGTGCCGACAAAGGTGCCTTGTCCCTGGCGACGCCAGATCAGGCCTTCTGCTTCGAGAAGGTCAAGCGCCTTGCGCAGCGCCCGGCGACCGACATCAAGCTGTTCGGCAAGGTTGCGTTCGGCGATCACCCGGCCGTCTTTGACAAATTCACCGCGGGAAAAACCGGATTTAAGCTTTTCGGCCAATCCGTGGGTCGCAAGGTCATTCATGGTCATTATTCTTTTTGATGGCGTTCCCTATCTCCGAACCAATCCGCACCCATTCTAGCGAGGTGCCATTCCCAGAGGACTGGTTCGGATCGAAAGTCTTGATCTCTGATATCAGTTAAGCAGATCGTAGAACATCCGCAAAGAGGTTACCGCCAGAAACAGGCCGAAACACATGCGCAGTGCCCGTCTGGGGATGGTGTGGGCAATGCGTGCACCAATCGGTGCGCACAGAACCGTCATCGGGATCAGAAGGGCCGCAGCCAGGACATTGACATAACCGATTGAAAATGGCGGGCGTCCATCAACACCGACACCCGACATCGCATAGCCGATTGTGCCGGGCAGGGCGATGATCAGGCCGATCGCAGCCGCCGTCCCAACCGCGCGACGGATGTCATAGCCAAGGAAGTTCAGGACCGGCACGCAAATGGTGCCACCACCAATGCCCATCATGGCCGAAAGGCTGCCGGCAAGAATGCCAAGGACGGCCCAGACCGATTTCGGCGGGTTTTTGGCCTCGTCGGTTTCGCGGTCCTTGACCAGAACCATATTGATCGCGACCAAAAGGGCGACAACGGCAAAGACAATGGTCAGAACCCGTCCATCGGCAAGCCCGCCAATGGCGGTTCCAATGATGACACCAACAACGATTGCCGGGCCCCAATGTTTCAGAAGTGCGATGTCAACCGAACCCTTTTTATAATGGCTTCGGGTGGATGAGATCGCAGTCGCGATGATTGTTGTGAGCGAGGTGGCAACAGCGACCTGCATGCGCAACGATTCGTCAACGCCCATGGTTGTCAAAAAGTGATAGAGCACCGGGACAATTACAATCCCGCCGCCGACACCCAGTAAGCCTGCCATAATGCCGCCAAGGACGCCGGCAAACAGCATTGCAGCGCCCCAGACCAGATAGAGGCTCATGCTGCCTTCTATTTCAATCATCTTGAACCAATCCAAACCAATTTGTGCGGGTATTTGCTATTGGTACTAACGCCAGACGCACCCGTTTGGCAATGATTTTGCGCCAACAAGTCCTAAATATGGCGAAAAATACGTAGTTTTGCGTTTTTGGGCTTGCAGAGAGAAACTTCAAATGACAACAATATGTCGACAAAATGAAGGAACCAAAAAATAATTGGTTTCATATTGATTCAGTTTATTTATCAGGAGGCACTGAGATGTTCCGCAAGATTGCTGTTGCCGCCGGTCTGATGGCAGCTGCCATTGCAGGCCCAGCGCAGGCACAGGACTATCCAGAAAAACCGATCGAATTCATTGTTCCGTGGGGCCCGGGTGGTGGTAGTGACACGCTGATGCGTCTTGTTGCCCAGGGTCTTGCCGAAGAAACCGGTCAGGCTGTACCTGTCATCAATATGCCCGGTGTTGGCGGCAATATCGGTCTGGCCGAATTCGCCAAGCGCCCGGCCGATGGTTACACCATTTCCCAGATCCATGAAGGTCTGCTGATTTCCAATGGTACGGGCATTACCGACCTGAACTGGGACAGCTTCATGCCGATCGCGCTGGTGACGTCATCGCCGCAGTATCTGACCTTCTCCAAGAACGAGAACTTCTCGACCTTTGAAGAAATGGTTGCCTTCGCCAAGGATCATCCGGGTGCGGTTCGCGCTGGTGTGACCCTTGCCGGTGTGCCGCATCTTCACATGGCGATGATCGAAGATGCGTTTGGTATCCAGTTCTCCTATGTCGGTTATGAAGGTACCGGTCAGCGTATCCGTGCGCTGGTGGGCGGTAACATTGATGTTGCTATCGGTGACGTATCCTCGGCTGGTCAGTTTGTTGAAAATGGCGATCTGATCTTTGCTGCGGTTGGCATGCCGGAACGTACCGCAGACGAGCCGAATGTTCGCACCTTCAAGGAACTGGGTCATGATCTTGATCTGGCCGTGACCCGTGGTGTTGTTCTGCCGAAAGGTACGCCGCAGGATGTTGCGGATGCCCTTGAAGCGCATCTTGAAAAAGTTATGCAGAACGAAGACGTTCGCACCAAAATCAAGAATGTCGGCTCCGAGGCAGTCTTCCTTGGTCAGGATGCTTACAAAGCCTATCTCGGCAAGCTGTCTGACACCGTTGATCGTCTTGTCGGCAAGCTCGCAGGATGACGAACGGGTCTGAGAAATCAGCAGCAGCGGGTGCACTTGCACCCGCTGCTTCTCGTGCAAGAACAGAGTTCGCACGGCTGATTTCCTATGTCGTTTTCGGCCTTGGATCGGTTTATCTGTCGATGCGTGCTGGCGAGTTGCCAACATCGCGCTGGGAACCGCTTGGTGCCGGGTCTTTCCCGCAGCTGGTCTTTGCCGTTCTGGCCGGGCTGTGCCTGATTGCAGCTATTCGTGCGGTTATCGACATTCGCAAGGCGGGTCAGCTTGTCGGGTTGGCCGAAGGACTTTGCAGCTGGATCAAGGTTCGCCGGATTTCCTTTGCCCTGTTCGGGTTGCTGGTTGTTTACCTTGGCGTTTTGCCGGTTGCCGGCTTCTCGCTTGCGACATTTATCTTCCTGCTGATCACCCAGTTGATGATCGCGGGCATTTCGAAAAAGACCATCATTCAGTCCGTGATCGCCGCCCTGATTTTCTCGGTTGGCTTGAATCTGCTGTTTGCTGAAGTCTTTAACGTGTTTCTCCCGCGCGGCGTGCTGTTCGCGGGCTAACAGAAGTTTATGATCATGTTGGATGCATTTCTTGCCGGTGCCCATCAGGTTTTCGCATTCGATACCCTGATTTACATGCTGATCGGTTCCGTCGCCGGGATCGTTGCAGCCGCCATTCCCGGCTTTACCGTGACCATGGCGATCATTCTGACATTGCCGCTGACCTTTACCATGGACCCGCTTCAGGGGGTTTCGGTGATGTTGTCGGTTTATGTCGGTGGTTATACTGGCGGTCTGATCAGTGCGGCACTTTTGGGTATTCCCGGAACGCCAAGTTCGGTTGCCACCACCTTTGATGCCTTTCCGATGGCGCGTGGCGGGGAACCGGGACGTGCACTTTCGCTTGGTGTCTGGGCGTCATTTTTCGGAACGGTGATTTCGACCATCATCCTGATTGTTGCGGCCCCGCCGCTGGCGCTGATTGCGGTCAAACTTGGACCCTGGGAATATTTCTCGCTGATCGTGTTTGCCCTGACGATTGTTGCAAGCCTTGTGGGTAACTCGTTGATGCGCGGTCTGATTGCCGGTGTCATCGGTCTTGGTCTTGCGACCATCGGGCCTGATCCGATGATGGGGCGCCCGCGTCTGACATTTGAATCCGACATCCTGATGCCGGGTCTGCCGTTCCTGATTGTTCTGATTGGTATCTTTGCGATCAGTCAGCTGATGGGCGAGGTTGAAGACCACGGCAAGAATGACAACAAGGGCGCACTGATCCCCGATGTGATCGAATTCAAGACCTGGGCTGTGATGCGCGAAGTTCTGATGCATCCGGTCAATCTGGTGCGTTCATCATTGATTGGTGTGTTCATCGGTGCCCTGCCGGGCGCTGGCGGATCAATTGCCAACCTGCTGGCCTATGACCAGGCCAAGCGCAGCTCCAAAACGCCCGAGAAATTTGGCAAGGGCAATCCGGACGGTGTGATTGCATCCGAAGCCGGGAACTCTGCGACGGCGGGCGGTGGTCTGATCCCGATGATTGCATTGGGCATTCCGGGATCGGCCGTTGATGCGATCCTGATGGCGGCCCTTATGGTGCATGGTATTTCGGTTGGCCCACGTCTGATCATGGATCACGCCGATCTTGCCTATGGCATGTTCGTTGCCATGATTGTCGCGTCGCTGATGATGCTGGTGGTGTGTGTTCTGTCGATGCGCTTGTTCCTGCGCGTGACCGATATTCCCAAGCAGTTCATTGTGCCGACGGTGATGATTTGCTGTGTGATCGGGGCCTTTGCGCTGAATAACCGTGTGTCGGACCTTTACCTGCTCGGGGCGATTGGCCTTGTCGGGTACGGGTTGAAGTCACTCGATTATCCGCTGGCACCGCTGGTTCTGGGTGTGATCCTTGGCCCGATTGCCGAGACCAACCTGCGTCGCGCGCTGATGAGTGATGGTGACTGGACTGTATTCTTTACCCGTCCGATCTCTGCCGTGTTGCTGGCTGCTGCCCTGTTGTCTGTTATCTTCAGCGTCCGTTCGGTTCTGAAGATGCGAAGAAAAGACCGTCCTGCCACCGATGAACAAGACGGCGACTAAGCCCAAGCTGAGGAGACTCCAATGAAACTTCGTCACGACGCGCTTTATGCCTCACGCCGTTCGCCGGTGCTGGCGCGTAACATGGTGTCCACGTCCCAGCCGCTTGCGGCACAGGCGGGCTTGCGCATGTTGCTGGCGGGCGGCAATGCCGCCGATGCGGCACTGGCTTCGGCGATTGCCCTTACCGTGGTTGAACCGACCGGCAACGGTCTTGGTTCGGATGCCTATGCCATCATCTGGGATGGCAAGGAACTGCATGGTCTGAATGCATCCGGGCGTGCGCCAGCCGCCTGGAACCCGGAACGTTTCGCCGGTTCGGACAAAATGCCACAGCGTGGCTGGGAATCCGTGACCACGCCGGGCGCGGTTTCCGCATGGCAGGAAATTTCCACCAAGTTCGGCAAACTGCCATTCGAGAAGCTGTTTGAACCGGCCATCGAATATGCAACGCGCGGATTTGCTGTTTCGCCGATCATCGCGACCCTTTGGGAAAAGGGCGGTGATCTGTTGTGCAAGCAACCGGGCTTTGCCGAGGCATTCTTGCCCGGCGGAAAGGCACCCAAGGCGGGCGAGCTGTTTGTGAACAAGGCTGCTGCCGAAAGCCTGATCGACATTGCCGAGACCAAGGGTGAAAGCTTCTATCGTGGTAAGCTTGCATCCAAAATTGCGGCCTTTGCCCGCGAAAACGGTGCGGTCCTATCCGAAGAGGACCTTGGCAATCACAAGGCCGATTGGGTCGGTACGATTTCACAGGCCTTTGGCAAGGTGAAGCTGCATGAAATTCCGCCAAACGGGCAGGGGATTTCGGCGCTGATCGCGCTTGGCATTTTGCGCCATACCAATATCACCGATTATGAGCCGGACTCAGCCGAGGCCCTTCATCTTGAAATCGAAGCGATGAAACTGGCCTTTGCCGATATGCGGGCCTATGTCGCCGATCTGGATTACATGACCGATGTTACGGTCGAACATCTGTTGTCCGACGACTATCTGAAATCCCGTGCGGCACTGATTGATGCCAACAAGGCACAGGATTTCAAGGCAGGTGCGCCCAAACATGGCGGGACGGTTTATGTGACCGCGGCCGATGAAAGCGGCATGATGGTGTCCTTCATCCAGTCGAACTATATGGGCTTTGGGTCTGGTGTTGTTGTGCCGGGGACCTCGATCAGTCTGCAAAACCGTGGTCACGGTTTCAGTCTTAAAGAAGGGCATCCGAACCTTGTCAAAGGTGGCAAACGTCCATTCCAGACCATCATTCCGGCCTTTTTGATGAGCGATACCGGCAACCCGATCATGAGCTTTGGCGTCATGGGCGGCCCAATGCAGGCACAGGGGCATTTGCAAATGACCCTGCGGACCCAGCTTTGGGGCCAGGACCCGCAAACCGCGGTTGATGCGCCGCGCTGGCAGGCCCTTTCCGGGCTTGAGGTTGCCGTGGAATCCTCGGTCGGGAGCGATGTGATTGACGCGCTGAAAGCCAAGGGCCATGCCATCAAGGTTGAAGCACCGGACAGCACCAATTTCGGTTTCGGTGGTGCGCAGCTTATTGCCAAAACGGATGCCGGATATGTTGCCGGGTCCGATCCGCGCAAAGATGGTTGTGCCGTCGGCTACTGATTACAGAACAGATTTTCGGATCGGCATTCGCAGTCATCTGAAAACAGGGTCGGCCCAGAAATGGGCCGGCCTTTTTCTTTGCGGCCCTGTTACGGAGTCAGGCCAAAGGATGCCTTTGGATTTCCGGCAAGTGTCAAGATGGAAATCACCGCATTTCAGGGGGATAGCCCATGCAAAAATGGCGCTTCGTCATGCGCATGACCGGGTATAGAGCATGTTATCAAGGCACATGGCGTGATCGGGTTTTGCGGATTCTTTCCCTGATGGCGACACATTCCTGCCCTGTTTTTTGTGCACAAGCACAATCAACAATCCGAAAAAATCCAATGGTTGGTAGCGTATACAGGTATGACGCAACATAATTCCCGGCATTCAGCAATGTCCGTAAAGCATGTTCTTCTGGTCGCAATCGCGACCGGAACCATTCTTTTTGGTGCGCCGATCGCAACGATGGCACAGACCAGCGATCCTGCGGCAGTAAAATCCGACGCAACTGAAACTGCGACCGATCCGGCAGCCCAAGCACCATCTGAACCGGCAACACCGGCCGTAACGTCCGAGACAACAACACCCCAAACCCAAGAGGATGTTGATGCAGGCGACGTGGCACCTGTTAGCTCAGACGAAGAAAAATCAGCAGACGCAGCCAAAACGGCTGTGAGTGCGCCTGTGATGTTTGATCCGGCGATGGTGATTGATCGGGCGCGCAATCTGGCACAGGCCCCGTTTGAAAATCCGCATCGTGAACTGCCGGAAGCATTGGCAAATCTTGGCACGGATGAATACGAACAGATCCGGTTCAAATCCCAGCGTGCCTTCTTTAACCCGGATAATTCCGACTTTTCGCTCGAACTGTTTCATCCGGGCAACATGTATGACGTTCCGGTCGCGATCAATCTGGTCCGCGACGGCGAAATACAGGTTATTCCGTTTTCCGCCGGTCTGTTTGATTTTGGCAAGACCGGCCTGTCGGCCAATGATTTCTCGACACAGGGCTATGCCGGTTTCCGGTTGCGCTATCCGCTGTCGAATGTCGGCAGCAGTGACGAGCTGACCCGTTTCCTTGGCGCATCCTATTTCCGTCTTCAGGGCGAAGGACAATCCATCGGTCAGATGGCCCGCGGTGTGGCGATTGATCTTGCCGGACCGACGGGTGAAGAAATTCCGGTCTTCAAGGAATTCTGGATTGTCGAGCCGCAAAAGGGCGATCAGACGATCACGGTTTATGGTTTGCTTGATAGCGAACGTGTGACCGGTGCCTTCCAGTTTGAAATCATGCCGGGCAACCGCAGTCAGGCCGATGTCAAAGCCAATCTGTTTTTCCGCGACGGTGTGGAAAAGATCGGCATTGCGCCGCTTAATGGCATGTTCCTGTTTGGTGAACAGCGTCGCCGTTCCTTTGACGATTATCGCGGCGAAGTGCATTCAAGTGACGGGCTTCTGATCAATAACGGGCGCGGCGAATGGCTGTGGCGTCCGCTTGATAACCCGGTTCATCTTCAAATGAGCTCTTTCCTTGATGAAAACCCGATTGGTTTCGGTCTTTTGCAGCGGGATCGCGATTTCGATCATTATCAGGATCTGGATCGCCGGTTTGACCGTCAGCCGGGCTATTGGGTCAAGCCCAAGGGCAACTGGGGCAAGGGCCATGTCGAGCTTGTGGAAATTCCAAGCCCGTCTGAAACCAATGACAATATCGTTGCCTATTGGGTGCCTGAAACCAAACCGGTTGCAGGCGGTGAAATGGAACTGGAATACAGCATTACCGCGACCCGCGATGGGGGTGGATTGCATGATCTGGCACAGGCGACCGATACCCGTTTGATGCGGATGGCGGCACAGGGTGATGATGCGGCGCGGACCCGGTTTGTCCTGAATTTCGCAGGCGGCGATCTGGATTACTTCATTCGTGACATCAAGAACCTTCGGGCGGATGTCAGTGCGTCGGATGGCACGATCGAAAATATCCGCGTGATGGCCGATCCGGAAAATGGTGGCGTGCGTGTGTTCTTTGATCTGATCAGTGACAGTGATGCGACATCAAGCAATCTGCGGGTGTTCCTTCTGCACAAGGACAAAGTGCTTAGTGAGACCTGGACGATGCCGTGGGTCTTCTGACCCCGGCCTTTATCCACGACTTCGACTTTTCTATTCGCGACATTCAGGTAAATGCAGATGAGTCAGATTTCTGACCATACCAACCAATACAATGACGAAACCCTGTATGACCCGACCGTCCGGTTACGCGGACCGGGTGTCGGACAGCGTCGTTTGTTTTTGTTCGGGGCGTCGATTGCGGCGACGGCATATGCTGCCTGGTTGATGACAGATGTGCTGGGTGCGGATCAACTCACCATCATGGAAATGGTGGTGGTGGCGTTCTTTACCATCAACTTTGCCTGGATTTCATTGTCGTTCTTTACCGGCATCGTCGGATTGATCCTGCGCGGGCTTAAACTTGACGCGATCACGTTAAAGCGCCTGAAGCCGATTGTGCGCAAAGGGGCGCTTCGGTCCAAAAACGTTGTGGTTATTCCGGTCTATAACGAAGACCCCAACCGTGTTTTTGCTGGTCTTCGGGCCAGCTATGAAAGCCTTGCCCAAACCGGCGAGCTTGATGCGTTTGATTTCTTTGTGCTTTCTGATACCCGCGATCCCGATATCTGGATTGCCGAGGAAATGGCATGGGCCAAGGCCTGCACGGATTTGAATGCACGCGGGAAAATCTTCTTCCGCCGTCGTCCGGAAAATACCGAGCGCAAATCGGGTAACCTGAAAGAATTCTGCGAAACCTATGCCGCCAATTACGATCACATGATCGTCTTTGATGCCGATAGTGTGATGTCGGGCGAGGCCATGGTGAATATGGCCTATCTGATGGAAAATAACCCGGATGCGGGCATCATTCAAAGTCCGCCGCAGCCAACCGGCCGCCAGACCCTGTTTGCGCGTATTTTGCAGTTTATCTCGCGCGTGCATGGTCCGACCATGTCGGCCGGTTTGTCATTCTGGTGCATGGGCAGTTCGAACTATTGGGGTCACAACGCGATCATTCGCACCAAGGCCTTTATTGAATGTTGCGGACTTCCGGTCCTGTCGGGCAAACCGCCGATGGGTGGCCATATCCTGAGCCACGATTTCGTCGAGGCCGCCTTTATGCGCAAGGCAGGTTGGCGTTGCTGGCTGATCCCGCAGCTTGAAGGCAGCTGGGAAGAATTGCCGCCGAACCTGATTGATTTTGCCATCCGTGACCGTCGCTGGTGTCAGGGCAATATGCAGCATGCACGCCTGATGGTCGCACCGGGTTTCAAGCCGCTAAGCCGTCTGCATTTCTTTATGGGCGTGATGAGCTTTGTGTCATCGCCGCTTTGGTTGCTTTTGCTGCTGAGTTCGACGATTGCGACCCTGCAGAATACCCAGCTGACCTATAGCTTCTTCCCCGGACACTTCACCATGTTTCCGCAATGGCCGGTTGACCGGTCGTTCGAGATGCTGGTGTTGCTGATCTTTACCATCGGGATGCTGGTTCTGCCGAAAATCATCTCGATCCTGATGGTCTGTCTGGGCCGTGACCGCAAGAAGTATGGCGGGGTCATGGTCCTCTTCAGCGGGTTGCTTGAAACACTTTATTCCGCCCTGCAGGCCCCGATCATGATGATGCTGCATTCGCAGTTCGTGTTTTCGGTTCTGACCGGTAATCAGGTCGGCTGGGATGCACAGGAACGTGATGACGCGGGTGTTCCGTTCAAGGCGGCGCTTAAAACCCACCGGACGATTATTGTGATTGGTCTGATCTGGGGCGCGATTGCGGTGTTTGTTGATACGGCATTCTTCTGGTGGCTGTCGCCGATTCTGGCCGGTTTGGTTCTGTCGCCCTGGCTGACCCATTATTCAAGCAGTCTGACCATTGGCAAGGCTGCGCGCCGGATGAAGCTTTTCCTGACACCCGAGGAATATGACAGCCCGGAAGAATTGCGTGCATTGACGCGCATTAATGCCGAGCTTGCCGACGGGGACGTCAAGGACGGGCTGATGCGTTTGATCGAAGACCCCTTTGCCAATGCCCTGCATTCGGCATTGCTTCCGGTTCGTAAGCCCGATGCACGCACGACAATCGAGATCGGTATCATCTATGAAAAACTGGCCCGGCTGGGGATCGAAAGCCTGACCAAGGATGAAAAGATCCTGATCCTGTCATGGCCGGTCAAACCGCTTGATCAGATCATGGCGGGGCGCGATGTCAGCGGGCCGTAATTTTTGGTGATTTCGATCTAACTTGTTGTTTTAAAATAATCTTGTGCGCCACAAAAACGCCCAGATTTAAGCAAATTATCCCGCGTTTTTTCGGCGATGCTTATTCTTAACGAAGCGTTAATAGCCGATGATCGTTTACCGCCCGGAGGGCCGAAGACATGACTGATATGACTGTTGCATCACAGGGTTTTTCCTATGCCGCATTTGAATCGGCGGCGATGACCCGTCTGATCGAAGATACGGCGCGTGCCTGGCTGCGGTCATTCGGTATGTCTGATGCACAGGCCCATCAGCGCATGGTCAACGCCCTGCGTGATGCGCTTGCAGCTGACAGCATCGCGACCCATGACCGGGCCAATATGCAGGATATTCTGGATCAAGCCGCCCATGACGCGATTGCCAGCTGGCTTGCACAGGTAACCGGGCAGCATGATTGCTATGGTTCGGCATCGTTTTCGATGTTGCGTTGTGCGTTTCTTTCGGCCAACCGTGACGGTATCTGGTCGAACTGCTTCCTTGATCAGGCTGGTGATCACCGTGATCTTGCCATCGCATTGTCGGTACAGATGATGTTGCCGACACCGGGTCTTAAGGCCTGTGAAATGCCGCGCCAAACATTAGAACGCCGGGCATCGTAACCCGGTTAATCCTTCGCCCGCGCTTTTTCATCTTATCCCTCAACGTTAATGCGTCTTTGCGAAGGTAGGCACCGCCAGAAATTTGGCGGTGTCTTTATGTGTGTGGCTTCGACTTTGCCAAAAAAGAACCCGCCACAAAGGGCGGGTTGAGTTCAGCGGGCGAGAGAGCCCGATTTGCCGTGTGGGTCATCCACGTGCGATAAATCAGGCTCCTACCAGACGCCGGGGCACACACTTCCCCGACGCCAAATCGTCAGGCTGCTGTGTGAAAGCGGCCCAGTTTCTCCAGAAGTCCTGCAACCTGCGGGTCGTTCTTTCCATTGCGATCAAGTTCAAGGAAGAAGTCCGGATAGGGCGCCTTGCCCGGTGTCAGGTTGTAGGGTTCGAAATCTGTAACGCCGATGGCTTCAAGGACTGACTCGTCGGTAAAGAAGCCGCCGGTAACCTCGCGCGCGGGCGCGGTCAGAATGGCATGCGCGGCATCGGCAATAATTTGCGGGGTACGTGCACGACCCTGTTCCAGACCGGGGATCATGTTAAGGGCTGCGGTTTCAATTACCGTGACTGGCCAAAGCGAGTTTACAGCAACCCCGTCATCGGCAAATTCGGCCGCAAGACCAAGGGTTACGAGACTCATGCCGTATTTCGAAATGGTATAGGCCGTGTGATTGGCAAACCATTGCGCAGACAGGTTGGGCGGTGGCGACATGGTCAGGATATGCGGGTTATCCGATTTCAAAAGATGCGGCAAACAGGCCTGCGCACAGACAAAAGTCGCGCGTGTATTGACCTGATGCATCAGATCAAACCGCTTCATCGGTGTTTGCAAAGTTGGTGTCAGATTGATCGCACTGGCATTGTTGATCAGGATATCAATGCCGCCAAATGTCTCGACCGTTTTGGCGACGGCCTCGGCAATCTGGTCTTCTTCGCGGATATCGGTCTTAAGGGCGAGTGCCTTGCCACCGGCTTCCTCGATCTCGGCCGCCGCGGAATGGATCGTGCCGGGAAGCTTGGGATGGGGTTCATCGGTCTTGGCGATGATGGCGACATTGGCGCCATCGCGTGCGGCGCGAAGGGCAATTTCCTTGCCGATGCCGCGCGATGCGCCGGTGATGAAAAGTGTCTTGCCTTTAAGAGTGGCCATAACGGTTCTTCCCTGAATTCTTTTTATGATTTGCCAAAGCGGGGGCTGCGTTTTTCGACAAAGGCCGTCACACCTTCGCGGAAATCGTCACTGACTGAACATTCGGCAAATGATTGTGCTTCGGCGGCAAGTTGCTGGTTCAGATCGGCCTCGGGTGCGGCGTTCAGCAATGCCTTGGTCCGGGCAATTGCGCCGCGCGGGCCGGATGCCAGGCGGGTTGCGTATTTTGCGGTGGCCGATGCCAGTTGATCGGCGGGCACGACCTTGTTGATCAGGCCGCAATCATGGGCCTCGTCGGCACCAAAACGGTCCCCGAACAGGGCAATTTCCTTGGCCTTTTTCATGCCGACCAACCGGGTTAGCGAATGGGTCGATCCGCCGTCGGGGGACGTTCCGATATGAATATAGGCCAGGGTGAAAACGGTTTCTTCGGCGGCAATGGCAAGGTCACAGGCATTCATCAGGCTGACGCCAAATCCGGCAACCGCACCTTCAAGCTTGGCAATGACCGGGCAGGGAAGGGCGGTCAGTCGCGTGATGATGTCATGTACGCGGTTGATCATGGTTTCAATCACCGGCCGGGCTTCGTCGGCGGGGGATTGCGTCATCTGATAAAAGAACTTCACATCGCCACCGGCCATGAAAGTGCCACCCGATCCTTCGATGATCACGGCACCGATATTGGCAATGTCGGCTTCGATCTTATCCAAGGCATCAGACATCCCGGCGATCATGGATTTATCAAGCGCATTCATCCGGTCTGGCCGGTTCAGCGTGATTGTCGCGATCTCGTCAGTGATATGCAGCAATACGGCGTCTTGTGACGTCATGTGAGTTCCTCCCGCGGGGTTTTCCGCTTTATTGGTCGCGTGCGTCAGATCGCAAGTCGGGCCTCGATCGCACTTTCCATATCCGGCCATCCCGAAAGCCAGTCCGGCATGGAGGGCGAATTTTGATCAGCCCCCACGCGGCGACAGACTTCCTCTGGCGGGATAATGCCGTCGGGGCCGACAAAGACGGCCTTTACGATGCCAAGTGCCAATGTCTTGTCTTTAAGTGTCTTGTCCCTGGCGACAAATCGTTGTTCCAGATAGAAACCCTTTTCGTCCCAATAAAGTGCCTGGGTTTCGAGCGAGAATTTCTGAAACGGCTTGATCGCGCGTTTGAACCGCATGGTGGTGCCCGAAACGACCGGTTGCCATTTGTGTTTGAACACCTGTTTGGCGATGCCGTTTCGAACAATCAGTTCGGTCCGTCCCAAATCCATCAAGGCGAAATAGCGCGAATTGGTCATATGGACATTGATATCAAGATCCAGTGGCCAGGCGCGAAAATGCAGGGTTGATGGATCAAGCGGATAAAGGCGGGGCCGCAACAATGACAGGATCACCACGCGGATCAGCCGGAAAATCAGGTTCACGACATTGCTCCGTCTTTTGCGGCGATCTGATGATGTGTGCGGCCCGTTGCCATGATCAGAACAGCTCCTCGTCCAGGGCCATCATCGTCGAGGAACCCGACATCATCTGACTGAACAGGGCACCTGATTGCGGCAGGATACGTTCCATATAGAACTTTGCCGTAATCAGCTTGGCCTTATAGAAGCCATCCGGATCGTCATCCTGCTTGGTCAGGGCAATCTCGGCCATGCGGGCCCACATGAAACCGACAGCGACCAGACCGAACAGACGCAGGAATTCGGTTGCGGCGGCACCGGCTTCGTCCGGGTTCTTCATGCCGCGCTGGGCCAGTTCACCCGTGGCCTGTTGCAGACGCATGAACGCCTTTGCCAGCGGTTGGACAAAGTCGCCAAGACCGTCTTTGGAGACATTGGCTTCGATATATTCCTGAACCGGGTGGAAGAAACGGCGAAGATAACGACCGGCCTTGGTCGGCATTTTACGACCGACAAGGTCAAGGGCCTGAATGCCGTTTGTGCCTTCATAAATCTGGGCGATACGGGCATCACGGACATACTGTTCCATGCCCCATTCACGGATGTAACCGTGACCGCCAAAGACCTGCACACCAAGGTTGGTGTTATCAAAGCCCCAATCGGTGAACAGTGCCTTGACGATCGGTGTCATCAACTGAACGAATTCGTCAGCTTCCTCGCGTTTGACCGGGTCGGCATGATGCTTGGCCGTATCAAGGGCGCGGGCAACCCACATGCCCATTGCCCGGCAACCTTCATTGGTGGCCTTGGCGGTCAGAAGCATACGGCGCACATCGGGATGAACGATGATGGAGTCCGCGGCATTGTCCGGGGATTTCGCACCCGTCAGGGCACGACCCTGAAGGCGATCCTTGGCATAGGCACGGGCCCCCTGATAGGCGGCTTCGCCAAGACCAAGTCCCTGAATACCGACCGACAGACGTTCCTGGTTCATCATGGTGAACATGGCGGGCATGCCCTGATGGGGTTCACCGACCAGATAGCCAATTGCGCCATCAAAGTTCATGACACAGGTGGCAGATGCCTTGATGCCCATCTTGTGTTCGATGGAACCGCATTTGACTGCATTGCGATCCCCCAGCGATCCATCGTCACCGACCATGAATTTCGGAACAAGGAACAGGGAAATACCCTTGGTGCCCTTGGGCGCATCGGGAAGCTTGGCCAGAACCAGATGGATGATGTTTTCGGTCAGGTCATGTTCACCCGCCGAGATGAAGATTTTCGTGCCGGTGATGGCATAGGACCCGTCACCTTGCGGATCAGCCTTGGTCTTGATGATGCCAAGATCGGTGCCGCAATGCGGTTCGGTCAGGCACATGGTCCCGGACCAGGTTCCTTCGACCATTTTCGGAAGATATTTGTCCTTAAGTTCGTCCGATGCATGGGCATGCATGGCAGCATAGGCGCCAAACGACAGGCCCGGATACATCCCGAATGACAGGTTGGTCGAACAAATCATTTCCTCGACCAGCGCATTGATCGATTTTGGTGCGCCCTGACCCCCATAGACAGGATCACACGCAATGCCGGTCCAGCCGCCTTCGGCGAAGGTTTGGTAGGCTTCCTTGAAACCTTTCGGTGTCGTAACGACCCCGTCATCCCAGGTGCAGCCTTCCTCGTCGCCCGAACGGTTGATCGGGAACAGGATTTCTTCGCAAACCTTGGCGGCTTCTTCGAGAACGGCGTCAACCACGTCCGGGGTGAAATCCTCGCAACCGGGCAACTGGTTGATATCGTCGTAATCAAACAGCTCGGTCAGGACGAAGCGCATGTCGCGCAGGGGTGCTTTATATTCAGCCATTATATGTTTCCTCCTGGACCGGTTAGTTGCGCAACGGCTTGCCGGTGAACAGCATATGTTCAACCCGGGCCATGGTGCCTTCGTTGCGGACCAGACGCATGAAGCCTTCGCGTTCCAGTTCGAGAATATCGTCTTCGGAAAGTTCCTCGGTCACGTCGGTGTCACCACCGGCCAGAACCTTGGCCAGCTCGCCGGCGACAACGCGGTCATAGTCGGTTGCCTTGCCAAGACGGTGGAACCCGTCAACGGCCATTTCAAAGGCAACCCGGGCTGCTTCGCCCGGAAGGCGATAGGTAAATTCCTCGGGCGCTTCGTAGCCATCGACCATCGAAAGTGCTCGTTCCTTGGCATCGGCCAGCAAACGGTTGCGGTTCATGGTGATGCCGTCACTTTCGCGGAAGAACAGGTTTTCCTTGGCTTCCATGGCCGATTTGGCAACGGTTGCGACCGAGATGATCTCGAACGCCTTGGCACTCGGGGCCATCGGACCTTTGACGAATTTCGGATTTTCCGCCCAGCGACGGATCATTTCCTTACATCCGCCCCAGGCCGGGATCAGACCAACACCGGGTTCGACAAGCCCGATATAGGTTTCCCCATGGGCCTGAACCGCATCGCAGTGAAGCAGAACTTCACAGCCGCCACCAAGGGCAAGGCCGCTTGGTGCGCCAACAACCGGGAATGGCGAATATTTCAGCGCCTTGTAGGTTTCCTGACCGGTTTCAACAAGGTTCTCGATTTCCGGCCATGCGGCGATATTGGCAGCAAACAGTGCCAGACCAAGGTTCGCACCCGCCGAGAAATTGCTGGCTTCGTTATAGATCACCATCGCCTTGAACTGCTTTTTCACAGTCCGGATCGATGTCTTGATCGCGCCAAGAACGTCCGCATCAAGAGCATTCATCTTGGTATGGAATTCAAGACAGGCAACACCATCGCCAATATCCCAAAGCGATGCGGCACGGTTGCCGGCAACCGGTTCGGATTTGCGCTTGATATCTTCAAGCAGCAGAACGCCATCCGGACGGGCGATCTTGGCGTAGCTGCCTTCAAAGCCAAGGAAATAAAGATCGCCATCTTCGACCTTGTAGAACGACTTTCCGGCTGCCTTTTGCAGCAGTGCCGGGACTTCAACGCCATCTTCTTCGAGCATCGAAATCAGGGCATCAACGCCAATGGCATCAATCAGCTCAAACGGACCGGTTTTCCATGCATAGCCAAGCTTCATCGCGTCATCGACATCGGTGATGGAGTTTGCCGCGGACTCTGCAATGAAGGCAGCGTAGGCAAGGGTTTTGGCCATCACAGCGCGGCCATATTGACCACCCTTGTCAGAGGCCTCCATCATCTTGCGCGGGTCTTTGCCAGCCGCCTTGACGCTACCTAGGCGGGCCTTTTCGGATTTGGAAAATTCACCTGTTTGCAGATCAACAGATTCCTTGATCTTTTCACCGCCTTCGCGGTTCAGGCGATAGAACCCGCCCTTGCCCTTGCGGCCGGTATAGCCATCGGCGATCAGTTTGGAAACCAGTTCGCTTTCGCGGTAAATGGCATGGAACGGATCGGATTTGTCGAGAAGTCCTGCCATGCTTGATTGCACATGGGGCATCAGATCAAGACCAACCAGATCCATCAGGCCAAAGACGCCGGTTTTGGGAATACCAAACGGGCGGCCAATGACACTGTCGGCTTCTTCGACGGTCAGTTTGCGGTCTATGGCTTCGACCATGGCGACCTGAATCCAGTAGACACCCAGACGGTTGGCAATAAAGCCCGGCTCGTCATGGCAGGTGACACAGGTCTTGCCGAGTTTGCGGTCAGCAAAATCGGCGACCATGTCGATCACACCATCACGGGTCGCACCCGATCCGACCAATTCCAGCAAACGCATATAGCGCGGCGGGTTAAAGAAGTGGGTGATGATAAAGTCTTTGGCAAAACTGTCATCCATGCCGCCAATCAGGGTGGCAAGCGGAATGGTCGAGGTGTTGGATGACACGACCGAGCCCTTGGCGCGGACGGCATCAATCTTGCGATACAGATCCTGCTTGATATCAAGGCGTTCGATGACGGCCTCGATGATCCAGTCACATTTGGCGATTTTATCAAGGTCATCCTCGATATTACCGCATGTGATCAGCTTGGCGACCCGTTTGGACATGAACGGGGCCGGATCGGTTTTCAGCATTTTCGCAACTGCGCCCTCGGCAACCGCATTGCGGTTTTTCGCGCCTTCGGGAACGATATCAAGCAACAGGACAGGTGTCCCGGAATTGGCGATATGGGCGGCGATCCCCGCGCCCATCACACCGGCGCCGATTACGGCGACCTGTTTGATGGTGGTCATTACATCGCCTCCAGAATGGTCGCGATCCCCTGACCCCCGCCGATGCATTGCGAAGCCAGCGCATATTTGCCGCCGTCACGTTTCAGGATGCTTGCCGCCTTGCCGACGATACGCGCACCGGTCGCCCCCAGCGGGTGGCCGATTGCCAGTGCACCGCCATCAATATTGACCTTGGCAACATCAAGGCCGAGATCGGAAATGCTTGCCAGTGCTTGCGACGAAAAGGCCTCGTTCAGTTCGGTAACGTCGATATCTGCCGAAGTAAGGCCCGCACGTGCCAGCGCCTTTTTCGATGCACCCACCGGGCCAATCCCCATGATTTCCGGAAGGCAACCGTCAACCGCAACCGATTTGATACGGGCAAGCGGCGTCAGGCCGTTTTTGGCAGCAAATTCTTCGGAACATACCAGAACCGCGGACGCACCATCGGTCAGCGGCGAAGAAGTGCCAGCAGTGACAACGCCATCGGCCTTGAAGGCCGGTTTCAGATCAGCCAGACCTTCGGCAGTGGTTTCACCACGAATGCAGCCATCTTCGGAAACAATGCCATCCTTGGTCTGGATCGGAATGATTTCATCGACAAACTTGCCCGCGGCCTGCGCGTTTGCCGCGCGCTTGTGGCTTTCGACTGCAAAAGCTTCCTGATCAGCGCGGCTAAGGCCGTATTTGGCAGCAACGTTTTCCGCTGTATCGCCCATGCCCATATAGGCTTCGGGCATGGCTTTATAAAGTACCGGGTTCGGAAGCGGGTTAAAGCCCATCATCGGGACGCGGGTCATGCTTTCAACGCCAGCACAGATGAATGCTTCACCGGCACCAATGGCAATTGCGCCAGCCGCCTGATGGATTGACTGCATGGATGATCCGCAGAAACGGTTGACCGTAACACCGGCGACCGAGCGCGGAAGACCTGCGATAAACGTCACCAGACGGGCAACGTTGAAACCCTGCTCGCCTTCGGGGAAGGCACAGCCAAGAATAAGGTCCTCAATGGCATTGGGATCAATACCGGTCTTTTCGACCAGACCTTTTACGACCTGTGCCGCCAGGTCATCGGGACGAACCTTGGCAAGGGCCCCTTTGCGGGCCGGGGTAAAGGGCGACCGGACATATCCGGCAATAACGGCGTTGGTCATGGCTATGTCTTCCTTCCTGAGCTGTCATCGACTTCGGAAATTTCGTTACGATTCCGGGTCGATTCCTTTTTCTTCAAGCGCATCAATCGATTGTTGTTCGATGTCGCGTAATTCATCCAGCGTGACGTCCAGTGCTTGGCGTTGGTCTTCCAGATCGGAAATCCGTTCCCGGACGCGCCCAAGCAGCATCTTGATCTGTTCTGCCTGTGTCGGGTCGGCACCATAGAGATCCAGATAATCTGCAATCTCGTTCAGGCTGAACCCCAGACGCTTGCCACGCAGAATGATCAGCAGTTTTGCGCGGTCCTGGCGGGTATAGATGCGGGTGGCACCTGCACGCTGCGGATTCACAAGGCCTTTTTGCTCGTAAAACCGGATGGTGCGCGGTGTAATTCCCAAATCCTTCGCCAGTTCGGGAACGGTATAAAACCGGTCGTCAAGTTTGGTCATCTTTCGCCCCTTATCGTATATATTTTTATCTTAACGTCAATTAGTTTACGTTAACGTCACTTGGATTTTTTCCGTTGTGTGTGATGTGACGTTAACGCATTGGATCTATGACGCTTTTTCTTCTCTCTTCAGTCTTTCTTCCTCGACCAGTTCCTTTTTCGACAGCTTGCCGACCATGGTCTTGGGGAGTTCTTCACGAATTTCAATTTCGCGCGGCATCTCGATTCTTGAAATCTTGTCGTCCAGAAATGCCCGAAGATCTTCGGGGGTAATGCCGGTGATCCCATCTTTAAGGCGTACAAAGGCCTTGGGCGCCTGGCCGCGATATTGATCGGGCACGCCGATGCAGGTCACTTCAGCAATCTGTTCATGCAGATAAAGGGCTTCTTCAATGGCCCGTGGATAGACATTGTATCCGCTGCATAGAATGACATCCTTCAGGCGGTCGACAAGGAAAGTATATCCCTGTTCATCCTGATAGCCGACATCCCCGGTGCGCAGCCAACCATCAATAAAAGTCTCGCTAGTGGCCGTATCGTTCTGCCAGTAACCGGGCATGACTTGCGGTCCGCGAATACAGACCTCGCCCTTCTCGCCAAGCGGTACGGTCTGTTCCGGGTTGGCAAGGGAACGGATTTCGATTTCGGTCCCGGGCATCGGAAGCCCGATTGAACCTTCCTTGTTCACGCCCTTGACCGGGTTGCAGGTGCAAACCGGACTGGCTTCAGACAAACCGTATCCTTCAACTACCTTTGACCCGGTGATTTCTTCAAAGCGGTGTTTGACTTCAACCGGAAGCGGCGCGCCCCCGGAAATACAGCACCGGATATGCGACAGATCGTGTTTCGGGGTCTCGGGCGAGTTGTTGATCGCCGTGTAAATGGTCGGGACACCCGGGAAGATCGTGGCTTTCTTTTTCTCAAGCGATTTCAAAAGCGCGTCGAGTTCAAAGCGGGGGTGAAGCACCAGTTCCGCGCCGAGATTGATCGAGGTGTTCAGTGCCACGGTCATCGCGAAAACGTGGAAAAACGGCAAAACGCACAGGGTGACTTCATGACCCGGATTGGCATCGGGCATCCAGCGGGTCAACTGATCGACATTGGCGCTCAGATTGGCATGCGTCAGCATCGCGCCCTTGGGTCGGCCAGTGGTGCCACCGGTATATTGCAGAACCGCCAAATCGGTAACGTCGATATCAACCACTGTTTCCATCGGCTTGCATTCAATCACCCGGTCATAGGGGATGTGGCGCAAATCGCTCGGAACCTCGGCCAGTTCGCTGCGCTTGAACAGGGAAAACAGGACGCTTTTGACCGGGGGTAGGATGTCGCTCATTTCGCAAACAACAATCCGCCGCAGGCAGGTTTCATCCAGACAGGCCGCGACCTTGGGATAGATCTGTTTAAGGTTCAGCGTCACCATCAGGCGACAGCCGGAATCCTCGATCTGATAGGCAATTTCGCGTTTGGCATAAAGCGGGTTGAAATTCACAACCACGCCGCCGCATTTCAGGATCGCGTAATAACAGACGACATAATAGGGCGTATTTGGAAGGCAAAGCCCGACCTTGTCACCCTTGCGCACGCCAAGCTGTTTGAATCCCTCGGCGGCGCGATCAACCTGATCAGCAATGGTTTTATAATCAAAAATCCGCCCCAGAAAATCCAGGCATGGCCGCAGCGGAAAGCGCGCAGCCGCGGTTTCAAAAATTTCGTGGACCGGACGGGCATGGATCGGGGTGCTGACATCCACGCCGTTGATCAGTGTAGGAACTTCTTGAACGTTTACTTTGTTCACTTGCGTTAACTCCATTACGTTAACGTCACTTTGCGGGCAAAAAAAAGCGGCCCGGTCGGGGTGGCAATGACCACCCCGCACCGATGATTATAGCAGATCAGAACTTGAAATTCGCCTGCAGAGCGATGATGTCGACTTTCGCGTCATAGTCGGCGGCGTAGTTGCCCAGTGCAGCCGAGGTATGATCGACACGTGCCGATTGCGCGAAGATGTGAGTATATCCAAGACTTACATCGACCCAGTCGGCAACCTTGTAACTTGTTCCGAGTGATACCCAGTAACGGTCAGAGTCCGGCAGGCGAACGTTCCGGTTACGGGTTTTGATCGGTGTTTCGTCATAGGCAAGGCCACCGGTGAAGGACAGGTTTTCATCATATTGATAACGTGCACCCAAGGCGCCAAACCATGAGCTGCCCCAGTTATAATATTCCGTGGTACTGCTGCTGGTGGCGAGGTTGCTGTTGATCAGGCCGTCATAGTTAAAGACAAGTTCACTGATTGAATTCCAGTTGGTCCACTGAACATCACCCATCAATGTCCACTGATCATTAAGGTCGTGGGACATACCAAATGCGATGGCTTCTGGTGTGGTGATTTTGGCGGTGGCATTTCGATCCGTATATGGCGTCAACAGGCCCTTGGCAGCGCTGTCAAACTTGATGGTGCCTTCAAGTTTGTGCTCGACTTCCGAGTTATAGGACAGACCAAGGCGCGTCGCATCGGTCAGTTCCCAATTCAGACCAGCCGTCCAGCCGAAGCCAACATCATCGCCCTTCAGGGATGAATTGCCTTCTGTCTTTGCGCCTGCAAGCGAAGCAACTGCTTTGTCCAGACGTGCTTCGAAACGCTGGATCTGCGGACCAGCGCCGATGCTCAGGCCGTTGTCAAACCGGTATGCGATGACAGGCTTGATATTGACCGTCTGGATTTTGGATGTCGTTCCAAAGAAGCGGCCGCCAAAATCGGAATCGTTATCGGTAACAAGGCCCCAGGGGGAGGTGATCGATACGCCGAGATTGATGTTTTCGTTCAGCTTCCAAACGGCATGGGCATTCGGTACTGCCGCATCCTGTGCCATGTCTTTGTAGCCACCGCCGGTCTGGGCAATGGTCGTCCGAGAGCCATCGGTTGCAAGGGTATTGGTAGCTTTTGCGACCGGGCGAATAACGGTGATACCGGCGCTATAGGTCGTTTCTTTGTACTGGCCGACCGTGCCCGGGTTATAGGACATGGTTGATGCATCAGTTGACAGGGTGGTCATGCCGGCAAAGCTTGAACCTTGCAGCGTGCCACTGGTCTCGCGGACCTGGAAACCGGATGCATGTGCGGTGCCCATTGTGGCCAAGGCACAGAGGATTGCACTTCCCGATACTGCCCCCCAGAGGCAGCTCTTATTGAGCTTAGACATTTGTTTCTCCCTTAATCTTAAACGCTTCAAATTCGCAATTCGAAACGCCCGCTTTATTTTTGAAGGGTCATCGCATCAACTCGGATGAAGTCGATGTCGTAACCCTTTCGTTTGAAGCTTGTTTTCAGCAGCTTATTGTCGGTGCCATACCAAAGGTCACGTTGGACATCGCCCGACATGATGTAATGGGTCGCCGGTGTTTCCCGGTTTTCGATCCTTACATTTTCCGTGCCGACCTTTTCGATTTTCACCGCATAGGGTTCGGCATTGATGACGCTATAAAGGTCGGTCTTGGTTGTGATGTCTTCAAGCCACAAAGTCAGTGGCCATGCACCATCACAGGCTTCGCGTTTGCCAACACCTTTGCCGGCAAGCTGATAGCAATCAGCAGCATAGCTTGCCTGCCAGTTATAGTGTGTGCCGTCATCATTGGTCGTGGTTTCAACTGCCACCAGCTTGTTGCCGTGCCATTGTTCGGTGCGCTGGTGGTCGTAGTGAAATTTCAGGAACAGCACCCTGACATCGGTCAGGGTATCAACCGTGACAGTTCGACCAGTCGCGGTTGGCGTGATCACGACTTTCTCGTAGCCGATCGGTTCCCCGTCCTTGAGAACACGGAAATTCAGGGTTTCTTGCGCCGACGCCAAAGACGGGACGGCAGAAAGGGCAAGAATGCCTGTGATCAGGCCCGATATGGTGCGTTTCCAGGTGCGTTGCCGCATGTTTCCCCCGTAAAACAGATCGTTTCAGCACTGTCAGTCCAGCATGGAGGACAGTTTTGCCGCAATTCCCATGGATCCCTTGATCTTCAGTTTGCCCAAAGTGAAGGCAAGCATCGGGTCAAGTTTTCCGGCGATCAGTTTTTCGAGGTTGGCTTTCTTGATCTTAAGAACGCAATCCGCATCCGAAAGATCGTCATCACTGATGACCGGTTCGTCACCGGTTGCATCAACAACGATATGTCCGTCATCGCCGCAATCAAAGGCGACAATGGCATTAAGACCGCGCAGCTGCGGCAGCTTTTGTTTTACGGTTTCGAGGATTTCATCCACGAACGCCTCCCTCATTCAGAAGTTATTTTTTTATGATTGTTGTCTGACTGTAATACAAAGTGACGTTAACGTAAATCAAATTACGAATAGGGTATATTAGGCGCAATTAAGTTATTGATTTCGGCTGTAATTAAGGAAGGACTTAGGTCGAAATCCCGCATGAAAAAGCCCGGCAATGCCGGGCTTTTGGACGGGGCTATTTCCCGCAAGATCAAATGTGAAGCTTGTCCCGACTAGGAGACGATTTTCCATGAACCGTCAGGTTGGCGGCAGGCCGTGCCATAGGTTTCCGCCTGTTTTCCGCCAATATCTGCGGTTGCACTATATTCGCGGCAATAGGTGCCGTTGGCATTTTCCCAGCTACGTGTCGGGACAACGTTGTAGCTGGTGCCCGAATCGGGATTAAGCCAGCGCACAGAACGTCCATCCGGTACGTTTTGCAACGTATATCCGGTGCAGGCCCGATCACTTTGATCAAGGCTCTGACCGATATTGTAGCCGCCCAGCATCCCAAGAATGGCACCACCGATGATTGCAGCCGTACGGCCGTCGCCTTTGCCAATGGTAGAGCCCAGGGCCGCGCCTGACCCGGCACCAACCAATGCGCCGATCATGTCGCGGTTACATTGCAGAAAGCTGCCATTGGAGACGAACATGTCATTGCGGTACTGTTTTTTGTACCTGTGCTTGTCGCCATGGCGATCATGCTGCTTTGCGCGGTATCCATGGGCCGGGGCCCAGGGCGGTGGATCGGCTTTGGCCGGTGTGGCAATGCCGATTGGGGCCGCAAGACTGAGTGCTGCGGCAAACAGGATCAATTTGCGCATCATTTTCTTGCCTGCTCGTTTTCGTGCATGATGTAACCGGCACCTGTGCCAATGGCACCACCAATCACGGCGCCACAGGTAACGCATCCACCGGTAATGACGGTGCCAACGACACCAACACCGGTGCCGATTGCAGCACCGCTCAGCATTTTCTGATTACGGTCGTTCAATCCGCTACAAGCTGAAAGCCCTAATGCGCTTGCAACGGCCAGGATTATGGCTGTCTGTCGCATCTCTCGTGTCCTTTCCATTATTTTGGCACAGGTCGTTCTTCTGCCTGCGTCTTCGGAAAGTCTGACGGCAAATTACGAGAGAGGTGGGGCCGTATTTAGGATTAATTCGGGCAGTTGTGACCATAAAAAGGCACCAAATCCCTCGTTCCAGAGCCGGTTTGGTGCCTTTAATGCGTCTATGGTGCTGAAAAGTCGGTTTTTATGCCTCAAATGTGCCTTTGATCAGACGTTCCTTACCAATCATTGCCGGTTTTCCCCGTGCAATGACCGTTTCAGGGGTTAGTACATCGTCAAGAACAACGATATCGGCATCATATCCGGCTTTAAGTTTGCCCTTAAAACCACCAAGTCCCAGCATTCTTGCCGGATTGACCGTGATCGGGGCCAAGGCAGTGGCGATATCAAGCTTTTCGCGTTCGACAAGATCGGCAAATTCACGGGGAACGGTGTCAAAACCGGCTACGGTCAAACCGATCATATTGCCCTTGGTATCAAAATCGGGAAGCGATCCATTGCCGTCCGATGTCATGGAAATGCGATCAAGCGGCACACCATCGGCCAGGCATTCGGCAATGCCGGTTGATGTTTTAACCGACCCGGCGGGGGTGTCTTCGGCATCAATGCCGGTGGTGAAATCGATATTGCCGCCGCGTTTTGCCCAGTCTTTGGCTGCATCAAGCAGGGCGCGTTTGCGGTTCACATGGGTCGGGATAAACTGGCCAATCGGAATTTCGGTGTTTTCAATCACGCCAATCAGCGGATCAAAATGTCCGTCGCCGTCGCCAAGATGAACAACAACCGACCCGACCTTGCCCGATGTCATGCCACCAATGCGCGACTGGGACGCGATGCGGGCAAGTTCGTCAACCGTGCTTTGGCTGCTGCGATGGTCGGAAATGGCGGTCTTAAGGCCGATACAGGCATCAAGAAACGTTACATCGTCGCCGATATTGCCCGTCAGGGTCGGGGATGGAACGCGGTAGCCCCCTGTAAAGAACCATGCCGAAATGCCCTCGGTGCGAAGGGCTTTGGTTTTGGCATAAAGCGATGCGATATGGCGGGTGGCAGCATCGGTGCCAAGCAATCCGCAAATCGATGTGATGCCTGCCTCAATCAGGTTGCCAATTGCCACTTCCGGGGTGCGGGTCGCAAATCCACCTTCACCGCCACCACCAATCAGATGCGCATGGCCATCAATAAAGCCCGGAACGGTGGTCTTGCCCTGAAGATCAATAATTTTGATTTCGGCAGGAACCGAAACCACCAGATCAGGGGCAATGGCGATAATTTTCTCGCCACAGATCAGGATATCATTGATGCCAAGCGGGGTCGGGGCGAACAGGTTGGCGTTTTTAAGCAGCAGAAACATCTTGGAAAACCATCACTTGCAGGAAGTTATCTTTAAATGCGGGGTGGCGCAGGCCGCTATCATAGCGGGACTTCATTTCCGTTGAAACGGTTCTGGCAAGCAGATAGCTTTGCAGCAAAACAAGGCGGGACATTAGCCCGCGCCACCAAAAGGAAACGTCATGAGCTTTGCCGCCTGGTTGTCTGTGGCAACCATTTGCGTACTCGGCGCTATGACGCCGGGCCCCAGTCTGGCTGTTGTGTTGCGTTATTCTGTCGGGCATTCCCGGCAGGCGGGGTTTGCCTGTGCACTGGCCCATGGTTTGGGCATCGGGTTTTATGCCGTGATCACAATGACGGGTCTTGGCATTCTGTTTCAGACCGTGCCGGTCTTTCATAATGCGGTTAGCATTCTGGGTGCGGTTTATCTGATCTGGCTTGCGATCAAGGCATGGCGAGCCGCGGGATCAGGAACGAAATTCAATGTGGAAGCAGGCGGTGCGGTGGCCGGGTCTCTCGGGCAGGCGGCCCGTGACGGCTTTATGATTGCCTTCCTGAACCCCAAGATTGCCTTGTTCTTCCTTGCTTTGTTCAGCCAGTTTGTGTCGCCCGAATTTGAATGGAGCGGCAAGTTCCTGTTGGCCTTTACGGCCGCCGCGATTGATGCCGCTTGGTATTGCCTGGTCGCAATTGGTCTGTCGCATGGGGCGGTTTTGCCATGGTTGCGTGATCATTCCGCATGGATTGAGCGGATCATCGCCGTGCTGTTTGTTCTTGTTGCCCTTCGGGTTCTTTGGGGTTTAACCGCCATTGCCTGAGCTGGCCTTGATACGTTAAGTGCCTCCTTTCTTTCTGATCGTGCCACCATCACGACGTAACACGGATCATGTTTGATCCAGACGGAGTTTTCCGATGACGGATAATACTGCCCCCCAAACCGATCCGGCCAATGATGCCGGACGCGGATTTAATCGCCTTGGTGCGCATATCGGGTTTTTGCTGGCCATTCTGCTTTTGGCGGCGAATATGCGTGGCAGTATTGTCGGACTTGGCCCGTTGGCCGAGATTATCGGCACCGATTTGTCCTTGTCAGGAACCCAGCTTGGTCTTTTGACCACTTTGCCGGTTCTGAGCTTTGGGGTTCTGTCGATCTTTGCCCCGCGTCTGGGCCAGAAGTTCGGTCTTGAAGCGACCCTGATGACGATGTTGCTGTTTATCGCCCTTGGTCAGGGGCTTCGTGCAAGTGGTGCCTATGACATCATGGTGATCGGCACCATCATTCTGGGGGCTGCCATTGCCGTGATGAATGTTCTGACACCATCGCTGGTGCGGCGCAGTTTCCCGACCCATGTGGCCTTTGTTACCGCCCTTTATACCTTTACCATGTCCAGTGGCGCGACGATTGCGGCATTCATTTCTATTCCGATACGAAATGCTGCAGACGGCGATTGGCGCTGGTCGCTGGGCGTTTGGGCGGTGTTTGCCGCCGTCGCCTTTGTTTGCTGGTTGCCGATGCTGCGATATCGCCACAAGGCCCCTGCACCGGCGACGACGGCCAAGATTTCGCTTTGGAAAAACGTCGAGGCCTGGTGGCTTGCCCTGTTCTTTGGCTGTCAGTCCCTGATGTTTTACACAGGGGTTGCCTGGCTTGCGAAGGTCTTCATTGATCACGGAATTACCGAGGCCGAGGCCGCAACACTTCTGTCGATCTTTAACGTGTTTGGCATTCCGGCGGCCTTTGCGGCACCACTGATCTATTCAAAAATTGCCAATAAGAAACTGGCAATGTTGGTGCTTCATATCCCGCTGATCATTGCCATTCCGGGCTTTGTGTTTGCCACCACCGAGTTTCCCTATGTTTGGGCTGTGTGCCTTGGTCTGGGGCAGGGCAGCATGATCAGCATCGCCTTGACACTGGTGGGTATGCGCGGGGCGGATCCGCAAACCTCGGCACGTCTTTCCGGGATGGCGCAATCGGTCGGATATCTGTTTGCCGCCATTGGTCCGGTTTTGTTTGGTGCCCTTCATGATCTTTTGAACGACTGGCAGGTCGCGCTTTATTTCCTGTTTGTCGTGGTCGCGGTTCAGCTGGTGGCATCGATGCGCGCCGGTTCATCGGAAAAGATCGGTGTCAGCAGCTAGGTAGCATGCACTGACCCGCCATCAGGTCAGTATCCTTATGCAGAAGGCCACGTTTCCATTGCGGGAATGTGGCCTTTTTCACATAAAGCGGCTGTTGATGGCCTGCTTTCCTGTTCTGATACAATTACGCAGTTGACTTGCATTCGCAATTAAATATAGGAATGCAACTCATTATCAATATATTCCGTGTTACGACCGAGGAGTTTGCGATGCCTGACATCGCAGCCAGGACTGAAAAGCAAAGCGTTGCGACGCAAGCGAAGCATATTCAGGTCGAAGACCTGATGGGATCTGACCGCGAGGTCATCATTATCCATCAGGGCGACGAATACCGTCTTCGCATGACGTCGAACAACAAGCTTATCCTGACAAAATAAGGCGTCAAATAAACGCCGCACAATCAAATCTGACCAGATTTGCCAGCCAGCGCGCCAGTGCCCCGCACAAGCCAGCCAGCCAGCCGAAATCGGTACCAAAGCTGCCTTACAGGGGAAAATTATGGCTCTCAGCAATTCTGCGCGCCTGCTTTTGGCGACAGTATCCACATTTGCGCTTGGCACTGCGGCCTATGCCCAGGAAGCTGCAAATGCATCTTCAAATGACGTGAAAGATGTTTCAGCGACATCCAATCAACCGGTCCTGATCGCCGAAAACAGCATCGCCCTTGATGCCATCACCATCACTGCCGATAAGCGCCAAACTTCGGTGATTGATGTGCCGGCATCCATTTCGGTTGTGGACGAAGAAGAACTCGAACGCCGCCAGGCTTCGGACCTGAGCGACATCTTGCGCGGAATGCCCGGTGTCGAAATCTATGGCGGCCCGCGCAGCACCGTACAGGAACCGGTCATTCGCGGTTTGACCGGGGACCGCGTGGTCGTGCGGGTAGACGGTGCGCGCGCCAATATGAGTGTCGGCCACAAGGGGCGTTTCTTCTTTGATCCGGAAGTTCTGAAATCGGTCGAAGTTTATCGTGGTGCGGCATCGACCATGCAGGGCACCGGGGCGCTGGGGGGCGTCATTGCGCTAACCACCAAGGATGCCAATGACCTGCTTGATCCGGGGCAGAAAATCGGTGCACGGGTCAAGGTTGGTTATGCATCTGTTGATCATGGACTGACCACCAATGGTATGGCCTATGGCCGTCCGACGGATAACACAGATATTTTGGTCAGCGTTACCCGCGAAAGTACCGGCAATTTTGAATCCGGTGATGGCATAAAGCAGCAATATACCGACGATGATTACATCAGCGGTATGGTCAAAGGCGGGATTGATATCAATGATGCAAGTCGTCTGACCCTGACCGTACAGCGTTACAGTGACGACCATCAGCTCCCGGCCGCCCCGGATAGTGGTTCGGCCGTTAACAGCACCAGTAACTACCTTGTAAATCGCGAAAGTGAGGAATCCTCACTTGTGCTGGGTTACAGCTATCACGACAGCGGCAATGACTGGATTGATGCCAATGTGAGTGCCTATGGCATGCGCACCGATCTTGACGAAAAACGTGTCAGCGACGGCCGCCATGACGAACGCACACTTGATACCATCGGGCTTGATGGCAACAACACGTCGCGGTTTGATCTGGCGGGACGTGAACTGGCGGTGACGATTGGTGGTGAAATCTATCAGGATTCACAGGAAGGCCGTCGTAATGGCGTTGCAGTATCGAACCTGTTCCCTGACGCGGAAATGACCATTTATGGCGTCTATGTCGATAATGCCTTTGCCGTTACCGATGCGCTTGATGTGACCGCAGGTGTCCGGTTTGACTCCTACGACCTGTCGGCCGAAGGACAGCGATCGCGTGAAGACAGCGCAATTTCACCGCGCTTCTCGGCAAGTTATCGGGTGACGTCCTGGATGCAGCCCTATGTCAGCTATGCCGAGGCTTTCCGTGCCCCGGCGATGACTGAAATGTATGCCAGTGGCTATCACTTCCCGGGGAACAACTTTGTTGCCAACCCCGATCTGGAAGCTGAAAAGGCCAAAACATGGGAATTCGGCACAAACTTCAAGTCCGATAACCTTCTGACAGCGGGTGATGCCTTCCGTGCCAAGGTCGCCTATTTCCAAAACGAAATCGAAGATTACATCGAACAGCAGGGCGCGACCGTCGGCAGTTCAGAGACCAAAAGTGTCAACGTGCCCGAAGCTGAAATCAAAGGTTTCGAAGCAGAGCTGAGCTACGACACCGGCATTGTCTTTGCCGGATTGGCAGCATCGCGTTTGCGTGGTGAAAATACCAAAACCGGCGCAAATCTTTCCGATATTCCGGCCGACAAGGTTTCGGTATCGGGCGGATATCGATTTGAAGATTACGGTGTCGAGCTTGGTGGTCGTGCCAATCTGGTTGATCGTTTGACCCGTATCGCATCGGGCAGCGAAGTGCCGGGCTATGCGACCTTTGATCTGTTTGCCAGCTGGGATGCCAGCGAAACCCTGCCGGGTCTGCGGGTAAATGCCGGGATCGATAACATCCTCGATCATAATTATCAGACCGCAGACAACGCGCTTTATGAGCCGGGTCGCAACTTCAAAATTTCCGCAAGCATGAAATTCTAACGCGCCGGGATCAGACGATGCGGGTTCTGCATCGTCTGATCTTTCAGGAGGTACAAAACGCCATGAGTGAAAATAATTTCAAAACACCGCAAGAAGCCTGGGCGGCTTTTTCTGCCGGTGATGCAAAAGGATATGCTGTCGATATCGCAGCCGAGCTTGGCCTGACCGAGGGCGAGCTTGTCGCAGCAGGCATTGGCAAGAATGTCGTGCGTCTTGATGTGGATTGGGGTGACCTGATCAAACGGCTTGAAGAACTTGGCGAGGTCAAAATTCTGACCCGCAACCCGAGTGTGGTGCATGAAAAAATCGGCACATTCGGCAAGGTCAGCATCAATGGCGAGATGGGCCTTGTTCTGAACGGGGATGTGGACCTGCGCCTGTTTTTGGGGCGCTGGGGCCACGGCTTTGCGGTCGAAACCAACACTCCACGCGCAGGTCGCCGCCGTAGCGTGCAGTTCTTCGATCATGAAGGCAAAGCAATCCACAAAATCTTCCTGACCGACAATTCGAACGAAACCGGCTATGACGCGCTGGTTGCCGAGTTCCGCGCAGAGAATCAGGAACCGGGTATCGAAACATTGCCGCCGCTGCCGAAATCGGTCACGCGCAAGGATGAAGATGTCGATGTCGATAATCTTCGTGCTCATTGGCGCAAGATGACCGATGTGCATCAGTTCCACGGATTGCTCAAAGATTTCAATGTCGGACGTCAGCAGGGCATGCGCCTTGTCGGTACCGAGTTTGCCGAACGACTGAGTAACGACTCCCTTAAAACCATGCTGGAATCTGCATCGGAAAGCGGTCTGCCGATTATGGTGTTTGTCGGCAATGCCGGTGCAATCCAGATCCATACAGGTCCGGTCAAAACCATCCGTGAGATGGGCGAATGGATCAATGTTATGGATCCGCGTTTCACCCTGCATCTGCGTATGGACATGATCGCCGAGGCATGGATTGTCCGCAAACCGATCCGTGAAGGGGTGGTGACCACGGTCGAGCTTTATGACGCGGAGCTTAACAACTTTGCGATCTTCTGTGGTGAACGTGCACCCAAGGAGGCCGAAAATCCCGAATGGCAAAAACTGGCAGAAGGTCTGCCGCGGTTTGACGCCAAAGAGCATGTCCTTGCGGAGTAAATGATGCGCGGTCTTTTTGTCCTGCTATTTGCCATTTTCAGTTTTGTTGTTCTTGGTGCAACTGCCTATGCCAATGATCGTCCCGGCCGTGTGATCACGGTCGGGGCGCCGGCGACCGAGATTGTCTTTGCCCTTGGTGCCGGGGACAGCGTCATTGCGACCGATACCACCAGCACCCGGCCAGAAAGCGTCGAAGCCCTGCCAAAAGTTGGCTATATGCGCCAACTGGCATCCGAGGGGATCATCAGCCTGAAGCCCGATCTGATTATCGCGGTCGAGAAATCCGGTCCTGATAATGTTCTCGAAGAGCTGCGCAGTCTTGGCATTCCGATTGTCCGCTTGCCGTCACTGGATGCGATGAAAAACCTGCCCGATGCCATCGCGATTGCTGGTGCGGCCCTTGGCCGTGATGACGCGGCCGATGCCCTGACGCAAAAAGTTCGGGGTGACATCGAAGGACTTCGTCATCTGGCTGAACAGGAACGTCCAAGCATCATGTTTTTGATGGCGGTCGGGCATGGCAAGCCGCTTTCGGCGGGAAGCCATACAACGGCGGCGGAGATCATTGATCTGATTGGTGGCAATAACCCGATGGCAACATTTGACGGCTTCAAGCCGGTTTCTTCGGAAATCATTGCCGCCGATCAATCCGATTATGTTTTGGTGCCGCAATCGACCGTTGATCATTACGGTGGTCTGGATGGTTTGAAAACCGACCCGGTTCTTGGACTGAACAAGGCCGTTTCCAATGGCAAGGTCCTGACGGTGTCGGCATCAACGATCCTTGGCTTTGGTCCGCAATCGGCATCGGAAATTCGGGAAGTCGCACAGTCCCTGCATCAGCAGGAACAGGGTCAATAAAGGCCGTGACGCAATTCGATACATTGCGTGCGCGGTTCCCAGTGTTGAACCGGCCGGTGGCGGTTCTTGTTCTTTTGATGCTGGCGCTGGTCGTGGTGACTGTCATCTCGCTTGGGACCGGCGGTGCACAAATTGCGATGGGGGATGTGATCGGACATCTTGCCCATCGCATCGGCATTTCCGGTACGGGCATTGATACATTTGATGCCCGTGTGCTGGATACGCTGCGCTTGCCGCGTATTGTTCGTGCCATTGTGATTGGTGGCGGCCTTGGTCTTGCCGGGGCAGTGATGCAAAGCCTGTTTCGCAATCCGATTGCCGATCCCGGTATTATCGGGGTTTCGGCCAGTGCGGCATTGGGGGCGGTGGCAATGATTGTTGCCGGTCATGTCATTCTGGGCAGTTTCTATGTGGTAGTCGGGCCTTATGGGGTGCCGGTCGCAGCATTTGCGGGCGCGGTCATTGCAACGGCCTTTATCCGCATTTTATCGCGTCAGGACGGGCAGACCGATGCCGCCATCATGTTGCTGATCGGGGTTGCGATCAATGCCATGGCTTTTGCCGGTGTGGGGGTCTTTACCTATATGGCCGATGATGCCCAGCTGCGCAGTCTGACATTCTGGCAGATGGGTGTACTTGCCGGAAACGGGCCGACCGATATGCCCGCGATGATCATTATGGCGTTGGGTATTGCCTATCTTCTGACACTTGGCACGCCGCTTAATCTATTTTTACTGGGCGAAGCCGAAGCACGTCATCTTGGTGTCGAGGTCGAACATCTTAAACGTCGGGCCACAGTGGCGGTTGCCCTTGTGGTCGGGGCGGCGGTGGCCGTTTCAGGCATTATCGGGTTTGTCGGGCTGGTTGCACCGCATCTGGTGCGTCTGGTGACCGGCCCGGACAATCGATATGTCTTGCCGGCATCGGCAATTTGCGGGGCGATTATGCTGACCGGGGCGGACGCGGTGGCGCGGATTATTGTGCTTCCGGCCGAGCTGCCAATTGGCTTGGTGACCGGGATTGTCGGCGGGCCGTTTTTCCTAGGATTGTTGATGCGTGAAAAGAAAAGGCGTCGCCTATGAGCTTGGTGGCACAGGACGTTGGGTTTCAGGCGCGGGGCCGGTATTTGTTGCGGGGTATTTCCCTGACATTGAAGCCGGGCGAAGTTCTTGCCGTTCTGGGTCCCAACGGGGCGGGGAAATCGACGCTGCTTCGGGTTCTGGCCGGTGAATATCGGGCGACAACCGGATCAATTCGCCAGAATGGACAGGATATTTCGGGGATGGCGGCGCTGGATTTGGCGCGATCGCGTGCGGTTATGCCGCAAGCCGCATCCATGACCTTTCCGTTCGCAGTGCGCGATGTGGTGGCCTTGGGGCGGGCGCCATTTCGCAAGGTTTCAACCAGACAATTTGATCAGAAACTGGTCGCCCGGGCGATCAAGCTTGCCGATATCGAACATCTTGCAGATCGGGCCTATCCCGCGCTTTCGGGTGGGGAAAAGCAACGTGTTCATCTGGCGCGTGCGCTTGTGCAGGTCTGGGGCATGGATGGTTGGGAACGGCGCGCAACGACCGTCGGGGCTGAGAAGGACAAGGAACGGTTCTTGCTGCTTGATGAACCGACAGCGGGTCTTGATGTTTCCCACCAACATGCGTTGCTTGCCGTTGCCCGGCGTGAAGCGCATCAAAACAATGTCGGCGTCCTGATGATCTTGCATGATTTCAATCAGGTAACGGCTTATGCCGACCGGGTGATCATTTTGCAAAGTGGTGAAACGGTCGCGCAAGGGGCGGTGGATGACGTCATGCGCCCTGATCTGCTTTCCACCGTTTTCAAAAGCCCGATCCGCGCCATCCCCGATCCGAATGGGGGTAGCGTTCTGGTCAGTCAGGCTGTTTGATCGGCGTAGAAGGCGGCAATCAGGTGGGTTTGGCCATCATCTTTGCGGCTTCATCTGCCAGTTGCTTTAAGGCTGCCAGAACACCGATTGTTGCAGTTTCCATCTGGGAAAAGGCTGCTTCGGCGGCGGCGCTATCCTTGCGTGCGCAGGCATCAAGGGCCGCATGGGCGGCTTTGTGCTGGGCCTGATGGGGGCTGCGGACGGCTTCAAATGCCGGCAGATGGCGGAACGGTTTGCTGGCATCACTGTTGTACCATTTGCCAAACCGGCAGGTATCGGCTGCTCCGATGTCGACTTGTCCGGGATTGGACAGACCGGCAAGCGTTTCGGCCACTGCCTTGAAATAAACCGCATGTTCGGCCCGGGCACTTCGGATGGTGCGATTTGGGATGTCATAACGAACCAGTTCGGAAACCTGCTGTTCGATCAGTTGTTCGACTTCACCCACTGTGGCAATGGCCGATTTGATGGCACTAACTTGTCCGCCGGTCTGATTGGCAATGCCGGTGATGCCGGTACGCACCGCATCGGTTGCCCGGTTTTGTTCATCAAGGATATTGGAAATATCGGCGATACGGCGCGTGGTGTCTTCCATTTTGATGCCGATTTCGCCGATGTCGCGGGCGACTTCACCCATGACTTCCTGTCCGCGTGAAACTGCTTCTGTTCCCGAATTCATGGCATCGACAATGCCCTGTGTTTCATCCTGAAGATTGGCGATGCGGGTGCGGATTTCCTCGGTCGCACGGGCGGTTTGCTGACTAAGCGCCTTGACCTCGTTGGCGACAACGGCAAAGCCTTTGCCAGCTTCGCCTGCACGGGCGGCTTCAATCGTGGCATTCAGCGCCAGAAGATTGGTTTCAGACGCAATGGCTTCGATGGATTGGACAATCTCGCCGATCTTTGCTGATGCCTCGGCCAGAACATCGACCCGGCGTGATGCATCCGCAACCGCATGGGCGATGGCGTTCATGCTGTCGACCGCACCATTGACGGTTTCCTGTCCGCTGCGGGTGACGTTAATTGCATCTTCGGCATTATCGGCAGCAATTCGGCCATTTTCGGCAATGTGACTGATGCCCGATACCATTTGATCGACCGCGGCGGAAATGGACTGGGCCTGTCGGTCGACATCGCCAATCACATTCATCATCCGGGCATTTGAAATCGCACTTTCATTGATGGCGACGGACAAATCCATTGTGCGATCAAGCTGCTGATCGGCAAAGGCGTTTTCGGACGCCTTGTGGCGGGTTTCCGCATTGGCATCGCAATAGGCGGTCAGGGTCAGTTCGATATCAAGCAACATGACGGATGTCAGTGCGGTGACGACCCTGGCAGCATCACCGGCCCGCCAGCGGAATTTGGTGATGATGGTTTCAATCAGCTTGTCGGTAACAGCGTTATAGGCCGCGATATAAAGTTTGGGCGTGATGCCAAATTCATCGTGCCGTTTGCCGATGGCAATCGACTGACGGACAAAATCGTCATCAATCTTGCCGTCAAACAGCTTTTGCCAGTGGGCTTGCAGGGCTGACGTCAGTTCGCGAAGCGCGGTGTCGGAAAGGGCGGGCTGGTCCGGACCGGATTTCCCGGCGATGATTTCATAAAAGATTTTGGCGCGGTTGGCCGATCCGTCATGAATGTCCTTTGATGCCTTGCGCAGATGGCCAAAGGTTTCTGGCAAGACATCATACCGGTCCAATCGGTCTTCAAGTAACGACACAGGTCGAATTCCCTTTTCCCATCCCCGGCCAGTTTGCCGGGATACTCCCGCACATGCAGTTGACTGCATTTTTCTGTTTCGAGGTGTTTCCCTTTGTGGGTTTTGGCCCCGAATGCGCAAACTTTAGGGATCGGTGGTTCAATCGGCAATCAATTTTCTGATCTCAAGAATAGTATTATGGTTTTGCTGTTTCAGGTGCCGGGATCAGCCGGGACGCTCTTCCTGTTCGGTTTTGCAGGTCGCAATCAGCCAGTCGCGAAATGCCCGGACCGCAAAGTTGTTTTCCTTTTCCTTGGGATAAACAACGTAATAGGCGTGCTGATTGGGGATCGACACATCAAAGGGGGCGACCAGACGTCCGCTTTCAAGTTCTTCACGCACCAGAAATTCCGGCAACAGGGCCAAGCCAAGCCCGGCAACGGCAGCCTGGATTACCATGTGGAAATGCTCAAACCGTGGTCCGGCAAGTTCGTCGACCACGGCAACGCCGGTTGCGGCCAGCCAGTCTTGCCAGGCACGCGGACGGGTGGAATGTTGCAAAAGCGTGCAGTTGCGCACCCTTTCGCGCGCAATCGGCAGATCGTCATTTTCCTTCAGCAATTTCGGTGCACAGACCGCAATCAGGGTTTCCCCCATCAGGCGGTGAAACACACAGCCGGGCAGATTGTCGTCCCCGAAATGGATGGCGATATCGATGCCTTCGCGGTCGAAATTGAACTCGCGGGTCTGGGTGATCAGATTAAGCTGGATATCTGGCCAGGTTGCCTTGAAATCCCCAAGGCGCGGCACAAGCCAGCGCGCACCGAATGTCGGCAAAGTCCCGACATTCAACATCCCGCCCGCATCGGAATAGGCCATGACCTGTAGGGTGGCGGCCTCTGCCCGATCCAGAAGATCGCGAACCTGCGCGGCATAGGCTTCGCCTGCGGCGGTCAGTTTCAACCGCTTTTTCACCCGGCGAAACAGATCGCGCCCCAGATATTCCTCCAGCGTTCTGATCTGGCGGCTGATTGCGCTTTGCGTGACGTTAAGTTCCTCTGCCGCCCGGGTAAAGGACAGATGACGGGCCGAACTTTCAAAGAATTGCAAGGCCGTCAGGGACGGCAGGAAGCGACGCATGGGGAATCCAGTTCATAACAAAATGGAATGATATGGTGCGAATATATCGTTTGTTTGCTGTGCAGCCAAGGCGTAACGTTTTAAACGGTTCCAAGCCTCCTCGCGCCACCAGATGTAGCGTTCAGGCCAAAAGCCATCGCGCTGGAATGTGATCAGTTTGTACTGTTTCGGAAGGATGTCTCCCCGTTCCGGACCGGGATCGTATCCAGCGCACAAAACATAAAATGACCGGGATAATGACGGCCAAAAGGCTTCAACAATTTATCGGGTAGAAGGCGAGAATGGGTTCTGTTGACGCAAATTATGATGTGATCATTGTGGGTGGGGCGGTTATTGGTAGCTCCATCGCATGGCATTTGACCGGCCGCGATGATTTCAAGGGCCGGGTTCTGGTGGTTGAAAAAGATCCCAATTACGAATTCTGTTCGACGGCCCTTTCGGCGGCATCGATCCGTCAGCAATTCTCGACACCTGTGAATATCGAAATGTCGGCCTATGGCATCGATTTCCTGCGCAATCTGAAGCGTGATCTTGATCCCGAAGTCGACATTGCCCTGCATGAAAAGGGTTATCTGATTCTGGCCACCGATCAGGGCCGCGATATCCTGAAACAGAACCACGCAACCCAGACCGAGTTTGGTGCTGATATCGTCTGGATGGAACCTGATGAACTGGCTGCCAAATATCCGTGGATGAATACATCTGATCTGTCTGCGGGTTGCTGGGGCCGCACGGGCGAGGGCTGGTTTGATGCCTATTCCCTGATGCAGTCTTTCCGCAAACAGGCGCGCAATCGCGGTGCTGACTATATCGACGGCGAAGTCGTCGAGGTTACCCGCGAAGGTGATCAGATTACTGGTGTTGTCCTCAAAGACGGGCGTCGGTTTGGTTGTGGCACCCTGATCAATGCGGCCGGGACCGGCGGGTCCAAGGTTGCGAAAATGGCAGGTCTTGAAATCCCGGTCGAACCGCGCAAACGCTGCATCTTTGTCTTCAATTGCCGCGATGCTGCCGATATTACCGCAAGCTGCCCGATGCTGATCGATCCAAGCGGGCTTTATGTCCGTCCCGAAGGCGAATTCTTTATCACCGGGATTGCCCCGCCCAAGGATCGTGACCCGGAATGCTGGGACTTCGAAGTGGATCACAGCCTGTTTGACGACATCATCTGGCCGGGACTTTACGAACGGTGCGAACGGTTCGAGGCAATCAAGGTCGTCAATGCCTGGGCGGGTCACTATTCCTATAACCTGCTTGATCAGAACGCGATCCTTGGCCGCCATACCGATGTGAAGAACTTTGTCTTTGCCAATGGTTTCTCGGGCCACGGATTGCAGCAAAGCCCGGCTGTCGGGCGCGGGATCGCCGAACTTGTCACCACGGGTGGCTATCAGACCCTTGATCTTTCGGTGTTCGGTTACGAGCGCATCCGGGACAATTCCCCGGTCCTAGAACTGAATGTCATTTAATTCGATTTCGTAACGATAAAGCGAAATCAATATGTTAAACCAATTGTCGGAGCAGGCCCCAATGCCCCGTGATGATGCCAACAAAACTGCTGAAACTCTCGGCGCTTCCATTCGTGACCGTCAGACCGTCTCGGTTTCGAACGGGGTGCGCAATGTGCATCCGGTCTATCTTGACCGGGCACTGAATGCCGAAGCATGGGATAGCGAAGGCAATCGCTATATCGATTTCGTCGGCGGGATCGGTGTGTTGACGATCGGCCATCGCAACCCGGTTGTGATGGATCGCGTGATCGCCCAGTGTGACCGTTTTACCCATAGCTGCTTTAACGCGCTGCCCCATGAACCCTATGTCGCGGTGACTGACTGGTTGGCGGAAAACTGCCCGATTGAAGGTCCGGCAAAATCAATGCTGACCAATTCCGGGGCCGAGGCGATGGAAAATGCCCTGAAACTGGCCCGTGCCTTTACCGGCCGTACCGGGGTGATTGCATTCGAAGGCGCCTTTCATGGCAGAACCCTTGCGACCCTGGCACTGACCGGGAAAACCAAACCCTATAAGACCGGCCTTGGGCCGCTTCCGGGGCCGGTTTGGCATTTGCCATATCCTTGCCCGGAAACCGGTGTATCGGTCGCAGATGCAATGGCAGCCATCGACAAGCTGTTTGCGGTATCTGCCGATCCGAAATCGGTCGGTGCAATCGTCATCGAGCCGGTTCAGGGCGAGGGCGGTTTCCGTGCCTGCGACGGTGAATTCCTTGTCGCGTTGCGTCGCCTTTGTGATGAAAACGGCATGGTTCTGATTGCCGATGAAATCCAGTCGGGCTTTGCACGCACCGGCAAGATGTTTGCCGTCGAACACGCCGGTGTGTCGCCCGATATCCTTGTCATGGGCAAGGGGATCGGCGGTGGCTTTCCGCTTGGTGCGATTACCGGGGCCGAGGATGTCATGCATGCGCTGGCACCCGGTGGCCTTGGCGGGACCTATTCGGGCAATCCTGTCGCCTGTGCGGCGGCAACCGGTGTGTTCGAGGTTCTGGAAAAAGACAACATTCTGGGTCGTGCCAAGCAGCTTGGCGAAAAATATGCGACCCATATTGCATGGTTGCGTGATCTGCCCGGCGGGCACGTTATCGGCAATATGCGTGGAATTGGCGCCATGCGCGCCTTTGAACTGATTGCAGATGACGGCAAACCGTCGCCGGCACGTCTGCAATGCCTGTTGCAACTGGCTCGTGAAAACGGGCTATTGTTAATGCCAAGTGGTGAACACGCCAATGTGGTGCGCCTGTTGGCACCTTTGACCATTCCGTTTGATCAGGTTGATGAGGCCTTTGCCATCATCGCCAAACTTCTGCCCAAAGTGGCGCAAGTCGCATAGATCGTGAAACAGTTATTCATGGAATGGCTGGGGAATGGCCGGTGATACGCACCGGAAAGTTTTAAAAGAAGGGAGTTTTACTGTGAGTTTCAAATCCATCCTGACCGAAATCGGTCTGACCGAGGCAGAGATCACCAACGGTACGCTTAAAGTTCAGACCCCGGTTGACGGGTCCGAAATTGCGGTTGTTGCCGAAACCGATCCGGCCGAGATGACCGACATCATCAGCAATGCCAAAAAGGCATTCGGTGAATGGCGTCAGGTTCCGGGTCCGCGCCGCGGTGAGCTGGCCCGTCTTCTGGGCGAAGAACTGCGCGCTGCCAAAGAACCGTTGGGTCGTCTGGTATCGCTTGAATGCGGCAAGATCTATCAGGAAGGTCTCGGCGAAGTTCAGGAAATGATCGATATCTGTGATTTCGCAGTCGGTCTTTCGCGCCAGCTTTATGGTCTGACCATCGCGTCCGAACGTCCGGGTCACAAAATGATGGAAACCTGGCATCCGCTGGGTGTTGTTGGCGTGATTTCCGCGTTCAACTTCCCGGTTGCTGTCTGGTCCTGGAACACCGCCCTTGCCCTGGTTTGCGGTAACTCCGTGATCTGGAAACCGTCGGAAAAGACCCCGCTGACCGCTCTTGCCTGCCAGAAAATCTTTGAAAAGGCATTGGCGAAATTCGGTGATGCGCCAGAAGGTCTGCATCAGATCGTGATCGGTGATCGCAAGATCGGCGAAGCCATGACCGACAGCCATGACGTGGCACTGGTCTCGGCAACCGGTTCGACCCGTATGGGCCGCGAAGTTGCCCCGCGTGTTGCCGAACGTTTTGGCCGCACCATTCTGGAACTTGGTGGCAACAACGCCATGATCGTGACCCCGTCGGCCGATCTTGATATGACCGTTCGTGCGGTTGTGTTCTCGGCTGTTGGCACCTGTGGTCAGCGTTGCACCTCGCTTCGTCGCCTGATCGTCCATAAAGACGTCAAGGATCAGCTCCTTCCGAAAATCATTGCAGCTTACAAGTCGGTCAAAATCGGTGATCCGCTTGCCGATGGCACCCTTGTTGGTCCGCTGATTGATGAAGACAGCTTCAACAACATGCAGACCGCCCTTGCCAATGCCAAGAAAGATGGTGGCGTTGTTCATGGTGGCGAACGTGCGCTGGAATCCGAATATCCGAACGCCTTCTATGTTACCCCGTCGGTTGTTGAAATGCCGGGTCAGACCGACACCGTGCGCAACGAGACCTTTGCACCGATCTTGTATGTGATGACCTATGAAACCCTTGAAGAAGCCATCGCGCTTCAGAACGGCGTTCCGCAAGGGTTGTCTTCGTGCATCTTCTCGACCGATGTGCGTGAAACCGAACTGTTCCTGTCGGCTGTCGGTTCCGATTGCGGTATTGCCAACGTCAATATCGGCCCGTCGGGTGCAGAAATCGGCGGCGCGTTCGGCGGCGAGAAAGAAACCGGCGGCGGTCGTGAATCCGGTTCGGACGCCTGGAAAGGTTACATGCGTCGTGCAACCAACACGATCAACTATTCCCGCGAGCTGCCGCTGGCTCAGGGTATCAAGTTTGATATCTGAGGTGTGGAGATGCGAAAAAAAGGGGGGGAGTATGCTCCCCTTCCTGCCTACCTTAATTCTCTTCCGGCAAGTCGTAGAGCCCGCCAAAGTCCTCTGTGGAGCAATATTTTTTTATTTCGTTCGAACGCAGAATATTTGTTTCGGTATTTGAACTTGAAGAAAGATTTGCCATTTATAATTTCAACATTCCCTAATGCACTGCATTGATACAGTGTGTAAAGTATGTCTATGCACTCATCGTCTGAGATGATTCCGGTCGATCGTGTAATTTCCAAGAGTTCATCAAGTTTGAATTCACGCTGTCCCAACTTTGACAATGCATCAATAAGTTCTTCAATCTGGTTGCTGGAAGCATATCCGAATAGTTCGTCTTTTATTTCAGGGACGAAATAGTCTTCGGAATAATGTCTGATGGCATCGTATATTTCATCTCGCGTAGGGTTGTCCCCTTTGGTTTGATCTTGAATATAGTTTAGCAATGTCAAGAAATCTCTTGGCGTGTGGCGCGTAGTGTCGAGAAGAAATTCTTCGGGACTTTTGTGTCCACTTCCCAGAGAAGTAGGGAAAAATTCTTTAAATACATCAACTTCTCTGTCTAGACTGATTTTGGCTCTTAAATTTGCAGCTTCAATTAGTTTTGAGTTCTCGTAATCTCCGGGTTCTACATACCAATCAAATTGATAAGAAAAACCTTGTTTTATTTTGTTTTTATTGGCTCCGTGAAATCTTTCAAATAAATCCGTTCGACAAAGTACAATAATCTTAATATTTTTATTGTTTTTCTTGAATGATAGGTTGAGTTTCTCGCATTGATAAACAAGCATTCCTAGTGATTGATATTGTGCTTCCCTTTTTGTTAAAATATCGTCCATCCCATCTATAAATATTGTATGACTTCCATCAAATTTAGTTTCATTAATTGTCTTTAATATAAAGTCATTTAGAGATGGTATTTCTGATATTTCGTTTAGTTCATAAGATGTTTCGTATCCACCAATATTGTTGTTTGATAACTTAAATGTTTTCTTTGCAAGTTTTTTGGTTATCTGATCAATCGTAGCTGTTGAGGGTATTCCGCTTTGGCTCAAATAATTCAGTATAGATGATATTCCATCTTTATTTTTTACTGATTCATTTTCATTTAAAGAGTCAAGAATTTTTATTCCTATAATAATAGACCAAGCAATTGGCAACTTCGATTCTGGTTCAATATCGCCTTTGACAATGCGATTTATTAAAGTGTATGGAAAATTCCCAAGATTAATAATAGTTGAAAACTCATCGTATTTTTCGCGGGAAATTAGCTCGTGGCGAAATGCCAGTGAAGATTTTCCTGATCCTTTGTATCCAAGAACTAAAAACTCTGGAGATCCTTTGGCTAAGGAATCTATGTTTCGTATGTCAACGTAGCCGCTCACGAGAAGTTCAGGATAAAAGCTCTCTTCTTTCTCTGCGTTGTTAGCGCCAAATTTAATTCGTTTGAAGCTGCTAACCATTTCACATTATCTCCAGCCGTAAATAAGCATCATGCATTTCTTAGCTTAGTTCATTGTGTAAAAATCAATCAATAGTAGTTTTATGGTTTGAGATAAAAGGTAAATATGGAAGCTCATTAGTTCGATAAACATTTTAAGGTTTAAAAATACAGTTTCCTGAAATTTTTCATTGCAATGAAAAATCAACGCGATAAACGATATGCAGCTTGTTGCCATCGGGATCGCGCAAATAAGCGCCGTAATAGCCGTCGCCATAATGCGGTCGTTCACCGGGTTCCCCTTCATCAAGACCGCCATTTTCCATACCTGCCTGATAGGCTAAATCGACCGCATCCGTGGACGGTGCAAGGAAAGCTACCATGTTGCCGTTGCCAGCGGATGCTGCCTGCTTGTTGAACGGCTCATAGACATAAAAACGCGGCAGTTGCTGATTGGGGATAATCTAGCAAAGGGCTTTCGGGCCGCCATCTGCGGTGACAGGGCGTTCGACCAGTCCGATGGGTATCAGGACGGCATTATAGAATTTCCGGGCACGGGCAATGTCGGATGTGCCGACGGTAACGTGACTGAACATCTTTGGGGCTCCGGGCTTTGGTGGTGGCGAACAAAAAAAAGCGGCCCTGTTGGACCGCTTTTCTTTAATTTCGTCTCAAAGCAGGGCTGATTAGCCAGCTTTGGAGAAGCGCTCTGCGACATATTCCCAGTTAACCAGGCTGTCGAGGAAGGCTTTGACATAGTCCGGGCGCGCGTTGCGGTAATCGATGTAGTAGGAGTGTTCCCAAACATCGCAACCGAGCAGCGGGGTCTGACCGTGAACAAGCGGGTTTTCCGCGTTCGGGGTCTTGGTGACAACCAGTTTGCCGGATTTGTCGAGTGCCAGCCAGCACCAGCCCGAACCGAACTGGGTGACGCCAGCCTGAATGAAGGCTTCTTTGAAAGCTTCAACAGAGCCGAAATCTTCGACGATTTTCTTTTCCAGTTCACCCGGAATGGCACCGCCGCCATTGCCTTTCATCATCTGCCAGAACTCGATGTGGTTCCAGTGCTGGGCAGCGTTGTTGAACAGGCCGGCTTTGGAAGCGTCGCCATAGGAAGCAACAACGATTTCTTCAAGCGACTTGCCTTCAAGGCCCGAACCTTCGAGCAGCTTGTTGCCGTTCACAACATAGGCGTTGTGGTGTTTGTCATGGTGAAACTCAAGAGTTTCAGACGACATGACCGGCGCAAGCGCGTCATATGCATACGGAAGTGCTGGGAGTTCAAATGCCATGATACAGTTCCTCGACTTTCATTATTGGTCTGTGCGGTAACGCAACATATCCCTTTTTGGGCCCGGGGTGAAAGTGAAAATCCCGTGCAACCTGTTGGAAACCTTTGTTGCAGGGCTGGTTTTCCCGGGCAGGACGGATGCCTCTGGGCCTTTATCTAGGTTGAAGGGCCGTTTATGCAATGCGCGGTCGGGCATTATCCATTTGCCCGACCCTGATGATTGAACATTCTGGGCTTCAAAACGTTCCCGGGACTCGCCAAAAAACGGGAATTGGGCAGCTATTCCTTATAAAGCCCGCTGCGATGTTCGATATCGGTGCCATTACGAATCATGACATTGTAATCCCCGCGGGGCAGGGCCGAGATATCAAGCTTGCACGGGAAAGAATAACAATCCCGGTCAAGCGCAATGGTGCCGTCCTGATGGGTCAGAATGACCTCACCAGCGGGCTTTTCGGAGCTGATAGTTACACTGTCAGTCGTTGGTTTCGGGGCAATCCGGATGGCTGCCACGGCCGCGGTTGTTCCGGTCAGGATACAGATCAGGGCGATGGCGACCGGTTTGCTGCGCATAGATTTCAACATGATATCCCTCGCGCTTCTGTGCATCGATCTCATGGAAACAAGATGCACCCCGAAGCCGGAGAATTAGCGGCGCAATTGAGGCATTTCCGTGCGGTTTCCTGCATGGGGCGGGGGGCAGCCATGCAACAGCCCAAAAACAAGCCCCGCCAAATCCGGGAAGATCAGGCGGGGCTGCAAGGCAAGATCAAAGGTAATGCGCTGATATTGCTAGGCTATTTAAGTGCGGAAATGGCATCTGCGATGTTGCGGGTGGCAGCTTCGGGGTCGGGTTGACCACAAATCGCCGACACAACGGCAAGTCCGTTGGAACCAGCATGAAAGACCGGGGCCACATGTTCTTTTTTTAATCCGCCAATTGCAACCGATGGTAAATCGTTGATTTGCACAAGGTGGGCAAGGCCATCAAATCCGATGGCAGGTTTGTGGCCGGGTTTGGTTTCTGTGGCAAAGACCGGGCCGATCCCGACATAATCAACGATGGCCGGGTCGACCTTGCGGGCAACTGTTTCATCCTCAATCGAAAGACCGATGATCTTGTCGCGTCCCAATCGTTCGCGGGCAGCGGCAGAGGGTAGGTCGTCCTGCCCGACATGCAGGCCATGTGCGCCGATGGCAATCGCTGCGTCGATGTCATCATTTACAATAAGCGGGACTCCGGTTCCGGCCATGGTATCCATCAATTCACGACCGATACGAATAAGGCCTTCTGTCCCGGCGCGTTTATCGCGCAATTGAACGATGGTTGCCCCGCCGGCAATTGCCGCCATTGCGGTTTCAACCATCGAATGGGTGCGACAAAGATCGGGATCAAGAACCAGATAAAGCGACAGATCAAAGGATTTCATAGGGCCTCGATACGGGCATTCTGGTGAAAGGTTGCCGCATCGAGATTATGCAGCCCGTCAACAAAGGCGGTCATAAAGGATGCAGGGCCGTTGGCCGAATTTGCGGCAATTCCGCCTGCAACCGCAAAGTTGGTCAGTGCGGCCACCGTGGCCTCGAACGCCTGATCCCTGGCGATCGCGCAATAAGCACCGACCAGGGCAGTCAAGGCACATCCCATGGCGGTGATTTTCGGCATCAGGGGTGAACCACCGGCAATGCGAACACTGCGCGTTCCGTCCGTTACAAAGTCAACTTCGCCTGTGACGGCAACAACCACCTTCTGGCTGGTAGCCAGGCTGCGTGCGGCTTCTTCGGCCTGTTCGACGGGATCGCCACTGTCAACGCCCTGACCGGCACTTTGTCCCCCGGCAAGGGCGATGATCTCGGATGCGTTGCCGCGAATAACGGTCGGGTTCAGTTCCAGCAATTTTGCGATCACGTCGCGGCGATAGCCGGTGGCAAAATGGGCAACCGGATCAAGAACCCATGGTTTGCTCGCATCATTTGCCGATTTGGCGGCGGCAATCATGCCTTCGACCCAATGGGGTGACAGGGTGCCGATATTGACCGTCAGGGCACCGGCAATTGCGGCAAATTCACCGGATTCTTCGGGGGTATGGACCATTGCCGGGGATGCACCAGCCGCCAAAAGGACATTGGCGGCATAATTCATCGCGACAAAATTGGTGATGCAATGCACGAGGGGATTGGTCGCGCGCATTGTTTCAAACAGGTCCGTGGCCGTTTTGGAAAGGTCGGTCGTCATATCGAGGCTCCAATGCATCGTATCATGTGCGTTTGGAGACCCAGTTCGAAGTCGGAAAGATGGAGAACGCGAACAGAACCGCGTTCACACCGTCCCTACGCCAGTATGAACTGGATCAGGTTCAACGGGTCACTGCGCCGGTTGCCCTCGGCAGTTTCTCAGCCCCCTGACGGGGCTCCCCTTGGTGAAGGCACAAGATGGGTTTTAAACCGCTTCCTGTCAATTCATCCTGTTGGTCATGGCGTGATCGGGATCAGAATGAAAAACGGCGGGGCAGCTTGCGCCGTCCCGCCGTTTGAAAATGGTGTTGGTTAATCGCGATTACTTGCGACGTTCCATCGCGGCCTTAAGGGCGGCTGCCATTGCGCCACCATCACCGCCGGAATTACCCCCGGCATTGCCGCGATTGCCGCCGCCCGATGAATGTTGCGGACGCCCGCCCTGACCGCCACGCGGGGCTGAAGTACCGCGATTATCAGAACGTTTTTCACGCACGCCTTCATAATCGGGGGCCGATTTCATCGACAGGCCGATACGTTTGCGCGGTGCGTCGACTTCCATGACCGTGACCGAAACGATCTGACCGGCCTTGACCACCTGACGGGGGTCTTCAACGAATTTGTCCGCCAGTTGCGAGATATGGACAAGGCCATCCTGATGGACGCCGATATCGACAAATGCCCCGAAATTGGTGACGTTGGTCACCGTGCCTTCAAGCTTCATGCCGGTACGAAGGTCTTTGATTTCATTCACGCCTTCGGCAAATTTCGCGGTCTTGAATTCCGGGCGCGGGTCACGGCCGGGTTTATCAAGTTCGGCGATGATGTCGCGGATGGTCGGGACACCAAATGTCTCGTCGGCGAAATCTTCGGGACGCAGCGTTTTGATAAAGGCCGAGTCGCCGATCAGGCTTGCCAGTGGTTTGGAAGCCTTGGCACTGATCTTTTCAACCAGCGGATAGGCTTCGGGGTGAACGGCCGATGCATCAAGCGGGTTCTGGGCGCCGCGAATACGCAAGAAGCCTGCGCACTGCTCAAACGCCTTTGGTCCAAGACGTTCAACCTTTTTAAGGTCGGCACGGGACTGGAACGCACCGTTTGAGTCGCGATAGCCGACAATATTGCGGGCCAGTGTTTCGGTCAGACCGGCAACTCGGGTCAAAAGCGGGATCGATGCGGTATTCAGGTCAACACCAACGCCGTTCACGCAATCCTCGACCACGGCATCAAGAGAACGGGCCAGTTTGGTTTCCGAAACATCGTGCTGATACTGACCAACACCGATGGATTTCGGTTCGATCTTTACCAGTTCCGCTAGCGGGTCCTGTAATCGACGGGCAATTGATGCTGCCCCACGCAGCGACACATCAAGATCAGGGAATTCTTCAGCCGCGAATTGCGATGCCGAATAAACCGATGCGCCGGCTTCGTTGACGATGACCTTGGTGGCCTTAAGGGCCGGGAAACGTTTCAAAAGCTGACCGGCAAGATCATCGGTCTCGCGCGAGAAGGTGCCATTGCCAATCGCAATCAGTTCGATCTTGTGACGGGCGGCAAGGGCTGCAAGGGTATTAAGCGCCCCTTCAACGTCATTGCGCGGCTGGAACGGGTAAACCGTTGCGGTATCGACCAGCTTGCCGGTGGCATCGACAACCGCGACCTTAACACCGGTACGAACCCCCGGATCAAGACCCATGGTGGCCTTTTGACCGGCTGGTGCGGCCAGCAACAGGTCCTTGAGGTTATCGGCAAAGACCTTGATCGCGCCTTCTTCGGCGCTGTCGCGAAGGGTGCCAAACAGATCAAGCTCGATCGACAGCGACAGTTTGACGCGCCAGGTCCAGCGCACGGTATCAACCAGCCACTTGTCTGCTGCACGGCCCTTATCTGCAATACCGACATGGGCAGCGATCATGATTTCCGCCCGGCCTTGCTGATTGCGCGGACGGTCTTCGTCTTCTTTGCCAAGGGTCAGCTTAAGCTGAAGGATATCCTCGTTGCGACCCCGGAAAAGGGCGAGTGCGCGGTGCGACGGGCAGGTTTTGATTTTTTCGGAATGTTCGAAATAGTCCGAGAACTTTGCGCCCTCGGCCTGTTTGCCGTCGACGACGGATGCGGTGATCTCGCCTTCGTTCCAAAGATGGTTACGCAGTTTGGCAACCAGATCGGCATCCTCGGCAAAGCGTTCCATCAGGATCTGACGGGCGCCATCAAGGGCGGCTTTGGTATCTTCGACACCCTTTTCGGCATCAACGAATTTGGCGGCTTCGGTTTCCGGGTCAAGGGTCGGATCGCTATACAGGCTGTCAGCGAGTGGTTCCAGACCAGCTTCGCGGGCGATCTGGGCCTTGGTGCGACGCTTTTTCTTATAAGGCAGATAAAGGTCTTCAAGTCGGGTCTTGGTATCTGCTTCGTTGATCTGTGCTTCAAGCTCGGGCGTAAGTTTTTCCTGCTCGCGGATGCTTTCAAGCACCGATGCCCGACGTTCTTCAAGCTCGGTCAGGTAGCGAAGGCGTTCTTCCAGCGTGCGCAATTGGGTGTCATCAAGCCCACCGGTCTTTTCTTTGCGGTAACGGGCGATAAACGGAACGGTAGAGCCCTCATTAAGCATTTCGATGGTGGCAATGACCTGTTCCGGACGAACCGAAAGTTCTTCGGCGATACGCTGGGGAATTGGACGCATGGTTTCTCCTTATTTTGCTCGTCTGCCTGAAATAGCGGCTTTGGGCCCCCACGGAAAGAGTCTGTTTTCCCCAAATTTTTGACAAAGCCGGGATCGGGATTCAGTGTTTGATTCCAAAGGCCTGAAATCCCATGCGTTTTGCGCGGTTCGGCCGTGTCGGGGCAAAGCTTGCGGGCGCTGGCCGATGACGTTATTTCTTTGGCAAATGTGAATTTGCGGGCAACGTGCCCAAGCAGGAGAATTCGGATGGCCGGAAAATTCCGCGAGACCGTCATTCATAATGTCGAACCCAAAGAAAAAGCCGAACCGCAGTCAGATGCGGTAACGCCAACTGAAACCGATGAAATTGCCGGTGCCGATGCGGCGCCGCAATTGTCGCAAGATGCGATCAATGCATTGGCCGAGGCAAAGGCATTTAAAGAAGCCGCTGCCAAGGCCCGCGAAATCGGCGGACCCAAAGGCCCCGAACCAACCCGTTTTGGCGATTGGGAAAACAAGGGCCGCTGTATCGATTTTTAAGATCGACCTTATATGTCGGTTATCGGTGTTGGCTGATAATGCGTGCGTAATGTGCGGGTGTCGCGTTTTGTCTGGGTCACAAGTCCGGTTGCCTGCATCAGTGCATTAAGCTCGCGCAGAACGATGGCGTGCGCTATTCCGAACAGTCGGGCGAATGTTTTACTGTCACAGGCGATATCCTGTCGTGCGGCGACCAGAATGGCACCCTGAACCGGACTAAGTTCCGGGTTGCCGACCAATGTGCGTTCGACCAGATGCAGAAAATGTTCTGCATCTGGTGCGTCATCTTTGCCCGAATGATTTTGTGCCGGGTTCCTCACGCGGATTTTTCCGTGCGAAAGGACACCATCACTGATTTGGATGTTGGTGTGTCGCTTTGATCACCGGCACTGCCAAGCGGCACCAGAACGTTCAGTTCCGGGTAATAGCCCGCCACACTGCCGCGCGGAATGTCATAGGACACAAACCGGAAATCATCGGCAATCCGTTCGATCCCGTCATCATATTCACACATCACATCAACACGGTCGCCTGATTTGGCATCAAGCATCGCCAGATCATCGGGATGAATGAAGATAACCTTGCGTTCGCCGTAAACCCCGCGATAACGGTCATCAAGGCCGTAAACGGTGGTGTTGTATTGATCGTGTGACCGGAATGTCTGCAAGGCAAATTGCGATTTGCCACCATCGGTTTTCTGGTTCTGACGGGCCTGTTGATGAACTGTCAGACGGGGCAGCGCGGTATTGGCAAATGTTGCCTTGCCGCTTGGCGTGTTCCATTCCCGGTGGGCGGCATCATTGCGCAGGTGGAAACCCCGCGGTTTGCGAAGGCGCGTGTTGTAATCGGCAAAGCCCGGAATGGTTGCTTCGATATGGCTGCGGATGCGTTCGTAATCATCGGCAAGGCTGGCCCAGGATACGATATTGCTTCCAACTGTTGCCTCGGCAATGCCGGCGATAATCGCCACCTCGGACAGAAGATGCGGCGATGCCGGGCGGTTAATACCCGCCGATCCGTGAACCATGCTCATTGAATCTTCGACACTGACCACCTGTGACTGACCCTGGGAATTAAGGTCAATCTCGGTCCGGCCCAGACAGGGCAGGATAAAGGAAGTCTCACCGGGCATCAGATGCGAATGGTTGGGCTTGGTTGCGATATTGACCGTAAGACGAAGGCTTTTCATCGCCTTCTCGACAAGGGCGCTGTCGGGGGTTGCACGGGCAAAATTCCCGCCCAACCCGATAAAGGCCTTGGCACTGCCATCCAGCATCGCACCGATGGCGGCCAGAACATTATGACCGTGCCTGCGGGGAACCGTGAAACCGAATTCCTTTTCCAAGGCATCAAGGAAGGCATCGGACGGTTTTTCATTGATACCGACCGTACGGTCACCCTGCACATTTGAATGTCCGCGCACCGGGCACAAACCGGCACCCGGTTTGCCAATATTGCCGCGCAGGAACATGAAATTGGCTATTTCACGAATGGTCGGCACCGAATGAAGATGCTGGGTAATGCCCATCGCCCAGGTGCAAATGACGCGTTCAGCAGACAAATATACTGCTGCCGCCTGTTCGATTTCGGGGCGGCTCAGACCTGACTGGTCTTCGATTTCAGACCAGCTTGTGGCATCAACCGCGGTCCGGTAGTCATTCAGACCATCGCAATGTTCATTTAGAAATGCGTGATCAAGAACGGATGGTTCGCCCTTGGCGATGGCTGCGTCATCTGCGGCAAATATTGCTTTGCTCATACCCCGGACGGCGGCCATATCTCCGCCCAGACAGGGCTGGAAATAATGGCTGGCGATTTCGGTTGAACCGCCATGCAGCATTTCAAGTTTGTCCTGCGGGTCGGAAAAGCGTTCAAGCCCGCGTTCTTTGATCGGGTTAAAGACCACGATCTTGGCGCCACGCATTGCCGCCCGGCGCAAATCGCCCAGCATGCGCGGATGATTGGTGCCCGGATTTTGTCCAAGGACGAAAATGGCATCGGCCTTTTCAAAATCCTCTAGAAGGACCGTACCTTTTCCCACACCGATGGCCTGCCGCAAGCCGACGCCGCTTGCTTCGTGGCACATGTTTGAACAATCAGGGAAATTGTTGGTACCAAAGATGCGAACAAAAAGCTGATAAAGATACGCTGCTTCGTTGCTGGCGCGACCGGATGTGTAAAACTCGGCCTGATCGGGGGTGTCCAATCCTTTGAGGATGTCCCCAATCTCGGCAAAGGCGTCTTCCCATGCGACCGGCTGATAGGTGTCACTTTGGCGGTCATAGCGCATCGGATGGGTGATGCGACCGTTCAGTTCCAGCTCGTAATCACTCAGCTTGCTTAGTTCGGTTACGGTATGCTTGGCAAAGAATGCCGGTGTCGCCCGTTTCTCGGTTGCTTCCCAGGAGACGGCTTTGACGCCGTTTTCGCAGAACTCAAAGGATGATCCGTGTTCGGGATCACCCCAAGCACAACCAGGGCAATCAAAACCGTCAGGCTGATTGGCCTTAAGCATCGTGCGCGCACCGGTCAGGGGGCTGCCGCTTTGCAACAATTGCTTGCCGCAACTTTTCAGCGCACCCCAGCCACCCGCGGCCGATGATTTTTTTCCGATAAATATCTCGTTCATGCGGGCATCTATTTGCCAGATCGGAAATTAGGTCAAGTATGCAGACCTAATGGGGTGATAGAAAAAATTTATCAAACAGTTCCGGCAATGATTTGAATGTATTCAAAACGCAATCGGGGTCGGAACCCTGTGATTGTTCCGACTCCGAAATGTTTTTAATAATGTCTTGAAGGCAGATTATGCGCCGCGGATTGCCTTGATATTGTTGGCATATTCCGACGGGCCGCCTTTGAAGGTTGCCGATCCTGCGACCAGAACGTTCGCACCTGCCGCGATGACCTGCGGGGCGATTTCCGGGTTTACGCCACCATCGACTTCAAGGTCGATATCGCGGCCGGTTGCATCGATCATTTTGCGGATACGTTTGATTTTCTCAAGCTGGCTCGGAATGAATTTCTGGCCGCCAAAGCCCGGGTTCACGGTCATGACCAGAACCAGATCAACCAGATCCATGACATATTCAATGACGCTTTCCGGGGTCGACGGGTTAAGTGACACACCGGCTTTTTTGCCCAGCGACTTGATCAGCTGAAGCGAACGGTGCAGGTGCGGGCCTGCTTCGGCATGAATGGTGATGATGTCGGAACCGGCATTGGCAAATGCCTCGATATACGGATCGACCGGTGCGATCATCAGATGCACGTCAAACACCTTGTCGGAATGCGGGCGCAGTGCCTTGACCACATCCGGGCCAATGGTGATGTTGGGCACGTAATGGCCATCCATCACATCAATGTGGATATAGTCGGCGCCTGCTGCGTCAACAGCGCGGACATCAACGCCCAACTGGGCGAAATCGGCCGAAAGGATCGAAGGTGCAATTTTAATGTTCGACGTGGTCATGCGTCACGGGTCCTGAAGCAATGCGGGATATGGGAAATTCGGGCATCTCATACCCCAAAACAGGCGGCCTGTCACCCGAATGGGGCTCATGGCTGCCTTGTCTGTGGGTTGAAATGGGATTTTGACGCGAAATCAGGACTTTTTGACGAGTCGGGCACAGAAAAAGCCATCCATACCGCCAAAATCCTGCATGTGGATCGGCAGAACGCGCAATTCACCGGCTTCGTTGATCGCCTCGTCCCAGCCGCCAAGTTCGGTTGCAGTGATCGGTTTGCGTTCGTAATTCGGATGATCGGCAAGGAATGATTTGATCTGATGCTCGCCTTCTTCGGGCTGCAAAGAACAGGTGCAATAGATCAACTCGCCACCAACATTCAAAAGCTTGTCAGCCTGATTAAGCAGCTTGGTCTGGATCGGCAGCAATGACTTCATCAGTTTATCATTCTGACGCAGCAGAATGTCGGGATGACGACGAATGGTGCCGGTTGCCGAACAGGGTGCATCCAGAAGAACCGCATCTGCACGCGGAGTATCTGGCGCAAGATCGGTGGCATCACCGGTCACAACCGCCGCACCAAGCGAGACACGTTCAAGGTTTTCAAACACGCGTTTCAGGCGGCCTTCGGATTTATCAACCGCGATTGCACTGGCACCAAGTGATGCCAGTTGCATGGTTTTGCCGCCGGGGGCTGCGCAAAGATCATAGATCGTCTTGCCCTGATAGGCTGAAAACAGGGTTGCCGGAATGGCAGCGGCGGCATCCTGAACCCACCAGTCACCATCGCGATAGCCCGGAAGGTCACGAATCCGGCGACCGCTTTCAAGGCGCACCGATCCGGTCGGCAGAACAAGGCCATCCATCTTTTCGGCCCAGTCGGCTGATGTGGTCCGGTCCTTGATCGAAAGGTCGAGCATCGCATGACCAAGGCTTGCCTCGGCAATGGCCTGGCTGATTTCCGCGCCATAGGCTTTTTTCCAGGACCCGCGCAGCCATGCTGGAATATTAAGCTGCCAGTCCTCGACGCCTTCGGGCCATTCAAAGCCGTCACGTTGCAATCCGCGCAGAACGGCGTTGATCAGCTTGGTATATTTGTGCAAACCGGCATCGCGGGCCAGATTGACCGTACTATCGACTGCACCGTAATCAGACGTATCCATAAAGAACAACTGTGCGACGCCAAGACGCAGGATATTGGTCAGGCGTGCGGCAACACGGTCTTGCGGTGGTTGATAGCGCGGTGCCAGAACCGCATCGATTTCGCCAAGATGGCGTAATGTGGTGCCCAGCAACTGACGCAGGAAATTGCGATCAAGCGATGGCAGGCCATAGCCGTGCTTTGACAGAAGTTCGTCCAGAGTCACTTCGCCGCCACGCAGTTCTTGCAAGGTTTTCAGTGCAAGCATCCGCGGATCGGGTGCCCCGACCGGTTGTTTGCGCGGTGCGTTGCGATGTGCTGGACGGGAACGGCGTTCTGTCAAAGGGATATCTCCGGTTTCGTGTTATGAAGGTTAGTTAAGCGTCGCGTGGCAAAGTGTAAAGCACCAAGCACCCGAATAGGTGGCATGGCTGCCTTGTGTTATCAGGAAAATGAGGGGCCGGATCACCCTGATCTAGGTTTGAAAAGCCTTGCGATGGATGTGCGGTCCGGCTAATCCAGACGGATCATCTTATGCCGATAGTGACAGGAATGCCCAAACCATGACGTTCGCCGGACTTGCGACCTTTTCGAGCATCTTTCTGATTGCTTCGATGTTGCTGACTTGGGTGGTTTTGAACTATCTGCGGCGCAAGGCAATTCTTGATATGCCCAATCACCGGTCCAGCCATGCGGTGCCGACACCGCGTGGTGGTGGACTTGCTGTGACACCGCTTTTGATTGTGCTGGTGGCAGTTGTGTTCATCCATACCGGGGTTACAGCGGTCAGTCATTGGTTGATGCTGGCTGCGGCCGCCGGGCTTGGTTTGCTCAGTTGGCTGGATGATCGTCATGATTTGTCGGCTGCTGTGCGTTTTGCCCTGCAATTCGTTGCCGTGATTATTGGTGTTCTTGCATTGGACAAGCCTGTTTTGGGCGGGCTTGTTCCGGTCTGGATTGATCATGTTCTGGTGGTGTTTGCCTGGGTCTGGTTCATCAATCTGTTCAACTTCATGGACGGGATCGATGGCATCTCCGGGGTTGAGGCCGGATCAATCGGGCTTGGCGTTTTCATCATGGCGTTGCTGGTGCCGTTGCCGCAATTCATCGGGCTTGGCTATATCGGGCTTGGTATTCTGGCCATCATGATCGGCTTTTTGATCTGGAACTGGCACCCGGCCAAACTGTTTCTGGGCGATGTCGGATCGGTGCCGCTTGGTTTTGTTCTGGGTTGGATGTTGCTGGAACTGGCATCTGAAGGCGCATGGGCTATCGCACTTATTTTGCCGTCCTATTATCTGTTTGATGCGACCTTTACCCTGATCAAGCGGGCCCTTCGTCGCGAAAAAGTCTGGCAAGCCCATCGCGAACATTTCTATCAATTGGCAACCCAGCGCGGCTTTTCCCATGCCCGGGTTTCAACCATGATTGCGATCAGCAATCTGATCCTGATCGGGGTGTGTTTTGCGCAAAGTGAAACGCCTGACTGGATGCGGGTCTTTGCAGCCCTGATCGTGGTTTTATCCCTTGTGGGCATGATGGTTCGGATGCCGGTCAAAGCAAAGCCGGACGCCTGATCCGGCGTATTGGCGACGCGCATTGCTTGACTTGTTTCCGGGCGGGCGCGAAAAGAAACACCTGTCCGTCTCTCGGGCAGACGGGTATATCCTTGTAAAAACAGAAAACTGCCTTTTAGGGACCGCATGTCGCGTTTTATTCAGCGAAGCCATATCACCTTTGTCCATGACATCTTCATGGCGGCGGTTTCTTTCCCGCTTGCGCTTTATATGCGTGTCGGGGAAGGCATTCAGTTTTATGACCTCAACAGCATCATGCTGTCTTCGCTGGCCTTCATGCTGATTGCTGCGGCAAGCTTCTGGTATTTCGGGCTTTATCGGGGGATTTGGCGGTATGCGTCGCTTAATGATCTGTCGACAATTGCCAAGGCGGTCACGGCGGCGGTGGCCATTCTGTTTCTCGTGCTGTTCCTGACCACCCGACTTGACTGGCTGCCGCGTTCGGCACCGCTGATCCAGTGGTTCTTGTTGATGGCGCTGTTGGGGGGGCCACGTCTGATCTATCGCGTGGCCAAGGACAAATCGACGGCGCGTGCTTTCGCTCGTCAGGGGACGACCCGCCTTCCGGTCTTGCTGATCGGCGCAGGTGACGAGGCCGAGACCTTTATTCGCGAAACCCAGCGTTCAGCCGATACTGTTTTCAAGGTGATCGGCATTGTTTCCCTTACGGAAGGGCGCGTCGGGCGGAATATTCATGGGGTCGAGGTTTTGGCAACCGTCGACAAGCTTGAAGACATCGTCAAGAAACTCGAGGCGGGCAAGAATGGTTTGCCGCGCCGTCTGGTTTTAAGTGGTGATGCGCTTCGTCATGAAGACAATGTCAAATGGGTCGAGATTGCTGATCGTTATGGCATGACACTGGCCCGGTTGCCGAAGCTGGGTGACTTGCGCGAAGGCCTTGCCGATCCGCTGCAAATCCGCCCGGTGGCCATTGAAGACCTTCTTGGTCGTCCGCAAGCCCGCCTTGATCGTGATCGCGTACGTGAAATGATCGGTGGGAAACGGGTTTTGGTGACCGGGGCCGGTGGCTCCATCGGATCGGAATTGGTACGCCAGATTGCCTCTTATGGCCCAAGTTCGCTGACCCTTGTCGATGCCGGTGAATATAACCTTTATGCCATCGATATGGAGATGGCGGAAAAGCATCCGGATCTGGCACGGCAAAGTATTCTTGGTGATGTGCGGGATCGTAAACGGATCGGGCAGGTGTTTGATCATGCGATGCCCGAACTTGTGTTCCACGCTGCTGCCTACAAGCATGTGCCCTTGGTGGAACACAATCCCAATGAAGGCATTCTGACCAATACACTGGGCACGCGAAACGTTGCTGAGGCCTGCCGTGCGGCAGGTGTTTCGACGATGGTTTTGATTTCGACCGACAAGGCGGTGAACCCGGCCAATGTGATGGGGGCGTCGAAACGTCTGGCCGAATGTTATTGTCAGGCGCTTGAAACCCTGCCTGCTGATCAGCGCGGCAAGACCCGCTTCGTCACGGTGCGGTTTGGCAATGTTCTGGGGTCTACCGGATCGGTGGTGCCACTGTTCCGGCGTCAGCTTGAAGCCGGCGGGCCGCTGACCGTTACCCACGAAGGCATTACCCGTTATTTCATGACCATTGCCGAGGCAGTTGAACTGGTTCTGCAATCGGCTGAACTTGGTCGTCATGGTGTGACCGATGGGGGTAAGATCTTTGTTCTCGACATGGGGCGTCCGGTCAAGATCGTCGATCTTGCCCGTCAGATGATCCTGCTTTCGGGTCTGCGACCGGGCAAGGATGTCGAGATCAAGGTGACAGGCCTGCGTCCGGGTGAAAAGCTGTATGAAGAATTGTTCCATGACAGCGAGCCGCCCGTGCCGACCGAAACCGATGGCGTGATGCTGGCAAGTCCGCGTGTGGTCGATTATGCCGAAATCCGGCAGGTATTTGATGCGCTTGAAGACAGTGCCACCAATCGCAATACCCACAAAACGCTGGAGCTGATCAGTCAGCTTGTGCCGGAATTCCAGCCGCCGGAAATTGGTGTGAAATCAATCTTTTCCGATGCACCGGCAGAAGCGGGTAGTAAACAGGTCGGTGGTTCGGCCTAGGCTTTATAGCGACTGTTTCCCTTTTTCCTATCGGTTGTAATATTCTGCGATGTTCATTCCATCAGTGAATGAACTCGTGCTGAATTGTCGTTTGTCATTGCCAAAAACGGGACATATCTTGCGCAAAGAATGATAAATCGGAATGACCTTTTCATCGGGTCATCTGAATTTCTTGCACGATCCGTCTTTTGGAGGTCCCACATGTCGGCAGACGCATTTGTCCATCCTGATGAAATTCGTTCGATGTTTTCCAGTGCGATGTCGGACATGTACCGCGCCGAGGTGCCGCAATATGGCACCCTGATGGAGCTGGTTTCTGACATCAATCAGGAAAAGCTCGCGGCTGACGCGGACCTTCGCGACGGGCTTGTGCATAATGATGAACTTGATCGTATTGATCTTGAACGTCACGGTGCGATCCGCCTTGGTAAACCCGAAGAATTGTTCAATATGCGACGCCTGTTTGCCGTGATGGGCATGCATCCGGTCGGCTATTACGATCTGTCGGTTGCCGGTGTGCCGGTACATTCAACGGCATTTCGTCCGATTGACGACGAAGCCCTGCGCCGCAATCCGTTTCGCGTTTTCACATCACTTTTGCGTCTTGAGCTGATTGAGGATGAAGATCTTCGCACCGAGGCCGAAGCCATTCTGGCAAATCGCGAAATCTTTACGCCAAATGCGCTTAAGCTAATCTATCTGGCCGAAAAGAACGGTGGTCTGGATCGTGTACAGGCCGAACAGTTTGTCACCGAGGCGCTTGAAACCTTCCGCTGGCACAGTGACGCGACCGTATCACTTGAAACCTATCAGAAGCTTCATGATGCGCATCGTCTGATTGCCGATGTTGTCTGCTTTAAGGGACCGCATATCAACCATCTGACTCCGCGTACTCTTGATATTGATGCGGTTCAGCGTGATATGCCCAAGCGTGGTATTTCGCCCAAGGCCATTGTCGAAGGCCCGCCGTCGCGCAACTGCCCGATCCTTTTGCGTCAGACCAGCTTCAAGGCGCTTGAAGAACAGGTCTATTTCGTTGGCGATCACCCGAAGGGGACGGCTGGTACTCACACCGCACGGTTTGGCGAGATCGAGCAGCGCGGTATTGCCCTGACTGCCGAGGGACGCAAGCTTTATGACGGGCTTCTGGCATCTGTGCGCCATGCCGTTCAGGTCAGTGCCGGTGGATCAAATGCACGCGATTACGAAACCGAACTGGCCGAACGTTTTGCCGCATTCCCCGATGATTACGAGACCCTGCGTGTCGAGAAGCTGGCCTTCTTCCGCTACAGCGTCACCAAGGCGGGCAAAAATGCCGCCGGGAATGTTGATCTTGGTGCGTCAGTGAACGATCTGGTTGATCAGGGTTATCTTCGTGCCGATCCGATTGTTTACGAAGATTTCCTGCCGGTCAGTGCGGCGGGTATCTTCCAGTCGAATCTTGGCAGTGACGAGCAGAAAAACTATGTCGAACAGTCCAATCAGGACGTGTTCGAGAAATGCCTTGGCGCAGCGGTTGCCGATGAATTGGCACTTTATGCCGCCCATCAACAGGCATCTTTGGATCAGGCCTTTGCGGTGCTGGGTATTCAGAAAAACGTCGCCTGATCTGATAGTTGGCAAAATTGATGCGGGGTGGCCAATGGGCCGCCCCGTTTTTGTTCCGGGATGCCAAGGCAGTTGGCGGGTTTGTAAAAGGCCGCCATGCAAGAATTCGGGGTCCACATTTTGCGCTGCACATGATAAAGCTCCGCGCGAAACATGGTTCGGACTCATTGATCATGTGTCGGCCCGGACAGAAATTGCACTATTCCTGTCGCGTTAAAAGGCCGGTCTTGCCCGCAACACTGTCATTTTCGCATGCACGAGCAGCCATGCGCATCTTGATATCGTGGGCCGATATATCATCAATGGGTCCGCAACCTTCATCACATTGATGCATGAAAGCGAACCCAATGACTGCTCGTATTGCGCGCGCGCTTATTTCCGTTTCCGACAAGACCGGTCTGGTCGAATTTGCCAAATCCCTTCACGCCCAGGGTGTTGAAATTCTGTCGACTGGCGGCTCTGCCAAGGCGATCGAAGCCGCTGGTGTGCCTGTCAAGGAAGTTGCCGATCACACCGGTTTTCCCGAAATCATGGACGGTCGTGTCAAGACTCTTCATCCGAAGATTCACGGCGGCCTTCTGGGCCGCCGTTCTCTTTCCAGCCACATGCAGGCGATGGAAGATAACGACATTTCCCCGATCGATCTGGTTTGTGTGAACCTGTATCCGTTCGAAGAAACCGTTGCCAAGGGTGCCGATTTCGACACCTGCATCGAAAATATCGATATCGGCGGTCCAAGCATGATCCGTTCGGCGGCGAAAAACCATGAATCGGTTACCGTGGTTGTCGATCCTTCCGATTATGACCGCGTTGTTGCCGAAATGAATGACAATGCCGGTGCCACCACCGCAGAAACCCGTCGTGTTCTGGCCGCCAAGGCCTTTGCCCGTACCGGTGCATATGATTCGGCAATTTCAAGCTGGTTTGCCGGTCAGCTCGGTGAAACCTTCCCGCAGCGCCTGAATGTTTCGGCCGAACTGAAACAGACCCTGCGTTATGGCGAAAACCCGCATCAGCAGGCCGCGTTCTACACCAACGGTAAAAACCGTCCGGGTGTGGCAACCGCGACCCAGCTTCAGGGCAAGGAACTGTCGTTCAACAACCTGAATGACACCGATGCTGCGTTTGAACTGGTGTCCGAGTTTGACGAAAAGCCGGCTGTTGCGATCATCAAGCACGCCAACCCGTGTGGCGTTGCAGAGGGTGCAACCCTGATCGAAGCCTATAACAAGGCGTTGTCTTGTGATCCGGTTTCGGCATTTGGTGGCATCATTGCGGTGAACCGTACCCTTGATAAGGAAACGGCCGAAGAAATCGCCAAGCTGTTTGCCGAAGTCGTGATTTGCCCGGATGCAGACGATGCCGCCAAGGAAGTTCTGGCAGCCAAGAAAAACCTGCGTCTGCTGGTAACCGGCGGCATGGCCGACCCGGAAGGCGAAGACATGACGCTTCGTTCGCTGGCGGGTGGTTATCTGCTTCAGAACCGTGATGCGGGCCGTGTGAAACGCGAAGAACTGAAAGTCGTCACCAAGCGCAAGCCGTCTGATGCCGAACTTGACGATCTTCTGTTTGCGTTCCGCGTTGGCAAGCATGTGAAATCAAACGCCATCGTTTATGTCAAAGACGGCAAGACCGTTGGTGTTGGCGCCGGTCAGATGAGCCGCGTTGACAGCTCGCGCATTGCCGCCTGGAAAGCAGAAGAAGCTGGCAAGAATGCCGGTGAAGCTGAACTGCGTACCAAGGGTTCGGTCGTATCTTCTGATGCGTTCTTCCCGTTTGCAGATGGCCTTCTGGCCGCGGTCAAGGCCGGTGCAACGGCTGTGATCCAGCCGGGTGGCTCCATGCGTGACGAAGAAGTCATTGCCGCTGCTGACGAACATGACATTGCCATGGTCTTTACCGGCATGCGTCACTTCCGCCACTAAGCGCGGTTGATATCAAATTGAAAAACCCCGGGGAAATCCCCGGGGTTTTTTGTTGGTTACTTGACGCCAAGATGATCGGAAAGCGTACTGCCGGAATATTCGGTGCGAAAAAGTCCCAGTTCCTGCAAGCGCGGGACAACCTGATCAAGGAACAGGTCAACCGATTGATGCGATCCGTTGGGAAGAGCAATGATGCCATCACCGGCATTGATTTCCGCCCAGGCGACGATTTCATCCACAGCATCCGCAGGCGTGCCGACCACGATCCAGTGTGATGATCCCATGACTTCCGGACGGGTCAGAAGGTCTTTGACCGTTGGCTGAGCACGCTCAATCAGGCGGCGGACAAGGTCACCATGGGTTTTGCTGCGCACCACCGTATCCGCAGCAGGCAGCATGTCGGCAGTGACGCGTGCATCCATCGGGTGATCTGTCAGATCAAGCGCGATCAGTTCCTTGATCTTGGCAATCATGCGGCGCGGGTCCATGCGCGCGTGAGTTTGGGCAAAGATGTCGCGGGCTTCTTCACGGGTCGGGGCCAGATACATGTTAAGTCCGGGCAGGATGCGAATATCATCGGGATCGCGGCCTTTGCTTGCCGCCCGTTGGCGCAGGTCACTACGCAGTTCGCGCGCAACTTCCGGGTCGGGGGTGGCGGCAAAGATCGCATGGGCAACGGATGCGGCAAAGTCACGCCCGGCTGGCGACGCGCCGGCCTGAAACAGCGGGACTTTGCCATTGCCAAAGGCCGGTGTGTTAAGCGGCCCTGCGACGTCGTAAAACTCCCCGTGATGATCGATCTGTGTCAGGGCGTCCGGGGTGCCATAAGTGCCGCTTTCGCGGTCCGCAATGATGGCATCGGACGGATAGCTTGCCCAAAGTTTATGGACCACATCGGTAAATTCGGCTGCCTGACGATAACGATCTTCGCTTGATGGCATTTCGGAAATTCCGAAATTCTCGTTGCCATCAAGGGATGTGACGATGTTCCAGCCAACTCGTCCTTGCGACACGATATTAAGCGACTGGATTTGCCGGGCGACGATGTAGGGCGGATAAAACGTCGTTGATGCGGTCGTGACCAGTCCGATATGGCTTGTATGTTCAGCCAGCGCAGTCAGCAAAATGGTTGGATCAATGCTCGAAAAGCCCGGTGAACCGGCAATCATGTCGGGTTTCATGAACAGGGTATCGGGCCGGAACAGGAAGTCGATCTTGGCCTTTTCCGCCCGCTTGGCGATATCGACGAAAAAGCCTGTGGAAAAGACGTTTTCGATATCGCTGTCAGCACGACGCCATGCGTCATTCATCAACCAGGTCGGGGCGACAGATAGGCCGATATGGATTTGCTTGCTGCTGGTCATGGTGGGTCCGTATCCTTTGATCATCGTCTGGCGGGTTGCTGATAATATGAATGAATATCATTTGCAGCACAAAACGCATTGATCTATGTTCCGGTCAGATTTGAACCACCGGACCTTTGCACGTGCTATCTGCTCAAGACCTTGTTGTTTCTTATGGGAAACTGCCCGTTCTGAACGGGCTTTCTGTCCGTTTTGATGCGGGCGGAGTGACGGCGCTGGTCGGGCCGAACGGGTGTGGAAAATCAACCCTTCTGAAATCGATCCTTGGTCTGATGCCAAAGTCGGGTGGATCAATCACCCTTGATGATGTGCCGATTGAAAGCATTCCGCGCCGCAAGCTTGCCAGTCGCATCGCCTATTTGCCGCAGGAAAATCATTGTCCGGACTATATTGTGCTGGGCGAGTTGATCGAACTTGCCGGTTACGCGCGCTATTCACTGTTTGGTGGGCCAAGAGCCAAGGATCGCGCCCTTTTTAGGGATGTGCTGCAAACGGTCGGCTTGGCGGATATGGCCCATGTTCCGGTCAATTCGTTGTCCGGTGGGCAACGCCAACGTGCCTGGATTGCGATGGTTCTGGCCCAGGACGCCGATATCATCCTGATGGATGAACCGGTCAACCATCTTGATATGAAATATCAGTACGCGGTGCTTGATCTGGTCCGCACGTTGGGCCGGGACCAGGGCAAAACGGTTATCGCTGTTCTGCATGATCTTAACTTGGCATCGGCCTTTGCCGACAAGGTGGTGATGGTCAGCAATGGCCAAGCAACATTTTCCGGCCCGACACAAGAAGTCATCACACCGGAAAACATCCGGACGGTATTTGACTTTGAGGCGGATGTTTTTGCCCGCAACGGCCAGATTGTCTGTCTGCCCAGCAGGGGTGGTGCGCTACAGGCAGAAGCGCAATGACACGGCGTGGTTCTGCATTTCTGGTCTTTGTTCTGGCCCTGACAATTGCCTTTGTGGCCAATTTGTCATTGGGTGCCAGCATCATCGCGCCAAACGATATCCGGGCCGCATTTTTTCAGTTTGATGCAGATAACTATGATCATTTCATCGTTGTTTATCAGCGTCTGCCACGTGTTTTGATCGCTGTTTTCACCGGCTCGGTGATGGCATGTGGTGGTGCTGTGCTTCAGGGATTGATGCGCAATCCACTGGCGTCCCCCACGCTGCTTGGCGTCAATGCCGGTGCGACCTTGTTTGTGGTTGGCGGCGTGATCTTTTTTGGCATTTCATCGGCGTCGCAGGGACTTGTTGCGCTGATCGGCGGTGCTGTGGGCTTCGCCATCTGTTTGGTGGTTGCCCGAATGTCGGGCATGGACGGGAACCCGAAGGGGCTGTCACTGATCCTGTCCGGGGCGGTGGTTTCGATGTTGCTGATCGGTATTGCCAACGCGTTTTTGCTTTCCAGTCCCGAGCTCCGAAACGAGTTCCTTGGCTGGATGAGTGGCAATATCAATCATGTCTATTTTGATCGCCTCGAACTGCTTTGGCCCGTTGGCGTGATCGGAATGGGTGTGCTTCTTGTGCTGTCACGCGCCCTGTCACTGATTGCGTTGGGTTCGGAAAAGGCGTCATCGGCCGGGGTGAATGTTACTTTGGTATCGCGTCTTGCGGTCGGGGCTGTGGTCCTGTCATGCAGTGCGGCTGTTGCCATTTGCGGGCCGGTTGGGTTTGTTGGCCTGGTTGTTCCCCATATTGTCCGTCCGTTGGTTGGTGCCAACCAAACTGCCGTCATTCCCGGTTGTATCCTTGTCGGGGCGACGGTTTGCCTGATCGCTGACATGATTGCACGCATGGCATTTGCACCGTTTGTTCTGCATACCGGATTGATGATGGACATGGTTGGCGGCGTGGTCTTTGCCATTATTGTTCGGCGCTATTACCTGACACCGGGCTTGCGGAGGTCTCTGTAATGCGGCTGACAAAGGGGCTTCACGGATATGCCGTCTTGCGGCTGGGCAGTGGCTTGGAAATCCGTCTGCATAATCTTTTGACAGCCATTGCCATGGCCTTGCTGGTTGTGATCGGGGGCGTGGTTCTGTTGACCATGGGATCAACTGACAGCACATTTTCGGATCTGGTGGATTTGCTCCGCGGTTCCGCAATGTCCGAAGATCTCAGCTTTGCCATTGCCGATGTTCGTATGCCGCGCATCCTGATGGGGTTTATGGCCGGATGGTGTGTCGCGTTGACCGGGGCGATGTTGCAATCACTGGCGCAGAACCCGCTGGCCGATCCCGGATTGCTTGGCCTCAGCCAGGGATCGCTTGTGGCCATCATGCTTGTTTTGGTTCTGTTTCCCGGTCTGCCTTTAATATACACGCCGCTTGCCGGTTTTGTCGGCGGACTGGCCGTGGCGGTGTTGTTGATGGTGTTGGTCGGGCGGCATCATTCCGGCGGGCTTGGCATTTTGCTGATGGGGATTGCGGTTGAAACCACGCTTTCATCGGTGACCTCGGTCTTGATTTTGTATGCACCGCCCGAACAGTCCCATGCGATTGCAAGCTGGCTTGCCGGGTCATTATTCCATTCCGACTGGCCGGCAGTGGGCGGATTTTCGGTCTGGTTTTTCTTCTCAATCCCGGCGGTTCTTGTTGTCGGGCGCAAATTGCGCAGTCTTGATCTGGGTGATCATATGGCCCTTGCTCTTGGCGAACCCGTTCATGTCACCAAGCCGATCATCCTGATTATTGCGGTTCTGCTCAGTGCGGCGGCAACGGCGGCTGTTGGTCCGCTGGTCTTTTTGGGGGTTATGGCGCCACATCTTGCCGGTTTCATTTCGCCGGCCAAAGGGCGGGCGCGTCTGTTGTTATCCGCAATGATGGGCGGCGTTTTGGTGGTGGCAGCCGACGGATTGACACGGCTTGGACCAGATCAGGTCGCACTGCCGACCGGGCTTGCCATCATGATGATTGGCGCGCCGCTTTTTATCATTTCGCTGCGCATTCGAACCATGCGTCAGGCCCGATCTTGAAATATTTATGCGGAGTTTCCATGCGTAAACTGATTATCGCTTTCGCCCTGATATGTGCCGGTGGTCTGGCCCATGCCCAGTCTGGTAACGACATGCGTACATTACAGGATGATCGCGGCCGCACCGTTTCGATCCCTGAAAACCCAAAGCGTATTGTGGTGTTGCAGGAACCCATTCTGGGTGTGCCGATTTTGGAGCTTGGCCGTGATATTGTCGGCTCATACGGCCGAAACGATGATGGCAGTTCAATGTTGCGGGTTGATTTCATTCAATCGGTGCTGGGCAAGGATGGCAAGGCACTGGGCATTGGCGGGATCGGTCCGATTGGCAACCTTGACCTTGAAAAGCTCCGTGCCTTGAAGCCGGACCTCATCATTGGCGGCGAAAGTGACGAGGACAAAGCAGACCTGTTATCGTCTGTTGCACCAGTTTATCTGCAGAATATCCGGACCCCGGATATCACGGGCTTCATCACGCAGCAGAAACTGGCGGATCTCTTGGGCGCGCAACAACAGTACCAAGCCCTTTGGGACGGTTATCAGAAACAGATTGAAGATGTTCGGGCCCATTTGCCCGGAAACCCGGATGGCAAGACCTATATGGCGGTGATCATTCACGACACCATCAATATGGTCACGAACAAATCCGGTGCGGTACAGGCGATTGAGGATCTTGGGTATCACCGCCTTGAAATTGACGGGACCGGCAAGGCGTCGGGATATGGTCAGGGATTCTCGGTGCCACTAAGTTCGGAGCAGTTCGCGCGCCTTAACCCCGATCTTTTGATTGTCATGAACAGCTATGTCAGTGCAGATCGCAGTGAAGAAACCATTCGCAAGCGGCTTGATGTGATCGTACCTGGATGGAACCGCTTCCTGCGCCCGGAAAAGGAAGGGCGGATTGTCTTTGTTGATTCGGTAAAGGTATCGACTCCGACAATCGCCAGCGCCCGTCATACTCTGGATGCGATTTCTGACTGGGCGGCATCCCGTTAACCGACTGCCAAAAAACAAACCCCGCAATCGATGTTGCGGGGTTTGTTAAATGCATTATGGCGATACTCAACCAGCAGGCTGGTTGCCTTTTGAAGGTTGGCCAGCCGTGGCGTCATCATCATTGCTGTGATCAATGACGGTGCCGTCTTGCTCAATCGCGACCGTTGCCTTTGGATCGGTGGTTTGCTGTGATGCTTTGGCCGCCGGGGTGTGATGCACACGCAGCGGCGCACGCCAGTCGACACTGCCAAATGAATGGCAGGACGGGCAGGATACGACCCAGCGATCTGTTTCCGCACCACATGCCCCGCAACGCCAATCCGGATCGGGGTTGGCGTGGCTGGCCTTGATCAAAAGATCACGGGCCTTGGCACCATCCTGATTTTCACGCAATTCAAGATCGGCCAGAAGGCGGTAATGCCGTGCCTCGGCCTTCGATGCCATGGCCTTTTCAAGGTTGCTGCGCGCAACACCCCAAAGATCGGCTTCAAGGGCTGCTTCGGCCAATACAAGCTGGCTTTCGATATGGGTCGGGTTGGTGGCCGCCAGTTTTTCAACCGATTTGACCTTTGCCAGCGGATCACCTGTCAGGGTGTCGCGGTAAATCGCACCTAGTGCCGCAGACGGCGCAACTTGCCAGCTTTGCAAGATAACGTCACGGGCCTTGGCATCCTGTTTGATGTCACGATAAAGACCCGCAAGCAATACAGCCGCCCCGGTAAACCCGGCCGACGCATTCAGTGCCTTGCGCAGAAGCTTGATGGCCTCGGCATTTTCACCGGCTGCAATCGCATCTTCTGCCTTGGCCGTAATCAAAAGAGCACGACGGCGTGTCAGTTCCTGTTCGCCAAACACCGATGCCTTTTGCGCATCCACCAACAAGGTCAATGCCCGGTCCCAGCGTCGCGACGTCAGCAACAGATCAAACAAGGTAACAATTACCGCCGGATTGCGCGGACGCAGACGATGGGCGCGTTCGGCGTAATCAAGGGCAGCTTCCCGATCATCGGCCTTAAGGGCCAGCTGCAACAGACCGCGCAGACCGAAAAATGCCGAATCCGGTTTTTCAAGCATGGCTTCGAACTGACGCTTGGCGGCATCGTTATTGCCATCAAGTTCGGCAGCCTGTGCAGTCAAAAGACGGGTCAGGGTGTCATCTTCAAGATAACGGTCAACTGCGCGGGTATGTTTAAGGGCCTGACGGACATCACCAGATGCCAGTTCAAGTAACCCCATGGTCAGGGCCTGTTGACCCTTTTTGCGACGGCGACTGCCCAAAAGGCGGCCGACCCAGCCCGGCGAATTGGCAATGATTGTCCAGCCGCGCCATGCAAGCACCAACACAACAGTCAGGGCAAGCAAGCCAAGGGCAACCATGCCAATCGATCCGTCAAAGCGATAACCCAGCCAGACAATGGTCATATTGCCGGGATTATCAGCAAACCAGACGGTGCAGAAAACCAGAACAGCCGTAATCAGAATAAAAGTCAGAAGACGGATCATTGGCTGCCCTCCGCCCCGGTCAGAAGGCCGATGGCGTGGGCGCTGAGTGTTGCGATGGCAGCATTCAGGGTCTGACGATGTTCAGCGGCACTTAGCCAGTCACGAACCGCTGCCTTGGCATGATCACCTTCGACACCTTCAAGGGCGGTAACAGCACCATCCAGGTCATCCTGTGCCAGTGCGTTTTCTGCAAGGACCAAGCGACCTTCAAGGGATTCTTCGCCCGCGGCATCAACACGACGGATCGGAATCAGTTTTTTGATATTGGCCCAGGTGGCATCCAGAACACTGCCCGAATGATCGTCGGTCGCCGCCGCAACGGCATCCTGTGCCATGATCGGGAAGGACTGGCGCAGTTTTTCAAGGGTTGGCGCGCCCAACTCTGCGAGCGGTTTCAGAGTTTCGATCTGTTCAAGGATAACCGCATCGTCACCGGCACTGCGTTCAAGCTGGTTCAGGGCAATCATGAACGGACCGCCGCGTTGAAGCGCATCGCGCAGGATCGTCACAGCCATGGCGATTGCTTGGCCACGGCTTTCAACACGAAGGCCGGTGGTTGCGCGGACTTCTTCTTCCATCGTTGAAAGACGGGCCGAAAGTTCGCGCATTTCATTGGCAACACCGGCAAGTTCGCTTTCCACACGTGCAAGCTCTTCGATCGGGGCGGTGCGGGTCTCGATCTCGGCCATGCGGCGGGCAACGGTGTTGTTAAGGGTATCTCCGCGTTCATTGTTCAGACGTTCGCGCAGGGCATTGATCGTGCCTTCAAGACGTGACAGACGCTCGGTCAGACCAGGGTCAACAACAACGGATCCATCCGGAAGCGCAGAACTATCAGCTGCAATCGTACCGCTGTCATTGGCAGCAGGAAGATCATTCTCGGCCTTGACCGCGGCATCGCCATTTTCGGCCATGGTCGCGTCTTCACTGGGGGCCGGGATCGTGCTTGATCCGGTATTCGGGCTGTTGGTTGCCGTGACGGTATCGTTTGACGCGGTGTCGGTATCAAATCCGTCCGGGGCAATTTCGGCCAGAATTTCATTGGGAACATACTGGGCCAGATGCGGCTCGGCGTCGCGCCACCAGATCGCGCGGGTCAGCCATCCTGCGGCCAATGCCCCGACAATGATCAAAACAAACAGAACCATTGCTTTGCCGCCGCCGCTTTTGCGTTTGGCGGGTGTTGCGGGTTTGCCATCTGTCGGTTTTGCACCGGTTTTCGCCGTGTCCGTCTTGGGGGCAGTATCGGGCTTATTGCCGTCATCTACCTTTTTCGACCCGGCATCTGAAACGCCGGGTTTCACGCCAGAAGATGCGTCAGCTTTCTTGGGATCCGGGCTTGCATTGCCCTTGCTATCAACGGAAATGGTTGCGGACGGTTTTTCCGTATCGGTCGACTTGGCGGAAGCGTTGGTTTTTGGCGTTTCTGGTGTTTTCACGATCGGACCATTGCAGTTTGCGGTTATTCCCAAAACGGCGTCAGGTACGGCAAGCCGTTACGACGGACCCTAATAAGGAAAGAAGGTATTCTTGTGTCGGTTGTGATGCAACGTGCGTTCTATGCCATGTAAGGTCTGAGATCCGCGATTGCACCGCCGGACTGAGGCAAATTGCATCTACCCCGGCCAACGCACCTTCAAGCTTATAGCTGTGAACAAGCTTAACAAAGGTTTCCGCAGTGCGGGGAGAGAAAAATAAAACCGCATCAATGTGATGACGATGCAATGCATCAATCACATTTTGCGGAAGCGTATCGCAGGCGATGGCTTCATAGACCGTCTGACGGTCTATGGTAAAACCATCAACCCGCAACATCCCGCCCAGATCACCAGCCGTTTTGCGCGCAGCAGGATGGAAAAGCGGCCCCGATGCGGGATCAATCTTTTGCCGGATCAGGGTTGCAAGATCATGAATGTCGCCATTGGCCGACAGGACATTTGCAAATCCCATTTCCCTGCACATACGTGCGGTAGCATCACCAACGCAAAGGGCGGGCAAGGTGCGGTCACGCGATAACTGGTCAAAAGCACGAACACCATTGGCCGATGTAAAGATCAGCGCCTGATAGGGGCTGATATCAAAAGGCTTTTCGGGTGCAGGAAAGCTGATGGCGAGCATCGGCGCGGACAGATGACGGTAGCCGCGCGTATCAAGCGCGGCCAATAATTCGGCAGAATCGGTTTCGGGCCGGGTATTTAACACCAAGGGTCCCATCTGCGTTTCCGTCATCTTGGGCTCAGGCCGAAATAAAGTCTGGCCCGCCGCGTTGTTTCAGCTCTTCACCTGCATCTGTACCGGCCTGCGCGGCTGTGTCCATATCGGGCTTGGCAATCAGGCGTTCAGTATCAAGGCGTTCGCTGCCATCCGGGCGAACAATGGTGACACGCAAACGCATGCTGCCATTTTCGTTAAATTCTGCCAGTGCTGCAATCGGCGTGCGGCAAGAACCGTCAAGTGCCCTAAGGGCGGCGCGTTCGGCTGTAACGCGGATGGCGGACTTTTCACAATGCAGTGCGGCCAGCCAGTTCTTGGTCTGGGTGTCGTCTTCGCGGATGGTGACACCGATGGCACCCTGTGCAACGGCGGGCAGCATATCGTCTTCGGCAATCGGGGCCGTGGCGATTTCCGGCTGGCCCAGGCGGTTCAGGCCCGCCATGGCAAGCAGGGTGGCATCAACCTGTTCTTCGCCCAACTTGCGCAGGCGGGTTTGAACATTCCCGCGGAATGTCACAACCTTCAGGTCAGGATATTTGTTCAGGATCATGGCTTGACGGCGCAGCGACGCCGATCCGATGACGGAACCCGCAGGCATTTCGGCAAAGCTTTTATATTTCAGCGAAATAAACGCATCGCGAACATCCTCACGCGGCAGAATGGTCGGCAGGATCATGCCTTCTGGCAGGATGGTCGGGACATCCTTCATGCTGTGCACGGCAAGGTCGATCTCGCCACCCATAAGGGCATCGTCGATTTCCTTGGTGAACAGCCCCTTGCCGCCGATTTCGGCCAGAGGACGATCCAGAATCTGGTCGCCGGTTGTGGTGATCACGGTAATGGCAATCGCACCTTCACCCGAAAGTTCAGGATGGGCACGGGCCAGTTTGTCACGGACCTCATGTGCCTGGGCCATTGCCAAGGGGGAACCACGGGTGCCGATGCGAAGTTTTGCTGTATCTGTCATGGGTGAAGTCTTAGTCTTAAAGCTGTTTGAAAACAAGGGTTGCGGGTGATTGACGCCCTTAAAATTCGCGGTCTTAACTTTAATGATTTTAACGTCTGGCAGGATGGTTTCATTGACTTATGTCCAACCGCCGTAACGGGGTATGATCAGACGTTGAAATGGCCGAAAACCGGTGAAGCGCGATAACTGCATATGGCAATTGCGTTGCACGGGGGTGGAAAGAACACAAAGTTTCCGCTACATCATCGCCAGATATATGACGGATTCCGATTGTCGAAACCTTCGGCAGACCTGCATAAGCGGATCAAAAACATGATCGTACTTGGTATCGAAACAAGCTGTGACGAAACGGCCGCTGCTGTCGTGAATGACAAGCGCGAGATTCTGGCAAACCGTGTTTTGTCCCAGCTTGACGATCATCGTCCTTATGGCGGGGTTGTCCCCGAAATTGCCGCACGCGCCCATCTGGAACATCTGGACCGGCTGGTGGCCGAGGCAATGGACGATGCCGGTGTGGATTTCGCCGATCTTGATGCCGTGGCCTGCACCGGCGGACCGGGGCTGATTGGTGGCGTGATGGTGGGAACCATGACTGCCAAGGCGATTGCCTTTGCCGCCAACAAGCCGTTTCTGGCGGTCAATCATCTGGAAGGCCACGCACTTACTGTTCGCCTGACCGATGACGTTGCCTTTCCCTATCTGTTGTTGCTGGTGTCCGGCGGCCATTGCCAGGTTCTGATTGTCGAGGGTGTTGGCCAATATAAGCGGATTGGCACCACCATTGATGATGCTGTTGGCGAGGCGTTTGATAAAACCGCCAAAATGATGGGATTGGGCTATCCCGGCGGGCCGGCCCTTGAAAAGATCGCCGCCAAAGGCAATCCGGAACGCTTTGGTTTGCCGCGTCCGCTGCGCGGGCGACCCGGATGTGATTTTTCGTTCTCGGGCCTTAAAACGGCTGTGCGCAACTATCTCGACGGTTTCCCGGTTCCCCAGCAAACGGACGAGGTCAAAGCCGATCTTGCAGCGTCATTCCAGCGTGCAGTGGGCGATACCCTGATTGATCGTGCGCGCAATGCGGTCTTTGAGTTTATGCGCGATTACCCGACAGGCAAGACACTGGTTCTTGCGGGCGGGGTTGCGGCGAACAAATATCTGCGCGCGCGTTTGACCGAACTGACCGATCAGGCGGGAATGAAGCTGGTCGCACCGCCACTTGATCTTTGTACGGATAATGCTGCGATGATTGCATGGGCCGGGCTGGAACGTTTCCGCCTTGGCGAACGTGATGATCTTGATTTCAAGCCGCGCCCGCGCTGGCCGCTTGATCCCGAAGCCCCCAAGCGCCCTGGTGCCGGGGTCAAGGCTTAGCAATCCTTTGGCCGGGTTGCGACGATCCACAGTGATTTCATTTTTGCCGGAACGATGATCATGAAAAAGCGCATTACAGTTGTTGGTGGCGGTGCCTGGGGAACGGCCCTTGCCGTGCAGGCGGTACGTGCTGGCGAAGATGTTGAACTGATTTTGCGCAATCCCGATCTTGCCGACCGGATCAACACCAAAGGCGAGAATGATCTTTATCTGCCCGGTGTTTCGTTGCCCGGTGCGCTGCGCGCCACGACGAATTATGACGGCATTCGCGACTCCGATGCGGTTCTTCTGGTGACACCGGCACAGCATTTGCGCGAAACCCTGACACGGTTTGCCGCGCACTGGACGGATGATCTTCCAGCTGTGATTTGCTGCAAGGGGATCGAAAAGGAAACCGGTGCCCTGATGGCGCAGGTGGTCAATGAGACCCTTGGTAATGTGCCGGTTGCTGTTCTGTCGGGCCCGACATTTGCACAGGAAGTGGCGGCTGGTCTGCCTGCGGCAATTACCCTTGCCTGCGAGGATCGGGTCTTGGGTAAACGTCTGGTCGATCTGATCGGAACGCCGGAATTTCGGCCCTATTTCAGTACGGATGTTGCCGGTGTTGAAGTTGCTGGCGCAATTAAAAACGTCCTTGCGATTGCAAGTGGCGTGGTTGCGGGGCTCAAGCTTGGTGACAATGCGCGTGCGGCTCTGATTACCCGGGGCATTGCCGAAATGTCGCGCCTTGCTGTTGCGATGGGCGGACGGGTTGAGACCATGTTGGGTTTGGCGGGGCTGGGGGATTTGACCCTGACTTGTACCGGTACGCTTTCGCGGAACTACACTTTTGGTGTTGCCCTTGGCGAAGGCCGTAAGGCCAAGGATATTCTTGCCGAACGCCGTTCGGTGACCGAAGGCGTTCATACCGCTGCTTCGATCACGGCAGTTGCCGCAAAATACGGTGTTGAAATGCCGATCTGTGCCGCAGTCAATCAGGTCGCAAATCATAATGCCGATCTGCGCAGCACGATTAATGCTCTGTTACAGCGTCCGTTCCGCGATGAACTGGAAAGTGCGGACTGATTTCTTCAGCCCCTTGATCACAAGCGGGTTATTGCCGATGGGTTCGGCTTGAGAATGTCGGGTGGTTCTGTCACTTTATGGTCATTGATCCCATAAAGAAGCAGGAAACAGTCCATGCATTTCTATATCCGTTGCGTTGATAAACCCGGTCACCTTGATGTCCGCAAAGCCAATCGCGAAGACCATCTTGCCTATATCAAAGGCGGCTTTGCAGAGCGCATTGTTGCGGCGGGTCCGACCCTTGATCCCGATATGGAAGGCATGAACGGTTCGGTCTTTATCATCGAGTTCGATAAAATCGAAGATGCCCGCGAATTTGCCGCCAATGACCCCTATGCCAAGGCCGGTCTGTTTGAATCGGTCGTGATCCGTCCGTTCAAGAAGGTGTTCTGATCCATGGCATATTGGCTGGTCAAAACCGAACCGGGAAGCTGGTCGTGGGACGACCAGGTCAAGAAAGACATCGAAGGCTGGGATGGGGTGCGTAACCATCAGGCCGCCAAGAATTTGCGCACCATGAAAACCGGCGACAAGGCGTTCTTTTATCATTCGGTAAATGAAAAACGCATCGTCGGGATTGTTGAAGTGGTGCGCGAATTCTATCCCGACGCAAGCGATGCCACGGGCAAGTTTGTGCAGGTTGATTTCAAGACGGTCAAACCGCTGAAAACGCCGGTAACCCTTGCCGATATCAAAGCTGATCCGCGCTTTGCCGAGCTGTCATTGCTTAAACAGTCGCGTCTTTCTGTGATGCCAATTGATGATGCATCCTGGGCGGCGATCTGCGAGATGGGCGGGGTTGCACCGTGACCAGTCTTCCGCAATCGGGCACGGTTTTATGTACGCTCAGTGATCTTGATGCTACCGGTGCCAAGGGCATCAATCTTGGTGGAACCGGTATTTTCGTCGTGCGAAGCGGTGATGATGTGTTTGGTTATGTAAATAGCTGCCCGCATATCGGCGTGCCGCTTGACATGGAACCCGATGAATTCATCAGCGATTTTGGCGCGGAAATCATCTGTTCCACCCATGGCGCGCGGTTCCGCATTGAAGACGGGGAATGTGTGTCGGGTCCTTGCACAGGTGATGCACTGGAATCCGTTGCGGTAAAGGTAACAGGCGAGAATGTCGTTCTCGCCTGAACCGGGTATCGGCAATTTCAAATGCCAATGGCGGCGGCCCTGATCCTGTCAGGCCGCCGTTTTTGCAATCATTTCATCAATATGCTTGGTGATGACATCCAGCTGATCTGGCTCGGACAGGCGATGGTCGCCGGTCTTGATCAGGTCAACACGTACGTCATCGGTTACCAGTGCCTCGGTCAGGCGAATAGCGGTTTGCCATGGCACATCGGGGTCTTTCATCCCCTGTACCAGACGAACCGGGCAGGCAAGTTCGATGGGATTGCGCAGCAAAAGCTGATTACGGCCATCCTCGATCAGGGCACGCGTGATGGTATAGGGATCATCGCCATATTCGGTTGGCTCGATCAATGCCCCCTGATCCATGAGTGTCTTTTTCTGTTCATCGCTAAACTGGGTCCACATCAGGTCTTCGGTAAAGTCCGGGGCGGCGGCAATGCCAACCAGTCCGGCGACCCGATCCTTGCGGGCAAGTGCTGTCAAAAGCATGATCCAGCCGCCCATGGACGAACCAACAAGTATCTGCGGGCCTGCCGTAATTTCATCAAGAACGGCAATGGCATCACTGGCCCATTTACCGATTGTTCCATCTGCGAATTTACCCGACGATTGTCCGTGACCGGAATAATCAAAGCGGGTATAAGCCACCCCCTGCCGAATGCAGTGTGCTTCAAGATGGGTCGCCTTGGTTCCGGTCATGTCTGACATGAATCCGCCAAGGAACATCACCCCGGGAGTGACTGCCTGTACGTCAGATCGCTTGCCCGGCACGTGATGGTATGCAATTTTTAAACCGTCAGGCCGGTTAAGATATTGAGGCTTTTCAAGCTGTGGCGTCGGCATGTCATGTGTCATCCGGGGCGGAATCCTTGGGTGTTGATGGTGGAGTTGCATGAGCGCGTCAGAAGTAATGACAGAAACAGTCTATCGAACCGAGCCCCAAGCGCAAGACGGGGACTATCGTCCTGCGGTGATTTTGCAGGTGCTGCCGGAACTTGATGCCGGCGGGGTTGAACGGGGTACTGTCGATATTGCGCGCGCCATCGTCGAGGGCGGCGGCAAGGCAATTGTTGCATCCCAGGGTGGACGTCTGGAACGTGAACTTGCCCGGTTTGGCGCAACCCACATCAATCTGCCACTGAAATCCAAAAATATTCTGGTGATGCGCCGCAATGTGGATGCGCTGGTAAAACTGATTCGCGAACAGGGTGTGGATATCATTCATGCCCGCTCGCGCGCACCAGCTTGGAGCGCCTACTTCGCGGCGCGCAAAGCCGGAATTCCGTTTGTCACGACATTCCATGGCACCTATTCGGGGCACACCAACCCGTTCAAGCGTCGCTATAACGCGATCATGACCATGGGTGACCAGGTGATTGCGATTTCCAAGCATATCGCCAATCACATCAACAAATTTTACAAGGTTGAACCCGATCGCCTGAACATTGTGCCGCGCGGTACGAATGTTGATCTGTTCAATCCTGAAAATGTAAGTCAGGAACGCCTGATTGCGTTGTCGACCCAGTGGCGTCTGAATGGCGAAGAATATGTCATTATGCTGCCAGGGCGGTTGACGCGCTGGAAAGGTCAGACTTTCTTGATCCAAGCACTGCCAGCAGTGCTGGAAGCTCTGGGACATCGTCAGTTGCGCTGCCTGATCGTTGGATCGGATCAGGGTCGGACTGCGTATCGCGAAGAGTTGTTGCAGTTAAGTCGTAAGCTTGGGGTTGATGATGTTGTTCATATCGTAGACCACTGCGCTGATATGCCGGCGGCTTATATGTTGGCTGATGTGGTGGCTTGTCCATCTTTGGCCCCGGAAGCTTTTGGCCGGATACCATCCGAAGCACAGGCAATGGGGCGACCGGTTGTGTCGACCGCCCACGGCGGGGCTCTGGAAACAGTGCTGCCAGGCGAAACCGGGTGGCTGGTTAGTCCCAACGAAGTCGATCAGCTGTCACGGGCTTTGATTCAGGTGCTTAATCTGACGCCGGAAAAACGCGCTGCTTTGGCGATCAAGGGGCGCAATCACGTGATTGCCGAATTCTCGCTTGAACAGATGGCTGAACGGACCCTGCGTGTTTACGCCAAGGCGCTTAAGCGCGTTATCAGGAATGCAGTATGACCGACCAGAATTTGGCAACTGAACAGGAAGCTGCGATCGCAATCGCAGCAGATGAAAAAGTTATGCCGGTTTCCGGGCAACATCAGGAACGCATTCTGGTCATCAAGCTTTCAGCACTTGGCGATGTTGTGTTGGCTATGGGGCCGTTTGCCGCCATTCGGGCCGCCCATCCGAAGGCGCATATTACGGTTCTGACCACGCGGCCTTATGTCGATCTTATGAAGGCGAGCGGGTATTTCGATTCTATCGCCATCGACCGCCGCCCCAAAATGAGCCAGGTGCGCGAGGTACTTGCACTGCGCCGGTTCTTGCGCAATGGCGGCTTTGACCGGGTATATGATCTGCAGACATCTGATCGCAGTGCCTTTTACTTCAAGCTGTTTTGGCCGGGCCCGCGGCCGGAATGGTCTGGCATTGCCCGCGGATGTTCCCATCCGCACAGCAATCCGCAACGGGATTCGCTGCATTCCATCGACCGCATGGCGGAACAGCTTCTTGATGCCGGTATTCCCAATGTGCCGACGTCCCAAATTACAGGGCCGGATATTGAACTGGAACGGTTCGGGATCAGAAGTCCGTTTGTTCTGATTTGCCCGGGCGGCGCGCCGCATCGTCCGGCAAAGCGCTGGCCAGCGGAGCGGTTCGGTCTGTTGGCCAAAAAGCTGGCTGATTATCGTCTGACGCCGGTTCTGATCGGAACCGACAAGGAAGGCGAGGTTATGAGCAAGATTGACCAGATGTGCCCCAAGGCGCGCAATCTGGTCGGGCGGACCGGTTTTCTTGATATTGCATCGCTTGCCGCGCGGTCGGTCCTTGCCATCGGGAATGATACCGGGCCAATGCACATTGCGGCTGCTGCCGGGGCGCCGTCGATCGTGCTGTTTTCAAAGGAATCTGATCCGAAACTGAGCGCGCCGCGCGGGACAGGCAAAGACGCGGTCAGCATTATTCGCGAAAACGATTTGCGGCAATTGACGGTTAATCGCGTAATGGATGAAGTCCGCCGTCGCCTTGATCTGACGGATTAGAAATTCCATAGCCGTGGCAATAAAAACACGCCGGAATGAAAAGCGCGGAAAATGGCGCTTTGAGACCTTTGTAATTGCCTAAAAACATTGCTTTCTGAACGTACGCGGATATGCTAGGTGAGGTCGAAGCGAAAACACTGTTTGAACAAGCAGTGTTTTCGTCGTTTCTGTTTCTGACCGATTTGTTTGATTACCATAGGAGATTCTCCATAGCACGACCACGCAAACCGATGCAGCCGACCAAGGAAGGTCCGCGCGTCAATGAGGATATCAAAGCCCGTTCCATCTGTGTTGTCGACGCCGAAGGCAATATGTCGGATCCAATGACGGTGCGTGAAGGCATTGAAATGGCAGCGGAAGCTGGACTCGACCTCGTCGAAGTCGCGCCGAATGCTGAACCGCCTGTGTGTAAGCTGATCGACTACGGCAAGTTCAAATACGAACAGAGCAAGAAGCAGAACGAGGCCAAAAAGAAACAGAAGGTTATCGAGGTCAAGGAGATCAAACTCCGTCCGAACATCGATACCCATGACTACAATGTCAAACTGCGCGCCGCGCAGAAGTTTCTCGGCGGTGGAGATAAGGTGAAAGTCACGTTGCGCTTCCGCGGACGTGAAATGGCTCACCAGGATCTCGGTCTTGGCATGTTGCAGCGTTTTTCGGGGGATCTCGAAGATCTCTCCAAAGCTGAAATGATGCCAAAGATGGAAGGCCGTGTTATGATTATGGTGCTGGCGCCGCGTTAAGACGCGGCGTTTTGCCGTTCTGCCCCAAGGTCCAAGCCAAAGAGGGAATGCCATGCCAGCTGGAAATGATCTTCTGATCGTTGGTGTCGATGATGACCCCAAAAGTCTGGTGCTGCTTAAACGAATCGTCGAAAGCGGCGGGTTTTCGTTTCAGGGCGTTTCCTCTGGCAAGGATCTTTTGAAACTCCTTAAAACCAAACGTCCACGCATCATCCTGATGGATATCATGATGCCTGACATGAACGGTTTTGAAACTGCACTGAACGTGCGGACCCATTTCCCCGATCTTGCTTGTGCGATCATTTATGTCACGGCCCGCCAAGGCGAAGAAGACTTGCGCGGCGGTGTTGCGGCCGGGGGCAATGACTTTGTTCTTAAGCCGGTGAACCGCGAAAAACTGATGAGCCGAATCGAAAAGTGGATCGGCCGGGCGCATACCATCAAAACCGCTGTTTGACGGTTCTTTCCATTAAAAGTCTGGATTCCGGTACACGTGCAATGTCGGATTCGTACCAGAGTGCCAGCATCTATAATCCTGCGCCCGATTTTAACCTGCCAAAGATCAGCTTAATCCAGCAGGGTAATGATCGGATCGATATAGAGTGAAAAGATTGAAAAGGTGATCACGCCAAGGGCAGTCGTCACCAACACAATCGACGAACTGCGTACGATGTAGCGATCATAGGTTGTCGCTACGACAAAGACATTGCCCGCGGTCGGCAGGGCCGCCAACAGAAACACTGCCTTTGCCTCGAGCCCGGTAACAGAACCCACCATATAGAATCCGGCAAACACCATCACTGGATGGATCACCAGTTTGGCCAGCGACATGGCGACAAGCTCGGCGCGTTTCTCGGCAATTGGCCGTCCGACCAGGGCCACGCCAATGGCAAACAGGGCGGCGGGACCGGCACTGCCGCCAAGAAGTTCCAGCAGATAATCGACGCCTTTGGGCCAGCTGAGATCAAGAATGCTGGCAATAACGCCAGCAATAATTGCCAGAACAACCGGATTGGTCAGGGTGCCACGGATAATTTTGCCGGCCGAATTTCCGCCGTTTGCATGCTTGGCCCCTTCAAGCAAAAGCAGCGACAGGGACAACATGACGATCAGGTCAAAGGCAAGGGCCACAATCAGCGGCACTGTTGCTTCTTGTCCCAGTAACCCGATGATCAGAGGAAGACCCATGAAGCCGACATTGGACATAGTTCCGGCAAAGGAAAACAGGGTCTGACTTGTCGGATCAAGGTCGAAGACCCTGGCGGCGATCACGCGGGTCAGTCCATAAACCACAAGGGTTCCACCGCCATAGGCGATAAGGATGTCGGGTTGCCAAATCTCGTCAGGTGTTCGTGTCGCAAGGGCACGGAACAAAAGGGCGGGCAGGGCAAAGTAAAAGACAAAACCGTTGATGCCACGCATCCCTTCCGGGGTTACGATCCGGGTTTTGCCACCAATCCAGCCCAGACCGATCAGGGCAAAGAACGGCAAAATAATAGATGTAATTTGTGACATGTGATCAGTCAGATAACCGGGAACGGATTGGTTGAGCTGTGGCCAATTTGTCAGGCAAGGGCACAATGGCGGGTCAGAGCCGCAAAAAGCAAGGGGAAAGGGGCGAATTGGCCCTTGAAAAAGGCAATCCCGGAGTCTATAACCACCCGTCCCCAAAACAGGTGGTGAGGCTGGAAGGTCTGTAATGGTCCTTCAGGGCATGCCCAGCCGCCGAAGGGGATTTCGTTTTCATTGCTTATGCAAGGATAGTAAAATGCCCAAGATGAAGACTAAATCGAGTGCGAAAAAACGCTTTCGCCTGACTGCAAGCGGGAAGGTCCGTCACAACGTGGCAAACAAGCGCCACCTTCTGACTGCGAAACCGACCAAGATGAAGCGCCAGGCTCGTGGCACGGAGATTCTCTGTGACGCAGATGCCCGCATCGTCAAAAAATTCCTGCCGTACGGTTAAGGTTGAAGGAGAGTTAAATGGCTCGTGTAAAAGGGGGCGTGACTTCTCACGCTCGTCACCGCAAGGTTATTAAGGCTGCCAAAGGTTACCGCGGTCGCCGCAACAACACTTTCCGCACCGCCGTTCAGGCTGTGGAAAAAGGTCTGCAGTATGCATACCGCGATCGTCGCGTTAAGAAACGCCAGTTCCGCTCGCTCTGGATTCAGCGTATCAACGCTGGTGCACGCGAAAACGGTCTGAGCTATTCGCAGTTCATGAACGGTCTGAAGAAGGCTGGCGTTGAACTGGACCGCAAGGTGCTTGCCGACATCGCAGTGCGTGAACCGGAAGCTTTCAAAGCTCTGGTAACCCAGGCGCAGGCTGCACTCGGCTAATAAACCTTTGTTAAAAGGTTTAATCGGCACTTGCCTGATTTGATCGGGGGCGGCCATATTGGCCGTCCCCTTTCTTTTTCTTTATGTACTTTTTTAAACCCAAGCCAAAGCGTCGGAAGTTATGGAAAACATCGAAGCATTGCGCGAAGAGGTTCTGGCGGAAGTCGAAAAAGCAGTTGATCTTGCTGCTCTTGAAGAAGTCCGCATCAGCGCCCTTGGCAAGAAAGGCCGCATTACCGGCCTTATGAAAAACCTTGGCAAGATGGACCCGGATCAGCGTCGTGAATTTGGTCAGACACTGAACCTTGTCAAAGACCAGGTAGCAGGCGCAATCGACACCCGCAAAACCGCCCTCGAAGATGCCGCCCTTGAGGCCCGTCTTGTCGGCGAACGGATCGACGTCACCCTGTCATCGCGCCCGGATGAAACCGCGGGCCGCATCCACCCGATCAGTCAGACGATTGACGAAATCGTATCGATCTTTGGCGAAATGGGCTTTGCCCTGGCCGAAGGTCCGGATGTTGAAGACGACTTCCATAACTTTACTGCGCTGAACATCCCGCCGGAACATCCGGCGCGTGAAATGCAGGACACCTTCTATCTGCCCGAACAGGAAGACGGTTCGCGCCTTGTGCTGCGTACCCACACTTCGCCGGTGCAGATCAGAACCATGCAGAGCAAAACCCCGCCGATCCGCATCATTGCACCGGGCCGCACTTATCGTTCCGATAGCGATATGACCCATACGCCGATGTTCCACCAGGTCGAGGGTCTGGTGATCGACAAGAAAACCCATATGGGTCACCTTAAAGGCTGCCTGCTTGAGTTCGTGAAAACCTATTTCGAACTTGATGATGTGCCGGTCCGTTACCGTCCAAGCTTCTTCCCGTTCACCGAACCGAGTGCCGAGATGGATATCGGTTGTTCGCGCAAAGGCGGCGAGCTGAAAATTGGGGAAGGCGATGACTGGCTGGAAATTCTCGGCTGCGGCATGGTTCATCCGCGTGTTCTGGCAGCTTGTGGTCTTGACCCGAATGAATATCAGGGCTTTGCCTTTGGTATGGGGATCGAACGTATCGCCATGCTGAAATACGGCATTCCCGATCTTCGTACCTTCTTCGATACCGATCTGCGCTGGCTGAAACATTATGGTTTCGTGCCGCTGGATGTACCGAACATGGTAAGGGGCTGAGATTATGAAATTCACACTGAATTGGCTGAAGCAGCACCTTGATACCGATGCGTCGATCGAGGTGGTTGCAGAAAAACTGACCGATATCGGTCTGGAAATTGAAGATGTCACCGACCGCGCAGCAGCCCTTGCTGATATTCGTGTCGCCTATATCGAAGAAGCCGGTCAGCATCCCGATGCCGACCGCCTGAAATTGTGCCGGGTCAATACCGGTGACAAGATGATCCAGGTCGTCTGTGGTGCGCCGAATGCCCGTACCGGGCTTAAGGTTGCCTTGGCACAGCCGGGTGCGATCATTCCGATTGACGGCTCCAAGCTGAAGCCGGGCAAAATCCGTGGCATCGAAAGCCAGGGCATGATGTGCTCCACCCGCGAGCTGTGCCTGGGCGAAGACCATGACGGCATTATCGAACTGCCCGCAGATGCAGAAATCGGCGCACCGGTTGCATCTGTTCTGGGTGCTGATGATCCGATCATTGAAATCGGCCTGACCCCGAACCGTCCGGATTGCACGGGTGTACGCGGTATTGCGCGTGATCTGGCAGCAGCCGGTATCGGTACGCTTAAGGCTGATCCGCGCGCGCAAGCCGTTGCCGGTTCGTTTGACAGCCCGATTGGCGTTGCCATTTCTGCCGAGATCGCCGCAAACAATGCGGTTCCGGCATTCTATGGCCGTTATATCCGCGGCGTGAAAAACGGTGAAAGCCCGGATTGGCTTAAAGCCCGTCTGGAAGCCATTGGTCTGCGTCCGATTTCGGCACTGGTCGATATCACCAACCTTGTGACCCACGATCTTGGTCGTCCGCTGCACGTCTTTGATGCCGACAAACTGTCGGGTGACATCAATGTTCGTTATGCGACCAATGGTGAAAAGCTTGCTGCCCTTGATAACAAGGAATACGAGCTGTCTGACGCCATGGTTGTCATTGCCGATCAGGCAAAGGCACTTGGCATTGGTGGCATCATCGGTGGTGATGAAACCGGCTGCCTTGACGAAACCGTCAATGTATTTGTCGAATGCGCGCTGTTTGATCCGATCAGCATCGCCAAGACCGGCCGCAAGCTTCAGATCAATTCCGATGCCCGCTATCGTTTTGAGCGCGGTGTTGATCCGCAGTCGATTGCCTGGGGCATGGAAGTTGCCACCCACCTGATCACCGAGATTTGTGGTGGTGAAGTTTCCCATGTCGTTAAGGCGGGCGAAGTTCCCAACCCGCGCAATGCTTTTGATCTGCGTATCGACCGCATCCTCGAGCTTGGCGGCGTTACGGTTGAAGCCGATCGTGCGATTGAAATTCTGACCTCGCTTGGCTTTGAAGTCAGCGGTTCGGCCCCGGTTATCACCGCGGTTGCACCGACCTGGCGTCCCGACATTATCGGTGAAGCCGATCTTGTCGAAGAAGTCCTGCGCATCGTTGGTTACGACAAAATCCCGACCGTTCCGTTGGAACGTGAAACCAGTCTTCCGGTTCCCGCCCTGTCGCCGATGCAGAAACGCGTCGGACTGACCCGTCGCATTCTTGCGTCGCGCGGTCTGTATGAAACTGTGACCTGGTCCTTCACTGATTCCCGCTGGGCAAAACTGTTTGGTGAACTCAAGGAAGGTCTGTTCCTGGCAAACCCGATCAGCTCTGATCTTGATGTCATGCGTCCGAACGCATTGATCAACATGATTGCAGCAGCCGGTCGTAACCAGGCACGCGGTTTTTCTGATCTGGCACTGTTCGAAGTTGGACCGGAATTCTTCGGTGATCAGCCGGGTGATCAGCGCTTGGTCGCAGCAGGCCTGCGTGCCGGTTCGACCACACCGCGCAGCTGGACCGGTTTGCGTCGCGAAGTTGATGTCTTTGACGTCAAAGCCGATGTCGAAGCACTGGTTGACGCACTTGGCACCACTGCTGCCAACCTTCAGGTCAATACCGAAGGTGCACCGGCTTGGTATCATCCGGGTCGTTCTGCTGCCTTGCAGCTTGGTCCGAAAAACGTGCTTGGCTATTTCGGCGAACTGCACCCCAAAGTGCTTAAGGCGCTGGGTGTCAAAGGTCGCGTTGTGGCGTTCGAACTGTTTGTTGAAAACATTCCGATGCCCAAGAAAAAAGGTACAGCACGTCCGGCACTCAATGCATCGAGCTTCCAGTCGGTCGAGCGTGACTTTGCCTTCCTGCTGGATGATGACGTGAAAGCAGAAGCGATCATCAAGGCAGCGCGGAGTGCCGACCGCGCCTTGATCACGGATGTAACGATCTTTGACCTTTATGCGGGCAAGGGCATTGAGGACGGCAAGAAATCACTCGCCTTCTCGATCACCTTGCAACCGACCAAGGCAACCCTGACCGAAGAAGAGATTGATGCGGTCAGCAAAAAGGTTGTCGAGGCCGTGCAAAAGGCAACCGGTGGATCGCTGCGCGCCTAAGCCTGCGAACCATACGAAATCAAAACGGGCCACGCATTGGAAAATGCGTGGCCCGTTTTCTTTTGGGAACTGTCAAGGCGTGGAAATACGCCTGCTGGATCAAATTTACCGACCCGGACGTTTGCGCAAGATGGCATATTCTTCCTCGTCCAGATCAAGCGCGATCAGATCAGGGCCATTGGTAAAGACATGCCATTCCATATCGGTGTCGTCGCACTCGATCGCCAATTGATCCATCATGGTGTTCCACACGCAACGTTCGCGATCATCATCGGCCTCAAGCCGACCTTCGCCATTGTCGTATAGATGCATGACCAGAAGCTGTTCATCTTCGTCAATTGAATAGACCGCATATGTTTCGTTTGCAAAACGGTAATTGATTTCCGAGCCATCCAGCCGCCGCCAACCACGCGGCAACGGTTCGCCGGGTTCATGTTGGGCAAAGAAAGAGGCCAGATTTTGCATATGGCTGTCATTCATGGTCCGCATGTCCGAGCCACAGGCAGCCAAAGCCATCAGGCCCATCATTGCCAACAGGATGCCAATCCGCGGGCGCGTTACGTCAGAGCGATTTAACATGCGTTTTTCCCTTACCACGACAGGCAGCTTTTACCCGGCTGCCTCGATACATGGGGAAAGAGAAGCAATATGCTTGCCATCCCCGAAGGTGGGTATAGGCGGCAGGCAATCGGATGGGCGTGGCAAAGTACGTCAGTCCGGACGATGGACGCGCAGGGTAAAGATGATTGTCGTACCCGGATCGCTGATCGGGCGACTGGTATCAAGCCAGATACGTCCGCCATGCTGTTCGACAATCTTGCGGCAAAGTGACAATCCAAGGCCGGTGCCGGAAAATTCATCCTTATGCAGGCGTTGGAACAGGCGGAAAATACGCTGGGCATGTTCGGGGTGGATGCCGATGCCGTTATCGCGGATCGAAAACCGCCAGAAATCGCCTATGACAGGATCGGGTTCGACCGTGATGGCAATATGCGGCGGGACGCCCGGGCGACGATACTTGATCGCATTGGATAGAAGGTTCTGGAACAGACGGGAAAGGGCAATCCTGTCGCCCATGATTGTCGGCAAATCATCATGGGTAATGGTCGCATGTTCCTGGCTGATCACGGCCTTAAGGTCTGCCTGTGCTTCGTTCAGGACAAGATTGCAATCAATCTCGCTAAACTCGTCATTGGTCCCGGCCTTGGCATATTCCAGAAGATGACTGATCAGCTTGTGCATCCGTTTGGCACCATCGACGGCATAGTCGATATATTCATCTGCTTCCTGATCAAGGGTTCCGCCATAACGCCGTTTCAAAAGCTGGGTATAGCTGGCAACCATGCGAAGCGGCTGTTGCAAGTCATGGGATGCGACATAGGCAAACTGTTCAAGGTCTTCGTTGCTGCGCTTAAGCTGATCAAGGGTTGTGCGCAGCTTGTTGGCATTTTCGACAAATTCCGTCACGTCACGGGCGCTGGCGAAAATCATGCCGTTAAACGGACCGATGCCGTGCCATGAAAGCCACCGGACTGCCCCGCTGTGATCACGAATGCGCAAGATGGACTTTCCGTCGCCGGTGATTTGCGACCGACTGGACTCGTCAAAGACGCTCATCGCAATCTGCTGGTCTTCAGGTTCGAAAAGATTGAAAACGTTTTTGCCAATAATGCCCTGAACGCCGGGCCCCATCAGTTTCTCCAATGCCGGACTGAAACCGCGCAAAAGACCGTCCTGATCAACAGCAATCGACGGTTCCGGGGTGTGGTGAAGATAGGTTTCAAACGGGTGGCAAAGTTCCTGCTCGGCCGATGTTTCCAGAAGCAGAACAGAAATGGTTTCAGGATCATTTTCTGTCAGGCGTTGCGCCATCAGATAAAAGCGCTGCGACGTGTTGGCGGAAACCCGAAGATCGACCATCGCGCCAATCCGTTCATCGGCCCAGATATTGTTGACCAGCGGATCAAGAAGCTTCGCACGTGAGCCGGGCGAAAGACAGTCAAGGAAGTCCGTCATCAGCGGTCCAATGGTTTTGTCCGTCGGGCCAAGAATTTCCGGCCAGTTCAACTGGGTTGTCAGTTTGCCGTCCGTGCTGTTGACCGGCCAGCCAAGTACCGCGCATCCGCATTCCGACAGGGTGTTTTCTGTTTCGCTGAAATGTTCGGTCAGATTGATGGCACGAAGATGCTGGCGTTTAAGGCGTTGCCACAACCAGATCGCCAATCCGCACATGATGGTCATGGCCATTACAAACATCAATGCGTGCAAAATGATTGCTTCGCGCCAGCTTTCAAGCAGAACACTGCGCGGTGTGAAGGCAACCACAATCCGGTCAAGCTGATCAAGCTTGCTATAGGCAAGTATCATCACTTGCTGGGCATGAACGCACTGAAGTGAATCGCTTTCTTTGCCTTGCTCGGCAATATATTCGGCAAGATCATCCACCAGATGCGGCGGTATAAAGCCCTGAACCTGATTAAGCTGTTCATCAAGCACGCCAATTGTGATGGCCGAATTGGCATCAACAATCCGTTGCAGGTCAATATCTTCATGTTGCAGCAACATCGAACCCAGCCGGTAGGCGGTTGCCTCCAACTCGGCACTGGCATGATGAACGGCGCTGTCATAAAGCGTTTTCTGAATGAAGAAGAATGAAAACATCAGAACCACAACCCCGGTCAGGGTCATGGCCGCAAGCCTTTTGCGCAAAGTCACCAGACTGCGCCTGGACAGGGATGGCTCGATTGATGTCATGAACATGTTTTGGGTTTATCCCTGTCAGGATTGTTTTCGGTTTCCACTCATGAAACCTATGTTCTTTTCGTCTGGTTGAAAAGAATGCAAACAGATGAATTTGAAGGTCAGAGCTTGGAAAAAGCCTTTGTCGACATCTGTTTGACGGGGACGATGGACGGGCTTTGATCACCACAGGTGATTTTGTCTGACCGGTTGCGTGCCAGACATGTGAATTCGTTGGGCAGCAAACACAACACAACGCTTCTAATTACGGGCAAAAACCCCTATAAACCCGCTGGTGATTGATCCGACGATCACGCAAGACGGGTTTTCCTGTTCATCTCTGTCCGGTAAACGGACGTGATAGTACTCTTGAGTCGCAACCAGACTGGTTTGCAGACCGGGTGAGGTGCAGGGGAAACATGTGAATTGCGGGACAGATATCGGTCCGGTTCGGATGATCACACGTTTCGAAACAAATGTGCCACCCGGCGAAATGCCAGCCAATTTTAGTGCCAGAAGCAGCCAAAAATGACTGACCTTAAGAATATTCGTAACTTTTCGATCATCGCGCATATCGACCACGGTAAATCGACCCTGGCGGATCGCCTGATCCAGTTGACCGGTGGCCTGACCGAACGTGAAATGGCCGATCAGGTTCTCGATTCGATGGATATCGAACGCGAACGCGGCATCACGATCAAGTCACAGGCCGTGCGCCTGAAATATACCGCCAAGGATGGGCAGGAATATACGCTCAACCTGATGGATACGCCCGGTCACGTCGACTTTGCCTATGAAGTATCGCGCTCGCTTGCAGCCTGCGAAGGATCGCTTCTTGTTGTTGATGCCGCGCAGGGTGTGGAAGCACAGACCCTTGCCAACGTGTATCAGGCAATCGACAACAACCATGAAATCGTCCCGGTTCTGAACAAGGTCGATCTTCCGGCGGCCGAGCCTGATCAGGTCAAGGAACAGATCGAAGAAGTCATCGGGATCGATGCATCCGACGCGGTGATGATTTCGGCCAAAACCGGCCTTGGTGTGCCTGATGTGCTTGAAGCACTGGTGCATCGTCTGCCGGCACCGACCGGTGATGCGAGTGCTCCGCTCGAAGTTCTGCTGGTCGATAGCTGGTATGACACTTATCTCGGTGTGATGATTCTGGTGCGCGTGAAGGAAGGCACCCTGAAAAAGGGTCAGAAAGTCCGCTTCATGAACGCCAAGGTCAACCACACGATTGAACGTGTTGGCGTGTTTACGCCCAAACCGGTTGCACTTGACGAATTGGGCCCGGGTGAAGTCGGTTTTATCAACTGCGGTATGAAAACCGTTGCCGAATGCGAAGTCGGTGACACCATTACCGAAGAAAAACGCCCGTGTGCTAAGCCGCTGGCCGGTTTCAAACCGTCCATCCCGGTTGTGTTCTGTGGTATTTTCCCGGTTGATACCAGCGAATATGAAGTGCTGCGTGATGCGCTGGAAAAGCTGCATCTTAACGACGCATCCTTCCAGTTCGAACCGGAAAACTCGACCGCACTGGGTCTTGGCTTCCGCTGTGGCTTCCTGGGTCTTCTGCATCTGGAAATCATTCAGGAACGTCTCGAACGCGAGTTCGAGCTTGATCTGATCACGACGGCACCGTCGGTTTCCTACAAGATCTCTATGACCAAGGGCGAAGATATCCTGCTGCACAACCCGGCAGATTTCCCTGACGTCACAAAGATCAAGGCGATTGAAGAACCCTGGATCAAGGCATCGATCATGGTGCCGGACGAATATCTTGGCGGTATTCTGACCCTTTGCACCGAACGCCGTGGTGTTCAGCTTGACCTGACCTATGTCGGTAACCGTGCAATGGCGGTTTACAAGCTGCCGCTCAACGAAGTGGTGTTTGATTTCTATGACCGTCTGAAATCAATCTCGCGCGGCTATGCAAGCTTCGATTACGAGATTGCCGGTTACGACGAAAGCGATCTGGTCAAGGTTTCCATCCTTGTGAACGAGGAACCGGTCGATGCGCTGGCCCTGATGGTGCACCGTTCGGCTGCCGAATATCGTGGCCGCGAGATTTGTAAGCGTCTTAAAGACCTGATCCCGCGCCAGATGTTCCGCATCGCCATTCAGGCCGCCATTGGTGGCAAGGTGATTGCCCGTGAAACCGTTTCGGCGCTGCGTAAGGACGTGACGGCAAAATGTTACGGCGGTGACGTTTCGCGTAAACGTAAACTTCTGGAAAAACAGAAGGCCGGTAAGAAAAAGATGCGTCAGTTCGGCAAGGTCGAAATTCCGCAATCGGCCTTTATCAACGCGCTCAAGATGGGCGACGAGAAGTAAGCTGAAATTACGATTTCGAAACAAAGGCTGTATCCCGCCAAAGGATGCAGCCTTTTTTCTTTGCTGTTTCCAGTATCCCTTCGGCTGGGGTATGGATGGATTGAACCGATTTTTGCGCAAGGAGCCGTTCCATGGATCTAGACCTTCTGATCAGACAGGAAGAAAAACTGGTCTTTGATCGCTTTGACGAGGACACGGCGTGGGCTGTTGGCTCCAAACTCGTTGCCGTGGCACGTGCGCAAAACGCCCCGGTGGTGGTGGATATCCGTACATCTGATCGCACGCTGTTTCATGCATCCTTGCCGGGCGCAAAGCCGGCCAATGATTCTTGGGCGCGACGCAAAAGCAATCTGACTTTGCGCGAACATGAAAGCTCGATGCGGTTTGGATTGGCGTTAAAGGCCAAGGGCAAGACGCTGGCCGATCACGGGATTGATTTTGCCGATTTTGCCGATCATGGTGGCAGCTTCCCGATCCGGGTTGCCGGGGTCGGGGTGATTGGTGCGATTACCGTATCAGGTCTGGCGTCCCACGAAGATCACGGCATGATTGTTGGTGTTCTGGCCGAATATCTTGGCATTTCGGTCTGATCAAGCTTAGTCGAGATGTTCGATGTCGGGATCAATCCCGGCAAAGCTTTCAAGGGCGGTGCTCATCCACAGATGTTTGCGGGCTTTGAACGGGCGCGGGTCATCAAAACTGCCAAGGCGGAAATCAATCTCGCTGTCCTTGGCGCCATTGCGCCAGGTCAGGCTGGAACCACATTTCGGGCAAAATCCGCGAAACTTCCCCGGCGAGCTTTCATAATCGGTCGGTTTGCCATCCCAGGTCACAGCACTGGTTGGAAAACAAACAAAGCTTGATACGCCCGAACCACTATCCTTGCGGCACATGCCACAATGGCAATGATTGCCGCCAATCGGATCACCAGAAGCAACAAAGCGCACCGCGCCACAAAGACATCCGCCGGAATGGGTCGGGATATGTGTGGTCATGGTGCGCTTTCCTGCAATAGCGGCTGTTGGTTGCTTCGATTATTCGTTGGGAACGCCCGTGGTGGTCGAATATTCGAAGTGGAATTCCTTGTCCGGGAACAGATAGGAGCGTGCGGCATGGATTGCGCTGGCACCCTCGGCAAAGCCCGACAGGATCAGTTTCAGTTTATGTTCATAGGTCGCGATATCGCCAATGGCGAAGATGCCCGGGACCGAGGTCTGCATGGTGCCTTGGGTTACGCCGATATGGTTCTTTTCAAGGTTAAGTCCCCAATCGGCAATCGGGCCCAGTTCCATGGCAAGGCCAAAGAACGGCAGCAGGTGATCGGCTTCAAGATCAAGTTCTTCGCCCTTGAGCGTTGCGACCACAACATGGGAAAGCTTGCCGTTTTCGCCCTTAAGGCCTTTAAGCTGATAGGGGATGACCATTTCGATCTTGCCAGCTTCGGCCAGTGCCTGAAGCTTTGCGCTGCTATCCGGGGCGGCGCGGAATTTCGGACGACGGTGGACAACCATCACCTTTTCGGCGACATCATGAAGTGAAAGGGCCCAGTCAACGGCCGAATCACCACCGCCTGCAATCACGACTTTTTTGCCAGCAAAATCGGCACGGCGTTTGACGTAATACTGAACGCCACCCGAACCTTCGTAATCTTCAAGGCCATCCATCGGCGGTTTGTTCGGGCCAAAGGCACCGCAACCCGCCGCAATGACAACCGCACCCGCATCAATCACCGTGCCGGTATTGGTTTCAAGGGTGAAACGGCCATCATCACGTTTTTCAAGTTTGATAACCTGCTGACCAAGGTGATAGGTCGGCTCGAACGGTTCGGCCTGTTTGGCCAACTGATCAATAAGGTCCTGACCGGCAATCTGCGGATGGGCGGGAATATCAAAGATCGGTTTTTCCGGGTACAGCGCGCTGCACTGGCCGCCAACCATATCAAGTGCATCAATCACATGGGATTTAAGCCCCAGCATACCGGCTTCGAAAACCGCAAAAAGCCCGACCGGGCCTGCGCCAATAATGGCAATATCGGTGCTGTTTGATGCGTCTGACATACTCATTCCATCCAAATAGTATCAAAGTTGGACCAGGTCCTGACCTTTGGCCCGGCGATCTGCGGGAAAACTGTTAGCTGCGAAATAGCATTTAGGGGCATTTATCGCAATGTAAACCGGGCAAATTTGACCTGTTTGGTTTGTTTTGCTGTGACCTTGATCCTGATTTCGTAAAATCATTGCGAAGGGACGCTCAGTCACCCTACAACAGAACAAACACAGGCCATATATCGACGGACATCATGACCAAGACAGTCACTGTCAGCAATCAAACCGGGACCGAAGCCCTTGCCGCCCAGCTTGCCGCCATCGCCAAGCCGGGCGATGTCATTCTGATGCACGGGACATTGGGCATGGGCAAAAGCGCGTTTTGCCGGGCCTTCATCCGTGCGGTTGCCGATAACCCGCACGAAGAAGTCCCAAGCCCGACCTTTACGCTGGTCCAGATTTACGAACTTGATCGTCTGCCGGTTTGGCACTTTGATCTTTATCGCCTGTCTGATCCCGAAGAAATCGACGAGCTTGATATCGAGGATGCCTTTGCCGATGCTGTCAGCCTGATTGAATGGCCCGACCGGCTTGAATATCTGACCCCTGAAAACCGGCTGGATATTCATATCGAACCCGGACCAACCGCCGATGGCCGGGTATTTGTCCTGGAGCCAAGCGGGGAAGACTGGGTTAAACGCATTGACCAGTTTGCAGGGGACCCGGTATGAGCCGCACCACCCCCGATCAGGAACGTCGCAATTTCGAACGCCAGGATTTTCTGGTGGCTTGCGGCTGGCAGAATGCACAAGTTTCGCCGTTGGTTGATGATGCATCGGCGCGTAAATATTTCCGTCTTGAACGTCGCCATGACACGGCCCTTTTGATGGATTTTCCGCCCTACGAGATCCATGTTGATCCGCACGGCATTTATGATGATCCCGAACGCCCGGCTTCGGTTGCCCCGGTCCTTCATACGACGACCCTGTTTGAGCGTGCGGGCTGGCGGGTGCCGGAAATTCAGGCTTCGGATGAAAAGCGCGGTCTGGTCCTGATCGAGGATTTCGGGGATATCACATTTACCCGTGCGCTTCAGGCGGGTGGCATCATGGATGGCACCGGCAAAGACGGTTTATATCTTCGTGCGGTCGAACAATTGATCATTTTGCATCGCTTCTGTGATGGCGGCGGAATGGTGGATTGCGGGCTGGTGCAATATGGCCCGGATAATTTCCGCAAGATGCTGGCCAGTTTTAAAAATGATTACCTGCCGCTGATCATTGATGATGACGCAAAGCGTGCTGCGGCGATTATGGCATTTGACCAGCTTCTTGATGACGTGTTGCCAATGTGCTGGCAGGCGGGGGAAGTGATTATTCACCGCGACTATCATGTCGATAACCTGATGCTGGTCGAAAATGGCGATGGCGGTGATGATTGCGGCATCATTGATTTTCAGGACGCTGCGATTGCCACGCGACCTTATGATCTGGCATCGCTTTTGCGCGATGTGCGCCATGATATCGGCCCCGATCTTGAAAACCGGATGAAGCAGTTTTACCTGGCAGCTTTCCCGAATGTTGATCGTTCCGATTTCGAAACATCCTATATCGCCACGTCAATGGTGCGCAATTTCCGCATTCTGGGCCGGTTTGGCTGGCTCGCGGTCAAGGCGGGCAAGACGCGCTATTTCGATTTCATCCCGCGTTGCTGGGAATTGATCCTGCGCGGGGCAGCCGATCATTTGCCTGCCCTTGATCAGTGGGTTCAAACTCATATCCCCGAACAGGCACGCAAGGCACCGGCACTTGCCCAAACCAAATCCGCATCAACCAGCGAGGCCCGCTTATGACCGGCAATCCACACAGCGCACAGGCAATGGTACTGGCCGCTGGTCTTGGCAAACGGATGCGTCCGATTACCGATACGATGCCCAAACCGCTGGTGCCGGTGGCAGGCAAGCCGATGCTTGATCATGTACTTGATAAGTTGGCGGCGGCCGGGTTCGATCAGGCGGTGGTCAATTGCCATTACCTTGGCCAGATGATTGTTGACCATGTCGCCGCTCGGTCCAGACCAAAGGTTGTGACATCGCCCGAAAATGACCTTCTGGAAACCGGGGGCGGGGTGAAAAAGGCCCTGCCATTACTGGATCGCGAGGCAATCTTGATTGCCAATGCCGATGTGTTCTGGACCGAGGGACGGGACGCCTTGTTTGATCGCCTTATCAGTGCCTTTGATCCTGATCATATGGATGCACTTCTGGCGATCTATCCGGTGGCGGACGGATATGGATATGACGGGGCAGGGGATTTCTTTTGGCAGGTGGACGGGCGGTTAAAACGTCGTGGCGATGCGCCAAGCGCGCCATACTTCTTTACCGGGGTTCAGGTCCTGTCACCGCGCCTGTTTGAAAATACGCCGGACGGGGCCTTTTCGCTGAATGTCGTTTATGACAAGGCATTGGCAGCAGGCCGGTGTTACGGGCTTGTTCATGATGGCGGGCATTTTCATATCGGAACACCAGAAGCACTTTCGGACTCCGAACCGGTCATTGCCAAGGCACTTGAAATCGAACGCAGCAAACAAGCCGCATCCGGGGGCAAGTAATGGCGGACCTGTTTGATTACATGGACGCACCGGACTATCCCGACTATGGCGCAGACCCGTTCGGCGGTGAAGATGCACTTGCGCAAAACCTGTTCTTCATTCCGCCGGGCGAAGCTTTTGCCGATCTGATTGCCAGGCAACTGATGGCTGAAACTGCCGATCAGCCGGTGGCATTGCCCGATTATGTTTTGATGGTGCCCAACCGCCGGTCGGCCAAGGTGATGCGCGATGCCTTTTTGCGCCAGTCCAATGGCGCGGTGACATTGCTTCCGACCATCCGGCCACTGGGCGAGGCCGATGAAGATGAACTGGCGATATACGGTGCCGGTGGGGAACAGGCCGCCCTTGATCTTCCGCCATCCATTCCGGATTTGCAACGAAAGTTGCTTTTGACCCGGTTGATCATGAACCGCCCCGATCATCGTGGTGAAAAGCCGACCGCCGATCAGGCCGCCCGCCTTGCGGGTGAACTCGCCCGGTTTCTGGATCAGGTACAGACCGAAAACTGTGCCTTTGATGATCTTGAAGGCCTGGTGCCCGAAGAATTTGCCGAGCATTGGCAACTGACGCTTGAATTCCTGCAAATCCTGACCTTGCATTGGCCGGGTATTCTGGCCTCCCAGGATGTCAGTGATCGGGCGATGCGCCGTAATGCTTTGATCAGGGCGCAAATTGAACTTTGGGATGCCAATCCGCCACAAACGCCGGTTTTGATTGTTGGGTCGACCGGGCCGTTTCCAGCCTTGCGCGATTTGATGCGTGCGGTTCTCGGGATGCCCAAGGGGCGGGTGGTTCTGCCCGGCCTGATGAAGGGGCTTAATCACGAAGACTGGGCGGCGATCCACGAAGATGCCACCCATCCCCAGCATTTACTGGGCAAGACATTGCGTCATATCGGACGCCATGCCGACAGCGTTCTGCCTTGGCCGGCCCTGATCGAAGATACGGATGCGACCATCGAACGCCGCCGTCTGGCCCGCGAAGCGCTGCGCCCGGCCAAGACCACCCATCACTGGCGGCACATCAGGGGCTTTGCCCCCGGCGTGCTGGACGGTGTGTTGCGTGTTGATTGTTCTGGCGCGCGTGAAGAGGCAACCACAATCGCCCTTATGATGCGCGAGGCGCTTGAACATCCCGGAAAGACCTGTGCGCTGGTGACGCCGGATCGTGGCCTGGCGCGCCGTGTGGCGACCGAGCTTCGGCGTTGGGAAGTTGAAATTGATGATTCGGCGGGTATTCCACTGCATGACACAGCGCCTGCCATTTACCTGCGCCTTGTTGTGCGTGCCGTTCAGGAAGAATTTGCGCCGGTTCCGTTGCTTGAACTTCTGAAACATCCATTGTCGGCTGCCGGTTTGTCGCCGGAAACTTTCCGTGTTCTGACCCGGCTTCTCGAAAAGGAAATCTTGCGCGGGGCCCGTCCCGGCCCCGGACTGGATGGTTTGCAAACCGCCCTTGATGGTTGGCGTGACGAGGGGATCGAACGCCTGACGGCAAGCGGTTCTGAAAGTGCCCCGGCCCGGATTGAACGCATCCGCGACGATCATGATCGGCTTTCTGATCTGGTGGCACGCTGTGCGGCCTGTCTTGAAAGTCTGTCGGACTTTAATGCCGATAAGGCCCTGTCGCCGGTTCATGCCCTGCGCTGTCATGTCACCGCGGCCGAGGCATTGGCGGCAAGCGATACGCAGTCGGGTGCAGATCGCCTGTGGCGCGGCGAGGCGGGCGAGGCATTGGCGGATTTTGTCCATGAATTGCTGAATGCCTTGGGCGAGTTTGTGCCGATGCCTGGCAATCGATATGGTGCGTTTCTTGATGCATTGATGGCCGATCGTGCGGTGCGCCCGCGCTATGGCAAACATCCGCGTTTGTTTATTTGGGGGACTGTCGAAGCCCAGATGCAACAGGCTGATCTGACCATTCTGGGCGGGCTGAACGAAGGCGTCTGGCCGCCCGAAGCCGGCGCCGACCCGTGGATGAGCCGCCCGATGCGGACCAAATTCGGTCTTCCGGCCCCCGAACACCGGGTCGGACAATCGGCCCATGATTTCCAGCAGTTATTTTGTTCGCCCGATGTGGTGATGACAAGGGCACTGCGTATCGAAGGCACGCCGACCGTGCCATCGCGCTGGTTGTTACGGATTGAAAACATTCTGCGTAAATCGGGCGTTTCCATGGAAAAATCCGATGCCAGCGACTGGCGTGCCTTGGCTGAAACCCTGGATGAGCCGACCGATGATATGCGCATCAGAATCGGGCGACCTGCGCCCAAGCCGCCGGTATCTGCCCGTCCGCAACGTTTGTCGGTAACCCAGATCGAAACATGGATGCGTGATCCCTATGCGATTTATGCCCGTCATGTGCTGGGTTTGCGCAAACTCGACGGGGTTGATGAAGATCCCGGTGCGGCGGATTACGGCAATCTGATCCATGATGCCCTGGATCAGTTCATTGCCCGTCATCCTGATCATTTGCCGCCCGACGGGGAACATGAATTGCTGATGATCGGGCGCGAAGTGTTCAAACCACTGGCAGCACGCCCGGGGCTTTGGGCCTTTTGGTGGCCGCGTTTTGAACGGATTGCCAAATGGTTCATTCAAACCGAAGCCACCCGGCGTGATGCGGTACGTCGATCCTATACCGAACAGGCCGGAACCCTTGATACCAGCAGCGGTTTTCAGGTTTATGCCCGGGCCGACCGTATTGATGAACTGCGCGACGGCGGTATTGCGATCATTGATTACAAAACCGGTGCCCCGCCCAGTCAGGGTGATGTTGCCAATGGCTTTGCACCGCAATTGCCGCTTGAAGCCGCGATTGCCGAAAAGGGCGGATTTGGCGATGTGCCTGCCGGACCACCGGCCAGTATGGCATTCTGGAAACTTTCGGGCGGTGATCCTGCCGGTGAGATTGTCGAGATCAATACAGCCCGCATGAAAACCACGCCCGCCGCTCTGGCGCACGAGGCGGTGGATGGTGTGAATGGTTTGGCTGCTGCATTTGCTGATCCTCAAACGCCGTATCTAAGTGTCCCGCACCCGGATCACGCACCGAAATATTCCGATTACGTGCATCTGTCACGCCTGCGCGAATGGATGGGCAGTGAGGATACAGATACGGGTTCAGAGGGTTCGGAAAACGGAGATGTTAGCGCTAACATCGACGGAAATCCTGATGCGGGCCAAGGGGAAAAGCCATGACCGAAATGCGCGGTACTGATCCCAATATCCTGCAACGCAATGCGTCCGATCCAACTGCATCGGTTTGGGTGTCGGCATCGGCCGGGGCGGGCAAGACCAAGGTTCTTTCAGACCGGGTATTGCGTTTGATGCTGTCGGGCACCGAACCCCATCGCATCCTGTGTCTGACCTTTACCAAGGCCGCCGCGGCCGAGATGGCCAACCGTGTCAATGAACGGCTGGGCCGTTGGGCGACGATGGAAGATCGTGAACTGCATGACGATCTTGCCAATCTGGGCGGGGTGTCACCCAATGCCGATGAAACCATCCGTGCGCGTCAGCTTTTTGCCCGCGTTCTTGATGCGCCGGGCGGGATGAAAATCCAGACCATTCACGCATTCTGCCAATCCCTTCTGCGTCGTTTCCCGCTTGAAGCCGGTCTTGCCCCGCATTTCGAGATCATGGATGACCGCACGGCGGCCGAAACCATGGCCGATGTGCAGGAAGAAGTTCTGGCCTTTGCCCGCACCGGCCGCGACGAAGATTTGGCCAAGGCACTTTCGGTCGTCACCGGACAGGTTCGCGAAGGCGCATTTGGCGAAGTCATGGGCGAACTGGCCCGGGAACGTGGCCGTCTTAAACGGATATTGGCCAATCTCGGCGGGGCCAGTCGCATGCGCGATGCGGTCTACAAGGCGCTTGGCGTGCCAGTCGGACTGAGCGAGGAGGCCATTCTGGCCAAGGCATTATCCGATGATGGCTTTGACCGTGACGGATTGATGCGCGGTCTTGCCGCCCTAGAGGCAGGCACCAAAACCGATCAGGCCCGTGTGCCCGCGCTCGCCCAGTTTCTTGAAAAAACATCGGTCGAAGACCGTTTGGCGGTGTTTAACGATTATCGCAGCGTGTTCTTTACGACCGCCGGTGAACCGCGTGCCAAACTGATCACAAAGGCCGCGGCTGAAAACCATCCGATGGGGGCCGATGCCCTTGAACAGGAATGTGCGCGCCTGATCGAAATTGACCGTCAACGCAAGGCCGCCGCGATGGCCGGGGCGACATCGGCGCTTATTACCATCGGCAATGCGATGCTTGATCGTTATGCCACCAAAAAGGCGCTGCATGCCCGCCTTGATTATGATGACCTGATCCTGACCAGTTTGAACCTGTTGCAGCGTCAGGCCGGGATTGCCGGATGGGTGTTGTTCAAACTTGACGAAGGCCTTGATCACGTCCTGATTGACGAGGCACAGGATACCAACCCGGAACAGTGGGAAGTGGTGCGTATTCTGGCCGAGGAATTCTTTATCGATGCCGGTCGACACGCCGATAAGCCGCGTACCATCTTTGCCGTTGGGGATGCGAAACAATCGATTTACAGTTTCCAGCGTGCCGATCCTGAAAAGTTCGCCGAGATGCGCCGTTACTTCCGCGAACGTGCCAGGGAAATTGCTGCGGACTGGCGCGAAGTGCCGATGAACATCTCCTTCCGGTCCACCGATGCGGTATTGGGCACGGTGGACCGTGTCTTTGCCGGGCCAGTGGCAAAGCAGGGTGTTGGGGATGATGGCGCGGATGTCGCCCATAGTCCGTTTCGTGTTGGTCAGGCCGGCCGGATTGAACTTTGGCCTGCGGTGGAACCGCAAGAACGTGTTGCCGAGGACCCCTGGACGCCGCCAACCCGGATTGTGCGTCTTGAAGACCCGGAAATCCGTCTGGCACGGGTGATTGCCGGGCGCATTCGTCATGCGATTGATGAACAGGAAATCCTGACATCGCGTGGACGTCCGGTGCGTGCAGGCGATTTCATGATCCTTGTACGCCGCCGTACCGCGTTCGTTGACGAGGTCGTTAAGGCGCTCAAGGAACGTAACGTTCCGGTTGCCGGTGTTGACCGTATGCAGATCACCGATCAGCTTGCGGTGATGGATTTGGTGGCATTCGGGCGGTTCCTGTTGATGCCTGAAGATGACCTGACGCTTGCCGAACTTCTTAAAAGCCCGCTGATCGGGCTTGATGACGATCAGTTGTTTGAAATCGCCCACAATCGCAGAGGAACGCTTTGGCTTGCCTTACGCGAAAAGGCTGGAACGGTTGGCGATGGGTCGATCTTTGCCCGTGCCTATGCGTTTTTGTTCAAATGGCTGGGGCGGGTTGATTATGAACGCCCGTTTGAACTTTATGCCGAATTGCTGGGCGGCCGGGGTGAAGATGCGCGCGGGGCCCGTGCCCGTCTGGTCGGGCGTCTGGGGATCGAGGCAAATGACCCGATTGACGAATTCCTGAACCTTGCCATGGGCTACGAGGCCGATCACGCCCCGACCTTGCAAGGCTTTCTGCACTGGCTGATGGCCGGTGATGCCGAGATCAAGCGTGACCTTGAACAAAGCGGACGTGATGAAGTGCGCATCATGACCGTACACGGGGCAAAGGGGCTTCAGGCGCCGATTGTTTTCCTGCCCGATACCATGCAGGTACCAACGCAGGCCCCCAACCTGTTCTGGCAGGAAGATAAAAATCTGATGTTCTGGCTGCCCCGCGTGGCACTGGAAACCGATGTGGTGTCGCGCCTGCGCGATGCTATCGCCGTTAAGCGCGATCAGGAATATAACCGCCTGCTTTATGTCGCCCTGACCCGTGCGGAAGACCGGCTTTATATCTGTGGCTGGCAGGGACGACGCAAGGCGCCTGAACACTGCTGGTACAATCTGTGCCAACAGGCGATGGAAGGCTATGCCAAACCCGCCCGGATCAATCTTGAAACCTATTCCGGTTCCGGTTGGGATGGCGAAGGCTGGATATGGGAAACCGATCAATCAGAGGCACCAAAACCAGATAAAGTCGATGTCGTTTCAGATCGGCAACAAAAAATCGGGCGCAGTCTGATCCGCAATATCGCCCCCGAAGAAGCCTTTCCGCCCAAACCGTTGGCACCGTCGCGGCCGCTTGAAGAAGAACCTGCTGTGCAGTCGCCCTTGGGCGGGGATCAGGGACAAAGCTTTAAGCGCGGGATTTTGATCCACAAGCTTTTGGAATTGTTGCCCGATTTGCCCATGGATGCGCGTCGCGCCGCGGCAGAACGTTTCCTGGCACAGCCTGTCCATGCGCTTGAACCCGAACAGCAGGTCGAGATTGCCGATGAAACCATCGCAATCTTTGACAATCCCGATTTCGCCCCGGTGTTTGCGCCGGGATCACGGGCCGAAGTGCCGCTGGTTGGTATTGTTGGCGGGGATGTGGTTTCCGCACAGATTGACCGGCTTGTGGTGCGTGATGATGATGTCATGATCGTTGATTACAAGACCAACCGTCCGCCGCCCCGCGATGTCGAAGGAACGCCCAAGGCATACCGTCGGCAGATGTCGATTTACCGGGCTGCTTTGGCGCAGATGTATCCGGGCAAGAAGGTGCGTTGTTTCATTCTTTGGACAAATGGACCGTGGATGGTCGAACTTCCCGACCATATTTTGACATTTGGCTAATACTCGCGACTCTGCGAAACGCTTGGGTTATGGCGTGTTGCATGGCGGCGAAGCTCCCAATGCGCTTGACGTTTGCATCCGTGCTGCCTACCTTGGCGTCATACAGCGGATCGAGGTTTGCGGGTGCTACCCCTTGCCTCGTAACAACTAGGATCTGAAAGTATGACCACGATTAAAGTTTCCGACGGTTCGTTCGATTCCGACGTTCTGGGTTCCAACGACCCGGTTCTGGTCGATTTCTGGGCTGAATGGTGCGGTCCGTGTAAGCAGATTGCGCCTTACCTCGATGAAATCGCCGGTGAACTGGGCGGCAAGCTCAAGATCGCCAAGGTGAATATCGACGAAAACCCGAACACCCCGGCGAAATACGGTGTTCGTGGCATCCCGACCCTGATGATCTTCAAGGGCGGCGAAGTTGCAGCGATGAAAGTCGGCGCACTTCCGAAAAGCGCACTTGTTGACTGGATCAACCAGTCGATCTGATCTTCAGGACAGAAAATTCAAAAAGGCGGGTTGTTTTGCAACCCGCCTTTTTCTTTGCCTGCCTGCCTGTTTTTGTCGGGCCTTCACCCAAGCTGCAATTGGCTGCCTTCCGGGATCGAACAATCCCACCGGAATGTCTCGTGAACCCGTTCAAAGCCGAACCGTTCAAGTGCCTTCCAGGACGCCGCATTGCGGAAATCGACATAGGCAATGACCGGAAGATTCCAGTGCGCTGCCACATGGTTGATCAAATGGCGCGACACAAGATCACTTACCCCGCTTCCCCAATGTTTGCGGTTGGCCACAAGGCGCGGTGACAACACGTTTTGTCCCAGATGGGTACAAACAGCATTGGCGACAATTTCATCACCCAGAAGGGCAAGGAAGAAGGTGTTTGCATCATTTTCATAAAGGGTGCGGATGCGTTCGGGCGCGGTAACCGTGACGGTTTCCCAACTGGCAAATCCCCGGTTATGAAGCTCGGTCAGCCGTTCAAAGATATCGGGCACAGCCTTGATAAAACCGTCATCCAGAACAACCGTTTCATAGCCCTTTGAACGGGCGCGTTCGGCAAAGGGGAATTCACCGGGTTTTGCCGGGCCAGCTGGACGGGCGTAGCGGCAATTGGTGATCTTTTTCTCGAACCCGGTGTCCTGAAGGTCCTGTGCGACAAATGCCAGACCCTCGGGCGGAAGAACCTGATAAATGGTTGGCTTGGTGGCAACTTCGTCTTGCAGGCATCGCAACACATCAAAAAGGGCTGCCGTCATAGACTTCGGGTCTTTTTCGATCATATCGACCGAAATCATGACATTGGCAATGCCATCCCGATCCACCATTCGGGCAATCGAAATTGCAGTGGCCATTCGATCTGTTTCATCTTCAAAAAAGAAATCGGTTTTATCGCGCAGGATCGATGCTTCGAAATCAATCGATTTCATATAGCTGCGCGCTTCTTCGTTGCCGATTTCCCAGCGCAACTCGGCAAAGCGTTTCACGGAATCGGATGTCACAGGGACAAGCTTGCGGATCACGAGGTTTCTCTTTCGAAATGGCCGTAACTGACTGTTCTACCAAGACGTTACTGTAACCATTTCAGCTTGGGAAGTCTGGCCGCCTGCGCGTCTCAACCCGGAAGGTGCTATTATTGACATTGTTTTGATATTCTTATTCAATCTATGGGCGAGTAATCTTCAATAATTTTGGATTGGGACAGATGAACCAGATCAGTATCAGCAACCAGGATCAGATGACTTCGTGGATGGCATGCGGGGGTGCGCTTGCATCTGAACATCTCGACAATGAGGTATCTTTCGATGCCGAGATCGGAAGCGCCGCATATTCGGTATCGCTTCCGATGTGCATTGATCAGGACGTGCGTACGGCTGCGGGAACTTTCGGCGGATATTACTGGGGATGCTATTAATATAGCCCGCGACAGATTGCCGACATTATGCAAAAAGGCGGGCTTATGAAGCCCGCCTTTTTCATTGATTGCCATTCGAAATCAGGCGGCCCGGATATCTTCCAGGAACTGATTAATCTGGACCAACAGGGCCTGCGACTTGTCGCTCAGGCTGTTGGAAGCCGCAAGAACATCGGACGAGGAATGACGTTCATCCTCGGCCGAATGGCGCAGGCCGACAACGTTGCGGGCTACTTCCTTGGTTCCGGATGCGGCCTCGGTGACGTTGCGGGCGATCTCGCCGGTTGCGGCATCCTGTTGGCTGACCGCGGCGGCAATGCCACCGGCCACTTCATTAAGTTCTTTCATGCGCGATGACAGGTGTTCGATCGCGCCCAAGGCACCCTGGGTGCTGTCCTGAATGCCATTGATGTGACCGGCAATGTCTTCGGTTGCGCGTGTGGTCTGGTTGGCAAGGTTTTTGACCTCGGCCGCGACCACGGCAAAGCCCTTGCCGGCCTCGCCCGCACGTGCGGCTTCGATGGTGGCGTTCAGGGCCAGAAGGTTGGTCTGCTCGGCAATCGACTGGATCAGTTCGACAACTTCACCGATTTTATCCGACGCACTGGCCAGTTCAGCAAAAATGGCGCTTGCTTCGTCGGCTTCGTTCGCACCCGATTGGGCAATATCGGAGCTGCGTGCGACCTGAAGGGTGATTTCATCAATCGCAGCGGCAAGTTGCTGTGCCGCCGATGCCACAGTATCGACATTGGTTGCTGCTTCTTCGGTTGCCGCGGCAACATTGGCGGCCTGAACCGTGGTCTGGTCGGATTGTGTGGCCATGCTGGTCGCGGTGCTGCGCAACTGGGCAAGGGCGGCGTTAACCGTGGTCAGGTTGCTGGCAACTTCGTGTTCAAACAGGGCAATGCGTTCATCAACATTTTTGGCGCGCGCAAGCTGTGCCTCGCTGGCGGCTTCCTGTTCCATATGCAAACGGTCGGCCTCTTCGCGGTTGGCACGGAAGACTTCAAGCGCGCGGGCAAGATCACCAATCTCGTCCTTGCGGTCGGTTGCATTGTTTTCAACCGATTTGTCACCATCGGCCAGACGTGACAGGGCACTGGTAATGTTGCGCATCGGTTCGGTCGTGCCGCGTTCGACCGCATAGCCAAGACCGCCAACAACAATCATGATGCCAATCAGTACGATGATATCTGTCTGCGCACGGGCCCAATAGGCGGCCTCGACATCATCAGTATAAATGCCTGCCGCAACCACCAGGTCCCAACCATCGATCTGTCTGGCAAAGGCCAGTTTCGGTTCATTCAATTTGGTGCCCGGATGGGGCCAGACATAGGAAACATAGCCGCCGTCAGGATTGGCTGCCGCATTGGCAAGATCCATGATCGGGGTGGCGCCGGTCGGATCCTTGACCGTTGCGGCACTTTTACCGTTCAGTTTCGCATTGATCGGATGCATGACCATGGTGCCGTTATGGTCTGTGACAAAGACGTAGTTGTCGCCATCAAACCGTTGGGATGCAACGATTTCCAATGCGCGCTTCTGGGCTTCGTCCTTTGAAAACTCGCCTGATTTGGCGCGTTTGGCAAAGTCTTCAATGATGCTTGCCGACTGATCAACAACGTAACGCAGGGTAACCTGACGATCGCTGAGCATGGTGTTATACAAAGACACCAGATTGATAACGGCCATTGTAGCCAAGGCAATCGCAACCAATACGATCACGCCGCGTAATTTCCACGCGAATGAATAATCAGACAGCTTCATTTAGCACCCATTTTCAACAGCGGTGTTTGGCATTTCTGATGAAATGCACTGAGTTAAATTGAAAAGTTGTGCTTGATTTCGCGCATTCGCGTATCGGGCGCACTGATCTATGGCAAAGATTTAAAATAAAAATTATTCCATTAAAGAAAAATCCCCTCGTCAGGATGCCAAGGGGATTTCGCGTTTTTGATATGAATTCAGAAACTTAGATCACAAATCGTTCGGCAGCCGGGATCACGCGTTCCCACATCAAATATTCTTCTACGCGTGTCAGGCCAAACCGTTCCAGTGCCTTCCATGATGCGGCATTGGTGGCCTCGGCATAGCCGATAATCGGCAGATTCCATTGTTCTGCGACATGCTCGGCAAGATGGCGGCACATCAGATCAACCGATCCGGTTCCCCAATGACGACGCAAACAGCAATATTGCGGGGAAAGGATGGAGTTGCCCAAATGGGTTAACCCGATGCAACCTGTGACCTCGTCGCCAATTTTGGCAATGATCATGCCGTTGGTTTCTTTTCGATAAGTGTCTTCAAGCCGCTCTGCTGTGGTCATATTGACCGATGATCGGGTTAAGAAGGCGCGGTTGTAAATATCTGCCAGTTTTTCGAAAATGTCGGGATGCTGTTCGATATAGGCATCATCAAGCAGAATCGATTGATAGCCTTTTGCAATTGCGCGATCCGCATGGGGAAACTCGCCTTCGCGCGGGGGACCGACTTCGCGTTCATAGCGGTAACTTCCGACCACCTCGGCAAAGCCCCAGTTTTCCATGTCTTCTTTTCGATACGGATTGTGGGGCAGATTGTAGATGCGATAACGGGTGGTGTGGCTTGCCAGACGACCATTTTCCTTTAGCAATACCTGATGCAGGCAATCCGCAAGCTTTTGCGGATCTTTTCCGTCAATCTCGACAGAAATCAGAACGACGATATTGTCATCTATTCCGGGTTTTCTGGAAATAACGACGGCCGCATGGATGTCGCCGTTGTCGTCCTGCAAGCTGTATTCGTTGCCATTGGCGAGAATGACGTTCGCCATATCAACGGTGGCATAATAATTTCTTTGTTCTTCGTCAGAGACCAAAATGCGAAAGGCGACGTGACGCTCGATATTTTCTTTTGTGACCGGTACCAAATGCATGTTTCACAAAACTTTTCTTGCAGGGCGTTTGGACGTAGGTTCATGACTTAAGCTCGAACTATCAGGGCGTTAAATCGCGCAAAGGTCAAGGGGAACTGATGAAAGCCGATCCGTTTTGGACAGAAATTGCGGCGAGGGCGGCAACACTTGATGAAAGATTGTCAGGTCAATACACCCCGGTCCCTGCCGATAGTTCGACGCTGCGCGTTCAAGAAGACAACCTGAAAAAGTGGTGCGAATTTGCCAATAACGGTGATCGGGAATTATTTCTCCGTCGTCTTGCACGCGATGGTCTGACCGAGCAAGGCGTTGCGCCCTATTTGGGTGACGTTCGATTGCGTGAAGGTGAATTGCTTCCGGATTGGTTGCCGACCGCGGTCTGGATACTTGATGCGATGCTGGCCGGTGTTGATCAGGACACCGATTCTTGCCCACAGGATTTAACCGACAAAGTTCCCTTTGCAGACCTGCTGTGGCCGATTGTGATCGAGGCACGACGCAGAATTGCCAATTGGGCACCAGACATTTTGGCGCCAGCAGCGCAGGCTGATCTTGAAGCGGCACTTCTCCGACGGCTGGCACGTTTTGCCGAAGGTGCCCTTTACGAAAGCTTTTCAGGATACCGCCAAGCCGTCGGAATTTCGCCCGATCAGGCAGAAGGAACCGGCGTTTATGAGGCCTTCAAGCAGGCGTTGCGCAGCGGACCTTTGCGCAATCTGATCACGGCGCGCCCGGTTCTGATCCGTATTCTGGCAACCGTTACCGATCACTGGATCATTGCAGCCGGTGAATTCCTTGAGCGGCTTAAGGCTGACATGCCGACCTTGGCTGAACATTTCCCGGAGCTTGATGGTGCGGGCAAGGTCGAAAACATCAAGGCCGGCATTTCCGATCCCCATAATCACGGGCGAACCGTTTTCATCCTGCGTTTCGAAACCGGCGCGCAAATTGTCTATAAGCCGCGCCCGGTCGAGGTCGAAGTTGCCTGGAAAGGATTGTCTGACTGGTTTGAACAGACCGGATCGGACATACACCTTTGTGCAGCACCGACCTGGGCGCGGGACGGATATGGCTGGATGGGGTTTGTTGCGTCCGAGAACGATCTTTCCAGGGATCAGGCCCCGATATTCTATCGGTCCGCCGGACAGCTGCTGGCATTGCTGTACTGCCTTAAAGGCAGCGATATGCATCACGAGAATTTCCTGATTGCCAACGGACGTCCGGTTGTCATTGATCTTGAAACCCTGTTTCAGCCGGAAATGCGCCTGTTTCTGGGGCAAGAAAGTGCCTTGCATGCCAAGGAGACGGCCCAACATCAACTTGATGGCGGGGTGAAGGCGGTCGGTCTTTTACCAAAGCGGGTCAATATGGCAGGTCACTGGATCAATGATGGCGGATTGACCGTGGCACAACGCCACATGGTCACGCAGCCGGGTCTTCGTCATATCAATCAGGACAATATGATCCTTGATAAGATTGAACGCGAAGAACTGTTTTCGGGTATTGATCTGACCATTGATGGGGAACCGGCAAATATCATCGAATTTGTCGGTGATATTGTGTCGGGCTTTGAGGATGCGACTGCATTCCTTTGTGAACACAAGTCCGAACTAATTGATCAAAACGGACCATTGGCGCGTTTTGCCGGCGCAACGATCCGGCACGTATTTCGACCGACGTCCTATTATCAGCAGATCGAAAGTGCATCCTATATCCCGCAAAATCAGCAAAACGGCTTTGTCTGGAGCCTTAATTTCGAACGGCTGTGCCGCCGGGCGCGGTGGGATCTGGAAATCTATCCGGGGTGGGACCTGATCGGGGCTGAACGTGTTGCGCTTGGTCGTTTGGATGTGCCGTTATTCACCGGGAAAACAGATCAGGATGGTGTTTGGGCAGACGGTCGTTTTGTGACGGATCAGCTCACCCGGCCTGCGGTTCTGCCGATGATTGACGCCCGTATTGATCTTCTGGCGGAAAACCGGGTTCGCGAGCGGGCGATCATTGTGCAATCCATCCTGTCACATCAGCAGGCTGCTTTGCCGGTTCGCCAGATGTGGCGTGACGACGGACAGATATCGGGTGATGTTTCTGATCTTGCCCGCACCAAGGCATTGGAAATTGCCGGGATACTTGCCAGCAAGGCCATCGTGATTGATGGCGGTGTGACATGGCCGGGTGCTGATATCAGCGCGGATGGCGAGGGGATTGAAGCCAAGATCATGGACGAAGGTCTTTATGGCGGGACGGCGGGGCATGCGCTGTTTCTTGCCGGGTGTTATGCCATTGATCCGGTAGCCAAATGGCGGGATCTGGCGTTCGCGGCGTTGGCCGCACCGCGGCTGTTGGCGCTTGGAAGTGATAAAACGCCGCCACAGCCGGTGACGCAGATTGGTGGATATGACGGACTGGCTGGTCTTGTCTATGTCCTGATGCGCTGTGCGGACCTTCTGGATGCCCCCGAACTGCTTGAAGACGCGGTGGTGTTAAGTGCCCGGTTAAATGATGATGTCATCGCCTCTGACAAGGCGCTTGACGTGATCAGTGGCTCTGCCGGTGTGATCCTTGTGCTTGTTGCACTTTACGAAGCCACCGGAAATGCCGGGGTGCTTGAACGTGCCGTGAAATGCGGACGTCATTTGCCCGATTATCCGGCAAATTGGAAAGCAATATCCGAACGGGCACTTGCGGGCATGTCCCATGGTGCGGCAGGGACGGTTTACGCGCTTTTGCGGCTGTATCATGTGACTGGTGATCAGGGTTTCCTTGAACTTGCCAATAAGGGACTGGCGTATGAACGCGGGATTTTTGATGCCGAACTACAAGGCTGGCCTGACCTTCGGGACGAGGTCAAACCGTTCGATCCTGTTCAGTGGTGCCATGGGGCGACCGGGATCGGCTTTGCCAGAATGGCAACTTTGCACATCCTTGATGACCGGATGATCCGGTCCGAAATAGATACGGCAATTACCGCGACCTTGGCGGTGCCCGATGGTGGACGGGATAATTTGTGCTGTGGTCATGCCGGGCGATTTTCCATGCTGGCCTATGCAAGCCGCAAGGGACTTGGACCGGACAATCTGGAAGCCGTGTTGTTTCAACGTCTTGGTGCTTGGCTGCGGCGACTTGAAGATGATGGGGCCGGGTTGGTTGCACATGATCGGGCCCTGCAAACCGGATTGATGCAGGGATTGCCGGGTATTGGTCAGGCATTACTCGAGATCGCGCTCCCCACAAGAATTCATCCAGTTCTGACATTGGAGTAATGTTTGTTTTGGTGATGTTTGTGGTGGATAACTAAATCTTCAATTGACAGCGGGATGTTGGCAACGCCTAATCCAACGTGTTGAATTTATTGAGTCCTACGGGAGAACGAGCAATGATGACAAACCAGATCGCAGCAAATACCTCACTTGATCTTTGGGCACAATCAGGTGGTGCATTTGATACTGTAATGACCGATGTGACCGCGGCGGCAGACGCAGAACTTCAAGCAGGACAGCCAAGCCTTGCGCGTGTTTGCGCACCGGCACTGACAGCGGCGGCTGTTACCATTGGTGTGACTTGTGGTGGCTGGGAGCCTGCGCTGAAATCTGCGGCTTATACCCACACGATCCAGTGCCGCGGTGGCTGGTAATCAAAGGCAGATAACAGTGCTGTTAGCAGGCAATTGAATTGCTTGTCTGATCACGACCAACAGGGCGGGATACATGTGTATCCCGCCCTTTTTCACATGTGGTATCCGGGAAATGGAAAGGTTGTTCGGTATGGAGTGGGCATCGCTGTTCCGGGAAGAAATGTTGCCTCATTATGAATTGTCTCTAAATCAATCCTGAATTGATGTTTGTTATTGGTAATCGGTCGATACCGTTCCCATCTCATTGAAGTTGACTTCACAGTTTCCCGAGGGAGAACGAGAAATGACACAGACGCATATCACGCACACAACGTCGCTTGATGCCTGGACGCAGTCAGGTGGTGCGGTTGCCGGAACGATTGAAACGGTGATCGGGGCGGATGAGAGCTTGCAGGCAGCTGGGCCGACACCGATGCGGGGCTTTTGTTACAGAAGTGACGTTGCGGTGAATGCTGCTGCTCACACAAGAGCTGGTTTATGCCCTTACGGGACTGAGCTGCAGTCTGCTGCCGTTACAGCGGGTTTTCCCTCCTGCGGCGGTTGGCGCCGGTAAGGACGGTACATTGAATTAGAAGTTGTGAAGAAAGACAGGCAGATTTGCCTGTCTTTCTGTTTTAAAGCTCTCCTAGAGCACTTTAAACATAAGATTTTTATTATGTTTTGTTTGGTGCCTGTCTGCGTTGTTTGGTCCAAATCCACGGCTGACTTTGTGAGGTTGCAAGTCCCTGATTTCTTCTGTTGGGTTTAACGAGTTCCTTTGGGAGAACACAAATGATGCAGACGCATATTGCAGAAATGAACTCGCTTGATGCCTGGACGCAGTCAGGTGGTGCGATTGCCGGAATGACGGAAACAGGGATTGTCACGGATCAAAGCTTGCAGTCCGCGGGACCAACGCGGGGCTGCTTTGAAATGGTCCGGGAAGGCGGGTATGTGAAACCCGCCTTGTTTGTGTTGTCAGTTCCTTGATATCTGACGGTTATGTGCTGGTGGGCGGCATAACACCGTTTGATAACACGACACTACGTTGGTGAAGATGCTGGTTTTGTGACTGCAAGTTGTGGTCAATGATTGACTAACTGTTTGATTTGACGTTCAATCAAACCAGATACTTACTTCCGGAAAAAAACAGGAAACACGAGCATGAACCGTATGGAAAACGTGGCTGGGAGCTTGATGGATATCTGGGCCCAATCCGGCGGCGCGATTGTCGCACCGACTGCTGATGCCGATCATCATCACGATCACGAAATGCAGTCAGCCCTGCTGACGCGTTCGCCGCAGACCTGTTACAGTATTGATCAGGAAATGGTCAGTGCACAATATTCCGGACATTTTCCGTTCTGTATTGATCAGGAAATCTCTGCTGCTCATCCAACCGGTATTGCGGGCGTATGTATGGGGCCGGAACTGAATTCGGCCGCATACTCGCGGGCTACTTTCCAATGTGTTGGTGGTGCCTCCGATCATGGTTTGGAATATGCAATGCTGACACGCTCGGTTCAGACTTGTTACAGCATTGATCAGGATGTGCATTCAGCTGCCAACACACGCGGGTCTTTGCAGTGTTTCGGTGGTGAACCTGATCATGGCCTGGATTGCGCGATGCTGACGCGTTCGCCGCAGACCTGTTACAGCTAACCAAACCTTTTACCAGCCTTTTCCGGGGCCTGATCACGGCCTTTTTTAAGGCAGAGCGACAATGAAACTCCAAAACAGGCGGTTCCGCATCGGTGCCGCCTGTTTTGGTATCTGTTCTGGGCGGGCGGGTAGCATGCGTGGAAACGTCTTTGTTGGTGTGTCCTCATTGACAATTTTTACCTTCTGATATTCAATCATGGCGCGATAAGCGCACAATATTCAGGGATTGCAAACATGGAACGTATGGAAGATGTGACCCAGGCGTCGATGGCAGCATGGATAGCCTGTGGCGGGGCATCGTTGGCTGGTGGGACCATTGGCAACACGTCAATGATGGATGACGAAATCGGAGCTGCTTCCTTTACCTATGGCGGCGGAGCTTGTGGCGTGCCGAATGCTGACTCGGAAATTAGGGCTGCTGCGGGGTCTATGGGGCTCGGCTGGCAAGGCTGTTAGCCGCCGAATTCTTTATCGGCAATACTTTCCGATATAGTTTTCTTTTCTAGATTCAATCAAGGCGCGATTTTTGATCGTGCTATTCAGGGATAGCAATCATGGAACGTATGGAAAATGTGACCGAAGCATCGTTGGAAGCATGGATGGCTTGTGGCGGGGCATCGTTGGCTGGTGAAACCATTGGCAACGCGTCAATGATGGATGACCAAATCGAGGCTGCTTCCTTTACCTATGGCGGTGGCGCTTGTGGCGTGCCGAATGCTGATACCGGCGTTAGCGCGGCTGCAAGATCGCATGGCCTGGGGTACTGTTTCGGTGCACCGAAAGTTGATTCAGACATTCGCGCCGCTGCCGGATCCTTGGGCATGGGGCTTTACTGTGGTGCGCCGAGTTTTGATTCGGAAATCCTTTCGGCAGCCGGCTCAAACAGCATGGGACTGTGTCATGGAGTACATGGTTCTGACGTTGAAATCAGCTCTGCTGCCGGGTCGTGGAATAGAGGAACGTGTCACATCGTATTGCGTTCTGATGTTGAAATCAGTGCCGCTGCGGGCTCGTTGGGCATGGGCCTTTATTGCGGATAAATCTGAACTGGTCGGGAAATTGTGCAGCTTTTAGGTCTGCAATCGCGAGTTCCCGGGGCCAAGCAAGCAAAAAGGCAGGCTGAAATTCAGTCTGCCTTTTTTCATTGGTCTGTCTCGTCCTGAAATACGTTGTCACCTT
>NZ_JPWF01000015.1 GCF_003326675.1 Thalassospira profundimaris
AAGCATAGAAATAGGGGGCCAGCATGTCTGCCAGTATACGGATCTGTTCCAGATGGCTCTGGTTATAAAAATCTTCCTTTTTGGAAGAACAATTCAATGAGCCAACCACCTCGCCAAGGACCTTCATCCCGACGCTGACGCGACTGCGAAGTTCATGGTCGATAATCGGGGCACTTACCGCACCGGGGAAAAGGAAACGCTGGTCCTGAAGCGCATTTCCCGTCAATAGATGGTCCGTCTTACCCAGCAAAATGTCGCGAATGGGCGCTCTGTGCACGTTCGAGCGCATCTTGCTCCAGGCCGTTTCGACACCGACCTCATAGGCCGTTGCCCACCTTTTGTCGGTATCAATCAGGCATACATCAAGGTGATCAAACTCGATAATCTTCTCGATCTCGGTTTTGACTGAACTTAAAGCCGAGTGAATATCGAGATTGCCCGCAAGTAAATTGGATATGCGAAGGTAATGAGCAAGATCCGACATGGGTGGTTTCCTCCAGCGCGTCGATAATATTCACACGTATTTCCCTTGTCTTGCGGGAACCCGCAGATCTTATGTGTAACCCCGCATCACAGGTGCGGCCATCGCCCTTTACAGTTGATAATCTGTTCCTGATAATCACCGCACAAAAAGAACAATGCTAGAATAAGAAACGATCTTCGCTGAGAAGGGCAAAGCCCAAAACTCTAAAACGAAGAATGATAACAATCATACACATGACGTGATCCTCATCACGTCAGGGAGGAAATATGAAGATCAAGTCAATGCTGCTCGGCGTTGTTGCCGGGGCTATTATCACGACGTCCGGAAGCACCGTTGCCTTTGCTGATACATCAGACAAGCGGATTGCTCTTTCCAATAACTATGCCGGAAACTCCTGGCGTCAGGCAATGCTTGAAAGCTGGAACAATGTCGCATTTGCTGCAGTTCACGAAGGCGTGGTTGATGCTGCAGATGCGTTTACGACATCTGAAAACCAGGCAACCGAACAGGCTGCGCAGATTCAAAACATGATCCTGCAGGGATATGATGCGATTGTAGTGAACGCAGCATCTCCGACCGCAATCAATGGTGCGATCAAAGAGGCCTGCGATGCCGGGATTACCGTTGTGTCTTTTGACGGTATCGTGACTGAACCCTGCGCATGGCGTATCGCCGTCGATTTCAAGCAGATGGGGCGTGACCAGGTCAAGTATCTTGCAAGTCGATATCCAGAAGGCGGAAATCTTCTAGAAATTCGCGGACTTGCAGGTGTTTTTGTTGATGACGAAATCAGTGCTGGTATCCACGAAGAAGTTGCAAACACCAACTTCGAAATCGTTGGTTCTGTTCACGGTGACTGGGCCCAGGATGTAGCACAAAAGGCGGTTGCAGGCATCCTTCCGAGCTTGCCTGAAATCAAGGCCGTCGTCACCCAAGGCGGTGATGGGTATGGTGCCGCGCAAGCCTTCAAAGCTGCTGACCGTCCGATGCCGACGATTGTGATGGGTAACCGTCGCGATGAGCTGCAATGGTGGTTGGAACAGAAAGAAGCAACTGGCTATGAAACGACCTCTCTTTCCATTGCACCGGGGGTAAGTACATTGGCCTTCTGGGTGGCACAGCAGATTCTTGATGGTGCTGACGTGCCAAAAGATCTTACCGTTCCCTTCCTCCGCGTTGATCAGGAAAGTCTCGAGGAGATTGTCAAGGAAACACCAAACGGTTCCGTAGCCAATGTGGAATACAGCCTTGAAGACTCTAAAAAAGTGATCCAGGCCGCGAAGTAAGGCAAGCAGGGTCATGATTCAAAACAAAAAAGTGATCGGCACCCATGAGGTGCCGATCATAACCTTGGCGGAAGTCGCTGTCTCATTTGGTGCCGTTAAGGCACTGAGCGATGTGGATTTCAGGATAATGCCCGGCGAGTGTGTTGGCGTCGTCGGACATAACGGGGCTGGCAAATCAACGTTTGTGAATGTCATCAACGGGCGGTTGTCACCAACAAGCGGTATTGTCAACTATGCTGGTGATAATGCTCAGGCAGACTTCAGAAATGCTGACCGAGCCAGAACTGTCGGAATACGTAGCGTATTTCAGGAACTATCGTTGTGTCCAAACCTGACAGTGTTGGAAAATCTGCGCATTCCGTATCGGAACATGCCGTTAAAGAACTGGCGGAAAGAGGCCGGACAGGTCGTTAAGAAATCGCTTGATGAGATATTCCCGGGCAACGGTATCAATCCTTATAGTGTTGTTGCTGACCTGCCGATTGCCGAGCGTCAGATGGTTGAAATTGCAATTGCTTTTTCCCAAAGGGATATTGACGCACGATTGGTGATCCTGGATGAGCCAACATCCTCCCTTGATGGCTCTATTGCAGAGCAATTGCTTAGTTACATCAAAAGGTTCTGTGAGGAAGGTGGGTCAATTATCTTTATTTCCCATATGCTTGGGGAAATTTTTGACGTAGCAACCCGTATCGTAGTTATGAAGGATGGCCGTATCATCGACGATAATTTGGTCTCCAAATTTTCTCGCGATACGCTTGTTGATGCGATGGGACATGTTGTCCCCGATACGCCGGAAATTCAGGTCGCCAAAAAGAACAGATCATTTGGTGAGGAAGTTCTGCGCATGGAGAATGGGCTTAGCGCGCGCAAGGGAGAAATTATTGGTCTTGCCGGTCTTGCAGGTCACGGACAAGCAGAAGTTCTGGCCGCATGCACCTTGGCGCGGTCATCAGACTGGCTGGCATCACGTAATCCACAGGTTGTATTCGTTGCGGGTGATCGTGCCCGTGATGGTCTGATGCCACTGTGGTCTATCATGCGCAATCTGAGCTTACAGACACTTGTTGAATTCAGCCGTGGTTTTTGGATCAACCGTATCAAGGAAGCCAGCCTGGCTGATCGTTGGCACAGCAAAATTGGTATCAAAACCGACAACCTCATGAACCCGATCCTGTCACTTTCTGGCGGGAATCAACAAAAGGTTCTGTTTTCACGGGCATTGGCCTCGTCCGCTCCAATTGTGGTGATGGACGATCCGATGCGTGGCGTGGATGTCGGAACAAAGATGGAAGTTTATCGTATGATCCGCAGTGAAGCGGAGAAGGGGCGGACTTTCCTTTGGTATTCAACGGAAACCGATGAAATTCTGGAATGCGACAGGGTATTTGTTTTTCGGGAAGGGGAAATCGTAAGTGAGCTTACGGGCGATGAAATCACCGAAGATAACCTGCTTCGTACGTCGTTTGCCATGCAGGAGAGTATTCAATGAACCGGGAACACTTGCGGGCTCTTTTACCATTTATGTCCTTGGCCATCCTATTGGCGGCTGTTTTCTACATGCAGCCGCGTGCCATGAGTTATTTCGGTCTTAATCTGCTGTTTAATCTCGCAATTCCCGTAGCCTTGGCAACTGTGGCACAAATGATGATCCTGATGATCAACGACATTGATTTGTCGATCGGCACCTTCGTCAGCTTCTGTGCCTGTGTCACCGCCACATTTGTGCAAAGTGATCCGGTTATTGGCTATGCGATTCTAGCAGGTGCCATTCTTGTTTATGCAGGTATGGGGGCAATTATCCATGTGCGCAAACTTCCGGCAATTGTTGTGACACTCGGCATGTCATTCTTCTGGGCGGGGATGGCAATCCTGATACTGCCGTCGCCGGGTGGTTCTGCACCTGATTGGCTGCGCACCATGATGACTGCGAAAACACCATTTTTGCCAGTGGCAATCATTGCACCGATCATTATTGGCCTAAGCATGCATTATTTCGTCAAGCGTTCCGCACTTGGGGTTTTATTGCGCGGTGTTGGCGGCAATGAACAAGCGATCGAAAGATCAGGGTGGTCGGTATTGCGTCTGAAGGCTGTCGCCTACGGAATTGCCGGGCTCTTATGCGTTCTGTCAGGAATGGCTCTTGTTGGTTTAGCAACCTCCGCAGATGCCAATATCGCTTTGCGATACACGTTGTTGTCAATTGCGGGGGTGATTCTTGGTGGTGGTGAGTTCACAGGCGGCAGAGTTTCACCGATTGGTGCCGTGGTTGGTGCGCTGACTCTTACGCTTGCGGCCAGTTTTCTGTCATTCCTTCATTTGTCGTCTGATTGGCAAATCGGTGCCCAAGGCGCAATCCTTATACTGGTTCTTGCTGCAAGACTTATCTTCACGCGGCGCGAGGCGACTATATGAAAATGATAGAAAATAAGATTGATGCGCATGCAACGCATTCTGCTCTCGTGCGTGGGCTTGTCAGTTTTGCTAAAAAGCAGTGGATATGGGCCTATTTTGCAGCAGGCGCGACCTATTTTGTCACATTGCTTGTTGTCCCGACGGGCGGCGGTGCGGGCGCATTGCTTTATGCCGCACTAACCTTTGCGTCCTTTGCCGTCATTGTGGGTGTCGGGCAAATGTTTGTCGTAACCTTGGGCCCAGGAAACGTCGATCTGTCCATTCCGGCGACAATGACACTGGCCGGGACGCTGGCACTTAAATTCATGGACACTGATAGCAGTCTCGTTGTTCCGGGTATTTTGATTGCCATTGGTGTCGGCCTGGCGTGTGGATTGTTTAACTTTTCTCTGATTCTGGTGCTACGTATTCCGCCAATCATCGCGACCCTATCTTCGTCATTTTTGTTTCAGTCATTGGCGATCTGGTCGAACCGGGGACTTCGTATCAAGCCACCTGAGGTGCTTGCGAACTTTTCGACCGGCGGCTTTGGCGGCGTTCCAAACGTTGCGATTATTGCTGTTCTTGTTTCGATTGTCGGCTGGTTCGTATTGGAACGAGCGATTGCCGGGCGTTGGATATCTGCGGTTGGACAAAATCAACGTGCCGCTCGACTGGCCGGTGTTCCCGTTAATGCCGTTAGACTTGGTGTCTATACCGGTTGCGCGGTACTGGCGGGACTTACTGGTTTCATCCTGGCTTGTTTTTCTGGCGGCGCGAACCTCAACATGGGAACAGAATACATGTTGATGTCTATTGCTGTAGTGGTAATTGGCGGGTCCTCAATTGCAGGGGGTAATTCAAATGTTCCTGGGATTTGGGGCGCAGCATTGTTCATGTTCCTGATTGTATCGATGTTGAACTCGTATGGGCTTGGTGCAGGTGTTCGCCTGATGCTGACCGGTTTGATCATCGTTTCAGTCGTAGCATTGGCCAGCAGGACAGGAAGGCGGCCATGAACGGACCATACGAGATTGTTGATAGCCGGTTTCGTGACCTTGTTCTGGCAAATGTAAGCTTGCGCAAGCTTTCCTCCGGGCATCTCTGGACAGAGGGCCCGGTTTGGGTCCCTGCGCATCAATGCTTGCTGTTTTCCGACATCCCGAACCAGAAAATCTATCGTTGGATGTGTGACGGATCGGTCAATGTTTTTCGCGACCAGTCAAACTTTGCCAATGGCAACACGATTGATTTGAATGGCCGTCTTGTGACTTGCCAGCACGGCACAAGATCGGTTACCCGCACGGAGCATAATGGTTCGATCACGATGCTTGCGGATGGGTTTGAAGGGTATCGGCTTAACGCGCCGAATGACGTTGTCGTCAAATCCGACGGATCAATCTGGTTTACAGATCCGACTTACGGGATATTGTCGAACTACGAGGGGTATAAGGCGGCACCAGAGCAGAAATACAACAATGTATTTTGTCTTGATCCGGCCACGGGCACGTTAACCAGTGTCACATCGGAGTTTCATCAGCCAAACGGGCTGGCATTTTCCAATGATGAAAAGCTGCTTTACATCGCAGAATCAGGAAGCAGCCATGACAGTTCAATTCCGGCGGTCATTCGTGTGTATGACGTTGTGAACGGCAACCGGCTTGAGAACGGTCGTGATTTTGCCACGATCGATAAAGGTTTGCCGGACGGGATCCGAATTGATTGCCATGGAAATGTTTGGAGTTCAGCTGCGGATGGTGTGCATTGCTTTGATCGCGCAGGCATGTTGCTTGGCAAGATTCTGGTGCCGGAAACTGTATCGAATTTAACGTTTGGCGGCGCGCGCGGAAACGAGATACTGATGACGGCAACGACAAGCGTTTACGCCATCCACGTCAATAGCGAGGCATTGGTTCGATAGGTTTTCCAGGTGCTGCAACCAGGATCAGCCGTTTTGTTTTGGGTTTTCAACGGAGTCGCGTTCGACCATCAGGCATTCAACCTTGATTTGGTTTGGTGAGGCCAAAAGATCGCCCACGCTATCGATCAGGAGTTCGGCACTGATTTCACCCATTTCGTAGTGGGGTAGAATCAGAGTCGTCAGGGCAGGGTGCGTGTGCTGGGCAATTTCGCGGTCGTCAAAGCCGATCACGGCTACATCGTCCGGGATGCTTTTCCCCAATTCGCGCAGCGCGTCATAACAGCCCAGCGCCATAAGGTCATTGGCGCAGAAAGTTGCGTCTGGCGGGATATCCAGTGCCATGAGTTCATGAGTCATCGAATAACCTGGTTGATGGTTCCCAGTTCCCCGGACGGACAAGAGTTGGGTCAAACGGTATATCGTTGCTGGAAAGTGCCTGGCGGTATCCTTTGAGACGGTCGCGCGAGGCATCGACACCTTTCTGGCCATTGATGATCGCAATACGTTTGCGACCAGCTTGTATCAGGCGTTCAGTTGCTGCCCGTCCCCTTGCAAGTCGCCCGGCAAAACTCCGTGCAGATTGCGCTTTAATCAAGGCCAAAATTGCCAAAAGTAGGGAGCTCCTGCCGCTTCTGGTCGAGAGGAAGGATCTATTTCCGGACTCATTTCGGACGGGATCAGCACCAAGCCGGTCTGGCTTGAGGTCAAACAACAAACACTCGAAGAACTTCTGGATGCGCGCAACAAGTTCGAAACTGCGGTGATTACCCTGCGCAAAGCCGAAAGCCGCTAAGATCGCCATCAATTGCGCGCCCCGGTCAGCGGCACGATTCGGCAATTGGCGGTCCATACCGTACGCGGCGTTGTCTCGCCAGCCGAGTGTCTGATGGTGGTGCCCGACGATGTGGAACTCAAAGCGGTTGCCAAGGTGCAAAATAAGGATGCCGGTTTTGTTGCGATAGAGCAGGAAGCTGTGATCAAGATCGATAGCTTCTCCTTCACTCGCTAGAGCGTTTCACGGTTTTTCCGAATCGATATGGGATTCCCAAGAGGGTTGAATTGTGATTCAAGATGAATGCTGGGTAAGGAGGCCAGCATTCATGACCCGTCCTTATTCGAATGATCTTCGAGAGCGTGTTGTTTCTGCGGTTCGAGCCGGAGAAAGCTGTCGGGCAGTTGCAGCCCGTTTTGGAGTTGCGGTTTCAACTGTGGTGAAGTGGCACCAGCGTTACCGTTCCACCGGAAGCGTCTCACAGGGCAAGATTGGCGGCCATCGCAAACGTGTGCTTGTCGAGCATCGAGACTTCATTCATGAGCAACTCAAACGAACGCCACACCTGACACTTCATGGGCTTAAAGACATGCTTGCCGAGCATGGTGTGACTGTCTCGCATCAGACCGTATGGCAGTTTCTCAGAGATGAGGGACTACGCTTCAAAAAAACACTGTTCGCCCTTGAACAAGCGCGCTCCAGCGTTGCCCGCCAGCGTCGGCGCTGGAAGTCCTTGCAAAGAGTGATTGATCCGGAGCGGCTGGTTTTCATTGACGAGACCTGGATCAAAACCAACATGGCTCCGCTCCGGGGATGGTGTCCCAAGGGACAACGATTGGTCGGCTATGCACCACATGGGCACTGGCGAACAATGACCTTCATTGCCGCCCTGCGCCATGATCAACTGACAGCCCCTTGCGTGTTTGATGGGCCGATCAATGGCGCAAGTTTTTTGGCCTATGTTCAGCAGCAACTGCTTCGGGGACTGCGCCCGGGTGATATCGTGGTCATGGACAATCTTGGTAGCCACAAATCTCGCGCCGTCCGCGACAGCTTGAAGGCAGCCGGTGTCCGCTCATGGTACCTGCCACCTTACAGCCCCGACCTTAATCCTATAGAGCAAGCCTTCTCAAAGGTTAAGCACTGGATGAGAGCTGCTCAGAAACGAAACATTGAAGATACCTGGCGTCATCTCGGGCAAATTGCTGGAACCTTCTCACCTGACGAATGCGCCGCTTACTTCAGGAATGCCGGGTATGGTTCCGTGAAAACATGAAGTGCTCTAAGGAAAGATTGACGGCAAGGTCAAAAGCATCTCGCGCGATGCCATTCAGGACGAAGATCTGGGGCTGGTCTATGAGGTCCGGGCGACCCTTGATGGCTCGAAAATCTTCGCTGATGGACGGATAGTCAAACTGGTACCGGGAATGACGGCCTCTGTTGAGGTGAAGACTGGGAAACGACTGATTATTGAGTTCCTACTCTCGCCTGTGATGAAGTACGGGGATGAGGCGCTTCGAGAGCGATAACTCTTGGTGCACAACATCTCTTGGCATTGAGACGCTACAAATTCTGAAAATGTCACCTTTTCTGTCAATTTTGCAGTTTTTTGTCAGCTTATGTGTCAATCCATGTCAACTTATCTGGCAATCTGAAATGCTAAGCGATTGATTTCTCTGCATGTCGAAAGTCATCTTTTATGGCACCTGACATCCTCCCAAAATCCGCAAGCGCTTGATCTCGCTTTGCATCGGACTTCTCCAAGTTCGGTGGATCACCACATGGTTAGACTGTATCTTTGGCTTATCTTTGTCAAAGGATGCGCGATACACGCGATTTGGTCAGACACTTTGGCTGTGCTTCTGTGGGCGGTCAAGTAAGGGATGTGGCGGCAACGTAAGATCTTATAAAGCAGCTTCTGCCTTTCTCCTGCGCCAAGTGAATGAGGCCACGCCGCCGGTATTGTTGATGGGTGTACCAGCGGCGTGCAAACATGTTGTTGCAGTCGGTGCAGATTTTCAGGCGCCATTTACTGCATCCTTGTGTACCGAACAGCACCTCACCAGAAATGGGGCATTGGCCATCGATCCGGGAGCGGAACCAGATCATTCCAGTCCGCGCCTTTGAGGATGTGGCGAAGATAGGCGCGCTCGAGCGTCCGCATCGGTTTGTGAACACGAAATTTGCGCCATTCTGTGTTAACGCCATCCGGGAAGCGCGGCCGCGGATAGTCGCAATGACGCTCGGCGATCTTCTGTCCCTTCTGCTTGCGATAGGTACGTGACATCACGCGTCTCCTAAGTTGAACCCTAGAAGACGTCGAGCAGCAGATAGAAAAAGCCGGCGGGTGATATGGTGCAACCCGAGCACATACAAACACCCGGTTCGCACAAGGACGTTCCGGGAGCATTGAGGGGCGCAGGCAAAGCGATGTCAGCTAAATTTTTGAACCGTTACTATAAGCGTGATGTGACCCGCAGACAAGCGGTCGGCTGTTGGCAAGGAGCATGCGACACGCGTTTACGCAGGTCCGGCGGCGTACCGATCGTTTCGGGGCTGATTTTGTCCGTTAATTGAGGTTTCCAGACAAAGTAAACCTGAGCTCCTGCAAGAAAGTGGATTCATGCAGCAACCGCCCAAATTGTCATAATTCGGGGTTATCGATCTACAACGTCTATTTCTGGTCATGCGAAGCAGTCGTAGTTGATGACATGTGCTAACTTGGCCGTTCTAAGGCATAATCAGGAGCGCGATGAAAAGATGTTTGGCTGCGCTTTCTCTTCCGATGCACCTCCTATATGCCGCCTGAGAAGTTCCGCAGCCTTCGTATTGTTGCCGGTCAATAGGGCGTCAATAATCTCAAGATGCTGTTCCGTTTGCCGTTTGACGCGTGCACGATCAATCGTCTGACGATATTCAACAAGACGTCTAAGTTGGTTTTGTTTGGCAACTGATTGTGCAAGAAACCGGTTACCTGACATCTCAGCGAGACTTTCATGGAACTGCGAGTTGGCCTCAAACAGTTCAATTTGCCCGAGTGTTTCAAAGCCCTTGTCGTGAATGAATTCTTGCTGGGTTTTTAGGTGCTTCAAAACCGTAATATTTGCTTTGAATCCTTCCGCCTGTAAGCCTGCTGGTTCAAGAATCTGACGAAGTGCATAGCTTTCCCGATAGGCTTCGACCGAGTCAATCATTGGTAGAAACAACCAACCGTTTCCGGCCTTGCGTTCAATCCAGCCTTCGGATGAGATACGTCCGAGGACGCGACGCAAGCTATATCGCGGAACGTCGTAGCGCCGCATTAATTCGGCTTCGGTGACTTTTTCCTCCAGGGTTGACGCAAGTCGATCTGCCGCGATGGCAAGATATATGCGTTCATCATCTGCTTCTGGTGCATCTGAAATGCGATCCAAGGCATCGTTAGGTACAGAAAGCAGAAAGAACCCACGATTTGGCCGTTTCTCTAAAAAGCCTTGATCTGAAAGATAGTTGAGCGCCGCGCGGATCGGGCCGCGCGACGTTCCTAGCAAATGTTGTAAGGATGTTTCGGTGAAGTGATGCCCTGCTTCCAAGCCGGATGTACGCGCAAATAGTAATATACGTTGCGCAAGTTGAATATGTAGCTGATTTGGGACAACACTCATGAATGCCTGCTTTATTTATTGATCGGCCAACCGTGCCGGTACTGCAACGCTTCCTTTCATTAGGCAGCGTGCTGTTCGGAATACACTAGCATAGTCAACGCTCCAACCATCAACTTGATCGACCTTCGCACTCACCCCGACAACCCCGGAAGGATTGCCAACACGAATCTCTGCGGTGTTGGGCGTGCTTGAGGACATGGCATGGGGGATCGTTCCTTTAATTAGAGAAGCAACACCGGCACACATCGCACCTGTAAGGGTAATGGCCTTATGGGCGCGTTCCATTGAAAGCATGTTGATGCCAATGTCATAGTCGTTCTTGTTAAAGGCCGAACTATCGAGTGCAACAAACGCATTAGGGCGCGACGCAATAGCGATTTTGGGATTTGCCAGTCCTGCGGTTCCAGGTGTGTTTGCAAGCCCCATCAAAACAGCAGCCTTCCGCCTGATGTCATCAAGAGTTGCCATCAGACCAGGTAAAGTTTCTATCTCGTCGGGGTGCCGTAGACCTTGCAGGTTAAGATCTTCTGCTGCAACAAATGCAACCGGGTTACTCGCATCGATCATGGAGATACTGAGCTTACGTCCGTTATCCATGACAATTTGGTCAACGACGTTTCCCGTCGGGAGCAGGCCGGATGTAATCGACCCGCCGGGAGACTTGAAATCAAGTCGAATTCTCGCCCCGCTGCCAGAGACTCCAGCTATTGCCAGTTCTCCCTCAACCAGCGGCTTGCCATGTCGAACAGGAACCTGCGCGTGAATTATTTTACGCGTATTGACCTGATGAATTCGGACCGATGTTATGCCGTCTGTTGCAGAAATTAAGCCTTCCTCAATCGCGAATGGACCAACAGCAGAGCTCAGGTTGCCACAGTTCGCGCCGCGGTCGACAACAGCCTTGTCGACTGCAACCTGGGCAAAAGTGTAATCGATGTCGGCATCCGGGTGAGTTGAAGGGCCGATGATCACTGCTTTTGACAGAGATGAGACACCACCACCCATACCGTCAAGCTGTCGACCGTTCGGATCAGGGCTCCCCATTGCTGCGAGGAATATCTCATCCTGTCGTTCAATTTCTGCAGGTAGGTCTTTGGCATGAAAGAACAGGCCCTTGCTAGAGCCGCCGCGATAAAATGAAGCTGGAATAAAATACTGGTTCATGGCGTTTTCCTCAGGCGTTAACCGTTGACACATATTCGCGCCAAACAGCAGGCAAAATGCCGCCCTCCAGCCAATATTCGAGCTCTTCTTCAGTCTCGATACGAACAGTCAGGTTGATGCTGGACGTGTCGCCGTTCTCTCGGTGAACAAGGCATTGTAGGGTTGAGCGAACTCCAACTGATTGTTCGAGATTGAGCAAATCAAACGTTTCAGTTCCATCAAGGTTCAGAGCATTTGCATTGGTGTCGGCAGGCAGTTCTAGTGGAAGAACGCCCATACCAACGAGGTTGGTGCGGTGAATCCGCTCAAAGCTCTCCGCGATAACTGCTTTGACGTTTAGGAGCGCCACACCTTTTGCTGCCCAATCTCGGGAAGACCCACATCCGTAATTCTTGCCGGCCACAACAACAAGCGGGACATTTCTTTTCTTGTAGATTTCAGCGGCATCGAAAACCGACATTTGTTTGCCTTCAGGCATCAGTTTAGTGATGCTTCCTTCTGTACCTTCGACGATTTTATTCTTGAGGCGGATGTTTGCGAATGTCGCCCGAACAGCTATTTCATGGTTGCCGCGGCGCGTGCCATACGAGTTGAAGTCTCTTTTCTGCACACCCTTACCAAGCATGAAGTTCGCGGCTGCTGAATGATCGGCAATCGCACCGGAAGGTGAGATATGATCTGTGGTGATAGAATCACCCAGGATAGCCAGTGGTCGCATTCCCTTGATGTCTATCACCTCATTTCGGTGTGGTGAGAGCTCGTCAAAGTACGGTGCCTGACGGATGTAAGTGCTGTCCGCCTTCCAGGAGAACTGGCTTCCCGGCTTCTCAGACAATGAAACCCATTTATCATCGCCGTCAAAAATCTCATTATATTTCTCAACAAACAACTTCGGGTCGTAGGCTGTCGAGACAATCGACGAAATTTCTGTCGCTGACGGCCAGATGTCAGCAAGGAAAACAGGGGTGCCGTGACGATCTTGACCTAGCGGTTCGGTCCGCAGGTCTATATTGAGATTGCCAGCAATTGCATAGGCAACGACCAAAGCTGGGGACGCCAAATATGCGGCACGAACGTTGGGGTGAGTTCGTCCTTCAAAGTTACGGTTACCCGACAGTACTGCTGTTGCGAGAATCTTCTCGTTATCAATGGTCTCGGCCAAGGCTTCATCAATTGGCCCAGACATGCCGTTGCATGTTGTGCAGCCAAACCCGACAACCTGGAAGCCAAGTTTGTCGAGGTGAGATTGCAAGCTAGTGTTTTCTAGGATCGCGGCAACAACTTGGCTACCGGGTGCTAACGAAGTTTTCACCCAAGGCTTGACGGTTAAACCTAGCTCTGCTGCACGTTTTGCAAGCAAGCCCGCACCGATCATGTTGATTGGATTGGAGGTGTTGGTGCAACTGGTGATTGCGGCGATGACAATGTCCCCGTCCTTCAAGCTATAGCCTTTTGAAGGGATATTTGTTTCTGCCTGCAGGTCACGGTGAGAGTTTATTGACTTCTGGAGTGTCTGGAACGCTTGTTTGGCATTGCTCAAAGAAATTCGATCTTCTGGCCTCCACGGTCCCGCAATCGAGCTTTCAACTTCAGAAAGATCAAATTGAACGACTTGCTCAAAGACTGGTGCGGAAGATTTGCTGTCGCGCCACATCAATTGTGCTTTGGCATATGCTTCGACCAAGGCAATGTGTTCTTCCGTGCGACCGGTCATTCGCAGATAGTCTGAAAGACGCTCATCTGGCGGGAAATACACGCAAGTTGCACCAAATTCCGGTGCCATATTTGCAATCGTACCGCGGTCTGCAACAGGCAAGCCATCAAGGCCTTTGCCAAAGAATTCAACAAACTTTCCGACAACACCTACCGCCCTTAGGCGCTCGGTAATTGCCAGGACAATATCTGTTGGCATAACGCCTTCAGGAATTGTGCCGGTGATTTCGACGCCAACTACTTCGGGAATCGGAAGTGAAACAGCGCGTCCGAGCATGACGGCTTCCGCTTCGATGCCGCCAACACCCCAACCAAGAATACCCAAACCATTAATCATTGTTGTGTGGCTGTCTGTGCCAACAAGGGTATCGGGGTATGCCCAAGTGCCATCATCGGTCTCATCAGTCCAAATCACCTTGCCCAGATACTCCATGTTGATCTGGTGCATGATGCCTTTTCCGGGCGGGACAACACGTAGCTTGTCGAAACTGGTTTGGCACCAGCGCAAGAAACCAAAGCGTTCTACGTTGCGCTCATGCTCCAGTTCGAGATTAATTTTTCGTGCTGCATCACTGGCAGACACATCGACGCGCAATGAATGGTCAATGACCAGGTCTGCCGCAACGCGTGGGTTCACATCAGACGGATTGCCGCCAGCCTTGGCGACCGCATCTCGCAGAGAGGCGAGATCAACCATCAACGGAACACCAAGAAGATCTTGCAAAAACACTCGAGCGGGGAAGAAGGGAATCCCTTCTCCTATCCTTCGGTTTACTAGAGAATCGATATTTTTCGCGTGATCTTCGTGCCGGTGTGCGTGCCGTAACTGGTTTTCCAGTACGACTTTCAGCGCTATGGGCAAGCTCTCGCAGCCTGCAATTTCTGAAATCGGCATATAGAGGTACCGCTTTCCAGAGACATCTAACTCTCTGTTTTTATGTGGATTTGTGCGGGACATGAATTCCTCCTTGGTCAAATTCTGAAACATGATTGTCATATGTGTTGACATAAAACAAGTCATATGTTTTCACTTATGACAATAAGAGCAAGCGAACGATATCTCGGAATGAACCGAGAAATCGCAGCAGCTGCAGCAGAGAGCGACCAAGAAACGAGGAAGAGGCTTGGTGTCCGTCCATGTCGTCAAGTAACCGAAGTGTCTTGTATCGGATGAAGTCGGTACTTCCCGTTTCACCAAACGATAATCAGAGAGTCGGATCCGTGCCGTGAAATGAACGGGTCTGGAAAAGGGAACGCTTTTGTTCCAATTCATCGGGAGGAAAATGATGAAATCAATTCGAGCTTTGTGCGTAACTGGTCTCATTGCCTTTGCCAGTGGCGGGGCAACGACGGCTTTCGCATTCGAGCCAGAAAGCCCTCAATGTATTGCTCCGTCAGGTGCTGGTGGCGGCTGGGATTTCACTTGCCGCCAAGTTGGTAAGGCGATGCAAGATCAGAAGCTTATCTCAAGCACGATGCGTGTTGTTAATGCTGCAGGCGGCGGCGGCGGAGTTGCCTATGCCGAAGTTGTCAACAAAATGAATGACGACAATGATCTGATTGTTGCAGCTTCTTCTGCTACTGCCACGCGTCTCGCTCAAGGTGCATATCCTGGAAACACGATGGACCAGGTTCGTTGGGTAGGAACAATCGGCGCTGACTACGGTGTTATCGGTGTAGCTGCCGATTCTCCGGTTAATTCGTTGACCGAGCTAATGGACCAGATCAAGCAAGACCCATCATCTGTTAACTTTGCGGGCGGCTCAGCTGTTGGTGGATGGGATCATCTCAAAGTTCTTCTTGCTGCCAAGAAGTCCGGAATCAGCGATGTACGGAAAGTAAAGTATGTTGCGTTTGATGGTGGTGCAGAAGCTGTGGTTCAGATCATGGCTGGTACTGTCCAAGCCTTTACCGGTGATGCCTCTGAGGCAAAAGGTTTTGTTGAGTCAGGGGACCTGAAAGTTCTCGCCATTCTCGCGCCAGAACGTCTCGACGGTGAATTTGCTTCGTTCCCGACTGCAAAGGAACAGGGCATTGATGTTGTTGGTGCGAACTGGCGTGGTTTTTATGCGCCATTGAATATGTCTGAAGAGGCGTATGACTTCTGGGTGAACTCTGTAGGCGAAGTTTATGCATCCGCAGAGTGGAAGAAAACCATGGAGGCAAACGGATTGGCTCCACTGGATCTTCGCGGTGCCGAGTTTGAAGACTTCGTTCGTGCTTCGGTCAACGATATCGAAAGCCTCTCGAAAGAGATCGGCCTGATCAAGTAATCCATCTACCGCGCTAGCGTCCGCCAACTTGCAAGTTGGCGGACCACTCTACAACAGGAGTAAAATTCGTGAGCGATCGCGTGTTTGGCGGAATTGGACTGCTTTTGGGGGTTTTCTTCATCTGGCAGGCCACACTCATTCCGCTCAGTTTCATCTCTGACCCAATTGGGCCCAAGACATTCCCAATCATTCTTGGCGTAGTGCTTTCATTATCCAGCGTCGCGATCATGCTTCTGCCCGGCGGCAGCGCAGACTGGCCGGGAATGAGAACCTTTGCCGAACTTTCAGCGGCAGTTGCCGTATTAATTGCGTATTCGTTTGTCTTGCCACTGGTTGGTTTCGTCGTCTCGACAATCTTTGCCGCATTCTACCTTTGCCTGCGTCTTGGAGCTCCATTGAAAGGAGCTGCCATTGGGGGAGTATCGATCTCTTTGGGGATTTATGCACTTTTCCATTTGGTGCTAGGCCTATCACTAGCGCGAGGCCCCTGGGGCTTTTGAGGATTGGATAAATGTTAGAAACTCTCTCGTCTCTCGCTGACGGCTTCGGTGTTGCATTGACATTCCAATGCCTCGCTTTGGCTTTCCTCGGTTGTCTCTTGGGTACTGTGATTGGTGCATTGCCGGGCTTAGGTCCATCTAACGGTGTTGCTATATTGATTCCTCTGGCTTTTAGCCTAGGATTGGCGCCTACACCGGCACTCATCCTTTTGACCAGTGTGTACTACGGCGCAATGTATGGCGGACGAATTTCGTCAATATTATTGAACATACCCGGTGACGAGCCTGCCATGATGACCACACTGGATGGTGTTCCAATGGCACGTAAGGGCCAGGCAGGCGAAGCTCTCGCATTGTCTGGGTTTGCTTCGTTCTTCGGCGCTTTCTTTGCGACTTGGGGATTGGTGTTTTTGGCGCCATTGCTGGTTAAGGTTGCGCTTCTTTTCGGACCTGCAGAGTATTTTGCCCTCTTCGTGCTTGCGTTCGCCACACTGGGCGGCGTGGCCAGTACTAATCAGGCCAAAGCCGCATTTGCAGCAGCGCTTGGTCTGGCGATTGCAATGATTGGTGTTGATAGTCAGACAGGTGTACCCAGGTTCTCGTTCGGGCAAGTACACTTTTATGACGGCATCGACTTTCTTGTTGCTATTGTTGGCCTTTTTGCGCTGTCAGAAGTGTTTGTTTTCCTTGAACACAAGTCTTCGCTGAAAAAAAGCGACACGTCTGGTATCAAGCTTGGCAGAATCACGCCGCCTTTGTGGATGCTAAGAAAAACGTTTCCCACCATGTGCCGCAGCACGCTATTTGGTTTCTTTGCTGGCGTGCTTCCTGGTGCTGGAGCATCTCTGGGGTCGTTCATTTCCTATAGCTTTGAAAAGCAACTCGTTGATCGCGAGAACACATTTGGAAAAGGCGATCCACGTGGTGTTGTTGCGCCAGAAGCAGGAAACAATGCTGCGGCAGGTGGTGCACTGGTCCCGATGTTGGCTCTTGGCGTGCCGGGCTCGGGAACGACAGCTGTTCTGCTGGCAATGCTTCTTGCATTGAACATCACACCCGGACCTTTGCTCTTCCAGAACAACCCTGATGTTGTTTGGGGTCTAATCGCCGCACTTTTCATCGGCAACTTTATGTTGTTGGCGCTTAATATTCCGCTTGTTGGAATGTTTGTTCGAGTGCTGATGATTCCGACGCATTACCTCATGCCAGGTGTTGCTATGATCTCATTTGTTGGGATTTACGGTATCTCGGGATCAACATTTGATCTGATCGTGATGGTGGTGTTCGGTGTCGTCGGTTGGGTCCTGCGTAAACTGGACGTGCCACTTGTCCCTGTAATTCTCGGTGTACTTCTCGGAAACCTGATGGAGCAGAACCTTCGGCGAGCGATGACAATCTCCGATGGTGACTGGGGTATCTTGTTTGCGTCCCCGCTATCAATTGGGATTTGGACCGTGGCGGTCGTTGGTTTCATCCTGCCTATTTTTATGGCGCGTCGCCTGCGCAGAAAACTGGAACGAGAAGTTACCGCATCAGACGTTGACTAAACGCTCGAAAAGGATCCCACAACCTTCTCGGGTAGGCCGCCTGTACCGACGTGATCGATGGATTGTTACGCCCAACAAACCACATTGCGCCTTACAGGCGGCCATTTTTTTAGCCGTTGTTCCACATCAACTGGATTGGTCAGATGAAAGAGATTAAGCAATCACTTGCTCCTTATGGAACGCTAAGAGCAGCAATTAACCTTGGTAATAACGTTTTAGCAGAACAAGGCGATGAAAATGCTCCCCCGTCCGGGATATCTGTAGAGCTTGTCCGCCAAATTGCATCGGACTTCGATCTCCCTGTTGAGTATGTCATTTTCAATTCTGCACGTGAGGTTGTAGAAGCTGCCGGGCAGGATGTCTGGGATATCGCATTTCTTGCACGTGATCCCAAACGCGCAGAAGCGATCTGGTTCTCGGAACCTTACCTTTTAATTGAGGGTAGTTACTTGGTTCGAGAAGAGTCGGACTTTCAGAGTAACGCCGACGTTGACCAGCCCGGTACACGGATCGCTGTTGGCAAAGGAGCAGCTTACGACCTGTATCTGTCTCGAACGTTAGAGTTTGCGACCCTGCTGCGTGCCTCGACGACACCGGGTGCGGTCGATCTGTTTATAGAACAGAAACTTGAGGCTGCCGCTGGGGTGCGTCAGCCCCTACAAGCTTTTGCGGAACAGACACCAGGGTTTCGAGTTTTGTCTGAGAGTTTCATGACCATCGAACAGACGGTTGCGCTGCCGGTTCGATACGCAGCATTGGAAGTGGGAATTAACCAAATTATCTCGGAAAACCTCCAGAGCGGTTTTATCCATGCACTTGTGGATCGGTTCGATAAAAGGCAGGCCATTGTACCAGAAACATTTGGTACTTAGTCCCCATCGTTGCAGATGTTGTTGGAACTCGCGGCTATCGGATGCAACAGAAACTTCAACGGCTTATAAAAACAGTAACGTGGCTCGAGAAAACGCCAATCAAACCAAGGTGGTTAATACAATTGTTGATGAAGAAATTCGGGTGCTGGGGAGATGTTTGCAGTCAAGATCCAGAAAAAAATGCGGAATTTGTCGAAGCTCTTAAACGTGGTTGAAGTAGTGTTCCCAGTTTGATCGTCTGTTTTGGGTTGGGGGCCATGCCAGAACGCAAGTTGTAGTCGAACATAGGAACATGACTGGCGTACACAGTGCGACGGTCTTTTTTTGAGCTTTGAATATAGAATTGAGAGAGTTGTCATCTTTTCTGTCAAGCTATGTCAACTTATGTGATAATCGGAAGCTCTAAGTATTTGATTTTTCTTATGTCGAATGTCATCATTTGTGGCGCCTGACAGCGGAGCAGTGATTGCAAAGGTAGTCACTGCTCCATCGCTTCACAAATTCCTGCCTCAAATCAGTCAGAGTTGCTTTCCGCCCGAATTGTCATAATTCGGGGTTAATGAACATCAGTTGGGCTATAGCGCGAGGCTCAGGACTCAATGGGCCGAAACCGAGCTCACATAGTGTTCTTTATCAATCTGACGAACCACTTTTAACCAGAAAGGTGGAATGGGTTCTGAGCCTAACGTTGAGAAGCAGGAGCGCGCGCAAGCCAGTCGCCAAGCTCTTTGTTGGCAGCAATCAATCCTTCGCGATTGATCACCTTGCGTGCAATGGCACTGGAGACAGCGCGTGTTCGTTTGTTCAGCACAATGCCCATTTCGTTCTGGTCCTGCGACTCTACTTCGAGTTTGTCATAGAGAGATAATAAACGGTTCTGGACAGTACGGAGCGACAGTTTCCGGCGCGCGGCAATAGCCTTGTCAGGCAGCCCTAGCGCCAAATCAAGTAAGATCAGATATTCAAATTCTGTCAGAGCACTGCGGGAGCGCATTTGCTGGGCCTGTATCTGGTGGACTTCGCGATCAACCACAATCTGGGCTTCGACAAGGACGGCGCGCAAAGCCAGTCGCATCTTGTCCTGTGTCGCGGTTTTCAGAACATATCCATAGGCCGCCTGATCCGGAACAATTCGCGTAATCCCGCGCAAATATGCCTCATCAGAATAGTTTGACCAGAACAGAATACGGGTGTCAGGACGTTCTGCCCAAATGGTTCGCGCGGCTTCGATGCCGTTATGTTCCTTCATGCGCAGGTCCATCACGACTGCCGAAATTTGATGCCGGTGGGCTAGGGTTTCGGCCTCCTTGCCGTTATGTGCAACAAGGATTTCATCAAATTCTGGCAAGGCTTGTTCAACGATTTCCATCAGGAAATCTGCATGCATGTTGTCATCTTCAACCAGCAATATTTTCATTCATCTTTTCTCCTTCTTGTCTGGTCGGTTGATGCAACTGAATTGTTACCTGTGTGCCGTCCGAGGTTGAAAGGTCATACTTTGCACCGATCAGGCGGGCGCGCGTTTTCATATGTTCCAGGCCACTGGGGGGCTTTCTCGGATGTGGCTGGAAGTTTCCGTTGTCCGAGACCTTGATGGTCAGGCAACCATCAACACTTTTGGCAATCGAAACAGAAACAAGAGATGCATTTGAATGCAGGACCGCGTTATTGATGGCTTCCTGACATATGCGAAAGACCGCGATACGTGTTGTTTCAGGCAGCAGGTCAATCGCGCCGTCTGTCTGATCATCCACTTTGAACTGCATGACGCTGTCATAGCTTACGGCGCGTTCGAGATGCGTCTGGACAGCATGATGGAAGCCAAACAGGTCAAGAATGGAGGGGATAGAGGTATCAATGATATCGCGCAGTCCCTGGATCATGTTTTGGACTTGCTGTTGCAATCTTAAGTACTGTGCTTCGCTCAGGCCGGGGCGGAGGTCGCGGGCGATGCGTGTCAGATCGGCCAAAGTTTGATCATGCAGATCCATCCCAATGCGCTGGCGCTCGGCTTCGAGTGCGTCTGTAAGGCTTAGTGCGCCTAGACGCAAGCCTTCTTCACGGGCAAGGATTTCGGCACGAATGATGGCTTCCTTGTTGGCCTTCTCATTGGCACGCAAAGCATAGAAATAGGGGGCCAGCATGTCTGCGAGGATACGGATCTGTTCCAGGTGGCTCTGGTTATAAAAGTCTTCCTTCTTCGAAGAACAATTCAACGAGCCAACGACTTCTCCCAGAACCTTCATCCCGACACTGACGCGACTACGAAGTTGATGGTCAATAATCGGGGCGCTTACCGCGCCGGGGAAAAGGAAGCGCTGGTCCTGAAGGGCATTTCCCGTCAGTAGATGATCTGTCTTACCCAGCAAAATGTCGCGGATGGGGGCTTTTTGTACGTGCGAACGCATTTTGCTCCAGGCTGTTTCAACGCCGACCTCGTAAGCCGTTGCCCAGCTTTTGTCCGTGTCAATCAGACATACATCAAGGTGATCAAACTCGATAATCTTCTCGATCTCGGTTTTGACCGAACTTAATGCCGAGTGAATATCGAGGTTGCCCGCTAGTAAATTGGATATGCGAAGGTAATGAGCAAGATCCGACATGGGTGGTTTCCTCCAGCTCTTCGATAATATTCACAGGCGTTTCTCTTGTCTTGCGGGAACCCGCAACCTGGATGCGTATCACCGTATGCGTTCTGCGGAAACTGCTCTTTACGATTTAATCAGACAATATGATGATTGCGCCATGGTTTTGTGTTTGCCGATGAAGGCATTTACGGGCCCTTGCCGTTCAACGGCACAGAAGTAAACAAAAGAAATAAGTCACATGCTGACATCAGGGGGGGGAATGCCCGGTCCGCTCAGGTCCTGAGTGAGAACGAGTTCTCTCTGACAACCATTTGAATTTCCGTCATTTCTGTTCGTTGATCAGAAGTGTCTGATCCGGCATGCGGCAAACGAGACGTCAAGAACTTGCACAATGCGGGCAGGGGCGCTGACCTGCTTAGGAAGCGATAAAGAACAGCGTATCCAACGGGAGGACTACCATGAAAAAACTACTGACTATGACGACCGCCGCTGTCGCGTTGATGGTGGCTGGACAGGTTGCGTCTGCCGGCCCGAATACCGTTGCTGGTCCCGGTGCCGATCCGTCGTGCTTCACGCCGGTGTCCGATGATACAACCTATTTCCAGTGGCCTGCACGTGAAGGGCCTTACAAAATTGCACTTGTGAATGGCTTTATTGCCAATGACTGGCGTGTTCAGATGATTGCGGTGGCCAAGGCCTATGCCGCACAGCCGGAAGTTGCTGCCGAAATCGAAGAATTCAAGGTTGTTTCTGTCGGAGAAGACATCGCGGCACAGATTGCAGCCGCCAACAACTTTATCGATCAGGGCTTTGACGCAATTATCATTAACGCCAACAACACCCGCGCGTTCGGATCGGTGGTGCGTAAGGCCAACGAAGCCGATGTCGTCGTTCTGTCGTTTGACAATGTGATTGATGATCCCAACCAGATTGCGATCAATGTTGATCAAAAAGGTCTGGGCATGTCGGCCGGTAAGTTCCTTCTTGAGCAAAGCGGTGATGGCCCTGCCAAGTTCCTGCATGTGCGTGGTCCGGCAGGGCAACCTGTAGATATCGCACGCAATGAAGGTTTCCTTGAGGTCATCAAGGAATCCGGACGCGACATCGAAGTCGTTGACGTCGTCGGAAACTGGGCGCCTGGTGATGGCCAGAAAGTGACGGCAGATGCCATTGCTGCGGGCGGTATTTTTGACGGGATTTATGTTCAGGGTGGTTCGCAAGGTGTTGCGACAGCGATGCTTGATTCAGGTGCTTTCAAGGCCCCGATTTCCGGGGAAACCGAGAACGCGTTTCGTCAGCTTTGCAACAGTGCAGGTCTTGCCTGCCAGTCAGGCGGTACAGGCCCGGCACAATCATCTGTGACGATTAAAACCGCGATTGCGGCCCTGAAAGGTGAAGTGGTTCCATCCGGAATTGCCCTGCCGACGTCGATTTCCTATTCACCCTTCAAGGAGGGTGTCGAGATGTTCCCGAAACTGCCGGGTAGCTTCTTTGCAGGCAACAATTTCGAGGCTTGCAACATTGGCTTTACGGCAGAAGAGATCGCGTCTCAGACAGGCGAGAACAACTAACAACAATAAAAGGCCGGATACCGTCGATGTCAGGTTTGGCATCGACGGTGTTCAATAACGTTAGGAAAACTGCCGTGTCAGAGCGCAAATCTCCTTATCTATTATCCATGTCGGGCATAACCAAACGCTACGGCGGTGTCCGGGCACTTGAAGATGTTAGTTTCGATACGCAGCGTGGATCAATTCATGCGCTGTTGGGTGAAAACGGGGCTGGGAAGTCGACCCTGATCAAGATCCTTTCGGGCGTCGTGCAGCCAGATAGCGGCACGATAGAAATCGATAGCAAACAGGTGAGCTTTGCAAATCCGCAACAGGCCAATGATCTTGGCGTGTCATGCATATTTCAGGAATTGTCCCTGTTGCCGGACCTGACCGTTGCCGACAATATTGGCATCACTCGTCCGCCACGTAAATTCGGGATGATTGATTACCGCGCTCAGCGGCGTATCGCCGAAGAGGCGCTTGCGCGGGTCGGGGGCGAAAACATTGACCCGATGGAAACCGTCAGCAATTTGTCGCTTTCCCGCCGTCAGATGGTGGAAATTGCCAAGGCACTGGCCCGTAATCCCAAAATTCTGATCCTTGACGAAGCGACATCCGCGCTGACCGCGGCCGATGTCGAAAAGGTCTACAAGATGCTTCATCGGCTTCGCGATGAAGGGATGGCGATCATCTATATTTCACACCGCATGCCCGAAATTGCCGAACTGGCAGACACCTGCACTGTCTATCGCAATGGTACCAAAGTCGAGACATTCAAGAACGGTACGAAATCGGACAGTGCCGTTGTCGAGATGATGATCGGTCGCGAATACAGCAGTGTCTATCCAGCCAAAAGTATCAGACCAGTTGCCTCCGAACCAATTCTGAAGGTGATGGACTTTTCATGGAACGATGAACTGAATGGCATCAATCTGGAAATGCGGCCGGGTGAAATCGTTGGGCTTGGCGGTTTGGACGGGCAGGGACAACGTCAACTGCAATTGGGGCTGTTTGGCACCCTGATAGGGGCAACCGGGTCGATGGAGATCAATGGTGATCCGGTAAAACTGAACAGCCCGAAAATGGCGAAATCAGATGATATTGGTATTGCGCTGGTGCCTGAAGACCGCAAATACGAAGGCCTGATGTTGTCAATGACCGTGCGCGAGAACCTGTCCTTCGCTGCGGTTGAAAAAATGAGCCGGATGGGCGTTGTGGATACACGCGCAGAAGAAAACGCAATCGACGAGATGGTCGAGCTTCTCAAGATCAAGGCAGACGGCATTGACGGACCTGTCGGGGCGTTATCCGGAGGGAACCAGCAAAAAGTCGTGATCGGCAAGTGGCTGATGACCAAGCCACGCATCATTCTGTTGAACGATCCGACACGTGGAATCGATGTTGGCACCAAGCAGGAAATCTATCAGCTTTTGCAGAAATTGGCGGCAGAAGGGTGTGCGATTCTTTTGTATTCCACCGACTACGATGAGCTGATTGGTTGCTGCGACCGTGTGCTGGTCATGTATGACGGCAGGATTGTTCGAACCCTTGCCGGAGATGATCTTAACGAAACAAATCTGGTTTCAGCCGCGCTTAACCTGCCGGAACAGGCAGCGACCCGACCTGAACCAAAAAAAATACAGGGAGCGTCGCTATGAATGTGAGCTCAGAACCAGCAGATCTGGTTTCTCGACAAAGGTATTTCGGCTGGGTTGGCCGCTTGTCCGCGGCGCAACGCGGTGTTCTGATCGCAATGCTGATCTTTGCCGCGATGTTCATTGTGTATGGATGGAAGCAGGCGGCGGGCCTTACGCCGAACATGATAAATACTGCGGCCAACAAAGGCGCATTGCTGGCACTTGTTGCCATGGCGCAGACCTTGCCGGTCATTACCCGTGGACTGGATTTATCGGTGGGCGCGACTTTCGTTCTGGCAAACTGTCTGGCATCAACGATTGTTGTTGGCGGACCGGTGGCAACCACGTTCGGCATATTTGGTGTGCTGTTGCTTGGGCTGGCATGTGGTGCGGTAAATGGTGTGATTATCGTTTATGGACGGTTGCAGCCCCTGATCGCGACGCTGGCCACCAGTGCGGCTTATTTCGGTATTGCGCTTGCCATCCGGCCGCAACCGGGCGGGTTGGTAAATTTTGAACTTGCCGACTTCATGACCCGTTCGACATTTGCCGTGCCGCATACTGTTTTGCTGCTGCTGGCTGTCGTTGTGTTCATCTGGATTCCGTATCGCCGATCGGTTCTGGGGCGAGCGGCGTTTGCCATCGGTTCATCCGAGCAGGCGGCATATATGTCGGGCATCCCGATCAATCGGGCAAAGATGCTGGCCTATACACTGAGCGGCTTGTTGGCATCCATCGGTGGCATCCTGTTGACGGCGCTGACCTATTCCGGGGCGGCGAAGATGTCAATTGCCAACGAGTACACGCTTAATTCCATTGGGGCTGTCGTTATTGGAGGCACGTCATTGTTTGGCGGTGTTGGCAGTGCTGTTGGCTCGATTTTTGGTGCGTTTGTGATGCGGACTGTTGGTGATCTGCTGATCGTGTTTGACATCAACCCTGTCTTGCAGCCGCTTTTCGTCGGCGTCGTACTGCTTGTTGCGGTCAGTCTCGGTTCGCTGCGCGTCCTGAGAATCAAGAACAGACTAGATATTTATCGGTAAGGCGGAAAAATGAGTGTTTCAGGCGTAATCGCAAGGCAGTTTGATCGGGCAACGCTTATTGCGTTTGGTTGTGTGGTTGTTTTGCTTCTGATCGGGGCCATGGTTGAACCGGCCTTTCTGTCTCCGAAATATTTGATCCAGCAGCTTCATACCGCATCCTTCCTTGGTGTGGTGGCAAGTGGTGTGATGCTGGTTATTCTGTTGGGACATATCGATCTGTCCATTCCCTGGACCATCGGTGTGGGGGGCATGATGGCGACTGGTGCCACCGGGTTTCTGGGGCCGGAATGGGGCGTTACACTTGCCGTTCCATTTGGTGTTCTGTGTGGTGCGCTGATCGGGACGGTTAATGGGCTGGGTGTGGCCTATCTGCGGGCGCCGGCCATGATCTTTACACTTGGCATGAATGCGGTCGCGCAAGGTCTTATGGTTTATCACACCGGTGGTTTTGCACCGCAGGACCGCGCAACTGAATTCATGCGTGAACTGGCCGTCGGACATTTCATTCCTGGCATTCCCAATCCGCTTCTGATCTGGATTGTTTTGGGGGCTGCGATTGTTTTCATGCTGAACCGGTCGGTTCTTGGTCGACGGATTTATGCAGTAGGAAATCAGGAACGGTCCGTCTTTTTGAGTGGCGTTGATACGCGCAAGGTCATTCTGGCGTGCTTTATTTTTTCCGGTGCGTGTGCTGCGCTGACCGGTGTCTTGTTGGCAGGATGGGCAAACCGGTCCTATCAGGCCATGGGTGATCCGTACCTGTTGCCGACGATTGCGGCGATTATTCTTGGTGGAACCAATGTTTTGGGCGGTCGTGGCAAATATGTTGGAACGATTGCAGGCGTGATCTTGATTACAATCTTGCAATCGATGCTGTCGGTGGTTCAGCCACAACGGTATTTCGCCCAGCTCGGTGTTGATATTCCTGCCGATACATTCCGGCAGGTGGTCTTTGGCGTGGTGATCATTGGAATGTTGTTGATCTATGGTCGGCAACAGTTGGTGCGCTGATCGCTTGATGGCATTCAGACACTGCTTTCTTGTTACAAATTGAATTTGGCAAAGGAATGTCTCTTGGCTAGCAGTGCCGCAGATAAATTTGGTGATGTGATCGGTATGTTCGAGCCCTATCAGGTTCTGGACTGTCGGTTTCGCGATCTTGTTCTGGCTAATGTACGTCTCAGGAAACTGTCCGGCGGGCATTTATGGACGGAAGGTCCTGTATGGTTTCCGGCTCATCAGTGCCTTTTGTTTTCGGATATTCCGAACCAGAGGATTTATCGCTGGATGTGCGACGGATCGGTCAATGTGTTTCGGGACAGGTCGGATTTTGCCAATGGCAATACTGTCGACAGGCTTGGTCGGTTAATCACCTGTCAGCATGGGACAAGATCGGTTACCCGTACCGAACATAATGGGGAAATTACAACTTTGGTCGCCGAATTTCAGGGAAACAGGCTCAATTCACCCAACGATGTTATCGCCAAAACAGACGGAACGATCTGGTTTACCGATCCGACATACGGGATTTTATCGGACTATGAAGGTTACAAGGCAACGCCGGAACAGGAATACAACAATGTCTTCTGCCTTGACCCGGAAACCGGAATTGTAACGAGTGTGGCGCGGGATTTCACCCAGCCGAACGGTCTTGCGTTCTCCAATGATGAGAAACTGCTTTATATCGCTGAGTCCGGCAGTAGCCATGATGACAAAATCCCGTCAGTCATTCGTGTTTACGATGTTACAGGCGAGAACAGATTGGAGAATGGACGTGATTTCGCAAGAATTGACGATGGGTTGCCCGATGGGCTGCGTGTAGATTGCTATGGCAATATCTGGTGTTCCGCGAAGGACGGGGTTCACTGTTTTGCCGCGGACGGGACATTGCTTGGTAAAATATTTGTTCCCGAAACAGTCTCAAATCTAACGTTTGGCGGTGCGCGCGGGAACGAGTTGCTGATTACTGCAACTACAAGCCTTTATGCAATTCATGTCAATAGTCACGTGATGTTCCGATAGCAAACCCGGCAAAGGCGAGGTGGTGCGCCTATGCGTTTTTTGGTGGTGCCTCAACAGAATCGCGTTCAACCATCTGGCATTCGACTTTGATCTGGTTCGGGGTCGCAAGCAGGCCGCCGATACTGTCGATCAACATCTCTGCCCCTATTTCCCCCATTTCATATTGCGGGAGAACCAGGGTCGTCAGGGCAGGGTGCGTGTGCTGGGCAATTTCGCGATCGTCAAAGCCGATCACGGCGACATCGTCCGGGATGCTTTTCCCCAGTTCGCGCAGGGCGTCATAACAGCCAAGTGCCATCAAATCATTGGCGCAGAAAATTGCGTCTGGCGGATTGTCGAGGGCCATTAGCTCATGAGTCATGGAATAACCGGTTGATGGTTCCCAGTTTCCTGATCGCACAAGGGTCGGGTCAAAGGGAATATCGTTACTTGTAAGTGCTTGCCGGTAACCTTTGAGGCGATCACGCGATGCGTCGACACCTTTTTGGCCGTTGATGATGGCAATGCGTTTGCGGCCGGCATGTATCAATCGTTCTGCCGCAGCCCGCCCCCCCAGAAGGTCGCCGGGCAGGACAGACGGAAGGGTGCGGGTACTGTCATAGCAATTGACCAGAACAGTGGGATTCTTCGAAAATTCCACCGGCAACTCAACCAGACGGGTCAGAATCGTACCATAGATAAATCCGATAACATTCGAGTCCGCCATCTGGTTGACGATACTTGCCTCGATCAATGCGTTCCCGTGGCTGACTGCAAGGCAAACATTGATTCCGTACTCAAGAGCCTTGTTATGGGCGCCTTCAAAGGCAAGTGCCATCCACGGGTCGGTGCTGATTTCGTCTGCTATGAATATGATTGTCGAACGCGCTTTGTTGCTGGGCGGTACCTGGCTGTCCCGACGCACGAGCTGATAGCCAAGTTTGCTGGCCGAATCGATGACACGCTGCCGCGTCGCTTCGGTCAATTTGGCAGGGCTGCCATTCAGCACCAGCGATACCGTAGCCTGGGATACGCCGGCCATCGAGGCAACATCCATCATCGTGGGCCGGTTTTTGCCACCGTAATGTTTCTTTTGCGACATGAATTCGATCTGCCTTTGGTCTTTGGCCCAAACAATCTTTGGCGACGGTTGAGTCAGATGACCCGAAAACTGCGGTTCAAAGTGCTGTTAATTCTGCGAGTTGAATGGTTCGGCACATGCATGCCGCACCAATTCGATATTGGTAATACCTTTTCAGCTTCTTCAAAACAACCCGTCTAGGCGCGGCGGCGGAAGAATTATTAATGATCGAAACGCGACATTGATTCGATCACCATGCTGAAGGTCTCTTGACTAAATATTATTAATTAATATTATTAATTCAATAGGGAGGGGGATTAATGAAGATTTTAGTCACCGGTGCGACGGGAAAGGTCGGTAGGGCTTTTCTAACAGCATTTCTTGATGACGACCGCTATGCGTCTGCGAAGGTTGTGGCGCTTTGCCATAATCGTGGACTCGATGCGGGGGATAGAGTTGAAGTTGTCTCCGGCTCGCTTTCTGATCCGCAAGCTGTTGCGCACGCGATGGACGGCGTGACGCACGTTCTTCATATGGCGGCCGTGAAAGAAAGCCCGGATCTGGTTATTGATGTCGCAATCAAGGGCATGTTTTTACTGCTTGAGGCGGCGCGTCAGTCGTCAACCCTGAAGCAGTTCGTTCTGATCAGCGGGGATTGTACGGTCGGGCATATCTTCAAAGAATATTCCGCGCCGATTAATGAAGTCTCGCCGCGGAAGGCCTATAGCGGTTGTTACGCGCTGACCAAAGTGCTCGAGGAAGTCATGATCGAGCAATATCAAATTCAGTACGGCCTGAACGGTACAGTGCTGCGTGCGCCCTGGATCATGGAAAAAGATGATTTCAAATATGCCCTGTCATTTGGCGAGGAGCAATTTGGCGGGCCTGCCTGGAGCGACTTGATAGGTGCAGACAAGGCGATGCGCCTTGCCAGGGGGGATTTTGTCCCGCTCATGCGTGACAGAACGGGCGCATCTCTTAAGCGTAACTTTGTGCATGTGGATGATCTGGTTATGGCGCTTATGGCCGTTTTGGATCATGCCGGTGCAATGCAGGAACTTTTCAACATCGCGATGGACGAGCCGGTCGATTACGCGCAGGTCGCCGAATATCTTGCGCGAACGCGTGACATGGAAGCTGTCGAAATACCTACGCCGTTTCATAGCAACTGGCTTGATAACACAAAGGCGCGGCACGCCTTAGGTTGGCGGCCGCAAGTAGATTTCGAGGAGATGATCGAGCGGGCCTGGGCATATGAAAGAAGCCCGAGCGATCCTCGGAAAATCTGGTATCCGGGGTAATCAATTCCGGGCCAGACCAACTAGGGAGAGCTAAACGTGAAACATAAAATGTTACTAACTCTCACATCTGCGCTCATTCTTGCGACAGGTGTTAGCACTGCAAATGCCGATGGGAAAAAGACATTGGCTATTGTGGTGAAAGGCTTGGATAACCCGTTCTTCGAGCAAATCAACCTGGGTTGTCAGAAGTGGATGTCGGAGAACATGGACTCTGAATACGAGTGTTTGTACACCGGGCCCGCATCCAGTGCTGATGAGGCTGGCGAGGTTCAGATCGTCGATGATCTGTTGACCCGCGGTGTTGCCGCAATCGCAATTTCGCCGTCAAATGCGCCGGCGATGGCAAACCGAATTCGTCAGATCAACCCGAATGTGCCAGTGATGACGATTGATGCCGATTTCCTTGAAAAAGATCGCGACTTGCGTGCGACCTATCTGGGGACTGACAACTATCTGATGGGTGTCAAAATGGCCGAAGAAGCCATGATGCTTAAACCGGATGGGGGATCGGTATGTTTGCAGTTGGGGAACGTTGCGGCGGACAATATCAACGCGCGTGCTTCTGGCTTCCGCGACACGATTTCAGGGACTAAGGGCACGGAGCGCCTTGCGAACAGCAATGGCTGGACGGAAATTGAAGGGTGTCCGGTCTTTACCAATGACCAGGTCGATCTTGCTAACCAGCAGATGGCCGACACCTTCACGGCAAATCCCGATCTTGATGCCTTTATTCTGATTGGCGGCTGGGCACAGTTTGCGCCGCAAGCCTATGCCCAGGTTACCGATCAGGTCATGGATCGGCTGAAATCCAAGGAACTGATCCTGGTTGCGGGCGATACGCTTCCTCCGCAAACCCAGGCATTCCGCGACGGGCGCAGTCATGCGCAGGTCGGTCAGCGTCCGTTTGAGATGGGGTATCGGGCACCTGACGTGATGATCGAACTGATCAATGGCAAAAAGGTAGATGATCCACTCTATACGGGACTGGATGTTTGCAATCAGTCGGATCCGGGCTTTTGCGCGGATAACTAATACCAATCCTTGATGAACTGGGCCGGATTTGTTGATCGGATCCGGCTCGATTTTTATCCGGACTTACACAGGGCCGAAGACAACGTGACAAAAACAAAAATCAACTGGGGCATTCTTTCGACGGCCAATATCGGCGTGGAGAAAGTTATTCCGGCAATCAAAAAATCACCCTCGTCGAATGTGCTGGGGATTGCATCGCGCAATGCGGGGCGATCGGCGAGGGTGGCCAATGACCTTGGAATTCAGAAGTCTTATGCGTCTTACGAGGCGTTGATTGCTGATCCGGAAATTGATGCGATTTACAACCCGTTGCCAAACCATATGCATGTCGACTGGACGCTGGCTGCAGCACAGGCGGGTAAGCATGTGCTGTGTGAAAAGCCCATCGGACTAAATGCACGCGATGCAGAACGGCTACGCGCGTGTCCGAAAAATGTGCTGGTCGCAGAGGCCTTTATGGTGCGCTACCACCCGCAATGGATACGTGTGCGCGAGATGGTCAGAAGCGGCGAGCTTGGTGAGGTCAGGGCGATCCAGGCGGCATTCAGTTACTTTAACGATGATGCTCAGGATATCCGCAACAGGCCAGAGGCCGGCGGCGGTGCCGTCATGGATATCGGTTGCTATCCGATCACGGCGGGCCGTTTTTTGTTCGAAGACGAGCCGGTGCGCGTCATGGCCCTGATCGATCGAGATCCCGTATTCAAAACCGATCGGATGGCGAGTGTGGTTGCGGACTTCGGCGGCGGTCGGCAATTGTCATTCATGGTTTCGACGCAACTGTGCCCGTATCAGACCTTGAATGTGTTTGGCACGAAGGCGCGGGCCGAAATCATGATCCCCTACAATGCGCCGGCAGATAAAGAAACCGCCCTGATTATCGATGCGGGCGAGAGCCTGGATGGCAGTCTGGCTGGCTGCGAGATCGTGCCTGCGTGTGATCAGTATACCGAACAGGCGGAAATGTTTGCGCAGGCCATTCTGACAGGAAGAGGTTTGCCATACGGCATCGAGGATTCGATTGCCTCCATGCGTGTTCTTGACGCGGTTTTTGCGAGCGAAGAGCAAAAAACGTGGGCCAATCTGTGATTAAAACCATCAACTTACGCAACCGGGGGTGAAAAACGCTTGATCCATAATTATTAATGATATTATTAATTATGAGCCGCACAGATAATTTATAAATACAGTCGTGCGGATTGTTAATCGGGAGGATTAAACGCATGAAATTTGCAACAACATTCGCAACCCTCGGTCTGTCAATGGTTCTGGCTGGCGGGGCGTTCGCACAAGAAAAGCAGCAGCTTGCATTCGTGGTGAATGCTGCTTCGGACTTTTGGAAACTGGCAGAAGCAGGGGTCGAGGCCGCACAGGCAGAACTCCCCGAATATGAGCTGCAGTTCCGGTATCCTGCACAGGGAACGGCAGCACTTCAGAATGCGCTGATGGATGATTTGGTTGCCGGGGGGACTGATGCGATCATGATTTCGTCTGCCGATCCAAAGAACTCTATTGATGCGTTCAATCGCATTGCGGCCCAGGTGCCGCTCTTTACCACCGACAGTGATGCCCCGCAAAGTGATCGCATCGCCTATCTTGGATCATCCAACACTGCCGCTGGCGTGCAGGCTGGTGAAATTGCCGTGAAAGCACTACCAAACGGTGGGAAATGCATGGGCTTTGTCGGGTTCCTTGGCGCCGACAACGCGATTGAGCGTATCGCCGGTTTCCGTCAGGCGGTTGAAGGCAGCGGTATCGAGCTTGTCGATGTGCGTGGTGATGATGTTGATTTTGCGCGTGCGCGATCAAACGTCGATGACGTGCTTGCGGCAAATCCCGACATTGATTGCATGGTCGGGTTCTATTCCTACAACCCGCCGAAAATTTACGAAGCATTGCAGGCTGCTGGCAAATTGGGGCAGGTGACCGTTATTGCCTTTGATGAAGACCCTGTAACGCTTGGCGCGGTTCGTGAGGGCAGCTTTGCTGGCACTGTTGTTCAGGACCCGTACCAGTGGGGGTATCAGGGCATGCACCTGATGGCGGATTATCTTGAGGGCGATATGTCGAAGGTGCCCGCAGATGGCTTGATCATCGTGCCGACCCAGGTGATCGACAAATCCAATGTCGATGAGTTCGAGGCTGTCGTTAAGGAAAGAATAGGCGGGTAATTTTCTTCCCCCTGCCTAGCGAGCGGGCGTGTGAAATCTGCGAGTGCGCCTGCTCGCACCTTTCCAACGATGTCGAATGGACATTGGGGAGCCGAATATATGAGTGCAGTGCATGGGCTTGATCTGCGACTTGAAGGTGTCACCAAGGTTTATCCCGGTGTGGTGGCCCTTAATGATGTTTCATTGCAGATCAAAGCTGGCGAAGTTGTTGGACTTCTTGGTGAAAACGGGGCTGGTAAATCAACCCTTATGAAGATTCTCGGTGGGCTGATTGCGCCGACATCCGGGAAAATTATTCTTGATGGTCAAGAGTATGATGCGTTTGACGTCAAACAGTCCCAGCAAGCAGGGATCGCGTTTGTTCATCAGGAACTGAATGTTTTTGATAACATGGATGTGACGGCTAACATCTTTCTTGGCCGTGAGAAAGTTCGCGGGCCGTTCCGTCTGACCGATCATCGGGCAATGCAGGACTTGGCAAAGCCGCTGCTGGATCTTGTCGGTGCACGGTTCAAACCGGATACGCCGGTTTCATCCTTGTCACTGGCAGAACGTCAGCTGCTTGAAATCGCAAAGGCGTTATCGATGAATGCAAGGCTTGTCATCATGGACGAGCCGACTTCCAGCCTTACGCTTTCCGAAACCAACATGTTGTTGAAGGTCATTGCCGATCTGAAAGCGCAAGGAATTGCGGTCGTTTATATTTCCCATCGGCTAAGCGAGGTTGAAGAATGCGTGGATCGTGCAGTCGTGCTGCGAGACGGGCATAAAGTTGGTGCCCTTGAACGCGATGAAGTTACGCACGACGCGATGATCCGCATGATGATCGGGCGGGAGCTCAAGGCGCTTTATACGCCACCCGCGGTCGCTGCGACCCGACCTGTGCTTGAAGTCAAAGACCTTTCGACCAAAGGCAAACCGGACCGTCCGGCCAGCTTCGAGTTGAAGGCTGGCGAAATTCTTGGTGTCGCCGGGCTCATCGGTGCCGGTCGGACGGAATTGGCGGAAGTGATCTTTGGCGTGGGGGAAAAGCTCGGCGGCAAGGTGCTGATTGACGGCCTTGAGGTGAAGGTAAATAGCCCTGCGGATGCAATCGCAGCCGGGCTCTATCTGGTGCCGGAAGATCGCAAACGGGCCGGGCTGATTCTGGAGTTCCCGACTTTGGAAAACGTCACAATGGCCAACCTTCCAGCCTTCACTTCGCGCGGGCTGGTCTCGCGGGAGAGGCAGATCGAGGTCGCGGAAGCGCAACGGGTGGCCCTGTCAATCAAGACCCAGGATGTGCGCCGTGCAGCCAACGAGATGTCTGGTGGAAACCAGCAAAAAGTCGTTCTGGCGAAATGGTTGTCGATGAATCCGAAGGTCATCATTTTCGATGAACCCACGCGCGGCATTGATGTGGGGGCGAAAGCCGAGATTTATGGATTAATGCGATCGCTGGCGGATCGCGGAGTTGGGGTGATGATGATATCGAGCGACATGGAAGAGGTGATCGGAGTGTCTGACCGCATTGTCGTCATGAAAGACGGCGTGATCACAGGGGAATTGCCCAGATTGAAATTTTCCGAAAGCAACGTGCTCAATCTTGCCGTTGGCAAAGTGCTGGAAGAGGCCTGAACAATGCAAAAAAAAGATATCGGTCTTGGCGTGCTGATTATTGTGGTTGGTGCAATCGTTTACATGCAGAACCCGTTATTCCTGTCGCCGATCAACCTTGGAAATACCGCGAACCTTATTGGTTTGTTTGGTCTTTTTGCGATCGGACAGGGCTTCGTCATTATGACCGGTGGTATTGATCTTTCGGTCGGTTCAGTGATTGCCCTTCTGGGGGTTTTGTTTGTCGATATGGTCGGGAAATTTGATGTCGCATGGCCAATAGCTGTTGCGATTACAATAGGTCTGGGCGTGCTGATCGGGTTGGCCCACGGGATTTTGATCACCCGATTTAGGTTGCAACCATTTGTTGTCACGCTATGTGGTCTTTTGATCTATCGCGGCATTGCCAGGGGGTACACAGCAGAGTCTACAGCCGGGTTCCCGTTCGGTTCGAGCTATCCCCAGTTGGAATGGTTGACAATTGGGCGGAGTTTTGGGGTTCCCCATTCCTTTATTGCCATGCTGATTGTTGCGGCTGTGATGTGGGTTGTGCTGCACCATACCGTATTTGGGCGGCACCTGTGTGCGGTTGGGAAAAACGAAGAAGCAGCACGGTTCTCAGGGATAAATACCCGCTTCGTTACAATTGCCGCATATGTCATTTGCGCGGTTCTGGCCTCCATTGCGGCGATCTATTTCGCAATGTTCACAAAGTCCGTGCAACCGTCTTCGCATGGCAATTTCTATGAGCTTTATGCAATTGCTGCAGCGGTGCTTGGGGGATGTTCGCTTCGTGGCGGAGAAGGATCGGTCATTGGCATTGTTCTGGGTGCGGTATTGCTCCAGGAACTTCAAAACCTTGTCAATCTGCTCGGAATTCCGTCTTCGCTGAACTTCGCAGTGATGGGGGCGGTGATTTTGCTGGGTGTTCTGGCGGATCAGCAATTTGCAGCCTATCGCACCAGAAGAAATACCGAAAGGGCGCTGGGTTTGCTGCAAAAGCCATAAACCACAAAAGAAAACCGTCTGCTTGTTACCACATTAGGTGGATCAGCAGATATGGGGGGTGTTCATGAATGTGCTTGAACTTAAAAATATATCCAAACGTTATGGCGCCATACAGGCACTTGATAGCGTGTCACTTGCCATTGCGCCGGGCGAAGTTGTCGGACTTATGGGCGATAACGGTGCGGGGAAATCCACCTTGGTCAAGGTGATTGCGGGCAACTTTGCCCCGACGTCGGGCGATATCCTTATTTCCGATAAGAAAGTGGCGTTTAACAAACCGTTGGATGCACAGAAAGCCGGTATCGAGGTCGTTTATCAGGATCTGGCGATTTGCAACAATCTGAGTGCAGCATCGAACGTATTTTTGGGGCGTGAACCGACCCGCAGGATAGGGCCGATCAAGGTTGTTGATTATGCCTTCATGCGCAGCAAATCCGCCGAACTGTTTGCGCGCTTGAAATCGGAAACCCGTCCCCGTGATCTGGTGCACAAAATGTCCGGCGGGCAGCGTCAGGCCGTTGCAATCGCACGAACCCTTTTGAGCGATGCCAAGATCGTCTTGATGGACGAGCCAACGGCTGCGATCTCCGTTCGGCAGGTGGCGGAAGTCCTCAATCTTATCCGGCAGCTTAGTGATCACGGTATCGCCGTCGTTCTGATCAGCCACCGAATGCCCGATGTCTTTGAGGTCGCAGACAAGGTTGTTGTCCTAAGGCGCGGCGAACTTGTTGCAGACAAAAAAGCATCGCAGTCTTCGCCAGAAGAAATTACGGGCCTGATTACTGGCGCGATTGAGCACGCATGAGTGGACATGAAAAAGGAACAATGAACATGGCAACGCCGACTCTTGCTGAAGTCATCAATCGTTCTCAGCACCACGGGCTGATCGCGCGGATCACAAGCCAGCAGATTTTTTGGGTGTTTATGGCGGCTGTTTTTGCCTGCCTGGCATTGACGATCCTTACCGACAGTTTCGCAACAGAGCGCAACCTGTTCAATGTCACCCGCAATTTTGCGTTTGTCGGGATCATTGCGCTTGGCATGACGGCGGTTATTGCCTCCGGCGGGATTGACCTTTCTGTTGGCTCTACGCTGGTGATCTCTGCGATGACTGTCAGCGTCATCATGTCCGCAGGAATGCCGTTTTGGCTCGGTTGTATTGCCGCACTTGGCATCTCGTTGCTTGTCGGGGCGGTTAATGGCGTGCTGATTGCCTATGCGAAAATGCCGCCATTCGTGGTGACGCTTGGCATGCTGTCGGTTGCGCGCAGTCTGGCAATGGTGCTTTCTGATAACAAGATGATCTATGAGTTCGGGCCGGATCACGACTTCTTGCTTTGGCTTGGGGGCGGTTCGACGCTTGGTCTTCCGCATCCGTTGATCATCATGGTGATTCTGGCGTGCCTGACGGCGTTCGCGTTTAGGCATTTACGTTGGGGCCAGCATTTGTTCGCGATTGGCGGTAACGAAAACGCAGCGGTTCTGACCGGTATTCCCGTCGCGCGCATCAAAGTCAGCGTTTATATGTTTTCGGCCCTGATGGCAGGTATTACCGGGGTCCTGGAAGTTGGCTGGCTCGGTGGGGTTACGACCAATCTTGGTCAGGCGATGGAGTTGACCGTCATTGCCGCCGCTGTCATTGGCGGTGCCAATCTTGCGGGTGGTGGTGGCACTGCGTTTGGTGCCGTGGTCGGTGCTTTGTTGATTGAAGTGATCCGCAACAGCCTTATTTTACTTGGTATCAGCACGTTCTGGCAGGGAACGTTTGTCGGATCGTTTATTGTGATAGCCGTGGCATTTGATCGCTTTAGGCAGAGAAGGTCGTAGACTTACAAAAGTGCTATTAGAGAAATGTCGCCTTTTCTGTCAATCCTGCAGCTTTTTGTCAGCTTATGTGTCAATCCGTGTCAACTTATGTGGCAATCGGAAATTCTAAGTATTTGATTTTGCTGTATGTCGAATGTCAGCTTTTGTGGCACGTGACAGTCACGTGCCAGAAAAGCTGACATTTTCGCCAGAAAAGCTGACAATCTTGCCAGAAAAGATGACACTGGTCGCATGCAGACTCTGGTGAGGCGTACTGTTCGGGATAGCTTTTCTTTTGAATAGACCCGTTTCCCACTTGACGAAGTGTTCTGTGATACTGCAGGCGCTATCTCACACGTACAGTCTGTTCAAAAGCTGCGAATAGTCAGCTATTCCATCAGGCGTTAAGTTCGTAGAAAACACTTCCAACGCAATCATTCGACTTCAAACATGAAGCCTTGCTTGAATGTTAGCTGTCGAGTCCCAACTCGAGGCCGAGCAGGTAATAGTTTCGAAGCCGAAAGATCTGATGCGGTCAGAAAAATAATTTAATCTAATTTGGCTTTCTACTCGACAAGATAAGATTCGATTTTGAAGTATTATTAGAGAGCTTAGAGGAGAGGGAATTACACAAAAAACATTGTGTTACCCTCGGCCATTGGCATGAGAATTTGCTGGGTATTGGTCCCTGTATTTTCATTTTGCAAATTTTACATTGTATTAGGCCCTCGCTTGAACATCTTTTTGGGAGCACCACAATACCACGATGTTCGAGACCTTATTTCTGAACAGAGGAAGTACTCTTGGTATGGGGGGCTTGACCTTTAGGTGGTCAGTCGGAAACATTCTTTCCAACGAAAACAACTCATGAGGCCCAAAACGCAAAAACCGCCCCAGAATGTCTGAGACGGTTGGTTACGTCGCTAACGCGATAAGATGTGAGAAGTCTCTCCTTTAGCACGTTTCCTTCCCCTCAGGCAAGCACTGCGTGTCAAGCACGCCACAGGATCACTTTGCCTAAATTCAGCCTGAGGAGAGAAATATGCGTGAACCAGCACGTCGGGTTGTAACCCCGAGTAAAGGCCGTGTTGTCGGTCGTTTTTTTAGTGGAAAGAACAAACGCCACGTTCCGTGGGAGTCCCAGCTCGAGCGGGACTGTATGCGGGTCTTGGACATTTTGCCGGAAGTGGAAGCCTACTGGTCCCAACCTTTTGGGCTGATGTACGAGCATTATGGCAAGGTAAAAACCTACTATCCCGATATTGAGGTGAAAACCCGGACAGGCCGCAAGATTATCGAAGTGAAGCCAAACAGTAAGCTCATCAAGTCCGGAATATTCGATCGGTTCGAGGTGATACGAGATCTGCTTCGCGAAAAGGGATATTCCTTCGAAGTATGGACTGAAGATCAAATTCGCCCGGAACCTTTGCTCTCAAACGTCAAGCTATTGCAGCCCTATCGGCTTCTGGGGGGAACATTATATTCCGTCATCGCGATTGCGCGTGCATTTGAAGGAAAAGAGCGCATTACCATTCGAGAGCTTGCTCGAAAAATTAGCGCGGATGAAGCTTTGGAAGCCGTGTTGCCTTACATCGCTGAGGGTAAACTTTGTGTCGATCTCCACCAGCCGATTACTGAGGACAGCCTCGTCTGGTTTTTCGAGGAGGCGGAGCAATGACATCGATTCATATCCCAATGAACACACGAATTCGATTGGAGGAGTCGGTTTACAAAGTCACATGTCATACCGAGGGAGGGGAACTGAACCTAACCTGTTGTCAAACAGGGGAGCCTCGTTTGATATCCACACATGAGTTGGTCAGAAAGATTATCGACGGTGCGGCTTCGATAGATCAGCAAGTTCCTGAAACGTCGATCAATGTGAAAGATCAGCATGAAAAGCGGTTTGATGCATTTAATGAGCGGGATAAGGCAGTTGCCCGAGAACGGCTGAGTTACGTCGAAAAAGTGGACGAGCACCTTTTCGAAAGCAACGTAACAACTGCAATAAATGACGTAATCCGAGATGCACAGCTGTCTGGTATTACTGTACCCCCAAGTTTCCGGGCAATTTGGAGGTGGTATGATGCCTGGATCAAGGGCGGGCGGAACATTACAGCTCTCCTTCCGCGGCACCATGTGAAGGGACGACGGCAGTCATCTCTATGCAACCGATCATTTGAAATACTTCAGGAAGTTATTGAAGACCACTACCTCATCCGTACACCAAAGACAAAACTCAGCGTTTTCAGGTTGTTTAAAGGCCGGTTGGTAAAAGAGAACAAGCTTCATCCAGAAGCTGGGCGCATGCATATACCTTCTGCGCGAAGTATCTATCGTTTTCTTGCAGGCCTAAATCCCTACGAAGTGAAGGAGGCTCAGAAAGGGCGAAAAGAAGCTGACAAAGTTTTTGCCCCTATCGGAGCGGGCGTCGTCGCGAGATTTCCGCTGCAGGTTGTCCAGGTCGATCACCACCTGATGGACATGATCCTCGTACTACAGACGGGGAAGGTTATAGGGAGGCCATGGTTAACATTGGCCTTGGATCTATTCAGCCGCATGCCTGTTGGGTTCTACATTAGCTTTGAAGCGCCGAGCTATGTTGCGGTGATGCATTGCTTGAAGCATGCAATCTTGCCAAAAGCGGATTATCTCAATCACGTGTTGTCACAGATCAAAGGTCAGCCGGGTACCGTAATAGACGCCAAGTTCTCTTCAGACTGGCCGTGTTTTGGCTTGATGGACACTTTGGTGCTCGACAATGGTTTGGAATTCCACTCGCAAGATTTGCAAGATAGTTGCAGCCAACTAGGCGTTTCTTTGGAGTACAACCCGGCTCGGACACCTCACTACAAGGGAGCAGTTGAACGTTTCTTCGGGACGTTAAATTCCAAGCTGATCCACACCCTGCCAGGCACCACATTCTCCGATCCTCGACAGAGAGGAGACTATCAGTCTGAGAAGGCAGCTTGTCTGACGATTGAGGATCTAGAGTTCCTGCTAACTAAATTCATCGTCGATGACTACGCTCTTACAACTCACTCGACGCTGGATCAGCTTCCGCTAAAGAAATGGCAGGATGGCGTGCAGAAACATCCAGTTCGCTTCATTTCCGATCAGCAAGACTTAACTGTGTTGCTATTTAAGATGAAGGCCAGAAAATTGACTAGGGCTGGCGTCAAGATCATGGGATTGAGCTATCAGTCAGAAGCCTTGCAATTGCTTAGGCAGCGTCTGATGCAAAATGTATCGGGGAAGCCGGCTAACCCGGATGTTCGCGTCAAATTTGATCCCGAGGACTTGTCGACGATCTTCGTCGAGGATCCACATGCGAAAATTTTCCTTCCAGTCAAATGTATCTACGAGACTTATGCGTCACAACTATCGATTTGGCGTCATCGCCTTGTCCGTAGGGCAATGCTCAAGCAAGACTTAGATCTGCGAAGATCGGCTGAGGATGAATTTCTTGAAGTCCGCCAGTCACTGTTCGACGTAGCTGAAGACATCATTCAAAGCGGACAAAAGCGGAAACGTAAGGCTGCGAACCGGGTTCGTAACGAGGAGAAAAAGGCTGGCAACGATAATGGCCCGCTGCTCGCTTCCAATCAGTTCATCGACGATAGTGAAGACGTCATCCCAGATGCTGAATTTACTTCACCATTTCAGTCGCCTGAGGAACTTGAGGAAGAATTAAAGCGACGAGGTTGGAAAACTTCTCGAGCAGGCATGCAGCGTCTTGATGAGGGTGAAGCTAATGAATGAGTTCGAAAGGCGCCTTACCGCAAAGCAGGCTGTCAAAATCGCCGCATTTCGCGACCGCAGGATTGCACATGACGCGTTTCAGGGGGCATTGACCAAGATTGCCAATTTCCACCAGTCCGGGCGCCATGCTGCCCGTCCGGGGATTCTCACAATGGTTGGTGAAACAGGAGCTGGTAAGACCTCCATTATTGAAGATTACTGCAAGCTTCATAACAAGGAGGGGAAGTTCAAGAAGGTCTTGTTCATTATTGTGCCTGAAAACTGCACTGTGAAGAACCTTGCGGCAAGCATGTTGATGGCACTCGGGGACCTTTCGAGCGTTAAAGGCACGCGGCAGGACATGGAGCTCAGGATCAAAGACTATATTGATCGTACAGGTGTTGAGATGTTGATCTTTGATGAATTTCAGCATTTGACAAACAGAGGAAGTGCGAAGCGGCAGTACGACGCAGCAGACTGGTTGAAAACTCAAGTTGAGATATTGCGCAAACCAATCGTATTTGCCGGGTTACCTGAGGTTCACAATATATTTGCCGTAAATCCTCAGCTTGAGACCAGGCGAAACGGAAAGATTGGCATATTGCCGTTCGATGTTGAGACAGATGAAAGCCGCAAGTCCGTATTCCTGTTCTTTCACATGCTTAACAAGCACTTGCCGCTTCCGAAGCCGGAGCTTTCAGCTCTCAATGACCCAAAAGCAATTAAGTATGTTGTTACCGAAAACAAAGGGCTTCTCGGATATATGATGCGAACGGTGCATCACGCCGCGGAAATGGCTTTGATCGAAGGTGAGGACACTTTGCATTTTCGACATCTTCACAGTGCAGTTCAGGAGCTAGGAGGTGTGGAATTCGAGGTTGGTCAAGCGACAATCCGTCCCGGAAGACGAAGCTCTTTGACAGGGCAAAGCAGAGGAAAGGATATCTATCGTGACATCCTCTAAAACTCTGCTTTTCCAATCGCCGCCCATTCAAAACGAGAGCCTGATAGGTTATCTGACCAGAATCGCTGAGCTTAACAGGTATCCCCAAATGTCTTGGATTGGTAATTTGGCACGTGTTGACGTTAAGGATGACTCCTTAGCAAGAATGAGTAGGAGCTTGAACGGTCTAGCTAAGATTATCGGGGTATCATCAGCAGAAATGAAATCGCTCTGCTATTATGCGAGTGCCAACGGAAACCACTCACATGTTATGCTCTCAATGGGCGAAATTATTCCGAGGCGCTTTCTCCAAGGTCCAAATGAACGTGTCTGTTTCACATGTTTGCATGAAAAAGGTTTCGTTTCAGGTTTGTGGGACCTCAAGGTCGTTACGCATTGTCCAGAGCATGGAGAAAAATTGCGAACAAAGTGCCCATCTTGCAATGAGCCAGTTGTCTTCAATAGAGGGCGATTACTCCCCTGCCTGCCGGGGTGTGGGTATCGAGGAAGTGGAGAGAAATGTTCTGATTCAGTTCTTGGATTGATGCAGCTAGTTTCTAACAAGTTCTTGGGTAGTGGCTTTGACGTGAGTAAACACGGCTTTCCTCGGCAACTTGAGGACAGTGACCTCTATTCATTGATACAGACCATCTCATTTTTGGGAAGCCGAACATGGCGTGAAGGTAGTGTGGTCGATCGTGGATATTTGGATTTCATGCCAGAGTTGACGCCTGAGAAAATGGAGCATGTTGCAGGGGCGCTTCGTGATTGGCCCAGTGGATATTTCAAGTTTCTCGATGGTATCTGTGCGGGGAAGGATGCCCCGGGTGGAGCAATTGCAATGCATTGGATGTTTGGAGGGTACTACAAATGTTTGGTCGAGGCGCAGAAACGGCTGCACTTTCTATTTGATGGTCTTCAGGATTACATGAACGAGAGGCTGGACGGGTACTTGTTAACAGGAAGAGGAAATCCTGCTGTCCTGAAAGTCCGCGATCGAAGGCGCTACATTCCGGGTTTTGTTGCGCGTAAACAGTTGAGGGTCGGGCGCCAAGAGTTTACGCGACTTGTCGACCGCGGCTTCTTGCAGAGCAGAGTGTTTCGCACCAGCTATGGAGATGTTGCCTGCGTTCATAGAGATAGTGTTCGAGAATACGCAGAGGTCAAGCAGCGCCTGGTTGGGAGACGGCAGCTCAGCGAGGAGCTCGGCATATCTTTGCATGCTCTATACAGCCTGAGCGTTGGAAACGTGCTTAAACCATTCCATTCACCTCAGAAGGACGGATGGCCGCAGTGGTACTATGACCGAAAGGCAGTCGATGAATGGTTGAATGATCTTCGAGCTTTAGCTCAGCCGATATCTGGAGTGAAACAGTCATTGAGTTTATCTGAGGCCGTTGCAGCTTTTAACAAGCAAGGCGTCAGTTATTGCAGTTTGTTTCATGCAGTTGGTGAGGGCACTTTGAAGCTTTATCGACGGCAAAAGGACAATGAAAGCTCGCTGAACTGTTTTCACTTGAGTAGATTTCAGCTCAAGAGCTGGTACCCTTCTCTATCTTAGAGGGAATTTTTCATTGGTCACTACTGTTTTGAAAAAGTTGGAAGTTCCGAATGAACTCTGGCATTTCACATTTGTGGGGAGAGGTATTCGATGAGCGAAGAAAATGAAACTTCAAGCTTGTTTGGTCAAGTAACTGTCCAGCTGCAGGTGGATGAGGAATTGGTTATCCGTCAAGCGATGAAACTTGCGGGAACCGAGAGCGTTGTAGAGTATATCATTCAGGCCTCAATAATGCAGGCGACGCGAGATTTAGCGGGCCAAACGGTGTTCTCGCTGGACAAGGACAAGGCTTCGGAGTTCTTGGCAGCTCTTGATCACCCACCGGAACCAAATGACGCTTTGAAGGAGCTATTTGCACACAAAACCATCATTGAGTAACAAGCTCGTTGGTTAATCGGATAGGCAGATCACAAGCTAAACGAACTTTATTCGCGGTCCTGAGTTTTAGGCTCGATGTCGAGCTTTTCAGGTTCAAATTCGATTTCCTCTGCACCCGGATAGTAGAAAAGCTTGGCTAGTGTTTGGTTCCCTGCCGACAAATCTTGATAGCGATCAATGGTCATCACGACATGAGTGGGACGTCCATCAGCTGTTATAATCACTGGTCCTGACCGAGCTGTTTTTAAGACCTTGGGGAGATTGTTTGCCGCGTGCTCAAGTGGAATCAATGTTTCGGTCATCGGTAGAGCCCTCCGTGATTTTGGCGATACCAAGACGCTTTCTCAGCTCACCAGTCCGACATGTCGTGCCCGATTGACCATCGTGCAAAGTATGATCGATATTGCGCTTGACCAACAACGAAAAATCGCTAGTTTCGCGAGCTGCATAGGGCGCTTGTTCAGACAGCGTAAAGTCTTATGTAGGGCCTGTAGCTCAATTTGGTTAGAGCCGACCGCTCATAACGGTCTGGTTGCGAGTTCAAGTCTCGCCGGGCCCACCACCTCCTCCCAAAATCTGCAAGTGCTTAATCGCAACTGTGTCTGTTACTCGGTTCAAGCCGAATTGTCATAATTCGGGATTGTCGAGTGCCAGAGTGCATGCGGATATAGCCTGAAGTTATCAAGATGATCTATGTTGTGCCATCTGGTTTACAGTGACTGGCACAAATCATTCTGAGTTGTTGTAATATGAAAGCTATCTGAGTGAGAATTGACTTTAAGATTTGTAGTCACAATATCTAAAGCCTTACCATGCTGATGTAGCAAGGTTCCCCTCCTTCCCCGGAGATTTCCCAGAGTGTCTACAGGATCAGATTTTCCAAACCTTGTTTCTGGTTCCAACCAACAGAACAAGGTCCTCGTAGCAGATGACGATCCTATGATGGGGGAATTCCTTGGAGCAATTCTTGAGCAGATTGCAGATGTCACAGTAGTTTCATCCGGCGAAGCAGCGCTTAAAGCGCTTGAGACAGATGCATATGATGTCGTATTGCTGGATGTCGAAATGCCCGGAATGGGGGGGCTGGAAGCTTGCAAAGCAATTAAGTCTTCACCGGATACGTCGCACATCTCTGTCATTATTGTGACAGCTCGCATCGGCGACAAAATGGAAGTCGATGCCCTTGATCTTGGCGCAACAGATTTCATTGTGAAACCATTTGTTGCAAAAATCGTGCTGGCTCGCGTTCGTAACCATTTGATTATGCAAGCACAGGCACGTCAGCTGCGCCTGCTCTCGATGAGTGACGGGTTGACGGGTATCGCAAATCGGAGATGTTTCGATCAAACATTGGAAAATGAATGTAGCCGGGCAGCCCGGACAAATACGCCATTATCTTTACTGCTGATCGATGTCGACAGGTTCAAGCAATACAACGATCATTATGGCCACTCTCAAGGTGATGAATGCCTGAAAAAAATCGCGAAGGCATTAACGCTCTCGGCACGCAGGGCGGGCGACCTTGTGGCACGGGTCGGGGGCGAAGAGTTTGCTTTCATCTTTCCCAACACAGATAAAGATAGCTTGATTGCTATTGCCCAAAGCGTGTCCATGCACGTGTCTGAACTTGCTCTTTCTCATATTGATGGTATCGACGGCAAGGTAACCATCAGCATTGGGGGAACAACGTTAGATGGCACCAATCAACCCATTTCTGGCAGCGCAATCTATATGAAAGCCGACGAGCTTCTTTACAAGGCAAAGGAAGCAGGTCGCAATTGCGCCGTTATTGAATAACCTTGCCCGCAAGGTTATTCGTTTCGTTGGCTCTGCGATTGCAGCTTAAGCTTCTTTGCCGTGTCTCTTGTGCCTGTGTTAATCAAAGGTGCCGTGAGCGATAGCCTGCCAAGAGTATGTGATTACAAGAAAAATTTTCCCGCGGATTCAATTGCAACCCTTGTTTGTAAACGTATTCCTCCTAACATAATCTGAGTCACAAACCCGGGGGACGAGCGTTGGTTCACAGATTCCAGGAAGCTGCGGGCGAAGATGTCGCAGAAGGCAAGCCTGAAGTTACAAAGAGCAAGGCAAAACGTGGTAGCATAATCGTTTTGCCTTCAATCGTATTCGCCTTCGGTTTGCTGATAACGATTGCGACAAGCTGGTACTGGAATGTCAGCAATGAAAAAGCCGTCTCTGGTCAACTTGAGGAAATAACAAATCTCGCAGAGAGCTCAGTCAAAAACAGGTTTGAGCTTTATGAATATGGCCTGCGCGGCATGAGAGGCACAATCCTCGCAACCTGGCCGGATCGTCTTAATCGTGGTGTTATTGAACGATATATTGCAAGCCGCGAAAACCAGCGAGAGTTCCCCGGAGCACGCGGTTTTGGCTTCATCAGATTGGTCCCACCAGAGGGATTAGAAGAGTTTTTGAAAGCTGCTCAGGCAGATGGAAGGCCCAACTTCGCCCTCCGCGAGCTGAATCAAAACGACGGTGATCGCTTTATCATTCAATACATTTATCCGGAAGCTGGCAATGAAGGCGCAACCGGATTGGATATTGCGTCAGAAACAAACCGAAGAACTGCTGCAATGGATGCTGTCCTGAGCGGTGATGTTCGGCTCACTGAGCCGATTACGCTGGTTCAGGCCGATGGTAAGGTTGGTCGGGGATTCTTGATACTTTTGCCCGTGTACGAGGGCGACTTCCCCACAAATAATCCAAGTGAGCGACAGAAAGCCGCAATCGGCTGGTCCTACGCCCCCCTTGTCGTTGACGAGGTGTTGGCGAATTTGGGTGTTGGACTGGAAAATATTAGACTTTCCCTGACTGACAGCGCAGAAGACCATCCATTTTTCATCTCCGACACACATGAACAAAAGGCAATAACCTCTCAAACGGAAACACGCCGCTTACAGGTTCTTGGTCGTGAATGGATGCTGCAAGTAAACGCGCTCCCCTCTTTTTATCAATCTCTAAACCTGCTGAGCGCATGGACTTTGGGGCTGATCGGAATGCTGCTATCAGCAGCCAGCGCCGGATTGACATGGTGGTATCTTCTTGCTCGGAAAGGGCACGAGGGCACCGAACTCGGGCAAGATGTCAGTTTTCGATCTTTTGTCCGTGACCCGCTTGCAAGATCCGTAATTTTGTTTGCTATCGTATTTGTAACGGTCGTCAGCGGAACAGCTTGTGCGTATATTTGGCAAAACAAATGGCAGAAAACTGCAGATCAACTGACAGCCCGGACATCAGAAGCAACAGTAAGCTATCAAAATCAAATAGCAGACTACCAGTTGGCTTTGCGCTTTCTCTCTGCCAGCATTGAGGCATCTGATTTATTTCGGACAAAAGTCGCACAGGGGCTGGCCTCAGAAGAGGAACTTGATGACTGGAGGCAGCAAGTCGAGAATTCCTTGTCTGCATTCATGCTGTCGTCTTCGCCTGTTTTTCAAGCACGGGTAATCGGGTTCGCTAACCAAGGCAAGGAACTGGTCCGTGTCGAGTATCAGGATGGTAAACTCATAACGGCGCCGGAAGAACGCCTGCAGAAAAAGGGCCAAGAGCCTTATATGCAGACGGGTCACCAACTTAATCCGGGCTCTATGTGGACCTCGGACGTTACACTCAATCGGGAAAACGGTCAGATCGAGGAGCCCGAGCGACCCACTGTTCGCTTTTTCACTCCGATCTTTGCTGCGTCAGGGGAAAGGTTCGGTATTGTAATCCTCAATGTGGACTGGGGTAACTTTCTAAGTGAAGCACACTTAACAAGTGGCGATGTGTCCAGCTTCATCTTGAACGTCAGGGATGACTTTTTACTTCATCCGGACCCAGCGATGAGTTTCGCGTTCGAACGTTGGTCAGCACCAAGTTGGCGCAATATTTTCCAACAGTCTGGTTTGCCGTATGGCGCTCCTGAGAGCTTGGAGGGCTGGACGGATAACTCAGGTGCAGAATGGTTAACATCAAGCAGCACAATTGCGCCAAACGGCAATGAAAATCCGGGCGAAGTCACTCTGATTTATGCAAAGCCTCTGGGGGACATCATAGCGGATTTCCTGCGAGCAGCTCTGTTGAGTGTATCGCTGGTAACGATTTTTGGTGTGCTGTCTGTACTGGCGTATTTCTTTAGCTGGAAGAGAGGGCAGCGAGATCAGCTAATTCGACGTCAAATTGCAGCTACCCAAAGGTTAAGGTCGCAGGAGGGATTGCTTCGTGACATTCTTGGCTCTGCACCAGAGGCAATGATTGTCTGCAATCACGATGGTCGCATTGTTTTTGCGAACCAGAGAACTTCAGACCTGTTCGGTTATACACTCGATGAGTTGACAGAGCTGCCGAGCGGTGCCCTCATCGCGGATGATTGCATCGCTCAATTCCGGAAGGATTTCGACAGCTACTTGAAAACCTCCGCTAACGTTTCTACGGCAGAAAATTTGGAACTGGACGCTGTAAGGAAAGACAAGACGGATTTTCCTGCAAAGGTTCAAATGGCTGCTGTCGATTTCGAAGAGAAGTACCTGCTTGTATTGTCAGTCCGCGACCTGACCGAAGAGCTGAGAGCGAAAGAAACGTTGACTGTTGCGAAAGAGGCGGCTGAGCAGGCTAGTGTTGCCAAGGGTGCGTTCATGGCAAATATAAGCCACGAAATTCGGACACCGCTAAATGCGATTTTAGGGCTGACCACCCTTCTGATCGACGGAAAAGCTTCAGACGAACAACGCGATTTTCTGAACAAAATTAATCTTGCTGGCCGTTCGTTGCTTGGCATCGTGAATAATGTTCTTGATCTTTCAAAGATTGAGGCAAACGAGATGGCACTCGATGAGGTCATTTTCTCGCCGCGAGATCAGATCGGTGATCTAATTACAATCTATGAGACACAGGCGTCAGTCGCCAATCTCGAATTCAAAGTGGATATAGCAGAAAACCTGCCAGAGACGGTTTTGGGTGATAGCAACCGCCTTGGTCAGATTCTAACCAATCTTGTCGGGAACGCTATCAAGTTTACGGAGAAGGGCTCTGTAACCCTTCGGGCAGAACTGCTGCCAACTGAGCGAAATGAGGGTAATCATACGGTCAACCTGAGATTTTCAGTGATTGATACTGGTATTGGTGTGCCTATTGATAAGCAGGAGAAGCTGTTTAAGCCATTCTCCCAGGCTGACAGCTCGACATCGCGAAAGTTCGGGGGTACAGGGCTTGGCCTGTCAATTGTCAATCAATTTGTTGCCTTGATGGGGGGGCGGCTTGGATTGGACAGCGAAGACGGAAAAGGCAGCAGGTTTTGGGTGGAATTGCCGTTCCGGCGCGTCGCCGAGGGTACCTTGTATCCGCCGGAAAAATCATCAGCTTCTCTTCTGGTCTTCCTGGTTGAAGATAATGAAACAGAGCGATTGAGATTAACCAATTTGATCATATCGCTTGGCTGGGACGCTGTTGCAATGACAACAGGTACGGAGCTTGTTGATGAATATCTCCGTCGAGTATCCGAGAACATCGTGCTTCCCGATGTGTTGATTGTCGACTGGCAATTACCGGAGCTGGATGGCGTCTCCGCACTGAGCCGGTTGGCTGAGCAATTAGGTGAAAGCAACCTGCCCGCTGCCTTGATGATATCGGTATTCGATAGCGAGAAAATTGCAGAAATCGACACAAAACATCTCGCAGATCAAATCATTACAAAACCCATTGATGGATCAACGTTGTTCAATGCAGTGAACGACATTGTTTCTGCACGCACTGGCCGTAAGGATCACGTTCTGGAAATTACCAACACAGAAACGCTAGATGCCAACTGGCTGCCCGATATCAAAACGTTGGTGGTGGACGACAGCAAGTTAAACTTGGAGGTTGCGACCCATCTTCTATCAAATTCCGGTGCAATTGTGACTGCGGTCGAAAGTGGTGAACAATGTCTTGCCCTGCTTCGTGCGCAACCGGAAAAGTTCGATGTCGTTCTGATGGATGTACAAATGCCGGGGATGGATGGGTACGAAACGACCAAACGTATTCGGACGGAGTTGGGCTTGCACACCCTGCCGGTTTTAGCACTGACTGCCGGGGCTTTGCTTGAGGAAAGAAAGCTGGCGCTTGCTGCCGGTATGAATGATTTTCTGACAAAGCCAATTGAACCGCGCCAACTCATTCAGCGGGTACGGAAAGCAGCGGAAAACGCCAATGGCAGCACGATTCCGGTCACGGCCCGAGCCAGTAAAAATGATGTGATCATAGCTGCCGACGTTGCGCAAGAAGTGATCTCATTGCCAGAGAGCAAGGCGATCCCAGAAGACACTTCTGAACTTCCGATTTGGGATCGTAATCATGCCTTGGATCTTGCCGGAGGCAATGAACCGCTATTGAAACGGCTAGCCGAATTATACCCTCCTCAGGTCCGGCAACAGATCATCGAAGTGCAGAATGGCGTTGCCGACAACGACACTGACTTGGCAGCAAGGAGCTTGCATATCTTGCAGGGTTCATCGTCTCAGATCGGTGCGCAACGTGTCGCTGATCTTGCAAGGAACCTCGAAAAAACGACAAGAGAACAGGGTATTAGTGAATTGCTACAGCAAATTGAATATCTGAGTAAACTTGTCGAAGAAACAGCAAGTGTGATTGAAAAAGCTTTTGCTGATTAGTGTCAAAGATAAGTTCTAACAATTAGATAGAGCGAGCTACTGAACATGCTGCGGGCTACTGTTGCAGATCTTGGCCCGCGGTGAGCCGAGCATCAGTATGGCTTACTAGTCGCTTCAGTTAGTACATAGCTGCGCATCAGATGTATGGCTTTTACCGCTTCATCAAATCGCGGACCAAACTCCTGCAGTGCGTTCTTGGCAGCTTGTGAAAGCTCTTCCCCCGGTGTGGCAAAATCCAGAACTTTGACCAGCTTGTCAATTTGCTGAGCTGTTTTAGAATCTCCAAGCAGCCCCAGCATGCCCCCAACCATCTGTAATTCGCGCCGCAGATCATCGGTTATTGATGTCTGCGCCTGTTCTCCAAAATGGCCTTTGATCCGTTCTGCTTCTAGGAGAAAGCTGTCGAGTACATTGATATAGCTATCAACATTCCCATCAAGTGACTTTAACGACGCGTTGATATCCAGACCCAGTTCGTTTGCGAGTTCCGTGACACGCCGAGACAAGTTCAGTGTTTCCGATGCGGAGCGCATGATGCTTCGTTTCCTGATTTGCAGTAACAGCGTGTCGATCAGTTCCCGGGCCAAGAAAGGTTTTTGTACGACATCCATTGCGCCAGCTTTGAAGCATTCCCGGCGAATTGCTTCGGACGTATTAGCTGTCATCAGAACAATCGGAAGATTTCGATAGCCGAGTGAACGAACTTTAGAAACAGTGGTGATGCCATCCAAATCAGGCATTTGGATATCCATCAGAACCATATCAAGCACTTCGCCTGATGCCTGGATTGCCGCAATCGCGGCATAGCCGCCGGTTGCAGTATTCACAGTGGCGCCGTGAAGAGACAAAAGTTCTCTGGCCACCTCCAGATTTATCGGGTTGTCGTCAACGACAAGAATCTTTTTCCCTGCAAAGCCGTCAATTTCATCCACGGACGCGTTTGGAACTGTTTCTGTCACATCGGGTTCGTATTGATGAGCCGTTGCATCAATCACTGCATCTAGAAGCATTGAAAGGCTGATTGGTTTGGTGATGAAGCCGTTCAAGACCTCATTCCGCTCTTGGTTGCTTTTTGAGAGATATTCATGATTGTGCGCCGAGATCATCACGATAATCGGCAGGTTGCCTCCAGCGATTTCTGATCGAATGCGCTTGCTGGTTTCCCAGCCATCCGCATCTGGCATCCGCCAATCAACAAGCACGATGTCATAGGCCGCATGTAGTCCAGATTTAAACTTCATCATATGGATTGCAGCTTCGCCGGAGGCCGCAACATCCGCTTGCCAACCAATTGTATGCGCAAGTTCCTGAAGCACTTCACGTGAAACAGGGTTGTCATCAATGATCAAGGTGCGCAGATTTTTGAGATAGCTTGGTACGACATACCCAGATACAAGATCATCAACGACAATCTGATCGGTGGAAAATCTGAATCCTGTGCCGCCTCCGGGGAATTCACCGATTTCGAGGTCTGCCTGAACTGTTTTTGCTAGCCGTCGGGCAATTTCTAGATCCAGACTGATGTTTTTCTTGTCATACGACGAAGTATATTCCTCGCGGTCATTCCCGGTCTTGCGCCGCGACACTTCAATTACAAGCATCGGGTCTTTGTTCGAAATTTCTTCAATGCGTGTCTTTACTACGATGCAGCAATCATGGCACGCACGGATGATATGATTCACCAAGTGGAAAATAAGTTTTTCGAGAACATCTCGTGGGAAAGAAATAACCCGTGCAATTGTGTGGTCGGTATCATAGAGCACCTCGAAGGTGTCAGTGTCCGAACGCATATTCAGTTTGCGCGATATGCTACTAAGCAATTGATCGATGCTGAATTTTTGGACATCAAGCCGAGCTGTATGTTCTTCGAAATCAAAGAAGCTTATTAATGTGTCTACGGTGGAAATGACACGCTCCGTTGAAAACTCAAGGGTGCCCATGTATTTTTGCTGTTGTTCGAGACTTGATGAGGATTTCAATAGTTCAATCATCCCCAGCAGGCCTTGCAGCTCTGTGCGCAATCCGTGATTAAGGTCCTTTAACAAGGAACGATCATCGTCATGAACTTTTGACGCTTCAATCAGGCCCAGTCTCTGAGCTTCAAGTGATTTAACCGCGCCCTGTGTGTCAGCAATCTCGATCAAAACTGACCGCTCAAATTCGCTTGGGTAAGGGAGCTAGGTGAAGTGGAATGTTCCGGTGCTCTTGACCTCTCCTCTAAGGAGTATGTCACCCGTTCCATACATCGATATGCCGATGGGTACTTCCTGAACGCTCTGGCTCCACAGGTCGTCAAGCACAGAGTTTTCACTGAAGGCAATGTGTCCATCGATGAGGCGGGTTATGGATATGCCCCAAAGGTTTTCTAACGCAGTGTTTGCGTCCACAACCCGACGTGCGCCATTGATCAACAAGCAAGGTGCAGTGACGGTATGGATGTACTCACCAATAACTGAAGGACTGTAAGTGTTATCAAGTGGATTAACTGCCAGCGCCTCAGTTGTGGGCTCTGATTTCCGATTGGAAAAGCGGCCAGAAATGTAGGCCAGAACCCAGATCATCAGAATAACGATCAAGGATAAGACTGGGTTGTCATAAATCCAGTTTGGCATAAGAAACGCCAAGGCTGCCGCAACGATTGCGACAACCGCCCCGAGCGCTAATCCTGGGTGGCCAAGGAGCACTTCTTTCTCCACTTCAATAACTTACGAGTATCATATTGTAGTGGATTGAGGCTGTTCAAGCCATACTACTCTTCGGGGTAGTATGGTTTCTGATTGCAGTGTTTTAATGCGGTGCCAAATCTTTCAGGAAGCATGACAGCGCGCGTACAGTGATTGAATGTAATCGTGCAAAAAATATTTGAAATATGACTGTGCTAAGGAAGAGATAGTTGGGTTGGTTGGACATGAGTTAGAGAGATTATCGGCTTTCAATTCACGTCGATATATCCCTCTGGAGTTAAAGGCGTTTCAATTTATTAGCAAGTTTTGGCAGAGATAACGCACTCTCCGATTGCATGTGTCTTATCTCTGCTCTCAACTGAACCGATTTTTGCCAGGTTGTGCCAATCAAAATTATTAATGCATTGATTTCTTCGGAATTTGAAGGCAACTTTTGTGTTGCCTGACAAGTACTTTCTGCGTTTGCTCACAGCTATATTGCTTCTATTTTCCGAACCAACTTCAACTTCCGTACTTACTGCTCACCTTGGCGTAGTTAGCGATTATAGCTCAGTTTGAATTGTTGTAGAGATTTTAAAAAATTGTAGAGATGGTCGATCGTGTTCAGATTAAGGGCCGATCAAGTTGATTGTGTGATCGGCCTTTGTGTTAGACGTTTCTACTAATCCAAGAGTGTGTAGTTTTCAGCCTTGGTAACGTCGGCATGGCGGTTGTCGATCGCAGTAGGATAGAGGCCGATTACCTTGCCGCCTTGGATGAGAGCGGGAACATCATGGCCAACCAAGAGGAATTTGCTGTCTGAAAGCGCTTTTTTAATCGCGGTTTTTTCCTGCAGAGTTGTCATGGCCCTGTTCCCGGTGATGGTTGGTTCAAGCAGAGCCTGATCAAGTAGCGGCGAGATAAGTTGGTCCTGAAGATTATAGGCAATGTCGCCCGCAATATTGACCATACCTTCCTCGGTTTCGACGAGAACCGAAATTGATCCAGGTGTATGCCCCCCGGAAAGACGCACAGCTACGCCGGGAATAACTTCTTCTTCAAAGCTTCCGTCCACGTCAAACAAGCGGATGGCGCCGGGTGTATAAAGCCGGTCAATCAGGTGCTTCGTATCCGCCGCAGCGTACATAGCAGGCCCCATAAGGCCAGACGCAGCAAATTCAAGTTCGCGTCGTGCTAGTGCAACCGTCGTTGTCATGGGAAACAGGTCATCACCGCCGACGTGATCAATATGCGCATGGGTATGAACAATATATTTGATGTCGGAACGCTTTAGTCCGTGCTGGCTTAGATGATAGTCGATTGTCATGGAGTCCTCGAGGATTCCATGCATGTTAAATGGTTGAAACTGCTCCATGTTGCGAGGGCCTGTGTCGACGAGGACGGGGGCATCTCCACCCAGGATCAGAAATCCCAGGAACGGAATGGTTACTTTGGTGCCTGGGTTGCGGAAAAGTACCAGTCCGCTGGCATCCATCGTCAGTTCGCCGATCGTAATGGGATACACCTTTAGAGTCATTTTAGTCTCCGTGTGGATTGTTCGTAGTTGAGGAAATTGAACGTTTGAATGATATGTAAATAACTAACAGTGACATTATCGATACAGATAACGTGATGAAGTAGATTGCAGAGGAGACATCGAAGTCTTCGGATATTTTTCCGACCGCAATTGAGGCAAATCCGGTGAATAGATAGGCAAAGACAAGAATTGTGTTGATTGTCTTTGAGTTATTTTTTTCTGTTGATTTAAGATTTATTATAGATATTGATCCGGAAAATTTTAGCGCATAGCCAATTCCAGATGAAAAACTGGAGGCGCCATAAAGAAAAATGCTTTGCTGATTTGCCGCAGCCACAAGAAGAGCCATTCCGAAAATCGAAAAAACTGCGCCAATTCGGATGGCGGGAAAGCCGTCAAATTTTCTTGCGAAAAATGCACCCGCACCAATGGAAATGGCAAAGAAGCCAAGCACGAAACCGTTCAGTAAGCTGTTGGTTGACGCAAGCAACTGTTTGGCGACAGTGGCACCAAGTGCTGTGTAGGTGACGCCGTGCATATAAGCCGTTGTTACAGTAAGGATCAGCAATGGGAGCAATGGCTTGCTTATGTTCGACTCATCCTGGCCTGATTTTGCTTGAGGGTATTGAGGGGGGCTGTTCGTCGTGAGGATATACAAGGCAAAAACTGCAAGCAGGACGATGAACAAGAAAACAAATGGGTAATGCGCGGGCTGAACGGTGAACTCCACAAAGGCGCCACCAGCAATAAAGGATGCAGAAAACCCGACTGATTGTGCTGCGATCGTGATTGTGCCAGCGCGTTGTTTGTTGGGGGACAACTCGATCAGTTCGGCCGCAGAGTAACCTGCAGACAAACCAACGCCGACACCCATGAAAACACGACCAACGAGTAGCCAGGCAAGGCTGTCTCCAATCGCAAACAGGAAAACACCAAGGGTCGATGCACCTAAGCCAATGCTGACGAGCTGTTCTCTTGAGAAGCGTTGCAGTGCGAAATTACTCAGTAACAGCAAAACACCGACGACAATCGGGTAGGTCCCGAAAACCAGCATCGTCTGCGTATAACTCAGATTCCATTGATCAATGTAGATCGGATAGACCATTGCCGGTGCTGCACTGGTCCAAAGCGTGTGTGCGACCACAGCTGCCGTGATCCATATGCGATATTTTGTGACGAGCCTGTCCATCTGTTTGTCCGTGGCTAGGAGGCGGCATTTATTTTGAACTGTTCGGTTCAAAATAAATGCATCGGAACCTTTTTTGTCAAGATCATTTTGAACTGATCAGTTTTTTAAAGGTTGTTTTTCGAGATGTTTTCGCGGAGTATACGCTTCCGTATCAGGCGCGAAAAAAAGCAGTGAGGACATTATTGTGGCACGTCCAAAGCAGTTCAATCGTACCAACGTGTTAGATAAAGCTATTCCGGTTTTTTGGATGTACGGCCTTGCGGGCGCAAGTCTCAGCCAACTTGAACAGGCCACAGGATTAAACCGGTCCAGCCTTTACGCAGAATTCTCAAGCAAGGAAGAATTGTTCAAAGAGGCGCTTAAACGATACGTAAGTTCTGGGCCTGCGCGCGAAATCCTGCTTGCAGAGCCGTTGGGCCTTAGCAATGTCGAGCGCTTTTTGAACGTTGCTCAGTGGTTTTCGGAAGATGCGCGCGGATGCTTCTTCGTGAACTCTGTTCGTGATCTTGCCGAATTGCCCGGTTCAGTGGTGTCGCTGATCGCAGAGCAGGTAAAAGCTTACCAGTCTTTGATCGAACCAAACCTTCAGAATGTATCGACTTTTGTTTCGCCCAAGACATTGAGTGAAATTGTTTGGTCATACTTCGCAGGACTCATGCTCAAGGACAATTTTGCAAATACCGATCCGCAAACAAGGTCCGACGAAATACGGGCATTTGTTGATCTGCTCGCAGGGCATGAACGCAATCAATAGATATAGGGTTCTGGCTTTGTTTCATCAAAAGAGTAAAAATTGTGGTCGATGCCGATATCTTTCGTGAACTCTCGGAATTCCTTCGGGTTCGTCCCGTCCTGGATGATTACTGTCTTTTTGGCGGAGACTGGCGTGCATTTCACGAACATGATTTGGAAGGGTGCGCGTATTTCCACTTGGTATTGGCAGGAAATTGCTTTCTTGAACGCCGGAACTGCGATCCAATTGCCTTATCGAAAGGCGATATTGTTTTGCTGCCGCATGGATCTGAACATTCCCTGGGTAGCGGAACTGATACAAGCAACAGCACCGTCATTACCGATGTCCGCCAAGATATCCGCATCAAAACAATCGAGGGCAGTGACGTAACAACGAAACTTGTTTGCGGACGGCTCTTTTACAGCACCGGGGCAAGTGACTTTCTTGTCCGGCTATTGCCCGAAGTTGTTATTTCAAAAACAATTGCACTGGACACGGAGTGTCGGCACGAATGGATTGTCTCCAATATCGCGACAGAAATTCAGGAGGGGCGCCCGGGCTGGTCAATCGTTGCAGCCAATTTTGCATCGGCACTTTTCACCATGGTTTTGCGCGATCATTTTGAAAGACATCCAGTTGCTGAAGGCGTTTTTTCTCTCCTTGCCAACAATCAGACCCGCAAGGCTGTGATTGCTATGTTGCACAATCCAGCCCATCCGTGGTCGCTTGACGAGCTGGCGGCTGCCTCTGTGACGTCAAGAGCCTCTCTTGTTCGTGCGTTTTCCAGAGCTGGCAACATAGCGCCGTTTGGTTTCCTGATGCGGCTCAGGCTCGGCATTGCACGTCAAAAGCTGTCATCTGGAAGTACTTCACTGGGCCAGATTGCCGAGGATGTCGGCTACCAGTCCGAAGCCGCATTCAGTCGGGCGTTTTTTCGGGAGTTCGGTGTTCGCCCGGGCCAATGGCGCGAATTTTCATCCAAAGCCTGATCTTTCCGTATAAACCGAAGGGCCGGTCATTCCAGAATGACCGGCCCTTACGAACGAAAACGGTTTTCCGTCAGTCCCGCGTTTCAGTAACCGCATCGAATGCGTCAAGAGTGCGTGTTGTGTAAACCAGTGCAGCACCAGCATTGACACTGATCGCGACGCTTAATGCTTCGGCGATTTCTTCTTTGGAAACGCCGAGTTTGGCAGCTTCGGCGCTATGAACTGTAATACAGCCGTCACACCGCAGGCTGATCGCAACGGCCAGGGCAATGAGTTCTCGTGTTTTGGCGTCCAGGTGACCTGTTTTGGCGCCGGCGCCGCCAATGGTGGCATATCCTTTCACGGTGTCCGGGCTCAGTTTGGCTACTTCTCCGACGCCAGACAACACTTGACCACGATATTCGTTCCAGTTGTGCATATGCATAATGTTTCTCCAGATTTTGGATGTTTAACCGTTTGATGGAGAAAAGATATCTGACGAAGTGCATCGGGAGAATGTCCGGGCGGATCATGTTTATGGCTGTGCGGATCAAAAAGAAATCAGCAAGACTGATATGGAAAAAAGGCCTTACTCCGGTGGAGCAAGACCTTTGATGCGCAGGCTGCGTGCAAGCTTAACTGGTGCGCCGGGTTCCGAGGAATATTGCTAGTGCCACTATTTCCGATATGGCTGCGACAGCCCCGATTTGCCAGCTGTTTCCAGCGGCAATGACAATCGAGCCTATTGCACTCCCAAGCGAGAAGCCCGCATACATCACCGACGTGTTCAATGAAAGCGTCACAGAGGCTGTTTGTGGCCCGCCGGCATTGATCAGGTTTGCCATTTGCGCAGGGAAAAACGACCAAACCGTAATACCCCACAACGAAATCGCGGCCAGAACAGGAATGAATGCGATGTCTGGTGTAAGGGCAAGGGCGCTAAATGCTATTACGACAAATGCCAGGGCCAGTAAAAGCAACGATGGCACAATGACGCGTGGATAACCGATGCGATCTGTCAGCTTACCACCGATCAGGACACCCACGGCAGCAGAGGCTCCCCAAAGGCTGACCGTTGCACCAATACCGGTTTCTGCAAAATTCAGAGTTTGTGAGAGATATGGCGCGATAAAGGGGTAAGCAGTATATGCCCCCATTGCCCAGAATGCAGTGACGAAAAGCGGTTTCAGAACTGCGGGCGACGTTGCAACTTTCACTCTTTCGGCAAGGCCCGCGACGCGAATCTCGCGACCTGCATCCTTATTGACGCCCGCATATATCCCCGCAGCAGCAATCAGGGACATTCCGCCGACGGCAAAAAATGTTGCTCGCCATCCAAGAGCATGTCCGATCAGTGAACCGAGCGGCAGGCCGAGCGCAATCGCAATTGTCATCCCGCCACTGACGATTGCCAGTGCCTGTCCTCGTTTCTCGGGTCCGGCGATCGCGCCAGCCAATGCATTCGCGTTGGGCACATAAAGCCCGGATGCGATTGCAAGCAGTATTCTTGCGATCATCAGGCTCGAATAATCGCTGGAAAGCCACGCAAAGATATTGCCGGCAGTGAAGAGTGCCATTGACCAGAGCAAAACATTCCGGCGGTTCAGGTTTGCTGTTAGCACCGTCATGACGGGTGAACTAAGCGCAAGTGTGATTGTAAATACAGTAACCAACTGGGCAACCGTTGAAACGGAATGGCCAAAGTCGACAGCCATTTTGGGTAACAGCGGAGCGATCATGAAGCCTTCTGTGCCGATCGCGAATGTTCCCAATGCCATGCAGAGTATCGGCATCAATTCCCGGAGGGTGGCGGATCGCCTTTTCTTTTCGGAAAGATTTGAGACGCTTGCGGAGCTTGAATTTGCGGGGGCAAGTGATTTTGATGTGCAAACAGATTGATGTGTCATGGGGCGTATCCAACTAAAAAGTCCGGATTGGCCGACAAAGCCAACCCGGAACTGGGACATCAGACAGGGATCGGTTCGGCAATGAGTGCAGCATTGAAGTTATGCACGAACTCATGCTCATCCGGTCCGACGTTGGCGCGGAAGGCTGCTGCGGCCTCGACCACCACTTCTGGTGTTTCTGTCGCCAGTCCCAGCATTGTTTGTTCGATGAAGCTTGTAAGATCCATTGCGCGCGGATCGTCGCTTTTCTTGATCAGATCGGTGTTCACCCAGGGCGGTGCAATTTCTTGTACACTCACCGATGTATCTCTGAGCATGAAGCGCAGCGACATCGAGTATGAGTGGATTGCAGCCTTTGAAGCCGAGTAAACCGCATTTCCTGCCAACGGCACGAAAGCGAGTACTGAGCTGTTATTGATGATTGTTGCGCGTTGCTGCGTTTTCAGATGTTCGACTAGTGCTGAGGTCATTCGCACAGGGCCGAGTACATTTGTCGTCAGAATCTGTTGGGAAACCGTGTCATCAACTGGTCCAGATACATCATCAAATGGCATGATACCGGCATTGTTGATGAGCACATTCAGGTTCGGATACTTGTTGATCAATTGCTTGGCAGCAGCATCGATACTGGCAATATCGTTGATATCGAGTTCGAGAGCATCCATGCCCGGGTTGGCTTTGGTGATTTCGTCTAAAAGACCTTTCCGCCGACCTGCGATGATTACCTTGTTGCCCAATTTGTGAAACGCCTCTGCCAGTCCGCGCCCGATACCGGATGTTCCGCCAGTGATGAAAATCGTGTTGTCGGTCATATGCATTTGCTTATTCCTTCGGAGTTTGTGCCCGACTTGAGCTGTTAAGCCGGTATTGCGTGATTATCCTGATTGACCTGGGGTCAAATTGCCGGGGTCAGTGCTTTTTCGCGGTAACGAGCACCCGGAGTGCTATGGGCAAACTTTTGGGAGAGGCTCTTGCGAGACGCCTCGAAATTGTCCCAGTCAATGCCACTTTGCAGTGGGGGAATTGTTACGACTTCGCCTTGGTCAAGTCCGGCCAGGGCTGCATCGACCATCACATCCGCACGCATGACCATTTCGTCAGGCATATTTGAGTGATGCATACCGGAGATTTCCCAGAATTCTGTCGCCGTTGCACCGGGAAGAACTGCTTGTACGCGGACGCCTTTATCGGCCAGTTCGTGATGCAGGGACTGCGTCAAAGCCAGTACATAGGCTTTCGTCGCACCGTATACGCCGTTGAGAATCTCAGGGCCAATCGCAACAATTGAAGAGATGTTGATAATTGTCCCTTCATTGCGCGAAGCAAATGCCGGAGCAGCAGCATATGTCAGTCGTGTAAGTGCCGTGACATTCAGGCCAATCATTTCCTCCATGCGGTTGATGTCGGCCGACAGAAGGGGGGCTACCGATCCGAACCCTGCATTATTGACGAGTACGGAGATGCTGCTGTCTGTCTTCAGAATGTGCTCAACATGTGCGGTGTCGGATTTTTTGCTCAGGTCTGCAGGCAGAACGTGAACGTAACGGCCGGTTTCCTCAGAAATGCTTTTTGCAATTGCATTAAGGCGATCTTCGTTACGAGCAACCAAAACAAGGTCATAACCACGCTTAGCCAAACGGTCAGCGTAAATCGCACCAATACCTGCCGATGCTCCGGTAATCAGTGCAGTTCCTGCGGCGGATGAGTCAGACATTTCAAATTCCTCTGCGAAGTTGGTTTCGATGAGGATGACGATAAGCTTGATTTGTGATGTCTTGAATGTCATATTAACGTCGTTTTAGGACATAATTTGTCCGTTTTATCAATTTTACGTCTTTTTATGCCATCGGAGGATGCGATGCTCAGTTTGGGGTTTATTCTGCACAGTGATTTTTCACCGATGGGACTTGCGGCCCTCACTGCGTTCGAACTGGCCAATGCACAATCGGAAGAAAAGCTTTATGACGTGTCAATTCTGTCCGCGAATGGCGGACCGGTAAAAGGGTCAATAGGGTTTTCGATAGATACTGAATCTGTATCCGATCGATACTTCGATTTGTTAATTGTCAGCGGCAGTATGCAGCCACCAGGCACCGAAGTTGTCGATTTTCTTAAGACGGCGCCACGCTTTAGTCGCAGGATTGCTTCAATTTGTACCGGCGCATTCGTGCTTGCGGCGGCCGGTCTGCTTGACGGCCGACGTGCTACGACCCACTGGGCATATGCACAGCAAATGAAAGAAAATTATCCCAAGATCAAAGTCGAGGAAGACCTGATATTTATCAAGGATGGGCCAATCTGGACGTCTGCTGGAATGACGGCAGGGATAGATTTGGCGCTTGCGCTTATCGAGGAAGATTTCGGAGCAGATCTTGCGCGCCTGATTGCCAAGAAGCTGGTCATTTATCATCGCCGTGCCGGAGGACAGACGCAGCATTCTACGTTGCTGGAGCTGGAACCAAAGTCAGACCGCATCCAGAAAGTGCTCACTTATGCGCGGCGCAATCTGGAAAGCCGTCTTGACGTTGAAGAACTGGCCGGCGTTGCAAATCTGAGCCCAAGACAGTTCAGCCGTGCCTTTCGTACCGAAACCGGACAATCTCCTGCGAAAGCAATTGAAAATCTCAGGTTGGAGGTTGCACGCAGCTTGATGGAAGACACCAATCATTCAATCGATGAGGTGGCACGTCAAACTGGATTTTCAGATCGTGACCGCATGCGAAGGGCGTTCCTACGAGCATTTGGTCAGCCTCCGCAAACCATTCGCCGCGCGACCCGTACCGCAGCTGGCATATAAGGTTCCCTCCCTGATCTGCCAGGTTTCCGATGTCTGACGGACTGGCAATATAACGTGCAGATATGACCCGCATTCAAAAATGAATGCGGGTCATTCAGTGTTGGCTGTTTGCACGTTTGAACACTCGATCAATCATTGCCGAATTCACTTCGATCGTTTCGGAAATATGAGGAAGACATGAGTGATTCAATGCGGACTGTTATTTTGGGCGGCAGCACGGGCATCGGCAAGGCCATCGCCTCTGCACTCTCGCACCGGGGAGGCGATGTTTTTTCTCTTGGCAGGTCGAATGGTATAGACGTTGCAAGTGCGGCAAGCATCGAGGGATGGTTTCTTGCCAATGGTGAGGTTGATCATGTGATTTTTACCGCGGGCTCGCAGGCGCCAGCGGGTATGGTTACAGGGCTGGACATTGACGCTGCCAAAGCAGCTTTCGACGTAAAGTTCTGGGGGGCGGTACGGGTGGCGCAGACAGCTGCAAAATACATCCGCTCCGGTGGGACCCTTACTTTGACTTCTGGATTTCTGGCACGCAAAACGGTTCCGGGCACGTTTGTTAAGACGACGATGAATGCCGCATTGGAAGCAGGTGTGAAGATCCTGGCACGGGAACTTGCGCCTGTTCGGGTCAATATCGTTAGCCCCGGTCTGACAGACACCGAAGCCTATAGCGGAATGGCAGCAAGTGATCGCGAACAAATGTTTGCAAGTGCAGCGAAATCGCTGCCGGTCGGCCGTGTCGCGTCACCAAATGACGTTGCCAAAGGGTATCTGTTTGTAATCGACTGTGATTCGGTTACCGGGGCCGTGATTGATATTGACGGTGGCGCGCTCGTTAGCTGAACGGACGCAATTCCCGAACCCCGGGTTCTAGATTTCAATTCAGAGAGAAGACTGTTCCTGTCCGACGTTATTTTGGGTTTCGGCACTGTTTTCTCTCGCAGGATTCCAACTTGTCAGGATCGCCTTTGGTGGTGAGAAAGGAAGCCGCATGGCCAAGTCATTGACCGTCGGGCACATCGATTTGTCGTTTCACAAGGCCAGCTGCCTTGAAGTGGAGAAAGTTCTCAAAAGGCATGGCTTTGAGGTTCAGCGACGGGCTGCCCCTCATGAAGACATGTTTGAATTGTTGAAAAATGACGAGATAGATCTGCTTGTGTCGGCATGGTTACCGGCAAGTCATGATTTATATCTTCGTCCAATTGCAGACAAGGTTAGCAAACTCACGGTGCTGTATGAGCCATACTGCATATGGGGTGTGCCGGACTATGTCAGTGAGCTTGAAGTTCGCTCGGTAGATGATCTCAAGAAACCAGCATCTCTCGACAGAATGGATAAGCTCATCCAGGGGATCAATCCGGGAGCCGGGATCAGCCGTTTTTCAGAAAAGATGATTGATAGCTATGGCCTGCGCCAATTTGGTTACCGCTTTAATGCGGGCTCTGAAGCCGATTGTTTCGACAGGTTTGAGCAGTTCTATGCAGCTCAACGGTGGCTTGTCATTCCGCTCTGGCACCCACAATACCTTCACAACCGATACAAGATCCGTGCACTTGAGGAGCCACAAGGTCTGTTGGGCGGTTCAGATCAGGCAACATTAGTTGTCCGTAATGCCGCAAAGGACAAGATCGGGCATTCCGCGCTTAAGGCGCTTTCCGCGATGTATTTGGGAAATGCGAAAGTGAGCGCGTTGGACGATCAATTGCAGCGAGCACACGCATAAAGCAACCGGCTGCTTCCGGTTTTACCCAAAATTCCAATGCGTCAGGACACAAGCCAGTCATGTCCCAAATCCCAAATGCAGCATCTTGTGACACACCATTTCCGCAGCAAAAAACCAACAGTACAATGTCTTATACGGGCCTCTTTGGTCTTGTTCTCGCGATCCTGATCTGGGGGGCGAATTGGCCCGTGATGAAAACCGGACTGGAACATATAACGCCGCTTTGGTTTTCCAGTTTGCGTTTTCTGACTGGTGGTCTTTGTTTGTTGGTCTATCAACTGGCCAAAGGGGATGTTCGTGTGCCACGAGCAGCTGATCTGCCCTTCCTGCTTTCCGTAGGCTTGCTGCAAATGATGTTGTTTACGGCGCTCGGTGCGATTGCGATGACCCAACTGAGTGCGGGGCGCTCTGCAATGCTGAGCTATACAACGGCTGTCTGGGTAGCACCTATTTCCTTCTTTGTTTTTGGCGAAAGAATAACCACGCGAAAGCTTGCTTCGCTGCTGCTTGGTGCGCTGGGAGTCATCGTTCTCATGAGTCCTGCTGCGATTGACTGGTCAAATTCAGCAGTCCTGCATGCCAACATGATGCTCCTGGCCGGAGCCTTGTGCTGGGCAGTATGTATTATTCATCTGAGATACTTCAGAAGTCACACTTCCCCATATCATCTGGCACCTTGGCAGATGCTTTTGGCAGGCACCGCCTTATTGTTTGTCGCCTTGATGTTTGAAGGGCGATATTCGGGAGACGGCAGTAATACGCTGTGGCTTGCCTTGTTCTTCGTGGGGCCTTTGGCGACTGCTTTTTGCTTTTGTGCCGTAAACTTGGCGAGTACGCGTTTGGCCGCCAGCACCATGTCCACGGCAATGTTGGGAGTGCCTGTTACAGGCATTCTGGTATCGGCAATTGTTCTTGGTGAAGCAATCGGGAGCAGTCTTGTTTTTGGAGCTGCGGCGATCATTTCTGGCATCCTGATCAGTTCTGTGCCTCTGAGGCGGCGCAAAATCGTATAAATTCTATGCGCAATTATCCCGAGATATGATTGAATTGTTACTCCGCGTAAGAGTAGTACTAGGCAGGACGGAAGGTCGGATGACTGTGCCATCTTCTAGCATATCCGAATTCAGATGAGGCTGCGTGGCATATGGAAAAACTCGATCCAGCGCTCTTGGACTGGGATGACCTAAAGGTGTTTTATTACGTTGCCCGTGAAGGATCCCTCACGGCCGCAGCACCATTGTTGAAGCTCAGTCAGCCCACACTTGGTCGTCGGCTTAGGCATTTCGAGGACCGGTGTGGGTTTTCACTGTTTCAACGCAGTGCAAATCGCCTGACACTTACAGACGAAGGCGAAGTTGTTTTCCAGCATGCAAAAAGCATCGACGAGGAATACATGGCTTTGCTACGGCAACTTGCCGGCACAGCCGAGGATTTGGAGGGCACGCTCCGGCTTTCAGCTTCCGACTGGTTTTCAAACTGCGTTTTGTCCGAACCGGTCACCCGTTTTTCTATCGCGAACCCACTGATCACGGTGGAAATACTGACCGACTTCAGGCTGCTAAACCTTGATCGAAGGGAAGCCGATTTATTATTGAGGTTTGTTAAATTTACTTCCCCGGGCATCATTCAGCGCAAATTCACGCATGTCCGTTACGGGTTGTTTGCCAGTCAGCATTACATTGACCGTGTTGGTTTTCCGAACGTCAAGGATGGTGGTGCCGGGCACCAACTGATTACGATGGATAGCCAGTTTGACGAGATCGCGGACCTCAAATGGCTTCGCCATCATCTGCCGAACGCGCATCTCGGTGTGAGAAGCAACAGCCGGGAACTTCAAGCGCTTGCATCAAAGCAAGGTGCCGGACTAAGCGTTTTGCCGGTGGTTTTGGGGAATTCCTCAGGCCTTGTGGAAATAGAGCTTTTCGGAAGGCCTCCGGGGAAGGATATCTGGATGGGGTACCATGCAGACCTGAAACGTCTTGGGCGCCTTCGCCTATTGATTGATCATCTGATAGAAGCCGTGCCTGCCACTATTTGACAGGGTCAAACTGTCATTGTTTGCACGCTGACACGTGTTGGCGTTCCTGATGCTCGACAGCATTCAAAAATGTATGACGCGTATACAAGCTTGGTTCTGTTAGGGGCCACCAAGACGGGCAATCATCTCTCTATCAAGTTTTGTTTTGTGGAGATGCATGATGAAAGCCGTTGGTTATTATACTGCTGGTGATATTGCGCGAGACGATGCGCTTGTGGATATCGAGCTTCCTGTACCATCGCCCGGTCCAAAAGACCTTTTGGTTCGCGTCAAGGCGGTTTCGGTAAACCCGGTTGATGTGAAAGTGCGTGTGCGTTCACAGCCGGCCGAAGGTAAAGCCGCAGTTCTTGGCTGGGATGTTGCAGGGGTTGTAGAATCCGTAGGCTCGGACGTCACAATGTTCAAACCAGGCGACGAGGTCTATTACGCAGGTGATATCACGCGCCCTGGCGCCAATTCGGAATATCACATTGTTGATGAGCGTATTGTTGCTCTGAAGCCCAAAACCCTCAACTGGTCAGAAGCGGCAGCCGTGCCGCTTACCGCCATTACGGCCTGGGAACTGTTGTTTGACCGTCTTGGCGTGCCGTATGGGCAAAAGACCGGTTCAGGTGCCATTCTGATCATCAATGGTGCGGGCGGTGTCGGATCAATTCTGACGCAGATCGCCCGCCGTCTCACCGGGCTGACTGTGATTGCAACAGCATCTCGTCCTGAAACCATTGAGTGGGTTAAGGCAATGGGGGCGCATCATGTCATCAATCACCACAATCCTCTTGATCAAGAGCTAAAAGCGATTGGTTTTGATGAGGTGGAATATGTCGCCGGTCTGACTTCAACCGAAAAGCAGCTTCCTTACTTCCCGCAGATTATTGCCCCGCAGGGTAAACTTGCGCTTATTGACGATCCGGAAAGCTTCGATATCGTCTCGCTAAAACGCAAAGCGATCACCGTGGTCTGGGAGCTCATGTTCACCCGTCCCATGTTTGCAACGAAAGATATGATTGCTCAGCATCAATTGCTGACAGAAGTTGCGCATCTTATTGATGTGGGTGTTCTCAAAACAACGAAACGGGAAGAACTGGCGCCGATAAATGCGACCAGCCTTAAAGTTGCACATGCGCGCCTTGAAAGTGGTAGCGCAATCGGCAAGACCGTTATTACAGGTTTTGAGGGTTGATCCGATGCATTTCAAACCCCTGTTTTTGGCCGCAGTGATTTCACTGTCGAGCAGTTTTCCGACCGTTGCATATGCACGTCAACAATCCGAAGTCGTTGCGGAACTCTATGGTGCGATGCCCACAGGTATCACAGTCGCGCCCAATGGACGCATTTTCATAAATTACCCGCAATGGGGAGATGGGAGCGAATTCACCGTTGCAGAGCTGATTGATGGCAAGGCTGTTGCCTATCCATCACAGGAAATGAACACGTTCAATGCTGCAATTCCTACCGAGCGGTTCTCCAGTGTTCAGAGTGTTGTGGCCGACGGCGAAAATCGTTTGTGGGTTCTTGATACCGGGTCTCCAGGTTTTCAGTCACCAATCATGGGTGCAGCGAAACTTGTTGCAATCGACCTGACAACGGATCGGGTCATCAAAACAATCGTGTTCTCGTCAGAGGTTGTTTTACCGACCAGCTATGTGAATGACCTGCGACTGGATCTTCGGAAAGGTGCAGAAGGTGTTGCCTATATCACGGATAGTTCTCTGAGTGGTCCGGGTGGGATCATTGTCGTTGATCTTGCCAGTGGCCAGGCGTCACGGCGCTTGAGCGGTGCCAGCTCAACGATGCCAGATCCGTCTTTCGTGCCGGTAATTGAAGGGGAAGAGCTGAAAGTCCGTCTTCCCGATCAGGAACCTCAACCCTGGCTCGTTGCAAGTGACGGCATTGCCATTTCAGCTGATGGAGAAACTCTTTATTACTGTGCATTGTCGAGCCGCCATCTCTACAGCATTCCGACTGCTGCGCTTCTAAACTCCAGTCTGAGCGACGCCGATCTTGAGGGGCTTGTAACTGATTTGGGGATCAAAGGCCCGTCTGACGGTCTCAGTGAAGATACTGACGGTAACATCTATGCCGGTGATTATGAGAAAAACGCAATCTTGCGTCTGGGGCGTGATGGAAAATGGGAAACCGTTGTAGAAGGCCCGGAGGTACTTTGGCCTGATACTTTGTCGATGGGGACTGACGGATACCTGTATTTCACTGCGAACCAGCTTCACCGACAGGCAGCTTTTCATCAAGGGGTCGACTTGCGTGAACAACCTTATCAGGTCTTGCGCGTTAAAGTGGATGCCCGTCCGGTCTATCTGAAATAAGCAGTGGCGGGGTTGTCATGACCAAAGACCAGAATCACGAAATCCGTTTGCTTGCTTATCTTGTTCCCAAACCGGGCAAACGGGAAAAGTTGCTTGCCGAGATTCAGGCGATTGTTGAGCAAACGAAGTCCGAAGAAGGGTGTCTTGAGTATGCCCCTCACGAGTTGATCGGTTCGTTCGGTACCATTGTTATGGACGAAAGATGGCTGAACCAGTCTTGTCTGGATGCCCATGCAAAAAGCCGCCATTTCAAAAAACTGGCCGAACAATTTGACGAGCTGTTGGCAGAGCCACTGAAGCTTCATTTCCTGGAGCCGCTGGCTTCATGATCACGAGGTGCGGAGAGCCGGATTGTTGAGTGTTTTCCGCACCTCATCATCAGTTTGCTCAGTTTCGAAATACTCTTTTCGCCGGGCGATGAGGGTTTCATCCGTAGGTATTAAACATCCACCGGGATGTCTTATGGAAAACGCCCCGCGGTTTTCTGAAAATGCCGGAGACCAAAAAATTGAAACGCCAGACCGCTCAAAAGGCGGCCTTGCTGGCGCAGTTATTTCAGGAGAGATCGATGGTGCGTGCATCCCTGTGGCTCGTGATGGCCGCGACGATGACTATGATTGGCGTATTGCTTTCGTCCTCGATCGCCTTTGCATCGGATGATGTGCAAAGAGGCGAAAAGTTGTTCACGCGCTGCCAAGCTTGTCATTCCCTGGTGCAAGGCGTCAACAAGTCTGGTCCTTCCCTGTTTGGGATCGCCGACCGCCCATCTGCTGCTGTCGAAGGGTATCGATATTCAAAAGCAATGGAAGGTGCTGGTGTTGTGTGGAACGAGGAGAACCTGAAATCGTTCTTGGCGTCCCCTCGAAAATTCATACCTGGTGTGAAGATGTCTTTTGCCATCAGGAAGCAGGAAGAACTTGATGATCTGGTTGCCTTCTTGCGGGCCCAATCACACGAGTAGCCATTGTCCGCCATTGTGCAGCCAATTGTCTCGAAAAGACGGTTTTGTGACATTCGGGTCTCGATCTGAAGGTCCTATTCTATCAAAGCACACAGACTGAACGAGAAGCGGGACCACTACCCGCATTGGGGATCCAGGGGATATGGCGTGCAGTCTCGCTAAGGTGCTGCCGTGCGAAACCCGCATCCCTTCCAGCGACTGGGATTGTCAGACAGAGAGAGCCGAACAAATGAAATATCAACTTAAGATCAATGGTGAAATCCGCAGTGTCGATGTTGAGCCCGGCACGCCGCTGCTTTGGGTGCTGCGTGACGAGCTCGGGCTGACCGGCACCAAGTTTGGCTGCGGTGTCGCCTATTGTGGCGCCTGTACGGTTCATATCGATGGCTATCCCTCGCGCTCATGTCAGACCTTCATTGAAGATGCGGTAGACAGTGAGATCACCACAATAGAAGGGGCCACAGACCGCGTTGCGAAAGCAGTCCAGGCAGCGTGGCGAGAAAAAGATGTTGTCCAGTGCGGCTGGTGCCAGTCAGGGCAGGTGATGTCGGCGATCGGTCTTCTGACCGAAAACCCGAAACCGTCTGATGAGGAAATCAAGGAATACATGTATGGCAACGCCTGCCGTTGCGTGACCTATCTTCGGATCAATGAGGCCGTCAAACTGGCGTCCCGAAAGCTGGAGGCCTAATTCATGACGGTTCAGATTTCTCGCAGAGGGTTTTTGATCGGCTCAGCGGCAGGAAGTACTGCGCTTCTTGTAGGGTTAGGTTCCAACGGAGTTCTGGCGGCAGCGGGCGAAGCAAAACTGGCGGCTGCTCTCAATCCCTTTGTCCGTATTGATGCCAGTGGTGTTGTAACGGTTATTCTGAAGCATTTTGAAATGGGCCAAGGAACCAGCACGGGTTTAACGACTCTGGTCGCCGAGGAGCTCGATGCGGACTGGGAGAAGGTGGATACCGAGTTTGCTCCTTCGGATGGCAGTCGGTACGCAAATCTGATGTTTGGCCTTCAAGGAACCGGTGGGTCGACCGCGACAGCAAATTCTTACATGCAGTATCGTGAAGCGGGTGCTGTTGCACGTGATTTGCTGGTGCGTGCTGCCGCGCAAACCTGGGGGGTCGACCCGGACAGCATTACGATTGAACGCAGCATCCTGACATCGGGGCCGCATTTCGGGCATTTTGGTGAATTTGTAGAATTGGCATCAACGCTCGAAGTCTCCTCGGATCCGGTTGTTAAAACGCCTGATCAGTTCAGATTGATCGGCAATCAGCGTCTTCATCGAAAAGACAACTCGAACAAGACGGATGGCACCGCCGTCTTTGCCATGGACATCAAGTTGCCCGGGATGATTTATGCGGCAATTGCACGCAGTCCAAAGTTTGGCGGCTCCGTGATCTCCTTTGATGATCGTGATGCCAAACAGGTCGGCGGGTTCATTGCTGCCCAAGTCTTGCCAAACAAGGCAGGGGTTGTTGCCTTTGCCAAAAACACATGGTCGGCATTTCAGGCACGGGACGCTTTGTCTGTTGAATGGGATTTTGCGAATGCCGAAAGCCGCAGCACATTCGAAATTGTTTCTGCTCAGAAGGCTTTGCTTGATCATCCCCAGTTTGACGTCAACCATGACATTTCTCTGTCTTCGGTTGCCTCAACCATTGCTTCGGCACCCCGCAAGATAGAGGCAGAATTTACGTTTCCATTTTTGGCTCATGCGCCACTTGAGCCGTTAAATTGTACGATCGCACCCACCAAGAGCGGTGTGATCATGTATGACGGCTGCCAATTTCCGGGGCTGTCACATCCGACAGTAGCCGCAATTCTTGATCTCGATCCGTCTCAGGTTGAGATCAAAACCCTATATGCAGGTGGTTCGTTTGGTCGACGTGCAAACCCGATGTCGGATTACAATGCAGAAGCTGCGATGGCCTTTGCCGTCTCCGGACGCAAGTTGCCGGTAAAACTGGTATGGAGCCGCGAAGACGATCTGCGAGGCGGGCACTACCGATCTCAGACAGCACATCGCGCAACAATTGCGCTTGGTGCTGAAGGTAACATCACAGCCTGGGATCACCGGATTGTCACAAAATCGATTATGAAAGGCACGGCGTTTGAGCCGGTTCTTGTTCGCGAAGGTATTGATAGTACGTCCGTCGAGGGGATAGCGGAAGGTCTGTACGATATCCCAAATCATGCGGTCGGACTAAGCGATTTTGAAACCGCAGTGCCTGTCCTGTGGTGGCGTTCTGTCGGTCATACCCACACCGGTTTTGTCATGGAAACACTGCTTGATATGGTTGCAAGCGAGACCCGACAGGATCCGATTGAAATGCGCCTTGCAATGTTGGACCCCAAGGGCACAAACCAGGCTCGCATGATCTCGGCAATCAATCTGGTGCGTATGATGTCGGGGTGGGAAGAAGGGGATAAGCGCGGATTTGCTTGTCACTATTCATTTAATACATGCGTTGCGGTCGTCGCGGACGTGTCGGTTAACGGCAAAGACGTTCACGTAAACAAATTGTATATGGCCGTTGACTGTGGGGTTGCCGTCAACCCGGATATTATCCGTGCACAAATGGAAGGCGGAGCTGGCTTTGCTTTGGCCGCTATTTACCGAGGCGAGATTACGCTGACTGACGGTGAAGTCGATCAATTCAACTTTCCGGACTATGAGCTGCTGCGCAATGGTGAAATGCCCGAAATCGAAGTAGGGATCGTGTCTTCGAATGCCGCGCCGTCGGGTGTTGGCGAGCCGGGCGTTCCGCCAACGGGGCCCGCTGTTGCCAATGCCATTTTTGCGCAAACCGGCACACGGATACTCAATCTTCCAATGACCAAGGCTGGCTTCAATTTTGTTTAAGCCGTCGCGTGCGGGAAGCGATACCCGGTGTGTCGCTTTCCAGCACTCTATACTGCAAAGCGCGGATTGCCGGCGACCAGAACGGGGCGTCTGACCAATGAACAACCACCTGTCATCCATGCTGTCAGATTGGCAGAAATTCAGGACCAGCACCCAATGGGTGTTGGGGACTGTGTATCTTACCGAAGGGTCGGCTTACCGAAAAGCAGGCGCAATGATGCTGGTAAATGGTAACGGTCAGCAATTCGGTCTGCTGAGTGGAGGCTGTCTCGAAGCGGATATCATGCGCAACGCGCGCAAGGCCATGGTCACAGGCAAAGCTGTGATGCTGGTATATGACGGGAGTGACGAAGACGACCTGTCATTCAGGCTGGGAATAGGATGTGGTGGTCGCGTACACATCATGTTGCAACCGCTTTTACCGGGCAACGATCTTGGCCTGGCGGACTTGCACGCTTCGTTGCAACGGCGTCAGAAGGGAAAGTATTTTCAGAAGATTGGCGATGTTTGCGCCTATTTCGAACCTGACAGCACAGTTTCTTTAGAGCACGCCTCCATTGAAAAGCGCCCGGATGGTGACTGGCTGGTCACCCCGATTTTGCCCGAGCCCCATTTATTGATCATTGGCGGTGGCATGGATGCGCGTCCTGTCATCAGTTTGTCGCATCAACTGGGGTGGAAAACGACACTTGTCGATCCCAGAGCCGCCAATGCCCGGCGTGAGCATTTTCCAAATGCGAATGTGATCCTGCGTCACCTGGATGACAGCCTCATTGCGTACATCCATGAAAACAGTGTGGATGCCTCTGTCCTTATGGCTCACAGCATTTCACTGGATGCGAAGGCGCTGGAATTGCTGTCACGCAGTTCTGTTCGACATGTCTCGGCCTTGGGGCCCAGGCACCGGTTTGCGGAGCTGTTGATGCAGGCGGGCCTCAAAGAGGTGGATCTGCCATTTGATGTTGCCAGCCCAGCTGGCCTGGACATTGGGGGGCAGCTGCCCGAAAGCATTGCCTTGTCAATTTTGTCAGGGATTCATGCGGTGCTTTTCAGGAAACATAGTGCTGCGGTTGCCCGGCTTCAGGCCGCGGAATAATGGAGGATCAAATGATGATTGCTGCAATTATTCTGGCTGCGGGACAAAGCAAACGGTTTGGACGCTGCAAGCAGCTTGCAAACTTTAACGGAAAGTCGCTTCTCAATCATGCAATTGACGAGGTGCGCCAAGCGGTTAGTGGACCGATCTACGTCGTTTTAGGTGCGTCACGAGATGAAATTGCCCCAACAATTACAACGGTTGTTGAAGTTGTTGTGAATAGCAACTGGACATCGGGAATGGGCAGTTCTATCGCGGTTGGTGTTGCCTGTGCCGCGCGGCAAAATGACCTGGATGGCATATTGATAGCTGTTTGTGACCAAGTCAGGGTGACGCAGCAAGACTATCGACATCTGACCGACCGTTTTGACGGCCGTTCTGTGATCTCGGCGCAATATGGCTCTGCGAATGGTGTGCCTGCCATTTTTCCTCGATCAATGTTTTCCGCACTTGAGAAACTGGATGGGGAAATTGGTGCGCGGCGAATTCTGAACAAAGAATCCTCGCCTGTCACAAAAATACCTATGGATCATGCGGGGTTTGATGTCGATACGCCACTTGATCTTTGCGTGGCGACATAGCGACGCGGTCAAGAAGTCGTCCTGATGAATTTCGATAGCACATATGTATTAAACGGTGAACTGAAGGTGTGATTGAATTAAATCGGTGGTGGAGTAGTTTGTTTGGGTGGCCGACTGATGATCTATTTATAGTAGATATCATCGGTTTCATCAAAGTACTTGAATGATTTTTTGAAGATTCTGGAAAACATGGTGATGAAATTGACTTTTATCTTGATTTTCAGTTTTTGCTTTAAATTTCTTCAAGTAATCCGGCGTTGACGTGGTGGGGATTTTCGCCTCGCCCTAACCCCCTCCGCCCCCGAGCGCCTCCCGCGTCAACGTCTGCTGCATCGACAAACCGCGTGCTCAATACCGTCGTTTATCGACTGCCCGATCATGGTTGGGCCTTACTCAGAGGGGGATGAGTTGCACTTGGAACTGGGGCTCGGAAAACATAGGTTTTTAACGTGTTTCCTGATCTTTCTATATGTGGCGTTTGTCTTTTACTTGGACAATCTGAGCGATTCCGGAATGGCGGTCGCTGTCATGTATGTGATTGCAGTGTTGCTCGCTTCGGGCTTTGCCTCCGCAAATGTAATTCGGGCAACAGGTACCGTTTGCGTCGTGCTGACCGTATCGGCGTTTGTCTGGGGACATTACGATGATTTGTTCGATGACAGCCTGGCGCGCTGCATATTCAGTGTTGCAGCAATTGCGATTACCACAGTGCTCGCCGTTCGGAACCAGCGCGGAACAGATGTTCTGGCGCAACGTGCAGGTTTGTTGAACCTGAGCAACGATGCCATCTTTGTTCGAGACTTGGAAGGCGCCATACAGTTCTGGAATCGTGGCGCGGAAAAGCTCTACGGATACCGATCTTACGAGGCCATCAATGCCGTAAGTGCGGAGCTTCTCAATACCAAATTTGACGTTCGGCATGCCGAGGCGATGGCGTGCCTTGTCGAAACCGGCCGATGGGAAGGTGAACTTGTCCAAACGAAAAGAGATGGTTCACAACTCACTGTCGCAAGCAGATGGTCGCTAAGTCGGGATGAACGCGGACGGCCGCGGGCAATTCTCGAAACAAACACCGACATTTCAGAACGAAAACGCACCGAAGTAAAACTGCAGGAGCAGGAGCGGGAGCGGCGGGTCATTCTCAACACTGTTCCGGCATTCGTCTGGACAAACCTGACAGATGGAACGGTCGATTATCTCAATGAGCGCTGGACCGAACTTGGAATTGATCTGTCGGGGATCTCGCGCCGGCTCGAAAACCTGATCCATCCGAGTGATTTGCCGCGTTGGCGGGACCTTTGGGCGCAGGCCGAACAATCGGCGGAGATGATTGAAACAGAATGTCGCCTGAAAACCGGTAGTGGCGTCTATCGGTGGATGCTGATGCGGGGCTCTCCGCTGATGAGCAACGCTGGCGAGGTTGTTCGATGGTACGGGGTTATGAACGATATTGATGCCCTGCGACAAACGGAAGAGGCCTTGCAACAGGCACATGCCGATTTGGCACATGCGACCCGCGTAGCAACGCTCGGAGAACTTGTGGCATCCATTGCCCATGAGGTGAACCAGCCGTTAGGGGCCGTTGTTACCAATGGTGAAGCCGCGTTGAGATGGTTGCATCGTACGCCGCCCGAAATCTCAGAAGTGCGGGATGGGCTCGACCGTGTGATCGCCGAGGGCCAGCGAGCAAGTGAAGTGGTCCGACGCCTGTTGTCACTTTCCAAAAAGGGCGTTCCACTCAACAAATCTGTTCTCAACTGTGCGGAGCTGATTACCGAAAGTCTTGCACTTGTTCAGCGAGAATTGATGCGTCACGACATTGCTGTTGATGTTGATATCTCCGCACCGGATGTGAAGGTTCGCGGCGACAAGATCCAGCTCCAGCAAGTGTTGATCAATCTTTTGATGAATGCACATCACGCTGTTTTGGAAGTTCAAAACGGCGCGCGCAATATCCGGATCAGTTTGAAGTTATCTGTAACTTCGGATGTGCTGATTGTGGTGCAGGACAGCGGTCATGGCATTTGCCGAAAGCATCAAGAACGCCTTTTTACAACCTTCTTTACGACCAAGCGCAATGGTTTGGGGATGGGGCTGTCTATTTGCAGATCAATCATCTCTGCGCATGGCGGAAGAATTTCATTGCAATCTGAAGAGGGAGAGGGGGCGATTTTCACGATTGAACTGCCCGCTTGTAGCACGTGATAAAAAAATTAGAGTTATCAGATATTGCGCTGAATGGATCGGTGTATGTGATCGACGATGACGCTGCCATCCGAGATGCCGTCAGCAGTTTGTTGCGTTCAATCGGCTTTGCTGTATCGGTCTTTGAAACAGTACCGGCCTTTTTGGAAGAGACGTTGCCGGACAATCCGGCGTGCCTGGTACTTGATGTTCGTCTGCCGGGAATTGGTGGGCTGGATTTTCAGGGTAAATTGAAAGAGCTTGGCGTTTCGATGCCAGTGATCTTTATGACGGGCTTCGGTGATGTGCCGATGAGCGTTAAGGCAATGAAAGCCGGCGCAATCGATTTCCTTTCCAAACCGTTCCGTGATCAGGACCTAATTGATGCGGTTATCGTTGCTTTGGACCTGGACCGAAAAAGACGCATTGATTTGGCCAGCTTTGAGGATCTGGTTCAAAAGTTCAACTCGCTGACCCATCGTGAGCGCCAGGCAATGATGCTTGTTTCGGCAGGGCTGATGAACAAGCAGATCGCCGGAGAACTCAACCTGAGCGAAGTAACGGTCAAAATCCACCGTGGCACAATGATGAAAAAACTGGAAATGCGGTCGGTTGCGGACCTGGTTCGAACCGTCGAGCTTCTCAAGAAGCATGGTGTCATCGAAGATGATTAATCCTTTGATATGATTTTGTTTACTGCTCGGTAGGTTCATATTGGTTGGGTCACACCAGTGCAGAAATCTTGCGCTGAACAAAAGGGACCCTGAAATTGAAAAAATTGCCGATGGTTTCAATCATCGATGATGACGAGTCCGTTAGGTCGGCAACTGCCAGCTTGTTGCGTTCACTTGGCTACAATGTGCGTACATTCAGCGAGGCAAGATCATTTCTTGACCATCCGGAACGTGACGATACCACCTGCATCATCACTGACATTCAGATGCCTTCCATGACGGGATTGGAGTTGCAGCAGGTTCTTCTGGCTGAACATTCACAAATTCCGATGATCTTCGTTACAGGTTTTCCAAACGAACAATCAGAAAAAGTGGTTCGCAGGAATGGGGCAAAAGGTTTCTTTGCAAAACCGTTTCAGGCGCAGGAACTCATTGATTGTTTGGAAGATATTCTTTCCCGATCAGATTGACCGATCTTAAGCGCTCATACTTTGGTATTGCGCGATCATTTCCATGTGCAATGGAAGGACAGGCCCCTGTCAGTCATGCTTCCGGACATGCTGCTACTGTGACCCCGACCAGCAAGCAGCGACCGCCGGAGTGGCCCCTCCGGCTGAAAAAGTAATTTGCTTGTTCCACGTCTGGCAACAGATCTCTCTCCTCCCTGGAGATCATGAAACAGAGACGGATCCGCAAACATTGCAAATTACCCTTCCTGGCTGCCGGCGCGAGACATCAAGTTCGTTTTCAACAGCGAAATCCTCGTGTCGGCAGCCAGCTTTTTTAGTGTCGGTGTTTTTGGAATACAAAGGATTCAAGATGTCGACGTTGCACTTTCGCGACTTGAAAATTCAAACCAAGATCATGTTGCTCATGGGACTGATTGTAGCCGGTTTGGTCTTGCCAACGGTTTTCGAACTGAAATCTCTCAAAACGGCTTTAATTGATGAGAGAAAGGGAGAGTTGCAGCAAGCAACTGAGATCCTTGAAGGGATGTTCGCAAACTTACAGGTTCAGGTCTCCCAAGGTGAGAAATCTCTGACAGAGGCACAGACGGATGCGCTGGGACTGATCCAGCATCTTCAATACGGCAAGCACGGTTACTTCGTTATTCTCAATGCAAGTGGCAAAGTCTTGTTTCATCCTTTTCAGGCCGATCTGGTTGGTAAGGAGACAGATCAGGTCGTCGATGCAAACGGTCGGCATTTTCTCAGTGAACAGGCGGCAGTCGCCCGCAATAGCCAAGGCGGGTTTGTGACATATCTCTGGCGAAAGCCCGAAGATGCCAGCATATCTTCAAAACTCACATATTCCCGGTTTTTCGAGCCTTGGGGCTGGGTTCTGACCACCGGGGCATATATTGACGATATTGATCAAAGGTTTTGGAATAGGGCGCTGCGAGATATCTTCTTCGCAGTTGGTGTGCTCGTCATCATCGCCAGTTTCGGATGGCTGGTTGGGCGCGGTATTTCGGACCCCATTCGTCAGGTGACGTTCGCAGTGAATAAGTTGGTCGCCGGTGATACAGCGGACAATCTATATATTCGCGACAGGAAAGACGAGATTGGTGAACTCTGCAAAGCACTGAATGTTTTTCGACGCAATAAACTTGAGGCCGACCGGTTACATCTGGAACAAACGGCCACTCAGCGAGCTCAATTGGCGCAGTCAGCCCGGATCGAAGGATTGGTCCAAGAGTTTCAAAGCACGGTGGAAGAGAACCTGACGGTCGTACAGGCCGCCATTACCCAGTTGCGCAGTGCTGCCGGTGACATGGCAGACCAGTCAGACCAAGCGACCAGTCAGACTGAACTGGTTGCGGGTGAGACGCAGAAGTCAGTTGGCAATGTTGGAACGGTTGCATCGGCGTCAACTCAACTGACATCTGCAATCAAGGAAATTGCCCAACAGGTCCATCGTGGGTCCGAAATCGCTCAGACCGGGGCAGAAGAAGCGGTTCTCGCCAATCGTGTGTTTGCTGATCTTGAAGGTGCTGTTGACGCAATCGGATGTGTTGTTCAGTTGATTCAGGGGATTGCAGAGAAAACCAATTTGCTGGCGTTGAACGCAACCATCGAGGCTGCACGCGCCGGAAGGGCCGGCAAGGGATTTTCGGTTGTTGCAGCTGAAGTCAAAACCCTGTCGACGCAAACCACACGTGCTACGGAAGATATTTCAAACCAGATCGCACATATTCAGGCTTCAACACGATCGGCAACCTCGACGGTGACGATGTTGTCGAAGCGAATGAGCGAAATTAGTGCAATTTCAAGCGTGATCTCGGCCGCGGTTCATGAGCAGGATAGTGCGACCAGTGAAATCTCGCGCAATATGTCAGAAGTGGAAGTTGGTACCCAGAAAATACTTTCGAGCTTGGAAGGTTTGAGAAAAGCCGCGCATCTTGGGCGTGTGGATGCGAGCGAGGTCTGGCAGGCCGCGGAAAATCTCAATGAAAAATCGACCAGTTTATTGACGAATATCGAAGAGTTTCTGGCTGATGTCAGGGCGGCTCAACAGTTAAAGCTTGCTGACTATGCCTTTCGGACATGACAAGGTGTCGTTGGGGTGAAACCGCGCGCGATGTCCGCAGCAAATGACACCTTGCTTTACACTGTTATTGATCGTGCAAGTGCAGTCATAAACGCCAAAGTTCATGAATGACGGTTGGTGAACTTTTTACTGAAAGAAGACGCATATAGGAGACGTGATCACCCCTTGGTGGGCGCGGAGCACCTTTAGAATAGCCCGGGATATCCTGCTGCGATGATACCTTTGAGAGTGAGCTGCAGTTCTTTGGCGTGGTCTGCCTTTAGTGCTCCTTCGTCTTTTTTACGATCTGCCAGAATGCCGTTTTTGCCGAGTTGATCGCAAAACTGATCGGTAGTCCAATAATGGTATCTTTCTGATGAACAAGCTCGACCGCAGTTTGTTGGAATATTGTTGGCTTCTGCCTCTGTAGGCTTTGTGTTCAGGAAATCCCGAACATTGGAAATGTTGACAGTTTCCTTGGCTGGCTAAAATTTAAAAGTAAAAGCGCAAATTAGGAAGAACCGGCCATAGGACGGGCGCAATGTCACAGAGCTCGAAATTAATTTTTGGAGAATTGTCAGCTTTTCTGTCAATTCTGCAGGTTTTTGTCATCTTTTGTGACAATCGATGACAACTTATCTGGCAATCGAAAATGCTAAGGCATTGATTTCGCTTTATGTCGAATGTCAGCTTTTGTGGCACCTGACAATGGAGCAGTGTTTACAGCGTGTACTCACTGCTCCATTGCCTCTAATTTCCGAATGAATCCCGACTAAGGTATCTGCAACCCGAATTGTCATAATTCGGGGTTATGAAGTAGTTTGCGTATTAAGAAGTTTCGCAAAGTTTCTTCAGGCGTCCGGACTTGCGAGCGTCCTCAAGATAAGCTTTTATAAAGTCGGCGCTTTCCCTGTTTTGTGCAGGTGTTGCGATTGCCTGTTTGATATGCATGAACGGATCAGGCAGGAGCCTTAAATTCGTGTTGCTGGCGATGTGACTTTCAAGGGATTGTCGAATTCCGGCTGCAACGTCGATCCCGTTGTCGATAAACATGTCCATCACCGATTTTGTGCCGTCGGTCCGGATGATTTCGGCATGTTGAAGATGTCGGGTTAAATACAGATCATAGGCAGCCCCCTTGCCAACCGCGACAGTGACGCCAGATTGATCAACTTCCCTGTTTGATGTGATCTGAGAATCCTTGCGCACCAGATAGTTGCCTTCGATCAGGAAATAGGGGGCGCTAAAGGTGATGCTTTCGGATCGTTTTGGATCCCGGGCGATGAAGGCGAAGTCCCAGGTGCCTCGAGAGACAGCTTCGACGACAGCGCGGGCGGATGTATAAATTTCGAGCTTGTAGGGCAGGTCGAGTTCGCGGGCAATGTCGCGGGCAAGGTTGACGGTGATGCCGCTGACTTCACCACTTTGAGGATCGAAACGGGTTAAAACACTGTTGCCGATATTGATCGCAAAGCGAAGGGTTCCGGATGGAGCAATCCTGCTTTGAAGTGACATTCAGATTTCCTCCCCTGAGTTTTGAAAAAGCAGCGAATTCGGGTTGTATGCTATTGAGTCCAAATGTATCTATTTGTGAGTTGTTCTGAACATCCATCACAACCCGAAGGCGGAAAGATGAGCAAGAAACAGGAAAAGCCGAGCGGATCGAGCGTATATGACATGCTGCTTGATGCGATTGACTGTGGTGATCTTTCGCCGGGCAGTCGTCTGCGCGAGGTGGAAATTGCCGAACGCTTCGGGATTAGCCGCACACCGGTGCGTGAAGCCCTTAAACGGCTTGAACAGCAGGGGCTGGTTACGCACGAGCCCCATCACGGTGCCGTTGTAACCGTTCTTGATTATCGCGAGGTCGGGGAGCTTTACCTTGTGCGCGAGGTGATGGAAGGAACAGCAGCGCGTCTGGCGGCTCTTCATGCCACGGATGTCGAGATTAATGTTCTGCGTGAAATGGTCGAAGCCGATCGGGAATTTACCGACAATCCTGGCGAATTGATGCGCAGAAACAAGCTGTTCCATCGACAAATTCATCTTCTGGCGCGCAACCGGTTTCTTGATGATCTGCTTGAAAATATGCGGGTTTCGCTTGTGCTGTTGGCGGGGACGACCCTTGCCATTCAAAACCGTGGTGCCCAGTCGCTTGACGAACATCAGGAGATTGTTGATGCCATCGCCCGCCGAGATCCAGATGCGGCGGAAAAGGCGGCACGTGCCCATATCAACAACGCCTATCGCGCCCGCATCAGATTGCAGGCGGAACTCGAACAGTAAGCAGTCCCGGCGATATTCTGTCATAGATATCGCTGGGCAATCGGTGCCCCGATGACAACAATGAACACTCGACACACGTGATGGAGCGATACAAAGGCGGCATCAGCACCGACGATGATGGCCAGAAGTGTCATTTCGGCTTGGCCACCGGGGGCATAGGCCAAAATGGTGTCGAGGAAATCGATATCGCCAAAGATTGAAATCACCCCGGCAAATGCCGCGGCGAGCATAAAGATCAACATGCAAAATCCGACAGCCGCCGCTGCTGCAATCATGATGATCCGGCGGTCCGCACCGGCATAACGGCATCCGATGGAAATCCCGACGACGAGCTGTGCAATGATCATGATTTCGACTGGTGGCCGATGGGAGATTAAGCCGGTCATGCTCATTACTGCGGCGGTCAACATCGGGCCAATGATTGTTGCGCCCTTTACCCGAAGTTTGGCCGCGATCAACCAGCCACCAAATGCGCAGGTCAGGATCAGAAACTCTTCCTGAAGCGGGATGTCCGCCCAATGGCTGCCAACGGACTGCCCGCGTGAAAATTCGATGCCGAGGGCTAGGCTGAGAAACAGGGGCAGGATGACGACAACCGCAAAGGCGCGGGTAGCCTGAACAATTGACAGAATGCGCACATCTGCGCCCGCAGCGGCCCCGAACGCAATCATGTCGGGAAGACCGCCGGGCATGGTGGAATAATATGCGGTCGGCTTGTCAAACTTGCAGATGCGATGAAAAAACGGAAAGCCGATCAGCGCCAGAACAGCCAGATAAACCGGAATGAAAGCGAGGCTGAAAGCCATTTCATCAATCCTCCCCAGCAAGGCCGGTGTGAAAGATGCGCCGATGGCAACACCCAGAAACGTACGGGCGGGAGCTAGAACGTGTTTGCTGCTTGATGTCCTTAGACCGGCAACACTGGCGATGGCGGTCGTCGCAAGCGGACCAAGCAACCAGGGTAAAGGCACCGCGAGTTGTTCGGCGCTGATGCCGCCAACAATGCCGATCAGTAATGTCAGGAGGAGACTGGGTAGTTTTTGGGGCAATTTGATCATCGGGTACCTGTCGCAAAGCAAAGAGGTCTTTGGCGGTCGTCGCTGATAAAAAATGCCCCGCTACTCGTGGCGTGTAGCGGGGCAGGTGTTCCCGGGTGCTGGTTATGCGAGCGGGAACGGGAGATCCCAGATTTCCTGAATCAGTCCGCGCGGGAAATAGAGATGCAGCAAATAGGACATCAGCGATACGGCAGCGAGGACACCACCGGCAACCAATGCCGCACGCGTCCAGCTAAGACCGGAGCGCAGGGCAAGGAAAGCCAGCAGGAAGACACCGATTGCCAGCCAGTATCCCAGCAAGGCAGCCGTAATAAGCAATCCGGTAATCCAGCCCAGATGAAGCCAGATGCCAGACTTGTATTCAGAAACACCATCACCGGTCGGAAGATCGATGTCTTCCATATCCGGATTACGCAGTCCACCGCGCGACATTCGCCAGATCAGAAGCATGGACAGGACCAGCATGGGAATTGCGATAACCTGGGTAAAGATATTGCCTTGCCAGGTCAGGTCCCTGGTGAAGAACAGGGCAAAGATCGCGAGCCCTGCCATGGTTAGTGCCATCAGGTATTGCGCCGGGTTGGCTTTTGTCGTCGGGTTGTCCTGTGCAGCAAGGTTTTGCTTTTTCAGCAATCGCAAACCACCAAACAGGGTGATGGCACAGATCGCCAGCAGGATCAGGAATATCGGTCGTTCGAATACCGACCATCCATAGAATTGCGAGGTCTGGTAAAAGTTGGTTTCAACCCCGTTTGACAGCACGAAACCAATCATAAGGGCCGGGCGCGGATATCCGAAACGGCGCATGTAGATGGCAAAGATACCAATAGCCATCGCGAAAATCAGATCGCCCCAGCTGCGCGATGACTGGTATGTCGCGAAGATCAACAGCACAATCAGAAACGGTGCAAGAAGACGCACATTAACCCGGGTGAGCTGGGAAATCGGTTGGGCCAGCATGACACACAAGGCCGCCCCGATCAGGTTGGCAATCGCAAGCGACCAGATGATTACGTAAACTGTATCAATCTCGTACTTGATCATGTTCAGGCCGGGTTCGACACCGAGCAGGATCATCCCACCCAGCAAAACGGCGGTTGCGCCTGATCCGGGAATGCCAAAAATCAGGGTCGGAACAAGTGATCCGCCTTCTTTGGCATTGTTGGCAGATTCCGGTGCCAGAACGCCGCGGATGTCGCCCTTGCCGAAATTCTCCTTGTCCTTGGAACTTTGCACCGCGTGGCCATAAGCGATCCAGTCAACAACCGATGCGCCAAGGCCGGGCAACATACCGACAAGCGACCCGATGCCAGCACAGCGCAAGATCAGGAACTTGTTGCGCAAGGCATCCTTGACCCCGGTAAGCCAGCTGCCCGACAGTCTTGTTTCCTGTGATACAGATGTGTCACGTCGCAAAAGATCGACAATTTCCGGGATGGCAAAGATGGAAATGGCAATCACCATCAACGGTATGCCATTGGACAAATACAGGACGTCAAAATCCATCCGGTATTCGTTTGATGTTGGTGTCATGCCGACCATGCCCAGAAGAAGTCCAAGCATCGAGGCAATCAATCCCTTGATAAAGGATCGGCCTGCAAGCAACCCGACCATCGAAAGGCCAAGGGCGGCAAGCATCAACATCTCGCCAGTGCCAAATGACAGAACAACCGGTCGGGCAATTTGGATGATGGCGGTCAGAATGACAGCGCCGATTAATCCTCCGAACAGCGACGCGGTAAAGGCCGCCGCAAGCGCGCGTCCGGCCTGCCCCTGTTTGGCGAGTTCATAACCGTCAAGAACAGTGGCCTGAGACCCGACAGACCCCGGTATGCCGATCAGAACGGCCGGGAATGTATCGGCCGTGCAAATCACGGCCATCACGCCGATCATCAGGGCCAGACCGGAAACCGGATCAAGTCCATACACAAAAGGCAAAAGAATTGCGAGGCCGACGGTGCCGCCAAAGCCGGGAAGAACCCCGACCACCAGACCCATAATTACGCCGCCAACGAGATAAAGTATCGACGCGCCGCTGAAAATTTGCAGAAACGCGCCGCCAAGTGCCTCGACCATAAGTGTCGTCCGCTCCCAAGGTTTATTCTATACGGGAAACCCGATGCCACATGGTGGCACCGGGTAGAGAGCCGCTTTGGTTCGGGTTAGTTCGAGAAATTGTATTTCTCTTTGAGCCAGTTGGTGATCCACGCCTGAGCTTCTTCGGGAACCTCGGTCGCGTCTTTCATCGCCTGGACAACCTGATCGCCAACAATGATTTCATAGTTGCCAAGTTCGTCCTTAAGGATCTTTTGCGCACGCGGGTCTTCAGCAACTTCTTTCATTGCGGCACGATAGGTATCAATTACGTCCTGATCGCTTGATTTCGGCAGAACGATGAATTTCTGGGTGCCGTAACCCGCAGTGAAGAATGCCTTCCAGCTATCCCATGCCGGGCCGGAAGGCTTTTTGCCGTGAACCTTTTCATAAACTTCCGGGAAGCTTGGAACGTCCGGGAAGGTAGGGTCGCGACCGATGGAGCCATCCGCCTGAAGGGCTCCAAGAGACATGAAGGGCACCATTTCACCTTCTTCTACCAGTGGCACCACGTGCTTAAGGTAGGTTGGGGTGGTCTGGTAATCGATATTGACTTCGTTGCGCTGGATCGCCTGACGGGTCAGAGCCCGGCTTTTCATGCCGAATACGGCCTGGACATCAAGGCCAAGCATTTCAAAGGCGAGCAACGGTACGAGATCAAGTGTCGAAATGGCCTGTGAGCCAAAGACCAGTTTCATGTCTTTGAGCGTGGCAAAATCATCAACGCTTTTAACGCCGCTGTCGGTACGCAGATATACCATGCCACCGATAGGTGAGGCCAGAACAGGGGCCCAGTCGGCATAGTCATAACGAACACGCTTGTCGCCCAGCAAGAACGGGAATTGTACCGAGCCGGTGGTGCCGAAAATCATTTCACCACCAGGTTTCATCCGCCGGTGAAATTCGTTGGAGCCACCAATGGCGCCGCCGGTTGTTTCGTTGACGATAATCACGTCCGGCTTACCCGGAAGTTTTTCGGCAATGAAAGGTTGTAGCGCGCGGGCCCAGGTGTCGGTCCCGCCGCCTTCTTTGAAAGGTACCCAGAATTCGATTGTCTTGTCGGTGTAGTCAGCAGCAGATGCCACCGTTGGAAGCAAAAGTGCGCAGGCAAATGCTGCGGACATCAGCTTTTTCATGTTCGTTCCTCCGTGACCAGTTCAGATGCCAAGAGGCGCTTTTATGTGCCGCGCCGGCCTTGGCATTGCTGGTCTGTTAAATCCGCCGCTGATTGGTTTTGTTTTTGCGTCGGAAACCTGATTTCTGTTTTCCGTGTGATTAACGCGCAGCCGAGTGGAATTCCTGAACGGGTCGCTTTGGAAACTCTGGATGAAGGACAGCGGGTAGACAGATTTGGGTCGTGCTATCGGCGCCAAGGTTTCCGCACGGATAATGGCGGTGCGTCAATCTTCAACCTCAGGCTATGGATAGGCCGTGTGGATAGGAAATTGAACAAGCGGTAACATCTATTGATTTTTTCTATAGATATTACAATTCTTTGGGAATTTATGAACGATCGGCATTAGGGTTTTCCCATGTCAATATCAGTGGCTCTTGAATAAGTCATTGTAAATAATTAATAAATTTACTTCATAGGGGCTGAATTTCTGTTTTTGAACATTGTTTGGACGAGGGGGGCTGTCTAATTGCTATTTGAAATGTGAAAGAAATCACTTGATTCAAAATTGGATGCAGTTGTATGCAATTTTAAAATTCATAAAATGAAAACCGGAAGGATCGATCCATGAATATGTCCGAGGTTATGGCACGCTATCTTCGCGCGGCAGGTGTTGACGTCATATTTGGTTATCCGGGGGACCCCAGTGTGGAGCTTCTTGAAGGATGCCGTAATGTGGGCATGGACTTCATTCTCGGTCGTCGGGAAGGCACCGCAGGTTTGATGGCCCAGGCATACGGGATGCTGACCGGTAAACCCGGTGTTGCATTGTCGACCTTGGGTCCGGGGTCGACCAATCTGGTGAATGCGGTGGCAAATGCGTATCTTGACCGGACCCCGATGATCGCGATTTCCGGGCAGATCGATACCAAACGTTTGCCGACCTTTACCCATCAGGTAGTCGATCAGCACAGCCTTTTTACCCCGGTATCAAAATGGGCAACCGAAATTGCCCCTCATACCGTTGGTCATGTCATGCGCAAGGCACACCGTATTGCCATGGCTCCGCGTAAAGGTCCGGTGCATTTGACCACACCGGCGGATTATGTCGGTGCCACTGCCCTTGATGATGAAATCAAGCTGCCGCCGGTTGATGGTGTCGGTTATGGTGTTGTGGTTTATGGCGAAGATACCGACCCGGTGGGCTTGATCAATGGTGCCAAGCGCCCGGTTGTTCTTTATGGTATTTCAGCAATGCAGGGAAATGCCGGTGCCGAGATCGCGGCGCTGGCCGAGAAGGTCGGTGCGGCACTGGTATCATCGCCGATGGCAAAGGGTACGGTTGCCGAAACGCATCCGCTGTTTGCCGGTGTGCTTGATATGGCATGTAATGCCCAGATGTGGGATTTGGTCAGGTCGGCCGATTTGGTTATTGCGGCCGGGTTTGACGGTGTTGAGTTGATCAAGGCATGGGATGTGTCTGCCCCGGTTTTGCACATCGACAATGTTCCAAACACCGATCAGATCTATGAAAGCCCGGTCGAAATGGTGGGGGCAATCAGTCATATCCTGGCATCCCTGACCGCAGATGTAAAAAGTGCTGATGGATTTGGCACCAAGGCAATCAAGGCGCATCGGGATGCACTTATGGCGGCCTATGAAGATGGCCGTGTTTCGGGCGTTCTTAACCCGTCTGATGTAATTCGTGTTGCCAAGGCCGATGCGCCAACCGATACGATCGTGACCGCCGATGTCGGGTCGCACAAGCTTTTGGTCGGGCAGGGTTGGACCACGCATAATCCGCGCAGTTGTCTGAATTCCAATGGCCTGTCTTCGATGGGCTTTTCATTGCCAGCGGCAATGGTCGCCAAATACCTTAATCCGGACCGCAATGTGATTTGCTTTACCGGGGATGGCGGGCTTGCAATGGTTCAAAGCGAACTGCGTCTTGCGGCATCGCTTGGCCTGGGGCTTAAGGTCGTGGTGTTCTGCGATAATTCGCTCAATCGGATCGAACTTAAGCAAATGGCGCGTCAATATCCGTCAACCGGCACAGTCATCGAAGATACCGATGTCGTCAAAATGGCAGAGTCAATGGCATGCGACGGTATCATGGTCGAGACAGAGCAGGCGCTGGCAGATGCATTGTCTCGTCCGGTTTTAAACACCCCGCTGGTGATCGGGGCTCGGATTGATCCGAAACAATACTGGACACAGTTCTGATTATGGTTGCCATGAAGCCCCCGTCACCTTCTCCGATTTGCGGATTTTCGTCCTATCTGGCCGATATGAGGCAAATGGAAATCAGTGACCATGTCCTGCATCATGCAAGACGGGTTTTGATTGATTACATGGCGGCCCTTTTGGCCGGTGCGGACAAGGAGCCTGCGACCAACCTGATCCAGGCGCTGGATGCGGAAGTCGGGATCGGACGGTGCAGTGTGACCGGTCATTCCATGATGGCGTTACCGCGTGCGGCAGCCCTGATTAACGGAACTGCGTCACATATCGTCGAGTTTGACGATATTTTTCGCGATGGCATTTATCATCCCGGATGTCCGGTAATTGCCGCCGCGATTGCCGCCTGCGAACAGGTTGAGGCAAGCCAGGACACTTTGCTTCGATCCATTATTGCCGGATATGAGGTTTCAACACGGATTGCCGCCGCCATTCAGCCGTCACATTACCGGTATTGGCATACGACCGGAACTGTCGGAACGTTCGGGGCCGCAGCCGCGGTTTCGGTTGTACTTGATCTGAATGTGGAACAGGCGGCGCATGCCCTTGCGACTGCGGGAACCTTCGCTGCCGGATTGCAACAGGCGTTTCGATCCGATGCAATGAGTAAACCCTTGCATGCGGGGCGGGCTGCCGAAGGCGGCTATCTTGCCGCTGTTTCTGCAAGGTGTGGTGTGACCGGTGCCTTGGATGTGCTTGAAGGCGAGGCCGGTTTTGGCGCTGCGATGAGTACGGATGTTGATTGGCAAGCTGCACTGGATGGTTTGGGCAAGACATACAACATTGTGCATATGACGGTTAAGAATCATGGATGTTGCGGCCACACATTTGCGGCGATTGACGGGGCATTGTATCTGCGTGATCGGCATGGGCTTTCAGTTGATGATATTGAGACCATTCGTGTCGGCACATATCAGGTCGCATTGAATGTGACGGGTAATCCGCGCCATAACACCCCGTTCGAGGGCAAGTTCAATTTGCGTTATGTTGTCGCGCATGCGCTGGTTTTCGGATCGGTACGCCTGAACGCGTTTGATGCCGATCATCTATCAAATCCGGTGATCACGCAGTTGGTCGACAGGACGGAACTGTTTTGCGATCAGAAAGCAGAAAGGGCATTTCCCGCTGCACGCGGTGCCCGTGTTTCCATCAGGCTTAAGAATCAACAGACGTTTGAGCATTACCAGCCCACCAGAATCGGTGATCCGGATGCGGCGTTAAGCGACCCGCAGCTTGAAGCCAAGTTCATCGAGCTCGCCGAAGAATGTTTGACGGGTAGTCAGGTGCGCGGTCTGCTTGACCTGCTTTGGCAGGTTGGTGGGGGTAGGTCTTCTTTGGAAATAGGGGATTTTATTAGAGCCTGTCAGGCATCCGGGTAAGCGTGCCTGAGCAAACTTGATCAATCAAGTGGCAGTCATCCAGCAAGAAATAATTTGATCAGTGTAACGCTTTGAGTTGACAGACGAGCGTCGGGCGTACAGTTATAGAAAAAATTGTATGCAACAGTATGCAATATAGAGACGGAGAGGGAAGCATCGACGTGAAAACCCACCATGACCATTATGATGTGCTTGTTGCCGGTGGCGGACAGGCCGGGCTGATCGCGGCAATTGTTGCGGCGGAAAAAGGGGCCCGTGTTTGTGTGCTTGAAGGTGCGCCACGTACGCATAGGGGCGGCAATACGCGTCATACGCGTAACTTGCGCCCGATGCATCTTGGGCCGCTTTCGGTCCTGAGCGGTACTTATGACGAAGAAGAATATTGGGAAGACCTTCTGCGTGTGACCAAGGGCAAGACCAATGAAAAGCTTGCCCGCATGACACTGCGAAAATCGACCGAAGCCGTCGACTGGCTTGAAAGCCGGGGTGTGCAGTTCCAGCCCCCTTTGGGCGGGACCCTGCATCTGGGCCGTACCAATGCCTTCTTTATGGGCGGTGGCAAGCAGCTTCTCAATGTGCTTTATCGCCATGCCGAAGGATTGGGTGTCGAAATTCATTATGATGCAATGGTCACCGGGATCGACATTGAAGATGGTGCGTTCAAGGGCCTGAACGTTGGTGAACATCGCGTAACGGCGACCGCCTTTGTTGCTGCTGCTGGTGGGTTTGAGGCCAATATCGAATGGCTGAAAGAAGCCTGGGGCGATGTTGCCGAGAACTTTCTGATCCGCGGGACCCCGTACAATCGGGGAACGTTGCTGCGCATGATGCTTGATGCAGGTGTGCAGCAGATCGGGGAGCCTGACCAGTGCCATGCTGTGGCGATTGATGGTCGTGCACCGAAATTTGATGGCGGCATCTGTACCCGTGTCGATTGTGTGTCACTGGGTGTTGTGGTGAATGAAAACGCCGAGCGTTTCTATGACGAAGGCGAGGATTTTTGGCCGAAACGCTATGCGATCTGGGGGCGACTTGTTGCCGATCAGCCCAATCAGGTCGCCCATGTGATCATTGATCAAAAGGCAAAGGGCGGCTTTATGCCCCCGGTATTCCCGGCTGTTGTTGCGGACACAATCCCGGAACTGGCCGAGAAGGTTGGCATTGATCCGGTTCAGCTTGAAAAAACCATCACGGAATATAACGCCGCGGCCCAGCCGGGCAGCTTTGATCATACAGAACTTGATGGTCTGCATACCGAAGGGCTGGCGGTTAACAAAACCAACTGGGCGCGGACAATCGATCAGCCGCCCTATAGCGCCTATTCGCTACGACCGGGGATCACGTTTACCTATCTCGGTGTTGAAGTCAGTGAAAAGGCACAGGTTCAGATGGCGTCGGGCAAGGAATGCCCGAACATTTTTGCCGCGGGTGAAATCATGGCGGGCAACGTTCTGGGGCAGGGATATCTGGCCGGGATCGGCATGACCATCGGAAATGTATTTGGACGAATTGCAGGAAGCGAGGCTGCGGATTATGCGCTCAACCGATAAAACAACTGAAGCTGCACGGGTGATGTCGATCTGCAATGCCTGTCGCTATTGCGAGGGACATTGCGCGGTGTTTCAGGCAATGGAGCTTCGGCTTGAATTCAACGCCGATACGGTCGATTACCTGTCTAACCTGTGTCACAACTGCGGTGCGTGCTATCACAATTGCCAGTATGCGCCGCCCCATGAATTTGCCTTGAATGTTCCCGCCGCAATGGCAGAACTTCGTCAGGAAAATTACGGCGTTTATGCGTGGCCGGGTTTCATGGGCAAGCTGTTTGCCAATAACGGTTTGTGGGTCAGTGCGCTTTCGATTGTTGTGATTGCTGTATTCTTTGCTGCAACAGCGATCCTGAGTGGTGCGGACTTCTTTGCCGTGCATGAAAACGCGTTTTACGGCGTGATTTCGCACAATGTCCTTGCTGGAACTTTTGGCGCGGTCGGATTGTTTGTTCTGATCGCGCTTGGGGCGTCAGTTACCAAGTTCTGGAAAACCATGCGTCTGCCCGGCCCGTTTGTCCTTGATTACGGGCGGGTCCTGCAAGGGGTCAAGGACGCGCTTAGTCTTAAATATCTTGATGGTGGCAATGGGCAGGGATGTTCATACCCCGACGACAAGCCGTCAATGGCGCGTCGCTGGTTCCATCAGATGACCTTCTGGGGCTTCATGCTGTGCTTTGCAGCCACCTCGGTTGGTACGGTCATGCATTACGGTTTCAATCTTCCGGCACCTTATGGATATGTCAGCTTGCCCAAGCTGTTTGGCATTCTGGGCGGTATCGGCTTGATTGTCGGCCCGATTGGTCTTCTTGCGCTGAAAGCAAAGGCCGATCCAGCGCCCAAAGGCAAAAGTAACAAGGGTATGGATGTCAGTTTCCTGTTCCTGCTTTTGATGACCAGCGTGACGGGGCTTGCATTGATGCTGGTAAAGGAAACGGCTTTTGTTGGTGTGGCATTGAGCATTCATTTGGGTGTTGTCATGACCCTGTTTCTGTCCATGCCCTATGGCAAATTCGTTCACGGTTTCTATCGCCTTGTCGCCTTGATGGTCTTTGCGGTCGAAAAGAACGATCACAAGGCCGTTGTCGGCGTGTGCGAGAAAAAGAAAGCCGCCTGATCAACGTAACCAGAGTCGGGGATTGCGGGCGCATTTCGCGCCATCAGTCTCCGGTCTCCTGCCTTCGCTGTTGCTGTTTGCAGTTTTTCTCCTGTGGTGTCTTCCCGAAATAGCAAGGGTTTCCAATAGGTTCTCGCCACACAACATGAAAAACATCTGCATATAATTTGACATTATGAAAATTGATTTCATAATAACAAAAATATTAGGGAGGTTCTGGTGTCGGTTTCCAATCCCGGAAATGCTTTGCCAGCAAAAACAGATCTGATCATTCTGGGAAGTGGTGTTGCCGGGCTTACCGCTGCGTTGACCGCTTCGCTGGCGGGATTGCGCTGTGTTGTGCTGGAACATACATCGGGGATCGGTGGCACAAGCGCGCGATCATCTGGCACCGTTTGGGTGCCGGGTAACATGTATATGCGCGATGCCGGGATTGAAGACGCCGAACTGGCAGCGCGTTATGTCGGGACGCTGGTGGGGAACCGCGGACCGGAACCGATGTGGCGGCGGTTTCTGGAAGTCGCGCCGCGTATGCAGCAAGATCTTGCCGAACGTGCCAGGATCGATTTTCGCCCGTTCAAAACCGCCCCGGATTACCGACAGGATGTTGAAGGTGCTGCATCGGGATGGCGTCCGTTGGAACCGTTGCCGTATGACGGTCGCAAGCTTGGCGCGATGTTTGACAAGCTTGCGCTGCCGATCCCGGAATTGATGCTGTTTGGCAAATTGATGATTACGCGGGCAGAGGCGCAAAGCCTTCTGAAGGCGGATCGATCAATTGGCAGTGCATTGCTGGGGCTGCGTCTTCTTGGGCGCTATGCTGTTGACAGATTGAAGTATCGCCGTGGCACGCGGCTTGTTCTTGGCAATGCTCTGGTTGCACGTTTGCTTGCGGCTTGTCTTGAAAATGGTGTGTCGGTTTTCACCGATGTATCGGTTTCCGGTTTGGTGCAGGAAAATGACCGGATCACCGGCGTTAGCATTGGCAACATAGATCAATCCATTATCGCAGATAAAGGCGTGGTGATGGCTGGTGGCGGTTATCCGTCCAGTGCGGCCTGGCGAGATCGGGAGCTTCCAAAACCTGTTGCCGAGTTTAGCCCGGCTGCACCTGGATGTGTTGGCAGTACGATTGCACTGGCCCGGAAAGTTGGTGCAGTGTTGGGCACAAGTGGCATTGATAATGCCCTTTGGTTCCCGAGTTCGGTCATGACCCGACAGGATGGCAGCAAGGCGGTTTATCCCCACATCGTTCTGGATCGTGCCAAACCGGGAAGCATCATCGTCAATCAAAGCGGCAACCGCTTTGTGAACGAGGCCGTTTCCTATCACGAATTTGTTCGTGGCATGTATCGGGCCAACGGGACGGAAACATGCATTCCGGCATGGATGATTTGCAGTCGCAACTTCATCGCCAAATACGGGCTTGGTCTTATTCGGCCGCGTACGCCGTTCCTTGGGAAGTATATCAAGTCCGGCTATTTGATTGAAGGCGGATCACTGTCCGAACTTGCCGATAAAACAGGAATGCCGGTGGATGCGCTTGAACAGACAGTCGCGCATTTTAATGCCATGGCAAAGAACGGAAAAGACCAGGATTTTGGCCGTGGTGAAACAATTTATGACCGCAGCAACGGCGACGCGACACATATTCCGAACCCATGCCTAGGCGTGATTGAAAACGGTCCGTTCTATGCGGTGAAACTTTATCCAACCCCATTGGGAACCAGTCGTGGACTGGCGACCGATACACAATCCCGGGTGCTTGATGACACAGGCAACCCGATTGATGGCCTGTATGCGTGTGGCAACGATATGCAATCTGCTTTTGGCGGGGAATATCCCGGTGCTGGCGCGCAACTGGGTCAAGCGATGACATTTGCCTGGATTGCCGCACATCATGCGGCAGGTCAGGAAATTTGACGAAATTTGCGAAAAACCCACGAAGGACTTAAAGAACATGGTTAAGAAAAAGGGTGGCGAGATTATCGCTGAATCGCTGGTCAAAGAGGGAATTGACCACGTATTCGGGATTTGCGGCCACGGCAATATCGGTTTGCTGGATTGCCTTTATGATGTGCGCGACGAAGTGCGTCTTGTATCTCCGCGCCACGAACAGACCGCGGTACATATGGCAGACGGCTATTTCCGCGTTTCGCACAAGCCTGCTGCAACGCTGACCTCGACCGGCCCGGGCTCGGCCAACCAGATCATGGGGCTTGCATTGGCACAGACCGACAGTTCTGCGATCTATTCGATCACGGCCAACGTTCCGACGTCACAGTTCAACCGTGGCCCATTCCAGGAACTTAACCAAAACCATCAGGCCGATTTCAACAATGTGGTCAAGCCGGTCGTCAAGCGCAGCTATCAGCCAAGCCGTGTCGAAATGCTGCCTTTGGCCATGCGTCAAGCGGCAATGACAATGACCACAGGCCGCCCCGGCCCGGTCAATATCGATATCCCCTATAACCTGTTTCAGGAAGAAGCCGAAGTCACCGAGGAAGTCGCCGGTTCAAGCTTTGGCAAGCGTCGCAGTGGTGCCAGCAACGATGATGTTGCCAAGGTCGTTGACGCCTTGCTGGCAGCCGAACGCCCGGTAATTTTCATCGGTCATGGCGTGACCCTGTCCGAAGCATCTGCTGAACTGACCGCCCTTGCCAAGCGTCTGAGCATTCCTGTCATCAGCTCGCCGAACGGTATGGGCTGCATGAATATGTCCGATCCGCTTTCCCTTGGCTTTATTGGCCGAAATGGTGCGTATCAGGCAAACCAGGCAGGCCGTCATTCCGATGTCGTTCTGGCAATCGGGGTGCGTTTTGATGACCGTTCGGCATCGTCCTGGCGAGAAGGCTATTCGTGGAATTTCCCGAAAACCAAACTGATCCATGTTGATGTTGATCACGCCGAAATCGGTCGTAACTATCTTCCCGATATGGCGATCCTGGCCGATGCAAAGGCCTTCATTACGCAGGTCCTGTCAGAGCTTGATCGTCGTTCTGTCGGCGAAGGTGGCCGTCTGGCAGGATGGCATAGTGACATTGCAGGCTGGAAAGCACAGTGGGACAAGTTTATCGCCCCGGGCTTTGAAACCCATTCCAGTCCGATCCGCCCGGAACGTATTGTTGCGGATTGCCGTAAGGTTCTGCCCAATGACGCGATCATCTCGCTTGATTCCGGTATTCACCACAACTGGTTCATGCAGTTCTGGGAAGCACGTCAGCCGCAGACGATGCTTAATACCTGGGGCTATTCCGGGATGGGCTTTGGGCCCAGCTCGATCCTGGGTGCAAAACTTGCGGCACCGGACAAGGTCTGCGTCTCGGTATCGGGTGATGGCGGCTTTACAATGGTGCCGCATGTCTTGTGTACGGCTGTTGAATACAACATTCCGGTCGTCTGGGTGGTGTGGAACAACTTTGCCTGGGGGGCGATCCGCGATCTGCAATATGCATATTTCAATGGTCGTGAATATGGCACCGGCTTCTATGAAGGCGACAATAAGACGCCGTATAACCCAGACTTCGCTGCATGGGCGCGCGCATCGGGCGTTGCGGGCTATACCGTGACCCGTTCGCAGGACTTTGCCGCAACGCTTGAAGAAGCCGTCAAGCTGAACAAACCGGCCCTGATTGATGTGCATGTCGATGCCAACATTCGTCCGCCATCAACAGGTTCGTGGGAACTGCCGCCGCTGAAGCCGAAAGAGCCGGTATTCGGTGAACCTTGGAAGCCGTGATCAGACACAAACACCCTGGGAGGACGTCATGACGAAGGAACGCAAAACCTGTGTTCGAAACATTGCCGAAGAACCGTGGCAACAGTACCCCGGACATTTCGGGTCCGCATTGTCGAAGGCGCTGGTAGCGCCCGAGACAACCGGATCACAATTGATGGATTACCGCATTTCGACCTATCAGCCGATGGGCTATGTCGAACGCCATGTCCATAAGGTTCAGGAACAGGTCTATCATATTCTGGATGGTGAAGGCCTGATGGAGATTGATGATGAAAAGCGTGTTGTTCGCAAGAATGACGTGATCTTCATTGCGCCGGGCACCTGGCATTCAATCGTCAATAGTGGTCTAGGCGACCTGACATTCATCGTGGTAACAACACCGATCAAAGACGAATAATCGATCAAGGCGGATCAGGAATGGCGGTTTCGACGAAAACCAAAAAGAATGCCGATGATAAACCGGCGGAAAAAGGCGGCATCCAGTCACTTGAACGTGCCTCGATGTTGCTTGATCTGGTGGCGTCAGCCGGGCCGGACGGAATGCCGTTGACGGAACTTAGCGAGCGTTCCGGTTTGCACAGCAGTACGGCCTTTCACCTGATCCGTACCCTTGAGAATGTCGGGTTCCTGACCAAAAAAGATGACAGCAAACGGTATCTTATCGGCAGCAAGATTTTCATGCTTGCTGCCGGTGCTATGAATGAAAATGCTTTGCTGCTTGAAGGCACGCCGGTTCTTGCCGCGCTAAGTGACAAGACCGGCGAGGCCTCTCACCTTGCCGTACGATCAAACAGTGAGATTGTTCTGGTGGCCCGCATGGCCGCCAAGGGCATGTTGCAAATGTCGGAACGGACCGGCGCGGTGCGCCCGGCCCATGCCACGGCAATTGGCAAGATATTGTTCAGTCAGTGCAATGAAGCAGAACTGGAACAACTTTTGTCGGATATCGATTTTCGGGCCTATACCGACAATACCCTGACGAGTGCTGCCAAACTGCGACGTGAACTGACTGATATAAGAAAAAACAATGTCGCCCATGATCGGTGCGAACTGGACCCCGATGTGCGTTGCATTGCAGTTCCGGTCTATGATTTTGCCGGACGGTGCGTCGCGGCTATGGGGGTTTCCGGGCCGGTCTGGCGCATGTCCGAAGACATCATCCCCCAACGTATCGAAGAACTGAAAACCGCTGCGGCCACGCTTTCCAAGGCGCTTGGCGCGACTTTCTAAATTTGTCAGTTATCACAGGGGTTTTGGTTCGTCAGGCAGATGCTGACGAACCTTTTGCCTGTCCATTTGCCGCGCGGTCATTGCCGAGCTTGGCTTGATTAGGGAACGGTTCGAAACCCTTGATCGCCGGATTATCAATCAGGTCCTGAACGGCCGCTTTAAGCTCTGCTGCGACAATGTTTGTTGCCGGTGTCATGGATTCCGGGGGCAGGGAATACAGGAAATTGCTGCGTCTTAGATGCGCGTCAGAAAAGGCAAGGCATCGCCACTGTCGACCGCCGTCTGCTTCCTGCATGATGGCACCACGCGGTTTGATGGTTGCGGCAATATCCTGATGCACGCAGTTCATCAACAGGGCGAGCGAGTCAATTTCTGCCACAACATTCACACCCAACCCGTATTTGGAAAATTCGGTTTCAATACGGCGGCGCAGGCCGTGGCTGCTTGTGGGGACGATCAAAGGCAATGCTGCGGCCTCGGCCACGGTGACAGTTGTCTGATCGGGAGGCAGCAACTTGCTGTCTTCCGACAGGAACAGAAACAGTTCTTCGACCATCAGCGGTTCAATGATCAGCTCATCATCATGTTCGTCATTGAAAAGAACGGCCAGATCAAGCTGATTCTGGTGAATTAGCTGGGCGATATGGCCGCTCATGGCTTCGACCACATTGATCAGGATTCCCGGGTATTTTTCGCGCAAACGTTTGATCAGATCCAGACCGACGGCGGCGACTGTGGTTGCCGGGAGGCCGATGGAAACCATTCCCTGAACAGTTTCGTTTTCAGCTTTGGCAATCGAGATCGCCTGATCGAACTGCCGCAACACCAAACGGGCATGATGATAAAGCGCCTGGCCGTTCTGGTTGGGTTTTACCCCCTTTGATGAACGGATCAAAAGCGGTTTTCCGACATATTCCTCAAGCTTGGAAATCTGTTGGCTAAGGGCTGGTTGTGCAACGAACAACTGCTTGGAAGCCTTTGATAAGCTTCCAGTTTCCACGATTTTGACGAAGTATCGGAGTTGGCGAATATCCATTGAAATCCTTGACCGGGTTACTTGGCTATAAGGTAGCCTTATACAGGGTTCACTAATCGGTATTTTTCCCGGTTCCTCTCAATGGCTAAGAATTTACATGGGCGAAAGATTTGTCAATCGCGGGATGTGAATTGACGGCAAACAAGATTGTGCCCGCATTAGGGAGGAAAACCATGAATAACGATGACTTGAAGACGAAGTCGGGCTTTGGGACGGTATCGCGCCGTTCAGCTCTGAAAATGGGTGTCGGTCTTGCAGCTGTTTCTGCGATTGGCATGCCGACAATCCTGCGTGCGCAGGAAGGTCCGATCCGTATCGGGCATCTGACCCCGATGACCGGCTTCCTCGGAACACTTGGCCAATGGGCGGTCGAGGGTATCCAGATGGCAGCCGAAGAAATCAACGCGGCTGGCGGCATCAAAGGCCGCATGCTTGAAGTTAGCTCGGAAGACTCGATCAACCCGGAATCAGCCGCGACCAAGGCACAGCGCTTGCTTGAACGTGACAAAGTTGATTTCCTGATGGGTGAAATCAGCTCTGCTTCGGCGCTGGCAATTTCCGAAGTCGCGACGCGCAACAAAAAGCTGTTTATGGCATTGGGCCCGCGGTCGGATGTTCTGCGTGGTGATCGTTGCAGCCCCTATATGTTCTGCACCGATATTCCCAATACCGTGATGGTCAATGCGGTTGGCAGTGCACTTAAACGTGATGGCATGGTGGATGGCAAAAAGTTCTTCACCATCACTTCGGATTACGTTTTTGGTCATGACCTTCTGGCGGCGGCAAAGAACTTCCTGAGTGCCAATGGCGGTGAACTGATCGGTGATGAACTGGTTGCAACCGATGTCACCGATTTCAGTGCCTTCATCCTGAAAATCCGTCAGGCGCGCCCGGATGTTGTTTGTTTGAACCTTGCCGGTAACCAGGTGACCAACTTCGTTAAACAATATGCCGAATTTGGTCTGCCGTTCCCGACCGTTGGCTTTAACCTGAATACTGCCGATGCTTGGGCCGCCGGTGTTGGCAACCTTGCTGGAACCTGGCCGACCGTGTGGTATGACACCCTTCAAACCCCGGGTTCGCAGGCATTCGTAAAGGCCTTCCAGACCAAGTATGGCAAGACCCCGGAAAACCATGCCTGGATCGAATATATCGCGCTTAAGATCGCAGCGCAGGCCATGACCGAAACCGGTGGTGCCAATACTGCCGACATGGTCAGCTATTTTGAATCGGGTGCGAAATTCGACATCCTGAAAGATCGTCCGGCTTATTTCCGCGCCGCAGACCATCAGCTTATTCAGGAGGCCTATCCGTTTGCGGTCAAGCCGTCGGGTTCCTATAGCGACGTCCATGACATGATGCAGCTTGGTGCAGCCGTGCCGGGCCCGAATGAACCGCTTGAGGCGATCTATCCGTCGACCGATATGGCGACGTGTAAGGCCTGATGACGTCTGGTCGATCCGACAACATGTCGGGTCGGCCAACTTTCGCATTGCTCCTGCTGTGTGCGCGCAGCCCATAACCCTGGAAAACCGATGGAATACGTTTTCTTACTTGAACAGGTCGTAAACGGCCTGGTTCAGGGCGGTTACTACTTGCTTATTGCGTTGGGTCTCTCGCTGATTTTTAGTGTCGGCGGGATCGTCAACCTGTCGCACGGCGCGTTCTATGCGCTTGGTGCCTATTTCTCGGTAACACTGGTCAACATGTTCGGATTTGGACCGGCTGTTATCATGTCACCGATCCTTGTGGCGTTTCTCGGGATTGCATTTGAACGTTTTATCCTGCGCCGTTTTTACCGCGAAGACCCGATCCTGAGCCTTTTGGTTACCTTTGGCCTTGCAATGGTTGCCGAACAGGCGATCCGCATGATCTGGGGGGCGGCACCGTTGTCGGCGGTATTGCCGCAATGGGTCAAGGGTTCGGTGATTGTCGGTGACTTCCTGTTCTCGAAATATCGTTTGCTGATGTTGCTGGTTGTTACCCTGATCCTGACCGGGCTTTGGTTCCTGATGCATCGCACATCGTTTGGACGTGTGGTGCGCGCCGGGATTGAACAGCCAGATATGGTCGCTGCACTCGGTATCCGATTGCAGCCCTACATGACCGCAGTGGTGATGCTGGGTGTTGGCTTGGCAGCGCTCGGTGGTGCCCTGTTTGCACCAATCACCATGGTGCATCCGGCTATGGGCGCGGAAATCATCACGATTGCCTTTGTTGTGGTTGTAATTGGCGGTCTTGGCAGCTTTTGGGGCGTGATTGTAGCGGCCCTGCTGGTTGGTGTTTTGCGCGGTGTGACCGTGCATTTCCTGCCCGCCGCATCCGAGGCTTCGATGTATGTGCTGATGCTGCTTGTCTTGCTGTTGCGCCCGCGTGGCCTGCTTGGCGAGGCCATCCAGAAGTTTGAGCGGTAATGATAAAATGATCCTGAAATCACGTACATTAATTGTCGGATTGGCAGCCCTTGTTATTCTGCCGGTCGTGCTGCCGATGATCGGACTGACGCTGAGTGCCGCAACCATGGTTGTGATATTCGCGATTGCCGCACTCGGCCTGAATATGATGATGGGCTATACCGGGCTGGTGTCCTTTGGTCATGCCGCATGGTTTGGCATTGGTGCCTATGCCGCCGCGTTATCGCAGCGTCACTGGTTCGACGGGCAGATCATTCTTCCCCTGATCTTTGGCATGTTGTTTGTCGGTGTGATGGCAACCGTCCTTGGCGCACTAATGCTGCGTCGTCGTGGTGTCTATTTTGCCCTGATGACCTTGGCCTTGTCGGCTTTAACATTCTCGATTGCGTTTCGCTGGACCGAAGTGACCGGTGGCGAAGATGGTCTTGGCGGTATTGAACGCGGGGCCATTGGCCCGTTCGATCTGGCAGATAACCTGAACTATTATGTGTTTGTTGCGGTTATCGGATTTTCCGCCCTTTATTTCCTGCTGCGTGTTGTCCAATCGCCATTTGGCCATGTTCTGGTGGCGATCCGCGAAAACCAGCAGCGGGCATCTTTCCAGGGATATGATGTCCAGAAATACAAACTTGCGGTGTTTGTGCTGTCTTCGATGGTCACGGCACTTGCCGGCGGATTGTCCGGGTTCCAGCATTACATTGTGACGGCTGAGTCTACCTCGATTGAGATGTCGGGCGAGTTGCTGGCAATGGTGGTGATTGGCGGCATGCATGCCAACATCCTTGGCCCTGCCGTCGGTGTTGTTTTCTATGTCCTGTTCCGCGAACTGTTTTCGGAATGGTCGTCTGACTGGCTGTTCTGGTTCGGCCTGACATTCGTCGCCTTTGTGATGTATCTGCCCGGCGGTCTGGTCGGGCTTGGTGAAAAGCTCCTGCGTATCTGGAAGCCACTGCCCGAAGAAACAGCGGCAATGAGCCGACGCAAGATTTACGAAGGTTTGTCTTTGCCGGAATATCTGCGCCCGAAACCGGCCAGTGACACGGTTCTTGATGTTGATGGAATCTCGAAGAATTTTGGCGGGATCAAAGCGGTCCAGAATGTCAGCCTGAAGGTCCGTCCGCGCGAGATTCACGCATTGATCGGCCCGAACGGGGCAGGCAAAACCACCCTGTTCAATCTTGTGTCCGGGCAGCATGCGCAAACCGAAGGCAAGGTCACCTTGCTGGGACAAGAAATTCAGGGCAAGGATCCGGCTGCAATCTGCCATTCCGGCCTGGCGCGATCCTTCCAGATTACCAACCTGTTCGAAGGTTTGACGATTGAAGAAAACCTGCGCCTTTCGGCACAGGCCAAGCACGGTGCGCGGTTCAATTTCTGGCGCAACATCGATGAATTTGATGACATCAACAAGGACACGGCGGAACTTTTGAAGTTCCTTGGCCTTGAAGGTATCGAGGACATCCGTGCCGGTGATTTGTCCTATGGCGGGCAACGTCTTGTTGATCTTGGGATTGCGCTGGCAAGTCGTCCGCAAATTCTGTTGCTTGACGAGCCGCTTGCGGGGCTTTCGGCTGCCGAACGTGAACGTGTGGGTCGTCTGATCCAGACGATGGCCGAAAACATTCCGATCCTGATTGTTGAACATGACATCGACCGTATTCTTGGCTTTGCCAATGAAGTTACGGTGATGAATGACGGCCAGCATCTTGTGACAGCACAGCCAGCCGAAATTCGTGCCAATGAACATGTTCAGGAAATCTATACCGGATCGGGTGCGGCAGCGATTGCAGCGATGAAATCAACCTTCCCGGCAAAACCGGGTACGGTTTTGAAGGTTGAAAACCTCAATACGTTCTATGGCAAAAGTCACATTCTTAATGATGCCTGCCTTGAAATCGGACACAGCGAAATCGTTGCTTTGCTGGGCCGAAACGGTGCGGGCAAGTCAACCTTCCTGAAAACCATTTGCGGCCTTGTTCAGGCAAAGTCCGGCTCGATTGATTTCGAGGGGCAGGAACTGGTCGGGGTGGAAGCCCACATGGTTGCCCGCATGGGCGTCGGATATGTGCCGCAAGGGCGGGGGCTTTTTGCAGGCATGACCGTCGAGGAGAACCTTGCGCTTGGCCGATTGGCCCGTGACACCGATGGCAGCAACGGGACGGTTTGGACGCTTGAAAAAATCTACGAGATTTTTCCGCGTCTGAAGGAACGTCGTACCAGCCACGCAGATTATCTATCGGGTGGTGAACAACAGATGCTGGCGATTGCGCGCGCGCTTTCAGGCAATGTCCGTTTGCTCCTGCTTGATGAACCGTTCGAAGGATTGGCACCGGCTGTCGTCGAGGAGCTTTTCCTCGTGCTCGACAAGCTGCGCGAGCATCTCCCGATACTGATTGTTGAACATAACCTTGATCTTGTTCTTGCATTGGCTGACCGGGTGTTTGCGCTCGAAAACGGCTCGGTCTTCCACGAATGCAAAGCGGAAAAACTTTTGAATGACCTTGAATACCGAAAAGAAGTTCTGTGGTTGTAGAGATGAGGAAGGATAAGAAATTGAGCACAGTAAGCGTAAAGAATGCTGAGGCCAGCTCATCAGAAACGTGCCACTTGTTGATCAATGGCGAATGGGTTGAAGGTGCGGCAGAGTCCGTCACTGTTCTGGACAAATATTCCCAAAACCCGATTGCGGTTGCCAATTCGGCGTCGGATGCGCAGATTGCCGAGGCGATTGATGCTGCTTATGCGGCTTTCAAACGCGGTGCCCCGGATAATTACGAGCGTGGTGCAATCCTTGATCGGGCGGCTATCCTGATTGAGGAAAACCGTGACGATCTTGCCAGAACCATTCAGGCCGAAGCCGGGTTTACCCGTTCTGATGCCAATGGCGAGGTGTCGCGTTGTTTGCAAACCTTGCGGTTGTCAGCCGAGGAGGCCCGTCGTCTGAGCGGGGATGTCGTGCCGATCCAGGGCGCGCCGGGTCAGGCGCATCGACTTGCCTTTACCATGCGCGTGCCGTTGGGCGTGGTTCTGGCTGTGACGCCCTTCAACTCGCCGCTTAATACCGTCATGCACAAAGTTGCACCGGCATTGGCCGCGGGCAATGCAGTGATCGTCAAACCATCCAGTAATACGCCAATCACCGCATGCAAAATGGCAAAAATCCTGATGCAGGCGGGGGTTCCGCAGGGGTTCCTGTCGGTTCTGCATGGTGGTGCGCGGGTTGTGTCCAAGGCATTGGAAGATCAGCGTATTCGGTTTATTGCCTTTACTGGCAGTACGGAAGTCGGCCGCGCCATTCAGTCAAAGGCAGATTTGCGGCGCACCCAGATGGAATTGGGATCGATTGCCTTTACCATCATCAATGATGATGCCGATCTTGATGTCGCCCTGCCCAAAGTCGTGTCCGCAGGTTTCCGCAAAGCCGGTCAGGTTTGCACATCTGTGCAGATGTTGATGGTTCAGCGATCTGTGTATGACGAGGTCGTGGCGCGGATGACCGATCTGGTCAAGGTTGTTCCATACGGGGACCCGGGTGATGACAATACAGTTACCGGCCCGCTGATTACGGTAGATGCGGCGATCCGTGTTGAAGAATGGATCAAGGAAGCCGTTGCAAAGGGTGCCCGTCAGCTTGTCGGGGGCGTGCGCGAAGGGGCAGTGGTTCCGCCGACCCTGCTTGTTGATGTGTCGCGCGATATGCGCGTGGGGTGTCAGGAAGTGTTTGGGCCGGTTGTATCGATCATTCCGTTTGATGATCTGGATGAAGCAATCGCGCGTGTGAATTCAACGCCATATGGCTTGGCCAGCGGCATTTTCACTAATCGGATGTCGGATGCTTTTGATGCGGTGCGTCGTCTGGATGTTGGTGGTGTCCATGTCAACGAAACGTCCAGTTCGCGCGTCGATCTGATGCCGTATGGCGGCACGAAGGAAAGCGGGTTTGGCCGTGAAGGGCCGCATTATGCCATCCATGAACTGACTGAGGAACGGGTTGTCTCGATCACCGCCTGATCGTGCCGGATCACCCAAGAAATCAAACGTAAACGGAAGAAGATCATGTCAAAGAAAACAGCAATTGTATTTGGCGGTTCCCGCGGTATCGGTGCCGCAATCGTCGCGGCTTTGGCCAACGACGGATACAACGTCGCGCTGACCTATGTCAGCAATCAGCCCAACCCGATGCCACAGGTCGCAGATGCGACCATCAAGGCCTATCAGGTTGATATCCGCGATCCCAAGTCGGTCTCGGATGTGTTTGAAAAAGTTTCAGCAGATTTTGGCGGGGCACCGGATTGCGTTGTGGCCAATGCGGGTATCAACGTGCCTCCGGGACCGCTGGGGCAGTTCAGCGATGAAAAGTTCCGCGATCTTGTCGAAGTCAATATTGTTGGTGCTTACAATATCCTTAAAGCGGCATCGGCCAATATCGCAGATTGCGGAACGATCATTGGTTTGACGACGTCGCTGGTTCGTTTTGCTGCACCGGGCCTTGGTCCGTACAGTGCCACCAAGGCCGCTGTCGAATGTTTGTTGCGCTCGATGCAAAAGGAACTGGCAGGTCGTGGTGTGCGGGTCAATGGTGTGGCACCTGGACCAGTGGATACTGATTTGTTCCGTTCAGGCAAAGACGAAGCCGCTGTTCAGCGCTCTGCTGCGATGAGCCCGTTCAACCGTGTAGGTCAGCCAGAGGAAATCGGCGCTGTTGTGGCCTTCTTGGCGTCTGAAAAATCATCCTGGATTGCAGGTCAGATTGTTCAGCCGAATGGCGGTCTTGTCTGATCCGGTTCGCAAATATCCGGACTGAATTTCATCTTGTAACGGGCGGTCAGAAGCATTTTCTGGCCGCCCGTTCTTTTTGGAAATTACGGGCAAATATCAGGAAAACTTATTGCCAAGTTGCCGTTTGGTGTTTGCGTGTTTAGTCGCAAGGAAGATCTAGAAATATACTGCTTTGGATTGGTTGGTTTCACGGTAATAGGCTGAAAATAAACAATTAACATTTTATGTATTCAATATTTATCACATTCTGAAGTTGAAGGGGTGTTGGGATGGTAAACGTATTGGCGTGTCCTTTTGGAGGGGGCGGGATTCTCTTCATATTGGTGAATATGGAGGGAATCTGGGAGTTTGACCGATCCCGATCCCCGAAAAATCCAGGGAAATCAAAGTTTTTGCTACCGCGGTATTTTAAAAATCACAATTAAAACAATGATTTATATATTGTTATAAGTTTGATGTATGGCTGTATTCATATTTCATGTTTCCTTTCTGTGCATTCCGTCATGTAGCGTCCATTCATCGAAAAATAAGGATGCAAAACGCATCCAGAATTGCGCAGGGAAAATGACGTTGTCCGAGAATAGTCCACGCCATATTTATTGTGTTACCAAGAATGGAACGAACCCGGCTTATGAAGGTGCCCGCGTTGGCGTTCGACGGGTTGCCGAAGATGCAGGTTTCGTTGTCACCAGCGTCTTTCCGCAAAAACCGGATGATCCCGTCGAACAGGCCGAACTGGTTGAACAGGCAATCTTGCAAAAACCTGATGTGGTTCTTCTGGCCCCGGCGCATCCGGGCGCACTGGATCCGCAAATCACCAAGCTGCAAGAATTGAACATCCCGGTCATTTCCTTTGTCAGTCGTTCCAAGGCTCTCGCGCCGGAATGTTTCGTGACCTCGGACAACTATGCCCTGGCCTATGAAATCACCAACTACCTTCTTGATCATCTTGGCGGGAAGGGGCGTTTGATCATCATTGAAGGCAACCCGAATTCGGAAACCAGTGCTCCCCGGACTGTTGGTTTTGAAGATGCGATTGCCGCCAATCCCAATGCACAAATCGTTGCGCGCGGTATCGGCAATTACCAGCGCATCGATGCTTTTGAAGAGATGACCAAAATTCTGGCAACGAACCCGGAATTTGACGGGGTTCTTGTTGCCAATGACTTCATGGCACTTGGTGTCATTGAAGCATTGGAAAATGTCGGACACAAGGTCCCGGTTGTCAGTGTTAATGCAATGCCGGACGCCATCGAAGCGTTGAAAAACGGATCGCTGCTGGCGACGGCTGCTTTTGATGCCATGAAAATTGCCTGTGCATCGGCGCAGGCCGCTATTCGGATCGTACGGGATCAACCGGTCCCTGCCGAGATCAGTTTGCCGGTCTCTATTGTGACTGTCGATAACTGTGACGAATACGACCGATCATACGAAGAACGGGCGCTGCCAACGTGGGAATCTGCGATTGGCGCCAATAATAACGCCTGATCTCCAAAATGTTCTGAGGGAGGACAAGTCTTATGAAGCTTAAAAGCAAATTGTTTGCAGCCATTCTTGGCTTATCGGTCGTGGGTGCCGCTTCTGCGCAGGCAGAAACACGTGACTATCTGATTTCGACCGCGGGTACGGGCGGCTCATTCTATCCGGTTGGGGTCGGTATTGCGACGCTGGTAAAGCTGAAACTCGGCACCCGTCCGGAAAACCAGATCAACCTGTCGGCGATCACGTCGCAGGGATCGTTTGACAACGTGAATATCCTGTCTGAAGAGCGTGCTGATTTTGCGGTTGTTCAGTCATTGATGACGGATTTCGGTTATTTTGGTACCGGCGATTTCGAGGGAAATCCGAAGAAAAATCTGCGGGCAATCACAGCCCTGATGTTCAATACCAAACAGTTCATTGCTCTGAACGAACTGGCACCAACCGGGACGATGGACGACCTTAAGGCTTACAAGGGCAAAAAGGTTGTTCTTGGTGCACGTAACTCTGGCGGGCTTCTTTCCTTCCAGATGTTCATGCGCAAGATTGGCATCGATGATCCGGAACATTTCGTCGATCAAAGCTATATGGGCTTCCGCCAGCGCGCCGAAGCACTGATCAACGGAAACCTTGATGGCATTAACCTGACATCGGGTGTTCCGAACTCGAGCGCGACCCTTGCCATGGCATCCATGGAAGGCAAGGTCAAAATGCTGAGTTTCACGCCGGAAATGCGTGCAAAGGTCACCGATGGTACGGTTTGGGGCCCTTATACGATCCCGGCAAACACCTATCCGGGGCAGCCTGAGCCGATTGAAACCGTGGCGCAGCCGAACCTTCTGATCACCGGTGCGCATGTGCCTGATGATGTCGTCTATGAAATCACCAAGACGATGTTTGAAAACCTTCCTTTCCTGAAAAGTGTGCATGGTTCGTTGAACGACATGGACATCGAAACCGCCCTGAAAGGCATTACGGTTCCGCTGCATCCGGGCGCAGTTAAATACTATCAGGAAGTTGGCATCGACATTCCGGCCAAGCTCATTGCCCAGTAATCCAATTCCGAAGTGACTTTCAGATATGCCAAATCAAAGTGCAGGTAACTATCTGGCGAAAGAAGAGCGGCTTGAACGTCGCTCTTCTCATCGTCTTGTTGTGATGCTTTTTGCAATCGCAGCTCTGACGACGTCAGCAGTTCATATTTATTTCAACTCATTCGGTCTGATATCCGAACTGCGTTTCGCAGCAATCCATTTCGGGACGTTCGGTTTCCTGTGTGCGTTGACATATCCGTTAAGTCAAAGTCATGCAGACCAGACGCCCTGGATTGTATTCGATGTTCTGATCGGATGCGTGGCGCTGTTTTGCGGTATCTATTTCCTGTTTAACGACGTTGCCTATTGGGACCGTGGTGGCAAGATGACGAACATGGATTGGGCTGTGGCCTTTACGTCCGTCCTTGTCGCACTTGAATTGCTGCGTCGGACGATGGGGTGGTTCATTCCAATCCTGATCGTTATTGCACTGAGTTACGCGGCATTCTGGGGTGAACATATCAGTGGTATTTTCCGTTTCCCGGGTATCTCGTTTGAAGAAGTTCTGGCGCGGTCCTATTTTGTCGATCTTGGTCTGTTTGGCGATATTGCCCAGATATCAATGACCTATGTATTCATGTTCGTGATGTTTGGCGCATTTCTTGTGAAATCCGGGGCGGCCGAGTTCATTATTGATCTGTCCCGCGCGGTCGCACGCCGTGCCATTGGTGGTTCGGGAATGGTTGCCGTTTTCGGATCGGCACTGATGGGGTCGATTTCCGGTGCGGCTGTGGCCAACATTGTGACCACGGGTGTTGTGACCATCCCGCTTATGAAAAAGTCCGGTTACAAGCCGACTTTTGCAGCCGGTGTTGAAACAGCGGCCTCGACCGGTGGGGCGTTGCTTCCGCCGATCATGGGGGCGGGTGCCTTTATCATGGCAAGCTACACCCAGATTTCCTACATGACGATTGCTGCAATGGCTTTGTTGCCAGCACTGCTCTATTTCGCGTCGGTCATGTATTATGTCCGTATGGAAGCCATCCGGCTTGACCTGACCGAGTTTGAAGACGAAGAAGCCCGTTCTTTGATGCAGGTTCTGCGCGAAGGCGGTATTAGCCTTCTGCCGATTGCGTTGCTTGTTGCCCTTTTGATCTATGGTTTTAGCGCGACCTATTGTGCGGCCGCTTCGATCATTGCAACTGTGGTGTGTTCCTGGCTTAGTCCGCGTCATCGCATGGGGCTTCGCGATATTTACGAAGCCGTCATTATGGGCGCACGGAATGCAATCCCGACATCCATTCTTCTGGTGTCCATCGGTCTTTTGATCGGAGTGATGGGGACGACCGGTTTTGGGCCGACTTTCTCGTTGATGATTATCGAATGGGCAGGTGGCAGTTTGATGATCATGCTGGCCCTGATTACCATGGTGTCACTGGTTCTGGGCATGGGGCTTCCTGTGACGGCGGCCTATATCGTGCTTGCGACCATTTCTGCACCGTCACTTGCTGATCTGATCACCACCAATAATGTGGTCGATATTCTGGTCAGTGGTGATATCCCGCAAGAAGTCCTTATGCTGTTCCAGCTTGTTGACCCGGAACTGCCGGCCAAAATTGCTGCAGGGCTGAGTGCGGATCAGGCTTTTGACATGATCACGGCCCTGCCGATTGAAATGCGTGCGGCCTTGCGTCCGATGATGCTTGATCAGGAACTTCTTGTGACGTCGCTTTTGTCGGCGCACATGATCCTGTTCTGGGTTTCCCAGGACAGCAACGTGACCCCGCCGGTCTGTCTTCCGGCCTTTGTGGCTGCAGCAATTGCCAAAAGTCCGCCAATGCGCACCGGCTTTGCCGCCTTCAGGATGTGCAAGGGCCTATATATCATCCCGCTTTTGTTTGCCTATACGCCGTTACTTGGCGGGAACTGGAACGAAATGCTGGTGATCTTTGGTACTGCCCTTGTCGGCCTGCATGCACTGACCGGAGCGATGACCGGGGTGATTGAAACACGGATCGGAATTGTCGGACGATTGGTTGCGGCGCTGTTCGGGGCAGTTTTGTTGTGGCCAATGCCGATTGAATACAAGGTGCTGCCTTTGGCTCTTTATGTGTCCTATGTGGTGTTTGACTGGCTAAGGCGCCGACGCCTTGCGCAAAGCCCGTCACCGGTTGCCGTGTCATCAACAGGTGCCGAAACAACCGGCAAAGCGTAACCATATTGATTGGCGCTTTTGAAAATCGACAGACCCGGGTTCAATACCCGGGTCTTTCCATCTTGGGATGCCTAAAAGGGGACAGCCTTGAAAGATCGTGATATATCAATTGTAGTGCAGGGGACGGTTCAGACACCATCGACCCAGGGCACCTATCGCAACATTGATCTTGTTTCCGGCTGTATCTTTTTCCTGATTGCGATCCTTAGCGTTGCAGCCGAACTTGCAGCAATGCCGATGTTGCGTATGCCCGCAGTCTGGTTGCTGGGGCTGTTTCTTGTTTTACAAATTCCCTTTGTGTCCAAGCCGCAAAAGGTTGCGGGGATTATTCTTGTTTTGCTCGGCGTGGTGATTTCCTGGCGTGAAAGCCAGATTGTCTCCATCATTGCCGGTGGGCTTGAACGAACATTACCGTTTCTGTTGATCTTTGCATCGGTCGGGTGGCTTCAGACCGCAGCCCGCCAAAGTCCTAGCATCCTTGCATTGCGCGATCATGTTCTTGCACTTGGTCCCGGACGCCGGTTCGCAGCCCTGGCGGCAAGTGCGCATGTGCTGGCATCAAGTTTCAATCTTGCCGGTATGGCGCTTCTGGTGCCGCTTCTTGATGATCAGAAAAGCCCGCAATCAAAAAAGCGACTGGCGTGTTCGATCATGTGGGGCTTTACCGCTGCTACCTGCTGGTCGCCATTCTTTGTCGGCACGGCGGTGGTTCTTGATGTTCTGCCGATGGTGGTCTGGGCCGATATCCTGCCGATTGGTCTTGCCTTTGCCATTGTGATCCTGATTTTGGCCTGGGGATTTGACCGGGCCTTTGTACGTGATGGTCCATCATCTTCAGTACAGGCATCTGTCAAAACGGACCTGACGATCAAGCGTGCGGTAGTCGGGGTGGTGACCGCGGCGGCAACGCTTTTTGCAGTTGCGATTATATTGGTTGATTATGTGGGTTTGCGCTTGCCGGTTGCTGTTGCGGTTGCCGCCCCCTCGTTCTCGCTAGCCTGGATGTGCCTGACAGCGAAGCAGGCCGGTTTGGCCGAAACAGGCAAGGGGTTGATCGCCGATGCCCAAGGGGTGATTTGTCGCTATCCGCAAATGCGCAGCGAGACCTTTTTGTTTGTTTGCGCAAATGTGTTTGGTGCGGCGATGTCGATCCTGATCGCGGACCCGGATGGGTTGCCAGATATTGGAAGTTACTTGCCGCAATCAACTGCTCTGGCGGGAATTATCCTTGTTGTCGGATATCTTGTGGTCTCGGCACTGGGTATTCACCCGATTGTGTCGCTTACGGTGTTTGCAGCCCTTTCATCCCCGGAAAACTTGCCGATTGCGCCAGAGTTTCTGGCGGTCTTGATGATGGCGCTGTGGGGGATTGGAACAGCGATTTCACCCCTATCGGGTACGACCCTGTTTATGGGACATGCTGTTCATATTCCATCCTCAACCATCGCCTGGCGTTGGAACGGGCCGTATTATTTTTGTTGCAGTGTGCTTTTGGTTTTGGGCCTGATTATTGTGCTGTGACGGGCTTACCGTGCTGCAACGGCCCCAAAGCATGGTGGTGAAGAAGCGGCGAATTGACGATATCGGGTCGTCACATGTGCCGGTGCTCCACCACCAATGAAACATTTCCAATTCGATCTTGCTATTTAGGATCATAAAGCCGCGTTGGATTGTCTATCAAAAGGGCGCGTTGCTGTTCCGCGGTGGGCGCGACGCGCAGAACATGATCGACCAGTTTGCCGTCATCGGGCATGTGGCTTTTCATGTTCGGATGTGGCCAGTCGGTGCCCCAGATCACACGATCAGGAATGTCTTTGACGATGGCCTTTCCGAATGCAACAACATCGTCATAGGGCGGTCCGACAACGGTCAAACGTTCCGGGCAGGTGACCTTGACCCAGATATGATCATTTTCCCGAACCAGTTTGCGGAAGCGCTGAAAATCAGGGTGATTGACACCCTTGGTTACATCCGGGCGACCAAGATGGTCGATCACAACCGTGACCGGCATATCAATCAGAAATTGTTCAAGACCCGGCAGGTCAGCGGCTTCGAAGTAAACGACGATATGCCAGCCATAGGGTTTGATTTTGTCAACAATGGTCAGGAAATGTTCGCGCGGTGTGTCATCGACCAGGCGTTTGACAAAATTGAATCGCACGCCACGTACACCGGCCGCGTCGAGTTCATCGAGATGTTCCTGGCTGACATCCGGGCGCACTGTCGCGATGCCGCGATATCGGCCGTTTGATGCTTTAAGGGCATCAACAAGTGCGCGGTTATCAGCACCATGGCATGTCGCCTGCACGATTACAGAGCGGTCAATGCCAAGATATTTATGCAGCTCAAACAGCTTTTCCTTGCCGGCATCAACCGGGGTGTATTTGCGTTCCGGGGCGAATGGAAAATCTGCTTCGGGGCCGAATACATGGCAATGGGCATCCCAACTACCTTCGGGCAAGGTGAATTTCGGTTTGGACGGGCTAGGATGGAAGGGAAGATAATCAGGCGATGGGGGCATGGATAACCTCGTATGGATCCGCATCGGACACCTGAAAATCATCGCCGCTTTTAAACGGGAATATATCAGGTGCCGTCACGGGTAAGCCCGTTCAGACGGGACTGTTTGTTCCAAGCCTAGCCGACATGCTTGGCAAGAAATTCTGTT
>NZ_JPWF01000016.1 GCF_003326675.1 Thalassospira profundimaris
AGGCGTCGTCATCGCTCTGTCTCTGTCGTGGTCAGTAGCTTGGGCTTGGGCTTGGGCTTGGGCTTGGACTTGGACTTGGACTTAGGCTCGGGCATCGAGCGTGAGGCATCGAGCATGGGGCGCGGGGCTTGGAGCCATGAGTCCGGGTTCCGATCCGGGCTCTAGGCTTTGGGCTTTGGAGTTTGGGTTCTGAGTGGCAGGCTTTCGGATGCCGACTACGAGCTACGGGCGCGCTGCGGATACAGTTACCGTGCCAGCTCTCGCTGGCGCTTCTGGCTCCGAGCTAAAGGCTCGGAACTATGAGTTACGAGTTCCGGCTTCCGGTTTGGGATATGGTGCGAATGCATGCTTTGGAATGTTTAGTCGAGGCCACACCTAGACTGAAAACAGCCTAGTTGGTGTTTTCGCCCCAGCGCTGGATATTGGCTTCGAGCATTTCCGTCATGGCATCATCGGCGATCAGTTTCAGTACCGCCTTCGTGATGCGCCCGCGCAGCGCGCCGGTGTTGCACGCCGATTTGTGCGACATGGTCAGATAGAGATTTTCGGTGCTGACCGGGGTGTCGTAGCTGCGGATATTGGTGATGTGTTCGCGTGCGGCATAGGCCTTGCCCGGGAATTCTTCGTAAATCAGATATTCCGCACGATCACGCGAAAGCATTTGCAATCCCTGCTCGAGGCTGGGCACCTCGGTAATCGTCAGATTGCCTGCCGCATAGGTGTCAAATTCCTGCCCGAAGCTGTTATTGATCACGGTCAGGCCTTCGAGTCCCCGAAGGTCGGCCCATTGCTGATAATTCAGATCAAGGTTATCGCGGGTCCAGATAACGGTGCGCGTGCCCTGAAACGCCGGGAAGAAATAATCCATATATTCAAGACGCGGCATGGTCAGGAATGCACCGGCAATCATATCAAGGGTGCCGTCCTGCATATTGTGCTGCACACGCCCCCAGCTTCCGGCATGGATGACTTCAATCTCGACTCCGGACAATTCGCCCACGCGCTTGATGAAATCGGCTGCCGCCCCTTCAAGGGTCAGACCATCATCGGATTTCCAGAGATACGGAGGATAATCGGGGTTGCCTGACGCCAGAAGCCGCGTGCAATCACGCGTCCCGTCTGCCTTCACTACAAAATGCCCAGCCTTGTCATGCGCATATGCCACAGCCGCCCCGGTAATCCAGGTCATTGCAGCCATCAGGATAACCAAGATCCTTCTCATGCAGGGCTAGCTCCTTGTTACTTCAGCAACGGCGAACAGATACTATACCTATGTGGGGTCGTGTTGCGAAATTTCCCCTACAAAGGATAGGTTCCTTGCAAAAAAAGCTTAGCGCTTAAGTTTGCACAAATTCAATCAAAAGTAAAAAAGTCGGCTGAAAGCAGCCGACTTTTTTAAAAATCTTGATCTTTGGCCCGATGCGAAATCACACGGGCGGGCGATGATTACGCAGAACGGCGTTTCATGCCCTGGCTGCCACCGCGGCCTTCGGAACGGCGCGGACGATCACCGAAGTCACGACGACCGCCATCACGGGCACCGTCACGACCGGCACCATCGCGACCACGGAAGTTGCCACCGCGATCACCGCGCGGCTTGTCTGCGAAACGGCGTTCTTCACGGTTGCCGCCTTCGCCGCGACCTTCACCACGCGGGCGGAAATTGCCACCGCGGCTGCCACCACGTTCTTCACGATCACCGCGCGGTGCACGATCATCATTGTCAAAACGCGGTTTGCGGAATTCACGATCTTCGCGACGCGGACGATCGGCGAAATCACGACGGCCACCATCGCGGCCACCATCACGGCCGCCGTCACGACCACCAAAAGCTTCGCGCGGTGCGCCATCACGACCACCAAAGCCGCGTGCAGCGCGTTCACCCTGGAAGCCGCCATCGCGACCGCCATCACGGGCACCGTCACGACCGCCGCCGAAACCGCGACCGCGACCACCGTCACGACCACCATCCCGGGCGCCATCACGACCACCGCCGAAGCCACGGCCACGACCACCGGCATCACGACCGCCGCCGAAGCCGCCACGACCGCGACCACCAAAGCCGCGACCAGCGCCTTCACGGCCACCACGACCACCACCGGTCGAACGCGGCGGCGGGGGCGGAGCATGGAATTCGTGATCTTCGTCGATATCGACATCCTGCTTGATGATGCGTTCGATGTTGCGAAGCAGGCGAATGTCGCGCGGCTCGCAGAACGAAATCGCAGTACCTTCGGCGCCACCACGACCGGTACGGCCGATACGGTGGACATAGCTTTCCGGATCGTGCGGCAGGTCATAGTTAATGACGTGCGTGATGCCCGGAACGTCGATACCACGTGCAGCAACGTCGGTCGCAATCAGAACCGGGAACTGGCCATTGCGGAAGTTGCGCAGGATTTTCTGACGGATGCGCTGCTGTTTGTCGCCATGGATCGCGTCGCTATCAACGCCTTCATCGCGCAGCTGGAACGAAAGTTCGTCTGCATCAGCCTTGGTTTTGGTGAAGACCAGAACACGTTCGACTTCGTCACGGTTCAGGAGCTGAACCAGAAGCGACATCTTGTCATGGCGTTTCACGAACATGCCAAGCTGGGTCACACGATCGGTTACGCTCGACTGCGGTGCAGTTTCAACCTTGACCGGGTCTTTGAGCAGACGGTCGGTCAGGTGTTTGACTTCGGCCGGCATGGTTGCCGAGAACATCACGGTCTGGTGGTTGTTCGGCAGAAGTTCGGCAACGGTCAGAACGTCTTCGGAGAAGCCCATGTCAAGCATACGGTCGGCTTCATCAAGGATGAAGACTTCGACATCGTCAAAGCGAACAGTGTTGCGCGACATGTGGTCAAGCAGACGACCCGGGGTCGCAACCAGGATATCAACGCCACGGCGCAGTTCCTGAATCTGCGGGCCCATCGGCGAACCGCCATAGACAACAGAAGAAAACAGGCGGATGCCTTTTTTGAAGTCACGCAGGCACTGACCGATCTGGGTTGCCAGTTCGCGGGTCGGTGCAAGAATGACGGCGCGCGGCTGGCCCGGTTTCGGACGCTGCGGGTTTTCGGCAAGACGCTGCAACAGGGGCAGGCAGAAAGCGGCAGTTTTGCCGCCACCCGTATGGGAAATACCCATAAGGTCGCGCCCTTCGAGAAGTGCAGGAATCGTCGCAGCCTGGATTTCGGTTGGCGCGGAGAAACCAGCAGCTTCAACATTGCGCAGCAGGGGCTCGATCAGGTTGAGCCCATCAAAATTCGTCATAAAGGATAGCCCTTCGTTTATCCGGTCGGCGCCATGTTAACGCCATTGGTGCCCGCTCAAACGCAGTCGAGACCGGTGCATGGCAAAGCAGCCACTGCGTCGGACCCTGCATGAGAGGCAAATGATGTGAGGTCACGACGTCATCACGTCGAAACCGCCCTCGCCTTTTTCATACAGTTCCTGACAGCTGATTCTGTCTTTGCAAGCGAAGGAATGAGCGGGGTGATACATGCGCCGACCCGATATGTCAATCAATCCCGGCGCCGGGCAGCCATGCAAAAACGCGTGGAAGACCCAACATATTATCAGATGTTAACTTTTTGGTTGAATATTTTCAGACAATACTCAGGCAAAACAGACAGCTAGAAGGGGACGGAAAATGCGTTTCAGGGTCGTTACCGGAATATTTTCAATTCCGGCAATTTGTCTTCTTGTATTGCTTGCTATCATCGCGACGGTTGCACTGAACTATCAGACCAGTCTGCGAAATGGCAAATTCGAACAGATTTCACATCTGACCGAAGGTGCGGTCAGCATCGTCAACAGCTATGTCGCCAAAGCCAAAAGCGGGGATATGAGCCAGGACGAAGCCAAAGCCGCCGCACTTGCCATCCTGAATGCCTACCGGTTTGACGGTGCGAACTATATTTATGCGTCGGACTACGCGCATTGCATGGTGCTTGACCCGTTAAGCCCCGAAGATGTCGGGAAATGTAACCCTGACAGCAAGGTCCGCCAGATGATCGTCAATACCGCCAAAGCAGGCGGCGGCATCATCACCTATGAAACCAAGAAACCCGGCGAAGGCGACAAACTGATCGAAAAAGCCGCCTATGTGCGTCCGATCAAGGATTGGAACTGGGCGCTGGGTGCCGGTGTTTATATGGATGACGTGCAAGCCGAATTTGCATCGGTCATTCAGCACATTGCCATCATCTCGATCATTGCGATTGTGATTGCCGGTGTGCTGTCCTGGTTTGTCGGCACGCGAATCACCAGAAGTATTGTCGGGTTGAACAGCGCCATTCGCACCATTGCCGAGGGCGACTACAAGGCCGCGGTTGATAGCGAGTCCCGCTTTGTCGAGATCGGCGATATGGCAGCCGGTGTTCAGGCACTGCGCGACAAATCGGCACAGGCCCAGCAGCTTGAAGCCGATGCCGCCATGCACAAGCAAAAGGCAGAGCAGGAACGGCGCAGCAATATCCGGTCGATTGCCCAGAAACTTGAAAGCGAAGTGGGCAGCATTGCCGGTGCCGTGAACCATTCCGTTCAACGCAGTAACGATCTCGCGATCAGCATGGCGCACAATGCCGACGGCATTCTGGGCCAAAGCCGACAGGTCGCAGCCGCGGCCGGTGAAGTATCGCAAAATGTCGATGCCGTTGCCGCCGCAACCGAGGAATTGTCATCGTCGATCACGGAAATCAATGTCCAGATTTCCCAGATGTCACACACGGTCGAACGGGCAACCGATGAAAGCCAAAGCGCATCAAACGATGTTGCCGGTCTTTCCGAAACGGTCGAGAAGATCAAGGAGATCATTGGCCTGATCAACGATATCGCCGGTCAGACCAACCTTTTGGCCCTGAACGCAACCATCGAGGCCGCCCGTGCCGGTGAAGCCGGCAAAGGCTTTGCCGTGGTCGCCAACGAGGTCAAGAACCTTGCCACCCAGACCGCCAAGGCAACCGACGAAATTGCCGCGCAGATCAACGACATTGTTGATGGCACCGAACGCGCGGTGACCGGTATTTCGCGGGTATCTGAAACCATCGAACAGGTGCGCAGCGCATCCACCGCAATTGCCGCAGCAATTGAGGAACAGGGTGCGGCAACACAGGAAATCTCGGGCAATGCCAATCGCAGTGCGGATGGCGTGAAACAGATTTCCTATAGCGTTGATGAAACCATGAAGAATGCGCAAGACACCACCCATGATGCCGACGAACTGAAATCGGCATCCGCAGAACTTTCAAGCCGTTCGGCCGAGCTGACCCAGATCATTCAGCGATTCTCGGGCGATCTTTTGAAGCAGGCCGGGGATTGATCCCTGCCCTCTGAAACAGGCTGGAACAATTGGGGCCGGACATCTTGTCCGGCCCTTTTGCATTTCGGGATCCTGCAAGCGCGTTATTCAGCCGGAAGATCATTTTCCCGGCGGAAGGAATGGGCCGGATAAACACCGAGAATACGGACTTCGTGGGAGAAGAATTGCAGTTCTTCGAGCGCATGGCGCAGGCCAAGCTGTTCGGGATGGGCTTCGACCTCGGCAAAGAACTGGGTCGCGGTGAAGTGACCTTCGACCATGTAGCTTTCAAGCTTGGTCATGTTGATGCCATTGGTGGCGAAACCGCCCAGCGCCTTGTAAAGAGCCGCGGCAACGTTGCGCACCCGGAAGACAAAGCTTGTCACGACCGGCTTGCCGTCATTGGGGATATCCAGTGGTTCACGGGCCAGAATGATAAAGCGCGTGGTGTTGTGGGCGGCGTCTTCGACCTCGGTGCGCAGCACATCAAGGCCGTAGATTTCCGCCGCCAGAACCGGGGCAATCGCGGCAATGGATTTATCACCGCGATCAGCGACTTCCTTGGCGCAACCGGCCGTATCGGGACCGACCACCGCATTTACACCCAGTTCCTTACGCAGTTTGCGGCATTGGCCGAGCGCGTGAACGTGGCTGTGGATTTCCTTGATATCTTCGATCTTTGTGCCCGGCACGGCGACCAGCGCATGGTTAATGCGCAGGAAGGTTTCACCGATGATATGCACACCCGATTCCGGCAGGATGTGGTGCACGTCGGCAACGCGACCGGCAAGGGTGTTATCAATCGGGATCACCGCCAGTTCGACTTCGCCTTCTTCCAATGCACTAAAGGCGCCTTCAAAGGTCCTGTACGGTACTGTCGTTGCACCCGGAAAGGCGCGACGGGCTGCCTGATCTGAATAGGCACCGTGCATTCCCTGAAAAGCGATCCTTTGTTGCGCAGTCATCTGGCTGTTTCCTGATTTGATAGAAAGACTTGTTATCGGCCGCACCCGAATGCGTGCGGCCGGATAGAAAACCCCAATTGGAACGGGAACTCAATGCAAACATTGGCCAACCATTGACCAATAGCTGGCAATGTCAGAAATCAGCCGCCCAAAACCTGACGGGCACGTTCGAGGTCTTCGGGGGTATCAACGCCAAGCGGCACGCCATCGACCAGTGCCACCGCAATCACCATACCGTTTTCAAGCGCGCGCAGCTGTTCAAGCTTTTCGCGTTGTTCAAGTTCGGCAGGCGGCAGGGACACGAACCGGTCAAGGGCCGCACGGCGATAGGTATAAAGACCGATGTGATGATAAAGCGGACCATCGCCATAAGGTGCCGTGGTGCGGGTGAAATAAAGGGCACGTGCAACACGACCACCGCCAAAGGCCGCAATCGCCTTGACCACGTTCGGGTTGGTGCGTTCTTCCTCGCGGGTGATTTCGGCAGCCAGGGTTGCAATATCAACGGCCGGATCATTGAGCGGTTCAAACACTGCCCGAATGTCGGCGGCATCAATGGTTGGCAAGTCGCCCTGAACATTGACGACCGCGTCATATTTGCCTTCGGGGTCAAAAGTCTGAAGCGCCTGATGCACACGGTCCGAACCGCTTGGCAAATCCGGATCGGTCAGAACGGCGATGCCACCGGCAGCTGTGATCGCATCGGCGATTTCCTGTTCGGCGCAGGCAACCAGAACCGGGCCGATTCCCGCCTCGGTGGCGCGACGCCAAACCTGCACGATCATCGGTTCGCCGCAAATATCAGCCAACGGTTTGTTGGGCAAACGCACAGAGGCCATGCGGGCAGGAATTACAACAACAGGATTGCGCGGCGTCGACATTTTGGAACTCCGGTCAGGCATAATTTCCCGTATCTTTGATCTCGCGCAATGCATGTCTTGTTTACGCGATGGCAAAACACGGGGGTGAATCGGCGCGACATTAGCCGGTTTTAGGGTCAGGACCTATTAATTTGATTCGAATGGCAGAGTTTATATTGGCGAAATCCAAGGAAAATCCCGCCGTGCGGGCTGGTATCCCGGACAAGGGGTTTGACGCCGGAGTTCGCCAATATAAACTCTGTCCTTCGGATCGTTCAGATTTGCACGGGCTACATTGTCGCGAAACCTTGAAAGATGCATATCTTCCGGCGGCTTCGCTTCGCGTATCCGCACAAGTCTGAGCGACCATTCGAACCAGATTAACAGATCCTGACCCTTGGGGCGGGCGAAAGACGGAATCGCTGTTTGCAGATGACTAGACGAAAGTTTTAGAGCATCCGTTTTCGCCTTGGTGTTTAAGAAAGGTTGATGCAAATCGCTGAAACGTATAGTTTCCCACCGACCAGTTTTGCCTGCGGTTACATGTGTGTTTCTCAATCTTGAGGATTATTCAGGGGGGCGCATGGGTGAACTGAGTGAATACTATAATGAGAAACCTGAGAGTGATTAGGCTGTAACGGGGTCCCGTCATGAACACGATGGAAATCAACAAGATCGTCGCCGGAGTCATCTGCGCCGTACTTCTGGTAATAGTTGTCGGCAAAATTGGTAGCGCGCTGGTTCATCCCGATGAACTGGAGGCACCGGTTTATCCCTTCTCCGAAGATCTGATGGCGGGTGCGAGTGCCAACGCCGCAGCAGCGCCAGCTGCACCGACCGGTCCGGAACCGATTCTTGCCATGCTGGCATCGGCTGATCTTGCCGAAGGCGAAAAAGTCTTCAAAAAATGCGCATCCTGCCACGATGTCGAAAAAGGCGGCCCGAACAAAACCGGCCCGAACCTTTATGGAATCGTTGGTGCGGCCTTTGCGCATAAAAGCGACTTCTCCTATTCCGATGGCATGGCCAACCATGGCAGCAATTGGGGCTTTGAAGAGCTGAACGAGTTCCTTTACAAGCCGCGCGATTATATCGACGGCACCAAAATGAGCTTTGGCGGCCTGAAAAAGGCATCTGACCGTGCCGCCGTGATTGCATGGCTGAACAGCAAGTCTGACAGCCCGCTTCCGTTCCCGGATCCTGCCGCAGCAGAGGCAGCAGCCCCGGCAGAGGATGCCGCCGCACCGGCTGAAGGCGAAGCGACCGCACAGTAAAAGTTTTGAAATCTCGCTGATTTTTTTCCGATCAGAGATTGCATTTTCGCAGGGGACAGGTAACTGTCCCCTGTTTGCATTTGGCCTTGTCGTTTCAGGCCCGTGCAGCGTCAATCTGCGGCCCCGCCGTGCCTTATAGCGACTGCCTTCAGGGATGTGCTTTGATGGAAAATCTCGACCAATTTCTGGAAATTGCCCACAAACTGGCCGATGCGGCCCGCCCGGTTGTGCGCAAATATTATCGCACCCCTGTTGCAGTTGACGTCAAAGCCGATGCCAGCCCGGTGACAATTGCCGACCGCGAGGTTGAACGCACCATGCGCGATATCCTCAATGCGGAACTGCCCGATCACGGCATTCTGGGCGAGGAACATGGTCGCGAGAATATTGATGCCGAATATGTCTGGGTTCTGGACCCGATTGACGGCACCAAATCCTTTATTTCCGGCAAGCCGAGCTTCACCACCCTGATTGCGCTTTGCCACAAAGGCAAACCGGTGATCGGCATTATCGATCAGGCCATTACCGATGAACGCTGGGTCGGGGTCATGGGACAGGCCAGCACCCTTAATGGTGCCGAAATCAGCGCACGTGAATGCGAAAACCTGGCCAGCGCGACCTTCTTTACCACCGCGCCGGAGCTTTTCCGTGACAAGGCGTTTGATGCCTATCTCGCGGTTTCGAAACAAAGCCGAATTCCGATGTATGGCGTTGATGCCTATGCCTATGGCCTGACCGCCATCGGTCTTGCTGATACGGTGGTTGAAATCGGGCTTCAGGCCTATGATTTCTGTGCGCTGGTGCCGGTTGTCGAAGGGGCTGGCGGTGTTGTCACCGACTGGTCGGGCAAGGAATTGACCATCGACAGTGCCGGTGACGTGGTGGCCAGTGGCGATGCACGCTGCCATCAGGAAGTTCTTGCCAGCATCAAGACGGCAATGGCCTGATCTACCAGCCCGGACAGACCAGCCCAGTTACCATCCAAGCCCGAAACCGTTGGAATAATTGTTATTTCGCGGTTTTTCGGGCATGATGCCCGGATGAAACAACCAGTCAGGTCGGGCGATGTTTGAGTGGGTGATCATCCTTTTTCTGGGATCGGGATTGGTGTACGGGCTTTTTTCCCGACGCCTTGAACATCGGAATATCTCGTCACCGATGGTGATGGTTTTAAGCGGTGCGGTGATCGCCTTGCCACTTGGCATCTGGCATGAAGCACCGTTGACCGCACTTAGTGGCAGCATTCATTTCGCCACCACCTTTGCCGAAATGACCCTTGCGATCATTCTGTTTCTGGATGCTGCGGTTCTTGATTATCGCAAGGAACGCGCTGCACGGACCCTTGCCACGCGGCTTTTGCTGATCGGGTTGCCGCTGACCATTCTTGCGACATGGGCGTTTATTTTCGGCACCGATCCGACCATCGGCCTTGTCCCGGCGCTTATTCTTGCCCTGATTGTCAGCCCGACCGATGCCGCCCTTGGCCGTCCGGTACTTGAAAACACCGACGTGCCCGAACCGGTCCGCCAGGGCATCAATATTGAAAGCGGGCTTAATGACGGGCTCGTCCTGCCGGTTTTTACCACCGCGGTATTGCTTGAAGCCAATGTCCTGAGCAACGGGCATCAGGGATGGATCAAGGAAGCGCTGCTTGAAATTTCCATCGGGGCCGGGGCCGGGGTTTTGATCGGCTTTGTCCTTGGCAAGATCGTTAACCGGACCGTGACGCAGGATATGATCGTTGACCGGTTTGAACGGTTGCTTGGCGTTCTGGCGGCACTGTTTATTTATCTTCTGGCCGAGCAGCTTGGCGGCAATGGTTTTGTCGCGGCCTTTGCCGGGGGGCTTGCCCTTAATATTTCAAGCGAGAAAGTCCGCGACACCATCGAAAGCTTTGGCGAGGCCGAGGCAGAGCTTCTGACCATGCTGACATTCTTTGTCTTTGGGCTGCTTGTTGTGCCCGCAGTTTATGAAAGCTGGACCTGGATGATGCTTGTCTTCTCGGTCGTCAGCCTTGTGATCCTGCGGCCGCTTTGTGTGTGGATTTGCATGATCGGATCACCCTACAGCCTTGGCGAAAAGCTTTATATCGGGTGGTTCGGGCCGCGCGGGATTGCGTCCGTGATCTATATGCTGATCATGGCGACCCTGATCAGTCCGGGCGAAATCAAATCCCTGATTGCGGCGGGCACCATGATCATCTGTATCAGCACCGTGGCGCACGGCGTCAGTGCCGCACCGCTTTCACAGGCGCTTGTCCGGTATCTTGGCAGGCGAGGGTAATCCTGAACAAAGCTATGAACGCATTCGGTTGCCCGGCATTCCCTGACTGGCGGTCTTTGCTTATGGCGGGGCTTATTGCCGGGCCAATTGTCGGTTTATTGCTGACTGAGGGCAAGCTTTGCCCCCAAGGCAATGAACATGCCGCCAAGCGCACGCTGTAACCATGCGCCCACAGCACCGTTTGCCTTGATCCGCGTTGCCGCACTTGCCACCATCAGAACGATGCAGCTTTCAACAATCAGCCCGATCAGATTGACCATCGATCCAAGGACCAGAAACTGTGTCGCGCCCTGCCCGTGCGCCAGATCGACGAATTGCGGTAGAAACGCCATGAAAAAGATCGCGACCTTGGGGTTCAGAACATCGATCATCACGCCCTGACGCCAGGCCTGAAGGGCGGTCATCGGCTTGGTGGAAATCGCAACAGCCGGGACAATTTCATCATCGGCGTTACAGTTGGCCTTGCGGGCAAAGCTTGACCGCAATGCGCAGATCCCCAACCACACCAGATAGGCCACCCCGACCCATTTGACGATGGCAAAGGCCAGCGCCGAAGTCGCAAGGATCGCCGACAGGCCAAGGGCCGCGGCAATCACATGCACAAAGGCCCCCGACACCACCCCAAAGGTCGAAAACAGGCCGATCTTGCGGCCATGAACGGCGGTTTGACCAATGATATAGGCCATATCAGGCCCCGGCGAGATATTGAGCAAAAACGCTGCAATCAGAAACGGGGTATATTGCACCAGAAGGTCAGTCATCAAAGTTGCTCGCGCCCGTAATAGATCAGATCGATTTCAAGTGCCTTGCCGCCTGCTTCGAGCACCATGTTGGAAACCTGTCCGCGGTGATGGGTCTGATGATTGAACATATGACCCAGCACCAGATCACGCGGCATGGTATAGGCCCCGGCAGTCACCGACTGATAGGTCAGGTCCGATGCGATGATGTCTTCGGTCAGGCTTGCGGTGAAATCGGCAATGTCGCGATCCTGCCCGATGCGCGCGGCCCGCAAATCATCGAAACCGGCAAACAGGATGGTATCAAGCGGCATGGCAACCGGCGCGCCAACCAACCGCGACAGCCAAAGCCGGTCTGCGACCAGAAGATGATTAAGCGTGCGCATGATCGACGGAAAGAAGGCGCGTCGCGGTGCCTCCAGCTCGGCCACCGGAAGGGCGGCACAGGCCTCATAGACATGCCGGTTGGCCCAGGCATTATAGTCTGCCAGACGCTTGAAATAGGCGACGCTGTTCATATCTGATCTCCGCTCTCTGGCAGGCTTTCTGCTCAGGACTTTGCACTGGTCGGGTTTGCGGCAACCCGGTCAAGAACCCCGGCCGCCGGTTTGGGCACACGTTTGGTCAGAATAACCACATTACCCACCAAAGTCAGGCCAACACCCCAGATGATATGCGCCGTCCAGTGGAAATCCTCAAACCAGGTCGACAGCAACAGGGCAACAACCGGAAACATGACCGAGCTATAGGCCGCGCGATCCGGGCCGATCTTGCCCAACAGCGTCAGATAGAACCCGAATGCCAGAACCGATCCGAACAGCGACAGATAAACCAACGCCGCAATGAAGCTTGGGCTGGTATCAAAGGTAACCGGAATCCCGGCCAAGCCGATATAGGCAAACAACAGGATCGAGCCATACAACATGCCAAAGGCATTGGCCTGAAGGACCGGAATGCCGTGGGCATGGTTGCGCGCCGAGGCCATATTGCCCAGCGACGCGATATAGGACCCGACCAGTGACACCATCAAACCGATGCTGCCCCCGGTTGCCAGATCAAATGTCGCCAGATCATCGGCAAAGACCAATGCAATCCCGGCCAGGCCGATACTCGCCCCGATCAGGGTGCGGGTTTCGGGACGGCGACGGAAAAAGATCACGCCATTGATCATGTTCATGATCACGATGGTCGAAAACACAACCGCCAGCAGACCTGATGTCAGATGCACACTGGCGACATAGATCAGAACATAGTTCAGGGAGAACAGGCAGACGCCCAGAACAGCCATGAAGAAATGATCACGCAAGCCAAAACGCATCGGCAAGCGACGCACCGCACACCATGCCATCAAAATCAGGGTCGCCAACGCAAAACGAAGAGCCACCGCGACTTCGGGCGCGACAGAAAGCTGATACTGAATGGCGATCCAGGTTGATCCCCAGATTAAAACGACGGCTGCATAAAGACCAAACATGGCCGGGGCGCTCCAAAAGAATTGAAGCGGCAATTTATGTCAGAATCTCACCCGAACCAAACCAGCATTTTTGATCCTGACATTAGTCAAACTAATGCAAAAACAGTCAAAGTAATGCGTGGGGCATCAGGGTTTCTGACCCTGCCTTTGAGCTGGGTGTGCGAGGGGCGTCGTATGGGTGGGGGATGGGTTGTATGGGATGCGTTGCTCGTGCCGGGTTGGCCGTGGGGGGGGTACGTAAAGGACGGATTGGGCGTGTTTGGGGCGTCGGATGATCTGGCCCGGCGTCAGAGTTGGGGTTGGGGTTGGGGTTGGCCGCTGGAGCTGGAGCTGGAACTCGAACTGGAACTGGAGCTGGAGCTGGAGCTGAAACTCGAACTGGAGTTGGGTCGCAGTCTGAGTGTGAACGGGTCGAGAGCCGGAGCCGGAAATTAGCCAGAGGTGCGCCCTAGTTGATCGGGGGCCGGGGCAGAAGCCATTTGGCAACCAGCCCCGCAGCCGACTTATTCCTTGGTGCGTTTGCGTCGTTTGGTCGTTTTAACCGGTGCATCGGTATTTGCATCGGCGTCTTCGCCACCTGCATCCTCGCCCGTCGGGTCCGGCTTTTTCAGCGGTTCGGCTGTTTCGCTGTCAGAGGCGGCGTCAGGTTGCGGTACGTCCGCGACGTCTTGGGCGTCAGGGGTCACATCCTTGTCAGCTTCTGCAACCGCAGTAGCAGTATCGGAGGCAGCAGTCTCGATTTCGACGGAGTCGCCGGTATCACTTTCTGACGTGCTGGTGGTGTTGGCAGCGCGCAGGGTAGCGTTCTTTTCGTCGCGTTTGCGTTTTTGCCAGTCTTTCCAGATTTCAAGCAGTTCCGAGCGCGACTGGAAGATCGGGATGCGGCGTTTGGGTTTGGTTTTCTGAACTTCGACGGCAAGGCCGACTTCGATCACACCATGTTCGTCATCGGTCCGGCGCACAATCAGTTCGACTGTGCCATAGGTGACACGATCACCGAGTTCGACATCGCCCGACAGGTCGCGTTCAAGAATATCGGCCACGGTCAGTTCCGCGTCATCGTCATCAACACCAAAGCCATAGAGGCGACCGATATCGACAATATGGGTATCAGCCGGGAAGCTGAAATCACCGAACAGATCGACGTCATTGGCCCCCTCGGCCGGACCGGCAAACAGTTGATCAAGCAGTTCGACATGCTTGGGCGGGGTGATGATATAGACCTGATCACCGGCCTGAATGTGACCGGCAGAATGCGGACGCAAGGATGCCCCGTCGCGCAGGATCAAACTGGGACGGGCCCAGCGCGGTATGCGATGACCGGTGGCAACGGCACTGGCTTCGTGTACGCGATAGACAACGATTTCCTGATTGGCATTACCGGGTAATTCAAGGTCAATACGATCGACCGGCCCGTGACGCGGCGGCACGATAATGCCCAGCCATTTCGCCACCCGTCTGATCGTCCAGCCCTGCAACAGAAGCGATGTGATCACGACGATAAAGGCGGTGTTAAACAAAAGCTGCCCTTCGGGCACGCCTTCGACCATCGGCACAATCGCAAGCAGGATCGACACCGCACCGCGCAAACCGACCCATGAAATAAAGGCGGTGTCATTGCGCGAGAAGTTAAAGAACATCAGGCACAGCCACACGGCAACAGGGCGTGCGATAAACACCAGAACAAGCGCAAGAACCACACCGGGAATGATCACCGCGCCAAATTCGGACGGGGTCGCCAGCAGACCGAGTGTGACAAACATCGCGATCTGGGCAAGCCATGTGGTGACATGCTGAAACCGCCGGACGCCGACACTCATATGCATCTTGCTGTTACCGGCAAACAGACCGGCGACATAAACCGCCAGGAAGCCACTGCCGCCCAGTATACTGGTCGCGCCAAACAGGCTGAGTGCGCAGGCCATGGTAATGATCGGCACCAGCCCCGGTTCCAGTTTGATGCGGTTGATCATCTGCACCAGCGCATAACCGCCCGCCAAGCCGAACACCGCGCCCAGACCGATCTGAAGCACAAAGCGTTGCAGCAGTTCGACCGCGATATTTTCTCCGCCGCCGATAATGATCAGTTCGACCAGTGAAATGGTCAGGAACACCGCCATCGGATCGTTCGAACCCGATTCGACTTCAAGCGTGCTGCGCGTACGATCACGCAAATTGATCCCGCCAACCCGTAGCAGGAAAAACACAGCAGCCGCATCGGTTGAACTGACAATCGCCCCAAACAGCAAGGCCACCAGCCAAGGCACATCAAGCACCAGCCAAGTCACCGCCCCGATCACCCCGGTCGTGATCATCACGCCAAAGGTGGCCAGCACAAGCGACGGCCATGCGGCAATTTTCAATGTTCGGAGCTGGGTTTCAAAGCCGCTGTCAAACAGGATCAGGGCCAGCGCGATCGAGCCGATAAAATAGGCCAGCGGCGCATTGTCAAAATTGATGCCGCCAATCCCGTCTTCGCCGGCACCAAGGCCGACAAACAGGAACACCAACAGCAAAGGGGCCCCGACCCGGAAACTGACCAGGCTGGTAAAGACCGCGACCACAACCAGAATCGATGCAATCAGGATCACCAGATTCATCGATTCAATCATGTTGGGGCTCCTTGTTTGTAATTATCGTAATGACTTTGTCTGGCTGAACACCATGGCGATCATTGCATGAGATATTTAGGAAATGGTGACCGCGAAAGGCCATTACCCAAAGAATTTGGCGAAATTACTGCAAATCAGTCAGTTTCGAGCCGTGCCGGAACAAACATTGTTTCCTTGGCCGTCGACAGGGCAATTTCCGGCAGAACTTCGACAATGCCGGGCATTTCCTTGATCGTATCCGACACAAAACTTTCGAGATGAGCCGTATCACGCAGGCGCAGTTTGACCAGATAATCAAAGCGCCCGGTCATATGATGACATTCAAGAACCTCGTCCGCCTTGATCAGCGATTTGACCAGTTTCTTGTTGCCCTTGGCCGGATCCGTGCGCAGCCAGACCATCGCGGTCAAGGAACGGCCAATGGCGTTCGGATCGACCGCAACACGATAGGCCTGAATGATCCCCTGTTCGCGCAATTTGCGCACCCGGTCATTCACCGCAGAGACCGACAGACCGACCTTTGTCCCCAAAACCGAATAGGACAGCGACGCGTCTTCCTGCAAAATGTCGATCAATTTGCGATCAATAGCATCCATTTATCTTCCCCCTGATGGATTATTGTCGACAGCCTTGATCTTACACGAAAATCAGGCCTGCGCGAACTGTTCACCAAATTCGCCGGGGCTGCTATGCGCAAATCGTATGATAAATTGGCCCTCGCAGACTGGATTTTTTCCAAAATCACGCTTATTCGTTGAGGATAATGGTTTTTTCACCCGCCTCTTCTGACAATGCAGCCCTTAGGGGCGCCCTGTTGATGATTTCCGCCGCACTGTGTTTTGCGGCCATGGCGGTGCTGATCCGTTATGTCACCCGCGATGTTCATCCGTTCGAAGCAGCATTTTTCCGCAACTTTTTCGGTTTGCTGCCGATGGTACCCTGGCTGATTGGCAATGGCATTGGCGGATTGAAGACCGAACGGTTCAAGCTGCATTTCCTGCGCGGGGCACTTGGGTTTGGCGCGATGTCGTGCCTGTTTACCGCCCTTGCCATCACCCCCGCCGCCCAAGTGATTGCGATCAACTTTACCCTGCCGATCCTGACCACGGTTCTGGCCGCGATCATTGTGCGCGAAACCGTGCGCGCGCGCCGCTGGAGTGCGATTGCTATCGGTTTTGTCGGGGCGATGATCATTATCCGGCCATTCGGGCAGGATTTTGAAACCGGTGCCATTCTGGCCTTGCTGGCGACCCTGTTCATGGCAGCGGCCATGACCACCGTCAAAATGCTGTCGCGGACTGAAAGTGCCAATGCCATCGTCACCTGGATGGGACTGGTCATGACGCCCTTGTCCCTGCCACCTGCGATCTATTTCTGGGAAACACCCAGTTTGTGGCAGTTGTTCATTTTGCTTTTGATTGCGGTATCGGGCACCGCCGGTCAGCAATTGCTGGTGCGGGCCTATCGCACGGCGGACCAGTCCTATGTGATGATTTTCGACTTCCTGCGCCTGCCATTTGTGGCAGCAATGGCCTTTGTCATGTTTGGCGAGGTGGTTGATCTTTGGACCTGGGGCGGGGCCGCCCTGATTATCGGATCAGCCCTTTATATCGCAAGGCGCGAAGCAGTATTGGCAAAGCGGGCCAAAACGGAAACCCGCCTGCCAACCACGGCCCCGGCCGACCCGCAGGCCATTCCGGCCACCAAGATTGATCGCCCGGAACAACATCAGGTCAATCCCGGCGAGACAAGCAAACCCAAAGACGAAAGAACACCCGATGCGTGATCGGTTCAACGCCCTTCCCCCCTATTTGCAGGCATCCGTCTTCGGGGTGATGGCGTCGATCAGTGCAGCGATCTTTTCGGTTTTTGTCCGCCTTGCGACCGAACATATTGATCCGCTTCAGGCGGTATTTTTCCGCAATTTTTTCGGATTGATCCTGATTGCGCCTTTGGCATTTCGTGCAGGCATTGCGCCGCTTAAGACAAAGCGTCTGCCAATGTTTGCCTTGCGTGCGGTATTGTCGATGGGGGCGATGAGTTTCTGGTTTTCCGCCATTGCCTATATGCCGCTTGCCGAAGCCACGGCCCTTAATTTCACCGTGCCGCTGTTTGGCACCATTCTGGCGGCGATCTTTTTGGGCGAAACCATTCGCAAATACCGGGTCGCGGCATTGCTTGTCGGTTTTTGTGGTGTTCTGATCATTATCCGGCCGGGTAGCGACACCGTGCAGCTTGCAAGTCTGTTTCCGATCGCGGCAGCAATCTGTATGGCAAGTGCGGGGCTTACCATCAAGTCACTGTCCAAAACTGAAAACCCGACCACCATCATCCTTTATATGATGGCGCTGACCACACCGATGACCTTGATCCCGGCCCTGTTTGTCTGGGAAACACCCAGTCTTGAGGTTCTTGGCCTGATGGCGGCCGGGGCGTTCATGGCCAATATCACCCAGATCTGCAACACCAATGCATTCCGGGTTTATGATTACGGATTTGTCATCGGGTTCAATTATCTGCGCCTGCCGATTGTGTCGGTCATCGCCCTTGTGATGTTTGGCGAGATTCCCGAAATCTGGCTTTTGCCCGGTGCGGTTCTGATTATCGGATCGGCCCTGTTCATTGCGCGCCGCGAAGCCAAACTGAACCGCGAAGCCAACCGGATCAAACGGGGGCCGTCATCAACCGCCAGCGACCTTGATCCGCCACCGTCACGCGACTGATCGAGTATCGCCAACGTAAAAGCAAAGGCCCCGACAATGCCCGGTGTGGTTAGAACATGGTTTGAACGCCAGCCTGCATCGATCCGGGCCAGTTTCTTTGCCCTTGCCGCGGCCATCCTTGCCGCGTGCTTTACCCTGACCATCCGGTTTGCCACCGCCGAACTTCATCCCTATCAGGCGGTGTTTTTGCGGTTTGCCTTTGGCCTTATCATGATTGCGCCAATGGTGATAAAAGCCGGGCTAACAAGCCTTCGAACCACGCGCCTGCCGCTGTTTGGCGTGCGCGGCATCCTGTCGGCAGCAGAGATGTGTTTGTGGTTCATGGCGGTGCTGTATCTGCCATTGGCCGAGGCCACGACACTTAATTTCACCGTGCCGCTGTTTGGCACCATATTGGCCGCCCTTGTCCTGCGCGAGACGGTGCGTATTCATCGCTGGCTTGCGGTTGTTATCGGCTTTGTCGGGGTCGGACTGATCATTCAGCCGGGCACCGATGCCATGCAACCGGCAAGCCTTTTGCCAATTGCGGCGGCCATGTGCATGGCCTGTGCGGGCATGATCACCAAACGACTGGTCAGCACAGAAAGCACGGTGTCGATGTTGTTTTATCTGATGATCATTACAACGCCGGTGTCACTGGTACCTGCCCTGTTTGTCTGGCAGACACCAAGCTGGGGCGTCCTTGGCCTGATGGCTGTTGCCGCCCTGATGATGAATGTCATGCAGGTTTGTAACGTCAAGGCATTGCAGCTTGCCGATTACAGCTTCTTTGTCGGCTTTTCCTATTTGCGTTTGCCGATCATCGCCATTCTTGCCCTTATCCTGTTTGGCGAAGTGCCCGATATCTGGATCATCCCCGGCGGGGCGATGATTATCGGGGCGGCGATCTATGTCGCCCTTCGCGAACACAAGCTTGCCCGCCAGAAAACCGGCGAGGACACTGATGCCATTACCCTTCCAGCCCAAGACCCGCAAGGCAGCACAATCCGCAAAGACAAATAGCGATACGCGATCCGTATTTCCGTACCTTTCCGGCATCTGAATTGAAGCTTGCCCGTTAAAGGTATAATTTGGTATACAAATACCAAATTAAGGGATTTCCATCAGAAACGGGAGGCTTCACGCCATGATCATCAAGGGTTCCATTGCCATTGTTACCGGGGCTGCATCGGGACTGGGTGCCGCAACAGCCGCGACATTGGCCGGGGCCGGGGCACGGATTGTTGCCTTTGATCTGAATGAAGCCGGGGCCAAAGCCACCGCCGAAAAACTGGGCGGGATCGGGTTTGGCGTTGATGTTTCGAACGCGGCAAGCGTTGAAGGGGCGGTTTCCGAAGTCGTCAAATCCGTCGGTATTCCGTCCATTCTGGTCAATTGCGCCGGGATCGTGCATGGCGAACGCATTGTCGGGCGTGAAGGCCCGGCCGATCTTGACGCCTTTGCCCGTGTCATCAATGTCAATCTGATCGGCACATTCAACATGATGCGGGTGACCGCCACCGCCATGAGCCGCAATGAACCATCACCAAGTGGCGAACGCGGAGTGATTATCAACACCGCCTCGATCGCCGCCTTTGAAGGGCAGATCGGTCAGGCGGCCTATGCCGCATCCAAGGGCGGGGTTGCGTCCCTGACATTGCCGGCCGCACGCGAATTGTCGCGTCACGGGGTACGTGTTGTGTCGATTGCACCGGGCCTGTTTGGCACACCGATGTTGATGGGCCTGCCCGACGAGGTTCAGGAAAGCCTTGCGGCCAATACGCCATTCCCCAAACGTCTGGGCGATCCGGCCGAATATGGCCGGTTGGCGATGCATATCTGTGAAAATGAAATGATCAATGGCGAGACCATCCGGATTGATGGCGCGGTTCGTCTGGAACCAAAGTAGTCCCACAGCTTTGGTTTAGCTATCTACCGCAGCCAAAAACACCCTGCCGTCCCCTACCGGCAGGGTGTTTTATTTGGGGAAGCGATTTTTCTTTAAGGCAATATGCCTCAGGTGCCCGATGCGGCATCACAGAAAACGGCCAGTTCAATGTCTTTCATGGTGACGCCCCCGGCATCATGGGTGGTCAGGGTCACATTGACCTTGTTGTAGACATTGAACCATTCCGGATGGTGATCCATCTTGTCCGCCATCAGGGCAACACGGGTCATGAAGCCAAACGCGGCGTTGAAATCTTCAAACCGGTAGACCCGGCCAATCGACAGGCCATCTTCGGACAATACCCAGCTTGGCAAGGATTTCAGTGCCGCTTCAATCGACGGCTTTTCCAGTTTGATCATACTCTTTGTCTCCTGATTTCCTGGCCTTGATTATCGGGGCGAGACGTCAGACCATTTGACCACAAAAAGTTGCATAAAGCATTCCTAATTAACCAAAAATCTTCTGAACGCGTTCGCGCAGGACCGGCAAAAGATCGGCTTCGAACCACGGATTCTTTTTCATCCAGGCGGTATTGCGCCAGCTTGGATGGGGCATCGGCAAAAGGGTGTCGGGCAGATAGTCGGCGAAGCGATGCACGGTTTCGGTCATGGTTTTGGCCCGGCGCGACCCAAGATAGCGTTCTTGCGCATATTGCCCGATCAGAAGGGTCAGTTCGATATCGGGTAGATGTTTTAACAATTCATCATGCCAGGCAGGCGCGCATTCCGGCCGGGGCGGCAAATCCCCGCCGCGATCAAACCGGCCGGGATAACAAAAGCCCATCGGCATGATTGCCAGTTTGGCGGGGTCATAGAAATCATCGACCGACAGATCAAGCCAGTCCCGCAGGCGATCCCCGGACGCATCATTCCAGGGCAGGCCGGTTTCATGAACCTTGGTGCCCGGGGCCTGCCCGATGATCAGAATGCGCGCGCCCTTGGCCATGCGCACCACAGGACGCGGCCCCAGTGGCAAAGCCCCGGCACAGATGCGGCACGCCCGGACTTCGTCCAGAAGGGCGTCAAATGCAACGTCCCCGCCCGCCGGATCAATTTCAGGAAGATCGCCGCAAAGACCGGGCATGTATTATTTCACCTCGGAATCTTCGATGACCCATTCTTCGGCGGCGGCATCGGCGTACCATTCCTTCATCGCAGGCAAATCAAGGATCGCCTGCATATAGGCATTGCCAACCGGATCAAGTTCGACCCCATAGGTTTTAAACCGCGTCACCACCGGGGCATACATGGCATCGGCAATCGAAAAGCCCCCAAACAGGAAATCACCGCCCTGCCCGTAACGGGTTCGGCACATTTTGAAAATCTCGCCAATGCGGGCGATATCCTTGTCCACGCCATCTGCCCGGCCCAGCCCCGGCAGGCTTTTGCGGCAATTCATCGGCATGTTGTTGCGAAGGGCCGAAAACCCGCCATGCATTTCAAGTGACACCGCACGCGCAATGGCCCGCACATCGATATCAAGCGGCCACAGCAACGTATCAGGTCGGCTATCGGCGATATATTCAAGAATGCCCAAGGCCTCCCAGATGGTTTTGGTGCCGTCAAAATATGCCGGAACCTTGGCAGTTGGTGAAAAGACCGGGGCCTTTGCCGCCCATTCATCGCTGCGCAACGCGATCAGGCGTTCTTCAAAGTCGATCCCGGCGACCTTCAGGCCAAGCCAGGCGCGCAGTGACCAGGATGAATAATTCTTGTTGCCGATATAAAGAACGGGGCGCGTTTCCATGATGGTTTCTTTCTGTTCGGGGACGATGATCCCAAGGCCGGGACACCGGAACTATCGGGTGTTTGGATATCGGGTTCAAGCCCATCTCGGGAATTTGATTTACCGTTTTTGATGCCCCGGACGTCGTAAAGATCAGAGGCGGCATCATTTCAGTTTGCCCCGCATGCATCATCTGGTTCAGGGGGCTTTATGCCGGTATCACTTCGTCGATTTGTCTTTGCAGCCGCGTCGCTGTTTGGCGTTATCCATGCAGGCACGTCACTTGCCAATGACCAGCCCAAAACACCAACCATCATGGCCCCGACCGAGGTGATTTACGAACATGTAGTGCATTCGGACCTTTTGGGTCGTGACATGCGGCTTCTGGTCTGGAAACCCGATCATGATGCGCCCAAAGACGGTTATCCGGTGATTTACAGCTTTGACGGGGAAACATCGATTACGGCATTGGCCGAATTTGCCGCCCAGGCAGAGGTTCTTGGCGCGCGCTATAAACTTGGTGCACCAATGGTCGTCGCCTTTGCCGAGATGCCGGGCGATTACAGCCATGAACAGCGGATGTATGACTTCACCCCCTTTGCCAAGACCTATGAGCTTCATGAACGGCCCAATATGCTTGAATGGCCGAAACTGGGCGGCGGGGATACTTACCTTGAAGCCGTAATGACGGAATTCAAACCGTTCATTGCCCAGACTTATGCCATCGACAAGGACCGGGAAACATTGTTCGGACATTCCCTGGGCGGGATGCTTGTTTTGCATATGCTGGCCACCCGGCCCGATGCGTTTGATGCCTATGTCGCGGTCAGTCCGTCCTTGTGGTTCAACACACCGCAACGGTTTGACGAGATCAGCACGTTGCTTGCCGATCCCGGCTTTGCCCCCGCACGCCCCGTACCGTTGATGATGACGGTGGGGGCCGATGAATCGGACCTGACAAAGTGGGATATGCGCCTGCCCGAAGATATGCGCAGCCGGCGCCTTGAATGGAAAAAGATCAACGCGATGGTCGATAATGCGCGCAAGATGGCGGGCGTTATTGCCAAGGAAGGGGCCGGGAAGATCGATCTTGATTTCTCGGTCCTTGATCGCACCAACCATCATACCGCCAAGCCGATCACCATGTATCGGGCGATCGAGATGGCGATGACCCCGCGTTAAGCGGCCTTTGCCCTTATCGTTGCCATTGCGGTTATCATTGCAGAATTTCACAGCCCCGCCCCGACCTTGATCCGGTTGGCGGGGTTTTGTTTTCTGGAATTGCTCTGAGAGAGTGGCAGCCGTAAGATCAGGACATATATCCTTTTCTGACAGGCCGTTTTTGACGCCTTTGCCTGTCTGCAATCTTTATCCCACGTCACCATCAGGGAAGACTTAAATTGTTCGACCACATCATCGCACGCGATAGTTCCACCAACCCGATCACCATCACCCCGATTGCCGAGGGCGATTTCCAAAGCTGGCTTTCGGATCAGTCCGAAACCACCAAGGCATGGGTGGCGGCAAACGGCTATGAGGCAAAGCGCGGCGCCCAGCTTGCCCTGCCCGGAACCAACGGCGCGTTTGGATCGGTGTTGATCGGTTATGTCGATGATGCCAAGGCGATCTGGGATTTTGCAGGGCTTCCGGCCAGCCTTCCCGAGGGTGTTTACGGCCTTTCGGCCAGCATTTCGGACAATGCGGCCCTTTATGAAAAGGCAGCCCTTGGTCTTTATCTTGGCGGGTATCGCTTTGACCGCTATCGCAAGGATGACGGCAAGAAGGACAAGCGCGCCAAAATCGCCCTTCACAACAACGAAGCCGCCAAGCGTGCGGAAAATGTTGCACGTGGCATCGGGCTTGCCCGCGACCTGATCAATATTCCGGCCAATGATATGGGCCCGGCCGAACTTGAAGCAGCCGCCCGCACCCTTGGCGACGAATTTGGCGCCAAGGTCAGTGCGATTGTTGGCGAAGACCTTCTTAAGCAGAACTTCCCGGCCATCCACACCGTCGGCTATGGCAGCGATCGCGACCCGCGCCTGATCGACCTTGTCTGGGGCGATGCAAACGCGCCGAAGATTACCCTTGTTGGCAAGGGTGTGTGTTTTGACACCGGGGGCTATGACCTTAAACCATCAAGCAACATGCTTTTGATGAAAAAGGACATGGGCGGTTCGGCACAGGTTCTTGGCCTTGCGCGCATGATCATGGCGGCCAACCTTCCGGTGCGTTTGCGCGTTCTGATCCCGGCGGTGGAAAACATGGTATCGGGCCGGGCCTATCGCCCGAGTGACATTTTGAAAACCCGCAAGGGCCTGACGGTTGAAGTCGGCAATACCGATGCCGAGGGCCGCATTGTTCTGTCCGATGCCCTGACCGAGGCGGCATCGGAGAACCCGGAACTGGTGATTGATTTCGCGACCCTGACCGGGGCGGCACGTGTCGCCCTTGGTCTTGGCCTGCCCGCCCTGTTTTCCAATGACGATGATCTGGCCAACGGGTTGATGGAAAATGGTCTGGCGCTAAATGATCCGATGTGGCGTTTGCCGCTTTGGGATGACTATCGCCCGCAGCTTGATAGCAAGGCGGCCGATATGAACAACATTTCCGGATCACCATTTGGCGGGGCGATCATTGCCGCCCTGTTCCTTGATCGCTTTGCCGAAGGGGCAAAAAGCTGGGCGCATATCGACCTGATGGCCTGGAACCCGACCGACCGTCCGGGCCGCCCGACCGGTGGCGAAGCACAGGGAATTCGCGCTGTTTTCAAGCTGATCGAAGATCGTTTCGGTAAGTAAATAAAATGTCAAAGGGGCGTATCGATGCCCTTTTGCCGGTCACCGGATTGCTTTTGATCGTGTCTGACGGATTACCTGAAAGGGTCGTTCGTCAGACATTTGTTTTTTGGACCAACGGAATTGTTTCGTCTTCTGATGGCGGGCATCCCGGGCACAACAAAGCGATCCTTGCCTTCCCGAAAAGAAGAATGAGCCGTCAAAACGGTTTCAACCTTAAGGGAAAAGGCAGGCGAATGCATATTTCCCAATAAGACCTTTGACATATGCGCAACCGTCAGGTAGACAGATTACGTATTCGTAACAAATAAATTGTTGGGCACGAACATGTCGATCGAGATCAAACCGTCTCAGGCACTCGACCTTTGGCGTATCGCGATTGTTGAAAGTGTGCGTCGGGATTCACCCGATCTTTCTGCCCGGCAAATGGCCCTGTTGCTGAATGTTTACCTGACCCAGGCCCCCCATACGGTACGCGGCCTGTCAGAGGCGCTTAATATCTCCAAACCGGCCATTACCCGTGCCCTTGATCGCCTCAGCTCGCTGGGGATGGTCAAACGCAAGGTGGATGAAGAAGACCGCCGTTCGGTTTTGATCCAGCGTACGGTCAAAGGATCGGTCTTCCTGCGTGAATTTGGCGATATCATCGTTTCAGCCGGCAAAGAAACCGAATAACCGCCCGACCCGCGTGCCACATTTAGCATCCTTGCTGATGGCACAAACGCCCTGATCCGAACAAACGGATCCCCGGATCGCCCAGAAACCGGGATTTAGGGCAGCAAAGCTTTCCCATCGTGAATGCATAAAATCTGATATGGCGAAAATCCGCTATATACAGACCGGTTGGTTTGTAAGCCCCACTGCTATTCAACCCAGTTAACAGCGTATTTTGCGTTTAACTTCTGATAGTTATGCCGCTCACACCATATTAGAAATGATGCATTTTCGCGTTCCTGACATCAATTTTGCGGATATCAGGCGCAAGAGGCAAAGAAGCTAGAAACGGGTGCCCGCAGTGCTTTCAGGCATCTCGATCAGCGATAAAAGGCCGGCAGCAATGATCAGAATAGCCCCGGAAACCCGCGCAATAGCATTTGTGCCGCCGCGCCGAACCAGCCAGGGCATGATGCGGGCCGCCCCCATCGCATAAATCATTACGAAACTGTAATCAAGAACCACAAAGGTCGCGCCAAGCATCAGTAATTGCGGTGCCAATGGCAGGCCGGGATCGACAAATTGCGGAAACAGGGCACCAAAGAAGGCGATGGCTTTGGGATTACCGGCTGCCACCAAAAAGCCCTCGCGGAACAGTTTACGGCGACTGGCGACTTCATAAGCGCCGGAAAATTTCATTTCGATTCCGGTTTTTCCCTTGGATTTATTGGCCTTTCGGAAAAAGGACATCAGCCCCATGACCAAAAGGAACGCAACCCCGCACCATTTCACAACGGCAAAGGCCGTGGCAGATGTCGCCAGAATGGCACCAAGACCAAGTGCCGCAATCACCATCTGGATCATGTTGGCGGTCACATCGCCAAGGGCGGTGATCAGTGTCGGACGCGCGCCATAGCGCAGCGCATGGGACATGCCGATCAAAACACTGGGCCCCGGCGTCATGACCATCATAACGGACAGGACGGTAAAACTGAGCCAGACTTCGAACGACATGGGGATACTCCGGAAAGGTGATCAATCCGGAATATCACAGCAGTGCCGCGAGACAATTGCGTCCTGCGCAACCGGCCCATGCGTGGCAGAGAAATGGAGAAGGAGACAGATCAGCGTTTCTTGGCGTCGCCCGGCCAGTGATCATAGAACATGCGTACCTGCACCGAACGCAAGGTATCGGGCGGCAGGAAGGTCTGCCCGGTGCCAAGAAGCTTGTTCTGAAGGGCGGCGAAATAGCGATTGGTAACCGGCGCAAACGGGGTGAAGGCCGGTTCAGGGACAATTTCCTCGCCCTTTTCCTTGGCGGCTTCGAGTGCCTCGGCCTCGGCGGCGAGTTCTTCCTCGGTCTTGGGCGGCGGGGGCGGCAACATCGCGGGTGCGACATATTTAAAGGATCGCTTGCCCTCTTCGCGGGTTTCAAACCGTTGCAGAGTGTCGCGATACATCAAGCGTTGCAGATCGACCAGGAAGCCATTGATGATTTTGGGCAGGGTCCGTTCGATCACGCCAACAGCCTGCTTGTTCTCGGCTTCGAGCCAGATATTGAACACCATCTGGCGAATGGTCCCGGTTTTGGGCAAAACCACCGTCAAGGACACAGGATCAGGAACGATGACGGTTTCCGGCATTTCGGGCACCGCATCCTTTGCCGGTTCTTCGGTAGTTTCGGCATCGGCCTTTTTGCTGTTGGCAAGCGCAGGCCCCGTCAGAACCGCAAGCATCAGCATTGCAAGGGGCATCGCCCCCAACAACATCGCCATGCCCCAGGAACGATGACCGTTCATCCGTTTGCGTCCAAGCAAAAGCATATCCACCCTATTATCCTGTTTTCGTGTCCTTTTTCTGAACCCTTTGTATCAGGTTTGATGCGAAATTGTCGCGGTCAGTTACTGACAAAATCTGTCCCGGCGGCCTTAAGATCAAGGGCCGCGGCCAAAAGCGCCTTGGTATAGGGCTGTTGCGGGTTATCAAAAACATCCGCAGCCGCACCACTTTCAACCAGCTTTCCGCCCTGCATCACCATCACCCGGTGCGACAATGCACGCACAACCCGAAGATCGTGACTGATAAACAGATAGGCCATCTTGTGACGGGCCTGAAGATCACGCAACAGTTCGACAATCTGGGCCTGTACCGACATATCAAGGGCCGAAGTCGGTTCATCGAGTACGATAAAGCGCGGCTTCAAGACCAATGCCCGGGCAATTGAAATGCGCTGACGCTGACCACCGGAAAATTCATGGGGATAGCGATCCATGGCATTTTGCGGCAGATCGACCTCGCTGAGTGCCTCGGCAATGCGGGCTTCGCGTTCGGCGACACTCAAACCCGGTTCATGAATTTCAAGCCCCTCGCCGACGATCTGGGCAATCGACATGCGCGGGCTAAGCGATCCGAACGGATCCTGAAACACCACCTGCATGTCCCGGCGCAACTTGCGCAGATCGGCACCGGCATATTTGCGGATATCGTTCCCGGCAAACTTGATGTCGCCTTCTGATTTCAACAGACGCAGGATGGCCATGGCAAGGGTTGTCTTGCCCGATCCGCTTTCGCCCACAATACCAAGGGTTTCACCCTGTTTAAGGGTCAGGGAAATTTTATCAACCGCATCAAGATAACGTTCCGGCCGCCCCAGAATGCCCTTGCGGCCAATCGGGAAACGGACATGAATGTTGCTGGTTTCAAGAAGTCCGGCGGCATTTTCCGGCAGCTCCGGCGCATTGCCACTTGGCACCGCCGACAGCAGCTTTTTAGTATAGGGATGTTTGGGATGATCAAACAGGCTTTGCCCCACGCCGCGTTCGACAACCTCGCCATCCTTCATCACGCAAACACTTTTGGCCATCTTGCGGACAATTTGCAGATCATGGGTAATCAGCAGCAAGGCCATGCCAAGCTTGTTTTGCAAATCCTGAAGCAGTTCGAGAATTTGCGCCTGAATGGTGACATCCAGCGCAGTTGTCGGTTCATCGGCAATCAGCAGTTCCGGTTCATTGGCAAGAGCCATGGCAATCATGACGCGCTGGCGCTGACCCCCGGAAAGCTCATGCGGAAGGGCCTTAAGCCGTGATGCCGGATCGGGAATGCCAACCAGATCAAGCAGTTCAAGGATACGTGCCCGTGCCTTGGCACCCCGCAATCCTTTATGAAGCAACAGCACCTCGCCGATCTGCTTTTCGATATTGTGCAGCGGATTAAGCGAGGTCATCGGTTCCTGAAAGATCATGGAAATCCGGTTGCCGCGGATCTTGCGCAGCGTCCTTTCATCCGCACCGACCATTTCCGTGCCATCAAAGGTGATGGAACCGGATGGATGGGTGGCCCGCGGATAAGGCAGCAATTGCAGGATTGAAAGGGCGGTTACCGATTTGCCCGATCCACTTTCGCCAACCAGCGCCATGGTTTCCCCGCGCGCCATCGAAAATGAAACGCCCTTGACCGCATGGACATTGCCGAAATTGACCGAAAGGTTGCTGACATCAAGAAGCAGCGGCTGGTCTGATTGCTCTGTCATTTTGCGGGTTCCTTAAAATGTCTTGCGCGGATCAAACGCGTCGCGAACGGCTTCGCCGATGAAAATCAGAAGACTGAGCATGATGGCAATCGCAAAGAAGGCCGTCATGCCAAGCCAGGGCGCTTGCAGGTTGTTCTTGCCCTGTGACAGCAATTCCCCCAGCGACGGCGAGCCCGGCGGCATCCCCAGTGACAGGAAGTCAAGCGAGGTCAGGGCGACAATAGACCCGTTCAGCACAAAGGGCAGGAAGGTAATGGTCGCCACCATCGCGTTGGGCAGAACATGGCGATACATGATCCGGTAATCAGTCATGCCAAGCGCCTTGGCCGCCCGCACATATTCAAAGTTACGCGCCCGCAGGAATTCCGCCCGGACAAGACCGGTCAAACTCATCCAGCTAAACAGCACAAGGATGAACAAAAGCGTCCAGAAACCCGGTGCAAACAGGCTGGCCAGAATGATCAGAATGAACAGCTGCGGCAGGCCGGACCAGATTTCAATCACACGCTGGAAACCAAGATCAACCCAACCGCCGAAATAGCCCTGTACGGCACCGGCCGCGATGCCAATCACGGAACTGACCGCCGTCAGTGCCAAGCCAAACAGGATCGAAATCCGGAAGCCGTAAATCAGACGCGCCAACACATCGCGCCCCAGCTCATCCGTGCCCAGCAAATGGCGTGAGGATGGTGGCGATGGTTGGGGTTCGCGCATATCAAAATCGATGGTCGAATAGGAAAACGGGATGGGTGGCCAGATGGCAAAGCCGTGATGGTCGATCTTGCCCTGAATATAGGGATCATAGAAATCGGTCTCGACATCGAAATCCCCGCCATAGGTGGTTTCCGGATGGTCCGAGAAGATCGGCATGTACCAGTTATCGTCATATTTAACGAAGATCGGCTTGTCATTGGCAAGCAGTTCGGCAAACAGGCAGGCCACAAACAGGATGGTAAAGATCACAAGCGACCAATAGCCACGCTTGTTGGCCTTGAAATTGGTCAAACGCCGTTGATTGAGCGGAGAAAGGGTCATTGAAGTCATGATCAATTCTCCCGCGCGTCAAAATCGATCCTTGGATCGACGAAATGATAACTCAGGTCGCTGATCAGGTTCATGATCAGACCAAACAGCGTAAAGAAATACAGGGTCGCGAACATCACGGGATAGTCACGGGTCATCACGGCGTTAAAGCCAAGCAAACCAAGTCCGTCGAGCGAGAAAATCACTTCGACCAGAACCGACCCGGTAAACAACATTCCGACAAGTGCACTTGGAAAACCGGCAATGATCAGCAGCATCGCGTTACGGAACACATGCCCGTAAAGCACACGCTTCTCGGTCAGGCCCTTGGCCCGTGCGGTAACGACATACTGCTTGTTGATTTCATCAAGGAACGAGTTTTTGGTCAGCATCGTCAGCGTCGCAAAACCCGAAATCGTCAAGGCAATGATCGGAAGCGTCAGATGCCAGAAATAGTCCCCGACTTTGCCCAGAAGCGACAATTCATCAAAGTTCGAGGATGTCAAACCGCGTAACGGGAACCAGTCAAGATAGGTCCCACCGGCAAAGATGACGATCAACATGACCGCAAACAAAAATCCGGGGATTGCAAAGCCGAAAATAATCGCCGCAGACGACCAGATATCGAAGTTTGACCCGTCACGCACTGCCTTGGTGATCCCCAGAGGGATCGAAATAATATAGATGATCAGGGTCGACCAAATGCCCAGCGATATCGAAACCGGCATTTTATCAAGGACGATATCGACAACATCGCGGTCCTGGAAATAGCTTTGGCCGAAATCGAAGGTCAGATAGTTCTTCATCATCATCCAGAACCGTTCCGGTGCCGGTTTGTCGAAGCCAAATTGCACTTCGAGCTGTTTGATGATTTCCGGATCAAGTCCCTGCGCACCGCGATAGTTAGATGTCGACGAGAAGTTGTTTCCAGCCCCCGATGATGCCGAACCACCGCTGTCAGCACCCTGATTGGTGATGCGCGCAGTTGATGAAACGTCGGTTCCTTGAAGCTGGGCGATGACCTGTTCAACCGGGCCGCCAGGTGCGAATTGAATGATCACGAAATTCAGCAACATGATGCCAAACAATGTCATCGGGATCAGAAGAAGACGCCGCAGAATATAGTTCAGCATGGTCTAGTTCCCCCCCATCGGCAATTTTGCGGCCTTTTCCGGATCAATCCACCAGCGCATTACCGATTCCCCTTTAAGCGGTATCGTGTCGGGTTGGCCAAAGATGTTCCACCAGGCAAGACGTTCCCCGCCAAGGTAATATTGCGGAATGACGTAATAGCCCCACAACAAAACCCGATCGAGTGCATGGGTCGCGGTGACCAGTTCATGCCAGCTATTGGCACTTGCAACCTTTTCGACCATCGCATCAACGACCGGACTTTTGATCCCAGCGAAATTGCGACTTCCGGGCTGGTCGGCGGCTTCACTTGACCAGAAAACACGTTGTTCGTTGCCCGGTGTCAGGGCCTGTGTCCACCAGAAGGTCGTGACATCAAAGTCAAAGGCCTGAATGCGGTTGACCCACTGCCCGGTATCAATCAGACGGATATCGAGCTGCACGCCAAGCTGTTTGAGGCGGGCCTTAAGAACCAGTGCGATTTTTTCCAGCCCCGGCTGACGAATGATCAGTTCGAACCGGAAGGGTTCACCGGTTTCCTTATTGACCAGAACCTTGTCGCGGAGTTCCCATCCGGCTTCGTTCAGAAGCGTCATGGATTCGCGCAGTGCCTTGCGGCGGCCATCGGTTTCATCAAAATCGGGAAGCTTGAAAGGCTGGGTAAACAGTTCGGCCGGCAGTTGATCGCGATAGGGTTCCAGCAATGCCAGTTCATCACCGGCCGGAATGCCACTTGATGCCAGTTCGGAATTCACGAAATAGCTGTCTGTGCGCTTATAGGCCCCATAGAACATGGCGCGACTGAGCCACTGGAAATCAAAACCGTATTGCAGCGCCTTGCGCACCCGCCAATCGGCAAAGATCGGCAGGCGGTTATTCATCACATAGGCCTGCATGCCCACAGGCAGATCATCGGGCATGAATTTTTTCTGGATGTCGCCACGTTCGACCGCGGGCGTGTCGTAGGCCGTACTCCAGTCGCGTGACGAATGTTCGGAGCGCACCATATATTCACCGGCCAGAAACGCCTGTCTCTGAACTTCCGGATCGAGATAGGTGTCGTAGCGAATGGTATCGAAATTGTTCTGACCGCGATTGACCGGCAAATCCGCCGCCCAGTAATCCTTGACCCGTTCATAGGTGATGCGACGGCCGGCTTCGATACTGGCGACCTTATAGGCACCACTGCCCACCGGCAGTTCAAAGGTGGTTTTCGAGAAATCCTTACCGTCCCAGAACTTCTTGGGCATGATCGAAATGCCCGCCGCGGTCATCGGTGTTTCACGGTTATTGCCGGGCTTGAAGGTGAATTTGACGGTCAGATCATCAATCGCCTCGGCCCCTTCGATCTGGGAGAAATATTGCCGGTAGACCGGGCTTCCTTTTTCGACAAGGATTTCATAGGAAAACACCACATCTTCGGCGGTGATTTCGCTGCCATCCTGAAAACGCGCACGTGGATCAAGATGGAATATGGCAAAGGATCGGTCCTCAGGGACTTCGATGCTGCGCGCAATCAGGCCATACATCGCATAGGGTTCATCGGCACTTGAGGCCATCAGGCTATCATAAATCAGGCCAAGACCGGCGGCCGATGTGCCCTTAAGCGTGAAGGGGTTGAGCGTATCAAACGCGACAATCGATGACTGGATCAGGGTGCCGCCCTTGGGCGCATCGGGATTCACATAGTCAAAATGCGTGAAATCCGGCCCGTATTTGAGATCACCATACAGCGATATGCCATGGGATGTTGTGGTCAGCGGGGCAAGTTCGGCTTCTTCGACTTTGACTGTTGGTGCCGGATTGATGACGGGCTTGTCGGCATCCTGGGCCCGAACGGCCGCCGATGTCATCGCAGCCACACCGGCCATGACACCAAAAGCAAGAAGTGCCGATGAAACCGTCTTGCGAACAAGCTGCGTGCGCGACGGTTTCGGATTGGCGACATGCGCGTTCATGTGACGAATCGTCTTTCCCCTAATGCAAACTGATTGCGTATCGTGTCACTTCTCGGGACGCAGCAGACAAACCAATGCGGGCATATTCGCCACCTCACCACCCTGCCTGACTGAATTGTTTTTATCTACTCTTCATAATGAAGAATAAAATGGTTCAATTTCAAGGCATCATGATGATGCAGATGCCTTTTGCGCCAGTTTTCGCCGTTCGGTTTCAATTTTGATTTCACCCATCAACCAGTTACGGAATGCGCGGACCTTGCGACGTTCCAGTCGCCCCTGCGGATAGCACAGCGAATAGGCATAGGGACTGTCGACCGGCAAGTCGAACGGCACGGTCAAACGGTTGGTCACCACATATTCGCCAATCATCGCCGGATCGGAAATCACCACGCCAAATCCGCTTGCCGCGGCCTCCATCGCCATATCAAGAGTGGCGAAAACCGGACCGTGATTGGCATCAACTCCGGTGACACCCGTACCATTCAGCCAGATATGCCAGTCTTCGCGCTGGGCCGAGCAATGCAGAAGCGTCACACCTGCAAGGTCTTTGGGGGATTTTAGCTGTTTGGCCAGATCGGGATGACAGACGGGCAAAAGCCGTTCGCCGGTCAGGAATTCGTGAACCAGTTGTTCTTCCTGGGTATCGGCAAAGCGCACGGCAATATCGACCTCGTTGAAATCAACCGGGGCCTTGTCATCATTATAGGTGCCAAGCTGTACCTGAAGATCGGGATATTCCATCTGAAACCGCCCAAGCCGGGGCACGATCCAGCGCATGGAAAATGTCAAAGGGGCCAGAACCGAAAGCTGTGTGTCATCGGCGCGGTCTTCAACCTTGGCCACCGCATTTTCCATGGCATCAAAAGCCGGGGTAAGACCATCCAGAAGGTTGCGCCCGGCCCGGGTAAGCTTAAGGCTTCGATGCTGCCGTTCAAAAAGTTTACGGCCCAAAACTTCTTCAAGGTGCTGCACCTGTCGGCTGACCGCGCCTTGGGTCACGTTAAGCTCATGTGACGCTTTGGTGAAACTTTCAAGACGACCGGCAACTTCAAAGGCACGAAGCGCATTTAATGGCAATGGACGGCGTTTCATGACAATGGCTTTGCATGATTAAAACTCATGCAATGATGACAAAAGATGGTTTGAGCGCAAGTGTTTTTAGGCGTAACTCTGGGTTTAACGAAATGAGACACACGCATCACAGATGCTGGGCCGCTGATTAATCGAGAGCAGCCTGAATTTATGAAGGAATAAAATCATGGTCGCGATCACCAAAGATGCAGGCGCATTTGTTGCAACCCGCCGTCACCACAACACCGTCAACCTGATGGATCTGCCGCGCGAATGGTATAAACGCCACGATCTGCGCAAGAAACTTGGTCTGATGGATGCCCGTATGCTGCGCGATATCGGCTGGAACGTTTATGACGCCCGTCGCGAAGCTGCAAAACCGTTCTGGAAAGCATAAGTACAGAACAAACCCGCGCTTTGGCGCACAACAGAGTATGTATCATGTCTGCCCCGATCTTTCGCCTGCAAGGTTCCCTTTCATTCCCCTTGCAGGTGCTTGATGCTCTGCTGAGCATCCTGAAGGTCCCGAGCCCGCGATAGGGTTTGGAATTCTTCATTCTCCCCCCCCAGAGCTTATGCTTCAGCTTATGCTTCAGCTTATAGCTCTGGCGCAGCGCCGACTCCCCCCGTTGGCGCATGCGCGTAAGACTGCCGGTCACTCCCCCTGTGTGACCGGCATTTTCTTTTTCGGGATCAGCCCAAGGCAGCGATGTGCCTATTTCTTTTTGGGATAGCGCAGATACATCAGGTTGGCCGCATTCAGAACCGAATACATCACGGCAAATTGCGCGTTGAATTCGAACTTTTCCGGGCGCGGATCAAACATCTCGTAAATCTGGCGGATGGATCGTTTGCCATCGATGCGCGACAGGATCGCCGGTGAAGCCGCGGGCATGGTGCGGGTAACCGAAAGCCCGGTAAAAGTGATCTTGATATTACCCGACTTGGCAACCGAGCGGGCAAGGGTCGGACCATCAACCCGGTTAAAGAACGGAATGGTGTCTTCGTCGGGAACCGGCGCTTTGATCTTGTTCTTGGCCTTGACCACATAGAAGATATGCTTGGTGATATTGCCCGCCATCAGTTCCGCCAATGCCGCACGTTCGCGGAACGGCACATGGACGGCCTTTTCCAGAACATCATGGCGCGAACAATAGGTGGTTGGATCATAGCGCATCGGCTCGATAAAGCTTTGCAGGCGTAAACCGGCCTTTTCGACAAAATCAAAAACTTCATCGACCCGGTATGCCCGGTCCTGTTGATGCAGCAACAGGTCATAAAAACCGGCATCGCCGCCATGGATATGATCGCCGACAAACGGATTGCGCTTCAGCCAGTTGGTCCCCGGCAATGAATTAAAAAGCGCCTTGCCGAAATGAAGTCTGCGCGCGCCACCGGCCTCGGCATTCAGGCGTTCCATCATTTCCTGCATGTGATAGACGCCCTGACGACCCAGTTCGCCATAGACCATCAAACCCATACCACCATTGGGTTTCAGCGCATCGGCAAGCGCACGCAATCCCGCATCGGGATCGGGCAAATGATGCAGCACCCCGCAGCAGTCAATATAGTCAAACGGCCCGTATTCCGAGGCCAGATCAACGAAAGAGCCGGTCACGAAGGTCACGTTCTTTTCAAGATTGCGGCGCTTGATGCGGGCCTCGGCAATCTCGCGGGAGCTTTCGGACAGATCGATATAGACGATGTCGGCCTTGGCTTTGCGATCGCGGGCCTGCTGGGCCAGCATGACAAGCGCATCACCAGTCCCGCCCCCGGCGACCAGAATTTTGATCTTGCCGCTTTTGGTCTGGGCAGACGGATCACGCCCGCCAAAGATATAATGAACAACTTCATCCCAGTTCCCCGGCGAGCCGAAGATCAGCCGCTTGTCTTCGTCTTCGGGATCGCGCGCCGGATAAGGATAGGTCTCGTACTGGTCGCGTGTTTTTTCAGACGATTGCACCGCGTCGGCACTGTTTTTGTTGTCGGGCATTACCGAATTTTCCAGCAGAGAAATGGTTGGGACAGAAACATCCTATACCAACGAATTAATTAATAAAATCCAGCAGTTCATTCAACTTAGCGCATATTGATCACAAGTTTGCCGGTTGCCGTGCGATTGCGGATCGCCTCAAGGGCAATCATGGCCTCTGACAGTCGATAGGTCGCCGAAATCATCGGGGTGATTTTGCCCGTGGCCAAAAGGTCCAGAAGTTCGCCCATGCCCTGGCGGGCGATGTCGGGATTCTGTTCCAGATAGGCACCAAAATAAAAGCCGATCACCGTGACATTCTTGACCAGAAGGATATTGGCCGGGATTTGCGGCACCGTGCCACTGGCAAACCCGATCAGAAGGATTCGCGCCCCGGGCGCAACACAGCGCAGGCTTTGATCAAACACATCGCCGCCCACCGGATCATAAACCACATCCACCCCGGCAGGTTTGCCAAGGGATGCCGCGATTTCGCGCACCCGGTCGCGGATATTTTCGATCTTGTAATCAATGGTGTAATCAGCACCATGATCGCGGGCGATCTGGCATTTGTCCGCCCCGCCCGCCGTGGCAATCACGGTGGCCCCCAAAAGCTTGGCACATTCAACCGCGGTCAGGCCAACGCCCCCGGCCGCCCCATGCACCAGAACAAGATCACCCGACTGCACGTCGGCGCGATATTTCAACCCGAACCAGCTTGTTCCATAGGCAATCTGAAAAGCCGCTGCCTGATCATACCCAACCGTCTCGGGCAATGGAATGACAGTGGCAGCATTCGCCACCACCTGCTCGGCAAAGCCGCCCCAATCGGGCAGCGCCATGACGCGATCACCGAGATTGATGCCTTTGACATTGGCACCGATGCTGCGCACCGTGCCGCTTACTTCAAAGCCCGGGGAAAACGGGCCGTCGGGGCGTTTTTGATATTTACCGATCAGGATCAGGGTATCGGCGAAATTGACCCCGCAGGATTGCACATCAATGGCGACCTGATCGGGACCCGGAACAGGATCGGCCCAGTCCGTCAGCACAGCTTCCTCGCCAAATGCCTTGCAAATCCATGCCTTCATGCCGGTTCCCTGTTGTATCAGATCGAACGGGCACAGTGTGGCGCGTGTCCTTGGCACAGACAAGCCAACATTGGACTAACAGGCATTATTGCGGCGGGGTGGATTGGCCAAAAAGGTGGATCAGGAACGCCGGATCAGAAAATCCGGGTACGCTTGCGCTTGCGGGTCAGCAACAGCAAGACAAAGGACGGCACCAGCAAAACAACCAGCGCCGGGGCCAGCAAAACCGGCACAAAGATATTATCCCAGGCCCAGGACGAGATATAGCGCTGGATGACGGACTGCAACAGGTTCAGGCTTCCGGTATCAAGGCGATACCAAAGCTCTCCTGCGGCGACCAGCCGGAAACTGCCTGTCTGAAGCGCGGTAATGGAATCGTCAACCAGCACAGCAATACTGGCAAACAGCAAAATCCATCCCAACGCCCTTAGAACCCACATTATCCTCTCCAGACTACCCGTAAGGGTTGGTATGTACGGCCATTCTGATCGCAATCTATCGGCTTTGCTCTGCCAACCTAAAGGAGCGCAAAACCGCAAAAAATGACATTGCGAATCAAAATCCTGACGTCAAACCTTACGGCCCAGACATCAACAAGAAGTAAAGATTACGCCAAATCCCGGTTTACCAAGGGTTTTGTGCCTTGATCGGACCGCAGGTACCCGGTTTTTTCTTTGAAATCAGGCCGATTTCACGAAAGTGAAAAAAGTGGCTTATTGGGCCTTGTCAAGCAAGGTCGGGTCGGCTAATGTCCGCCCGCTTTCGCGATATATACAAGATCGCATGTGGAGAGGTGGCCGAGTGGTTTAAGGCGCACGCCTGGAAAGCGTGTTGGGGTGTAAGCCCCTCAGGGGTTCGAATCCCCTCCTCTCTGCCACTGACTAAATTCCCGAAAATGACAGATCAAACGCCACACAGTTCCCGCTGTGTGACGAAACGCGTTTGCTTATTTATCTGATCCGGTTTGGCCCGAAACAGCCATCAGCCATTTGCGCAGCAATCCATCAAGCTGTTCCATTTCATCGGAACTGAGCCCTTCGAGCAACCGGTGCTGGTTGGCGACGTGATTGGTCACGGCGGCATCAATCAGCTCGAACCCGTGCGCGGTCAGGGCGACGACAAAGCCGCGGCCGTCTTCCGGGTTGCGCTGGCGGGTGATCAGGCCTGCTTCTTCTAGCTTATCAAGCCGGTTGGTCATAGTGCCCGATGTTACCATCGTCCATTCGATCAATTGTGACGGGCTAAGTGCATAGGGCGGACCGGACCGGCGAAGCGTTGCCAGCACATCAAAGCTGGCACCATTCAGATCGTGCTGTTTGAACACGCGATCAAGTTCGATCATCAGAAGATTGCGAAGCCTTCCCATGCGGCCAATGACGCCCATCTGGGTCACGTCAAGGTCGGGGCGTTCGCGGCGCCATTGCGCCAGAATGCGGTCGATTTTGTCAGTGCTGTTTTCCATGGTTTGAGCATATGCCGAAAATTTATCTTGACGTCAAGATTTCTGATTATATCTTGACGTCAAGATAAATGGAGCTATCCCATGAACAGAACAACAGACTTACTTCTGACTGCAATCGCCCCGGTAATCTGGGGCAGCAGTTATATCGTGGCGACGGAATTGCTGCCGCATGGCTATCCGTTGACCATTTCGCTTTTACGCGCCCTGCCTGCCGGTTTGATCCTGTTGCTGGTGGTACGTCAGCTTCCCGCTGCCGGATGGCGTGGCCGGGTTTTCATTCTTGGTGCATTGAACTTCGCGGTTTTCTGGTCGTTGCTGTTTTTGGCCGCCTATCGCCTGCCGGGCGGGGTTGCGGCAACCCTTGGCGCGGTTCAGCCGTTGCTGGTGCTGTTCCTTGCCCGTTATGCATTGGGCAGCACAATCACGACGCTTGGAATTCTTGCCGCGGTTTCCGGCCTGATCGGTGTTGCGATGCTTGTCCTTGGTCCGTCGGCAAGCCTTGATCCGGTCGGCATTGCCGCAGCCCTTCTGGGTGCGCTTTCGATGGCGGCCGGTACGGTCCTGAGCCGGAAATGGCAGCCGCCGGTTTCGCCCCTGACCTTTGCCGCATGGCAATTAACAGCGGGCGGCATCCTTTTGATCCCGGTCGCCCTGATTGTCGAGCCCGGCTTCCCGATGCCGACCATCACCAATATTGCCGGCCTGGTCTGGTTGGGGCTAATCGGGGCTGCGCTGACCTATTTCCTGTGGTTCCGCGGTATTGCGCGGCTTGGCCCGACCACGGTGACAAGCTTTGGCTTCTTAAGCCCCACCAGTGCGGTTCTTCTTGGCTGGGTCATTCTTGGCGAACAGTTATCCGCCCTTCAGATGGCCGGTGTTGTTGTTGTCCTGATCAGTATCTGGCTCGGACAGCGTGCCGCACGGCCCAAACCAGTCCTTAATCCCGACACCACCAACGATACCAGCCCCCTTGCTGCCACCCAAAAATCCTGACCTGCCACCAAAACACAATTCAGAAAAGGAACGTCCGATGACCAATACCGCCCCGCATAATCGCAAAATCGTTGTTTTTGGCGCCACCGGCGATGTCGGCCGCGAAGTTGTGACCGAGGCGCTTTTGCGCGGATACCAAGTCACAGCGGTTGCCCGCGATATTGCAAAACTGTCCGCCCTTCCAGACTCTGTCGCCCGCCAAAGCATCGATATCCTTGCCAACCCGGAAATTGCCGCAGAAGTCCTTGCCGAACATGATGTTGCGGCCAGTTCGCTGCGCCCTGCGACCGGACAGGAGAGGCTGCTGCCGGAAATGACCAAAGTGCTGCTGGATGCGGCCCGTCAAAACCGGACGCCGATTTTCCTGACCGGCGGGGCGGCAACCCTGAAACTTGCAGATGGCAGCGGCCATACGGTTCTGACCGCGCCGGACTTCCTGCCCGATAGCGTACGCCCGATTGCCGAAGCCTGCGAACAGGTCGATATCCTGTTTGATCAATATGCCGATGTGCAATGGACCTGCCTGCGCCCGCCCACCATGCTGATCCCCGGCGAGAAAACCCGCAACTATGTACGCGGCACCGATACCCTGGTCACCGATCACGATGGTGCGGCCCGGATTTCTTTTGCCGATTTCGGTGTGGCTATGGTCGATCTTGTCGATGCCAGCTTTGATGCCGGCATCAGCAACCCGCAACGTTTGACGGTTGGCTATCAGTCACAGGTCGCAGCGGCCTGATCCGGCCCAAACAACACATATATAAAGATATAGATGCAAAGCGGGCGGCGCGACAAAACCGGATAAAGCCGCCCGTTTTCAATTCTGATCAACCGGATTTGGATGCGGATTTGATCCGGGCAAAGACTTCATCAAGGGCCGTATGGATTGCCGATGTGCCGTTTTCACGGACAAAGGCCTTGGCGACCTGTTCGTTCAGACCGCCCGGTGTGGAATGGCCGTCGACCAGTTGGGCAAAGCTTTGATCCGGTGACTTGGTAGTGTTCTCGGCAAGGCCGGCAAACAGTGCCGCCAGATAACGTCTGGCATCGGCATCACTCGATCCCTGTTTGACCATCCAGTCGGCCGCACTTTCAAGGACCGTGAAATAGGTCGCCATCAGCGCACTTCCCGCCGCATAGCCATCAAAGGCATCGACGGTTTTGGCTGCAACCGCCCCGCCAAGCGCACCAAACAAGGCCATCACATCATCCGATCCGGGATAGATCGCGGTCACACAGGCATGATGTTCGACCGATGGCAGGGGAATGGCGCGATCAGTTTGCGCATTGGTGTCCAGCCAGGATTTAAGATCATCAATCGGGATGGTCGCGATCAGGCTGACGATGGTTTTGCCATCCGGGACATGAAGCGGTTCAAGCACTTCACGGGCAATTTGCGGCAAAACGGCAAGAAAGATCATATCGGACTGATCAATGATCGCCTGATTGTCATCAAGAACCTGCACCTGATCAAAATCGGCTGCCAGTCGGGATGACACCCGTTCACCCCGGCGCGAAACGATAACGTCGGAAACCGGAAAATCCGATGATACCAATCCACGGATCATCGCATCACTGATTGCGCCAGTCCCGATAAACCCAAGCTTCATTCGCTATACACCGCTAAGACTGTACCCGACCTTATTGCAAGCATGCCGACTCACTGCATTAGACCTGATATCCAACCGAACACCAATTTACTTGCAAGTAATTGTAAGCCGAATCCCAAAATCAGAAGAAAGATACCGACTTTAGAGAACCAATCGTATTTTTTCCCCTTCGCCACCTCTTTATCTGAACCTGAGATTACAACTTCATTTGATCCATCTGCCGAGATCTTTGGACGAACCCCGAAGAAAAAGATCAGAACTGCACCAATGATGTCCAAAGTCAGACCTACGGCTGCGAGCCAAGAACTCATACTCCCCCCAATCACCACATTCGTTAGTAGTTGAGCATTGGGGTAGAATGCTGCAATACCGCTAAATCCACCCACAGCTAATGCGAGGAAAGAGGCAACCGCGCATACCAGTGATATTCTACTGAATACGTCACAAAGATAATTGTGTCGTCTTTGACGCTTCCACGACCTTTCAGAGTCTGCATCAATGTCTTCAGATTTTCGATCGCTGTCTGCTTTAGAAAGTGATAGGCGCCATTGTTCTTCGACTTCCATCCATCCCAATGCTGTTCGTTCTTGAGCCAAATACGTTAAAAGAAAAGAAGACAGGGCGAACAACAAACCCAGAAAGAATGACATCAAAGGCAGATGTAAGTTCCCAATGTTAACCCCATCGTTCATTGCTTTGAATGCAGGTAAAGCCACGAACGTTCCGCCATTCAGTAAAATTAAAGCCTTAATCCCTTCTCTCGCGGTAACGAGCGCTGACTCACTAGTTGTCTGACGCCACGTCTCTGCAGAGCCTACATAGGCACGATACTTTTCTAGCTGGAGCGTCTGCCGTGAGATTGTCGCTTGGAAATGGGCGACATTTCTCTCATAGGCTAAGTGTGCATCATCTTTTTCAGCCATCTAACCCTTCCCAAGCAATCTAATTATTTTAAAGTGATATATCGCTTATTTAGATAACGCTCAGCTACAATTAATCTCTCATAAAAATTGTTAGAAAAAAGCTGCTTCCGTGCCGTCATAGGCGGCAATCACCCGGAATTCCGGCCCGTCCGAGGTCGAATGGCTTTCATACAAACAAAAACGGTCGATGGTGAAAACCCGCGAGGTCTGATCGACATGATCGGCGACCGCCTGTTCGATGGTCGCACGTGCCGCTTCGCGGTTCCGGCCGAGCGTGATGTGCGGGGTGAATTTGCGGACATCGAGTTCCAGGCAATCATCAAGTGCCAGAAGGGCATTTTCAACCCGTTGGGCAAGACGACGCATCACCGGCTGATCCTTGACCCCGGCCCAAAAGATGCGGATTTTGCGGCTTGAGGCAAAAACATCCAATCCCTGAACCTGAAGGTCAAAGGGTTCGAACGATACTTGCGCAAGGGCCTGATCAATTTCTTCGGCCAGACCGGGATCAACATTGCCGATGAATTTAAGGGTGATATGCATGTTTTCCGGGGTCTGGGCATCCAGTCCCTTGATCCCGCGCGCAAGCGGATAAAGCTCGGCTGCGATATCGCCGGGGATTTCCACGCCGACAAACAGACGCATGATGGGTATCCAATTCTATTCTGGTAGCAAAGCCGGGGCCGAAAATTGTCCCTAGCCGGTGGAGCGTCCGGGCAGCGGAAGCACATCATCCTCGCCATCAATTTGCGGAAAATTGCCCGATGCCCAGTCGGCTTTGGCCTTTTCGATGCGTTCCTTGGAGGAAGCAACGAAATTCCACCATAAATGCCGATGGCCCAGCGGCAAGCCGCCCAGCAACATCACGCGGCTTTCGGTCGCAGCAACGATATCGGGGATTTCTTCGGGCGCGACATAGACAAAGCTTTCCGGGCCATAGGCGACGCCATCGATATTGACACTGCCCGAGACCACATAAACTGCCCCTTCCTGATTTTCACCGGGAAGCAGCAATTGCGCGCCTTCGTCCATGTGAACATCAAGGTAATACAGCTTGGATTTGACCGGCACCGGTGCGGTTTTCCCGAAAGCTTCGCCCGCGATCAGACGCATGTGAAGCCCGGCATCCTCGATCACCGGCAGGTCGTTTTTCGAGACGTGATAAAAGGCCGGTTCGGATTCTTCTTCTTCCTCGGGCACGGCGACCCAAAGTTGGAGACCGTCAAGTTCGTGCACCGAATTGCGCACCGCCGGTGTTTCACGTTCGGAATGGGTAATGCCATGCCCGGCATTCATCCAGTTCAGATCGCCCGGCGTGATTTCCAGATTGCTGCCCAGACTGTCACGATGCAGAACCGCCCCCTTGAACAGGTACGTCACGGTTGCCAGACAGATATGGGGATGCGGGGGAACGTCAATGCCCTGCCCCGGCTGAAATTCGGCAGGTCCCATATGATCAAAGAACACAAACGGCCCGACCGAACGGACGTCGCGATGCGGCAGAACGCGGCGCACTGAAAACGCACCCAGATCGGCTTCCTTGCCAGTGATGAGCTTAACCAAGCGCCGCCTCCTTTATATATGTCAGGTGGGAACAGCCCGAACCGGCGGACTGTCCCGGTTTAATGTGCCGATATCACTGCCCGATTACGGGCACGGGAATGGCCATTTCTGATGGATTGCTTCGATCTCGGCCAGAACATCGTCCGACAGCGTGATCTTGGCCGACCCGATATTGGTTTTCAGTTGTTCCATGCTGGTCGCGCCGATGATGTTCGAGGTCAGGAACGGACGCGAATTCACATAAGCCAACGCCATCTGGCACGGATCAAGACCGTTATCCTTGGCCAGTTTCACATAGGCCTCGGTCGATTTGATGCCGTTTTCGGTCTGATAGCGGCTGAAATATTGCGGCCATTTGGCAACACGGGTTCCTTCGGGACGGGCGCCGCCCAGATATTTGCCAGAAAGCGCACCACCACCCAGCGGCGAATAGGCCAGAAGACCGGCATCTTCGCGGATCGAACATTCAGCCATGCCGACTTCATATTGGCGGGTCAGAAGGCTGTAGGGGTTTTGAACCGAAACCACACGCGGCCAGCCATTTTTCTCGGCCAGTTCAAGGAACTTCATCAGTCCCCACGGGTTTTCGTTCGACAGACCGATATGGCGAACCTTGCCGGCCTTTACCAGTTCATCAAGGGCCTCGAGGCTTTCCTCGATCGGGGTGAAATCTTCGTCGGCGTCATGGACATAACCCAGCTTGCCAAAGAAGTTGGAGTTACGATCCGGCCAATGGAGCTGATAAAGATCGAGATAATCGGTTTTCAGACGGGTAAGCGACCCGTCAATCGCCTCAAAGATTTGGGCACGAGTCAGACGCGGCCCGTTACGAACATAGGAAAAACGTTCAGCCGGACCGACAATCTTGGAAGCAATCACCAGATCATCGCGTTTACCGCGTTTTTCAAGCCAGTTGCCGATGATGGTTTCGGTTGCGGTAAAGGTCTCTTCCATTGCCGGGACCGGGTACATTTCGGCGGTATCAATGAAATTGACTTCATTGGCGGTCGCGTAATCAAGCTGTTCGAAAGCTTCGTCCTGCGTATTCTGCTGGCCCCAGGTCATCGTGCCCAGGCAAATCACACTGACATCAATGTCAGTACGTCCCAATCGACGGTATTCCATATAACAATCCCCTTTTGCATCCCGACGCCAAGCGGCTCCTGATGGGATGCGACTTTTCACAATGGTATGAATATATCCCGTGGCGCGCGCGATGAAACCGCCCGACATAAAAAATCTTCGTCCGCCATGGATTTATCGCGCAGTTTCAAACGATGTTAGCGCTAACAAAGCCTAGATAAACAGGGTCAGAACCCCGGTATAGCCATAGAAACGGTCGTTGCAAATTTCGCCATTGCCGTAAAAACCGGTCAGGGGCAGATCACCGAGTTCGTCGCGGATGATCATCATTTCACGGCTTTCGGTGCCAAACAGATGCGGGCCGCGCGCGACACAGCTGCAATAAAGGGCGCCGCGCGGCTTGCCCGGCAGGCGTTTTTGCAATTCCGCCAGCATACGGCGCAAATCCTGTTCGGCGGCCGCACCGTCACGACGGACAAAGCGGATGGCATCACCGGCCTGCACATCGCCACTTATGGCAATCATATTGTTGTTGGGATCAATCCCCATCAGATTACGCACAACAAAATCGCCGGTATCAGAGCCGGGCACCATCAGGGCCGCATGATAACGGCCCGATGCGATGGAATGTTCACTGCCATCGGCATCAAGTTCTTCTTTCAGGACCTCAAGTGCCGGGCGATCATCAAGCGTGGAAACAATGCCTTCGCGTCCCTCGGTCACGCGGTGAACCGGCCCGACCGGCGTGCAGGCCTGACTGATGCCGACCTGTACTGTGGTTTTGCCGTCAAACAAAACGCCTGAAAGACCGCCGTCAACAACGCGATCGGCGATCTGTGGTGCGCTTCGTTCGCCAGAAGCAATCCCGCCAACAAGATAGGTTGAGCCCATCCGCGCCAATTCGGACAAGGTCGCAAGACTTTGCGGTGCGCCCGGATCGCCATGCACCAGACCGAATATCGGTTGCAGACGATCAATCGCCTTTTGCAATTCCGGCGCATCGAGATCGGCATCGGTTTTAAGCGGCTCAAAGATATGGAATTCATCACTGGCAAAGGGGGCAACCATCACGGATGCCGCCGGCACTCCGAAATAGGCCCGACCCGATCCACACACACCAACGCCCGATGTGCCGATCCAGTGTTCAACAGAAAGCCGGGATCGCAGGAAGGTCAGGATACTGCCGATATCTTCAGCCAATGCCTCGGAAACATACAGGAAAGCCAGCGCCTGATCAGGTAGCGGTTCTTTTTCCAAAAGCTCTGCCAGTTCGGAGGCAACAGAAGCCCAGTTTTCCCCGCTGGCATGTGCAGCCCGAAATTCCGCTGTCATGTATTCTCCCGATCTAGACTGGTCTGTTGATCCGGGTCTTGCGCCCGTTTTCTCCCGTAAATGCCGATTTATTGGTCACGGCACTTTCTGTTATCTAAGCACTCGGCCAAGTCTTCGACAAGGGCCAAGGCCAATGCATTGGCAAATGTCATGACCGGCATCAGGAAATATGTTTGCGCAGCAAATCCATCGCCGCATTCAACTGTGTCATCCGCTGATGGGAGCCATAATTGCTGTCAGGATGGTGAATGGCCGCCAGAACGCGATATTTGGCCCGAACAGCGCGCATATCGGGGCGCGCATTGGGGGCAAAACCCATTACATGCAGGGCCTCGTTAAAGGTCGTGACACCGCGATCAAGCGGATCAAAGGCCAGATTATCCACAATCTGGCGCAGACGTTCGAGTTCTTCGCGCGATTGCAAAAGTTCGACGGGCGGTTCGGCCTGTCGCTTTTTAAGCGCCCGGGCTTCTTCCAGGGCGGCCCGTTCCGCGGCTAGAACGTGGGATTTTTCAACCCGCATCTTCACGTAACCCGCATCGAAATCAATGGCCATTTTCAATGCTTTACGCACTGTCACAATGGCAAATCCCGGCGGAAGGCGCAGTTGCAGGCGCGGCTTGCGACGCCAGGGACGGCCTTCGGCGGGGCCGGATTTCAAAACGATGGTTTCGCGGTCACCTTTTGGTGGATCGCCCGGATCTTCGTAATCTTCAATAGCCTTTTCCGGCACAATCAACATGACGGAACGCGCCAGATCGGCGGCATTAACACCGCGGCGCTCGGCCAGTTGCAAAACAGCATCCCGGAAAACCGACGAACAGGGGATGGTATAGGATTGCTTGACACCAGTTGCTGCGGACACGCCAGACCCTTTGATAAGATACTGATTTTATTTAAAAATAATGCGGTCTTTTCGCGGGTTACCTATCACAACAGCGATGCTGTGATCCCGGATTTGGAAAAGTGTATCTGTCGATTCCGGCCTCTGCAACTGCATTTGCAGTCAAGTTTGAATCGCTTCCGATTCATCCACAGGAAAAACAGCGACTCGAAATGTGATCCCGGAGTCGACAAAAAGGATTCAAGTCCCTGATATTGCGCCATTCTTGCAGAATCCCCAATGAATCCGCGGGGCGACTCGGCGAAAACTTATTCAACAAACTTATCCACAGGGCGCTGGTATCGGTAGAGAACAATTTTTGCCTAAATCGTTGAATCAACTGGCTTCTTTGTATGAATCACCGGTTTCAACATGGCATGACAAAAACAACGTTTCAGGTCAAGAGCCTGAAATTGCCGTTTCGGAATTCAGATCGGAACACATAAAACAACATATGCAGTTAACATGTGGAGAGATCGGAACATAACCGAAAGTAAATGGTATGTTAATTTTACAGCATCCCCGCTGTTGAGAGGGTAAAAACGGCGTTTTCACCCGTTTTTCTACCTGTTTTCAGCGGCCCACACATCACTTTAACCCATTGTTTTAATACACACTTTCAGACAATCACCTGGTCTCTCACCGGATCAGGCACGCAACCAAATTATTCGTTTCGGGTTGTTGATAATTTCTATCTACATATGCAGTTTTATTTTCTGAGGACCTCCAATTTTAGCCACCAGCAGCGTAATTTCAGAATTTGAAAGACGCCACACGCCCTGATAACACCCTGTAATACTGCGATTTTTTAGCATCTGCAAAATGGAGATGGTGAAAGCCGCGAACAGCATCCTGATCTGCGATCAAGACGATCCGTGATCAGATCGAAAATCGCCTGATGTGCCGATTTGACATTATCCAGAGGCGCAGGCACGCGACCGACACGCCATTTGGGTATAAAAAAGCCCTGTCACGGCAAGCATGACAGGGCTTTGGGGTATTGTGATTGATCAGGAGGCGTCATCAAGAAGGTTGATTACATTGGGTAGAATACGTTCGACAATTACCCCGACCCCGTCGGCATTCGGATGCATTCCATCATCCTGATTAAGGGTGGGCTCGGCCGCAACGCCATCAAGGAAAAACGGATAAAAATCAATCTCGTAGCGCCCGGCAAGGTCGGGATAGATGCTGTTGAATTCATCGCCATACGCCGCCCCCATATTGGGCGGCGCCATCATTCCGGCCAGAAGAATATCCACATCCTGCGCCCGCAGCTTTTCAATGATCTGTGCCAAATTATCGCGGGTCTGGGACGGTTCGACCCCGCGCAGGGCATCATTGGCCCCCAGTTCAAGCAAGACGGCATCAGGCTTGTCGACAAGCGCCCAGTCAAGGCGGGCCAACCCGGCCGCCGAAGTATCACCGGACACCGAACTGTTGATCACCCGAACATCATGCCCTGCGTCCTTAAGGGCGGCTTCAAGTTTCGGGGCGAAGCCATCATCATGGGAAAGGCCATATCCGGCCATCAAGCTATCCCCAAACAAAACAATGGTTTGCGGTGCTTCATCCTTGGCCTGAACTGGTGCAATCCCGCCGAACAATGCGACAAACCCCAACAGGATCGCCGACAGAACCGGTGCGAAATGCCGTTTGCGCAACCGCAAAGCAGTGAACTCGATTACAGTGCGACCTTGCCCGGAAGCCCAATTCATATCAATTCTCACCTTGTAAGCTGTCACCTTGCTGATGTGGTTACCTACCGGTTACCCTTCGACAGCGCATTCAAACCGCTAGAAGTTTGAACCAGAAACGTCCTGATCCGTAAGCTTATGTAACCTGCTTTGTTGATCTTGCAACGGACAAGCCCGATTGGACCCGATATGAGTGTGACCGAAACCACCACGATCCCGGAACAAACAGATATTTCCGCGGGCGAGAAACCCAAACAGACAATTGATGTCCGGAACCTTAAGCTGCGCCTGCAAGGTCCGGCCGGCATTGTCGAGATTCTTAAGGGTGTTGATCTGTCACTGAATGCCGGGGAACGGGTCAGTCTGGTCGGCCCGTCCGGGTCGGGCAAAACATCACTTTTGATGGTTATTGCGGGATTGGAACAAGCGCAGGAAGGGGTCGTCAATGTCTGTGGCAATGATCTGCGCGCCCTTGATGAAGACGGCCTGGCACTTTATCGCCGCCACCATGTCGGCATTGTATTTCAGGACTTCCATCTGATCCCGACCATGAGTGCGCTTGAAAACGTTGCACTTCCGATGGAGTTCGCCGGACGCAAGGATGCCTTTGAAAAGGCCCGCGCCGAACTTGAACTGGTCGGGCTTGGCCATCGTACCGATCATTATCCCGGCCAATTGTCCGGCGGCGAACAACAGCGTGTCGCCCTTGCCCGTGCGCTTGCCACCGATCCGGAGCTTTTGCTGGCCGATGAGCCGACCGGCAACCTTGATGGTGCGACCGGTGAAACGATTATTGAATTGCTGTTTGATCTGACCAAACGCCGTGGCTCCACACTGCTTCTGATCACCCATGATCCGGGCCTTGCCGAGCGGTGCGACCGCACAGTGATGCTTCGTGATGGTGAAATCGTTTCGCAGCTGGAATCGCAGTCATGAGCATGGATCAGTCTTTATCCCCAAGCGATGACCGCCTTTGGTCGATTGCCTGGCGGGTTTGCCGTCGGGAACTGCGGGGTGGTCTTTCGGGATTTCGCATTTTTCTGGCCTGCCTTGCACTGGGTGTCGGGGCGATTGCCGCAGTTGGAAACGTTTCGGAGTCCGTTCTTTCGGCGCTGGAGCGTGACGGGCGCAAGCTTTTGGGCGGCGATGTTGAACTGCGCCTGACCCATCTCGAAGCGACAAGCGAACAGCTTGAATGGCTGGAAAATAACAGCGAACGCCTTGGTCAACTGGCCACCATGCGCACCACTGCCTATGGGCCGGATCAACGCCGTCTGGTCGAGTTGAAGGCGGTTGATGACCTTTATCCGCTGTTTGGCGAGATGGAGATTGAAGGCGGCATTCCCTTTGACGGCATCCTTGATCAGAAGGACGGCATCTGGGGGGCAGTGACCGAGGCCGGGCTTCTGGAACGCCTTAACATCGCGATCGGCGATACTGTCAAACTTGGCGATATCGATGTGCAAATCCGGGGTGTGATTGCCAAGGAGCCTGACAAGGCTGTCGGCTTTTTCAATTTTGGCCCGCGCCTGATGATTGCCAAGGCTGCCCTGCCCGATACCGGACTGGTGCAGCCCGGAAGCCTGATCCAGTATTATTACGCATTGGATCTGAACGATAATGAAACACCAACCGCGTTTCGCGAACGGCTTGAAGACCGGTTCGAAGATGCAGGATGGCGCATTCGCGACACAGCAAACGCCAATCCGGGATTGCGTCGTTTCATTGAACGTTTGACCCTGTTTCTGACCCTTGTCGGCCTGTCGGCCCTTCTGGTTGGTGGCATCGGGGTTGCCAATGCGGTACGCAGCCATATCGAAAGCAAAACATCCGTTATCGCCACCCTGAAATCCATCGGGGCGTCGCATGGTCTGGTCTTGCGGATTTACTTCCTGCAAATCCTTGTGCTTGCCCTGATAGGGATTGGCATCGGGCTTTTGATCGGGGCAGTCACGCCAGCGGTTGTTGCCCCGCTTCTGGCCGGGCGGTTGCCGATTGATGTGACCCTTGGACCGGCATTGCCATCCCTGATCATTGCAACCAGCTTCGGGGTTCTGACCACATTGGTCTTTGCCCTGCCGTCGCTGTTGCGCGCACGTGAAATCCCCGCAGCACGATTGTTCCGGGCCAGTGCCGGGCTGTTTAACGGAAGTCCGGTACGTAAACGCGACCTGCCCTATATCGGTGCGCCGCTTGTTCTTTTGCTGATTCTGACGGTTTTGACGGCAACGGATCAGGCGATTGCCGTTGGCTTTATTGCCGGATCGGCCGCCGCTGTGGTGATTTTCACCTATGCCGGACGGGGGATTGTATCCCTTTCGAAACGGTTTATCACCGGACGGGATGCCTTTTCGCGCCTTGCACTTGCCAACCTGCATCGTCCGGGCGCAAGTACGGTTCCGGTGGCGCTTTCGCTTGGGCTTGGTCTGACCCTTCTGGTGACGATTTCCGGGATCGAGGGCAATCTTGATAACGAGATCAACGAGAACCTGCCGGAATCCGCCCCGGCATTCTTCTTCCTTGATATTCGTCCCGATCAGATTGATCAGTTCCGGTCCGAGCTTCTGGCCCAGAAAGATGTTTCGGATATCGAACAAACACCGATGCTGCGCGGGCGTGTCACGGCCATTGACGGGGTTGATGCCAATGATGTCGGCCCAGGGGATGATCGCTGGTTCCTGCGCGGGGATCGCGGACTTACCTTTGCCGCCACCCCGCCCCCTGAAACCAAGCTGGTGCGCGGTGAATGGTGGCCAGCCGATTATGAAGATGCGTCCAAGCCGCTGGTTTCGATCAGTGCCGATATCGGTAATGCCTTTGCGCTTGAACCGGGCGATACCATCACGGTCAATATCCTTGGCCGAGACATTACCGCCGAGATTGCCAACTGGCGCGAAGTGGAATGGCAAAGCCTGCGCATGAATTTCGCGATGGTGTTTTCACCGGGTCTGATCGACAAGGCCCCCTATAGCCTGATCGCAACAGCCCATATGCCACGTGAAATGGAAGAACCGGTGGATCGTCTGATCGGTCTGGACTTCCCCAATGTGTCGGCGATCCGCGTGCGCGAGGCACTGGAAGCCGCCAATGCCATTCTGGCCGGGATCGGGACCGCGCTTAATGCCACCAGCATGATTGCAATTGTCGCCGGTGTGCTTGTCCTTGCCGGGGCAGTCGCCGCCGGACGGCGCAAGCGGATCTATGATGCCGTGGTGCTTAAGACCCTTGGTGCGACGCGGGCCAATATCCTTTATGCCTATGCGCTGGAATACGGGATTCTTGGCCTTGCCACCGGGCTCATTGCCGCAATCGTCGGATCAGTTGCCGCTTGGTCGGTACTGGTTCTGGTGATGGGGGCCAACTGGGTTCTGTTGCCCATGACCATTCTTGGTCCGATTGGCATCGGATTGTTTGCCACCCTTGCCGCCGGTTTTGTCGGCACATGGCAGGCCCTGCGCGTTCCGGCCGCACCGTTGCTGCGAAACGAATAGCCCGCAGCATCAAACAGCATCTATCAAAACAGGGCCGATCAGATGTGATCGGCCCTGTTTGCATTTTAAAATCATTTCGATATCAAACCGGAAAACGTCACCCGGTCAAATAAACCGGTTCAGGCAATATCACGCAAGGCCCGACGCACGACCTTGCCGGTGGTTGTCATCGGCAATTGATCAAGAAACGCAATTTCACGTGGATATTCGTGGGCTGCAAGGCGGGTTTTGACAAATTCCTTGATCTCGCTTTCGAGCGCGGGCGACTGGTCATAACCGTCGGCAAGCACAACAAAGGCCTTTACGATCTGGCCACGCTGATCATCGGGCTTGCCAATCACCCCCGCCATGCGAATGGCCGGATGGGCAATCAGGCAATCTTCAATTTCGCCCGGGCCGATGCGATAGCCCGCCGAACTGATCACATCATCATCACGCCCGACAAAGCGGATATAGCCATCGGCATCGACACAGCCCATGTCACCGGTCAAAAGCCATTCACCGACAAACTTGTCGCGGGTTGCTTCGGGATTACGCCAATATTCAAGGAACATGACCGGATCGGGCGCACGCACGGCAATCCGTCCCATTTCACCAGGTGCCAGAACTTTCCCGCCCAAATCAATCACCGCCACATTATGGCCCGGTGCCGGGCGCCCCATGACGCCGGGTTTGGGCGCCATGATCGACTGGCAGGAACTGACAACCATGTTGCATTCGGTTTGGCCGTAAAACTCATTGATCGTGACATCAAATACCCGACGCCCCCAATCAAGAAGTTCCGCACCAAGCGTTTCACCACCACTTGCAATAGATCGCACATTGCAGTTGAATTTTTGCGCCACCTCATCGCCAGCCGCCCGCATCATCTTTAACGCGGTTGGCGGCAGGAAGGTATTGCGCACGCCATATTCGGCGATCAGGCCAAAGGCCGCCTCGGGGGTGAATTTTTCAAACCGGTGGGCAACGACCGGAACCCCGTGATGCCAGGCCGGCAGCAGCACATCAAGCAATCCGCCGATCCAGGCCCAGTCGGCAGGCGTCCACATCACATCGCCGTCTTGCGGAAAGAAATCGTGCGACATTTCAACACCGGGCAAATGGCCCAGCAAAACCCGATGCGCATGAAGGGCACCTTTGGGCTGACCGGTGGTGCCCGATGTATAAATGATCAGGGCCGGTTCATCGGCACGGGTTTTGACAACATCGAAATCGTCGCTGGCCTCGGCCGAGAGCGCCTTGAAATCAAAACAACCATCCGGCGCCCCATCAATCACATAGACATATTCAAGCGCGGGAAGCAGGTCCCGGATTTCGGCAATTTTCGCCGCCCCTTCCTTATCGGTGACAAGCGCCTTGGCCGCACAGTTGCCCAACCGGTATTCCAGCGCATCGACCCCGAACAGGGCAAAGAGCGGCACAGCAATCCCGCCCATTTTATAGGTCGCAATATGGGCAATTGCGGTTTCGGGGCTTTGCGGCAACAGAATGCCCACCCGGTCCCCGCGCCGGATGCCATGACGACGCATCACATTGGCAAAGCGGTTTGACAGACGTTTGAACTGGGCAAAGGTGTAATCACGGCGCGACCCGTCGCGCCTGCGATGCATCAATGCCAGACGATCCGGGTCATCAGCCCATTTGTCACAAACATCGACACCGATATTGAAATGAGTCGGCACATCCCAGACAAAATCCGAACATACCGTCGCGTAGTCATCACGACTGGTCAGCATATTTCCTCCCTGAATCTACCGCTGTTATTTGTTTTTGGCTGCGGCAAATATTGGCGACATGCTAGTGGCAAATTTCCAAAATTGGAAGAACTGCATCAGTCCTTTTCTCTGACCAGCGGATATTTCACATGCGTATGATCAGGAAGGCGGGTTCAGCAAGAAGGTGAAATTTGACGGTTGTCCGGCATCCGTCAGTGCACGGCTGTGACACCCCAAACAGGTCGCATCCGATTGATGTTGCATGAAACTTTCAAGCACACTGTTGGTCAAATAACGCGGCACTTCCCCGACACCGAATGTCGCCCCGCCGGGATTGCCGATCCATTGGGTGCCAAGCAGCATGTAGTTTTGCCAAACCGTCCCGTCGAGTTTGCGTTGCCAGACAAAGTTGGCTTCGGCAGTCCCGGAAAACAGCCGCCAACAGCGCACAATATCAGGGGAAACAACCGGTTTCCCGGATGGATCACGGGCAAAGGGTTGCCGATCCGCCCATTTCAGATCACCCGGAGTCGGGTCATTTGCAACATGTCCTTTGCCGGTCTTGCCGCCGTAAAATGCATAAACCGGCAATCCTTCGCTGGTCTTGCTGGCAGGGGCAAGGCATCCTTCGGCAAAGGGGGTGTCAGTGATGATACTGTTGGGACGGCGGGCATTGGCGGCCAGTGGCACATTGTCGATATGCTCGAAACTTGACCAGACCCAGCGATCACCATTGCCACTGGTTACCCGTTGCACCAGGTGCATCCCGACCAGACCAACGGTCACATCCAGACAGGCAGGCCTACCATCAAGAGTCTGATCCGCCCCCAGCGAGATCCGGGCTGGTCGGGTATAATAGCCGTGCGGGACCGACGGAGCAGCAGCGGCATCGTCGGGCAAAATCCGCCAAGCGAATTTCAACAATTGTGCCCCCATGTCACCGGGACCGGCGGGGGGAATAGCGTTTTCCGCGCCCTCATCCGTCTTTTCAATGACACGATCCGTTGGGGATACCTGCCCCAATGGAAATGCAATTGGTTTGCCCGAGTTGGCGAATGCCGTTCGCCCGGCCCTGGTATCCAGGCCGTTTTCCCGGATGTAACTGGTGGCAACCGGATTGATCCGGGTTTCATAGAGAACAAAATTGCCTGCCTGATCGACCAGAATATCCCCGGTTGTTTGCAGATAGCTTGCCAGCAGCAGATATCCGTCAGGCAAATCATCGGCGCAGGCCGGGTTGGGATAGCCGACCTCGGAAAACAGATCACGCTGGGTCGGGAAGCTTTGCCACAAGGCGGGTTTCTCCGGTTCATCAAGCGGCGCCATCAGGGATGTAAAAGCCTGCCATGAAAAACGGTCAAACGGGCGCTGGGCGTGATAAGCCAGAAAACGATAGATGAAATTGGCATCAAATTCCGGCACATCGACCGGTGCAACAGTGCATGGCCCGGCGTCCGATCCGTCCGAACAAAATTCGGCAGTATCGTAATCTTCGACAAAGACCGGGATTTCACCGCGTGCCGGATTGGCCGAAAGTGCCGCGTTTTGTGCGTGCGCGCCAAAGGGCATGGACAGCAGCAAAATTGCAAGACCAAGCATCACTGACATGGGGCTGGCGGCGTTGGTGGCGTTTGACATGCCTGTTTGCGTCCCTGATCCTTATCGGAGGATGATCATAAACCGGTTTGGCCAATCTGTCCTAATTGTGGAGAGTAACAATCCTGTCAGAAGCAGGGTGAACAAGATCACATAATAACCGCCCTGTCGGTTGCCGGTTCTGCCAAACCGTTGCTTTTCCCGGAAATCCTGCCATATTTTGACCATCGCAGAATTGTATAAATGATTCTGCCCACAATTGGATCAAAGAGGGATTTCAATGGCTTTTGAAACGCGTCAACGCGGCTATGACGTCTCGGTTGGCCGGTCGGCGGCCGAGATCGATGAAGGTCTCCGCGCCTATATGCTGCGTGTCTATAACTACATGGCATCCGCACTTGCCTTGACCGGTATCGTGGCAATGGCTGTGTCGACCAGCCCGACCCTGATGCAGGCTATTTTCGGCACCGGACTGCACTGGATTGTCATGCTGGCCCCGATCGGGCTTGTCTTCTTCCTGAGCGCACGTATTCATAAAATGAGTTTCGGCGCAGCACAGGCGACTTTCTGGGTCTATGCCGGTCTGATGGGCTTGTCCCTTGCTTCGATCTTCCTGGTTTACACCGGTGAATCGATCGCACGGACCTTCTTCATCACAGCTGGTACCTTTGGTGCAATGAGCCTTTATGGCTACACCACCAAGAAGGACCTGTCGGGTTGGGGCAGCTTCCTGTTCATGGGCCTGATCGGCATCATCATTGCCAGCGTGGTCAACATCTTCCTTGGCAGCAGCATGTTGCAGTTCGTTATTTCGGCTGCTGGTGTACTGATCTTCACCGGCCTGACCGCATACGACACCCAGCGCATCAAGGAAGCGTATCACGAGCATGATGACGCAACCACCGCAGGCAAAAAAGCCCTGTTCGGCGCGTTGCAGCTTTATCTCGATTTCGTGAACCTGTTCATCATGCTTCTGCACTTCTTCGGTAATCGCGAATAGAAGTGTGGTTGTCTACTGCCCCCCGGGCAGTCGCAGTCAAAACCCCCGCAGCAATCGTTGCGGGGGTTTCTTTTTGGGATCGGTTTCAAAGAGAATTTCTGCATCCGGGATCGCAAAACCAGATGGGTTCACACCGGATCGGTTTGATGTCATCCCGATCAGGACGCATCGGCCTTTTCGGCACCCTCGCCGCCGGTTGCGTCGATAATGGCCTTGCGATGTCCCAACTGCGACAGGATGTTTTCCGAACGGGTATGCCCACCCGAAGCCACACGCGCCGCCCCCTTGGCTCCGGCATCCATAAAGGCCTCGTAAGCTTGCGAGAAACCCATTCTGGCATTCGAGAGCATCTCAGTATCCTTATGGACCGTGCCATTGGTCAGATAAACCGTGGCCAATGCAAACATCGTACGTCCCCAGATATAGGGATGATCGCGCCGCGCACAGATTTTTAGCGCGGCCTGAAAGACCGGCACGACCTGGGTATCAGGAATGGTGACATCATTGACAATCGCAGCAGCAACAATGGATTCGGCAAGACCATAAGCCGTAATGGCATAAAGCGGCGCATGGGCCCGATTATTGACCATGGCAAGGGCCCGGCGATATTGCGACGCCCCGCTATCAATCAGTTTGGCATTTTCGGTTTCCTTGCCACAGGCCACCATGGCCTCTGCCATTTTGCAAATCGCCAAGGCCCGGTCGACCGGAGACCCCATCGACAATTCGAAACGCCGTTCCAGCATCTTCCAGATGCTTATGGCAAGGGTGGCCGAGCGCGCCTTCATATTGGCCACCAGAGACCAGTTCACCAGTCCGGCATACAGCGCAAGCAGCGCTGTTGATTTTGCATCAATCCTGGAAAAATCACTGACCAGTCCAACCAGATCCTCGGTCGTCAGTTCCTTTGAAGCTTCATCCTTTTGAGGCACGGCCTCACCCAGAAGCCCGGAAGATGCGCGGGGTTTGGTCTTGACCGGTTCACTGACAGGTTCCCCAGCATCACCAAGAATTTTGCGGATATGGGGCTCAAGGACACGAAGGGCACTTGCGCAATAGGTCCGGTCACCGGTTTCGGTCAGGACAAACACCCCGAACGCATAAGCAGTTGCCGCCCCCGGCCCTGCCATTTCGAAATATTCACCACGATTGACCCGTTCCTGAATATCTTCGAGATGGGTTGCCAGCCGGGCAATCTGAAGCAATCGCTGTTCGCCGCCACGTGATTTGAACACCAGCTGGGCGGCGAGCAATATCTTGAGGAATTGGGCAATATCGGGATGGTCCACCGCCCGGAAAGAATGGGTCAGCGGTAACATCAAATCATAAAGCGACGAGGCCAATGCATCACTGACCAGATGCAGGTCAAATCCGCCCACAGCATTTTTCCGCCCCCAGAACACCGCATCAGCATCAACCCGGTGCCCCATATTGAGAACATTGAGCTGGGCTTCGCGCATTGCCTGATAGTCATCAACCGCGTCCGGATTGGGCGCAAAAAGTTGATCAAGCAGGACGGACTGGCTTTCGGGGATATCAAGCAGACTGCGCGATACTTTTTCCACGACTGGGTCCGAGGCCCCGAAACCACCCTGACCGGAGGTATCCGGGCGATCAAACCGTGCAATGGCGTACAGGCATATGGGTTCATCATCCTGCGCGCCTTCATGCGCAGGTTCCGATAGATCCCCTGAAGTATCGTTGCCGGTAATCAGTGATTTGATTACCAGGCCAACCATTGACCAGAACCCAGCCATTTTTATCCTTGTTCTGACCTGGCCAGATGCGGCTTCGTGTCAGAACCTTTTTGGTATGCGCAATTCTTTGACGACCATTGTCATCGGGTTGACACAGTTGGTCAATCCTACAGCCGAGCCCATTCATCATACCCAAGTATAGATCAAATCCCCCTCAGATATGGGCCACATAGATCAAAGAACCAAAGGTCCGGCCTTCCCCTAATTCCAGGGGCGGTTGCGGGTACGGCGCGGTGATGCCGGGGCCTGACGGGTCGGCGCACCTGCCCCCCACGGACCTTTCTTCGACGGCTGCGGCTGTGACGTCATTTCACGGGGCTGTCCACCGCCATTTGCCATGGCCTGAAGCCGGGCAATGCGGTTCGCCATATTCGGATGGGTCGAAAACAGATTGTCCACGCCCTTACCCGACAGCGGATTGGCGATATACATATGTGCGGTTGCCGGATTGCGTTCGGCTTCCATGTTCGGGATGGCGTGAACACCCTTGTCAAGCTTGGCCAGGGCACTGGCCAGCCACATCGGATGGCCGCAGATTTCGGCCCCGATACGATCCGCGTCATATTCGCGGGTCCGTGAAATCGCCATTTGCACGATCATCGCCCCCATCGGCGCCAAAATGGCAATCAGGATCATGCCGATCCCGCCCAGCGGATTGTTGTTTTCGCTGCGATTGCCACCAAACATACCGGCAAACATCGCAAAATTGGCGAGGGCCGAAATCGCCCCGGCAATGGTCGCGGTGATGGTCATGGTCAAAGTGTCACGGTTTTTGACATGGGCCAGTTCATGGGCCATCACACCCGCGATCTCGTTACGATCCAGAAGTTTGAGCAAGCCGGTGGTAGCCGCCACCGCCGCATTTTCCGGATTGCGCCCCGTGGCAAAGGCATTGGGCTGCGGGTTTTCGATGATATAGACCTTGGGCATCGGAATTTCGGCATTGCGCGACAGATCGCGCACCATTGCCACCAGTTCCGGCGCAGTCCGTTCATCAACCTGACGCGCACCGCGCATCCGAAGCAACATGGCATCGGAATTCCAGTAGGCGAACACATTCATTGCAGCCGCAAACAAAAGCGCAATGATCATGCCCTGCTGGCCGCCAATCATCATGCCGACAGCACCAAACAGTGCAGTCAAACCCGCAAGCAACAAACCTGTACGCACATAGTTCATGGTCGAACACCCTTTTTCGACAAACCTTCCGAACGACAGATAAGGCAAAGTTTGCCAATGGCAAGCACCCGGCAAACTTGTTCTGCTTCTTTGCCACCGCATCGAAAACTTATTCATTGGTGTGGGAAGATTATTCCCGCCAACCCTTTGAACAAGCGAAATGATTATGGCTTTTTTACCTGCGTGACCGACATCACAGAGCAAATACCCCAGATATCAAATGGATCCAAGCAACACACCTATTAGTGGTCTTTTAATTGCATGTACAATTTAAAGATCATTGAAGGAGGTGTCATATGGTCGAGTTTCAAGGGAAAATGTCCATCGTCGGCGCGCGCTATCTGACCATGCCCAGACCGATTGATCCACAAACCGGTGAATACAGCACGAAGTTTTCGCTTGATGAATGGAAAGCCATTCAAACCAAGCGCAAGGAAGAATTCGAGACCTATCAAGCCAATGCTGAAAGTCAGCTAAACAGTTGGCTTGATGATAACGCTGAGGCACAGATCACACGCGCCTATTATCTTGATGATGAACTGGTCGCAGTGTTTGGCGAGAACAACGTCAATGTGTCCAATGGCATGAACTACGCCATGGAGTATCGCTATGCACAAAGCGATGGCGAGGATCTTGGATATTCCGGGGATCAGTTAACCCGATATGTAGAAAACCGCATCGAGTTTGCATTACGTCGCGAATATGGTGACCGATTGACGGTTAAGGACAGTTCGGCCGGAACACTTGGCACACTGGCAGATTACCGCGAGGAACTGTTTGGCGGGGATCGCTGGCCGTCCGAAGACAACATGCCACCCCTGCGCGAGATTGACTGGAATGCGCCATCTCCGGCACAGGCGGGCACCTGGCAGGGACCACTGGCCTTGATTGATACCCAGGCATTTCTCGATATACGCACGATGAGACTTGAGGCGCGGTAGGATAGGTAAAACAGCCGGACCGGCGGGGTCGGGGGAAAAAGACGGTCCGGCTGTTTCTGCAACGATGTCGGTTACTCCGCAGGCTGGTGTGCGTCAGCCCCATCAAGTGAACGAACTTCGTTGCGCCGGCCAATCATGCGTACAAGGACATAAAAGACCGGGGTCAGGATCAGGCCAAATATCGTCACGCCCAGCATCCCCGAGAACACGGCAATACCAATCGCGTGACGCATCTCGGCACCGGCACCACTGGACAGAACCAGCGGCACGACGCCCATGATGAAGGCCAAAGATGTCATAAGGATCGGGCGCAGACGCAGACGGCTAGCCTCGATTGCGGCCTGAACGGTGCCGCGTCCCTGATGTTCAAGTTCGCGGGCGAACTCGACAATCAGGATGGCGTTCTTTGATGCCAGACCTGCCAGCACGAACAGACTGATCTGGGTGAAGATGTTGTTGTCCCCACCAAACAGATAGACACCAAATACCGCCGAAAGGATGCTCATCGGGACGATCAGGATCACCGCCAGTGGTATGGTCAGGCTTTCATATTGAGCAGCCAGAACCAGGAACACCAGAAGGATACAGATCGGGAAGATAAAGATCGCCGTATTGCCCGCCAGAATCTGCTGATAGGTCAGTTCCGTCCATTCATAGGACATGCCGGGCGGCAATGTTTCTTCCAAGATCTTGGTGATCGCAGCCTGTGCCTCGCCACTGGAATAGCCCGGTGCGGCGTTGCCATTCAGGTCTGCCGAACGAAACGCGTTATAGCGCATCGCTGTATCCGGCCCGAATGTTTCGGAAACGGAAAGAACAGAACCAAGCGGCACCATATCCCCATCCGCGTTGCGTGTTTGCAGACGCAGGATGTCTTCGGGGCTTGAACGATATGGCTTGTCGGCCTGCGCGATCACCTGATAGGTGCGGCCAAAGGCGTTGAAGTCGTTGACATACATCGAGCCCAGATAGACCTGCATGGTCCGGAAGATTTCATCAACCGGCACGCCAAGCTGCTGAACCTTGGTACGATCAAGGGTCGCCTGAAGCTGCGGGACATTGATGTTATAGCTTGAAAACACGCCGGTCAGTTCCGGGGCTGCCCATGCCTTGGCAAGGACTTGTTTCATAGCATCATCAAGGGCGCGATAGCCCTGATCAGAGCGATCCTGTACCTGAAGCTTGAAGCCACCGACTGTACCAAGCCCCTGAACCGGGGGTGCCGGGAAGATGGCAACAAAGGCCTCGCCAATGGCTGCGAATTTCTGTTGCAGCTTGCCGGCAATGGCAAGGCCCGACAGATCATCGCTTTTGCGTTCGTCAAAGTCGGTCAGCGTGACAAACACAATGCCGGCACTTGAACTGTTCACAAAGCCGTTGATCGAAAGCCCCGGGAAGGCCACGGCACTTTCAACACCGGGTTCCTTAAGCGCGATATCAGACATTTCACGAATGACGTCTTCGGTACGATCCAGTGTCGCGCCCTGCGGAAGCTGGGCAAAACTGACCAGATACTGCTTGTCCTGAAGGGGAACAAAGCCCGTGGGCAATATCTGGAAGCCCTGCCAGGTCAGAACCAGCAACCCGGCATAAAGCACCATCATGATGGCCTTGACACCCAGCAGGCGTTTAACCCCGCCGGCATACATTTCCGTGCTGCGGTTAAAGAAGCGGTTAAAGCCCCGGAAGAACCAGCCAAAAACAAAGTCCATTCCGCGCGTTAGCCAGTCTTTCGGCGCATCATGACCGCGCAGGAGAACCGCCGACAAAGCCGGGCTGAGCGTCAGGGAGTTGATGGTTGAAATGATCGTCGCAATAGCGATGGTCAGGGCAAATTGCTGATAGAACTGGCCGGTCAGGCCGGAAATAAAGGCAATCGGCACAAACACACCGGTGATCACAAGCGAGGTTGCGATGATCGGGCCGGTTACTTCGCGCATGGCCGCAACCGTTGCATCGCGCGGCGAAAGACCCCGTTCGATGTTACGTTCAACGTTTTCGACCACAACAATCGCGTCATCGACCACGATCCCGATTGCCAGGATCAATCCGAACAGTGACAGCACGTTGATCGAGAAGCCCATCAACAGCATCAGGGCAAAGGTCCCGATGATAGATACCGGCACGGCAAGCAACGGAATGATTGATGCCCGCCATGTTTGCAGGAAGATCGTCACCACGATCACCACAAGGGCGATGGCTTCCAACAGGGTCTTGATCACCGATTTGATCGAGCCGCGCACAAACACGGTCGGGTCATAAACAATCGAGTAATCGAGATCATCGGGGAAGTTTTGCTTAAGCTCTTCCATGGTCGCACGCACATTGCTTGAAATATCAAGCGCGTTCGAACCCGGTGATGCAAAGATCGGAATGGCGACGGCCGGTTTGTTATCAAGCAGGGAACGCAGCGCATATTGCTGGGCTTCCATTTCGACACGGGCGACATCGCCAAGGCGCGTGATCGTACCATCATCTTCACGTTTAATGATGATGTTCTGAAATTCTTCGGGGGATTCCAGACGGCCACTGATATTGATCGGCAACTGGAACTGCACGCCACTGTCATAGGGCGCACCACCGATGATGCCTGCTGCGACCTGTACGTTCTGGCTTTGAATGGCTGCGACCACCTCGCCCGCGGTCAGGTTGCGTTCGGCAACCTTGTCGGGGTTGAGCCAGACACGCATGGCATAATCGCCCGATCCGAAGAGGCCAACCTGCCCGACGCCACTGATACGTGCCAGACGGTCACGGACATTAAGCGTCGCGTAGTTGCGCAGATAAAGCATGTCATAGCGTTCATTGGGCGAACGCAAATGCACGACCATCGTCAGATCAGGGGACCGTTTGGAAACGGTCACACCAAGCTGACGCACGATATCGGGCAGACGCGGTTCGGCCTGTGATACGCGGTTCTGGACCTTTTGCTGGGCCAGATCGGGATCAGTGCCAATTTCAAAGGTCACGGTCAGCGACAGGTTGCCGTCCGTGGTGGCCAGCGAGTTGACATAAAGCATCCCTTCAACCCCGTTGATCTGTTCTTCAAGGGGGGATGCAACAGTTTCGGCAATCTCGGCAGGGTTAGCGCCGGGAAACTTGGCTTCGACCACGATGGAAGGCGGCACGACTTCGGGATATTCCGAAATCGGCAAGCGCCACATCGCGATCAGACCGGCCAGCAACATCAGGACCGACAAAACGCCGGCAAAGATCGGGCGGTCGACAAAAAATCTCGATAGGTTCTGCATGGAAATCAGCCTTGCTTGGAGATCCGTCTCGCACCCGTCAGGATGCGGCGGCTTGCAGAATTTCGGGGGCGACCGGCATTCCCGGGCGGACCTTCATGATGCCATTGACGATCACAAGGTCCCCTTCGTTCAGCCCGGAGGTCACAATACGCATCCCGTTGATTTCAGCACCCAGTGTGACCTGGCGATAGGCAACCGTATTGTCCGGTTCGACGACATAGACGAACTTGCGGTCCTGATCGGTGCTGATGGCTTCGGGGGAAATCGTGATCACATCCTGCTTGGCAAGGGTTCCGACCTGAAGGGCAGCGAAGGTGCCCGGCAGAAGGTTGCCGTCAAGATTGTCAAACAGCGCACGGGTACGGATGGTGCCGGTACGGGCATCAATCCGGTTGTCGAAACTATGCACGAAACCCGACACCTGACGCCCGTTTGACAGGGTCATATTGACCGGGATGGTGCGCGCGGCTTCGTCGATCTTGCCGCTGTCGCCGATGCTGGCAAAGAAGGTCTGCTCGTCCAGATCGAAATCGGCATAAATCTGCCCGGTCGAGACAATCGTGGTCAGAACCGGCGCATTTGCCCCGGCATTGACCTGGTTACCCACGGTCAGTTCAACCCGGCTGACACGCCCGCTGATCGGGGCTTTGACAAAGGCATGATCAAGTTCGATCTCGGCCAGTTCAAGATTGGCCGTGGCACGGGTAACCTGACTTTGCGCCACACGATGGGCGTTCAGGCGTTCATCATAGACGCGCTTGGACACGGTGCCGTTTGAAACCAGCTTTTCCGCACGGGCCTTTTCCTTGGCCGCCAGCGACAGATTCTGTTCGGCGGCGGCCAGTTCGGCGCGTGCCTCGTTCACGGTTGCCTGATAGCTGCGCGGATCAATCACGGCCAGAACATCGTCCTTCTGGACAAGTTGACCGTCTTCAAAGCGGATTTCGACAATCGCGCCACTGACTTGCGGACGCAGTTGAACTTCTTCGACCGCACTCAGACGACCGGAAAAGTTGTTCCAAAGCCGAACCGAGCTGTTCTTGACGCCAGAAACCGTCACGGGTGTTGCCATCGGGGCAGACTGAACCGCCACTTCGTCGGCAGATGAGCCAGAGATATGCAGACCATATCCACCGGCAGCAGCAACCAGCGCCAAGGCGGCAACCGGCAGCAAAATTTTACGTTTTGATCGAGACTGCATTTTGAGGTCTTCCAAATGGGTTGCGCCGCACACACGCGGCCCGTTTGGAACCTAGATGCATACCGATCGGTTTGTTTGCAAGGGGAAGAAGGCAAAAAAGTGACAAAATTTTTGATTTTTCTTGTCGCATCAGCAGACATCTACTGACATAAATATAAGTTAACTACCTGAATTTACATTGCAAATTAAGGATTCGGCAGATGCCTTCGCGAAGGTCAGACCGAACAGTATCCATATCATTAAAAACCTTGCCATAGGTCAGCAATCCGTGGACATACTGGAAAACAAGGCGGGACAAGGTGGTGACGTCACCATCTTCATCCAGCATGCCTTCGCCCTTAAGGCCACGGATCATCGAGGCAAGATATTTGATCTGCTCGTCAGCCAGTTCCTGTGAACATTGCTGAATTTCCACGTCTTCCGGGCCAACCTGGCTGCCTGCGGCAAAGATCGGACAAACACAGACTTCGCTTTCGCCGGGAACGGCATTCCTTTTCTGTTTGTCGCAGACCAGATCGATATACAGATTAAGCTGTTCCACCGGGGAGTTTTCCGGGGAAAAGATGGCACGAAGCTCGTCCTTGCCCTTTTCCCAGTGATGGCGTGCCGCCGTGGCAAACAAGGCCGCCTTGCTGTCAAAGTGGTGATAAAACGCGCCTTTTGTGACCCCGGCATGTTTGCAGACATCACTGACACCAATGTCATGGTAGCTGCGCGCAGACAGAAGCTCGACCGCTGTTTCGAGCAGCTTGGTGCGGGTATCTTCGGCGTTCCTCATGGCTTTGACCTGTATATTGATTATGTATCACATATACGTACCGGTTGGTATTTTTCAAGGAATCCCACCCGGCACATCGCAATATCATCATGCAATCATGGCAGGAGAATGACAGGAATGTTCCCGTTTTCAAAGATTTAAGTGGAAACATGCATACAGCTCATAGCTGCCATCAAGTCGGTATTTTACAACCGAAATCCCGGATCAAACCATCATCCCACCCCCGGCAAAACAAAAGAGGGCGCAAAGCGCGCCCTCCTTGTCGTGAAATCAAACGTGTCTGATCGGAACTTATGCCCCGGTCAGCGCCCTGATCTGGCGGTTGGCCACGGTGATCATTGAAAGATCAATCTGGCCGGCGGCCCGCAATTCATTGATCAGTTCATCACAACGCGCACAGCCCTTCTGGTGGGCATCGACCCAGGTATCCACAAGCTCCGAACCGGTGCTTCCCGTTTTGCCATCTGCAAGAACCGCACGGGTCAGTTCGCGCTGATGACCGAACAGGTCGTCAATCACCGCTGCACGGGCCAGTTTCTGCCAATGGGTTTCGGCTTCGATGGACTCGGCAGCTGCCCGCATCAAACCAAGCTGGAAGCGGGTTCCAACCGCGAAATAGGTCGACGCGACTTCGATCACATCCCGCCCGGTTGCCTCGGCGATCCGGACCACATCACAAATCGCAACCATCTGGGCAACAGATGCAATGCGACGTGCGAGTTCTTCGGGAACGCCCTGTGCGGTCAGGGATTGGGTTTTCTGATCAAGGGCCGTTCGGAAACCGGCATCCTCGGGAACGATTTCATCAAAGGCCGAAATCACCTTGGATACTGCCGGACGGAACATCTCGATCTTGGCACCGACATTAAGTTCCTCGCAATTGCGCAGGAACCATTGGGTCACATCATTGACCATGCGGTTGATGTCGCGGAACATGCTGGTCTGCAATTTGGCCAGCACCACGTTATCAAGCGCCTCGATCCCCGACCACAATTCACGCAGACCAAACACCGCACGGGTGATCAGATAACCACGCGAAACATCAACGGCCGAAAGACCGGTGGCCTCCATCATGTCGTGAACGAATGTACCACCCACACGGTTGACCAGACTGTTGGTCGCCACCGTGGCAATGATTTCACGTTTCAGACGATGGCCCGAAATCGCATCCGCATATTTCTTGCGAAGCGGTGTCGGGAAGTAACGTACCAGTTCTTCGACCAGGATCGGATCATCAGGAAGATCGGATTCCAGGACCTCGTCATACAGCCAAAGTTTGGCATAAGGCATCAGAACCGAAACTTCGGGACGGGTCAGACCTTCATGTCCATTGGCACGACGTGCAAGTTCCTCGTCATCGGGAAGATATTCGATTTCCCGGTTCAGACGACCTTCGCGTTCCAGCATCCGGATCAAACGCACCTGCGCATCCAGCAGATCCGCACTTGCCGCATGGGCGTTGGAAATTGCCTGACTTTGCAGATAGTTGTCGCGAAGGACCAGATCACCAACTTCGTCGGTCATTTCGACCAGAAGCTTGTTCCGCTGTTTTTCCGTCATGTCGCCGGCGGCAACCACTTCGCCCACCAGGATCTTGATATTGACCTCGTGGTCCGAGCAGTTCACGCCCGCGGCATTATCAATCGCATCGGTGTTCAAACGACCACCGGCATGGGCGTATTCAATACGACCACGCTGGGTCGCACCAAGGTTTGCACCCTCGCCCACCACCTTGGCACGGACTTCGCGACCATTGATGCGGATGGCATCATTTGCACGGTCACCGGCATCGGCATTCGTTTCATGGCTTGATTTGATATAGGTCCCGATCCCGCCGAACCACAGCAGTTCGACATCGGATTTCAGGATCGCCTTCATCATATCAGCCGGGGTTACCTTGCCGCTATCAAGGCCCAGAAGTTTGCGAACCTCGGGCGACGGATCAAGAGTTTTGGCCTTGCGATCAAAAATCTCGCCGCCTTTGGACAGAAGCTTTTTGTCATAGTCCGCCCAGCTTGAACGCGGCATATCAAACAGACGTTTGCGTTCAGCAAAGCTTTTTGCCATATCCGGGTCCGGATCGACAAAAATGTGCATATGGTTGAAGGCCGCGACCAGTTTGATCTGTTCGGACAACAACATGCCATTGCCAAACACGTCACCGGACATGTCACCCACACCGGCAACGGTGAATGGCGTGGTCTGGATATCCTTGCCCATTTCGCGGAAGTGACGTTTGACCGACTCCCACGCGCCACGGGCGGTAATACCCATTTTCTTGTGGTCGTAACCCTGCGACCCGCCCGATGCGAAGGCATCGTCAAGCCAGAAGCCATAATCACGGGCCACACCATTGGCGATATCGGAGAACGTCGCCGTGCCCTTATCGGCAGCAACGACCAGATAGGGATCATCGTCATCAAGACGGCGGACGCGTTCAGGCGGAATGATATCGCCACCAACAATATTGTCGGTGATATCGAGCATCCCGCTCATCAGGGTTTTGTAGCAGGCAATGCCTTCTTCAAGGAATGCCTCGCGCGAACCATCGGTCGGCGGACGTTTGACGACAAAACCACCCTTGGAGCCAACCGGCACGATGACGGCGTTTTTGACCATCTGGGCTTTGACCAGACCAAGGATTTCGGTACGGAAATCTTCCTGACGGTCGGACCAGCGGATACCGCCGCGTGCGACCGGACCACCACGCAGATGGACAGCCTCGACCCGCGGGGAATAAACAAAGATTTCACGCCACGGACGCGGCAATGGCAAATCTTCAACCATGCCGGAATTGAATTTGACCGACAGATACGGTTTGGGATTTCCATCCGCTCCGTACTGGAAGAAGTTGGTGCGCAAAGTAGACTGCACCAGATTAAGGAAGGCCCGCAAGATGCGGTCTTCATCCGGGTTCATCACATCTTCGAGGCGCGAAATGATGTCACCTTCGATGACATCCACCTCGGCGGCAAGGCCCGGATCACGATCCGGGTCAAACTTGGCGATAAACAGTGACACAATCGCCGATGCCAGTGCCGGGTTATTGGCAAGGGTGCGCGCCATGTAATTCTGCGAGAAGGCAGAACCCATCTGACGGGTATATCGGGCATAGGCCCGCAGGATAACGACTTCGCGCCAGTGCAAACCACCCAGAAGAACCAGACGGTTAAAGGCATCGTTTTCCACTTCGCCATGCCACATGCGCACAAACAGTTCCTGGAACTTGTCACGCACGTCATGCAGATTGAATTCACCATCAACCACCACGCCGAAATCATGGATACGGACATTGGTTTCCACATCACGCGGGCGGACGGTGAACGGGTTCTCGGTAATGACCTTAAGACCCATATTTTCCAGCATGGGCAGGACATCAGACAGCGGAACCGGCGCACCCGGATTATAAATCTTGAAGCGCAGTTCGTTTTCAGCCGCCTCGATTGGGCGATACAGGTTCACCCGCAGGTCATTGGCCTTGATCACATCTTCGATGCGTTCGATATCAAGGGCCGCACTTTCGACCGTGAACCGTTCGCGATAATCGCTTGAGAAACCTTCGCCATAGCGACGATACAGGGCCAGACCGCGTTCTTCGCCCATTTCACGGACAAGAACCTGGCGCAGCGTATCGGTCCAGTCGCGGGCGACTTCGACCAGCTGACGTTCGATATCGGTAACGTCATATTCCGGCAGTTCGCCCGGATTGGTTTTGACCAGCAAATGCAAACGCGCAAGCGGGCTGTCACCGATCAGGGTGTAATGCGCGGTGACCTTGCCTTCAAAGGCATCTTCGATGACCTTCTGGAACTTGAAGCGCAGCTTGGTCGAGAAGCGGTCACGCGGGCAGAACAGCTGACAGGAAACAAAGCGTTCAAACGCATCGCGGCGGACAAACAGGGCGATGCGCTGACGTTCCTGCAGATGCAGGATGCCCATGCAGATGTGATACAGGTCATCAAGTTCAACCTGGAACAACTCATCGCGCGGGAAGGTTTCAAGGATATTGACCAGCGCCTTGCCATCGTGGCTGGCAGGCGGGAAACCGGCGCGCTTCACGGTTTCGGCAAGTTTCATGCGCAGAAGCGGAATAAGGCGCGGGCTGAGGTTATAGGCAACCGAGGTAAACAGACCGACAAACAGGTGCTGTCCGATGACCTTGCCCTTGGCGTCGAACTGTTTGACGACAATGGTATCAAGATGCACCGGACGGTGGACCGTGGATTGTTTGTTGGCCTTGGTCACCATCAAAAGATTGGGGCTGGTGACGAAATCCTGCACTTCGGATGACAGATTGCCGATCTGGCGCAACTCGTCAAAAACGTGGGTGCCTTCACGCGACAGAATGCCAAGCTGGTTTTTGACCTCGACATCGACTGCCGATTTCTTGCCATTGGATTTGAAGCTGTATTCGCGATAACCAAGGAAGGTGAAGTGATCGTTATGCAGCCAGCCGAGGAAATCTTTGACTTCCCGGCGGTCTTCATCGGCAACCCCGCCTGTGGTTTCGCCAATTTCGTCAAGAACCTCGGAAACCTTTTTGAGCATCGGCTGCCAGTCACGAACAGCCAATGCCACATCGGTCAGGGCATTTTCCAACCGGTCATGAATTTTGGTCAGAACGGCCTGATCGGTCTGTTCGTCGATCTCGACATGCATTACCGATTCACGCGGATCTTCGGATTCCTCGACCCCGGCCACAGCCAGAAGTTCGCCACTGTCATCACGGGCAATCCGCATGATCGGATGGATCACCAGATGCACAGTCAGATCAAGTTCATGCAGGGCCGATGTAACGGAATCGACCAGGAACGGCATGTCGGTATTGCTGATTTCGATCACCGTGTGATCTGATTTCCAGCCGTGTTCTTCAAGATCGGGGTTATAGACCCGGATTTTGGCGGCATCGGCCGTCGGGCGCTTTTGCGCGAATTTATAAAGCGTCAACGCCGCGCCATAAAGCGAGTCGACTGATCGACCCGCCATGTCGTCTGGCGGAACATCCTTATAAAAAAGGCGAACGAATGCTTCTGCATCCTTCGCCGTTTTGCCTTTTATGCGTTGCTGGATTTGTTCGACAACCTTGTCGATGACTTCCCGTTTCGGGTCGTCCTTTCGGGCTTTCATGTCCAATTTCCCTTTTTCTCGGTTCTGTTTGCCAGACCCGAAACACCGACCTTTGCGACCGGCGTTACACACCACGGATTTTACATTTTATTTTTGGGCCGAAACCCGGAAGAAACCGCGGGAAAACCGCTATTGGATGACACGGAATTCCAACGATCACGTCCAAGGCTACACATAGCCGATCAGATGCCTAAAAACTATGCTTTTGCACAAAAAAAATTCATTTAACCAACAAGCTAGGCTTGACCCGTCTGATTAACTATTAGGCACCATTGTCACAGAATCTTGTACTTTATTGCGATGCAAAATGACTTACACTCAGATTTATCAAGACGCTTTGATACTTATTTCGCAATCGCACACAACAAGGCCGGAGACAGGCAATGCTGGCAGGCAAAAAGGGGCTGATCATTGGAATCGCCAATGACCTTTCCATCGCATGGGGCTGCGCACGCATTTTCCGACGCGAAGGCGCTGATCTTGCAGTGACCTATCTGAACGACAAGGCCGAGCCGCATGTCCGTCCGCTTGCCGAACAGGTCGATGCACCGATCATCACCAAACTTGATGTTCGCGACGAACAACATTGTGACATGTTGTTTGCCGAGATCGAAAAACAATGGGGAAAGCTTGATTTTCTGCTGCATTCCATTGCCTTTGCCCCGGCCGAGGACCTGCATGGCCGGGTGGTTGATTGTTCACGTGACGGCTTTTTGGCGGCGATGGATATTTCCTGTCATTCCTTTGCCCGGCTCGCCAAACGCGCCGAACCCTTGATGCGCGATGGCGGAACCCTTTTGACCGTGACCTATATGGGATCGGAACGGGTTGTTGATCATTATGGGGTGATGGGACCGGTCAAGGCGGCCCTTGAAAGTACGACTCGTTATATGGCGGCCGAGCTTGGCGCCAAAAATATCCGGTGCCACGCCATTTCACCCGGCCCGCTATTGACGCGCGCGGCATCGGGGATTGCCGAATTTCAGAACCTGATGGATGAAACCGCCCAGCGCGCGCCCTCAAGGCGACTTGTCACCATTGATGAAATCGGCGAGCTGGCAGCCTTTCTGGTCAGTGACCGCGCCAAGTCCCTGACCGGCGACGTCGTGCATATTGATGGCGGCTATAACATTATGGGCTGATCATGCCTTAAAGGCCCCTTAGGCGCCGCTAGCGGCGTTTAATGGCATCCTCGGCCATCGGGGCAACCCGCTTGATCTGACGGGCCAGGGCCAGCTTGTAATCGGCATCCGGATCAGAAGCCGTACTGGCAAACAAGTCGGGCGCATTGCCGCCATTGATCGCCATCATGCGGCCTTCGGTATCGGACTGTGTTTCGACCTTGCCCGCGACCAGATGGCGCAGATCAAACCCGGCCTGTTTCAAGGCCGGTGCAATCAGCAATGTCCGATGGCAATCAAGCGGGTCCTTTTCCGCACACATCAAACAGATGCGATACTTTTCAGCCCCGGCAACAAGCCGTTCAATCCCGGCCCGAAAGGCGGGCATTTCTGCCATCAGATCGTAATCGAGCTGCCCGTCTGGATAAAGTTCGGGCATTTGCGGCTTGCCGCCCATGACATCGCCCATAAACACATAGGCAATGCCATTTTCCCGCAAGAACGGACCGAAACTATCGGCATCAAAGGCCGTCCAGTAGCTTGATCGCTTGAACGTCCTGATATCTGCGACCGCCGTGATGCCATGCGCGAGAAACAGTGCAAGTAGACTATCCCGGTCATGCCCGGCATAGCCGACCGTGAAGATCAGTTTTTCACACAAAGAAGGATTGGAATGGTTTTGCGGATCGGTCATTGCACAAAAACACCGGATCGCCCGGCGAAAGGCAACCTTTATCTGGGCTCAGCCATTGCCGCCTATCGATCACCCGATGCAATCGGCCTTTGCAGCACCAGCTGATCGACAAGATGGGCATCAATCGGGCGCGAATAATAGAAGCCCTGCACATTATCGCAGCCGATCATACGAAGGCAGTCGAGTTGCGACGCGTTTTCCACGCCTTCGGCCGTGGCTTCCATCCCGGCCATATGGGCAAATTCAATGATGGCGCGGACCAATTCCCGATCACGGACCGACACATCAATCTGATCGATAAAGATCCGGTCAATTTTGATGATATCGACGTCAAGATTGCGCAACCGCCCAAGCGACGAAAACCCGGTCCCGAAATCATCAATCGCGATCATCACACCAAGTTCCTTCAGCTCGCCCAGAATGCGTTCGCTAAGCTCCCCGCTGGCCATAACCGTTTCGGTGACTTCCAATACCAGATGCCCCGGATCAAAGCCGGTTTCATGCAAGATTGTCCGGACATTTTCGACATAGTTCGGGTCTTCAAATTCCAGAACCGAAACGTTGACGCTGATTCCGATATCAGGCCAATGCAAGGCCGCCTCGCAGGCCGATCGCAATGCCCATGCACCGATTTCACGGATCATGCCGGTTTCTTCGGCAATTGGAATAAACTGATCCGGGCGAATATTGCCAAGTTCGGGATGCTCCCAGCGGGCCAAGGCCTCGACCCCCAAAAGTGTCTCCCCCGGAAGCGTATAAAGTGGCTGGAACTGCAATTTAAGCTGCTTTGCCCCGGCATCAAGAGTGGCACGCAATTCATGCTCGATCCGTCTTTTTTCCCGGTTGATCGCATCCATTTCCGGATCAAATGCCACATGGCAATTCCGGCCATTGGCCTTGGCCCGATAAAGCGCAACATCGGCACGGCGGATCAACTCATCACGCCCCAAGCCACCATCGGCATCAAAGGCGATCCCGATGCTCATACTGATCGGGATCAGACGCCCATTCACCTCAACCGGCGCATGACCGGCCTCGGACAAGCTGTCGCAGAAGGCCTCGGCATCCGAGATATCCCGCAACCCGGTCAGCAGCAGGGTGAACTCGTCCCCGCCGACACGTGCGATAATACTGCCGGTCGGGACATTGGCGCGAAGACGCCCTGCGACCGCGCGGATCATCGCATCGCCGCCCGGATGCCCCATGGTGTCATTGATCTGCTTGAAATGATCCAGATCGATAAACAGCAACGCAATCCCTGACGGCTGATCGGCCCGGCGCGGTTCATATTCAAGACGATGCAGGAACTCGTCAACCGCATCGTTAAAGCATGACCGGTTTGGCAAACCGGTCAGCGAATCATGACGCGCCATATGATACATCTGCCGTTCGGCCAGCCGTTGCTTGCGATAGCGCAGACGCAATTGAAGCCCGAAAAAGACAATCAAAAGCAACAGCAACAAGCCCAATGCCGCCAGCATCGGCAACAGGTAGGAAAACACCGCACTACCCGGCCGATAAGGCGACCAGAAGAAATAGCCGATTGTTTGTCCGGTCATGTCGACCAGCCGGTTCGAGGCCTCTTTTTCACGGCTTTGATCCGTTACCGAGAACCGCAATCCGTCAAACAGGAATTTCCGTTCGGTCTCAGCCAGAAATTTGCCATCCAAGTAACGCACCGACACAAAGATGAATTCGCTGCCGGGCACCTGGGCTATGTCACCGGAATCAGATACCAGTGCCTTGACACTGACGACCGTCGGGCGCCCGTCAATCAGGGCAACATCAACGGCACCGGGTGTCTGAAGATAAGCACCCGCTTCCAGTTTGCCGCCGTTTTCACGCATGCGGGTTCGCAGGGTTTCGGCCAGATGCAGAATGGTCCCCTTGGCCTTGTCATAATCGACAGCATATTGCGGATCATCGAGAATGAATTGATGGAGCAACCGGTTGTCAGGGGACAAAACAAACAACGCGTTGTGATCGAAATATTCCTGCATCCAGATGCCAAGGTTCCCTTCGATCCATGCTTCATCGCCATCGCGCACGGCAACAACGGCATCATCCCAAACCGTCACACTTTCCTGATCATGGGCAATCTGACCACGCAGATCACTGATCACCCGCTCGAAAAGGTGATCCTGACGTTCATATGCAACACGGTCGGCCTCCTGGGTTGCCCAATACAGCAAACCAAGACCACCGAAATTCAGCAGCAAGGCACACAGGACGATCGGCAAGGTCCGCGTCAGCAGGAAGTTTTTATGTGAAAAGAAGCCGTGAAATTGCACCAGTTACCCTTTTTCAAGCGCAGACGGACTACGCTACCCTTTCGGGTAGGCCGCACTACTCTTCAGGTTTGAGGTGACTTGTCAATTTTCAATAGCAACAGGTGCTACGAAGGCCGGAAATTCGCGTTTTACCAGAAAATACGCAGAAGACGGATTTGGCGAATCGGCAACAAAAAAGGCCGCCCCGAAGGACGACCTTTTTTAGAACTTTCATCATGGAGCGGGCGAAGAGATTCGAACTCTCGACCCTAACCTTGGCAAGGTTATGCTCTACCCCTGAGCTACGCCCGCATCATCATGAAAGCGATGATGATGGAAACCGTCTGATGGAGCGGGCGAAGAGATTCGAACTCTCGACCCTAACCTTGGCAAGGTTATGCTCTACCCCTGAGCTACGCCCGCATCATCATGAAAGCGATGATGATGGAAACCGTCTGATGGAGCGGGCGAAGAGATTCGAACTCTCGACCCTAACCTTGGCAAGGTTATGCTCTACCCCTGAGCTACGCCCGCATTCATCAGTTTGTTTCCTGCCCCTGTGGAGCGGCGCGGATAATAGCCCAACAAAGAGCGATTGCAACCCTTTTTTCCACGAAATCGTAACATCGCAATTTTTGGCGGTTTTCCTTGACTTTACGAGGTGCAATTGTCGAAATCCGACCGACCTTGCGCAAATTTGCGTCAGGTTTTTATTCCGGGTATCTTCGCGCGGCACAGCCACAAGGGAAAGAGCATGAGCGATCCATCAACCGTACTTTTCGATCACCTCGAAAAATTGGGAATCGAAACGACGACTCACGAGCATGTGCCGCTGTTTACGGTCGAGGATTCGCAAAATCTGCGTGGGGACCTGCCGGGCCTTCATTCCAAGAACCTGTTTGTCAAAGACAAGAAGGGTGCTCTGTGGCTGGTCGTGGCCGAGGAAGAAACCGAAATCCGCATGAACCACCTGCACAAACGGCTGGGCTGTGCCCGCCTGTCGTTTGGCAAACCGGAATTGCTGATCGAAACGCTTGGTGTCAAACCGGGATCGGTCACACCCTTTGCGCTGATCAATGATCAAGGCCGAAAGGTCAATCTGGCACTGGATGCCAAACTGGCCAATGGCGACGTTTTGAACTTTCATCCCTTGCGAAATGACCGAACCACGACAATTACGTCACAGGGCCTGATAAAGTTCATCGATTCTTTGGGTTACGAGGCCCTGATTATTGATTTTGAAACTGAACTGCAATCAGGTGACGACTAACTGAATCGCGGACAATTGCGACAAGCCTTTATGTTTCCTAATATTTAGCTATATCAAGACACCTAATTCACATCCTTGCCTCTTGTCGTCCGGGCATTGCGGCATCATCTAGAATTCAGAGTTAGCGAGTGAACAAAAATGTCGATTATTCTTGACGCAAACGCGCCCGAGACCGCCACCAGCCAGAATCAGGATTCAGACCTGATCAAGGACAGCAGTGTAGAAACTTTTGTCCAGGATGTTATCGAACCGTCGATGGAAGTCCCTGTCGTCGTCGATTTCTGGGCACCGTGGTGTGGTCCGTGCAAGAACCTGACGCCGGTGATTGAAAAAGTCACCCGCGAAGCTGGTGGTCGCGTCAAGCTTGTCAAAATCAACATTGATGAAAACCAGGAACTGGCGATGCAATTGCGCATCCAGTCAATTCCGACTGTCTATGCCTTCAAGGGCGGTCGTCCGGTTGACGGTTTTCAGGGTGGTCAGCCCGAAAGCGAAGTGCGCGCATTCTATGAGCGCCTTGCCGGTGGCCCGATTGAAAGCCCGGTCGAAACCCTGCTTGAACAGGCAGCCGCGGCTCTGACCGAAGATAATTTCGAGGCCGCACATGGCCTTTATGTCAGCGTTCTTGAGCGTGAACAGGAGAACGAAACCGCAATTGGCGGCATGATCCGGTGCATGGTCGGCATGGGTGAAACCGAAGAGGCCCGTCACTTCGTCGATAACATGTCAGAAGCGACGCGCCTGCAGGCACCGATTTCTGCGGCAATCAGCGCACTTGAACTGGCCGAAACCGGATATAGCAGCGAAGATCTTGATGCTGCACGTCAACGCGTTGCTGCGGACCCGACCGATCTGCAAGCGTTGTTTGATCTGGGCATGGCATGTTTTGCCACCAACAAACGCCCCGAAGCCGTTGACGCCATGATCAAGATCATTCGCACCAATCGTGAATGGAACGAGGATGCCGGGCGTACCCAGCTCCTTAAGTTTTTTGAAGCCTGGGGTCCAATGGACCCTGCCAGCGTCGCCGGACGCCGTGCCTTATCGACGGTATTATTTTCATGAGCATATGCGGTCCTTTCGATCCCCTGTTTTCGGATCTTCCAGATATGCTGCCGGTATTTCCGCTCAGTGGTGCGCTTTTGCTGCCACGCGGGCACTTGCCGCTGAATATCTTTGAGCCGCGCTATATGAATATGGTGACGGACGCACTGGGCCAGGACCGCATCATTGGCATGATTCAACCCCGCCCGGATCAACATAACAGCTATTTTATGGATCCGGATCACCCGGCGATCTTTTCGACCGGGTGCGCGGGCCGTATTTCCGCCTTTAGCGAAACCGACGATGGCCGTTTCCTGATCACGCTGACCGGCGTGTGCCGCTTTAACGTGATCGAAGAACTGCCCGACAATGCCGGTGGCTATCGCACTGTACGGGGCGATTTTGCGCCTTGGAAAGACGACCTCGATTTTCCTGCCGCAGATTCGACCGTCAATCGTGATCGGTTGCGATTGGCGCTCGAGGCCTATTTTGCACAACATTCCCTGCGTTCTTGCTGGGATACGCTGGCCGATAGCGATGATGAAATGTTGATCACGACCATTTCGATGGGCTGTCGGCTTAGCCCGCTTGAAAAACAGGCTTTGCTCGAATGCACAACCCTGTATGATCGCGGCGATATGCTGACCACACTTCTGGAAATGGCGGTCCATGCGGGCCCCAAACATATGCATGGCAGCACCAACTGATGACGATGGACTGTCCCCGGACAATCCCAAAAGCCAAAGGCCGAATTCATGACTGCAACGCATAGCCCGGTAGACCCGAAACTTCTTGAAATCCTTGTCTGCCCGGTGACCAAGCAGGCGCTTGAATATGATCGTGAAAACAACGAACTGATCAGCCCGAAGGCCGGTCTGGCCTATCCGATCCGTGACGGCATTCCGATCATGCTGCCCGACGAAGCCCGCCCGATCGAAGATTAAGGCGGTTACGTCCCACCATGTCCCAGGACGGCTTCACCCCGGAATTCACACCCGTCGAGATCAATTATCTGCGCGATGACCGCATTCTGGAGGTGATCTGGGATGATGGCGTATCAACACGTCTAAGCGCAGAGCTTCTGCGTGTTGAAAGCCCGTCCGCCGAAGTGCAGGGCCATCACCCGTCCGAGAAAAAGATCATTGCCGGACGTCGACATGTCGGGATCATTGATATTGCGCCAGTCGGCAATTATGCCGTGCGCATCGGCTTTGATGACCTGCATGATAGCGGACTTTATAGCTGGCATTATTTGCGCGAGCTCCATGACAAGCAGGACAAGCTTTGGTCCGATTACCTTGCCGCCCTTGAAGCACGCGGCCTGTCACGCGACCCGAAACGCTAACCAGCAAACTTTCCGTCATTCATGACCAATAAAAAACGGCCCTGCCAGCGGCAGGACCGTTTTTGCGTCTTCAGACCGTGACACTTTGTGTCACAGATCGAAATCAGAAGCGATAGCCAACACCAACGCCGAAGACCCATGGGTCAAGATGTGCTTTGGAGGTATTGGCACCGTTATTGATGCTGACATCGGTATCAAGGAAGATTTTCTTCACATCGAAGTTAACCGACCACGGACCGGAAATGGCATAGTCAAAACCGGCCTGGAACGCGTAACCGAAACCATCGTCATATTTGACCGAGTTGAACTGACCCGGCTTGGAATCGTAGAAGAAGGTATAGTTGATACCTGCACCGACATACGGGCTCCAACGGCTTTCCGGCATGAAGTGATATTGCAGAGTCAAGGTCGGTGGTAACAGGCGAACCGAGCCGGCGTCCAGATTAGGGTTCTGCCAATCAAGATCATGCTTGGTCGTTGCTGCAATCAGCTCAAGCGCCAGGTTGTTGGTCAGGAAGTATGAAAAATCGACTTCCGGCACGACGTCATTGCTCAGCTTACCTTCACCACTGCCAATCGTATCGTCATAAGTGTCTTCATCCGGTACCATCGCAATACCGCGAGCACGAATAACAATGTCACCAGCCTGTTTGGTTTTGAATTCTGCGGTCTGAGCCTGCGCTACATTGCCGGTAAGCAATGCAGCTGCCATCAAGCCACCCAGTGCGGTCGCGCCAATCACTTTCTTCAAGAATGACATCATCTGTCCCCTTTTTGCCTGTATCAAATCAGATCGGAGGGGACATTGCGCTTTTCTTCTTGATGACTTGTTGACACATATCAACAGTCACTGACTAAAAACGACAGGTTTTTGAATGATTATAACTGAACAATGATCAGCAATGACATTTACAAGGTTTTACCCTGCATCAGCTTGGGCAAAGTTCCGGCATAGCCCATTGCATGGGACATAAATGTCTTTTTAAGCGGCGGAATTTTCTGAACAACGGCCAATCCGACATCCCGTGCCCAGCGAATCGGTGCGATATCATTCGAGAACAGCCGGTTGGTCAGATCGGTAACAGCAAGCATCACCGTGTTGTCAAACCGGCGCCACTGCGCGTATTCGGCAAGCACATCGGCACTGCCGATATCACGGCCCAAACGACGGGCATTGACCAGAATTTCGGCAAGAACCGCAACATCGCGAATACCCATATTCAGGCCCTGCCCGGCGATCGGATGCATGCCATGTGCCGCATCCCCGATCAAAGCGATCCGGTCATCGGTGTAGTGATAGGCATGCTGCAAACCCAGCGGATAGCAGAAACGCGGCCCGACAACTTCGAGATCACCGAGATAACCGTCAAAACGGCGATGCAATTCGTCAAGGAAGGTTTGTTCGTCAAGATTGACCAAATAATTGCCAAGCTCGGTGCTTTCGGTCCAGACGATCGAGCAACGATCATCGGTCATCGGCAGGATGGCAAACGGGCCGGCCGGCAGGAAATGCTCAACCGCCAGACCATTATGGGGCTGCTTGTGCTTGACGGTGCACACAACCGCACTTTGTTTGTAGCTCCATTCATAGGTCTTGATACCTGCCCAATTACGCAGCATCGAATTGCGGCCCTCGGCCCCGATGGCAAGCGGCGCACGGACTTCGCGCCCGTCGGCAAGCGTAATGGTCATGCCGCCCTGATCGCGGGCAATCTCGGTCACCCGCGCAGGTGCGATCATTTCGACCAGATCATTTTTGGCAATCGCCTGATACAGCGCGCCACGGGTCACGAGGTTTTCGACAATATAGCCCAGCGGTTCGTTGCCGACATCGCGGTGATCGTAATGCAGGAAAAGCGGGCTTTGACCGTCGGCAATGCGGATATCCAGAATGGGCTGGGCATCGTCTGCCATATATTTCCAGGCACCCACCACTTCGAGCACCGCCTTGGAGGCCGCGGCAATCGCACAAGTCCTGCCATCATAATTGGCACTCAGGATGGTTTTCGGATCAGCATAATCAATCACCACCGACTTCACCCCGCCATGGGCCAGCGCAAGCGCCATCGCCGCACCATTCAGGCCACCGCCCAGAATGACGACATCGGTATGAAGTGCCTGTTGATCATTCATCTCGAAATTCCTGTTTCAGTCGATGGCGTCTGCCCCGCTGTCATACGATCCTTGATCATATGTCCGCGTTGACCTGACGCAATATCAATAACCGCAATCGGTTGCTGCCATATTTACCCCGCATGCAACGGCCTCACAACCCGCACCATCCGATCACGGCCCTGATTTATTACGTGCTGATATTGGCAGCGGTTTGTTCACACCCCGATCAAGGGCAGTTTAGGCAAGAATAATGGCGGAATACCGCCATCAATTGCCCCGTCACTTGCGGGAATATCAGCCTGGAGCGGTCCGATCTGATACCTCCATCACCTTGAGCTACAACAGCTTTTGCTGTGCATTATCTTTGATTAAAAAATATGCACATTTTTTAAACAGAAACAGATTCTGTGCATATTTTAATCCGACCATTTCATTGCCCTTTTCTCATTCAACCTCAGCGATATGTTATTTTTTTATTATAAAACAGCATCTTAGAAGTTTTATTTTGAGTCTGGCACGATTCTTGGTTTGGAGATTGCGACTGCGAAATCGTGATTACCACGTTGGTACTCAACGGATATGCCGGGAGGTCGCAATATTATGAAACTTGTTACTGCTGTCATTAAGCCGTTCAAACTCGACGAAGTCCGCGAGGCGCTCAGCGCACTTGGCGTTCAGGGTCTGACGGTCACCGAAGTTAAAGGTTTTGGTCGCCAGAAAGGTCAGACCGAAATTTATCGTGGTGCTGAATACATGGTCAGCTTCCTGCCGAAGGTGAAGCTGGAAGTCGCCATCACGGATAATCTGGTCGATCAGGTTGTCGAAGCCATCACCAAAACTGCTCAAACCGGGAAAATCGGGGACGGTAAGATTTTCGTTCTTGATGTGAGCCAGGCGGTCCGTATCCGTACTGGTGAAACCGGCGACGACGCCCTGTAAGTCCAGAGACAAGGGGAGACATTATGACTATTTCCATGAAGAAAACCGGCCTTGCTGCTGTTGCAGCTACCGCCCTTCTGGCAATCGCTTCTCCGGCCTTTGCTCAGGACGCTGGCGTTTCGGCTGAGACCCAATACATTCTTAACACCTTCAGCTTCCTGTTCAGCGGCGCGCTGGTCATGTGGATGGCTGCTGGTTTTGCGATGCTTGAATCCGGCCTCGTCCGTACCAAGAACGTATCGACCATCCTGTTCAAAAACATCGCTCTGTTTGCTGTTGCAGGTATCATGTATTACCTCATCGGCTACAACCTGATGTATATGGATGTTACGGGCTGGATCGGTTCGCTCAGCCTCTGGAGTGCTGATGATGCAGCAGCTCTGGGTGGTGACTTCTCTGGCGGTTATTCTGCAACCTCTGACTGGTTCTTCCAGATGGTGTTCGTTGCAACCGCAGCTTCGATCGTTTCCGGTACTGTTGCCGAGCGCATCAAACTGTGGCCGTTCATGATCTTCGTCGTCGTACTTACCGGCGTTCTGTATCCGATCACCGGTGCATGGACATGGGGTGGCGGCTGGCTCTCTGAAATGGGCTTTGCTGACTTCGCCGGTTCGACCATCGTTCACTCGGTTGGCGGCTGGGCTGCTCTGACCGGTGCGATCATCCTCGGTGCACGTAAAGGCAAATTCGGTGCAGACGGTTCGGTTCACCCGATGCCGGGCTCCAACCTTCCGCTTGCGACCCTTGGTACCTTCGTCCTGTGGCTCGGCTGGTTCGGCTTCAACGGTGGTTCCCAGCTTGCTATGGGTTCCGGCGCTGATGTCATCGCGATTGCCAACATCTATGGCAACACCTCGATGGCTGCTGCTGGTGGTGTTGTTGCCGCTGCGATCCTGACCCAGATCCTTTACAAAAAGGTCGACCTGACCATGGCACTTAACGGTGCGCTGGCTGGTCTGGTTTCGATCACGGCTGGTCCGGACACCCCGACCATCGGTTCTGCCATCATCATTGGCGCAATCGGCGGCATCCTGGTTGTCATCGCGGTTCCGCTGCTCGACAAACTGAAAATCGACGACGTCGTTGGCGCAGTTTCGGTTCACCTTGTTTGCGGTATCTGGGGCACGCTTGCTGTTCCGTTCACCAATGACGGTGCATCGTTTGGCGTACAGCTGACCGGTATCGTTGCAATGGGTGCCTTCACCATCGTTACTTCGGCGATTGTGTGGCTCATCCTGAAGTTCACCGTTGGTATCCGCCTGTCTGAAGAAGACGAGGCACTGGGTTCCGATGCGGCTGAACTCGGCATGGAAGCTTATCCGGAATTCGGTAAGGGTTCCCAGCGCTTCTAAGCGAATTGATTTCCTGACGGGTATCGGGTTCGCCCGATACCCAGCCTGTCAGACCAACTGGCCCGCCCGGGATTTATCCCTGGCGGGCTTTTTGTCTGTATGCTGCCTTTTTGGGCAGCATTTTGATCACTGCGAAGGCAGATCGTGATTTTGACATCCCCTGCTTCCTTTTCTTTCAAAGGATCGAACTCACCTCCAGTCCCTTGATGTCATTGGCCTTGAGGCATCTCGACCAGACGTTGGCACGGAAATTGATCTTGGCAGCTCCGAACCAGAGTCCGGCGGCCCCGACAAGACCGGACCGAGAGGAAACGCTTTTAAGAAACAGGGGGATGCCTTATGGAGGCTTTCCAGACTGCCTCGGACGTATTTTTCGTCCTGATGGGCGCTATTATGGTGCTCGCAATGCATGCCGGTTTTGCTTTTCTTGAAGTCGGAACAGTCCGCAAAAAGAACCAGGTCAATGCACTGGTTAAGATCATTATCGATTTCGCCGTTTCGACAATTGCCTATTTCTTTGTCGGTTACAGCATCGCCTATGGCGTTGATTTCTTTACCAATGCCGCGACCCTTAGCGGGCAGGCCGAAGGCAGCGCCTTTGCCTCAAGCGGCTATGATCTGGTCAAATTCTTCTTCCTGCTGACCTTTGCTGCCGCCATTCCCGCCATCATCTCGGGCGGCATTGCCGAGCGTGCACGCTTTTACCCGCAGCTTTTTGCCACGGCCATTCTGGTCGGTGTCTGTTATCCGCTGTTTGAAGGAATGGTCTGGAACAACAATTTCGGTTTCCAGGACCTGATCGAAGCAACATTTGGCGCACCGTTCCATGATTTCGCCGGTTCCATCGTCGTTCACGCGGTTGGTGGCTGGATTGCCCTTGGCGCGGTGATCAGTCTGGGCGTGCGCCGCGGTCGTTACACCAAATCGGGTGGCCTGATCGGTATTCCGCCGTCAAACATTCCGTTCCTTGCGCTTGGATCCTGGGTTTTGTGCGTTGGCTGGTTCGGCTTTAACGTCATGTCCGCCCAATCGGTTTCCGGCATTACCGGCCTTGTTGCGGTAAATTCGTTGATGGCAATGGTCGGTGGCATTCTGACCGCACTGATTGCCGGTCGAAACGATCCGGGCTTTGTTCATAACGGTGCCTTGGCCGGTCTGGTTGCTGTTTGCGCCGGTTCCGATGTCATGCATCCGCTTGGCGCACTTGTCACCGGTGGTCTGGCCGGGGTTCTGTTTGTCTGGGGCTTTAACCAGTGTCAGGCCAAATGGAAAATCGATGACGTACTTGGCGTCTGGCCACTGCATGGCATGTGCGGCCTTATGGGCGGCATTGCCTGTGGCATCTTTGGCCTTGAGGCCCTTGGCGGTATGGGTGGCGTATCCTTTGGTGCACAGCTTGCCGGATCGCTAAGCGGTGTTGTGTTTGCCACCATTGCCGGCTTTGTCGTCTATGGCGTGCTGAAAAGAACCATTGGCATTCGTCTTTCGGAAGAAGACGAATTTGACGGGGCTGATGTGTCGATTCACAAGATCGGCGCCTATCCCGAGGATGACCTGCGCGCGAGCTGACAGACCATCCCAAATCGCCACCAAATTTATCAAAGCCCGGAAAGCCCGCCTTTCCGGGCTTTTTGCACCTTCACACCCTGTCTCTTAAATCTTTCTTTGCACTTTTGGCATAGGGGTAAAGTCAGGGGAATTTACCCATATTCTGCAGAAGAGCTCCGCACAGCTGACGGGGCACAGATAAAGCTGGAATGACGACGACCATGTTTAACGAACGCCTGGATCAATTGCCTGCCTATCCGTTTCCGCGATTGGCGGCCCTGCTTGACGGGATTGAACCCGGTCAATCGCCCTTGGTGATGTCCATTGGCGAACCGCAACATGAACCGCCCGCGATGATTACCGAGGCGATGGTCAAATATGCGTCACTTTGGCACAAATATCCGCCAGGTTCCGGCACGCCGGAACTGCGCGACGCCATCAAAAACTGGCTTGATCGCCGTTATAACCTGCCGACGGACATGATTCATCGTGACGATCATGTCCTGCCGGTCGCGGGTACACGCGAAGCCCTTTATCTGATTGCAACCACCGTCATTCCGCAGGATCGACCGGGCCCGAAGCCCAAGGTGCTGCTGCCCAATCCGTTTTATCAGGTCTATTGCGGCGCAGCCGTTCTGAATGACGCCGAAATGGTGCCGCTTGCCGCGGGTCCTGAAACCGGTTTCCTGCCCGATCTAGATCAGATCGATACCGAAACGTTGGATACTTGCAGTCTGTTTTTCCTGTGTTCTCCGGCCAATCCGCAGGGTGCAATTGCATCGCCGGAATATCTTGAACGGATCATCGGGCTTTCGCGCAAGCATGATTTCGTTCTGGCGATGGATGAATGCTATGCCGATATCTATGACCGCGAACCTCCGATAGGTGCGCTTGAAATCTGCGCCAAGCAGGGTGGAAATATGGACAATCTCCTTGTTTTCCACAGCCTATCGAAACGTTCAAGCGCGCCGGGCCTGCGGTCTGGTTTTGTGGCCGGTGATGCTAAAATCGTCAAACGCTTTACCGCCCTTCGCAGCTATTGCTCGGCCACCATTCCGATGCCGGTGATGGCCGCATCCACCGCGCTTTGGAATGACGATGTTCATGCCGAAGAAAACCGCGATCTTTACCGCGCCAAAATCGACATTGCCGCTGAAATCTTTGGCAACCGGTTTGGTTTTTATCGCCCGCCGGGGGGATTTTTCCTGTGGCTTGATGTTGGCGACGGCGAAGCTGCAACCAAGAAAATCTGGAAGGAAGCCGGGGTCAAGGTCATCCCGGGCAGTTATCTTTCGATCACCGACAAGGATGGTAGCAATCCGGGCACGCAGTTTATCCGCATTGCACTTGTCCATGATCTTGCAACCACACGCGAAGGGCTGACGCGGATTGCCAAGGCGCTTGAAAGCTAAGTCTTTCGCGCCAAAGCAGTCATACAGCCCAAACAGGACTTAACCAGAACGGATACCCAGATGAGCAGTCAGTCGAACATTCTTGGAACCGCTTTTATGCCCGGCAGTCTCGTGACTTTGCTGAAGCGCAGCGGTTTGCGGATTTGCGGCCTTGGTCTGGTTTTCATTGCCATTGCCCTGTTCATCATGTTGATCGGGTTCCATCCGGGCGATCCGTCCTTTAACCACGCAGCAGACCGGGGACCGATCTTTAATCCGCTGGGGATTATCGGGGCCTATGGCGCGGATCTGATGTTGCGGACCCTTGGTCTTGCATCTGCGCTTTTGACCGTTCTGATGCTGGGATGGGGATTGCGCCTGATTGCGGTTAAACCGTTCAGCTGGATGTGGGTGCGGTTTCTGGTCCTGCCGCTGGCACTTTTGCTGGTTGCTATTTCAGCTGCCGCCATCCAGCCCGGCATGCACTGGCCGCTGACCGTTGGTCTTGGCGGTTTCGCCGGTGATTTGTTGCTGGCCAAGCTTCAGGCCGGATTTGCCATGATCGGCATTCCGGGCGCACGTGCCATCATTGCCCTGTCCTCAATGATCCTTGGTTTGGTCCTTACCATTTTCTGCATGGCCTATTCCCTGTCGGATTGGGAACGTCTGGGCGGTATTCTTGCCTTTACCAGCGGCAAGATCATTGCCGGCATCCGTGCGATCATTCCGACCGGCAGCAATGACGAACCGGTTGCCAAACGCGCACCGGGTTCGCGCCAGGAACCGTCGCTTGATAAATCGAAATCCAAGCTGGGTACGGCCATTTCCACCCGTCGTTCCGAACCGAAAATCGAACCGGATTACAGCGACGATGACGGTTATGACGACGATGACGGTATTGATACCGAACCGCCGGTCCATATCGTTGCCGCCCCAGCGGCCAAGCTGCAACCCAGCCAGAAGGCCGCCGCACAACGTCAGGCATCCTTTGATCTGGGATCGGATGAATATCGCTTCCCGCCGCTTGATCTGCTGCACGAGCCGGACCCGGCCGATGCCGCCCAGATTGATCAGGAAGCCTTGGCACAGAATGCCCGTCTGCTTGAAACCGTCCTTCAGGACTTTGGCGTCAAGGGCGAGATTGTTCAGGTCCGACCGGGCCCGGTTGTTACCCTGTACGAGCTTGAACCCGCAGCCGGGGTCAAATCATCACGGGTTATCGGTCTTGCCGATGATATTGCGCGCTCCATGAGCGCGATTGCCGCCCGTGTTGCCGTGGTGCCAGGCCGTAATGTGATTGGTATCGAATTGCCAAACGCACGTCGCGAAACCGTGCATCTGCATGAAATTCTGGCATCAAGCGACTTTGACAAGAATACCGGCAAGCTCAATATGAGCCTTGGCAAGGATATTGGCGGCACACCGGTGATTGCCGACCTTGCGAAAATGCCGCACTTGCTGATTGCCGGTACGACGGGTTCGGGTAAATCGGTCGGGGTGAACGCAATGATCCTGTCATTGCTTTATCGGCTTAAGCCCGAAGAATGCCGCTTTATCATGATTGACCCGAAGATGCTGGAACTGTCGATCTATGACGGCATTCCGCATCTTTTGACCCCGGTTGTCACCGACCCGCACAAGGCGGTTGTCGCCCTGAAATGGGCCGTGCGCGAAATGGAAGACCGTTATCGCGCCATGAGCCAGGTGGGCGTGCGTAACATCGCCGGGTACAACAAACGCATCAAGGAAGCCGCCGCCAAGGGCGAACAGCTTACGCGCCGCGTTCAGACCGGCTTTGACCCTGAAACCGGCAAGCCGATCTTTGAAGATCAGGAACTGCCGATGGAGCCGCTGCCGTTTATCGTCATCATCGTTGACGAGATGGCCGACCTGATGCTGGTGGCGGGCAAGGATGTCGAAGCATCGATCCAGCGTCTGGCACAGATGGCCCGTGCGGCGGGTCTGCATCTGATCATGGCAACACAGCGCCCGTCAGTGGACGTGATCACAGGTACGATCAAGGCGAACTTCCCGACCCGTATTTCCTATTCCGTGACCTCGAAAATTGACTCGCGTACCATCCTTGGTGAAATGGGCGCAGAACAGCTTCTGGGGCAAGGCGATATGCTTTACATGGGTCAGGGTGGCCGTTTGCAGCGTGTTCACGGCCCGTTTGTATCGGATGAAGAAGTCGAAAGCATCGTCAAGCATCTGCGCGATCAAGGCGACCCCGCCTATCTTGAAACCGTTACCGAAGAACCCGAAGAAGATCCGATGGCGGCCTATATAGGTGGTGGCAATGCCGGTGCAGGCGGCGGATCCGATGATGATCTTTATAATCAGGCGGTTGGCATTGTCCTGCGCGAGAAAAAGGCATCGACAAGCTTTATCCAGCGCAAACTGTCCATCGGTTATAACCGTGCAGCCCGCATCATCGAACAGATGGAAGAAAACGGCGTGGTTTCCGCCGCCAACCATGTCGGCAAGCGCGAAGTGCTGATGGAAAATATGGATGGGTCGCCTTACGAATATTGATCATCGACAGGATCACGTCGCAAGACCACAAATCCGAAAGGCAGCCCATTTTCGGGCTGCCTTTATCATTTCCTTGGCTTGCATCCGTTCAGGTCATCAAGACGTAATCATCAACCAGACGCAGTAAGCCAATCCGTCTAGACGCAGCTGCACTTTGCAAAGCTGATTCAAGCGATGCCGTCTTTTCAAGCTTATTATCAGGTTGCCGCAGCAAACTACTTAATCTTTGTAATACCTGCACAGCCCCCGGCCACATGCACTTGGGATAGTGACGCACTGGCAATTTCCGCATCATCGTGGCTGCAGGATGATGCCTCCCAACCGAGCCGGGAAAGTTCCGCGCCGCCGCTCGAAATCCAGTCAGTCATCAAAGCAGTGCTCTTCTCTGTCGATACATTCATGTTCTCGCGTCCCTATTTGCCTTCGAACCACCCATTGATTGAACAGCGGGCCGAAAAATATGTCAATTTGGTTTGCACTTACCAAGTATACAGATGATTGCATCCCTTACGAATACTGACAGGGCACATCGTCAATAACCGAACGACTGTGCCGTCCTAAAATAGGTTGACGGTTTTT
>NZ_JPWF01000017.1 GCF_003326675.1 Thalassospira profundimaris
TTTTGTACGCGCAAACTTTTCTTTAGCCATTGCACTCAGATCCTAATCCGAACCAAAAAAAACACGTAAGAACCCACCGCACGAGCCGACGGGAACATATAAAATCTGGAGCGGGTGAAGGGAATCGAACCCTCGTCGTAAGCTTGGAAGGCTTCTGCTCTACCATTGAGCTACACCCGCATATTTTTATCTGCGAGCTCTCGCGAGGGCGAGAGAGTGGTGGAGGGGGCAGGATTCGAACCTGCGTAGACTAAGTCGGCGGATTTACAGTCCGCTGCATTTGACCGCTCTGCCACCCCTCCATCAGGGTCTTAACGCCGTCCGGGTTTTGAGCCCGGCCTCGTTGCGGCGAGGGAGGGAATACGGTGGACGAGCATGTGTTGTCAACAGCAAAAAAAGCACGAAATCGTATTTCCTTTCCTATATGTTCCCCAAGCTCTGCTTTCAGAGTCAAACAAAGTGCATTCAGTTCCTTACGGCCCGGAGGTTTCCGCCATTATGTCGCGTCGCAACAAACCACGTTCAGGAAATCGTCACCAGGGTGACGTCGGGCAGGACAACCTCCCGCACAACGATGAAAACCGTGAAGGTAATTCGCGCCGTGGACGAAAGCGCGGCCGCGATGGCGGATCGGCGAGTGGAAATTCGCGCCTGATTCTCTTCGGGCGCCACCCTGTTATGATGGCAATTGCCAATCCGCAGCGCACGATTCACAAAATCTGGGCGACCGAAAATGTGCGTGATGAAATCAACGCCGCACTTGCCGATGCCGAACGCCATGATGTTGCCGTCGATGCCGCCGGCCGGACCGACCTTGATGAAATGCTGCCACCAGGGACCGTTCACCAGGGCATGGCGATTCATTGTGCCCCCCTGCCCCAGCTTTCTGTCGAAGAACTGATTGCCGATCACAGGGATTCGGAACAATGCACGGTGCTTATTCTTGATCAGGTCACCGATCCTCACAATGTCGGCGCGATTCTGCGTAGTGCCGCGGCCTTTGGCGCATCGGCCGTGATTGTCCCGGACCGTCATGCACCGCCTGAAACCGGTGTTCTGGCCAAATCGGCAAGTGGTGCACTTGAAACGGTTCCCTATATCCATGCAGGCAACCTTAATCAGACACTCGAAAAGCTTAAAGGTGCCCATTTCTGGCTAGCCGGTATGGATGGCTATGCCGAACAGACACTGGCCGAAGCCAAATTGTATGGCCGTGTGGGTATCGTAATGGGTTCCGAGGGCGAAGGACTGCGTCGTCTGACGCGCGAAAGCTGTGATTTTCTGGTCAAACTTCCGATGTCTGATCGCATCGAAAGCCTGAATGTTTCCAACGCTGCCGCAGTTGCCCTGTACGAGCTGTATCGCAAGTAGCTCCGGGCGCGGTTCAACCCGATGTCGGGGGATGTAAATTTCCCTGATTCAAGGTATTGCAATCATACGCGGCCCGGATTATGTTTCGCGCCGCTCACGCCGGCATAGCTATAATTGGTAGAGCAGCTGATTTGTAATCAGAAGGTTGGGAGTTCGAGTCTCTCTGCCGGCACCATTCAAAGAAAACCCCGCAAGCCACTGGCTGCGGGGTTTTCTTTTGGCTGTTTTCAACGAATCCTAGCCAGGCATTCCATCCATCCGGCTGACCTGTTCCAGCGCGTCATCCCAGTTGGCCTTGCTGCCCATCATGATATGGGCGTCCGGGACGTTGGGAACCGGTGTATCAAGGCTGCCTGCCGGTACAACGACCAACTGCCCACCCATCTGTTCACTTGGCATTGCTGATCCACAGGCCGCGCAAAATGCCTTGCTGTGCCGGGTTCCGGGCAATGTAAAGTTTGTGACCTTGTCCTGACCACTAAGCCAGATCAGTTTTGCCCGCCCGGAAAACAGATTCGCACCATGTGCCGACCCGGTATCTTTCTGGCAATAGGTGCAGTGACACAGGAAAAAGGCATCAAAGCTGCCGTTAACTTCAAATGTCACCTGCCCGCACAGGCAACTGCCGGTGTGTTTCTTGCTCATAGCGTTCTTCCTGTATGTCCCTGCCCTGCATTCTGATGCGGGCTTTGTTATTTGTGCATATGACCGCACGATTGCGCGGGTCGCAAGTTGCTTCGATTCTCTTTACGCCGGTTATTGTGCCAACCAGCGACTGGGGATGCCAAGTCCGGTTTCACGGAGATAGATCGTCTCGATCGTGCCGTCTTCTTTCATCTCTTGCATTGCGGCTTCGATACGCGGGATCAGCACCGCGTGATCGTCATTGAAATAGGTATATTGGGGAACTGACGAGATTGTCGGAAACAGGGCCTTGACCGGCAGGTTTTCACGCCGCTTGACGCTGTTGCCCCACAGGATATCGGCAAATGTGAAATCTATGCGCTTTTTGGCGAGCTTGCGCAGGTTAAAAAGCGCATCCGGCGCATCCTGGACATCCCATTCATTCCGACGCCCCATGATATCATCCCCATAGTCGTAACCATCCACGATCCCGACCTGAAGCCCCAGAAAGTCGTCAAGGGATGCAAAGATAGAGGCGGGATAGTCTTCATGAACAAAGACAGCCATTTCCCAGCGCAATACCGACAAGCCAACCGGAAACAGGTCATATTCATATGAAGACGCCAGAATACCGTCATACCGCCCCTGCTTTACGTCCTGACGGCACCGCACATAGGGCATTTCCTCAAACGACACCGGAAGACCTGCCCGATCAAAGGCCTGTTGCATAATATCGACCTGGATACCACGTGCCACACCTTCACGCGTTTCGGCAAAGGGGGCCCATTCTTCGAAGCATAAACGAATATGTTCTTCGGCGCGGCCAAGGCCCGGGGCAAGGCAGATGACTATCAAGACAAGACAGGTAGCGATATTCTTCATTATCAGTTCGGATCAGGGTTACGCAAAAGACCACGCTATCCAAGCACAAAGGGCGATGCAATCCGTTCATTGCACCGCCCTTGCGAATCACATTCTATGAATTGCCTGAATACCTATCCGTCGCGGCGCGACGAGGCATAACGTTCCGATTCTTTATAGTAATCATCGAATCCGATGCGGTTGCGCAAGTCGGCCCAATTCATCAGCTTGTCATCACGGGGTTGACCGGCCTTCATGGTTTGCAGGCATTCCACCATCGCCTTCATCGCCGCTGCCATCAATGACAGCGGATAGGCCGCGATCTGATACCCGATTTCCTTAAGGTCTTCTGGCGACAGATCCGGTGTTTCGCCGCCTTCGACGATATTGGCCATTTTCGGCCCGGGCAGTTCGGCACACAGGGTCCGCATTTCCTCGACGCTTTTCGGCGCTTCGACAAACAGGATATCGGCCCCAAGTTCCTTGAACTTGGCGGCACGATCAATCGCCTCGGACAGACCGTGCTGATGACGGGCGTCCGTGCGGGCAAGGATCAGGATATCCGCCCCGGCTTCGCGGGCATCCACCGCCGCACGGATACGGTCAAACGCCTCGTCACGGCCCACGACTTCCTTGCCCTTGGTGTGACCACAGCGTTTCGGGGCCAACTGATCCTCAATCATAACGGCGGCACAACCGGCCTTGGCAAAGCCGGTCACGGTGCGTCTGACATTCATGGCATTGCCATAACCGGTATCGCCATCGCCGATCAGGGGGATCGAAATGGCATCGGTAATGTTGCGGGCCTGATCGAGAACCTCGCCATAGGACATCAAACCAAGATCAGGTTCACCGATACGGGAGGCCGACGTTGCGAATCCTGACATGAAGGTAAGGGCAAAGCCTTCCTGTTCAATCAGCTTGGCAGAAAGCGCATCAAAACAGCATGGCATGGTAATCAGATCACCGGTGGCAAGAAGCGCACGCAGTTGATCAGCAGGTGTTTTTATATGTGTCATCAGTCTTTACAGTTTGAACGGAATATAGAGTGCAAGGTCGTGCCAGACATACAGAAGTGCGGCACAGACAAACATCAGGATCAGGAACGGTGCCACACCACTTGCGACCTCGCCCAAACGGGCCTTGGCCACCGACTGGATGACATACAGGTTCAGGCCGACCGGCGGCGTAATCAGGGCGCATTCAACCATGATCACCATATAGACCCCGAACCAGATCGGATCGAATCCAAGGGCAAGGGCCGCAGGCAACAGAACCGGTGTCATGATCAGAACCATCGAAAGTGCCTCGAACACGAGCCCCATCACCAGCAGAACGACGGTCACGACCAGAATGAAACCAAGATCGGTATCGATTCCCTGCGTGATCAGCATCGAGATGTCCTGCGGGATTCGATAAAGCGTGATCGCCTTGCCGAAAATCTTGGCGCCCGCAATGATCAGAATGATCGCGACCGTGGTCGCCATCGAATCGAACACCGCCTTTTTAAGCGCATCCCAGGTCAGAACACACATAATCGGGCCGGTGATGACCAGCGATGCGGCAAAGCCGATGGCCGCAGCCTCGGTCGGGGTAAAGGCCCCGGAATAGATCCCCGAAATAATCAGAACCGCAAGGATCACGGCTGGCAAAGCCTTGAGCGTGGCGCGACGGCGTTCGGCCCAGTCACGTTTCGGTTCGCTTTCCTGCCCGCCCATGCGTGCATAAATCATCGAAAAGATGATGAAGAACACCAGCAACGCAATGCCCGGTCCAATGCCAGCAAGGAACAGGGAGATAACCGATTCTTCGGTGACAAAGCCGTAAATGATCATCGGGATCGATGGAGGGATCAAAATACCAAGCGTCCCGCCCGCAGCCAAAAGGCCATAGACGAACTTCTTGTTATAACCGCGATTGATCATTTCCGGGATGGCAACCGTGCCAATCGTTGCCGCCGTGGCAACCGATGATCCGGAGATGGCAGCAAACACACCACAAGACAGGATGGTTGCAACCGCAAGACCACCCGGCCAATGACCGACCCAGGCACTGACCGCCGCAAACAAATCATTGCCCACCCCGGCACGCAGCAGAATGTTGGACATCAACAGGAAAAGCGGAACAGCAAGCAGGATAAAGCCATCAAGCGTGGACAGAACCGCCTGCGGTGCCATCAGCGGCGAAAACCCGCCAAGCAACAGCATCGCAAGTCCAAGTCCACCAAGGGCAAAGGCAACAGGTACACGCGCCAGCAAAAGCGCGAACATTGCCGCAAGGGTCAGAACAATCGTCATTCGTGGGCCCCTTTCGGAATTTCTTTGCCCCGCAACAGGCCAATCACTTCAATCACGGCCTGAATGGCCAGCAACGCAAAGCCAAGCGCAACAGGCAGCTCGGCAACCCATGCCGGAAGGTCCAGCATGGTGCCGCTGGTGCGGCCGCGCTCAAAGCTTTCATAAAAAATGTCCCAGCCCTTGATCGTCACCATCACCGAAAAGGCAAAGACGCACAGCATGGCAACGATTTCGATGCCGCGTTGAACCGGCTCGGAAAACAGGCGGGTAACAGCATCAACCGAAATATGGCGACGTGCCGCCAAGGCCCAGGGCATGCCAAGCAACGAACCCCAGATCAGGCAAAGCTGCGAAAGCTCGGCCGCCCAGATCGTCGGACGGATAAAGAAATATCGTGCAATAACTTCATAAGTCAGCATGCAGCCCGACAGCACAAACAGGATGGCGGCGGCCCACGCCAGCAAAAGCATTAATCGCTCAAACATCGTGAAACAAATACCGTTGGTCAGGGGTGCGATGGCACAACCGTGAAACCGGTATCTCCTGATCTCAATAAAGGGGGCGGGAAACTGTCACCGCCGGGGCCGACCGGCCTGCACCGGCACACTTACAGTGCCTTGTGCCTTACCTGTCTTTGGCTTCTTCGGCGGTGACAAGATCAGATCGAGTATGATCAATCGGTCACCACATGATTTGATTGTGGTGACCGGTTAACTGATCAGAACTTCTGTGCGGCTTCGAAGACCTGTTTGCCAAGATCACCGGTATGCGCAAGGAAGGCGTCATAAACCGGCTTGGCAGCTTCGCGCCATGCAGCCATTTCTTCGGCAGTCGGGGTATAGACGGTCATGCCGTTGGCTTTGGCTTCGTCAAAGGCAGCCGCCTCGATTGCCGACATGCGATCACGCACATCGTTTTCTGCATTAACAGCAGCGGTCGAAATGATGCCGCGCTGTGCTTCGGTCAGGCCGTTCCAGAAGTCGGTATTCACAACCACGATGAATTCGATATCGGCATCGTTGGTGGTGGTTACGGTGTCCATGACTTCCCAAAGCTGACGGGATTTGACGCCCGACATGCCGGTCATGCCAACATCAACCGTGCCACGCTGATAGGCGATATACTGCTCGGAACCGGAAATCAGGGTCGGCGCACCACCAGCAGCAGAGATGAAATCACCCTGGGTTTTAGAGAACACGCGGACTTTCTGACCTTTCAGGCCATCCGGACCTTTGATCGGGCCACCATTCGACAGCATGATCGATCCGCCATATGCCTGCCACCACAGAACGGTCGCACCGGTATCTGCAATCGCAGCATCAAGCGGCGCACGTACCGGGGAATCCGGGGAAACGGCCTTGCGGACCTTTTCTTCGCTATCAAGAAGGAACGGCTGATAGAAAACGTCAACGGCCGGAACATCACCGACATAACGGGTCAGCGACGCAACACCCATTTCAATTGCGCCCGAACCAACAGCGGCGGGAACTTCTTTATCTTTGTAAAGCTGGGCCGAGTCATAAATCTGAACTTCGATATCGCCGTTAGATTTTTCCTCGACCTCGTTCTTGAACATCAAAAGGTTCTGGCCAAGGTGGCTTTTCATCGGCAGCTGCAACGAAATGCGCAGGGTCAGGTCGGCAGCATGGACCGCACCGGAAAATCCGACAGCTGTCATCAAGGCAGCTGCGAGAGCAAATTTCTTCATAATGAGCTTCCTCCAGGAACTTTTATTCTAATTCTTTATGCCGGACCGCAAAGATGTGCCTATTTCGCCCCACCGTTCAACATGTTTCGTGTTAACCGGGTTATCCTGCGGAAAACCCTTAGTGCGCCGCACAACCTTTTGAAAGCCGGAAGAAAAACGGATTTCAGGCCACAAACCAAAGGAAATGCTGCGACGCAAAAATACAATTTATCGCAGCGCTCTCACCGCCTGATAGTACTGGTATGCCAGAAATTTTATTTTGGATACAATTTCGAGAATCGGCCCTAGGCTCAGTCGACTAACCGATCAGATGCTTGAACATGATCGTCGTGCCACTCAGCTTTTCTGAAAACGGATCACGGGCATATTGCGGGATCACGCCCGTGGTTTCAAAACCAAGCGATGTATAGAGTATTTCGGCACTATCCCCAGTACGGGTATCAAGTGTCAAAAGACTGCGTCCAAGGTCACGCGCCTGCCCCTCGGCGGCAAGCATCAGAAGCCTTGCAATACCGCGCCGACGGCAATCGGGACGCACCATCAATTTGCTGATATCGCCGCGATGGGCCTGATTGGGCATGGTGTCATAATCAAGCTGTACCGTTCCAACCACACGATCCGCATCAAAGGCGGCAAACAGGGTGCGCTTGCCCCCGGCCAATGCAGGGATGATCCGGTCGCGCCAGAATGAAGCCGCCTCGCTGATCGGAAACGGTTCGATAAAGCCGATGCTGGCCCCGGCGTGAACACATTGATGCAGCATCTCGGCAAATTGCGAAAGATGTGCTTCCAGTTCTCTGGCAGTCAACTTGACGATACGGGGTGCTGCGACGGTGGCATTGTTCTGCATGGCGGTGTGACTTTCTGGTGGATTATTCGACAATGAACAGGTGATAGCGGGCACCGGAATTCTTGGGTGTTTGAAACACATTGCCACCGCGCAACTGATAGCGAAGGCAATCCCCAGCCTCCAGATTGTGGCTCTGGTGATCAATCTCCATCGTCAGCTTGCCGTCCAGCATCACCAGATGATGTTCAAGCCCGTCACGCGGCGACCCGGCATATTCAATCCGGGTGTCGGCATCGATTTCAACTTCAAGAACCTCGCCCGACAGATTTCGCGATGTCGGCGACACCAGCCGTCGGCGATATCCGGTTTCCGGATCGGTCCAAACTTCCTGACTGCCCCGTGTGATCATTGGGGCAAAATCGTCTTCAACCATCTGCATCAGACGCGACAGGGTCACGCCAAAGGCAACGCACAGTTTTCCCAGGACACTGGCCGTCGGACTGACATCACCATTTTCTATGCGTGAAAGGCTTGCCCGGCTGACCGTGCTGCGCTTGGCCAGTTCATCAAGCGACCATCCCCGTTCGGTTCGCAGTTGTGACAGGCGTTGGGCAAGGCGTGTTTCGATTTCTTCCATCTTAAACCTCGAATCTCAATATCGGGATATTTTTCCATTTATGAGAATTCGTCAAGATAGAAAACCGGCCCTGCATTCACAGCGCAGGGCCGGTTTTGTGCATTGATCAAATCAAACCGGTGTTGTCGGAGGGATCATTGCGTCATCAAACCTGCGCATCGGGAATACGCGCAACAACCTTGATCTCGAAATCAAAACCGGAAAGCCAGGTCACCCCGACAGCCGTCCAGTTCGGATAAGGGGCCCGATCAAAGACCGCCCCTTTGACCGCCATGATATCGCCGAACTGGTTTTCCGGATCGGTGTGGAAACTGGTGACATCGATAATGTCATCAAAGCTGCAACCCGCGGCCTCTAGGATCGCCTTGAGGTTTTCGAACGCCAGTTCGACCTGCTTTTTGAAGTCCGGTTCCGGGGTTCCGTCTTCACGGCTGCCAACCTGACCGGAAACAAATAACAAATCGCCAGACCGAATGGCCGGGGAATAGCCATGCGCCTCATAAAGAGCATGACGGTTCGGTGGAAAGATTACTTCGCTTGCAAGGGACATAAAGCCCTCCTGTTAAGATAAATTCAGATGATGTGGTGTTTTGGGCCCAGTTCAGATACGCTGCGTATGTGAAGCCAAGATATATTCACATACATCACGTATGTCAACTGACATACAGGACGTATGTTAAATTCGGAGTGCCTGATGGCTGCCAAGACCCGTGCTGAAAAAATGGAAGAAACCCGCGTCAAACTGATCGCTGCAGGGCGCAAAGCCTTTGCCCAAAAGGGATATGCCGATGCTTCGATGGATGAGCTGACAGCATCCGCCGGCCTGACGCGCGGCGCGCTTTATCATAATTTCGGTGACAAGCTTGGGTTGCTTGCGGCGGTTGTCGATGAAATTGACTCGGCCATGGCCCAACAGGCCAAAGATGCCGGTGATGCCGCCGGGGGTGGCTGGAACGGATTAATGGCCGAGGGCAGGACATATATCGAACTGGCCCTTGATCCCGAGATCCAGCGCATCGTCCTTCGTGACGGCCCGGCCTTCCTTGGCGATCCGTCAAACTGGCCAAGCCAAAACAGATGCCTGCAAGCAACCATTGCAACACTTGGGGAACTGGCAGATCAGGGTGCGATCAAGTCCGTGGATATCGAAGCCCTGGCAAGAATGCTGAACGGCGTGGCGTTGAATGCCGCCCTTTGGGTTGCGACAAGCGAAGATCCGCAAACCACCCTTCACAAGGCGATTTCTGCATTCGAATGCCTTGCCTCTGGTGTTCTGGTCAAAGATGGAGACAGATAGTTTGGAGGCCGTTCACAGACCCGGCCGGGCAAGAGGAGGCGTTATACTGCCTGCCCTGCCCGATAACGAATTACGGGTTTATTTGCCGCCTTCAATGTCAAAACCGGCGCGCGCCCAACTTTGAATGCCACCCTTAAGGTTGCTGACCTCGCAATCGACATGGGCAAGTACCGCATTTGCCGCGCCAAAGGATCGCTGCCCCACCGCACAGACAAACACCAGATCGGTGTCATTTTCATCGGTCAGGTCAACAAGGGCTGCGATATCGAAATTCGACGTCGGCATATTGATCGCGGTTTCAATATGGCCGGTGGCAAATTCGTCTGCTTCACGCACGTCGATCACGGTTACGGATTCCTGCCCGATCAAAAGATCAAGCTCGTGGGGTTCGACAAACTTTACTGCACCATCGGTCATTTCATTTTTCCTGCTGGGACCCGCGGATCGCTGACTTTTCAAAGCTTCTAAACTGGTCCTGTGATAGCGCCCGATCAATCAACTGTGCAAACGCAAAATAATTTGACCTTCGGCATTCCGGGGAAAGTACCTTGTGAACCGTGCTTTCCGGTCACTCAACCGTGATCGCCCGAACGCAAATTCTTCCAATAATACTTATGTCTTACCTTGCGGAAGCCATTGCTGATTCCCAAGTCAGTTAATAGGACATTTTCCAATGGCGACGATCCGGGTCACCCAGACAGGTTGTCGACCAGACTGGTCTTAAGTTGACAGTAAGGGTTGCCGAAACGGGACCCAAATACAGCAACCCAAAGTAGCAAATATTGACTTGCGAACTGGCAAAGACGACGACCTCAAATTCTTGGCACCCTCTGCCGATCATTAACCTTAAGCTAAATAGTCTTGGTTAAAATATTTACTGTTAGGCAAATGCATCCAACGACTTTTGCTGACGTATACAGAATCAGGCGGCCGATATCTGGGCTGCTGCAATGCAAAACAGGCAGGACAGGAAACGATAGTTCGATACCAAAGCGATAACGTTTGAAAGGAGACCGCGCCATGGCTGAAGACAAGGATATCTTCGAGCTGTATGCGGAAGGATATGACGGCAAGCAAGAGACCGAACTGACCATCCGCGACTATCTCAACCTTTGTCGCGAAGACCCAACGACCTATGCCTCGGCCGCTGAACGCATGATTGCTGCGATTGGTGAACCCGAACTGATCGACACATCGACAGATTCCCGCCTTGGCCGCATCTTCCTGAACCGAACCATCAAACGTTACCCTGCCTTTGCCGATTTCTATGGCATGGAAGAAACTGTCGAACGCATCGTTGGCTTCTTCAAATATGCCGCCCAGGGGCTCGAAGAACGCAAACAGGTTCTCTATCTGCTTGGTCCGGTTGGCGGGGGAAAAAGTTCCCTTGCCGAACGGCTCAAGGAACTGATGGAACGCGAACCGATTTATGTCCTTAAGGCTGGCGACGAAGTCAGCCCAGTATTCGAAAGCCCGCTTGGCCTGTTCAACCCGGCCAAAATGGGCGATGCCATCCAGGACAAATACGGCATTCCAAAACGTCGCCTTACCGGACTTATGTCGCCATGGGCGGTCAAACGCCTTGATGAGTTTGGCGGTGATCTTTCCAAATTCTCTGTGGTTAAGCTGATCCCGTCGCGCTTGCGCCAGATCGCCATTGCCAAGACCGAGCCGGGCGATGAAAACAACCAAGATATCTCGTCGCTGGTTGGCAAGGTCGATATCCGCAAGCTTGAATATTTCAGCCAGAACGACCCGGATGCCTATAGCTATTCCGGTGGCCTGAACCGCGCCAATCAGGGACTTCTTGAATTTGTCGAAATGTTCAAGGCCCCGATCAAGATGCTTCACCCGTTGCTGACCGCAACACAGGAAAGCAACTATATCGGCACGGAAAACCTTGGTGCCATCCCGTTCCAGGGCTTGATCCTTGCCCATTCAAACGAAGCCGAATGGCAAACATTCAAGGCCAACAAGAATAACGAAGCTTTCATTGACCGTATCTCTGTGATCAAGGTTCCCTATTGCCTGCGTGTCAGCGAAGAAACCATGATTTATGACAAGCTGCTTCAGGGATCGGAACTTGAACAGGGTGCGTGCGCGCCCGGAACCCTTAAGATGCTGGCACAGTTTTCGGTCCTGTCACGGTTGCAGGAACATGAGAACTCCAACCTTTATTCCAAGATGCGTGTCTATGACGGCGAGACGCTCAAGGATGTCGACCCCAAAGCCAAATCCATGCAGGAATATCGTGATACTGCCGGTGTGGACGAAGGCATGGACGGCATTTCCACCCGATTTGCCTTCAAGGTTCTTTCGGAAACCTTTAACCATGACACTCACGAAGTTGCCGCCGATCCGGTGCATCTGATGTATGTGCTTGAACAGGCAATCCGCCGCGAACAATATCCCGAAGAACGCGAAAAGGATTATATGGACTTCATCAAGTCCGAACTGGCCCCGCGTTATGCCGAATTTATCGGGGCTGAAATCCAGAAGGCCTATCTCGAAAGCTATTCCGATTATGGGCAGAACCTGTTTGATCGCTATGTGTCCTATGCCGATGCCTGGATCGAGGATCAGGACTTCAAGGACCCTGATACCGGACAGCTTCTTGATCGCAAGATCATTGATCAGGAACTTTCAAAAATCGAGAAACCGGCAGGCATCGCCAATCCCAAGGATTTCCGCAACGAGGTCGTCAAATTTGCCCTGCGCGCACGTGCGAACAACAAGGGCAAAAACCCGTCATGGACGTCTTATGAGAAACTGCGCGATGTGATTGAAAAGCGCATGTTCAGTCAGGTCGAAGACCTTCTTCCGGTGATTTCATTCGGCTCGAAAAAAGACAGCGAGACCGAGAAGAAACACAACGAGTTCGTCAAACGCATGATCGATCGAAGCTATACCGAACGTCAGACCCGCCGTCTGGTCGAATGGTATATGCGCGTGAACAAGGCCGGATAAGCCAGGCCCTCGGCTTACCGACCCTGCCGGGCGGTTTCTCCCTTGTCTGCCCGGCTTTAATCTCGCCACAGGATGGGTCCCGTTTCCCATCCTGTCAAAGACCAAGGCCCAAGCGACCTGCACATGGCACATCGGTTTCCATCTGCGATTTCCCGGACATCGATGTGCCATTCCAAGGATGTGAATGCCCATGCTCTATATTGTTGACCGCCGCAAAAACCCGACTGGCAAAAGCCTTGGCAACCGACAGCGTTTCATGCGCCGGGCCAAGGCACAGATCAAAAAGGCCGTCGAAGACACCATCCGGTCACGCGGCATCACCGACATCACCAGCGGCGATCAGGTCACCATTCCGGGCAAAACCCTCAAGGAACCGAGCTTCCATCATGCCGGACGGGGTGGCAACCGCAACTATGTCCTGCCTGGCAACAAGAAGTTTGTTCAGGGCGACCGGATTGCGCGCCCCAATGGCGGTGATGGCGGGACGGGTGGATCGCAGGCAAGCCCGGATGGCGACGGCGAAGATGATTTCCAGTTCACCCTGACCCGTGATGAATTTCTTGATGTGTTTTTCGAAGATTTGGAACTGCCGGACCTTTTGAAAAAAAGCCTGAAACAGACCACCGCGTTTCGCAATGCGCGTGCCGGCTTCTCGGTTGAAGGCACCCCGGCAAATCTTAGCCTTGTGCGCACCATGCGCAATTCACTGGCCCGGCGCATTGGCCTGAAACGCCCCAAAACCGCAGAAGTCCGCGAACTGGAAGAAAAGATAACCGCCCTTCAGGCCAAAGCGGAAAAGCGCCCGAATGGCACACTGACCAAGGCGGACGAAGACACATTGCACGGATTGCTGGCCGATCTTGAAGAAGCCAAGCGGCGGATGAAGGCAATCCCATTCATTGACCCGATCGACACCCGTTATAACCAGTTTCAACAAATCCCCGATCCCAACACCCAGGCGGTGATGTTCTGTCTGATGGATGTATCGGGGTCGATGTCCGAACAGATGAAGGAACTGGCCAAACGGTTCTTCATGTTGCTGCATCTATTCCTGCATCGTCGCTACGAACATGTCGAGGTGGTGTTTATCCGCCACACATCGCGCGCATCCGAGGTCGATGAAGAAACGTTTTTCTATTCGCGTGAAACCGGCGGCACCATTGTTTCCACCGCACTTGAAGAAATGAAAAAGGTGCTGGTTGATCGTTATCCGACCGATCAGTGGAACATCTATGCCGCACAGGCATCTGATGGCGACAACTATTCCAATGACGGGGTGAAATGTACCACCCTTCTGGCCGAAGATCTTTTGCCGAAATGCCAGTATTACGCCTATATCGAAATCACGGACGAGCGCGAGGCCGAAATTTTTGCCGCCGCCGAGGGCGAAACCGCCCTTTGGAAGGCCTATGCCCCGCTTGCCAAAGACAATCCGCGCTTTGCCCTGAAACGGGTAACCAAGGCTGCTGATATCTTCCCTGTTTTCAGGGAGCTTTTTGCCAAAAACCGCACGGAGGCACGGGTATGAACACCAAAGCCAAATCCTCCGAAACCGACCACACCCCGGACACCAGCAAACTGCTTTTCACCAGTGCCGACTGGGATTTCGAAACCCTTAAATCAACCTATGACGCGATTGAAGATATCGCGATGAACGAACTCAAACTCGACGTCTATCCCAATCAGGTCGAAGTCATCACATCCGAACAGATGCTTGATGCCTATTCATCCATCGGCATGCCCTTGATGTATCACCACTGGTCATTCGGCAAACGGTTCGTGCGTGACGATGTCATGTATCGCAAGGGCTATCAGGGCCTGGCCTATGAAATCGTGATCAACTCAAACCCCTGTATTTCCTATGTGATGGAAGAAAACACCATCGTTATGCAGGCATTGGTGATTGCCCATGCCGCGTTCGGGCATAACCACTTTTTCAAGAACAACTATCTGTTCAAACAATGGACTGATGCCGAAGGCATTCTGGATTACCTGCAATTTGCCAAGGGCTATATCGCCAAGTGCGAAGACCGGTTTGGCTTTGAGGCGGTCGAACGGGTTCTTGATGCGGCCCATGCCCTGATGGAACAGGGTGTTAACCGATACTCCCACCCGGAAAAGCCCAATCTTGCGGTCGAACTGGAACGTGAACGCGAACGGGCAAAATACGAAGACGAAACCTATAACGATCTGTGGCGCACCCTGCCCCAGCCTGATCAGGGCGATCAGGATATGGACGAACTCAAACGCAAAATGCGGATCGAGGAACGCCGGGCGCAATTTGGCCTGCCTGAAGAAAACCTGCTTTATTTCCTCGAAAAAAATGCACCGTCGCTTCAGGCTTGGGAACGTGAAATCATCCGGATCGTGCGCAATATCGGTCAATATTTCTATCCCCAAAAACAGACCAAAATGATGAATGAAGGCTGTGCGTGCTATGTGCATTACGCGATCATGAACAGCCTGTATGACAAGGGCCTGATTTCCGAAGGCGCAATGATGGAATTCATCGATTACCATTCGCGTGTTGTATTTCAGGCCGAATATGATGATCCGCGCTATTCCGGGTTTAATCCCTATGCGCTGGGCTTTGCCATGATGCAGGATATCCACCGCATCTGTGTTGATCCGACCGATGAAGACCGCAAATGGTTCCCCGATATTGCCGGCAACAATGAACCGGTCGAAACATTGAAAGAAGCATGGGCGCATTACCGCGATGAAAGCTTCATCCTGCAATTCCTGTCGCCCAAACTGATGCGCGATATGCGGATGTTCATGATCGACGATCAAAGCACATCCCCGCATCTGGAAGTGGCGGCCATTCACGATGATAACGGCTATCGCAAGGTGCGGCGGTCGCTTGCGCGGATGCATGATATTTCGGTACGCGAACCCGATATGCAGGTGGTTGATGTCGATATTCGCGGCAATCGCCAACTTTATATCCAGCATACCGAACATGAAGGCATCCGCCTTGAAAAGTCCGACGCCCAGATGACGCTTGGCTATATCGGGCAGCTTTGGGGATATGGCGTTACCCTTCAGGCCGTCGATTATGAAAGCGGCGAAATCCTTCATGAAATGAACTACACGCCCGAAGACCTGATGGGAAACTGATTACCTTCGTGAACGATGTTAACAATGCAAACAGCCCCCGCTGACTTCAACGGGGGCTGTTTGTTTTTAATCTCTGTTAGCTCAGCACGAAATCGGCCTATGGCAGGACAGTCCGCTGGATTTTGCTATCAAGCGATTCATAGCCGAAATAGTTGATCACGTCATAAAGCTCTGCGCGGGTCTGCATCTGATCAATGGTGCCCTCGGCGGTGCCGGTTGCTGCCAACTCGTCATAGAATTTTTCCATGGCACGTGCTGCGATACGAAGTCCCGAAACCGGCCAGATTGCCATTGCATATCCCATGGCATCAAATTCCGCCGCCGAGGTCTGCTTGGTACGGCCAAACTCGGTCATATTGGCCAATAACGGCACGTCGATTGCCGCGGAAAACGCGCGGAACTGTTCTTCGTCATGCAGGGCCTCGGGGAAGATCGCGTCTGCACCGGCTTCGACATAAAGCTTGGCGCGGGCGATTGCCGCATCAATACCCTCGCTTGCGGCGGCATCGGTACGGGCAACGATGCGCAAATCACGGCGCGCGCGCGATGCGGCGGCGATTTTTTCGGCCATGTGATCGGGTGTCACCAGCTGCTTGCCATTCAGGTGACCGCATTTTTTCGGTAGAACCTGATCTTCAAGCTGAACAGCGGCAACACCGACATCTTCAAGCTGGCGTACCAGACGCATGGTATTAAGCGCCTCGCCAAAGCCGGTATCACCGTCAACCAGCAACGGCAAACGGGTAACACGAACAATCGCCTGCGCACGGGTTACAAGTTCTTCCATGGTCACAAGACCAAGATCAGGCAAGCCCATTGATGCCGTCAAAGCCGCCCCGGAAAGATACAGGGCATTGAACCCTGCTTTGCGGGCCAGAAGCCCGGCCATCGGGTCATGCGCACCTGCAATCGACAAGAACTGGTTGGTTTCCCAGTATTTTGCCATTTCCGCACCAAGTCCCGTCGGCAAAGGCTGTTCGAGCCAGACGCTTGCGCTGCTATTTTCTTCTCGTGTCATGATAACTCCGTCTTCAATAAATTCTTTTTCAAACTTCAATAGCTGAGGGAACACAGACAACGCCTTCCATCAGTCGGCGCTGTGTGCGGTAAAGAAAGGCGCGTTCAACTTCGGGAACTGCACTTGATGCATCGGATTGCGCATCAAGTGCCGTGCCAACAGTCACCACACCGCTCGGCGTTCCGATTGGCAAACGCGCGACATCGCAATCACTTGCAGCGATCAGATCGGCAATGATACTGCCCGGAACAGCCGCACCGCAGGCCACTGCCAGCGCCCCGGTAATTGGCACAGCCTTGTGCGGTTGCCCGGCCGAAATCATGCGAATGGTCAGGGCATGGCGCCCCGACTCAACAGGCTGCTTTGACAGGTCGCGATAATTCTGGGCCGGGGCAACAATCGCCACCTTGGGAATCGCAATGATTTCACCAGCCTGTTCACGACCGGACGCAATCCCCATCGCCACAGATCCGGCACAGCGGATTTCTTCAAGACGCGCCATGGTTTCGGGATCGCTTTCAAGATCATGATCCATGATCGCGGCCCCAATTCCGAGGGCGTCGGGCAGAACAAAAACTGCGGGCACACCTGCATCGATCAGTGATGCCGACACAACACTGCCGTCAGAAAGTTCAAGTTTTGTTTGCGCTTCGCCTGATGGCAGAAGGCCCCGTCCCTGCGTCCCTGCGGGCCGGAAGAAATCAAGCCGTACCGGCGCACCACCACCGGCAACGCCGGGGATCGACATATCGCCGCTGACCGCGGCTTCGCCGTCTTCGACCATAAAGGTGCTGTGGATGATCTTGCTGGTATTGGTATTGAAAATCCGGACCGTGCATTCCCCGTCATCGGGCATCGCGATCACACCGGAATCAATGGCAAACGGCCCGACGGCCGAACTCATATTGCCGCAATTACCGCTGAAATCGACAGTTTCGCCGGTTACAGACACCTGGGCAAAAGTGTAATCGATATCGGCGTCATCACGATCAGACGGCCCGATGATACAAATCTTGCTCAGCGACGAAATGCCGCCGCCCATACCGTCAAGCTGTCGCCCGTTGGGATCAGGACTACCCAGCATTGCACGGAAAAGCGCCGGCCATTTTGCCTGATCCTTGGGAAGATCATCGATTTTAAGCATCAGGGCACGGGAAGTACCACCGCGCATGAAGACGGCAGGAATTCGGATTTGTTTCATTTCTCTGTATCCCCGGCTTCGAGCTGACCACTTAGGGCGTTCCAGCTGGCTTCGATATGTCGACGCATCAGAAGTGCGGCAAGCTCGTCATCCCCGTTGATGATCGCATCGGCGATGTTTTCATGTTCGCGCAATGCCACCCGCCCGCGACCATCAACGTTGCGGTGCTGACGACGCAGCAGCGCAAGTTGCGGATAAAGCTCGTCGGCCAGCAAATTGCGCAACAGCGGGTTCTGCGCCATTTCGGCAATCACAATGTGGAAATCTGCATCCTTGCCGTTCTGTAAATAGGCCCCGGCCGGATGTGCCGCGATGCTTTCGGCATGCTGACCAAGCAATTGCACAAGGCTACTTGCCCGTTCCTGCCCTGCCCGACGTGCGGCCCACCGGGCCGCATCGGATTCCAGTGCCGCACGCAATTCGTAAAGTGCACGGGCATCTTCACGCGAAAACACCCGAACCCGCGCCCCGATATTGGGCAGGAAGGAAACCAACCCCGCCGCTGCAAGTTTGCGAAGCGCGTCACGTACCGGCCCGCGACTGACGGCAAAGCGTTCTGCAAGGGCAACTTCGCCCAGTCTCTCGCCCGGGCGGATTCGCCCCGTCAGGATATCCTCGCGAAGCTCCGCCTCAAGCGCGGACCAGGCTGAACCATGCTCAATCGACGACATTGTTAACAATACTTTCCGTTTTCAAATTTGCAGAACACAAGCGACTTGCGCTTTCTGGCGCTTCTTATACTCAAAAATCGGCAGATCATATAGATTTTTTTTATCTTGACTTATCACACCGGAATTGTGCCAATTGGACCCGATTTTAAATATTGTTAACAACAAGGAATGCGCAACGAACGCATTCCATCCCCAAACAAGGAGGAAGAAATGCGCCACAAGATTTTGACAATGGCTTCAGCTGCGCTGTTTGCCGTTGGTGCGCTTGCGACCACTGCCACCCCGGCACAGGCCGAATGGCCAGATCAGCAAATCACTTTTGTTGTTGCACTCGGACCGGGCGGTTCGGCTGACCGCACAGCGCGCGCCGTTGCCCAGCACCTTCAGGAAGAACTTGATGTTCCGATCCGCGTCATCAACCAGAAAGGCGGCGGCGGCCATGTTGGTCACACCTATTTCCTAAACATGCCTGATGACGGCACCTTCTTCCTGGCGACCTCAATCCACCCCTATATCAGCAACGCCATCCTGCAAGCTGATGCGGATTACAGCCTGGATAACTTTGCCTTCGTCAACGGCCAGTGGACCGACGTTGACCTGTTCGCACTGAATGCCGAGCTGCCCTATACATCGCTTGATGAATTCATGGCTGCGATCAAAGAAAACCCGGGCAAAATGCGCATTTCTGTCGTTCCGGGCTCTACGGGCTATATCAACACCCTTCAGCTTCTCGAAGCATATGACCTTAGCGCTGATGACGTGAATATTGTCACCTACGAATCAGGCAGTGCGGCCCGCACCGCAGCCGCCGGCGGTCAGGTTGACATGACCGTTCTGGGTGCCGATGGCAGTGTTTCCATTGCCGAATATATTCGCCCGCTTGCGATTGCCGCCAACAAGCGCGTTGCCAGCTGGGATGCACCGACCCTGAACGAAATTCTTGCCAAACACGGCAAGGAAGTTGCCCCGCTGGTCGGCTCAATGCGCGGCATCGCCGCCCACGCCACCTTCAAGGAAAAATACCCGGAACGTTTTGAACGCTTCACGAACGCCTATGAAGCGGTTCTGAAAGATCCGGCATTTGTTGCAGACCTTGAAAAACAGGGCATCGGCGCAGAATGGCTTGGTCCGGAAGAAACCACCGAGATCATCAAGTCGAACTTTGAAGTCCTGGAACGTTTCAAGGACATCTCGAAGTAATCACGCCCCGGAGTGCGCAGCATCCTGCGCACTCCCCTCTCCCGCCTGCCCAGGAGCCCCGACATGCCCGGTCGCCTGTCAAACCTGTCCCTGTCTCATTTGGCATTCCTGTTCATGGTCGCCGTTACTGCGGTGTATCTGAACTGGAGTGCCATTTCCGCTTCGACAAAACTTTATAACCTTATTGTCGTTGTTCCAGTCGGCATCACCCTGATTGCCCTTATCGCCGGGGTCATCATCAAAGCCCTGCGCGCCGATACCGAAGTGCTGCAACAAGACCCGGCCGAACAACGTGCCAAACTGCACACCACCCTTGTTGACCTTTTGCTGCTCGGCCTTTTTGCAGCGCTTTGTTTTGGCCTGACCACCGTCGGCTTTGACATCGCGACATTCCTGTTTGTCTGGATCGGCATTGTGATTGGCGGTGAACGCCGCTGGTGGCTGCCGCCTCTTTACGCTGCCCTGTTCACGCTTTTCCTTGTCGAAGGCTTCGGATCGCTGTTCCCGTTCCCCATGCCGCTACTGGTTTTGTAACATGATCGACAGTTTTGCATTCTCGCAGGCCTTTTCGCTGCTTTTCAGCGATTTTGGCCCCTGGCTTTATGTCATTCCTGGCCTGATCATCGGTCTGGTTTTCGGCGCTGTACCCGGCTTGCAGATTTCCATGGCCATGGCGGTGTTCCTGCCGGTTACATGGTCGATGGATTTCCTTCAGGCGATGCTCTTCCTTACGTCGATCTTTACCGGCGGGGCCTATGGCGGTGGCGTTACTGCCATCCTCATGAACATTCCCGGATCCTCGTCATCCGTGGCGACCGCCTTTGACGGGCACCCCATGGCCCATCAGGGCAAACATAACGAAGCACTTGGCATTGGTCTTGGCGCATCTGTTTTTGGCGCCTTTTTTGGCTATACCCTTTTGCTGCTGCTGATCCAGCCGCTTGCCTTTGTCGTGTTGAAACTTGGTCCGCTTGAAATGGTGATGGTGGTGATCTGGGGTTTGACCCTGATCGCGACCCTTCATGGCGGTGCGGTTGCCAATGGCCTGATCGCCGGTCTTTTCGGCCTGATCCTCAGCCAGATCGGCATGTCGACCACAGGCACCATGCGCACGACAATTGGCAATCCGTATCTGATTGACGGGATTTCGGTTGTCCCGGCGATGATCGGTATTTTTGCCGCTTCCGAACTGCTGCGCCTGCGCGGCAGTGATTACCTCGTTGAATCAAGCGAGAACCGGCATATTTCGTTCCGCAAACTGATCACCGGCTTTGTCATGGCCTTCAAGCGTCCCGGTGCCCTGATCCGTGGCAGTATCATCGGTGCGCTGATCGGTGCAGTTCCCGGTGTCGGGTCATCGGTTGCCAATCTGGTGGCCTATAGCGAAGTCCGACGCAGTTCCAAACATCCGGAACGTTTTGGCAAGGGTGAACCAGACGGACTTGTTGCCGCAGAATCCGCCAATTCAAGCTCCGAGGGCGGCTCGATGACGGCCCTGCTGGCACTGGGCATCCCCGGTGGTGCTGCAACGGCGGTGTTGCTGGCTGCGTTTTCATTCCACAACCTTGTCGGTGGCCCGGCCTTTATCCGTGATCAGCGCGATATCGTCTATTCGATCATTGTTGGCAATATGGGCCAGGTGCTTCTTCTGGCGATTATCGGCCTTCTGTCCTTGCGCGTGCTTGGCATGATTGTCCGTGTCCCGCTGAGCTATCTGGTGCCATCTGTTCTGGCGCTTTGCGCATGGGGCGGATTTGGCATCACCGGCACGATTGCCGGACCAGTCACTGTCATGGCCTTTGCCGGTATTGGCTGGTTGATGCGTCACCACAACTACCCCGTCGCTGCCACCGTTATCGGCCTGTTGCTGGGACGCATGACCGAAGGCGAGATCGTCCGCACCCTGCAAATTTCGGGCGGCAATCCGCTGTCCTATCTTGTAGAACGCCCGATTGCCATCGGCCTTGCCATCCTGATGATCAGTGCCGTCGCCCTGCCACCGATCATGCGCGCCCGGGCAAAGCGCCAGAAACAGCAACGCGCCCACGCGTCTGACAAGTAGCCCCATCAAACCCCGACCGCCACCACCAAGGCAAAGCGACCCGGAAACGACCTTTCCGGGTCGCTTTATTTTTTGTGATATTTAGTCGATCAATGCATCCAAAGGGCATCCTGCACACGAACCGGATAAATCGCCCGGGTTTTCCTTTTCCCAGTATTGGTCAGGGATTCCTTTCACCCGGCCCGACAGAAACGGGTTGTCGACAAAGAAGACTTTGCGGTTCGGGTCCTTAATCGCCCTCAACGATCTGGCAATGCCTATGTTTGAATAGAAATTCCGCATGAAAGCACCAGTGTCATAGGCATTCAACAATCCGTTGGTAAGGATATTCTGGCGGTTTCGGTCATCTGCTCGAACATAGAAAAAGAAATCCATCGGATAGGCCAGAACCACACTTTGATCAATCACAAGTCCGGCACTTTTCACAAGATCACGTTCTCCATGCACTTCATGCAGTCCGCGATTTAACAGGTCAAACCGCCCGTGTGACAACATCCGCCACAGGTTTTCATAGCTTGATTTCTCGACACAAAATCCGTTGCGTTCCAGAATGTCACTGTCAAGCCAGTCAACCCCAGATCCGATGCAATGCTTCTTGAGTTCTTCGATAGTGTTGATGCTCTCAAGAACCTCTGCCGTTTCTGGACGGGCAACAAACACCCGATACCCCAAAATGCCCCGTGTCAGGGGTACATATATCTGCGCAAAGCGCTGTTCTCTTTCGCGGGTGTAACCTGCGAACATCACGTCGATATTACCGCGTTCCATTAAATCCAGAATGCGCGACACCGAAGCATCACCGAAATCTTCAAAGATCAGTTGATGATCGCCTTCCGCATGTTCGACGGCCAAACGAAGAACATCATACTGGTAGGAAAATGGCCCTTCATTCGCATCACCAAACAACGCCACACGGAAAGTTTCTGCCCCAACCGGATTCAAAGCAGAAATAACAAGAATCAAAAAACCAATCGCGAACCGATAGAATAAACCGCGAATACCCAAAACCCTATCCCTCCTCTTTAAGCCCGGCGATGTCGCCCGTCCTTAAGCTAGATTGGATTGGAATCGGCGAAATTAAAGCCCTGAACACAATGTACTAGCTAATATTTCCGACCTTCCGTCTGCGGCTCGGACCATCAATACAAGATATGAGATCGCACACAACATCCTATGATTGTATTTTGAATTGAAAAATTCGAATTATTTAATTTAATAACGAAAATCAGTTGCGATAATTATTTAAGAATGATTATTAGTCTCGTTACTGATAGCCGCCCGCTGGCATACCCCTTAATGACACCAAACAGAAAGACCAGTTTATGGCTTCGCGCTTGCTCGCACGCATGACCCATGCCTTGATCTTGCTGTTCATCGTTTCGGTGATCGGGTTTGCGCTTTTGCGTTTGATGCCGGGCGACTTTGCCGAAATCCTTCTGATGGCCCAGATGGATGGCACATTGCCAAATGCCGATCAGGTTGCGCTTTATGCCGATCAGAACGGTCTGAATGATCCATTGCCCGAACAATATCTGCGCTGGTTGCTTGCCCTGTCGCAAGGCGACCTTGGCAAGTCATTTGTCAGCAATGAACCGATCATCAACGACATTACCCTGCGCCTTGGACAGTCGCTTTTACTCGCGGTTTTGTCGCTGATCACCGCCCTTTTGATTGCGGTTCCGCTGGGTATTTTGTGTGCCCGTTACCCCGGCAGCCGGATTGATCGTATTGCCGGGATGATCAGCGTGATCGGTATGTCGATCCCGAATTTCTGGTATTCGCTTTTACTTGCCCTGTTGTTTTCGCTTGTTCTTGGCTGGCTTCCGACCGGCGGGCACGGGACATGGGCCCATGCAGTTTTGCCGACCCTTGTGATCGCCACATCGGTGGCGGGCGTTTTGTCACGCTATGTTCGCGGCAGCCTGCTTGAAGAACTTTCCAAACCCTATATTCGCACCGCCAAGGCCAAGGGGTTAAGCCGCATTCGTACTGTTCTGCGCCATGCGCTGCCCAATATTGCACCCGGTGTACTGACATTCTCGGGCATGCAGTTCGCGCGCATTTTTGATGGCATGATCATTGTTGAAACCCTGTTTGCCTGGCCGGGCATCGGGCGATTTCTGGTCGAATCCCTTTTGAACCGGGATTACCCGGCAATTCAGGCCTGTTTCCTGTTAATCGCGGCATCCTACATTCTGGTTAATCTGACCGTGGATATCTGTATCGCCCTTTATGATCCCCGCACCCGGGAGATCATCTGATGGCAGCACCCATGTTTTCCATTACCAATGGCACACTGGTTCAGGCGGGACGCAAATATCTGCGCGGCTATGCGCTGGTCATGGTCCTGATCATTCTGGCGGTTTTGATCCTGCCGTTTTTTGCGCCCAATGATCCGTACAAGGCACAATTCCTGTTTCGCCTGAAACCGCCAAGCTGGGATTATCCGCTTGGCACCGACGCGCTTGGCCGGTGTGTTTTGTCCCGTCTGATGTATGGCGCCCGTTTGACCACCGCATCCGCCCTTGTTGTTGTGTTATCCGCATCTGTCATCGGCAGCTTGATCGGTGCACTTGCCGGGATGGTGGGCGGCATTCTGGACCGTGCATTGATGCGCTTTTGCGAAGGCATGTCGGTTTTCCCCGCCCTTGCTATTTGCATGATCATTGCCGGAACCCTTGGCCTTGGATTACAGGCCGTGATCATTGCCCTGATCACCGTCCACTGGACCGATTATGCGCGTGTGGTGCGCAATGCTGTGATTGTCGAACGCACCAAACCCTATGTCATGGCGGCCGAGGCCCTTGGCGCACGCCGCCACCGCATCGCACATCGTCATATTTTCCCGAATATCATCGGCCCGCTTTTGACCTTGGCGGCCTATTCCATGTCATGGGCAATCCTTGCCTTTGCCGGTCTGAGTTTCCTTGGGCTGGGCGTGGAACCGGGCACACCGGAATGGGGCCTGATGATTGCTGAATCACGCAATTACCTGCGCGATTACCCGCGCCTGGTGCTGGCACCGGGCCTGACCATCGCGGCCTTTGTTGTCGCGGTGAACCTTCTCGGAGACTTGCTTGGGGACCGTTTCCGACTTCGTCAGATCAACTACCTTCACTAGATGGACAGAGACCGCAAGATGATCAAAAAGACACTTCTCGGGGCTGCCTTTGCAGCTCTGGCACTGGGCAGCTTTGCCCTTGCACCGCACGACGCCCATGCATCCGATGACAAGACCCTTGTGATCGGCACCATGTGGGAATCCCTGCCGCTTTCGATGAAGCCGCGCCGGTCGCGTTTCTTCAATGAAAGTGAAATCCTCGATACACTGGTCAAGCTTGACTACGACCTGAAACCGGTCCCCGGTCTTGCCACCGCATGGAATCGCGTATCCCCGACCGTCTGGCAGTTCAAACTGCGCGAGAATGTTGTTTTCCATGACGGCACCAAACTTGATGCCGAGGCGGTTAAATTCTCGCTCGAACGGGTGATTGCGCTGCTGCCTTATGCCGCCGATCTTTTGAACGTGAAATCGATCAAGGCCGTTTCGCCGCTGGTGCTTGAGATCGAAAACACCGAACCCTATGCCGCCCTGCCCAACCAGCTTTCAGACGCCATCACGGTTGTCTATGCCAAGTCATCCTTTGATGATGCGGGCGAATTCGTCAAACCGGTCGGCACCGGCCCCTGGAAATTCGAAGAATACCGCAAACAGGACCGCACCATCGTATCGCGCTTTGACGGATATTGGGGTGAAAAGCCCGCGCTTGAGAAGATCGAATATCGCTTTATCCCCGATCACAATTCACGCACCCTCGCCCTTGAGGCAGGCGAAATTGATTTCGTCACCAACCTTTTGCCATCCGATGTCAAACGCCTGTCCAAAGACGATGATTTCAAGGTCTATGCCGAACCGACTTCGGGCCTTTATTACGGCGCGTTCAATGCCGGTGAAAAAAGTGTCCTTTCCGATGTCCGCATTCGTCAGGCCGTCAATGCACTGGTGGATCGCAATCTGATTGTCGATGGTGCCCTTGACGGTGTTGGCAACCCGGCATGGGATTTCTTTGCGCCTGGCTTTGACTGGGCCCCGCAGGCCGATGCCAAATACAAACTTGATCCGGAACTTGCTGCATCGCTTCTGACCGATGCCGGTTACGAAAAGACCGATGGCAAATGGATGAAGGATGGCCAGCAACTGACACTGCGTATCCTCAGCTATTCATCGCGTACCGAAATGCCGATGATCACCGAGGCCATGGCCGCCCTTTTGAATGAACAGGGCATCGCCACCGAGATCGGTATGTATACCTGGGGCGGAATGCTTGATCTGGTCAAACAGGGTGAATATGACGTCTCCGTCGTATTCTGGACCCCGGAAATGATCGGCCATCCGGATCTGCATCTGAAATCGCAGTTCCATTCCAAGGCGGGCCTGAATTACCAATTCTGGGAAAATGCCGACTTTGATGCCGCTGTCGACAAGGGCCGCACCCTTGACCTTGGCGATGAACAGGCAGCAACCTATACCAAGGCCATGAACATCCTGTATGATGATGCACCGATCATTCCGCTGGTCCACAAGGTGTTTGTTGTCGCGTCCACCAGCAAGCTTAAAAACTATCACATTCATCCGTCAGGCTTCTTCTTTGACTTCAAGAATGTCTCGAAATAAGCCACCAACACCCCAACGAAAAAGAGCCGCCCGATGGGCGGCTCTTTGATTTCCACAGCACGACCCACACCAACTACACATGTTGATTTTTCATTTCAGATGCGGAACTCATCTATTTCGATCAGTTAATTATTCCTAATTGGATCAACTAACGGGGCACGACCTTGGCCTGGATTATTGTAGCCCGAGTTTTCCCTTGACCAAATGTTACGATATAACATAACAATACGCACCCAACCTTTCCCTACACGAACCGGATTGATCGCATGTCCTCGCTTCCCACTGCATTTCGCCGTCTTGTCCTGGCTGCCCCGCTGCTTGCCGCTGTGCCCATGGCAATGAGCTTCACCAACGCCGCACAGGCACATGGTGATGACGCCCCAAAAGTTGTCGTTTCGATCAAACCGATCCACAGCCTTGCCAGTGCAATCATGAAGGATATCGGCGAACCGGTTCTGCTGGTTGATGGTGCATCATCACCGCATGCCTATTCATTGCGTCCAAGCGAGGCCCGCGCATTGCGGGATGCCGATCTTGTTGTTTATGTATCGCACCGTCTTGAAGGCTTTTTGAAAAAGCCCCTGCAAACACTGTCTGCCAAAAGCCATCAGCTTGAACTGATCGAGGTCGCAGGACTTGCCCTTCGCGATATGCGTGAAGGCGGAACATGGGAAGCCCATGATCACGGGGACCACGAGGATCACGGAGATCATGAAGGCCATGACGATCACGATGATCATGACCACGATGCACACGATCACACCGAACACGCCCATGAAGACCATCATGATGATCATGACGACCATCACGACGAACATGACGCCCACGGTGAAGAAGATCACCATCACGAACATGGTGGTGTCGATCCCCACATCTGGATGGATCCGGCCAATGGCGCAAGCATCGCAACGGCGATTGCCGAAGAACTGGCCGAGATCGATCCGGAACATGCCGATGACTATCGGGCAAATCTGAAAACGCTACTTGCCAGCCTGACCGCACTTGGTAATCTTCTTCGCCAAGAGATCGCCCCGATTCAGGGTAAACCCTATGTCGTGTTCCATGATGCCTATCAGTATCTGGAAACCGGGTTTGGCCTGACCGCAGTCGGTTCGATCACGGTGTCGCCTGATCAGAAGCCCGGAGCCAAGCGCCTTCATGAAATCGAAGACAAAATTCGTGATACAGGTGCCGTCTGCATCTTTGCCGAACCGCAATTCCGCCCGGCAATTGTCGAGGCCGTTGTTTCCGATACCGGCATTCGCGCAGGGACCCTTGACCCGCTTGGCGCGGAAATTGACGCTGGCCCGGATGCCTATCAAAAAATCCTTGAACAGAATGTTGCTGCCCTTGTCGAATGCCTCGGCAAAGGTTCGTAAATCCTGTCTGACCCTTCTGGTTGCTGGCACTTCTGTGCTGGCAACCAGCACGACGGCACTTGCGCATCCTCATGTCTGGATTGATGCCAGTGCCGAATTTCTATTTGAAAATGACCAGATCACCGGCATTCATGTCCATTGGGTGTTTGATGATCTGTTCAGCATGACGCTGATGGACGAATTCGACGAAAACCACGACACGCGGTTCTTTGGCGATGAAAACACCAACCTTCGTGACAATGCGTTTGCGGCTTTGGCCGAGGTTTCCTGGTTGACCCATCTGCGACGCAACGAAGAATTACAGACCTTTGCCGGCACCTCGGACTTCAAGGCCGATGTTACCGATGACCGGCGGGTAAGCTATGACTTCAAGCTGATGCTGGCCACACCGCTCGATCCGAAAAAGGACACAATCAGCCTGTCTGTCTATGACGCAGAATACTACATTGATGTCGCCTTTACCCAGGTCGACCCCGTTCTGTTTTCCGGCACCAAGAACCTGTCCTGCCATTTCGAAATGAGCGAAGATGAAAAGAACCGCATCTATTTTGATCTTGTCGCACCGATCCGTGCCGACCTTGTTTGCGCGGGCAAAGTGGCAGATGGCGGCAATTCTGGCGGCCTTGCTCCTGGTGATTTCGTTCGGGTCGAGTAATTCGGCTTTTGCCCAGTCGTCCAATCTTCTGGGCCGAGGCAGCGGCAATAGCCATGATAGCGCTAACATCCCGCAAAATCAGGAGCCTGCGGGCTCCGAGAATAGTCTGATCACCCTGCCCGACTGGTTGTCGGATATCATTGGTCAGACAATTATCATTCAGACCAAACTTAACCGTGAAATCACCGGAACGCTGCGCGAAGCCAAATCAAGCAACAGCTTTTGGCCGGGCCTGATGATAATTGCGCTGTCCTTTGCCTATGGCGTGTTTCATGCAGCGGGGCCCGGACATGGCAAGATGGTCACGACCACCTATTTCCTGTCACGCGATGCCGGATGGAAACAGGGTGTGGCGATGGGCAGCCTGATTGCCGCGGTTCAGGCCGTAACGGCCATCGTGCTTGTTGGCGGGATGACGATTATCCTTAATCTTGGACCGGCGGCGATCACCCAAAACGGCCTTGTTCTTGAAGCCATTTCATATGCCCTGATTGCCGGTCTTGGCGGCTTGATGTGTTTGCGTATCCTTCAGGGCCGCGATGATTGCTGTGATCATGGCGGTCATCACCATCATTATCACGATCATGGCCATAGCCACGATCACAACCATGATGATCACAGTCACTGTAATCATGACCATGACCATCACGCAGATCACGGACATAACCACGACACGACCCCTGCCCGTCAAACCGGATGGCAGATGATTGCAAGCGGTATCGTGGTTGGCCTGCGCCCCTGTACCGGCTCGATCCTTGTTTTGCTATTCACCATGGCAAACGGGATGTTTCTGATCGGGGTCGGGGCGGCTTTTGCGATGGCGCTTGGTGTTGCCCTGACCATCAGCCTGATCGGCCTTGCCGCCATTGGCATTCGAACCGGCACCCAGCACCTGTTTAACGTTTCCGAGGGAACGTCAGGCATGATCCGCAAAACAGTCGGCTTTACCGGAGCTTTGATTATTACACTATTTGGTGTGATGCTTTTGCTGGCATCGGCCCGCCAGCTCGGATGGCTTTGAATACATGAAAACAGCCCGCAAGATCGCCTTGCGGGCTGTTTGATTTCCGGGTCCGGCTCCTTTTTTTAGAGCCCGGCCGCCTATTTCGCGCTGACGACCTTCATGACCAGTTTGCCGTCCGGCTTGATCGGGCCGTCTTCCTTGGCACCCAGCGTATATTCAAACACGCCGGTCTTCATGCCGCCGGTTTCGGCATGGATCATCAGCATAAGCATCTCGCCCGACTTGACCGGTTCCTGAAGGATCGCGGCAACATCCATGTTCTCGCCCTTTTTGATCGGAGCATAGCCAACCACCGGACCCGGCTTCATATCCTTGTCGGTGCGATGAACAACCAGCCAGCCGTTTTCACCCGCCGTAATCTTTGCCGCAGTAACCGTACCGCCCGACATGTCCTGATCCATGGCTTCGACCATCGGACCCATTGCGTGGGCGGTTGCCGATACGCCAAACACGAAGCCCGCGCTCAGCATCATGGCCGTCATTACACCGGTTGCCTTTGCAGTAGCCTTGGCTTTGAACGTCATGTGAAGTCTCCTTTGCTTATGATCTGGAACGCGCTTTCTGCGGTTCGCTCGTATCGTGCGTCTGATTGCACACACAGAAGCTACGCAGCCAATCGGATCGGGTTTCAGCAAAGGTGATTTTTTTATTTAGTGTTCGATGGAAATCAGTCGACCATGAATTGCCGGGCCGGTTGGGAGACCGGTGGGCGATCCGCCTTCGGGTTCCAGACTGATGCCAAATGTCGCATTGCGCAGCATGGCCGGATCAAACTGCCCAAGCTGCTTGACGGTAGGGCTTGCGATGTTTTCCAAAAGACCAAGCGACTTTGGCTGCGGTCCGGTTTGGTCGGTCACAATCCAAAGCTGATAGGTTTTGCCAACAGGGGTAGACGCATCAATCGGTCGAATGGTGACCTCCTGGCTATCCATATCGACGCTCATCACAAAAGCCGGTTGGGTATCATCGCGGTGAAACACTGCGACAAACTGACGGTCCTGTTGCGGGGGATACACGCTGTTGGATGCAAATACCGTAATCACAAGGCTTGCGGCGATTGCCCCGGCCCCGATTGCCGCTGCCCGCCACATGGCAAGCTTGCGCTTTAGCATGGTAATCTGAACAATATTGTCGATCCCATCCCCTGCGCGTTTGCCGGTTTCTTCGATCTTGCGGCGAATATGGGCAAACAGGTTTGGCGATGGCGGCACCGCCACATATTCCGAATTCAATGGCGACAGCCGCTTTTCCCAATCTGCAATCAGCGCATCCAGATCAGGTTCGGCAAGACGACGCGCAGCAACGGACTGACGTTGTGCCGGGTCAAGTGTCCCCAGCACATATTCCGCCGCCAGCATGTCCATTTCGTCCCGATCCATCATGATCCAAGGCATTCCTTTAATTGTCGCAGACTGCGATGCAGCCAGGTCTTTATCGTTCCAACCGGTTGCGCAAACAGGTCTGCAAGCTCGGCACGCGACCAACCTTCAAGATAGGCCAGCCTGATCATTTTCCGACGATCTTCTTCGAGACCACCCATGCAATGATCAAGCGCACGCATATCGCTGGCAAGCGCGACCTCGTCAAAAATGTTATTCGACGAGACCAATGCTTCGACTTCGCGATCATCCATATCCGTTTCCGGCTTTCGCCGCCGCACGATATCAATCGCCCGGTTTCGTGCAATCGTTGCCATCCAGGTAATAATCGATGAACGGCCGGGTTCAAAATCGCCGGCATTTTGCCAAACCCGAACATAAATATCCTGCAAGGCATCTTCGCTTTGCGCACGGTTTTTCAAGATACGCAGGACTATGCCAAAAAGTTTCGCCGATGTTGCATGATAAAGCCGTTCGAAGGCATCCATGTCGCCTTCGGCCGATTGACGAAGCAGGTTCTCCAAATCGCGCGTTGTTGTCATAACCGCTTCCTGCCGCATGCGAGAAATCCGGGTTCCCCGCATGATGGGATACAAAACAGGGCCAAGCCCTGCGCTGTTATGTCATACGCATCAGGGCAATAACCTGATCAGTCATCCTGCAAAACAATTGCGCGCACTCAGGATTTGAAGGCTTCGGGGATGCTTTCGGTTGCCTTGATCAGTGCATCCATCACCATACGCACGCCTGGCGAACGGCGCATATCGGGATGTACGACAAGCCAGACAGGTTTGCTGACCTCGGCCAGTTTGTCGTCAAACACCATTTCCAGACGATCATCAAGGTCGGCCATATAGCGCGGTAGCAAACCCAATCCATGCCCGGCGGCAACAAAGGCCAGAACCGTCTGGGTATCGTCGGCCTTGACCCGCATCGGCAATTTGGCATCAATCGTTTGCCAGACCCAGCCTTGTTGATAATCGCCAAAGGTATTGCGCCCATCGCCGCAAAATTCCCAATCCTTGCGCGCAAACCGGGTGGTGTAGCCCCTGGCCGCATATATCGCGAAACGCAGATTGGTCAGTTTACGGACAATCAAGCCACTTTGATCCGGCGTTGCCATCCGCACAGCTACATCGGCTTCGCGCCGGGCAAGGTTGGCAATGACACTTGATCCGAGAATTTCATATTCAAGATTTTTCTGATCACGCAGCAACTCTGCCAGACGTGGTGCAAACAGCAGCCTTCCCGCGGCCGGTGGAACGGCAATCCGCACAACGCCGTGTGCGGTTTCATCCCCGCGTGCCTGCCGTTCAAAGGCCAGAACATCTTCTTCTATGCGCCCCGCCACCGGCACAAGGTTTTCACCGGCATCGGTCAATCGCCATCCGGTTGCCAGCCGGTCAAACAGATGGGCACCAAGATCGGCTTCAAGCGCCTCGATCCGTCGGGCAACTGTTGTGTGATCCTTGCCAAGACGGCGTGCAGCACCAGAAAGGGTGCCTTCCTGCGCAACAGCGACAAAAAACCGCAAGTCGTTCCAGTTCATTTGTCACTCCATCTAACCAAATCCGCCAATGAAAGCCTTGGCACTGTGCCCTTTCCTATCGTCCGGGTACCGTCGGTACAACTGGGCAATAATGCACAACTATAGCGCATTTTATCGGAGTTCCACTGCATTTCCACCCATGTCAATCTTGGCGACATCAAATCAGCCCACACGATCAAGGAGCATCAAAATGGCGATTTCAAACCAGATCGATTGCAATCCCGTCGTTGGTTGCGTTTCGACAAAATCCACGCCGGACATGATTGCGCAATGCCTGACTTCCCCCGCCTCGCGCCCCGCTACCACCAAGGGTGTTAGCGCTATCATCCCGGCAATTCTTAATGCGATGGCCTCGGCCTACAAACGCTATCAAAGCCGTCTGGCCCTGACCCGGCTTAGCGATGAACAGCTTCGCGATATCGGTTTGGAACGCGGTCACGACGGAAAGGTTGGACTGCCGCGTTTTTAGAAGAATCAAAGCGGCCAAAAGGGTCCGAACTGTTTCCCGGTTGGCAATCGACACGCTTTGATACCCGCCACGGTAACGATAGGGGTATCGACATCGTGGCACATCATGCCTCCCTCAGGCATCAAAGGCCCCTGCATTGCAGGGGCCTTTTACCTTTCGGGCCGAATTAACCACCACATATGCTAGACCTGAAATTCTTCCGAGATTTCTTCTGCTGCCTTGATCAGCGCATCCATCACCAGACGCACACCGGGCGAACGACGCATATCGGGATGAACCACCATCCACCCGACTTCACGGCTTTGACCATCACTATCGGCATGGATCAGTTCAAGCCGGTCATCAAGATCACCAAGATATCTGGGCAATACGCCAACCCCGTGACCGGCCACGATAAACTGCCGAACGGTTTCAGTATCCCCCGCCCGGAACCGGCAAGGTAATTCACGGCCCAGAACATTGCGCACCCATTCCTTTTTCGAGGTGCCATAGGCCGTGTCATCATATCCGCAATATTCCCAGTCGCGCTTTGCCACCCGATCGCGATAGCCCACCGCGCCATAAAGCCCGACACCAAGTTCGACCAGCTTGCGGATAATCAAGCCCGGTTCCCGTGGCGTTACCATCCGCACAGCAATGTCGGCTTCGCGACGCGCCAGATTGACGACATTCGAAGACCCGATGATTTCGAATTCCAGCCCCTTTTGCGCCTTGAGCAACCGGGCAAGCCGGGGCGCAAATAAAATACGCCCGGCAACGGGTGGCACGGAAATGCGCACCACCCCGTGGGCGGCTTCATCGCCCTTGGCCTGTCGTTCAAAGGCAAGGGCTTCTTCCTCGACGCGTTCGGCCACCGGCACAAGGTTTTCACCTGCCGCCGTCAATTGCCAGCCGCGCGGCAGCCGATCAAAAAGCTTGGTGCCGACATCATGTTCAAGCGCCTCTATGCGGCGCGCAACAGTGGTGTGTTCCTTGCGCAGGCGGCGCGCCGCCCCGGAAAGGGTGCCTTCGTCGGCAAGCACAAGAAAATATCGCAGATCATTCCAGTTCATCTATGCACTTTAACCAGAATAGGAAACAGAAGTTCTGATTATTTTTGCACATTAAATCTGCAAAACAACCTAATTCCTGTCTGATTTTGCATATGTCAGGATCGAACCATCAACAAAGCAACTCAATCAGAAATATCAGGAGGCCATTATGGCTCATCAGGTTTCTGCACATGACCGGTTCGATATCACAACTGACCCGATTGCCAAACGGATGCCATTCGGCGCGTTGTTTAACCGGATCGTCAAATATTCGGTCGAAGCCCGTAAACGCAAAAATCAGCGTGAAGTTCTGAGCACCCTTAACGACGCACAGCTTCTTGATGTCGGGCTGGAACGCAAATTCGACGGCGAACGCTGGTATGTCGAACGGATATCACAAACCTCTGCCGCGCCGACTATTCGCTGATCCCCACGCGTCACCACCAACCCGCGCGACCAGCAAAAAAGGGACCCGTTTGGGTCCCTTTTTTATTTCGTGCAGATCAAATCCATTATCCGCGCAGGGCATTGACCCGATCAGTGGCCTCTTGCGCCAGTTTGGTGACCCGTGCCCAGTCACCATCCTTGACCGCATCTTTGGGCGCAACCCAGGAACCGCCAACGGTGATGATGTTCGGAAGCGCCAGATAATCTGCCAGATTGGAAAGTGAAACCCCGCCGGTCGGGCAGAATTTGACCTGCGGCAGCGGGCCGGAAATGGCTTTAAGCATTGAAACACCGCCCTGCTGTTCCGCCGGGAAGAATTTCAACGTGTCATAGCCATGATCCATAAGGTTCATGATTTCCGAGGGCGTGCCAGCACCCGGAAGCAACGGGCAACCAGTATCAGCAGCCGCCTTAAGCAGACCGGCACTATGGCCCGGCGACACGGCAAAGGCACAACCGATCTCGGCCATACGTTCCATCTGTTTGGCATTGATTACCGTGCCTGCACCGGTGATCGCATCGGGAACTTCGGCGATGATGCGTTTGATGCTTTCTTCGGCGGCATCGGAACGCAGGGTAATTTCCAGAACGGGCAAACCGCCGGCAACCAGTGCCTTGGCCAACGGAACGGCGTCTTTGACGTCTTCGATGACCAGAACCGGAACAACCGGGGCTTTGGACAGAATTTCACGCGATGAAAGGCTCATAAACTATTCCTCCTGTTGCCTGATCAGGCCGTCAAAATCTTGGCGCAACCAATCAGGGCCGGGTATTTCGCCGTCATCAGACGTACCGGCACATCATTCATCAAATCACGGAAACGGCCCTTGGCGATCATGCGCTCTTTCAGGCCGCTTTGTTTCATGTATTCGGCGATACGCGGCCCAATGCCGCCACCGATAAAGACCCCGTCAAAGGCCCCAAGTGTCAGAACCAGATCACCGGCAACCCCGCCCATAAACAGGCAGAAACGTTCCAGCACCTGAAGACACAGGGCATCGCCATCCTTTAACGCCCCGTCCACGACCTCGGCCGCGGTTTTGGGTGCAACGGTGACACCATCAATATGGGCCAATGCACGATACAGGTTTTCAATCCCCATTCCCGACAGGATGCGTTCAGCCGACACGCGGCCAATTTCATTGGTCAGGAATTTGACGATCTCGTAATCAAGATCATCAACAGCGGGCAGCGATACATGCCCGCCTTCGCCCTGGATCGGCAACCAGTGACCTTCATGAGGCAACAGGCCCGATACCCCCAAACCGGTTCCCGCACCAATCACTGCCAATGGCAGGCCCGGACGTCCCGGCCCGTCAAACAGCGTGATCAGGTCTTCCTGCCCCAGATAGGGCACAGACATCGCAAGGCCGGTGAAATCATTGACCACGACAAGACGATCAAGATTGAATTCGGCCTTAAGCGCTTCTTTTGAGAACACCCACGGATTGTTGGTGAATTTGATCGTATCGGCCATGGCCGGACAGGCCACCGCGACTGCGAATTCACGCAGTTCGGTGGCATCTGTCTTTGCCATGAAATCGCGCATGGCATCGCCGATGGTGGCGTAATCACGCACCGGCAATGTCATCGGGGTAAAGGGATTGCCAGCGTCATCCAGCCAGGCAAAGCGGGCATTGGTCCCGCCAATATCACCAACAAGCTGCATTACGCGACTTCAGCCTCCCCCGGGAAGGCTGCACTGGCGCCCAGTTCGGCCAAACCAACATGTTCGCGGAACACACCAAACATCTCGCGGCCAAAGCCATCCTGATGTTCGGCCTTGTTATCGAACGTCGCAAAGGAACGTTTTTCCATCTCTTCGGCGGTTACGTTAAGCAACAACTCGCCGGTTTCTGCATCCAGACGGATGATGTCGCCATCCTGCACCTTGGCAATCGGGCCATTCATCATGCCTTCGGGTGTTACATGGATCGCAGCCGGAACCTTGCCCGATGCACCCGACATACGACCATCGGTAACCAAAGCAACCTTGTAGCCAAGATCCTGAAGCACACCAAGCGGCGGGGTCAGTTTATGCAGTTCCGGCATGCCGTTGGCTTTCGGCCCCTGGAAGCGCACAACACAGACCACGTCACGATGCAGTTTGCCTTCCTTGAAGGCATCCATCATGGCTTCCTGGGATGTAAACACCGCAGCCGGTGCTTCGATCACGCGGTTTTCCGGCTTAACCGCCGAAACCTTGATCACGGAACGGCCAAGGTTACCCGAAAGCATCCGCAGGCCACCATCGGCACTGAATGCCTTTTCGGTCGGGCGCAGGATTTCTTCATCGTGGCTGTTGGCAGGCGCATCACGCCAGGCAAGCTTGCCATTGTCGAGATACGGCTCGGTGCCATAGGCCGCCATGCCACCCGTATGAATGGTTTCCAGATCAGGATGCAAAATGCCGTTTTTCAAAAGATCGGAAATAACAAAGCCCATACCACCAGCCGCATGGAAGTGGTTCACATCGGCCTGACCGTTCGGATAAACACGGCACAGCAACGGCACAACACGCGACAATTCGTCAAAGTCATCCCAGCGAAGCTCGATCCCGGCGGCACGCGCCATTGCCGGCAAATGCAAGGTGTGGTTGGTCGAACCGCCTGTTGCCAAAAGACCGACGATGCCGTTTACAAACGCCTTTTCATCAAGGATTTTGCCAATCGGGCGATAGTCATTGCCAAGCTTGGTAATAGCAAGCGCACGGCGTGCGGCTTCTTCGGTCAGGGCATCACGCAGATCGGTATTGGGATTAACAAATGCCGCACCGGGCAGATGCAAGCCCATGACTTCCATCAGCATCTGGTTGGAGTTCGCAGTTCCATAGAAAGTACAGGTGCCCGGGCTGTGATAGGACGCGGTTTCGGCTTCCAGCAATTCCTTGCGGCCGACTTTGCCCGTTGCATAAAGCTGACGAATACGGGCCTTTTCATTGTTGGGCAAACCCGATGGCATCGGACCGGCCGGAACAAATACCGCCGGAATATGACCATAGGAAAGCGCCCCCATGACAAGACCCGGAACGATCTTGTCACAGACACCAAGATAAAGCGCACCGTCAAACACATCGTGCGACAGGGAAACCGCCGTCGACATCGCGATCACATCGCGCGAGAACAGGGACAGTTCCATGCCCGGACGGCCCTGGGTCACGCCATCACACATGGCGGGAACACCACCGGCAACCTGCGCGGTTGCCCCGGCTTCAAACACGGCCTTTTTGATCCGGTCGGGATAGACACCCAGCGGCTGATGGGCAGACAGCATATCGTTATAGGATGTAACGATACCAAGGTTTGCACCCTCGTCGCCATTGATGCGGGCCTTTTCGGCCGCACCACAGCCCGCCGAAGCATGGGCAAGGTTACCACAAGACAGCGAGGATCGATGCGGACGATCAGAAGCCGCCGCCTCGATCTTGGCAAGATATGCTTCGCGGGTTGGTTTGGAACGCTCGATAATGCGTTTTGTAATCTGTTCTATTTCACGTTTCATGGGGCTCAGCCTTTCGGGTTCTCGGCGCTCCACCACAGATCGACGGGAACGTCGGTCTGCTGCAAAATTGCGCGAACCGGCATTTCTTCGATTTCGGTGCCGTTTTTCGCGATTTCAAAGGTCGACCATTTGGAGTGTCCGGTAATATGGATACCAATGTACCGGGCGTTAAGAATGGCGGGCAAAGTCATGCTGATCCGCGGGACCGGGGATACCGTCGGGCGTGCAGCAGCAACCATTTCGCCATGTTCGGGATAAAGCCCCTTGCGCAGGGCTTCGGGTGTCGAGGACGGGAAAAGCGATGCGGTATGACCGTCATCCCCCATCCCCAAAAAGACGATATCAAGCGGCCAGTGCATTTCGGTTCGCAGACGGGCACTTACGGTGCCTTCTGCGTCTTCGGGGTTGCTATCGGATGTTTTCAGCGACACAAAGCGCGCATTCTGTGCCTCGTTGATGAACAGATTGTCGCGCACCAGCTTTTCGTTGGACTGATCATCATCAAGCCCGACCCAGCGATCATCGCCAAGGGTCACGGTGACTTTGGACCAGTCAAGACGTGCGGTTGAAAGCGTCTGGAAAAGCGGTTTCGGGAAACGCCCGCCCGCAACCGCAATACTGGCATGGCCACGGGTTGCGATGGCAAATTCAAGACGTTCAACGGTCTCCTTGACCATTGCCGCAAGCATTTCATCGCCGCTTTTAAAAATGCGTTCGTTAATCATGTTTTCTTCCCGAATTGGGGTCATGGAGAATATGTGTCGCCCCGGCCACAGGTCGGGGCATCACAATCCTAGAACCCGGCTTCTTCGTTCCAGGTCCGTCCATCACGTTCGATCAGCGCAATGGCTGCGGACGGCCCCCACGTTCCAGAAGTGTATCCTTTGGGCGTGACATGGTTGTTTTGCCATGCTTCCTGAATCGCATCGACCCACTGCCATGCAATATCCTGTTCATCGCGGCGGACGAACAGCGTGTTATTGCCATCAATCGCATCAAGCAAAAGACGTTCATAGGCATCCGGGCTTCGCCCGCCAAAGGCCTCGGCAAAGGACAGGTTAAGGGCGGTCGGACGCAACCGGACAAGACCCGGCCCCGGGTTCTTGTTGTTCAGAACCAGATGGATACCGTCATCGGGCTGCAAACGCAGAACCAGCTTGTTGGCCTGATAGTTGGTCATGGATTTGGCCAGCGGGAAAATCTGGTGCGGAACGTCACGGAACTGGATCACGATTTCCGAATGACGTTTGGGCAAACGTTTCCCCGTACGCAGATAGAACGGAACCCCGGCCCAGCGCCAGTTATTCAACTCGGCCCGGATGGCAACAAAGGTTTCGGTCGTGCTGTCGACATTGGCACCTTCTTCTTCAAGGTAACCCGGCACTTCCTTGCCGCCAACCGCACCCTTGCGATACTGGCCGCGCACGGTCGCGCTATCGATATTGGCATCCGTGATCGGTTGCAGGGCCTTAAGCACCTTGACCTTTTCATCGCGCACCGCGTCCTGATCAAGGACATAGGGGGCTTCCATCGCGACAAGGCACAGCAACTGCAACATATGGTTCTGCACCATATCGCGCATCGCACCGGCATCATCATAATAGGACCAGCGCCCTTCGACCCCGACTTCCTCGCCCACGGTGATCTGAACGTGATCGATATGCGCACTGTTCCAGAGCGGTTCGAACATCGCATTGGCAAAGCGCAGGATCATAAGGTTCTGCACCGTTTCCTTGCCAAGATAATGGTCGATACGGAAAATCTGGTTTTCCTCGAACACTTCACCAATCTGGCCGTTAATTTCACGGCAGCTTTCAAGATCGTGGCCCAGCGGCTTTTCAAGCACGACACGGGAATTCGGCGTGACCAGACCAACCTTTTTCAAGTTAAAGGCCATGTCGGCAAACAAAGACGGGCTGGTCGAGAAATAATAGACGCGATCACGATCCGGCTGATCGGAAAGCTTGTCATACAGAACCTTGAAGCCTGCTTCGTCCCCGGCAGAAACCTGCACATAGGAAATGCGGCTTGCGAATTTGGTCCAGATGTCGGCTTCAAACTCGCCCTTGGGGATAAATTTCTTTCCGGCTTCTTCCAGTTTTGACCGGAATTCCTCGTCGCTATGTTCGCTGCGCGAAGCGCCAAAGATGCGGGTTTCATCATCGAAACGCCCGGTACGTTCCATTTCATACAGTGCGGGGAACAATTTCCGTAACGCCAAATCTCCGGTCCCACCGAAAATCACGATATCAGCGATACGATGCTTAAGCCTTTGTTTCATTCTGCCCTTAGCCTTCCAACGTTTCCTTCCCGTCGCCAAGGTGGGACCCCGGATCGAATGATCCTGGCAGGCTACCGGGACACGGCCTTTGCCGTGATCACATCACCGGATTTTCCGATGATGCTTTTACTTTTGCTGGCTGAACCAGATTGGCAAACGCCACAAATGGTTCAAAGCCGGCTTGTCTTTGCCGATCAGACAATACGCATTTCCGCGATCGGGAACTGCTGCCAACGGGATTTTTCATGGCAGCATTCGATTGCCTGATCAATTGTACCGATTCAATCAGCGATGCTGTGTCCTGATCAGCAAGGCTGCGACGTACCGGTCACAAAGCGCACTGTTACACGATCTCTGGGGGCAAGACCACTGCGATCAAACGCAAAACCGGATGCTTTACCGGAATCTGGTTGAACCGTAACAATTTGTTGCGAAACCAGTTCCGCAACCACCAGAACAATACACAATTCCGGTGGTTGGTTAAAACCATTAAAAACCGGATTTCACAGAGATTTCACCGTTTCAGGCCATCCGTATCACAGCCCATCTTTTCTAGGACACTTTGATCAGGATGGTCCAGATTCCGCAAACCCAGGAAGCTAGCAGCGATATAGCGGCAACAAACTTCACACCGTTGTTAAACCGGTAATACTTGTTCACACGTTCAGGCCAGCGGAGCGCTGATGGCTCTTGGCTGCCTACAAGGCTGAAATATTTCTTGGCCAGAATCGGATCAGCATAAACCTGCCGTTCCATCACGATTTGACTAAGCCAGCGACACAGCAGGAAACACAGCCCTCCCACCCCTGCTGAAATAATTGCAATACAGAAAACCACTAGAACATCCTCTGTCACCAGCCCCTGCATCGCTCCGTTCAAAAGAACTGCAATCGTCGCGCCTGAGGCAAATATTCCGATACCGAGAAACTTCATATATTGCTCCCACAGGAAGCAGAGCTTGTCGGAATAGAATTCTACCTGCTCGGGTTTCAGGTCGGTCTGCTCAGTCTGCTCGCTCATCCACAACCTCCGGCTTCAAATCTGGAAACATGATGTCCGAAACTATGCAGAATGATGACGAACTTTAACAGCATCACGACACAACCCGGCACAGAACCTGTGATAGTTGTGCCTGTCCGTCTTTGCAGATCAGCCTGTTTATGAAGACTCGCGCAAAAACGAGGGTTTCTGCGGCACCTGTTCAACCCGATTCCCCGGAGTCTCGACCGATGTTCTCATTTTCAGGCGCAAAATGAGAACATTTGAGAACATATATAAATCAATATAATTCAATAACTTAATCATAAAAACACCACAATGTTCCAATTTTGTTCTTGCGAGAACAAAGTCAGAACAGTATGTTTTCCTCAGACAGATTGAGGAGGACAGACCATGCACAAACTGATCGAAAACCCGACCCGCCTGAACGAGCTTTGCAGCACTGTAGCGATTGTCGGAAGTACAGGTTTCTTCCTGTTTGTGATCGCCTTGGGCATGGCACAAAGCCTTCGCGGTCTTGTTTAAACGTTCTCTATTGAAGTCGACTTGAAATCTGTGAGGCCCGGACCTTAAGCCACCATCGCTTTAGTCCATCACGGGCATCTGGTCGGCAGGCAACCCCGCACCCAACCCTGTCCCGCCTGCCGACCAGAGCTTCCCCAATGCCCAACTTCCCTTTGTGGGCCTCAACCGCCTAAAATATACTCCGCACGACTTGGCGCTGCTATTCCCCGATAGCAGCGCTTTTTCTTTGTCCGATACTTTTGGAAAGGCGGCCTGAAACCATGACCGGAACGAGTCTGCCTTGCAGTTGGAACAAACCGATTACACAATCATTTCAGGCTTAAAACACTTGTTGCATCGCAACAACTTACGCTGCATCGCAAAATTTAACTCGACAGATCGCCGAATTTTCGCTTGAATCAGTCCAGAAAACGATAAATCGGATTTTCATCATACTTTATGGCTATTGCAACCGGCCTGAACTATCGTAGGCTTTTGAGCAATAACAGGGTTCCTGATCATTTGATTGCGCAGATTTACCGCATCTCTTGATCCATCGTTCCGCTCGGAGGAACGGGCCCAAAAGACCATGTCGTGTCCCGCAACCTGATGGCAACATGACAAAAGACAGGATGAGAAGCCCTAACCAATCGGTGACAAAGGCCCAAAAGCCGATCACCCGGGAGTGAGAGTAAATGCTGTATCACCTTTATGAATTGCAGCACGCCACAATAAGCCCGCTTCGCATGGCCGCAGATGCCAGCAAAAAGTGGCTGCGCAATCCGGCCAATCCGCTGTCCTATACCCATCAGGGTCGAGCAGCCGCCGCAGCATGTGACGTGTTCACCCATTTCACCCACCGGTACGGCAAACCGGAATTCGGTCTTGAAACCACGATCATTGATGGCGAAACCGTTCCGATCACCGAAGAAGTCGTTCATAGCGAAGCCTTCTGTGATCTGTTGCATTTCAAGCGCGAAACCGATCACTTGAAAACCCAGCCCGATGACCCGCGCGTGCTGCTTGTCGCACCGCTTTCCGGGCATTTTTCAACATTGCTGCGCGGCACGGTCGAGGCATTGCTGCCCGATCATGATGTTTACATCACCGACTGGATCGATGCGCGTACCGTCCCGGTTCATCAGGGCCATTTCGACCTTGATAGCTATATCGATTATCTGATGCGCTTCCTGCGCAAGCTTGGCCCGAACACCCACATGATCGCCGTGTGTCAGCCATCTGTGCCGGTGGTTGCCGCCGCATCCCTGATGGCCGCGGGTAATGAAAAATGCCAACCGGCATCCATGACGCTGATGGGCGGGCCGATTGATACGCGCGAAAACCCGACCGAAGTGAACAACTTCGCCAAGCAGCATAATCTTGACTGGTTCGAACGTCATGTTCTGTCGCATGTGCCCCTGCCCCACGCAGGTGTGATGCGACGGGTTTATCCGGGCTTCATGCAGCTTGCCGGTTTCATGAGCATGAACTGGGACCGCCATGTATCGGCCCACCATGACATGTTCCTGCACCTGGTCGAAGGGGACGGCGAAAGTGCCGAAGCCAAGCGATCCTTCTATCAGGAATATCTGGCCGTCATGGATATGACTGCCGAGTTCTATCTTCAGACCCTTAAGGTCGTGTTCCATGAACACAGCCTGCCCGAAGGGACCATGCGCTGGCAGGGTGTCCCGGTCGATCCGTCCGCGATTACCAAAACCGCCCTTTTGACGGTTGAAGGCGAACGCGACGACATTACCGGCATGGGTCAGACCCGTGCGGCACACAAACTTTGCAGCAACCTGCCTGACAATATGCGTATGCATCACCTGCAACAGGGTGTCGGCCATTACGGCGTATTTAACGGACGTCGCTGGCGCGAACAGATCAGCCCGCGTATCAAGGAATTCATTCGTCGCCACGACCACGAGGGCAAAGGCGCACGCAGCGCCCCGAATGTTACCCATATCAATGCCGCCGAATAGGCACGCATTCAGAACGATCAAAAGCCGCCCGCATCAAACGGGCGGCTTTTTTCATGCAAAATTGGCAGACGGCATATCCCGACCGAAAATCAGATGGATGGATATCCGCAGTGAAGCCCTCAACGCGATAAAACCATTCTAAAAAAGCAGCAAAAACAGTTAGCATATAACGACTTGATCAATCCGATCTGCCTTACCTGACCATGCCGGAGCCCGCCTTATGGAAATCCTTTCCTCTGCCTTCATTTATCTTGTTGCTGCGGTGATCACGGTTCCCGTGGCACAACGTCTGGGCCTTGGTTCGGTACTTGGATATCTGATTGCAGGGGTCATGATCGGGCCGGTGCTTGGCATTGTCGGGGCCGAGGCCGCTGACCTTCAACATTTCGCCGAATTCGGTGTTGTCATGATGTTGTTTCTGGTCGGTCTGGAACTGCGCCCGGCCATGCTTTGGTCGATGCGCGGACAATTGATCGGCCTTGGCGGGCTTCAGGTTCTGGCCACCACTGCGCTGATCGCCGCTGCCTGCATGGCGTTTGGTCTGGTCTGGCAACAGGCGATTGCCATCGGCATGATCCTGGCCCTGTCATCCACAGCCATCGTCTTGCAAACACTGGGCGAAAAGGGATGGCTTGGCACCGTTGGCGGCAAAAGCGCCTTTGCCGTATTGCTGACCCAGGACGTCGCCGTAATCCCGATGTTGGCGATCATGCCGCTTTTGGCAGTTTCATCGCTTGGCTCGGGCGTTGATCACGATCCGGAACATACCGGCATGTTGCTTGATATGGTGCCGGACTGGGCGCAGCCCGTCGTGATCATTGCCGCCATTGCATCGATCATTTTTGGCGGGCGTTACCTGATCCAGCCGATGTTCCGCTTTATTGCCAAGGCGCATTTGCGCGAAATCTTTACCGCCGCGGCCCTGTTACTTGTTGTTGGCACGGCATTGCTGATGAATGCAATTGGCCTCAGCCCGGCCCTTGGTACATTTCTGGCCGGTGTTGTCCTGTCCGATAGCGAATATCGCCACGAACTTGAAAGCGATATCGAACCGTTCAAGGGATTGTTGCTTGGCCTGTTTTTCCTGACAGTCGGGGCCGGTATTGATTTCAATCTGCTGTTTGATCAACCCGGCATCCTCATCGCCATTGCCGTTGGTATCATGGCGGCGAAATCAATTGTCCTGTTTGCGATTGCCACCATCGTTCGGATGTGTGGTGCGGATCGAATGCTGTTTTCCCTTGGGCTTGCACAGGCTGGTGAATTCGCCTTTGTACTTTTTGGCATGGCCTATGGGGTTGGGGTTTTGCCCACCGAACTTGCCCAGAAAATGACGCTTGCGGTTGCGCTGACCATGTTCCTGACGCCGGTTGCCTTTATCGTATATGAACGTCTTCTGGCCCCGCGGCTTGTAAAAACCCATAGCCGCGAAGCTGACGAAATCGAAAAGCCCGGCGATATCATTGTTGCGGGCATCGGGCGGTTTGGGCAGATCATCACCCGTCTTTTGGGGACCAATGGCTATAACGTCGTGGTTCTTGACCACGATCCGGAACTGATTGAACGGCTTGGGCGCGTCGGCTTTCGAGCCTATTTCGGGGATGCAACACGCCCCGATATCCTGCATTCAACCGGGATCGAAAATGCCAAGCTGTTTGTGGCAGCCATTGACGGCCGCGACAAACTGACCGAACTGGTGACACATGTCGCCAAACATTATCCAAATGTTCGCATTCTTGCCCGTGCACTTGATCGCCATCACGTCTATGAGCTTGAAAATGCCGGCGCCCATTGCGTCGAACGCGAGACGTTTGAAAGTGCGCTTAATCTCGGACGGGACGCGCTTGTTGAACTGGGTCTGTCGACGGCGCGTGCGGATCGCAAGAAATCAGCCTTCCGCAAGCATGACTTTGAAACGCTTGAAAAATTGCGTACCCGCTGGAACGAAAACGGCGTTGATAAAAGCTATATCGACACTTTGCGCGCCCAGAATGAAACCCTGTTTGAAATCATGCGCGATGAACGCGGTGAACCCGAAGAGACAGAGAACACTCTCCCCGCCGAGAAAACCTGATACCGCAAAGACAAACAGGAACCGCACACTGCCATGCGGTTCCTGCCTTCTGATCAGGCACTAAATGCCCGCATGTCTTTACATGCCAAGACCAAGGCCCTTGCGGACTTCGGCTTTGGCTTCGTTGAAATCGGCGATGAAAGCCGGATTATCGCGCACCATGACGGCGCAGATCGCGCCCAGCAAACGTCCGGCTTCAATGTCACTGGGGAAGTGAACCCCGCCAATCACCCGGTTATAGGCAAGGTCCCAACCGCGCTGCATGATTTCATCGCGCCGTTCTGGGATCATGTCGGCTAAAACAATGGCGGTGAAATGCGAGAATGCCGAATGACCGCTTGGATATGATCCATAGTTTTTAAATTCGGAAACTGCCGACACCTTCTCGCTGACCGTGCCCGGACGCGCACGATCCCATTTCTCCTTGCCCTGCTTGTTCAGGTTGCTTTCGGTCTTATAGACCTGGTGAAAGAACTGCTTAGCAATCGGGAAGTTCTCGGCCTTCCAATCCGCACCAAGCACATCGTCCCAGTTAAAGACGCTTTGTTCGGAATCACGGATTGCCTGCTGTTCGAGTTCCGGTGTTCGGCGTTCCTGCCATTTCAGGACGATATCAAGATCGTCCTCGGCAAATGTGCCTTTGGGTGGCGGTGCCAGATACAGGGTCGAGTCAAACTTCGCCGGATCAATATAGACTTTGACGTCTTTGACGATCACAGCCCCATCCATCACATCAGATGCATGCGATGACAATGGCGCACTGAATACCAGTGCGGCAACAACGACCCCGAGCATTTTGGCCTTCGCGAAATGATTGCGCGATGCGTAGCCCAGATGATGCAGATTTTGTTGTTTTGTTTCTTGCATTGTTCCCTCCTTGAACGTTTGCCGAATTGCTCGGCGTCAAGGGAATAGCAATCACAATGCCAAGGCGGATTTTATCAGGAAAACAAGTTAATCGATTGATTTAAATATCCTTTTTCTATCCACCACCTCCCATTATCCGACAATCATATGGGACAAATTCAACCCAAAAGAACAACTGCATGCGTCAAATATGACTCATATTACAGACGCTTTGGCGTCCCCTATCTGAACCGGACATCAAATCTTTGCGTAAGGGAAAAGAGAACCATCACAAGGTCTGTCATGTCCGATACATCCCCAGTTTCTCTGCAAAGCTTTGCCCGAAATGATATTGCCATTGCGATTGGCGCGACCGGGGGCATTGGCCGCGCCTTTGTGGAGCTGCTTCATGCAAGCAGCCACTTTGCCAAGGTTCTGGAATATGCCCGCGCCACGGACCCGTGCCTTGATCTTACACATCCGCACAGCATCGCAGCCTGTGCCGAAGACGCCAAAAGTCACGCGCGCGATCTGGGCTGCAACATTTCCCTGATCATTGATGCTACCGGCTATCTGCATGACGAGCAGTTCCAACCCGAAAAATCATTGCGTCAGATTGATGCCGATTACATGGCCAAGCAGTTTCAGATCAACGCGATTGGCCCGGCATTGCTGATGAAGCATTTTTGCCCGCTTTTACCACGGCAAGGCAAATCGGTGTTTGCCACCTTGTCGGCCAAAGTTGGCAGTATTGGCGATAATCGCATGGGCGGCTGGTATGGGTATCGCGCCGCCAAGGCCGCCTTGAATCAACTGGTCAAATGCACGGCAATTGAACTGGCGCGCAGCAAACGGGAAGCCCTTTGCATCGCCCTGCATCCGGGCACCGTTGATACCGAACTTTCGGGACCATTTGCGAAATCGGGATTGAATGTGCAACGCCCGGCGCAAGCCACAGCCAATATGCTTGCAGTGATTGACGGACTAACCGCCGAAAATTCCGGCGGCTTCTTTGCCTATAACGGACAGGAACTGCCTTGGTAATCCTGCCTAGTCAAAAAGACCGGTCAAAAGGCCGTGCTGAAGCAGGATGACCGTTTTGGCATCGCGGATACGTCCGTCGGCAATCATCGGCAGGATTTCGTCAAATGCGATTTCCAGAACGTGGATATCCTCGCCTTCTTCGTGCAGACCGCCACCATCGCCTTCACGGTGATCATTGGTGACCTCGGCAACGAACAGATGCAAACGTTCGGTTACTGAACCCGGGCTCATAAACAGGTCAAAGACCTTTTGCGGCTTGCCAATCAGATAGCCGGTTTCTTCTTCGACTTCGGCCACCACCGCAGCAACCGGATCACGATCATCCAGCAACCCGGCGGGCACTTCGATCAACATGCCGTCCTCATTGCCATTCACAAAGCTTGGCAAACGGAACTGCCGGGTCAGGATCACGGTCCGGTTGGCGCGGTTATACAGCAATATTCCCGCACCATTGCCACGTTCATAGGCTTCGCGTGTCTGATGCTGCCATGTTCCGTCGGATCGTTTCAGATCAAACCCGACCCGATAAAGGTGATACCAGTTATCCGACAGACAAGTGATTTCATCGACCTTTACATGTTCCTGATCGGGGATGGACCAGCCTTTGGGAAGATCGCGGTCAGACATGGGTGGCTCCGGGAAAGGTGATTTATCGTTTCAGGAAGGCCGAAAGGGTCAGCAAAACCGCATCGGGTTTTTCGGCATGGACCCAATGCCCTGCCCCCTTGATGCTGGTAAAGGCCGCCTTGGGAAACAGTGATTTGATATGGGGGCGGTCTTTGGGGTCGACATAATGCGAATTCGCCCCGGCAATGAACAGAACATCACCGTCATACTGCCCGGAAACATCATCTTGCGGCCAGCCGGTAATATCGTCCAAATGTTCTGCCATCGCATCGATATTGACCTGCCAGAACATTTTGCCCGTGTCCTTGTCGGTCGCGACGTTCTGGGCCAGAAACTGGCGAATGCCTTTTTCAGAAACGCCCGAAGACATGGCATCTTCGACTTCGGCGCGGCGTGTCACGACGTCGAAATCAACGCTGCGCATCGCGGTGATGTAACCGGTATAGTCGTGTTCATAGCTAACGGGCGCGATATCAACGATCACCAGATCGGCAATCAGCCCCGCATCCTTGGAAAGCGACAACACCATGGATGCCTTGCCGCCCATCGAATGCCCGACAAGATGGACCGGTTTGTCGGAAACATCACGGATCAGCTCGGCCAGATCGGATGCCATCGCCTGATACGTCATTTCCATATCCCAGCCTGATCGCCCGTGGTTGCGCAAATCGGCGGTGACGACATGGTATTTTTCGGCCAAACGCCGTGCAATCGCGGTCCAGTTCCGGGCCTGACCAAACAGACCATGAACGATCACAACCGTCCCATTGTCTTTATTTTCTTCACCAAAGGCATAATGGGCGAGTTTCATGGGAACCAACTTCTCCGGAATTCTGGTGGGGTGTTCCCTATGTAATAACCGGGTGTTGCGCCAAGGTGAAGCACACATACAAAAACACCTCCGCCAGGGAGGATTGCGGAGGTGCTTTTAAGATACCAGACGAACTGGCACCGGAATTTTTGTGGTGGCGAAATTATGCGCCAGCCGGTACGCCGCCCTGGGGCTTGCGGTTTGCGCCGAACAGAGCGCCAACTTTGCGTACGATCGCCATAAACATGTTGCGCATTGCTGCGGCACGGAGATGTTCTGCTTCGCGCTGCAGGGCAACCAGGTCATAATCACGATACATTTTCATGTCCGTTTCCTTTCAAAAGCATCCCGCGCCAATCGCGCTTGGGTTTTGCGTTGTATTCTCTGAAAACGGGTTTACGCCTGTTTGTGCATTCCCACGAGCAGAGATTCCTCACTCCACCCATGCACTTTGCGCATATCATGAAACATTCCTGCCACAATTTTCTCATGCATGACGCGCATGATTGTCCCATGACAATTAACAGCCTTGATTTGCTTGATATTTTGCAGCGCCGCCCCCGAAATCGGCACTTCAGATTATTGTAAATTACCGATTTCTGCCGTTCGCAGCCTGCCCCAAGCCGGGATAGCGCAGAAGAAACACCCGCTAAAAAGGCTTTGTCCGAGGTGTTTTTTCACCAAATGCGTCAAAATCCGGTGATTTCTTTGCCGGAGTCCGACCAAACAATTTTGCATGGCTCCAACAAAAACAGAAAACGGCAATAACCCGATGGGAAATTGCCGTTTTACGATCTTTGATTTTGGACGGTTTTTGCAGGGAAGATTTTCCTCCCGGGCCGCGGTGCTAGCCAATCGCGTAATTGAGGTATTTGGGCTCCAGATATTCCTCAAATCCCCAATGACCGCCTTCCCGACCCTGCCCGCTTTCCTTCACACCGCCAAATGGTGCGCCTTCGTGGCTGGTGGTCCCGTCATTAATGCCAACAACACCGGTTTCCAGACGATCTGCGATCCGCTGAATACGTCCGATATCGCGACTATATAAATAGGACGACAGGCCGGTACGCACCCGGTTGGCAAGTTCGATCACCTCGGCCTCGGTCGAGAACCGATAAATCGGGGCCACCGGGGCAAACAATTCCTCGTCAAAGCAATCGGCATCATGTGGCACATCGGTCATTACCAACGGGCGGACAAAATGGCCTTCGCCCGGAAGTTCGGCGCCATAAACAAGTGTCGCACCTGCCTTGCGGGCATTTTCAACAAGACGTTCGACCTTTGCCACCGCCTGACGATTGATCAATGGTCCTATTTCAGTGCCCGGCACAAAGCCGTTGCCGATGGTCTGGGCCTTGCTGGCGGCGATGAACTTTGAAACGAAGGCATCGTAAACACCATCCTGCACAAAGATGCGGTTGGCACATACACAGGTCTGACCGCTGTTGCGGAATTTTGAAATCATCGCCCCGGCAACGGCGGCATCAATATCGGCATCATCCATGACAATGAAAGGTGCATTGCCGCCAAGTTCCAGCGACAGTTTTTTCATGGTCGGGGCACATTGCGCCATAAGCCGTTTGCCAACCTCGGTCGAGCCGGTAAAGGACAACATCCGAACCCGTTCATCCCCTGTCAGGGCCTCGGCAATCGGTTGCGGCAATCCGGTAACGACGTTAAAGACGCCCGCCGGGAAACCCGCCTGTTCGGCAAGCTTGGCCGCGGCAAGGGCTGAAAGCGGCGTATCCTCGGCCGGTTTGACAATCACGGTGCACCCCGCGGCAAGGGCTGGTGCGCATTTGCGCACCACCATGGTCAACGGAAAGTTCCAGGGCGTAATTGCCGCAACAACACCCACCGGGTGCTTTTGCACAACAACACGACGGTCGCGCTGGGTTGCCGGCATGGTTTGGCCATAGGCGCGCTTGGCTTCTTCGCCATACCATTCGGCATAGGCAATTGCGCCGATCACCTCGCGCAAGGCCTGATCATAGGGTTTACCCTGTTCAAGGGTAATCAGTGCGGCAAGGTCTTCCTGATGGGCCTCAAGCAGATCACGCCAGCGGCGCAAGATTACCGCCCGTTCCTTGGCCAGTTTGCGCGACCATCCGGCAAAGGCATCATGGGCCGCATCAATCGCCCGTCTTGCTTCGGACGTGCGCATAAACGGCACTGCCCCGATCACATCACCACGTGCCGGGTCGATTACATCCAAGGTTTCCCGGCTGTCGGCATCCTGCCAGGCACCATTGATATAGGCGTGTTTAAGGTCCCATTCGCGGATCAGCGCGCGCGCACGTGCGCGGCCTTCGCGGATCGCGGTTTCATTGGCGGTCGAAGCATCATGCGGGGCGGCGAACGACATAGCTTGGTGGTTCCTTTGGCGCATAAGACGAAAAAATCTTTCTACTCACGCGCTTGTGATTCCGGTTTTTGGGGCGCAACTGGGACACTAAGCCCTGCGAAGGGTGTGAAGCAACAAGATGCTTCTTATAAAGGTAAGAAACAAACGCCATTTCGCGACCAGAGAGAGCCAGCAAACGATAACAGAGAGAAGCCATGAAGCACCTTGTTACTGCCGGACTGTTCAGTGCGATGATCGCAGCAAGTACCGTTATGCCGATCAACGCCAATGCTGACGAGATGATGGATAATAGTGCCGTACAAAACCGCCAGATGTTGATGGACGGGATCGGTGGCGCAATGGGAACGCTTGGTTGCTACCTTAAGGGGCAATGTGATCTTCCTGATCCGGTTTTGCGCAACCTTGCCAACGGCATTGCCTTTGCGGCGGCAAGTGGGCCGGCAGCGTTCGAACCCAAAACCATGGGCGCAACGGTGAAAACCACCGCAACCGAGAAAGTCTGGTCGGACTGGGATGATTTTTCGGGACGCTTCCCGGAACTCAAAGAAGCGGCCCTGGCAATGGCGGCCGCAGCCGGTGACAAATCGGCAATGGGTGCTGCAATGGGCAATCTTGGCAAAACCTGCAAAGGCTGCCACGACACCTATCGGTCCAAATAACAAGATCTGCCGCGCCCTTACCCCGGGGCGCGTCCCCCGGTCGGGTTTTCTTCCCCCCGGCTGCACGAACAGCAACCTGAAATACCGACCGGGGGTATATCCATTCAAAGAAAAAGCTGCGACAGAGTTTCTGCCGCAGCTTTTTTTATTCGGGTCTCATACCGGATCAGGCAGCATCCTGTGCCTTTTTCCGCCGCGCTGAAAAACGTTTCCACAATGGCGGGAAGACGGTTGTCAGCACCAGCAAGGCAATCAGAACCATGCAGATCGGACGTGTGAACAGAATATGTTCATTACGCACATCCAGCAGCAGCGACAGACGCAAGTTGCTTTCGATCAGCGGTCCAAGAATGACACCAAGTGCAACCGGTGCCAGCGGCAGGCCGGTTTTGCTCATGACGTATCCAAGCAACCCGAAACCGAACATCAGCCAGACATCAAAGATCGAGTTCTGAACGCAATAGGCCCCGACAATACTCAGACACAGGATCAACCCGATCAGAAGCGGACGCGGAATGCGCAGTACCTGCGCAAACAGGTTGGTCGCAAACGATCCACCCAGCGGGATCAGGATCAGCGATGTCAGGAACATCTGGATCATGAAGCCATAGATGATATCGGCACTGTTGCGGAACAGATCCGGGCCCGGCTGCAAGCCATGCACCAAAAGCCCGCCCATGATCACTGCCGCAACCGAACTGCCGGGAATACCCAACGTCACAGTCGGGATCAAAGCCGCGGCATTATCGGCATTATTGCCAAATTCGGATGCGGCCACACCTTCGGGATTGCCTTTGCCAAACGATTGCGGGTCCTTGGACATTTTCTTGGCGCGTTCATAGGCAAGGAACGAGACAAAACTGCCACTGGCACCGGGCAGAAGTCCGACAAAGATGCCGTAAATATAGGCCCAGCTCCAAACCTTGAAGAAACGCGGAATTTCGCGCACGGTTTGCATGAAGGGCGCAAATTCAAGCTTCTGACCCGTCTTTGCCTTGCGGAAGGTTTCCTCGGCCATATCGATGCAAGGCGGAATGGCATAAAGACCAACCATCAGAACAACGATATCGATACCCGATTCAAGTTCAAGCGCGCCAAAGGTAAAGCGATCGGTTGACATGACCGGGTCAAGGCCGATCATCCCGACAAACAGGCCAAGCAAAGCTGCCAGCAATCCCTTGGGTAAATCATCACCCAGAAAGACTGACACAGCCGCCATGCCAAAGATACCAACCCAGAATACTTCGGGTGGACCAAAGGCAAGTGTCACAAGTGACAAGGGCGGTGCCAAAATCATCATTGCCACGGCACTCATCATCCCGCCAAAGGCCGATGACAGAAGTGCAATCTGTAACGCGTAACCGGCCTTGCCCTGTTGGGCCAGCGGATAGCCGTCAAAGGTGGTCACAATTGCCGCGGGTGTTCCGGGAATGCGCAACAGAATGGCCGGGATCGCCCCGCCATACATCGCACCATTGTAAATACCGGCCATCATGCCAAGCGCGACAAGCGGGTCCATGGCAAAGGTCAGCGGCAACAGAACCGCGATGCTCATCGTCGCTGTCAGGCCCGGCAAAGAGCCGACAATAATACCGGCCAAAACCCCGCCAACCATCGCCAGAAGGTTGGGAAAGGTCATGACTGCCGGGATGGCATTCAATAAAGGAGTGAAAAGGTCCATATCAATTTCCGAGCCACGTCCAGATTTCAGCCGGCAACGGACGCGACAGGATCTGGATAAAGACGATATAGACAATCACAAGAAACAGGCCTGTCGTCACAAAGACGGGCAGCGGTTTGCGGAAACCCAGCAGGAAACTGATGACGGGGATTGTTATCGCCGATGTTGTCAGGAAGCCAAGATACTGCAATCCGAACAGCGCCAGCCCCATGATGAAGACGATCTGAAAGAAACGGATCGGATTCACAAAGAAGCGCGGATTATCGCGTTCACGCCAAAGGCGCATTTGCCCGCGGACAGCAATCAGCACACCGATAACAGTGGCCGGCATCAAAACAAGGAGTGGAAACACGCGGGCATCGGCACCAAAGTCCATTGCCCTCCAGCAACCGAGCGCGGCGAGAACCGCCACGCTCGTGCCGAGAACGACATCATTGTGTATCGTTTTCAAGATGTCCTTCCTTTCAAATCAGAATCACTTAAGCCAGGGGGTCTTATCCCAGATGGCACGCATGTTTTTATCAAATGCAGCCAGGCCCTCGGTGAACGCTTTCTGATCTGCGAAGTCAAGGACAACACCCTGATCCTTGGCGTCCTGCTGGAATTCCGGATCAGCCAGCGCCTGCTTCAGCGCATCGGAAAGTGCCTTAACAGCTTCTTCCGGCATGCCTTTCGGACCGGCAAAACCACGCTGTGACGATGCAATGATATCAAAGCCCTGTTCTTTCAGGGTCGGGATGTTCGGATCAATGTCCGAACGCTTGTCAGCCATGATACCAAGAATATCGACGGATTCCTGATAGTTTACCGCTTCGCCAAGGTTGAAGCTGCCAACAGCAACATGACCACCCATGGTCGCGTTACGTGCGGCGGCACCCGGGAACGGAACAAAGGTAAACTCGGCACCGGTCAGCGCTTCAAGCTGCAAACCTGCAAGATGGTCATCACCGCCAAAGTTACCGGTCGCCATGGTGACAACGCGCGGATTGGCTTTTGCGTATTCGACCAGGTCCGTAACGTTTTTGAAGTCACTGCCTTTTTTAACGTTCAGGGCGGCCGGATCGGTCACCATGTTGGCAATCAGGGTAAAGTCCTGCCAGGTGAATTTGGCTTTGCCTTCGATCGGCTTGGTCACGATGGACGGCGTGGTGATGATACCGATGGTGTATCCGTCCGGCTTGGCATCATGAAGAGCCTGCCAACCGACGATGCCCGATGCACCGGTACGGTTTTCGACAACGACGCTGACATCGCCATCAAGATATTTCTCGATATACGGTGCAACGGTACGAACCATGATATCGCTACCTCCGCCTGCGCCATAAGGCACGATGACGGTAATGTCCTTTTCAGGATATTGTGCAAACGCAGCCGTGCTGAACATCATACCAGCGGCCACGATTGGCAACATATAGCGTTTCATTCTTATCTCTCCTTTATGAAGCCTAGTATTTATGTAGGAAAAGTTTGGAAAGACAGGCCGAATTATCGGCTCTGCCATCCTTCCAGTGCAGGCATCAGCCACGATGGTTTGGCAGAACCTGAATTGATGCTTTCGATGCGACCGGCTTCTTTGGTCAACTTGTCGAGACACAGCGGCAGAAGTGCTTCGGCATCCTGATGGGGAATGACCATCACGCCGTCATCGTCACCAATGATGATGTCACCGTGATTGACGACCACATTGCCGCAAGCAACAGGGATGTTGACGTGCCCCGGACCTTCCTTGCGCGAACCACGCGCACAGGTGCCGCATGAAAATACCGGGAAGCCGCTTTGCGCGATCCAGTCGCTGTCGCGGCACATGCCGTCCAGAACCAGTCCGCCAAGATTGCGCGACATTGCCGCACGGGTCATCAACTCGCCCCAAACGCCCGAGAACCGGTCATTTGATGTGTTGGCAACGATGATATCGCCCGGCTCGGCCGAATGCAGGGCCGCATGCATCATCAGGTTGTCATCTGGCGGCATCGAAACCGTGACGGCACGACCACAGATACGCATTCCTTTGCGCACCGGCTTGATCGCTGCGTTCATGATGTTGCGACGGCCATAACAATCATTGGCCACCGGTGATGAGACATCCCGGAACTTTGCAACGAACTCCGCAGAAAGCGGGTGATTTACGGGATTGATCGAGAAGTCAAAGCTCATTTCAAGCTTCCTTTGTCTTCAATTCAAGCTTGCCGATTGCCGCACGAATTTGAAGAAGCGCTTCTTCAAGCACCTCTGATTTGCAGGCAAACGAAATACGGAAGAATGGCGACATGCCAAAAGCAGCGCCGGGGACACAGACGACTTCGGCTTCTTCAACGAAGTAACGCGTCAGGTCTGCGTCGGTTGAAATGACGTTTCCGGCCGGTGTCGTTGCACCGATCAGATCCGCGCATTTTACAAACAGGTAAAACGCCCCATCAGGAACATGACATTCCAGACCGTCAGTCTCGTTGATCAGTTTGACCCCGAGATCGCGGCGTTTCTGGAACTCGGCAAGATTGCTGTCCATGAAATCACGCGGCCCGTTCAGGGCTGCAACCGCGCCATACTGTCCGGGATGCATAACGCCACCGGTGGTCTGCCCCTGATAGACGCGCATGGCTTCGATCAAAGCAGCCGGACCGGCCGCAAAACCGATACGCCATCCGGTCATGCACCAGGATTTGGACACACCGTTTGCCGTCAGGGTCCGTTCCTTCATCGCGTCGGAAACCTGGGCGATGGTGAAATACGGTACATCGCCATAACGGATATGTTCGTAGATATCATCGCTCAGCACCATCACATGCGGATGGCGTTCAAGAACCTCAGCCAATGCACGGATGTCCTGTTCGGACATGATGGTGCCGGTCGGATTGGACGGATTGTTCAACAGCAACCAACGGGTCTTGTCCGTAATGGCGGCTTCAAGGTCTTCGGGACGCAGACGGAAATTGTCTTCATAGCGGGTCGGCAATTCGACCGGAACACCGCCATTAAGACGCACCATCTCGCTATAGCTGACCCAGCCCGGCACAGGAATCAGGACTTCCTGTGCCGGCTCCAGACTTGCAGCCAGGGCATTGAAGATGATCTGTTTGACGCCGTTGGCGACAATCACTTCATTTGGCGCATAGTTCAGATTGTTGTCGTTACGGAATTTTTCGCAAATTGCTTCGCGAAGGGCCGGAATGCCCGGAACCGGGGGATAGCCGGTGTGATTTGCAGCAAGCGCATCGATGCAAGCCTGCTTGATATGATCGGGCGTCGGGAAATCGGGTTCACCGGTCGCCAGCGAAATCACCCGCCGTCCCTGGGCGCGCAGATCGCGCGCCAACTGGGCTGCTTCGAGCGAGGCCGAAGGCTTGGTTTCGCGCAGCTTGCTATTGCGGGGATCGAAAGAAGAAGGGGACTGAATTTTGCTCATTATCTTGTCCCGGCACATGGTGGCTACCCAAAAGGCAGCATCAGCTCCATGTGGACCAGACTACCATTCACTTTGCAGATACATTCTGTGTCAGCACCGCGCTGACATCGTGAAGGGACGTTATTCAGTCAAAGATACTTTACGCAATCGAGTAATATTTACCGTTGTGTCAATTTTATTTTACGATAAGATTTTTCGATACCTGCATCGATGCGCCGTTCAATCAGCCTGATCACTCTAAGCGCTTGAAAAAATCCAATCTTTATCCGGAGAAATTCTGTGTCGATCCGTCGCCTGAAAACCCTGATTGCGATCTCCAAACATGGAAGTTTATCCGCGGCAGCCGCCAACGAACATCTGACCCGATCTGCCGTTTCCTTGCAGATGAAGCAGTTCGAAGACGAGTTGGGAGTCGAGATTTTCGATCGGAGAAAACGTATCCCGGAATTGAATGCGCGGGGCCGTTTGATCGTTCCCAAAGCCATTGAAGTGCTGAATGCCTATGAAGAATTACGGCGTCTGGCACGCGGTGAGGAACGCGTGACAGGTGAACTGAATATCGGGGCGATGTTCACCGCCATGACCGGTGTTGTTCCCCATGCCATCAAGCAGATGCGATCCATCTATCCGCACCTGCATATTCAGGCTGCACCGGGGCATTCGGCCAATCTGGTAGCCCCGGTTGATCGCGGCGTAATTGACGCTGCCTTTATCGGCCGTCCGCCGGTTTTGGGGTCGCAGCTGGTCTTTCACAAGATTGCCGAGGAACCCTATCAATTGCTGGTGCCGATTGATCTGGATATGGATGATCCACGCGAAATTCTTGAAACATTCCCGTTCATCCGCATCAGCCGGTCCTTGTGGTCCGGTCAATTGATCGATAACTGGCTGGTTCGTGAAAAAATCACGGTGAACGAGGCCATGGAACTTGACGGGATTCAGATGATTTCAACCATGGTTTATCACGGCCTTGGCGTCGCCGTTGTTCCGCGCCGCTGTGTGCAGGCCCCCAACCCGGTGACGGTAAAAGAAATCCCCATCAAAAGCCTGGAAAGCCGCCCGGTTGGTATTCTGGTTCGTCATGACAGCCCGAAAACCAACCTGATCGAAGCCCTTTGCACCCAGATGCTTCATGTGGTCAAACATCTGGGAAGCCCTGCCCTTTTGGAAGAAGGAGCACAGCTTAGACAACCGGCCTCCGACCGTACAAAAACGCTGTCGTAAACTCGAAAAGCTCGCACCCTTAGAATTGCCGGATCAACCGCGCGCAGCCGTCACCATCGCCCAAACCGCAAGGCCACAGATCACCAGAATGGCAACGCCGACAATCGGCGATGCAAAGCGGATTTTGGCGAATTTGTCTGCGATTTCTGCTGGCACCATGCGCGCCCCGGTAACCATTGCCCCGATCAGGTTTTCACGTTTGACGACCAGATAAAACAGGGCAGCAAAGACATGCAGGCCAACCATTGCATAAATCAGATTGATATTGGTGTGATGGATCCAGTTCATTGTGCTGGCCAGATCAGAACTGACATGGGCAACAAGCGGTCCATCAAAGAACAGGAATGTGTCTTCGCTTGCAAACAGGCCACTGACGGCCTGAATCCCGACCAGAACAATCAGAACCACAACCATCCAACCACCAGCCGGATTGTGCCCGGCATAGGTCAGATCGGATATTGATCCGTTTGGAACCTTGATCGCATATCCGATCACCTTGTCCGGTCCCTTGATAAAGGACGCAAAGCGCGCGTTCGAACTGCCAACAAAGCCCCAGATAATCCGGAACAGCACCAGCGCCAGAACACTATATCCGGCAATCGCATGGATATCGATCATCAACTGTTGATTGGTCCACCATGCAGTCACGATGGCCACAACCAGCGCCCAGTGGAACAGGCGTACCGGAAAATCCCAAAGTTTGACTTTCTTTTCATCCGACATCTGATTGTTCATCTTGCTCTCTCTTGGGGTGGCTATGGTCTGATGCATGTATTGACCGACATTACTCCGATAATGAACAACCATTTGTTTAAGAACTGATCAATTTGCAGTTACCACATTCAGAAAACGTGAAAATTTGGCCTGAGCGCCATTCTCCAATTGAAAATCATTATCACAAGCAGTATCACTTAACCCGAAGCATATGGATCAGGGCGAAGTGCGGGGAGCAGATTTCTTCGTTTGCATAGATGCATTTGCCTTCTGATCCGCAGGGCTTGTGCCCTTGGCTCACTTTCAGGGATAGATGGGAACTCCTATGAAAATCGCAAAAATTCTCGGGACGGCCGCCTTGGCGTCGACCCTTGGCGTGCAGGCTTATGCCGCACCGGGTGCCAAAGACGTTCTGACGACTTATGCCGATATTGCACATGCCGGTTACGAAGATTCATTGATCACTGCAAAGAAATTGCAGTCGGCAATTGACGCACTGGTCGCACAGCCGTCGGCTGAGACCTTTGGCGCAGCAAAATCCGCATGGCTGGCCGCACGCGCGCCGTATCAGCAGACCGAAGTTTACCGCTTTGGCAATGCCATCGTTGATGACTGGGAAGGCAAGGTAAACGCCTGGCCGCTTGACGAAGGTCTGATCGACTATGTCGAAACCGATCTTTATGGCGAAGAAAGCGAAGAAAACCCGGCCTATACCGCCAATGTCGTCGCCAATCCGACCCTTGTGATTTCCGGCACGACCATTGATGCATCAACCATCAATGCCACCCTGCTTGAAGACTTGCACGAAATCGACGATGTCGAATCAAACGTTGCCACGGGTTATCACGCCATTGAATTCCTGCTTTGGGGCCAGGACCTGAACGGGACCGAAGCCGGCGCTGGCGCACGTGCATGGACTGACTATGCCGCAGGTGATGCTTGCACCAATGGCAATTGTGATCGTCGCGGTGCTTACCTGAAAGCTGCTGGTGATCTTCTGGTATCTGATCTGGAATGGATCACCGTACAGTGGGCCGAAGGTGGCGAAGCACGTGAAACCGTCCTTGAAGGTGACGGCGTTCCGGGCCTGACCGCGATTGTGACCGGCATGGGTTCACTGTCTTATGGTGAACTGGGTGGCGAGCGTACCAAACTTGGCCTGCTGCTTCATGACCCGGAAGAAGAGCATGACTGCTTCTCTGACAACACCCATAACAGCCACTTCTATGACGCCCTGGGCATCCAGAACGTTTACCTTGGCCGTTACACCCGTGTTGACGGTTCGGTTGTTGAAGGTCCGTCGCTTTCCGATCTGGTTGCAGACAAGGATGCAGCCCTTGATACCGAACTGCGCGGCAAGCTTGCAGCATCGGTTCTGGCTGGCAAAGCCATGGTTACCCGCGCAGAAGGCGGCGAAGCCTTTGATCAGCTGATCGCAATGGGCAATGACGATGGCAATGCCGTTGTTCAGGCCTTTGTTGACGCGCTGGTCGACCAGACCAAATCAATCGAACAGATCATTGCCACTGTTGGCATTGACGGCATCGAGTTCGAAGGCTCTGACAGCCTCGACAATCCGTCTGCTGTCAACTAAGCCTGAAGACAGGAAACCTGCCTTGATGGCAACGAACGGCGGGGGATTTCATCTCCCGCCGTTTTGCTTTTGGAATAATGAAAAGAATAATCACGCCAATGAAACGTCCCGCATCAATCCTTTGCCAAACAGCAACCATCGGCCTTGTCCTTGGCACTTTGGGTACAACAACTGCCATTCCGACATCCGCCTTTGCACAGGATTTGGCATCCTCGGCCCTGCCCGGCGGCGACACCACTTGGCCCGACCCCGTTGGGCGAAATGTTTTCACCCATTATTCGGCCAATATGACCTTTGAAAAGCGGCTTGATTTCAAGCTTGGCGAGGCCCTTTTTCAAAGATTGTGGGTAACCGCCCCGACACGTACAAAAACCGCCGATGGCCTTGGCCCGCTGTTTAATTCGCGTGCCTGTAACGGCTGTCATATCCGCAATGGTCGCGGTCACCCGATTGATGAAAATGCCCCCGATGAAGGTGCGACATCGATGTTGTTGCGCCTGTCGATCCCGCCCCAAACAGTTGACCAATTGCGCGATCATCTTGATGGCAAGATCGCAACCATCCCCGACCCGGTTTATGGCGGCCAGTTTCAGGATTTCTCGATCCCGGGCATCCACGCCGAAGGACGGGTAAAGGTTACCTATCAGAACATTGATATCGACCTTGCAGGTGGTGAAACTATTACCCTGCAACAGCCCGATTATCAGATGACCGACATTGCCTATGGGCCGCTTCATCCCGATGTGATGGTATCGCCGCGCATTGCCCCGCCGATGATCGGCCTTGGTCTGCTTGAAGCCATCCCCGACGATGTCCTTCTTGCCAAGGCTGACCCGCAAGATACCGATGGCGATGGCATTTCCGGCCGGGTCAATCATGTCTGGGACATTGCCAAGGGGCAACTTGCCATTGGTCGTTTTGGCTGGAAGGCTGGAATGCCAAGCCTTGATCAACAAAACCAGAATGCGTTTCAGTTTGATATCGGCCTATCAACCCCGCTTTATCCGAACGGTTCGGGTGATTGCACTGATGCCCAGACCGCGTGCCTTGCGGCCCCAAATGGCAATGACCCGGAATTTGAAAACCTGGAAGCCCATTCGCAAATCACCGATCTGGTTTTGTATTACACGCGCAACCTTGCCCCCCCGGCCCGTCCGGACGCCAACGCGCCCGATGTTATTGCCGGTCAGAAGATATTCAACGGCATTGGCTGCGCATCCTGTCACACGCCAAGCTATCAGTTGCCCGAACGCCTGGACATGATCGAACAATCCGGGCAGGTTATCTGGCCCTATAGCGACTTGTTGCTTCATGACATGGGCGAAGGCCTTGCCGATCATAGACCCGAGGCACAGGCATCCGGGCGCGAATGGCGCACACCGCCGCTTTGGGGGATTGGCCGGGCCAAACAGGTTGATCACCGCGCGCAGTTCTTGCATGACGGGCGCGCACGCACCATTCTGGAAGCAATCCTGTGGCATGGCGGCGAGGCAGAAACATCACGTAACGCTGTCACAATGCTGCCACCATCTGAGCGCAGGGAACTGCTTGCATTTCTCAAGTCGCTTTGAATCTGTATAAGTGCCTCAGATCCAGTGAATATTCGGAAAAGACATATGCCCCTTTCATCCAGCTGGCGTATCACGCTTCTTTCAACCGCGGCCGCCCTTGCCGTCAGTTTCACAAGCCAGAACGCACAGGCTGATATCCCCGACGAGAATTATCGACCTGCGCTCGATCATTTGCTGACCAAGGTGATGCCGCCCAAGCTGGATGATTTTCATGATGCGACCGGCGATCTGACCAAATCGATCACGGATTTCTGCGCATCGCCGGATGCAGATGATCTGAAAGATGTGCAGGAAGATTTCCATAATGCGATGGATATCTGGCAGGAAATACAGCCATGGCGCATGGGGCCGCTGGTTGCCAAGGGCCGTGATCAGCATATCGAATATTGGCCGGACAAACATGGTACCGCCGCCCGACAGTTTCGCAAATTGCTGTTCAGCAAACCGGCAAGCTATACCGACCCGGTGCAACTGGCCGAAGCCAGTGCCGCCCTTCAGGGGTTCCCGGCACTCGAAGAAGTCCTGTTTGATGATAGCAATATCGATCATCTGACCAAGGGCGATGAAGACGGTGTGTTCCTGTGCCAATATGGCACGGCCATTGCCACCAATCTTCAAACCATCACCGGCGAGTTGCGCGATGAATGGCCGGAATTTGCCGAGGCCATGGCAACAGCCGGTCCTGACAGCATGGATTACCCCACCGCCAAGTTTGCGGCGACCGACCTTTACCGCGCCCTTCACGAAGGTCTTTTGATCATCTCCACCCAGAAGCTTGGCCGTCCGTTGGGTGAAAATGAAAAAGACGCCAAGGCCAGCCGTGCTGAAAGCGAAGTTTCAAAACGGTCGCTTCGTAACGTTGCCCATAACCTGACCGGGCTGCTTGCGATCTATGATGGCAAATGGGGTGACGTCGGAACCGAGGGTGCCGGACTGGCATCCCTGATTGATAGCAGCCTTCTGGACCGATCCTTCCGCCTGAACTGGCAAACGGTTACGGATGCCGTTCTGGAACGTCCGGAATCCATCGATACGCTGCTGGCACAATCCGATGGTTATCAAAGCCTGGTCGATCTCAAATCCCAAATCGATTTCCTGATTACCCTTGTTGAAAACGACATTGGCGGCACCACACAGCTGGGTGGCGGTTTCAATGCGCTGGATGGCGATTAATCCAATCTTGCAGGGCTCTCTTACCGGAGAAATAAAATGAGACATCAACGTCGCGAGTTTTTGAAACTCATGGGTGTTGGCGGGGCATTTACCCTGTTGCCACTAAATATTGCGCGGGCAGCAAGCACACCGGCCATCGAAGACCGTGCGGTCTATATTTCCGCCAGTGCCGGGGATGCCGATGATTTCTATGTCAGCGCCTTTAACGCATCGGGCAAAATCCTGTTTGAACAGGCATTGCCGGGCCGTGGTCATGATATCGGCCTGCGTCCCAACCATGTTGATGTGGCGGCTGTTGAACGCCGCCCGGGCCTTTATGGCCTGATCCTTGATCGGCATACCGGCGACGTCCGCGCCAAGCTGCATTGCCCCGAAGATCGCCGTTTCTATGGTCATGCCATTTATTCCAATGATGGCCGGTTTCTCTATATCACCGAGAATGATTTTGATCATGCAAGGGGTGTGGTTTCGGTTTGGGATGCCGAGGATGGCTATCGCCGGGTGGCGGAATTTGACAGTTTTGGCACCGGCCCGCATGAACTGCATCTGATGCCCGGCGGTGAACAGCTTGTCATTGCCAACGGCGGGCTTCATACCCACCCGGATTTCGACGGGCGCACCGCGTTAAACATCGATTCCATGGAACCCAACCTGTCGATCATTGACCGCCATACCGGCAAACTGATCCATCAGGCATCGCTTAAACATGACTGGCATCAACTTTCCATCCGCCACCTTGACGTTGCGGCCAATGGAACGATTGCCGCGGGCTTCCAGTATCAGGGCGAGATCAATGATCAGGTCCCGCTGGTTGGTGTTTGGCAACCGGGCAAGGAAATCCGCCCGATCGAGGCACCGGATAATGTTCAGTACCGGATGCGCCAATATTGCGGGTCTGTACGCTTTGATGCATCGGGTCAGGTATTTGGCATTTCCTGCCCGCGCGGAGGGCTTGTGACATTCTGGGATGCCAAGACCAATGATTTCCTGACCCATATCGCCGCCCCGGATGGATGCGGCCTTGCCGCAACGGATCGTCCGGGTGAATTTGTCGGCACCAGCGGCCTTGGCAATGGCTGGCGCATGGATGCGATTCGCCGCAAACGTGTTGAACTTCCCGACGATTCTCATAAATCGCTGCATTGGGACAATCATTTGCGGCGTATTACCGCCTGATTTCACAATCACCAGCACACTTCAGAACCCGCACAAACGTTGCGGGTTTTGTTGTTTTAGCGACCCCGAAACCGCAGAAAACCGGCATATTAACCAAGCATTTTTGTCGGGATAATTAGATGCGCGACTTCTCAACTAAAAATTTTACGCAAATGAGAACGATTTTCACTTGCGTCCTGTTTTTTCCTCACCTATAACAGGTCTCGACACAGCCCGCGAATGCAACCCATTCGCATTTGTCCCCAAATATGGCTTGTCTCTCAACCTACGGGTCCTCTCTCCCCGTAGGCCTCTCAAGGTGGTAAAGCGGTGGTTATCGATGCGGGAAACGATAACCGCCGCTTTCTCCTTTTCGGGACAATTTCCTTAAATCACACGCACGCGCAAAACCGCTCTGATCATCGCACGATGTTCAGTAGCATGCCTTCATATCGAATGGATCAGTTGCCTTGCGACAGCTTGGCCCCAGCCGTTTTCAGCGCATTCATATAAAGCTGATAATTCTCGCGGGCATCTTCCTTGGGCGCGACGATACAAACTGTCGCGGCACAGATGCCCTTGCGGTCATAGACCGGTGCGGCAAAGCAATGGGTAAAGGTATCAACGATACTGTCGAACGAGAAAAACTGTTCGTGGTGTGCCTTCCGGATTTCCGCGATATAGGCATCAATGTCCATTCGCGTGCCATCGGGCAGAATGAAATCTTCCTCGGGGATCAGATCGCGAATTTCATCATCGCTGAGATGCCCCAGCAACAAGCGCCCCGATGCGGTCCAGGGGATGGATGTGCGTTGTCCGACATCGGCCTTGATGCGAAACGGACGGCTGCCTTCACGTTGCAGGGCAACGGTGTATTTGCCACCATCCAGCATACAGAACTGCGATGTTTCCTTGGTGCTGGCGGTAATTTCATCAAGCACGGTTGCCGCCTGACGGGTCAGGTCGAAATAGTCGCTGTAAGCCAGTCCAAGGAAATAGACACGACGACCGAGGAAAACCGATCCGTTTGCATCGGTGACCTCAAGCATACCGTGATCAAGCAAGGTGCCGATCAGGTCATAAATCGTCGATGTGGGCGCACCAAGTGCCTGGGCAATTTCAGCGGGGCGCTGGGACGTTCTGACATCACGCAGATGATCAAGAATATCAAACGCACGATCAATGCCGCGCGCACGTGTCCGTGTTTGACCTTCTTTCATATCCCCTGTCGCCCCGCTTAATTCATGTCTTTTTATGCAACTAGCTTATGCCTTACGAAAGGCAATGCAGTCGACCTCAACTTTGCAATCAACCACCATCGAGGATTGAACACATGCACGCGCCGGGGGATTTTCGCCGAAATATTCTTCGAAAACGCCGTTGAAGCTCCAGAAATCGCGGGCATCGTCAAGCCAGACGCCAATGCGCATGATATCGGCCCGGTCGTAACCCGCATCCTCAACGATTTTCAGCATGTTTTCAATCGCGATGCGCGATTGCTGGACAATGCCGGTGCCAACGACTTCGCCGTCACGCATCGGTGTCTGTCCTGAGACATAAAGCCAGCCGTCAGCTTCGGTGGCCTTGGCAAATGGCAATGTTTTCTGCCCGCTGCCTTTGCCTTCGCCAACGCCATGTCTTTTAATGCTCATAAATGATCTCCTGATTCAAATTTCGGAATTTGCAAGGAAGCCCTGCAAACGTTCGGTTTTTGGCGCACCAAAAATCTCTTCGGGGGTGCCTTCTTCATGAATGCGCCCCTGATGCATGAAAACGACCTTGGTCGAAACGTCGCGCGCAAAGCGCATTTCATGGGTCACCAGCAACATGGTCATGCCGTCAACCGCCAGATCGCGCACCACGGCAAGAACCTCTGCCACCAGTTCGGGATCAAGGGCCGATGTGACTTCGTCAAACAGCATGATTTGCGGGTTCATCGCGATGGCACGGGCAATCGCCACGCGCTGTTGCTGACCACCGGAAAGCTGCCCGGGATAATGATCGCTGCGTGCCGCCATGCCCACACGTTCAAGCCACTTCTCGGCCACCGCACGTGCTTCGTCCTTTGGCATTTTCTTGGTCTTGATCAGACCCAGCATCACGTTGCGGATTGCGGTCATATGCGGGAACAGATTGAACTGCTGAAACGCCATACCGGTCATCGCGCGCTGGCGGGCAACTTCGCGTTCGGATAAACGGCGGCGCTGCCCGGCACCGTCTTCACGATACCCGATCTTCTCGCCAGCCAGCTCGATTGAACCCTGTTCGAAATCTTCCAGCAGGTTCACACAACGCAACAACGTGGTCTTACCCGAACCCGACGACCCGATCAGCGATACAACATCACCGCGCTGCATCGTCAGATCAATACCTTTGAGAACTTCGAGTTCACCAAAACTCTTGTGAAGACCGGAAATAGTCAGAATTGGGGACATGATAGCCTCATTAAGGGATCGAAATGCGACGCTCGACGGCACGGCCGGCTTGCTCGATCACGAAGTTCAAAAGGAAATAGACAAAGCCTGCGAACAGATAGAATTCGAGACTGAGATAGGTGCGCGAAATCACCTGTTGGGTCGCCAGCAACAGTTCGACCACGCCAATGATCGACAACAGGGTCGATGCCTTGACGATCTCGGTCGCGGTATTCACCCAGGTTGGCAAAATCTGGCGCAGCGCCTGGGGCAGCAGGACATAGATAAATGTCTGCACAAAGGTCAGGCCGATTGATTTGGCCGCCTCGGTCTGCCCGACCGCAATCGCGGACAATGCACCGCGAACAATCTCGCCGACATGGGACGAACAAAACAGGGTCAGTGCCAGGACCCCGGCCTGAAACGCTGTCAGATCAACACCGACCACGGACAGGATGTAGAAACATGCAAGGATCAGAACAAAGACCGGCGTTCCGCGCAAAAAGTCGATATAGAGGCGCACGATAAAGCGCAGCCACTTCTGTCCGTATGTCATGGCCAGTCCGACAAACACACCAAGAATGGTGCCAAGGACAACCGACGAAACAGAAATCAGAATGGTATCGCCCAACCCGTCAAGCAGGCTCATCCGGGCATTCCACAACTCTGTAAAGAAAAGAGAGAAGTTCACCTGAGACCCTTTCAACGAGGAACAGCAAGGCGCTGTTCAAGGCGACGCAACAGCCACGCAATCAAATAGCAGGCCACGACATAAATCATCGATGCCACCATCCAGGTTTCAATCACCCGGAAACTTTCGACATTGATCTTGCGCGCATAAAAGGTCAGATCCGGCACCGCAATCGCCGCTGCCAGCGAGGTATCCTTGAACAGCGAAATGAAGTTGTTTGACAGCGATGGCAGAACATTTCGGAACATCACCGGAATGATGATGTTGGTCTTGATCTTGAATTCGGTCAGACCAATCGCAAGCCCGGCTTCGCGCAATCCTTTTGGCAGGGCCATAAGCCCGGATCGGAACACCTCGGCCAGATAGGCACCGGCATAGATCGACAGCGTAAAGATAAAGGACGAGATTTTATCAAGCGCGATGCCCAGTTGCGGCAAGGCAAAATAGCAAAACAGGATCAGGACAAGGATCGGAGTATTGCGGATTGCGGAGACATACCCCCCCGCAATCCAGCGCAAAATCTTGTGGCGGGACAGCATCCCGAAAGCAGCAAGAAGACCAATCCCGCAGCCGATCGCAATCGACACAATGGCAAGAAACAGGCCAAGACCAAGTCCCTCGGCGAGAAGTTCCCAATTGCGCCAGATGACGTCAAAATTGAAATCGTAATTCAAAGCGATTCTTCCAGGATGCTGCGTGCGTTACTTGTATTCGACCGGGAAGCCGATTTTCGGCACGGCCAGTTCTTCGCCGAACCAGGTCTTGAAGCTTTCGGCATAGAACGGGAATTCAACGCCGGTCATGCCTTCATGCAGAACGGTGTTCACAAAGTTCAGCCAACGCTGGTCACCCGGTTTGACACCACAGGAATAGCTCTGCGGGTTCCAGGCATAACCGGCATCAAGATAACGGTCCGGGTTCTGAACCATGAACCAGCGCAAAGCGGACTGGTCGGTCGCTGCGGCTTCTGCACGGCCGGAATTCAGGGCCTGATACATCAGATCGACGCTGTCATACTGGTCAACTTCGGCGTCCGGCAGGGCTGCGTGAACCATTTCTTCGGCATAGACGTTCTGAAGAACAGCCACGGTCACATCGTCACCCGCTGCTTTAAGCGCGTCATAATCGGCATAATCGCCATTTGCCATCAAAAGCAGGCCAACACCTTCGCGGTAGTAAGGAATGGTGAATTCGATCTGCTGGGCACGTTCGGCGGTCACGGTCATGAACTGGCATGACAGATCAACCTTGTCGGTTACCAGGTTCGGGATACGCGCATCGCCGGACTGCTGAACATACTGGATTTTATCCGGGTCGCCGAAAAGCGCCTTGGCAACAAGGCGGCCCATATCGACGTCAAACCCCTTGAGCTTGTTGTCGCTGTCCATGAAGTGCCAAGGCGGGTTGGTCGAACCCGTACCCAGAACAAGATAACCGCGATCAAGCACTTCCTGAAGCTTGCTTGCTTCCTGTGCCATCGCAGAACCGGCAGCAGCCGTCATTACAGTCGCGACTGCGAGCGTTTTAAGAAAAGTCATCTTTTGTCTCCGCTTTTTAATGAGCCACACATGTTGGATAGTTTCTTATAATTCCGTTATAACGGAATTAATGCCGTTGTTTCGGATAAACCCTAACAGCGTTATTCCGGTGCTGTCAATTTTGTTTTGCCGTTTTTCCCGATGTACGCCCGTTTGCACCCCGCCTTTCAGGCAAAGAAAATGCCGCCAGTCGGGTCGGACTGACGGCATTCATTTTGGTGAATTTGTATCGGAAACAGGCAGCTAACCGCCCGCTTACCGGGCCTTTCGCAAGGCAATCAAAAGACGCAAACTGTTGATCGTGACCAGAACCGTTGCGCCGGTATCGGCCAGCACGGCCAACCACAAGCCGGTCAGGCCTGTGATCGACGTCACCAGAAACACCGCCTTAAGCCCAAGTGCGATTGCGATATTCTCCCGGATAACGCGGCGCGCTGCACGCGACAGCTTGACCAGATTAACCACATCGCCCAGCCGGTCCTTCACGGCCACCGCATCCGCGGCCTCCAGGGCGATATCCGTACCACCACCGATGGCAATCCCAACATCAGCCGATTTAAGCGCCGGGGCATCATTGATCCCGTCCCCGACCATTGCAATCGGACCGGAACGTTTGGGATCATCCCGCAAAGCGGTTAGCGCATTAAGCTTGTCTTCGGGCATCAGTTCGGCGCGATATTCCACTCCAAGCTCTGCGGCCATGCGTTTGGCAACGCGGGTAGCATCGCCGGTCAACATCACAGGCGTAATGTTAAGCCTGTTAAGTTCGGCAAGGGCGGCCTTTGCATCAGCACGCGCCACATCGCGCAGCGCCAAAGCCCCGATGATCTGCCGGTCTTTCAGGATAACAACGGCGGTACTACCCGCCTCTTCCTGAGCATCCAGCCAGTCGGCAACATCGCCATTCGGAATAACGCCAAGACGTTTTGCCGCCCCGACCTGATAGGTCACGCCATCAATAGAGCCTTCAACACCTGCGCCAGCAATGGTTTTGGCATTTTCAATCACCGGCAATTCAAGATTGCGGCTTTCGGCGGCCTGTACCACTGCGCGGGCCAGCGGATGGGACGTTACACTTTCCAACGCCGCGGCAATGGTCAGAAGTCCGTTTTCTCCAAAACCGTCGGTGGTTTTAATCGCGGCAACCTTTGGCTTACCCTCGGTCAGGGTGCCGGTTTTATCAAACGCCATGGTCCGAACCGCACCAATCAGTTCAAGCCCCGCACCACCCTTGACCAGAAGCCCGATCTTGGTGGCGCGCGCCAAAGCCGATGTCACCGCCGCAGGCGTTGAAATCACCAGCGCACAGGGACATCCGATCAACAGCAAGGCAAGACCGCGATAAATCCATTCATCCCACGACTGGCCGAACAGAACCGGCGGAATGACAATCGTCGCAGCGGCAAGCGCCATAATGATCGGCGTATAGATGCGGGCAAATTTCGCAACAAAGCGCTCAACCGGCGCCTTGTGCTTTTCACTTTGCTCCACCAGTTCAATCACACGATCAAGCATGGTTTGCCCGGCCGCACGGGTGACTTTTACCCGCACCGGACTGTCCGTTACGATGGCACCGGCAAAGACCTCGTCGCCTTGAACGCTGTGAACCGGGACTGATTCACCTGTCAGGTGGCTGTTGTCAACATCCGCCGCCCCCGATGCGATCACACCATCGGCCGGAATCCGTTCGCCAGGACGGATTTCGACAATATCATCAAGGGCAAGCTCGGCCGGGGAAACCGTTTTGAACTCCCCGTCAATCACCATACGTGCCTGTTCCGGGGCAAGCTTCATCAGGGCCTTGACCCCGCTTCGCGCCCGCCCGGCAGCAACACCTTCAAGCCGTTCACCAATCGCAAACAGCAAGACGACCATCCCGGCCTCAAGACTTTCGCCAATCGCCACCGCGCCGATGACCGCAACCGACATCAAAAGCTCGATCGAGAAAATGGCACCACTGCGCGCAAGGCGCATGGCCTTTTTCATCACTGGCAATGCTGCCAAAACAGACGCCACCGACATGGCATAGGGGGCCGTTGCCGGCACCAACGCCCCGATCACCCCACCAAGGATCAGGAACATGGCCGCAAAGGCGATTTCATCATTTTCCGAAGACCATGGTGCATACCAGCGACGCCGCTCCTCCGCGGCATCATCCGTTGCATGCGTGTGCACATGATCATGGCCGTGACTATGATCGGAGCCATGATCGTGGCCTTCATGCTGCCCTTCACCACCGCCACAGCACGCACTCTGCGCATTTTTGCGCGCAGCACCCGGTGCGGCCTTTTCCTGTGCCGGATAACCAAGTTTGGTCAGCATGGTGGAAATGTCGCCGCGATGATTGGCCTGATCGGTGGCAATGCCCAGGGTGACGGTTTCGCGCATCATCGACACATCAACACATGACACACCATCAAGCCTGCCAAGGGCCGTTTCGATCTTTGCAACACAGGACCCGCAATCCATGCCCGAAACCTGCCAGTGATAATGACCAACGGCCTTACCCTGCCTGGCAAGAATATCCTTAAGAACCGCGTCTTCATCGGCACTGGCCGGGGTCGAAATCGAAATCCCCTGCCCGTCACCGGAAATGCCATGATCGGGCACTGCCGCGTTCAACGCATCAATCAGGGACGCACGACATTGCGCACAACTTCCAATCGTCGGAAGGTCTTCCCATTTTGCGACGAAGGACATTCACTCACCTCATAAGATCAAATTTTCATTCATATGTTATATTCAAACTACGATTCATATATTGACCTGTCAAGAACATTCAAACCACCATTTGAATATGAAATTTGCGCAGGACAAATGCCCCGGCAGAATGTCGGATCAAGTCAATCAACCAATTGAATTACAAACGAAAAAAGATCAGTCGTGCGTCACATGGGCAAACACGTCGCGCACCACGCACGAGATATGTTCGTCATCAATCTGATAGAAAATATGCCGCCCGCAGCGTTCGGACGCCAGAATCCGCTGATCGCGCAGGTGACGCAGATGGTGACTGCACAGCGACTGCGACATGTTGGTCGCATCAGCCAGCTCGCTTACAGTTTGCGGCTTTTCCATACACCGCAAAACCAGTTGCAACCGCCCGGCATCCCCCAACAACGCAAAAATTTTTGCCGCCGCCTCGATATGGGGCAAGGAAAGATCTGCCCCCACCGCGCGTGATGCATCGCGCATAACGGCTTCGCCCTGCTCGGTACTAAGACCAAGACGGGCAGCGGTATCGCATTCCGCGCAATCGGTATCGGCAGATGTGGTCACGGCGTTTGCGGTCCGGTTTTTGGTTTTGCTTTCTGACATGCCCTTATTTTCCATGCCTGCCCATCCAAGGCAAGGGGAACTCGCCGGATTTCCCAACATTCCACCTTATAATCACACACCCACAAACGCGGCCAAACCCAACGGAATTACGCCGGAAACTGTTCTGTCATAGCACCTTATCGCAACATGCACAGGCATCTGCTTCTTTTTCCAGATTGACTCATATCGATAAATTATTCATGCTTTACATGAATTTTATAAATCGATTCGAGAATATCGATCACGAGGAGCCCCAAGAATGACCACCCTGCATCAGCCCGACACCCTTCAGAATGTCCGTCGCCTCAGTAGCATTTTGTATTGGGTCTGCAGCCTTGCCATCATCTTTCAGTTTCTGGTCGTGCCATTCATCTGGTACGTGCCGGGCTGGGTTGAAACCACGAGCAGCCAGATGACGGTTTCCATCACCGACCTGCATGCACTTTCGGGCTGGCAGAAATATGCCACCATGCTGGTCATGATGATCCCGTCGCTGATCCTGGCCTATGGCCTTAATCACCTGCGCAAGATGTTCGGGGCTTTTTCCAACAACGCCATCTTCCAGCCCGAACCGATCCGCCATCTTAAGCTGTTTGGCATTGCCCTTCTGGTGCAAACACTGGCCAAACCACTAACCGGGGCGGCGACTTCGGTTCTGGCAACCTTTCATCGCCCGGCTGGTGAACGGATGCTGTCGATTGGACTTAGCAATGCCGAGGCCAGCACCCTGTTCCTTGGCGGCCTGATCATTGTGATTGCATGGGTTCTTGGCGAAGCCGCCCGGATTGACGATGAAAACCGGAGCTTCGTCTAATGGGAATTGTCGTTCGACTTGATGTGATGCTTGCCACCCGCAAGATGAAATCCAAGGACCTTGCCGCCCGGATCGGGATCAGCGAACAGAACCTGTCGCTTTTGAAATCGGGCAAGGTACGTGGCGTGCGCTTTGAAACCCTTGCTGCAATCTGCAAGGAACTGGAATGCCAACCCGGCGATCTTCTGGAATTTGAAGTCGACGCCTGATCTTTCACCACTGGCGAGGTCCCCGAAGTCCCCACCCTCGCCCCTGATCCAACCATGCTGTTTCCGACGTAAGTTGATTAATGAAACTGCATGGTTGGATTTCCGGTGACTTACGAACTTTTCATTCTATTGCTTAATGCCCTGATCTGCCTTGGCATGCCATGGATCTATAATTACGCCTATGCCAAGCAGCCCGGCGTTGGCGGCAGGCGCCTGATGGGCAATCGCGACGGACTTCCCGAACGCATCGGCGTTGCTGCACGCGGCCTTCGTGCCCATCAGAACCAGTTGGAAAATCTGGTTCCCTTTGCGATCATTGTCCTCTGCGCACACCTCATCGGGGTTTCCAACAGGGTTACGATTATCTGCGCCACCCTGTTTCTAATCGCCCGCCTCGCCCATGCCGGATTTTATCTTGCCGGTATTACCCGGCTTCCCGGCGTCAATGGCGTGCGTTCCATCGCCTATTTCGTCAGCCTGTTCTCGATGCTGATCTATGCCACCCAACTGTTTTGGTACTAAGCAATAACCGATGCTTGCCGCCTGAAGAATGTTTTGCCTAAATGAAGGCAAGCGATGGCAACATGTCGCATAAACAGCAAAATACTTCAGGAGAGGAAGCAATAAATGTCAAAGAAGATCGCCCTGGTCACCGGCGCTGCACGCGGAATTGGGCTGGCCACCGCCAAACTGTTCATCGCCCAAGGCTGGAACGTTGCGATGATAGACCGTGATGGCGATGAATTGCAAAGCGCCTCGGCCGATCTTTCCGACGCCAAACCGTTTATCTTTGACGTCTCGATCCCCGAACAGGTCGATCAAATGATCGCAGATGTCCTTGGCGCATTTGGTCAGATTGATGCGGTGGTGAACAATGCCGGCGTGGCCGATTTCCTGCCGGTCGAAGAAACCAGCTTTGCCACCTGGCGCCGGATCATGGAAACCAATCTTGATGGTGTATTCCTTGTCTCTCAGGCCGCCATTCCGGCGCTAAAGGAAACCAAGGGCGCAATCGTCAATATCGGCTCGATCTCGGGCCTGCGTGCATCTACCCTTCGCGTGGCCTATGGCACATCAAAGGCAGCGGTCATTCACATGACCAAACAACAGGCCGCCGAACTTGGCGAATATGGCATTCGCGCCAATTGCGTCTGCCCCGGCCCGGTCAAAACCAAACTGGCGATGGCGGTACATTCGCCTGAAATCATCTCGGCCTATCTGGATGCCATGCCGCTTGGCCGCTATGGCACGGAAAATGAAATCGCCGAAGTCATCCATTTCCTGTGTTCGGACAAGGCAAGCTTCGTCACCGGCCAAATCGTTGCGGCAGACGGCGGGTTTGAAACCACCGGCGTTGGCCTGCCTGCACTCCGCCGAAAGTAAAGACCATGAAACCATGCGCCCGCTTCGCCTGATCATCGCATTGACCGCTCTGTTGGCCCTGTCCTCCTGCCTGACCTTCAACTGGCAACGCAGCGTCCAACAGGTCTTGTCAAATGCGTGCAATTCAACAGGTGATTGCGGGTCGGATGGACCGTAAGGCTCAAACGAACTCCAAAACAAAACGGCGCGCCCTATGGACGCGCCGTTTGTTGTTTCCGGTATCGGAAAACTTATTCCCACTCGATGGTTCCCGGTGGTTTCGAGGTGAAGTCATAGGTGACACGGTTGATGCCGTTGACTTCATTGATGATCCGGTTGGCGATGCGGCCAAGCAGTTCGGGCGGGAACGCATAGAAGTCCGCGGTCATGCCATCGGTCGAGGTAACCGCACGAAGGGCACAGGCATAGTCATAGGTACGACCATCGCCCATCACGCCAACGGTACGGACCGGCAGCAGAACGGCGAATGCCTGCCAGATCGCATCATAAAGACCGGCATTGCGGATTTCTTCGAGATAGATCGCATCGGCTTTGCGCAGGATATCAAGCTTTTCACGCGTGATCGGCTGGCCCGGAATACGGATCGCAAGACCCGGTCCAGGGAACGGATGACGACCGACAAAGCTGTCGGGCAGGCCCAATTCACGACCAAGATCACGAACTTCGTCCTTGAACAGTTCACGAAGCGGCTCAACCAGCTTCATGTTCATGCGTTCCGGAAGACCACCAACGTTATGGTGTGACTTGATGGTGACCGACGGACCACCGGTAAAGGACACACTTTCGATCACGTCAGGATAAAGCGTGCCCTGTGCCAGGAAGTCTGCACCACCGATTTTCTTGGCTTCTTCTTCGAAGGTCTCGATGAAGAGACGACCAATGGTTTTGCGTTTTACTTCCGGATCGGTTTCGCCTTCGATGGCACCGATAAAGGTTTCGGACGCATCAACATGAACCAGCGGAATGTTGTAATGGTCACGGAACAGCGATACGACCTGATCAGCCTCGCCCGAGCGCATGAAGCCATGATCGACAAACACACAAGTTAGCTGATCGCCGATTGCTTCGTGGATCAGAACAGCGGTAACCGAGCTGTCAACACCGCCCGACAGACCACAGATGACCTTGCCATCACCGACCTGCTTGCGGATCTTGTCAATCGCATCGTCCTTATAGGCATTCATCGTCCAGTCGCCAGAGCAACCGGCAACGCCATGCGTGAAGTTCTTAAGGAGCTGCGCGCCATGCGGGGTATGGACCACTTCCGGGTGGAACTGAACCGCATAGAATTTCTTTTCGTCATTGGCGATGGCGGCAAACGGTGCGCCTTCGGATTTGCCAACAACGCGGAAGCCCTCGGGAAGGGCATCGACACGGTCGCCGTGGCTCATCCAGACCTGTTCGCGTGCGCCAGCCGCCCACACACCGGTGAACAGCGCGCAATCTTCGATCACGTCAACAAAGGCACGACCGAATTCACGATGATCGGAAGTCGCGACCTTACCGCCAAGCTGGTTGACCATGGTCTGCTGACCATAGCAGATGCCCAGAACCGGAACGCCAAGCTCGAACACCTTGGTCGGCGCCGACGGTGCCTTGTCCCAATGGACAGACGCCGGGCCACCCGAAAGGATCACGGCCTTGGGGGCATATTCATCAAGGAACGCATCCGAGATGTTATTAAAAGGATGGATCTCGCTATAGACACCGCTTTCACGCACGCGACGTGCAATAAGCTGGGTGACCTGTGATCCGAAATCAATAATCAGCACGCGATCAGTCATCGGGCCGTATCTCCGTCGAAGATGGGGTTGCGCCGTACATACGCCAAACCATCGTGATGGGCAACCCGGCGCAGGTGGTCACCCAACGATGCATTCAAAAAACTTTTGCCCCTATTTCCGGGCTTTGGGGAAGATTGCGGCGTTTTTGCGCACATTTCCCCCAGAAATTCCCACAATTGGTCCCTTTTTCCTTCGCAATAGGCGTGCATTCTCCAACTTAACGGAACGCGGGAAACAACGCGTCCGAGCATGAGCAACGCATTTTTGATCAAAGCAAGGGACACGTAACCATGAGCACTTCCAAAGGTAGTAAAATCGCACTCGCCGTCGCTGGTCTTATTCTGGTTGCCGGTACAGCCACCGCAATCGCCATGACGCAGAAAGACGGCGGCTCTGCCCTTCCGGTCTTTGGGACCGAGGAAAGCGCCCCGGCCCAGAATTCCGAAACCATCGCACCGGCTGCTCCGAGTGCCGAGATCGGCGAAGGCCTGAAGACCGGCCCGGACGCCCAGGATGAAGTCATTCCGGGCATGAACAATCTTGAGAATTCCGAAGGTTCGGACAAGCCGACCACCATCTTTGATGGTGCGACCGAAAAAGCCGAATAAGCGGTTTTCAGCCAATATCGGGTCATCACCCGAAGGACCGTGGGCCTGGCAATTTGCAGAAGAGTCCATCAACGCAATTTTGCGTTCACGGTTAAACAAAACTGGCCCTGCGAGTATCCCTCGCAGGGCCTTTTTCTGTGCAGACAGACTGAGGCCGGTGAATGGCTTGGTGTCATATGCCATCACCGCCATCATCATTACTTTACCTTGCCTTTGGCGGTCCGTTCGAACACCGCGACAAAGAACCCGTCGGTGCCATGAACATTTGGCGACAGGCGCAGCCAAGGTTTGTCCTTGCCACCGGGAACCGGAACCGATTTCGGGGCATCCGGCCAGATTTCACTGACCGGCACCGGACGGAAATCCTTGCGATCGCGCATAAAGGTTTCAATCAGGCGTTCGTTTTCTTCGGGCATGATCGAACAGGTTGCATAAATCAGGCGACCGCCCTTGGTGACCTTTGCCGCACCGGCCTTAAGGATCTTGCTTTGCTGGGCCATCAGGGTGCGCAGGTCACGCTGACCAATACGCCAGCGCAAAGCAGGGTTACGGCGCAGCGTCCCAAGACCGGAACAGGGCACATCAAGCAACACACGATCAAAGAAACCGGACTTGTTGCGCAGCCAGCTGTCACGTTCATCGGCAATGATGCGTTGCTGGATGCAATCCCCGGCACCGGCACGGCGTGCACGTTTGCGCGCATTGTCCAGACGGCCACCATGGGTATCACAGGCAAGAATACGGCCCTTGCCGCGCATGTCGGCTGCAATTCCAAGGGTCTTGCCGCCACCGCCCGCACACATATCAAGGATGGTCATGCCCGGCTTGGCATCAACCAGATTGACACAAATTTGCGATGCTTCGTCCTGGATTTCGATCAGGCCGTCTTTATAGGCCGCGGTAACCAGCATATTCAGGCCCAGCGGCAAACGAAGGCCATTGGGCGCGAACGGGGTGCGTTCGATATCCTTGATGCCATCGGCTTTCAGCGACTTGATCGCGTCTTCGACCGAACCGCGCAAGCGGTTGACACGCAGATCAAGCTTGGCCGGCTGGTTATAGGCCGCCATTTCCGCCGACAGATTTTCATGATGAAGCTTCATCAGCTCCGCATACAGCCATTTCGGCAGTTCGGTTTTAACCGCGCCGGGCTGGGCATCATGATCCAGGGTCTTGTCAGCAAGCTTGTTGATCAGGTGTTTTTCATTGGGATGAAGGGTTTCCGGGCAGAATTGTTCGCCAGTGAAACGGTCTTCGATATCGGCCTTGGACAGACGATCATGCAAGACGAGATCGGCGATCATACGCGCACGACCATCCTGGAACTCGTAACCCATCTCGGCCAGCCACCAGCCCAGACGGGCCTGATGACGGATCAGGTTATAGAAACGTTCGCTGATTTCACGGCGATCGCCACCACCGATATAGCGGCGTGATCCGAAATAGCCTGATACAACGCGGTCTGCGTCGTCTCGGGTATGGGTCCAACCGTCGTAAAGCTCAATGACGGCTGCGATACGTGCACCGGGTTTCAAAGCGAATTTCCAACCTGTTTTGTGGGTGTTACTGCTGCTTCGGATATAGGAAGCGCGAACACACCTTACGATAAAAAAGACGATGACGGCAGGAAGACCTGCCGTCATCTGAATTTGTTGGCTGCTGATAGCATGTGACAGGCTGTTCGCCAACCACTTCAAATGCAAGGCTGCTCAGCATTATCGCAACCCGTCAGCAACCCGTGCCCTTAGCTGCCCGGACGATAGTTCGGGGCTTCGCGGGTGATGGTCACATCGTGGGCGTGGCTTTCGCGCAGGCCCGCATTGGTGATGCGAACGAACTCGGCACGTTCACGGAAGTCCGCAAGGGTTGCCGAACCGGTATAGCCCATCGACGCCTTAAGACCGCCAACCAGCTGGTGAATGATCTGACCTGCCGGACCTTTGTACGGTACGCGACCTTCGATCCCTTCGGGAACCAGTTTCAGGTTGTCCTGAACGTCCTGCTGGAAGTAACGGTCAGCCGAGCCGCGTGCCATCGCACCGACCGAGCCCATACCACGATAGGACTTATAGGAACGGCCCTGATAAAGGATGACTTCACCCGGGGCTTCGTCCGTACCGGCCAGAAGCGATCCGACCATACAGGTGCTTGCACCCGCAGCCATCGCCTTGGCAATATCGCCCGAGAACTTGATACCGCCATCAGCAATGATCGGAACATCAAGCTTAAGGCCAACCTCGGCACAATCAAGAATGGCGGTCAGCTGCGGAACGCCAACACCGGCCACAATACGGGTGGTGCAGATCGACCCCGGGCCGATGCCGACCTTGACTGCATCCGCACCGGCATCGGCCAGTGCCCGGACGGCGTCCGCGGTTGCAACGTTACCGGCAATGATCTGGGTATCGCCAACTTTTGATTTGATCTGCTCGACTGCCTTGATCACGCCTGCCGAATGGCCGTGGGCGGTATCAATGACCAGAATGTCAACGCCGGCTTCCACAAGGGCCGCTGCACGTTCGAAACCGGCTTCGCCAACACCGGTTGCCGCGGCAACGCGCAAACGACCGCTTTCGTCCTTGCAGGCATTCGGGTGCAGTTTGGCTTTTTCGATGTCCTTGACCGTGATCAGGCCGGTGCAACGATAGGCGTCATCAACAACCAGAAGCTTTTCAATGCGGTGTTGGTGCAGAAGTTTCTTGGCTTCGGTGGTGTCGACGTTTTCGGTCACCGTCACCAGACCTTCGTGGGTCATCAGCTCGGAAACCGGCTGTGCACGGTTTGATGCAAAGCGGACGTCACGGTTGGTCAGAATACCAACCAGCTTTTTCGAGCCACGCTCGACCACCGGAATACCGGAAATATGGTTTGCATCCATCAGATCAAGCGCATCGGCAAGCGTCTGGTCTGGATGAATGGTAATCGGGTTCACAACCATGCCCGATTCGAATTTCTTCACACGACGAACTTCTTCGGCCTGCTGCGCGATATCGAGGTTCTTGTGAATAACCCCCATGCCGCCGTGCTGCGCCATTACAATCGCCATTGCGCTTTCGGTTACGGTATCCATAGCCGAGGAAAGCAGCGGGATTCTAAGGTCAATCTTCTTGGTAATGCGGGTATTGGTCTGCACCTGTGCCGGCAACACTTCGGATGCGGCAGGTTTGATCAAAACGTCGTCAAACGTCAGGGCTTCTACAATGCGGGTCATCTGGCCACCTCGTTAATCTGAGTTGGCGCGGAATTTATACATGTTATGCCCCAAATGCCAAGTTTTCTGCGCCCATAACAGCCCTGTGATTTTATTGATGCTTTATTTTGCGCATTCCGTTAGAAACTGGTCGATGGGGCTGCTGACAGGCTGTGCAGTTTTATCAACCTGTTCAAACAATAGCCATTCCCCCAAATCCTCCCATGCGATTCAGGTGACATTCCACGCAGAGCACGTGCTGTGCAAAAGGATAAAGCTTAACTGACGGCTTCTTTGGCCCGGTTATCAAGCACCTGACCGATAAAGTTCCGAACATCACCATCAAGGCTTTCGGCCCGGCCCAAAAGGCCATTGGCCTCGTCATGCAAGGCAACCAGAACTTCCCGGGAATCATTGGTTCCCGACGCGACAAGTGCGACGCTCGTCACGATATCGCGCATCCGGGTGACGGCCTGTTCGATACGATTGCTGATTTCCGCAACGGCGTCGGTCTGTTCACGGGTTGCATCTGCCACAAGGCGCGCACCGTTATCGATTTCCGTGATGGTTTCACTGATCTCGTGGACAAAGACCACGGCCTCGCGGGTCATTTCCTGCATCTGGCCGATTTCGCGAATAACTTCTTCGGCGGCATGGCTGGACTGATTGGCAAGGTTTTTGACCTCGGACGCCACCACGGCAAACCCTTTGCCCGCCTCGCCTGCACGTGCGGCTTCGATTGTCGCATTCAGCGCCAGAAGGTTTGTCTGCTCGGCAACATCCGTAATCAGTTTGACGACACTGGTGACCGACGTCGCCAGGCTATCAAGCCGTTCCATATGTTCGCCTGCCGACCGGGCCCGCTCGACCGCCACTTCGGACAGGGACGCCGAACCGTCGATCTGCGATCCGATCTGCTTGATTGATCCGCTAAACTGTTCGGTTGCGGTTGCAATACCATCAAGGGCCGCACTGCTTTCCTCGGCGGCACGACGCATTTCCGAACTTTGATCGGCGATCTTGGTAACGTTCTGTGACAGGAAATCGGAATTCGATGTCAGTTTGCGCGCACTGTCGGACAAGTCACCGACAACAAATTTAAGATCATCACCAATCCGCCCGGCACTGCTGCGAAACGTTTTGGTCTGAACATCCATGATATCAAGCGCATTATTGACCTTTTCGGCATAGCCGATCAGATCACCGCGCAAGCCACGCGGAACGATTTTGCGATAATAATCACCACGCGATGCGCAATTCATCGCAGCGGCGGCTTCTTTGGTAAAAGCCTCTGTCAGGTCAAGCAGCTGGTTGACGGCATTTTGCATATTGGCAAGCTTGCCACGGCTCTGACGGTTGGAAATACGGGCATCCATATTGCCTGCTGCCGCGGCAAGAACCGTATCGCAAAGCTCGTCAAGAATGTGCTGCTGCCGATAAACCGTAAGCGCCCCTGATACACAGCAAATGGTCAGAAGCCCGGCAAACCCGACAACACCCAATGTCAGGAATTCAGGCCAGACCAGAACAGATGCAATTGTCAAAAAGCCAAGGCACCAGCAACCTGCCAGCACCAAGCGCAGGTTAGAGAGTGAAAACAAATTGATCATAATCGATGCCCGCGTCCCCAAGAAGTTTCCCCACCATTGCGGTTCCACGCGCCATCCCTTCCTTGCGATTTCGTTCTTTTGCTTCTTCTTCGCAAAGAGCCGCATATAGCGGTATGACTTTTTCAAGTGCGTCACGGCGCGGGACGCGTCGGTTGGAATGATAACCGATGATTTTGCCGTTCGGACCAAAGGTCGGCGTCACATTGGCCAAAACCCAATAATGATCGCCATTCGAACAACGGTTAATGACATAGGCAAAGATCTCGCGTCCGGCTTCGATCGTTTCCCACAGCAGAGAAAAGACACATCGGGGCATGTCGGGATGGCGAATGATGCTGTGCGGTTGACCAAGGATGTCGCGCTCACGATATCCGGCCACACGCAGGAACACATCATTTGCATATGTGATCCGACCTTTGAGGTCCGTTTTTGAAACGATGATTTCGTGTTCGTCGAAATGACGTTCGACACCGGTCAGAAACAGATTGTCTTGCTTCATCAAATTCACCCCACAACAAAGGACCTTTGCCCGGAAAGGTCCTTCTTGCCCACAAACATGTCATTGCAGATTGAGCCGCAACTATAACCTGCAAAGTCTGTGAGGTGGATTGATGTAGCGCAAGTGAAAACGAATATTTGAACTTACGGATTTAGGACTGCAACGCAGCAAAACCGGCGATTATTCGACCGGTGACCAGCTGTCGCCTTCACGCACTTCGGCGTTCTTGATATCGTCTTCGGCGTTGTTTTGACCACGGAATCCGGTGGCGATCAGGTAGGCCTCCGGGCTTTCCGGACGCGATGCCGGCGGCTTGGCATGTTTGGTCACGCGGAAGTTTTTCTTCACCCGGTCCAGAAGGTCGTTCTCGGTTCCGCCCTTGAACACCTTGGCAATAAAGATACCGCCCGGTGCCAGAACTTCCTCGGCGAACAGCAATGCATGTTCGACCAGATCAATGATCCGGATATGGTCTGTCTGGCGATGGCCGGTGGTTTCCGGCGACATATCGGAAATAACCGCATCAACCGGGCCATCAAGGGCCTGCTTGATCATATCCGGTGCCTGGGGATCAAGGAAGTCGGCCTGCAAACAGGTTGCGCCTGAAAGACCTTCCCATTCCAGAATATCAAGACCAACAACCTGACCGCGCCCGTGTTTGGAGCCGACCATATCGACCGCAACCTGCGTCCAGCCACCCGGTGCGGCGCCAAGGTCAACAATGCGCATGCCCGGACGCAACAGATCGAACTGGTTGTTAATTTCAATCAGCTTGAAGGCCGCACGCGACCGATAGCCAAGACGCTTTGCTTCCTGCACGTACGGATCATTAAGCTGCCGGTCGAGCCAGCGCGTCGAGGACAGCTTGCGCCCCTTGGCACTTTTGACACGTGTGCGCAAACCGCGCCGCGCGCCGGTGTCGATGGCTGCAATGGCCGAACCCTTGCGGCGGCGCTGCCCGCCTTTTCCGCTGCGATTTTCGCTCATGATCTTTCCTGAACTGAATTCTGTTTGGGCCAATGACCTGTCGGGACGATTGCGTCAACCGATCAGGATGAAGCCGGAATATGGGACACTGTATGACGGCGCGCGTCGCAAGGGTCAATAGCATGACCGTCCGCACGCATCAAATCGACCAAAATACCTTCGCGCAAACCACGATCCGCGACCTTTAGGGTCGCCAACGGCCAGATATCGCGAATCGCGGCAAAGATCGCCGCCCCCGCATCCATCAGCTCGGCCCGCTGGTTTCCGATACAGGGATGACCTTTGCGCTTGTCATTTTCCATTCTAAGCAACAGCTCGGTCACCCGTTCTGCATCATCAAAACGCAGATCGGATCCATCGACCTTGTGGCGCTCATAACGCTCAAGCCCAAGGGCGATGCCACAGAATGTCGTAACCGTGCCCGATGTGCCAACCATCTGAACCTTGTTGTCATCCAGCATATCGGTACAGCAATTGCGCTTGGCAAATTCTTCAAGACGCTGACGGATTTCGGTGCGCATGGCTTCGAACCGTTCGCGACGCTCCTCGACCGAGGCATAGCGTTCGGTCAAACACAAGACACCGCATGGCATCGAAAGCGTTTCAATGCACTGGGTCTTGCCGGTGTTATCAACCTTGATCCAGCAAATTTCCGTGCTGCCACCGCCAATATCAAACACCACCGCATAGGGACGTTCATCAAGCAGGGCCGAACAGGCCTGAAGCGCCAGACGGCTTTCCTCGTCCGGGTTGATGATATCAAGGACGATGCCGGTTTCTTTTTCAACGCGGCGGACAAATTCATCGCGATTATTCGCTGTCCGGCAGGCCTCGGTCGCAACCGCACGCAATCTTGCCCCCGGATGACGGCGCAGCTTCTTTGCACAGATGCGCAGCGCGTCAATTGCCCGTTCCATCGCGGCTTCGCACAGATAGCCCTTTTCACGCACTCCTTCGCCAAGGCGCACAACACGCGAAAAGGCATCAATCACCTTGAAACCGTCATTGCACGGACGCGCGACCAGAAGACGGCAATTGGAACTGCCAAGATCAATCGCGGCATAAAGCGGGGCTGTGATGCAATCGACCATCCGCGATGGCTTTTCCCGATCACCAGGCACCTGAACAGATTGGCCGGGTTGCGGCATGGCGGGTTTTTCCGGCAAATCCAGCACGGCGTGCTCGCCCATTGCAGCGCCGCCTGCTGGGCCTTGTGCCCGATGCGAGTTGCTATGGGGATTAACCTGCTTCACTTTGCGAAAACCTGCCTTCTGTTATCAACGTTACCTGTATCGGCGATCATCAAGACATTTATATGACGATCTTGCGAATCAGCTATATGAGTGTAACGACAATCCCGAACAAGGCAAATCCCCTATGCAGTAATCGCATGGTTGACCAGATCGAAACAAAAAAGGGGTTGCCAAAACCAAGCGGGTTTTATACATAGCGCCCCACGCCACGATACAAACGTGTCGGGCGGACCAAGTTTTGTTGGGGAATAGGTTAACGGTAGACCTACGGAC
>NZ_JPWF01000018.1 GCF_003326675.1 Thalassospira profundimaris
GCGGCTCCTGCAACCCAGTCGCCCGCGATCAGATGTTTTCCTGTCAGGGTATAGGACATGGATGTCTCCTCTGTGCGGCGGGGCCGCTTATTTCACCAGATTGTTTTGACGCATGAAGCCGACCAGTTTGGTCTGCTGTGCGTCGGTCAAAGGCCATGCAGATGGCGGGCGCGTTGCACCACAATCATCACCAAGCAGTTGAAGGGCCGCTTTGACGCCGGTCACGTTCGTGCCGTTCATTTCTTCGGCGCGGACTTCTTCAAAGGCGCTCATATCACGGATCAGATCACGGGCCTTGGCATAGTCACCGGCCTCGAGGGCTGCGTGAATTGCCATGGAACGTTCCGGCCAGACATTGATAAGACCCGATGTAAAGCCACGCGCACCAACCGCATAGAATGCCGGCGCCCAGGTTTCGGCAAGACCGCCAACCCAGACAATATCGGGGTCACAGGCATTGATCGCCTCGGACAGTTTCATGGCGTTGGGGGTTGCCCATTTAACGCCAGCCACACCTTCGATGGCACAGAGATCGGCAATCGCCTTGGTGCCGATGGTGTCATTGCGCAGATACAGCATCATCGGAAGCCCGCCCGATGCGTCGGCAATGCGTTTGATATATTCAACAACGCCGCGCGGGGCGACGAAGGGATCTGGCGGCTGATGGATCATAAGGGCCTCGGCCCCGGCTTCGGCAGATGCCTTGGCAAGTGCGCAAGCGTCACGCACGCCGCGACCAATACCGGCCAGCATCGGCGCACGACCGTCCAGCATCTCGGCCACCGATTTGGCCATGGTGATGGCTTCGTCCGTGGTCAGCGCATAAAATTCGCCGGTATTGCCATTCACCACCGGAAAATGAACACCCGCAGCAAGTGCACGGTCAATAATCGGTTTCAGCTTGGCCGGGGCAAGATCGCCATTTTCGTCATAAGGGGTGACAAGAATGCCGGAAATACCTGACAGCACGCCACGCAGATCGGCTTTGGAAAGTGCCATGGATCAATATCCCTGATTGGTTTGTTTCGTGTCGTCGGGATGGTGCGCCAAACGCCCCATCCCGGTTTCTGATTATGGGCTCCGGATAAGCCTAGAAAATATCAGGCTCGCCCGCGGTTTCACCGAATTCCGGCGACAGGAAGTCAAAATCGCAACCCTCGTTGGCCTGGGTGACATGCTTGCCAAACATCCAGCCATATCCACGCTGATAGCGCGGCTCGGGTGCCTGCCATGCGGCACGACGACGTTCAAGTTCATCCTCGTCGACCAGCATGTCCAAACGACGGTTATCAAGATCAAGCTTGACGATATCGCCGGTTTTCAAAAGGGCTAGCGGACCACCGATATAGGATTCCGGTGCCACATGAAGCACGCAGGCCCCATAAGACGTCCCCGACATACGCGCATCCGAAATACGCAACATGTCACGATGGCCCTGTTTGATCAGTGCCTTGGGGATCGGAAGCATGCCCCATTCCGGGAAGCCCGGGCCACCAAGCGGACCGGCATTGCGCAGCACCATCACATGATCCGGCGTGATGTCGAGATTTTCATCATCCACCGCCTTTTTCATTTCCGGGTAGCTGTCAAAGACAAGTGCCGGGCCCTGATGATTGCGGAAACGTTCATCACAGGCCGCCGGTTTGATCACGGCACCATCCGGGCAGAGATTGCCACGCAGAACCGCAAGCGATCCTTCATGATAGACCGGATTTGAAAGCGGACGGATGACATCATCATTATAAACCGTCGCACCTTCGAGGGTCTGGGCAAGGGTTTTACCCGTAACCGTGGTGACAGATGTATCAAGCTTGTCGCCAAGCTGTGCCATCAAGGCACGCAGGCCACCGGCATAGAAGAAATCTTCCATCAGGTAATCGCCCTTGCCCGACGGGCGGATATTGGCGATCAGTGGCGTGGTGCGGCCAAGCTCATCAAGATCATCAAGGGTGATTTTGATCCCGGCACGGCGCGCCATGGCCAGCAAATGCACAACAGCATTGGTCGAACAGCCGGTCGCCATCGCAACCACAGCCGAGTTCCGCACAGATTCCGGGGTAACGATCTTGTTCGGGGTCAGATCCTCCCACACCATATCAACGATGCGACGACCACACTGGGTCGACATACGGATATGACCGGCATCCGGTGCCGGGATCGAGGATGCACCCGGAAGGCAAAGCCCCATCGCCTCGGCAATGGCGGTCATGGTGGATGCGGTCCCCATGGTCATGCAGTGACCATATGAACGGGCAATACCGCCCTCGACGCCGACCCATTCTTCGTCACTGATGTTACCAGCACGGCGTTCATCCCAGTATTTCCAGGCATCTGAGCCCGAACCCAGAATTTTACCGGCATAGTTCCCACGCAACATCGGACCCGCAGGCAGATAGATCATCGGCACACCGGCCGAAAGTGCGCCCATCACCAGACCCGGCGTGGTTTTGTCACAGCCGCCCATCAGCACCACGCCATCAAGCGGGTGGGAGCGAATCATTTCCTCGGTCTCCATCGCAAGCAGGTTGCGATACAGCATCGAGGTCGGCTTGGTGAAGGATTCGTCCACCGAGATGGTTGGCAGTTCAACCGGGAAACCACCGGCCTGATGCACACCTTTTTTAACGTCGGCAGCACGTTCGCGGAAATGCAGATGGCACGGATTGATTTCCGACCATGTATTCAGGATGCCGATCACCGGGCGACCGGTCCAGTCTTCGGGATCAAGGCCCATTTGCATCAGGCGCGAACGATGCCCGAACGAACGAAGATCATCGGGCGCAAACCAGCGCGCGCTTCTGAGATCTTCTGCGGATTTTTTAATTTTGTCGGACATGGCGTTCCTCCCGTCATTCGGCCGCCGCGAACTCCGTCCACCGGACACAATCAGGGCGGCCTGCACTTTTGATTGATGTATTATGTATGCGCATACATTGACAAGATGTCAAGCAAACTTACATGTCAAAATGGCAGATTTATCATACGTAAAATCGCCGACAGATTCAGCAATTGACAGGCTTTGTCACAAGATGTATCAAAATATGTATGCGCATACATAAAGCTTGAAAATTTACAAGCTGACTAACAACAAGAACAAGCAACACCAACGCCTTATGGGAACCACACCATCGGGCATCGCGGGGATACCCCCACCATTCAGGAATGCGTCATTCGGGAGGACTCTTATGACCGGACTTTTTAAATCCATCGCTGCTGCTGCCGGCTTTGCCGCCATGGTTGCCTCGCCAGTTCTGGCTTCTGCGGCTGATCTGCCGAGCAATATCCGCCTTGTTATCGGTTCAAAATCGACCGGCGGTGACACCTATCAGAACAGCGCGATTGTCGCTGAAGCCCTTGCCAAGAAGCTCGACATCAATGTGAAGGTTGATGCAGTTGGCGCAGGCGAGGCCTTCAAGGCGTTGCAGCGCGATTCGCGCGGCACCACCATCATGATTTTCCATGATCAGTCTTATCTTGCGAACCTGTATGGCGTTCGCGGCTATGACGATATCTTTGAGAACTACGTTGTCGGCCCGACGGTTGCGATCAACCCGGGCAATGCGTATCTGGTTGCCAAAAACTCGCCGCTGCAGTCGATGGAAGACGTCTTTGCAGCCGCAGCAGCCGGTCAGCGCGTGCGCGTTGCCATTCAGGCCGGTGGCGTTTCGGAAATCGGTTTCTCGGCTATGAAAAACGCCGCCAAGGTCATGAACCCGGGTTCGGAAGCAAACATTGTTCCGGTCAACACCGGTTCGCAGGCTGATAAAAACCAGCTGATGTTTGATGGTCAGGCCGATGTCATCAACGGTTCGGTCCAGGCGAACGAACAGTTCACCCAGCTTGCCGCAGATGATCAGAAAGCCATGCGCTTTGTCTGGCTGACCGCACGTGAAGAAACCATCGCACAGGCGAACCCGGAAGGCATGGGCAACACCAACCGCGATGAACTTCTTGCCTTCACCACCCCGAATGTCAGCGTCACCTTTGACGGTTCAAGTGACTTCACCTTCGACAAGGAATTCTTCCTGCTGTTCAACAAGGACATGGATGCAGAACAGATTGCAACCATCGACAATGCGTTGAAGGAAATCTATGCCGAGGGTGAAATTCAGAAAACCCAGAAGGCTTCGTTCTTCATCCCGAACTACAAGCCGCAGGCCGAGGCATCGGCATATCTGAAAGCGAAACGCGATCAGTACCGCCAGGTCATCGACGCGATTGCGACGAACTGATTTCCCGGTTGGCCCGGCATACCAATGCCGGGCCACTTTTGCCTGATCTGGCGATGGCGCAAACCCATCCCACTTCCCGCTAAATAGCCCGACGTGATTTTCAACCTGTTTGAAAATCAGTACGATGGGCAAAACAGGCACATCCGGAGGCGTCCCATGTCGTTTGACTCACCCTTCCATGTGACGGTCGATTTCAGCACCTCGCACATGATTTTTCCGACGATCATTGCCGTGATCCTCGGCATATTGTTCATTTCCATTCTGATCACACGCGGCAGCACCATTCTTGCCACTGTTTCAAACGGCAACTGGTGGCCGGCCGGCATCGACCACAAGCGTTTCTTTGGTACGATTGCCCTGACCGTGATCTATTTTCTGGCCATGCCGGAAGTGGGGGATATTTTCCCCAATACCGGACTTGGATTTTACCTTTGTTCGATCCCGTATCTGTTCGCGCTAAGTACGCTTTATCTGCACGAGCGCAGCCGTCGAACCCTGATGATCGCAGGCGTGAATGCGCTGATCGCGCCAAGCGTGGTCTGGTACATCCTGTCCGAACTTTTCAATATCTCGCTGCCTTAAGGTTTCCGGTACGTCGTATCGGCCCCTTGTTTGGCGCGGATTGATCCAAGAGATTTATCATGGAACTTCTATCGATCCTGACACCGCTGTTTTTCGGACTGGTTGCCGCGGGCACCGTGATCGGCATTATTTTTGGTGCGATCCCGGGCATGACCGCCACCATGGCGGTGGCTGTCTGTTTGCCCCTGACCTATTCACTGGGTCTTGAAAATGGCCTGGCCCTGTTGCTTGGTCTTTATGTCGGGGGCATTTCGGGCGGTCTGGTCCCGGCCATTCTTTTGAATATTCCGGGCACCCCGTCATCGATCACCACCACCCTTGACGGGTATCCGATGACGCAAAATGGCGAAGGCGAGCGCGCCCTTAAGATTGGCATTACCTCGTCACTGGTTGGCGGGTTGATCAGCCTTGCCGCTCTTTATCTGTTTGCCCCGGCACTGGCCGATTTTGCGATCAAGTTTTCCTATATCGAGAAATTCCTGATCATCTTCTTTGCCCTGACAGTGATGGCAGCCCTTTCCAACAGCTTGCTGGTCGGGATTTTCAGCGGTTTTCTGGGCGTCTTTATCAGCCTGATCGGGGCCTATGACATTTCGCGGGGCGGCAATGGCGAGCTGCGCCTTGTCCCGGAATTCCTTGAATATTACCTTGAAGGCGGTTTCTCGCTTCTGCCGGTTCTGATCGGTCTGTTTGGTCTTTCGACCATTCTGATTGATGCCGAAGACGGCATGAAGGAAGGCAAGGGCCTTTCGGGTGTGAAGATCGGCGGCAAGCCGTTCAAATTGTCCGTTTTCAAGGGTCAGATCATTAACCTGATCCGGTCATCATCGATTGGCACCTTTGTCGGCATCCTGCCCGGTGTTGGCGGCAGTGCGGCATCCATCCTTGCCTATAGCCAGGAAAAGAACTTTTCCAAGAACCCGGAAAAGTTCGGCAAAGGCGCACCGGCCGGTGTGATCGCATCGGAAAGTGCCAATAACGGTTTGACGGGTGGCGCACTTGTACCGTTGCTGTCACTTGGCATTCCCGGGGATTCAACCACCGCCATTCTGATTGGTGCCTTTACCCTGCAAGGCGTTCAGGTTGGTCCGCTGTTTATCGGCAATAATCCAATCACCTGGGATGCGATGATCATTGCCATGCTGGCAGCCAATATCATCATGTTCCTTGTCATGGTTCTGGCCATTCGCCATATCGCCAAGGTCGTCACGGTTCCCAAGAACATCCTGTTCCCGATCATTCTTATGATGTGTGTGGTCGGGGCCTATACCATCAATTATGGCGTGATGTTTGATGTCTGGACGCTTTTGATCTTTGGTCTGTTTGGCTATCTCGCCCACAAGATCGGATTGGAAATCGCGCCCTTTATCATCGGCTTTATCCTTGGTCCGTCGGCCGAGATCTATTTCGTCAAAAGTCTGGAATCCTTTGGCACGCTTTCGATCTTCTTTACCAAAAGCTGGATCGCGGCATTGCTGTGGGTTCTGATTGTGCTGTCGATTGCCTTCTCCGTTTCGGTGGCACGCAAGAAAAAGCGGATGGCGGACAATATGGACGCCTGATCATCCGCCTCAAAGACAGGGCAAGAAGCAACAGTCCCTCCCTGTGCTGTAAAGTGGCCCTTACCCGAGCCACGCTTCTTGCCCGCCATTTTGTGCTGATGTAATAACACCTGTGTCAGTCCGGCGAAAAAGCCCGCCCCCTGACATTCAACACCCAAGCAAGAGACCAAAAACCTTTGTCATCTGCGCCCGGAAAAACCGATCAAGCAACCCTTGCCGAAATCAAAAGCGGTACAGTCACGATGGAAACCGTCGGACGTATCGCAGGTGTTTCGCAGGTGACGGTTTCGCGTGCGCTGAATGATCCGAAAAAGGTTTCGGCCAAGACCCTGCAACGCATTCAGGATGCCATCGAGCTTACCGGCTATGTGCCCAACATGGTGGCCGGCGCATTGGCGTCGCGGCGCAGCAAGCTGATTGCGGCCCTTGTGCCATCAATCACCAACGTCATCTATTCCGACCTGATGCAAAATTTCATCAATGTCATTCGCGGGTCGGGTTATCACGTTTTGATGGCGGAAACCGGCTTTTCGCAGGACGAGGAACAGGCGGTTGTTTCGACAATGCTTAGCCGCCGTCCAGACGGGATCCTGCTGACCGGTATCCATCATTCATCGGGCTGCAAGAAGATGCTGCTGGGGGCTGGTATTCCGGTGATTGAAGTCTGGGACATTACGGAAAACCCGCTTGATGTCTGTATCGGCTTTTCACATATCCGGGCAGGCGAAGAAATGGCCCGCTATGCGGCGGGCAAGGGTTATGACAAGGCCCTGATTGTATCGGCAGGCGACGAACGTGCATTACGACGCAAGAATGCCTTTGCCAATCAATTCACACAATTGACCGGCAATGCCCCGATAGAAGTCCTGTATGAAGCAGGTGCAACCATCGAACGCGGGCGTAATGGCCTTCGCAGTGGTTTGGAAAAGGGATTTCAGAGCGGCATTATCATGTGCAGTTCCGACCTTTTGGCGCATGGCATCCTGATCGAAGCACAGGCGCGCGGGATTAAAATCCCCGAGGATATGGCAGTTCTTGGATTTGGTAATCAGGACTTTTCGCCCTTTACCTTGCCCGCGCTGACCACAGTTGAAATCAACCGTCCGGATTTGGGCCGACGTGCCGCCGAGGCACTGGTGGCACGTATTGAAAACCAGCCCCTGCCCGACAAGTCGATTGATGTCGGTTTTGAATTGATTGAACGCGCCTCAACCTGACCCGAAACAGATCAGGCAAAACGCCGAAACAACCCGCGCCGTTCACGACAAATAAGCGTTAGTCCCGCCTGCCGTGCAAGGTTCACCGCGGTCAGGGTCGGCCCGGACAGGGTCACAAGCCCGCCCACCCCACATTGCACGGTTTTGGTGACAATTTCATAAGAACAGCGGCTGGTCATCAGAACAAAGCCGCCTTGTGTATCAATCCCCTGACGGGCAACAGCGCCCAGCACCTTATCAAGGGCGTTGTGACGACCGATATCCTCGCGGACCAGTTTGATGTTACCGCCAGCATCGACAAAGGCGCTTGCGTGCAAAAGCCCGCCACCTTCGCGATTTCGGGTTTGATGATCGGGCAATGCGTCAATGGCCTGTAACACGATATCCTGGGCCATATTGCCCGGCGTTACCTTGCCGATCTTGTCCATTGCCACCGCATCAAGCGATTGAACCCCGCACAGACCACAGCCGGAACGGCCTTCAAGGGTGCGCTGACGATCCGCAAGACGGTCAAACACGTCTTCGTGCAGATCGGCCTCGATCACATAGCCCTGAAGGGTTTTGCGCACATCGCGAAGGGTAATCTGGGAAATGTCATCGGCGATCCCTTCGGACAGGGCAAAGCCGACCATGAAATCTTCCAGATCATGGGGAGATACCATCATCACCGCATGGGATTTGCCATTAAACGTCAGTGCAGCCGGAACTTCCGGCTGCAAGATCATTGGCGCATCGTCATTACCGTCATCACGTGAAATGGCCCGTGCAAGATCAACATCACGGCCATCAAGAATGCGGTTCTCGGAAGGTTTTGGTGTCATGCAGGTTCTTTGACCTTACGGATCAGGGGGGCTGCTTCGAGAACCAGCGGATCAAATCCGTCATGTCCGGCAGCAATCAGGTCAAACAACTGTTTGCGCATCCGCGGTTCCCAGAAATCGCTGATATGACCGGCAACGCCGGTTGCGCCTTCATCCTTGGGCTGGGATTTGAAAAAGGTCGCGATCTGATTGGCCATATAGACAAGCTTGTCAGGTGCCATTGCTGTTCACTCTTTGGCTTATACTTTTCAACAGATACAGGATTTGCCAGATATCGTGCGTAAGGGAGTATAGCACAATATCTGGCAGGGTATCCTATTCGGCGGCATCCACACGCGGTTTGATCCGCCGCGATTGTTCGGCCTGACGGTCATATTCCACCTGCCATTCCGACGGCCCGTTGCTTGACGAGACCTGAACGGCTGTGACCTTGTATTCCGGGCAGTTGGTCGCCCAGTCAGTAAAGTCGGTGGTGATTACGTTGGCCTGGGTTCCCGGATGGTGGAAGGTTGTGTAAACCACACCCGGTGCGACGCGATCAGTAATGGTGGCGCGAAGGGATGTTTCGCCCGACCGCGATGCAAGGCGGATCCAGTCACCTTCGCGAATGCCGCGCTGTTCGGCGTCATGCGGATGGATTTCCAGAAGGTCTTCCTTGTGCCAGGCGGTATTTTCGGTCCGGCGGGTTTGTGCGCCCACATTGTACTGGCTCAGAATACGGCCCGTCGTCAGAAGCAGCGGGAAGCGCGGCCCGGTGCGTTCATCGGTTGCGACATATTCGGTAACAACGAACTTGCCCTTGCCGCGAACAAAGCCATCCATATGCATGACCGGCGTGCCAAGCGGCGCCTTGGCATTACATGGCCACTGTACCGAACCTTCACGTTCGAGAAGGTCATAGCTGACATTGGTGAAACTTGGCGTGGTTGCGGCAATTTCCGCCATAACCTGTGACGGATGGGTGTAGTTCCAGTCAAGTCCCATCGCACGGGCAAGGTTCTGGGTGACTTCCCAGTCGGCAAAGCCGTTCAAAGGCGTCATCACCTTGCGAACACGGTTGATACGGCGTTCGGCGTTGGTGAATGTCCCGTCCTTTTCAAGGAAGGTCGAACCGGGCAGGAACACATGGGCATAGTTCGCGGTTTCGTTCAGGAACAGGTCGTGGACGACAACACATTCCATCGCCGCAAGACCGGCCGCCACATGCTTGGTATCAGGGTCGGACTGAAGGATGTCCTCGCCCTGAATATAGATACCCTTGAAGGTGCCTTCGACGGCAGCATCAAGCATGTTGGGGATACGAAGCCCCGGCTCGTCATTCAGTTTCACACCCCAGATATCTTCAAAGATATCGCGGGTCGCACTGTCCTGAATATGGCGATAGCCCGGCAATTCATGCGGGAACGATCCCATATCACAGGAACCCTGCACGTTGTTCTGACCACGCAGCGGGTTCACGCCAACGCCCGGACGGCCGATATTGCCGGTCGCCATGGCAAGGTTGGCAATCGCCATCACGGTGGTGGAACCCTGGCTGTGTTCTGTCACACCCAGACCGTAATAGATTGCACCATTACGGCCCGCCGCAAAGCTGCGTGCCGCCTTGCGCATAGTTTCGGCATCAACGCCGATCATGTCGGCAATCGCTTCGGGGCTGTGGCGCGGATCGGACACAAAGGTTGCCCAATCCTGGAATTCATCCCAGTCGCAACGTTCGCGAACAAAGGCTTCGTCAAACAGGCCTTCGGTCACGATGACATGGGCAAGCGATGTCAGAACCGCAACGTTGGTGCCCGGGCGCAGGGCGATATGGGCGACTGCTTCGATATGCGGGGAGCGGACCAGATCAATCCGGCGCGGATCAATCACGATCAGTTTCGCCCCCTGACGCAGACGTTTTTTCAAACGCGAGGCAAAAACAGGATGCCCGTCGGTCGGGTTGGCGCCAATCAGAATGACAACATCGGTCTGTTCGACAGAATCAAAATCCTGTGTCCCGGCCGATGTGCCAAAGGTGGTTTTCAGGCCATACCCGGTTGGCGAATGACAGACACGCGCACAGGTATCAACGTTGTTATTACCGAACCCGGCACGGATCAGTTTCTGAACAAGGAAGGTTTCCTCGTTCGTGCAACGCGATGACGTGATCCCGCCCAAGGCACCCTTGCCGTATTTGGCCTGAATGCCCCTGAACTTGTCAGCGGTAAAGCGAAGGGCTTCTTCCCAACTGACTTCCTGCCAGGGATCATCGACACTTTCGCGGATCATCGGATTAAGGATGCGGTCCTTGTGATTGGCATAGCCATAGGCAAAACGCCCCTTCACACAGGAATGGCCACGGTTGGCCTTGCCATCCTTGAACGGCACCATGCGCACCAGTTCCTCGCCGCGCATTTCGGCCTTGAACGAACAGCCGACACCACAATAAGCACAGGTGGTAACAACCGAATGTTCCGGCTGACCAATTTCAATGATCGACTTTTCCTGAAGCGTTCCGGTCGGGCAGGCCTGAACACAGGCACCGCAGGATACACATTCGGAATCAAGGAAATCTTCGTGCATGCCCGGTGAAACACGGGATTCAAAACCGCGACCTTCGATGGTCAGGGCAAAGGTCCCCTGTACTTCTTCACAGGCCCGCACACAGCGCGAACAGACAATGCATTTCGACGGGTCATAGGTGAAATACGGGTTGGTGGTATCCTTTGCCATATAGCGCGGATTTTCTTCGCCGTTCTGGCGGACCTGAACGTGGTTGCCACCTTCATAGCCATAGCGCACATCGCGCAGACCAACCGCACCTGCCATAGCCTGAAGTTCGCAATCGCCATTGGCCGCACAGGTCAGGCAATCGAGCGGATGATCGGAAATATAAAGTTCCATCACCCCCTTGCGGATTTTCTTAAGCCGTTCGGTCTGGGTATGGACAACCATGCCATCCGATGCCGGGGTGGTGCAGGATGCCGGCGTGCCGTTGCGGCCTTCGACTTCGACCAGACACAGGCGGCAGGAACCGAATGCATCGACCATATCGGTCGCACAGAGTTTGGGAACCTGAATACCGGCTTCCATCGAGGCCCGCATCACCGATGTGCCCTCGGGCACAGTCACGTTCTTGCCATCAATGGTCAAGGTGACGGTTTTTTCGGATTTGGCGGCGGGGGTTCCGTAGTCAACTTCTTTGATCAAGGACATCGTATCACTCCGCAGCTATATCAAGCGCACGCGGCTTGAAATCATCAGGGAAATGGTTCAGCGCACTCAGGACCGGATAGGGTGTAAATCCGCCCAGTGCGCACAACGATCCGAACTTCATGGTTTCACAAAGATCGCGCAGCAGATCGACCTGTAATTCAGGGTCTTCGCCACGTTCAAGTTTGTCGACAACTTCGGTGCCACGGATCGATCCGATCCGGCATGGCGTGCATTTGCCACACGACTCAATGGCACAGAATTCCATGGCAAAGCGGGCCTGTTTCATCATGTCGACGGTATCGTCAAACACGACCACACCGGCATGACCGATCAAACCATCGCGCTTGGCGAATTCTTCGTAATCAAACGGTGTATCAAACAGTTCACGCGGGAAATAGGCACCCAACGGACCACCAACCTGAACGGCCTTGACCGGACGCCCCGATGCCGTGCCACCGCCGATCTGTTCGACGATTTCGCCGAGCGTCATGCCAAAGCCGACCTCGTAAAGACCGCCATGTTTGACATTGCCGGCGATCTGGATCGGGATGGTGCCACGCGACCGGCCCATGCCGAAATCACGATAATATTCAGGGCCCTTTTCAAGAATGACCGGCACCGAACACAATGAAATCACGTTATTCACAACCGTCGGACGACCAAGGAAACCCTGAAGGGCGGGAAGTGGCGGTTTGGCGCGGACAACGCCACGCTTGCCTTCCATGCTGTTAAGAAGCGAGGTTTCCTCGCCACAGACATAGGCCCCTGCCCCCATGCGGACTTCCATATCGAAGACCTTGCCCGACCCAAGGACATTGTTACCTAGAACACCGGCAGAACGGGCAACTTCAATCGCCTCGTTCATGATGCGGATGGCATCGGGATATTCCGAACGGGTATAGACATATCCCTTGGTTGCCCCGGTCGCCAGACCGGCAATGATCATGCCTTCGATCAGGACAAACGGTTCGCCTTCCATGATCATGCGATCGGCAAAGGTGCCGCTGTCGCCTTCGTCGGCGTTACAGACGATATATTTTTGATCGCCATCCGCCTCGCGCACGGTATTCCATTTGATCCCGGTCGGGAAACCGGCACCGCCGCGCCCACGCAGGCCACTGTCGGTGACGGCCTTTACGATGTCGGCCCCCGACATTTTCAGCGCATTTTCAAGGCCGGTCAAACCGTCCTGGGCGCGGTAATCGTCAAGGGAAAGCGGATCAATGATGCCGCACCGCTGGAAGGTCAGACGCGACTGGCTTTTGAGGAACGGGATATCCTGGGTGCGTCCCAGAAACAGTTTGTGCGCCCCGCCAGCCAGGAAATCTGCCTCAAACAGGGCGTCGATATCATCGGTGCTGACCGGGCCATAGGCAACACGACCGCGCGGTGTTTCCACCTCGACCATCGGTTCAAGCCAGTACATGCCAAACGATCCGTTGCGCACGACCTGAATATCGGCACCGGCTTTGTCTGCCTTCTGGACGATGGCCGCGGCAACCTCGTTTGCGCCAAGGGCAACGGCACCGGAATCAAGCGGTACATAAACCTTGATACTCATGCCCCCACCTCATTGAGAATGCGGTTCATACGATCACTGGTGACGCGCCCGACAACCTTGCCATCAACCATGGCGGCTGGTGCACAAGCACACAGACCAAGACAGAAAACAGGTTCCAGCGTGATCTTGCGATCCGCCGTGGTTTGCGACCAATCCACCCGAAGGTGACGGCGCACCTGATCACCAAGGGCATCCGCCCCCATTGCCTGACAGGCTTCTGCCCGGCAAATCTTGATGACATGCTTGCCCGCCTTTTCTTCGCGGAAGTCGTGATAGAAACTGGCCACCCCGTGGACTTCCGCCCGGCTGAGGTTCAGTTTTTTGGCAATTGTCTGAAGCGCGCCTTCGGGGATATGGCCGAACTCCTCCTGCACTTCGTGCAGAATAGGAAGTAACGGGCCTTCCATTGTAATCAGCTGATCACAAATGGCCTCGACGCGGACATTCTGGTCCTTGGTCGTTTCCGACATGCAAGCCTCTCTCTCATGCATGTTGCAGTTATCATTATTGTTTTTTTTAGTGTCGGGCATCTTGGGTGCCCGTTCAATAAAGCCATCCCGTTACGCGATAGCGAAAACCTATCAAGGCGCAATCAGACGGCTCAAAGTTCCGAAAGCAGCTTTGCCTCTTTGAGCAAAGCCGACACAACCGGGGTTGCCGGTTCACGTTTGGCAGCAATCATTCCAACAAGATGCGACGCATCGGGTTCAATGATCGGGATGGATTTCACCCGGTCATGCAGACTGAATTCCTGGATCATCTTGACCGGCATGATGCTTGCCCAGTTTCCCGTGTGAACATGGGTAAACAGCGCAATCATTGAATCACTTTCCAAAGTCGGGGCAACCCGGGCACCGGCTTCGTTAAGGTGCTGATTGATGATGCGGCGGTTTTGCATATCAGGCGTCAAAAGGCAGAGCGGGAATTCTGCGGCTTCGCGCCAGGTGATGCTTTCACGATCACCGATATCATCGAAATTCGACGTCACCAGATGATAGCGTTCATAATAAAGCGGGATCGAGGTCACCCGTCCCAGCGGTTCATTATCAAGATAGGTAATGCCAACATCAATTTGCAGATCGTCAAGCAGCGCCTGAATCTCGGTCGAGGTGCGCGACAGGATCGCAAATGTCACATCGGGATGCTTTTCGCGAAACGGGGTTGTCAGTTCATGGATCATCGAAAGTGCGGTTGGAACCACGGCAATCTGAACCTGTCCGGTAAGGCCGAACCGCATGGCGCGCATTTCATCGCGCATGGAACGGGTGCTGCCGACGATATGGCGCGCCCATTCCAGAACACGTTCGCCTTCTGGTGTGAGGCCCTGATAACGCGACCCGCGCTTGACCAGAACCACGCCCAGATGGTCTTCAAGCTGGCGGAGCGCACTGGACAAAGTTGGTTGTGTAACGCCGCATTCTTCGGCGGCATGTCCAAAATGCTGCTCGCGTGCGAGCACCATAAACATTTCGAGTTTGTCGATCATTTCCATTCCGGCATCCGGTTTGGCGCGGGATGCTCTGCACTGCGTTGAGACCGGCCTTTTATCAAGCCGCTTGAAGAGATGAGAAACACCCGCATCTGTTGTGCGTGTTCTGGTTGCAGGATAACCGATTATCCCCACGGGCTAAAAGGTTATTCCTGCAACAGAACGCGGGGGCAGGCTGGATGAACGGAACCTTCCCCCGGGACATGACCGTGGTAATCACGTCCCCGAATGACTGACAAAATGGGCGATGTCAGTCAAACAGGCGTCGATTGCAGGGTGCGGCAATCGACGCCCAAGGTCCTTACGCTTTGGAAGTTGCTTCCTTACCGGCGGCTTCGCCACCTTCCTGCGTTTCCATGTAGTGCTTGTCGTGGATCGGACGCACCATCTTGTTGGCGATCAGTGCAATCGCCAGAAGTGCCGCCATCGCATACATGGTGGTGTTATAAAGGCTCGACGTCGGATCAACCGTACCGGCCGGTGCGATTTCCATCAGACGACCGATGGTAACGGTTTTGGCCGCAACCAGCTGATCAAGCTGTTCGACACCTGCACCGAATTTGGCCTGGAATGCCGCCGGATCGACCTTGCTTGCCAGATCCTTGATCGAGTTGGTGACCGAGGTTTGACGCAACTGGGTGATCGCAAGCGGACCAAGAACGCCAGCCGTGCTCCATGCGGTCAGAAGACGACCATGGATACCGCCAACATATTTGGTGCCGAAAACGTCGGCCAGATAAGCCGGGATGGTTGCAAAGCCACCGCCATACATCGTGAAGATGATCATGGTTGCGGCATAGAACATGATCAACCAGGTCACAGCCGGATTGACACTGACCTGTTCTGCGGCAAACGGGATCGACAGATAAAGTGCGATACCCAGAATGAAGAAGCAGTAATAGGTGTTCTTGCGCCCGATATAATCCGACATGGATGCCCAGAAGAAGCGGCCACACATGTTAAAGACCGAAATCATGAACACATAGGTCGCCGCAAAGGCCGAGTTGACCACGAACGGCAAGGTCGTGCCAAAGATTTCAGACATCATGGTTTTGGCAACGCCAATCACCCCGATGCCCGCCGTAACGTTAAAGCACAGAACAATCCACAGCAGATAGAATTGCGGGGTTTTCAGCGCCTGATCGATATGGACGTTTTTATGAGTGATCATACGCTTGGATGCGGCATCACCAGTCGGCGGCGTCCAACCTTTTGGCAACCAGCCTTCACGCGGCACACGATAGGAGAAGGATGCAATCATCATGACAATGAAATAGGCAATGCCAAGCGTAAAGAAGGTTCCAGCGGCACCGGTGTTGCCTGTGCCAGCGACATAAACGCCTTCCTCGATCGGAACCGGGGCAGCAGCGACCTGTGCGGCACCAGCCACCACAACTTCAACCATCTGACCGCCTACTTCAGCCATACGTTTGCCACCTTCGGTAACAAGGTTAACGGCACTTTCCGGGCCAAGATATTCCGGCACCTTGTAGAAAGCCCCAAGCAAAGCTTCCTTGATCGGGGTTGCGATCATCGCACCACCGCCAAACCCCATGATGGCCATGCCTGTCGCCATCCCACGCCGGTCAGGGAACCAGCGGATCAGGGTTGAAACCGGTGACACATAGCCAAGACCAAGCCCGGCCCCACCAATCACGCCATAACCAAGATAGACCAGCCACAATTGATGGGTAGCAATCCCAAGGCCACCAATGATGAAACCACCGCCCCAGCAAAAGGCGGCAACAACGCCAACCATACGCGGGCCAACTTCTTCAAGCCACTTGCCCCCGAATGCGGCGGCAAGACCAAGACTTACAATGGCAACAGAGAAAATCCAGACAACAGATTGAAGGCCCCAGTCGCCAGAGCTTGCCGCGACCACACCAAATTCCTTGATCAGCGGCGGGTTGAAAATACTCCAGGCATAAACGGAGCCGATACATAGATGAATTGCAATGGATGCTGGCGGTACTTTCCAGCGATTGAAATCGTCGCCTGCGACGATATGTTGTTTCTTAAGCTTGTCAAACATGACGTTTTTTTCCTCCCGGCATTATGATTTTTCTTGCCTTGCCACCCCCCGGTTGAAGGCATTGTGCAGGGCAACCACGGTAAAACCCGGAATTCTCAACGTCGCAATCGCTGTGCCACACGACAAAATTCGCACATTCCTGCGACCCACTCGCAGAAATTGCTGATATTGCAGCGCACGCGCATGGACAAAATGTCCAACTTTTTAAACACTCCAAAGTAGCAGTCAGACAAAATGTCCACTCGCAGATGCAACATTTCATGCCCTGCGGATACACCGCCCTGCCCGGCGCTATTTGATCGGGACTTTGCATTTTTAAATGCGATCTGATAGCCGTAAAGGGTCAGAAACAGGTTAGGTCGGTGCGGTTGGCCCGGCCCCCGCGAATGCGGGTCCTTCCGCTGCAATGTAACGGCCCATGACTTTCAGGATGTGTGCATCGGACACACGCCCACAGAAAGGAATGGCCATGCAACAGCAAATCTCTGTCATCACACTTGGTATCGAAAACCTTGACCAGTCCCGGCGGTTCTATCAGCACGGTTTTGGCTGGAAGCCGGTATTTGAAGATGCCGATATCAGCTTTTATCAGATGAATGGCTTCGTGCTGGGCACATGGTTAAAGGGCGCGTTGCTTGACGATATGCAGCGTCCGGCAATCACCGGGGCCTCGGCCATATCGCTTGCCCATAATGTCGCAAACGAAGATCAGGTCAGAAACCTGATGGATCGTTTGCGTGCGAACGGAGGCACGGTGCTGCGCCCGGCCGATGCACCACCCTATGGGGGATTGCGCGGATATGTCGCCGACCCGGACGGACATGCATGGGAAATTGCATGGAACCCGGCATGGGCAATTGATGCCAACGGTCATGTAACATTTGGCGTTTAAGGGCATCGGGACCAGTGCCCTGCTCTAGCCTGCTTCGGGGAGCCAGATGGTAAAGGTCGTGCCCATGTTTGCCGTACTTTGAACATCAAGCGTGCCGCCCTGACGATCAATCAGGGTCTTGGTAATCGACAGGCCAAGACCCGTCCCCTGCTGACGCTTGGTGGTATAGAACGGATCGAAAATCCGGTTAAGCACCTCCTCGCTCATACCGATGCCGGTATCACGGATCGTCATCAGTACACCCGGGCGACCATTGCGCTCGGCATCGTCGTCAATCAGGGTCAGCGTGCCGCGGTCCGGCATGGCATGCAGGGCATTGACCATCAGATTGACCAGCACCTGTTGCAATTCGGTCCGGTTCATCAGAACCAGACGGGTCGAGTGATGTTCGCGTATGACGTCGATATCTGCCCGGCTTAGAAGATGGGCGACCAAGGGCATGGAATCCTCGATCACCTGCGCGACACTGTGGCGTTCGACAAAGCCTGCATATTCTTCGGGTTTGGCAAATTGCAGAAGCTTGGTGACGATCAGATTGATGCGATTGACCTGCTCGTCAATCAGGCGGAATTCGGTATTGGCGATCCGGGCATGATCGCCCAGAAGATCGCGAACCACATCCAGATTGCCCTGAAGAACTGCAACCGGATTGTTGATTTCATGGGCCACACCGGCGGTAATTTCGCCAATTGCCGCCAGTTTTTCCGACATGATCAGTTGTTTGGTCGTGGTTTCCAGTGCCTGATTGGCTTCGCGCAATTCGCGGGTTCTGGCATCGACCCGGGCGTTAAGCTGATCATTCCATGCACGTAGGCGTTTGTCACGTTCCTGTACCTGATCAAGCAATTCATCAAGATGATCCGCGACAAGGGCAATTTCATCTTCGACCTGATCAAGGTTGGTGCGGGCGGACAAATCACCACTTTCGACCCGGACGATGGTGTTGGTCATCCGTTCAAGCGGTTTGAAAATACCGCGTGCCCAGCGCAGGAAAATCGGTACAGACAATGCCGTAACAAACAGGAACGCCCCGATCAGGATCAGCATGCTTTCATATTTGGTCTGGGCAAAGGGGGCTTCGAGGAAGCCGACATACAGCATCCCGACCCGCTTGCCAAAGCTGTCCTTGATCGGCTCATAGGCCGAAATGTACCAGTCATTGACCACAAAGGCGCTATCGAGCCAAACCTTGCCGTCTTCAAGAACTGCTTGCCGTACCACACGTGAAACCCGTGTCCCCAAGGCACGACGATTTGCGAACAAGCGAACATTGGTACTGATCCGCACATCATCAAGAAACAGGGTAGCTGTTCCCTGACTGCCTTCAGGCAAGCTGCTTTGGCGATAGACCAGATCGTTGATCGTATCGATAAAGCCCAAATTCTGGTTAAGCAGAATACCCCCGACCAGTGCCGCGGTTTGCCCCGATGGCAGTTCGACCGGGCTTGCCGAATGCACCACCATGCCGCGGGTTTCGGTATTGCGTGCTGTGGGTACTGCATTGGGGGTTTCAACCAGATCAAGGCGCGCCCGTGCGGCCAGATCGGGCGAAAATGCCATCAGGTCTGTGTTGCTGAAGATATCGACACTGGTCGATGACCGCCCGGCAAAGGCACTGGCAATGACCGGCCAGTCGGAACTGTTGCTGCTGGCAGATTTGTCGGCAAGATACAGGAAATCAAGCCCAAGAGCCTTTTGGCGCTTCGCCAGCAGGTCTTTGACCCCGTCCGGGTCATTGGCAGACAACACATTGCGAAAGGCGACAGATTGTCCAAGGGCCGCGATCTGTTCGCCGGTATTATCAAGGATATGCGTGAAATATTGATGGGCAATCGTCAAATCGCCGCTGACCTTTGAGGTCAGCAACGCATCAAATTTCGAATTCCAGCGCACCATCATCGTGCCCAGCAACAGGGGCAGGATCACCAGTGTTGGCAATAATGCGATTGCCAGCAGCTTGAAGCGGACAGAACGGGTGCGTTTGGCCTTGCCGGGTTTTGATCCGGAAAACAGTATCATTCCTGTTCCCAGCTTGCGCATTTGCGATCAATGGTCTTGCGCGATACGCCCAGACGCCGGGCGGCTTCATTGCGGTTGCCGTTGGTTTTATGCAACATCGCCAGGATATGGCGGCGTTCCATTTCATCAAGGGTTTCATCGCCTTCGACCTGTGCGCCGTGATCGGCCCGTTCATCGCGGAATTCATCGGGGAACCGCCCAAGGATAAGGGTGCGTTCAATCAGGTTGCGCAATTCGCGCACATTGCCCGGCCAGTCATAACGGGTCAGCCCGGCCCGCACGGCCCCATCCATCGGGACCTGGCGCACGCCAAGCTGTTTGGACAATTTGGTCATGAACAGTTCGGCCAGTTCCAGCACATCATCGCCACGTTCACGCAAGGGCGGCATTTCGATATGCATGACATTGATGCGGTAAAACAGATCGGCGCGGAAACGGCCGGCTTCGACCTCGGCCTCCAGATCGGCATTGGTGGCAAAGATAAAGCGCAGATCGACCGGCGCTTCACGTTCCGAGCCGACCGGGCGGATACGGCGGCTTTCGATTGCGCGCAAAAGCTTGCTTTGGGTGGCCAGTGACAATTCGCCAACTTCATCGAGAAACAGGGTTCCGCCCTGTGCATGCATGAAAAGACCATCACGGGCCGATTGCGCACCGGTAAAGGCGCCTTTGACATGGCCGAACAATTCGGCCTCGATCATTTCGGACGGAATGGCGGCACAGTTAATCGGCACGAACGGCTTTTGCGCACGATCCGAAAGGGAATGAAGCGAACGGGCGGTAACTTCCTTGCCCGTGCCGCTTTGCCCGGAAATCAGGATCGATGTCGGAAGTGGTGCCACCCGGGCAATCGTTTCGCGGATTTCCTGTACCTGCGGAGAATAGCCAATCAGCTTATCCCGCAAAAGGACATGATCCGATGTTGCGCGCAATTCATGGCGCAAAACATGGTTTTCCCGACGCAACCGCATGCGATCCAGACAACGGGCAACCGCGTTTAAAATCTGATTGGAACGAAACGGTTTGAGGACAAAATCAACCGCACCAGCGCGCAAGGCCTTGATCGCGGTATCAAGATCGGCATAGGCCGTCATCAGGATGGCGTCGGAGAAAAAGCCGATTTCCCGTTGTTCGGTCAGCCATTCGACACCGCTTTTGCCCGGCATGATGTTATCAAGAATGACGACATCGAAATGATGCTGATCAAGCAAGGCGGTTGCTTCTTCGCAATCAGCGGCCTCTTCGACCCGCTTGGCGCGCGGGCCCAATGTGCGGACCAGAAAATTGCGCATGCCCGGTTCGTCGTCGACGATCAGGATCGATGCCTTTTCAAGCCACGGACCAAATTCCGGCCCCGGCCCGCTATATCCCGCGTCATTGCCAACAGCGGTCGCAGCCCCGTCGGACGCGCCCAGAACGCTTGATTTCATGATGTTCCTCCGCAGAAACTTATTTTTGTTTTTTAAAAGCTTAGATCAGCGGAGAGAGAAAAGCAAAGTGGATCAGATTTAAGGCAACATGCTTTAGCCCCCCTACCCCAATGCATAATTGCCATGCGACGAAGAATTTGGTAATGATTGCGCATCCACACACGAAATGCGCCCAGATGCCTTTTCGGTGTGGATTTTTTATTTCCGCAAAACGAGATCGCCCTTAACAGGACGCACAACATGCGCCCGCATGATCCGTTATGCCCGAATTCAGGGGAAAGGAACATTCCATGACCAGACTGAATTACGATATCACAGGAAAACGCATATATATTGCCGGACATCACGGCATGATCGGACAGGCCATCATACGCCGGTTACAGCAGGAAGATTGCACCATCCTGACGCGTACACGCCGCGAACTTGACCTTTTGCGCCAGGCACCGGTTACAAGATGGCTTAAACAGGCAAAGCCGGATGTTGTGATTATTGCCGCAGGCAAATCAGGTGGATCAAGGGTGCATAATGATCTTCCGGGGGATTTTCTTTATGAAAACCTGATGATTGCAACCAATCTGATACAGGGGGCCTTTGAGGCGGATGTCGAAAAGCTTTTGAACATTTCGGCCCCGTATATTTACCCGGAAAATCCCATCTTGCCGACGCCGGAACATCAATTGCTTATGGGTAAACTTGCCCCCGCATATGAAAATGCAGCAATTGCCAAATTGGCGGCGTTAAAGCTTTGCCAATCCTATCACCAGCAATTTGGTGCGGATTTCACCACAATCATTCCACCCGAAATTTACGGCCCCGGCGATAATTTTGACCTGCTTTCAGCCCGAACCATCCCGACAATCATCCGTCATATCCATGATGCAAAATGCGAAGGACGACACATCGCCAAATTGCCGGGGCACGGTACAGTCGTGCGAGAATTTTTATACGTGGATGATTGCGCCGATGCAATCATAACCATCCTTGAACATCATCGCCGCAACAGCCCGATAAATGTCGGCACCAGCCAAAGCATTCCCATTTCCACACTTGCCTTCATGATTGCCGATATCGTCGGGTTTGACGGCAAAGTCGACTTTGCACGCCAGATTCCGCAGGGCGCGGCAGAACGCAATATGCAGGGAAATACGATCAGGATGCTGGGCTGGTCCCCGGCGCATAGCCTTGAACAGGGGCTTGTCAAAACCTATGACGCCTTTTGCAATGGGTACTATCGGGAAAATAAGTTGAAACTTGTATCCTGATTGAACAATCAGCTCCGGCCCATGGCACACCAAGACCGTGGGCCGGAGCTTTCGATTTTTGCTGCAACGTCAATTGCCCCATACTTTGTAGAGGCAACCTACACCAAAAACATCACAAAACTATACCATTGAACAGGTTTTAGATATATTAAAACCTGTTAATCCTCTTCGCTCTTGACCGACAACGATACTCGCCATCCAACCATAAGGTGAGATTAAAAATAAAGTTGCGGTTGGCGCCATGAAAAAAGCCGGGGAACAGACAGACCCATTGGGTACGGTTTGGAACCTTATTGATCAGGGTCAGCTTTGGGGAGCTGCGACAGTGCTTGCGCATAGCAGAAGCCACGTGCTTCTACGCGATTTAATGGCGGTTTCGGACGTCGTCGTTCTTTTTGCTTCTGCGATGCTTGCATCCTGGTTGCGATTTGGCACATTCATACCGACAGATCATCTTTTGATGCCGGCATTTGCCGCGCCATTATTTTATATGGCGGCCATGATGGTTTTGCGCGGGTATCACACCCTTGATCCGCAAACATTACAGATGGGCCTTTTGCGGCTTTGCTGCGCACAGGCCATTTCCTTTGCCTTGTTGCTTGGCATTGCCTATTTTTCCAAGGTATCGGATGATTTTTCCCGTTTGTGGACGGGGTATTTTGCCATTATTGGTGTTGCGTCCCTTATATTGCTTCGGCTTTGCGCCTTTGGTGCGATCCGCGCCCTTGGCAAACAGAAATCCTTTCGCCCCAAGATCGTCCTTATATCGTCAAACCCGACGCCATCGATCCTTGAGATGCTTGAACAACGGATCGGGTCCCAGCACCAATACCGGATTATTCATCGCAGTATTATAAACGGCGGTAAAACCGGCACAGCCGACCTTCAGGCCGAACTGAACAAAATCCGGGCACTTGCCCCGGATATGATCATCTTGGCAATCAGCCAATCGGACCGGGCACGTTTTGCCGATCAACTTGATGATATTGATGCGATATCGGCCGACATCCTCGAAGTTGGCGATTTAACAAGCCATATGTCGCCTTGCGCCCCGGATCACGATCTTTTGCTTGAACCGGGACGCGAATGGATTGTGATGGCAGGCCTTCCCTTCATTCGCCGTGCCATGCGCCCGTTTGGGCAACGCGGATGGTGGATCAAGCGTGCCGAGGACGTCATCCTTGGATTGATCGCAGTAATTATTGCAGCCCCCGTCATGCTTGCCGTGGCATTTGCCATAAAGCTGACAAGTGCCGGACCGGTACTTTACGTGCAGAAACGCCATGGTTTTAACGGCGAGACGATACGCGTCCTGAAATTTCGCTCCATGTATGTCGACCAGTGCGCCACGAAGCGCGATGACACCGTTCCACAAGCAACCCGCAATGATCCGCGCATAACCCCCGTTGGCAAATTCATCCGCAAAACAAGTTTGGATGAATTACCACAATTGTTTAATGTATTGCGCGGGGATATGTCACTGGTTGGGCCGCGCCCGCACGCGACACAGCACAACACCGCCTATCGCACAAGGATTGACGGATATTTCGCCCGGCATCGGGTGAAGCCGGGAATTACTGGTTGGGCGCAGGTTAATGGTTGGCGCGGGGAGACAGACACAGACGAGAAGATGCGGCAGCGAGTGCTGCATGACATGTATTACATTGCCAATTGGTCTCCAATATTAGATGTCCGGGTTTTAACCCTGACCATTGCCACTTTTTTCAAGCAAAAAAATGCTCATTAAGAAATCTACTATGACAACATCAAAAGGCACTATTTTATTAACTGGCGGACTTGGATATATCGGCAGCCATACCGCTATCACATTAATAGAAAACGGATATGAAGTTGTTATTGTTGACAACTTGAGCAATAGCTCCCTATCAACATTAGGGAGAATCGAGAAAATATTATCAAAGAAAATTACGTTCTTCAAATCAAGTATCGATGACAAGAAAACACTAGACAACATATTCACAAACATCGAAATTGATGCTGTGATTCACTTCTCCGCATTCAAATCAGTTACTGAATCCGTACAAAATCCACTAGAATATTACAAAAATAATGTCTCAAATTTCATAGATTTTCTTAAAATTTGCGACGAACATGGTATGAACCGTATTATCTATAGTAGTAGTGCGACGGTATATTCCCCGAATGCTTCTTCGCCGATTACCGAGGACGCAGCAACAGGCCCTGTAAATCCTTATGGAAACACAAAGCTGTGCGGTGAAATGATTTTACGTGATCTTTGTTCTGAGCAAAGCAATTGGCAAGTCGGGATCTTAAGATATTTCAACCCTGCTGGAGCCCACGAAAGCGCATTAATCGGGGAATCACCACGTGGAACACCCAACAATTTGATGCCTTATATTGCAGATGTAGCCATCGGAAAACGAAACCATTTAAACATTTATGGCGATGACTATCCAACAGTCGACGGCACAGGCGTCAGGGATTACATCCATGTAATGGATTTGGCCGAAGGACACCTTGCTACACTTGAATACTTACTTCACACAAAGGAAAGTGTGACTTTGAACCTTGGAACTGGTACGGGAACAAGCGTTCTACAATTGGTAAAAACTTACGAAAATGCTAGCGGATACAAGATCCCTTATCACATGACAGATAGGCGTCCGGGGGATATCGCTGCTTGCTATGCAGACCCAGAACGCGCAAAGAGACTACTTGGCTGGAAGGCCAAAAGAAGTATCCACGACATGTGCCTCTCAAGTTGGAAATGGATTTCCCAGAAAACTGAATATCAAAGGTCAGAATCGGAATGAGACGCACTTTCAATGTTCGCCCCTTGTCATCCAACGCGCCAAATCCATCTTAGGAACCCTAAGTGAAATTGAGAAAAAAGGAGGGGGCGAAAGTTGTCACAAACGCAAAAAGCCGGGGGACATAAAGCTCCCACACTCTCCAACGATAGGCCTGCTCATAAAATCGAGGATCCCTCACAGTGACAAAACAATTGCTCATCCCAGTTATTCTGGCTGGCGGCCAAGGCACCCGCCTATGGCCCATGTCACGTGCGAGCAGACCTAAACAGTTTTTACCGCTGACAGGTCAGATCAGCCTGTTTCAAGAGGCCCTTCTACGGGTAGCACAAGATTCACGCTACGACGCACCAATAGTTCTGACAGGGGAGCCCTATCGCTTTCTTGTCAAAGAGCAGGCAGCAGTAGTCAACGTCCAGTTGCGGGACATTTTGCTTGAGCCTTCCCCGCGCAACACAGCTGCGGCAATTGCTGCCGTTTGCGCAGCACTTGAAGAAGAAGGTGAGAAAAACGCACTGATTCACGTACTCGCATCCGACCATCAAATAGAGATCGGAGATGACTGGAACAGTGCGATTGATCACGCAACCACAGCAGCCAAGAATGGCCGCCTCGTTACATTCGGGATTACACCAAATGAACCGGTGACAGGATATGGTTATATCCGTGCAGGCAAAGAGAAAGATGGTGTAGCACCGGTCATACGCTTTATAGAAAAGCCGGATCGGGAAACAGCCGAGAAAATGATTGCTGAAGGCGGGCACTACTGGAACTCAGGCATGTTCCTATTTGCTATTCAAACTTTCCTAAAAGAATGCACACATCTTGCATCAGAGCTACGAATAGCTACCAGGAATGCGGTCAAGAAATCCATACGCGACCTAGATTTCCTCCGCCTTGATGCAGAAAGTTTCGCTACAGCAGAAAACATCTCCGTCGATTACGCAATTTTCGAGAAGACTAGTAAGGCAAGCGTTGTACCGACGGCAATCCGTTGGTCAGATCTAGGGAGTTGGGAAGCAGTTTGGAAGGCCGAAGTTCCGGACGAGAATGGCAATGTTATTCGTGGCAAAGCAACGCTTTCAGACACAAGAAACGCATTGGCGATCACGGACGGTCCACATGTGGCCATCAACGGGCTTGATGATGTCGCGGTCATCGCAGCAGCAGATGCAGTGTTTGTTGGTCGGCTTTCGCAAGCACAAACGATGGGCTCATTCGTTAAACATCTTAGGGCAAATCCCGCCACGCAGGCAATCACAGAAATACATGAAACAGTGTATCGGCCCTGGGGTAGCTACACGACACTCGTTTCCGGAGAGCGTCATCAGGTCAAGAAAATCACCGTCAAACCCGGTAAGCGTCTTTCGCTACAAAAACACCATCACCGCGCTGAACATTGGGTGGTTGTAAAAGGTACTGCCGAGGTAACTGTAGAACACGATATCAGAATCTTGCATGAGAACGAAAGCACTTTCATCCCCATCGGGGCAATACATAGGCTTGGAAACCCAGGAAAAATCGTTCTGGAATTGATAGAAATCCAGTCGGGAGCTTATCTTGGCGAAGATGATATTGTACGGATCGAAGATGAATTTGGAAGAGTATAAAAGGAAAGGATGAAATAGGTGAAAACAGCATTGGTGACTGGCGGTGGTGGCTTTATTGGCGCACATCTGGTTTCGCGCTTGAAACGTGAGGGCTTCTGGGTGCGAGCGGTTGACCTCAAGTATCCGGATTTTTCAGAAACAGATGCAGATGATTTCGTGATTGGCGATTTGCGCGACCAAGCTGTCTGCAGCCGAGTTATTGATAGACGCTTTGACGAAGTTTACCAGCTTGCGGCCGATATGGGTGGAGCAGGATATATATTTACGGGCGAACATGACGCCGACGTCATGCACAATTCGGCAACTATTAATCTCAACATGGTTGATGCGTGCCTGAAGCGCAACATCAAGCATGTGTTCTATTCTTCCTCTGCCTGTATGTATCCCGCCTACAATCAGGAAGATCCAAACAACCCTAACTGCGCAGAGGACTCCGCCTACCCAGCGGCACCCGATAGCGAATACGGTTGGGAGAAGCTTTTCTCCGAGCGCCTTTATCTGGCGTTCAACCGGAACCACAACATGGAATGTCGCGTTGCGCGCTACCACAATATCTTTGGACCGCAAGGGACTTGGGAAGGTGGCAAGGAGAAAGCTCCGGCAGCCATCTGCCGCAAGGTGGCTGAAGCACAAGGCGGTGGGGACATCGAAATCTGGGGTGACGGAAACCAGACAAGATCCTTCCTTTATATTGACGAGTGTCTGGAGGGAACAACACGCCTTTTGCGCTCTCCATATAACGGGCCATTCAACGTAGGGTCTGACGAAATGGTAACAATCAACCAACTCGTCGATATGGTTTCACATATCGCCGGCAAGAAGCTTCACAAGAACCACATCCCAGGCCCTCTCGGCGTACGCGGACGCAATTCAGACAATAGACTAATTGCCGAGACACTTGGCTGGAAACCTTCGTCCCCTCTAGTGAAAGGGCTTGAAAAGACCTACGCGTGGGTAGAAGAACAAGTACGCAGAAAACGTGGCGAAAATCAGCCATCTACTAAATAAGTAAGCGTAGAGAAAGAGAAGAACCTGATGAGCGCTAACTCCCACAACAGCATCCCCCGAATGCAAATCCTTGGCATTTCCGTGAGTGTAGTAAATATGGCGCACGCAGTAACTACTTTCATTGAATGGGCTCGCACGGGAAAGGCAAGAAAGGTATTCGTGCGCGATGTGGCAAGCCTGATGCTGGCCGTCAAAGAACCACGCTTGCAAGCCTTGCATGAAAATGCCGACATGGTAACGCCAGACGGCATGCCTTTGGCATGGATAGGGAAATTGCGTGGATACGGGCGAAAAATTGGGCGTGTTTCCGGCGCAGATATTGTCGATGCAGTCTGCGCGGCTTCGCTAAAAACAGGACAAACCCATTATTTTTATGGCGGACAGGAAGGCGTTGCCGAACGCATGGCCGCCAATCTGGCTCATAAATACCCTGGCCTGAAAGTGGCCGGGACGTTTTCTCCTCCCTGGAGGGAAATAGGTCCTGCGAGTGAACTGACGGATGAAATACGTAACGAACTTGACGCCATCCGCGCAAGTGGCGCAGATTTTGTTTGGATCGGCTTGTCAAGCCCCAAGCAAGACTACTTTATATCCAAGGCTGCCCCTTATAGTGGACGGGGCGTATTCTTCGCCGTAGGCGCTGCTTTTGACTTTCATTCGGGAAATGTAAAGCGGGCACCAGTGTGGATGCAAAAATTAGGGCTTGAATGCATCCATCGGCTCTTTAGCGATCCGAAACGTCTCTGGCGACGATATATCCTGCTCGCGCCGAAATTCATATGGCTTATCGCACTGGAGAATTTAGACCAAGGTAAAGCCAGTCGTAACAAATTGCCTCAAATTCGCTCGAGACGCCCAAAAAGCAGGACACGCTAAACTATGCTCGCTTTTACGAACAGCTTTATACGAAAGCTTCCATTCAAAATGGTGCAGAATGTTGGCGCTCTTACAATAGTCCAGATCACGAATTATTTAGTGCAACTGGTGAGCTTACCTTGGCTGACTAGGCATTTGGGAAACGAAGGTTGGGGGCACTATGCCTGGACCCTCGTAATAGTTGAATACTTCACTATATTGATTAACTGGAGCTTCTCCCTGCATGGCGTTCGTAAAATTGCTATTTTACAAACGGATCGCACGGCATTGTCGCGAGTTTTTTGTGCAGGCTGGACGATCCAATTGGGCTTAGTTCTACTATCTACCCTAGTATGGGGCTGTCTACTAACTGCTGTGCCATTTTTTGAATCCTTTAGTCCTTATACCTTACCTGTTACGGCTCAAATATTTGCAACGGCACTGTTTCCCGTCTGGTTGTTGGTTGGGATTGAGCGAATGAAAGATATAGCCGCCATTCAAATACTAATTAGTATATCGAGCCTTCCCTTGATTTTATTGCTAGTTGACGATCCTCACGATGGACCATTAGCGATGGGCATAGTCGCAGGATGCAAGATCGCAGGGGCAATTGTTGCAATTATGTGGATAGTCCAGCAGAAGATCATTTTGTGGCAGTGGCCCACACGCAACGATTTAAGGGTTGAGTTTCTAGAAAGCGGATCTCTTTTTATCTCGAGAGTTGCAGTTGCACTATACACGATATTAATACCTACGCTTTTAGGAACGTTGGCTGGCACAATTATGGTCGGTTATTATGTACTAGCAGATCGTATCCGCAAAATAATCACTCTCATTCTCGACCCCTTATCCCAATCTCTAGCCCCCCGCATAAGCCATCTCTTTGCGCATGATGCAGTCAGAGCGTGGAAACAACTCCGCTTTTATGCCGCGTTAGTTCTAATGATATCAGGGGCGGGCAGCATCGTTTTGTGGCTGTGTGCAGAAAAAATCGTCAGCTTAATTGCTTCAGATGGATTTACGGAAACGGTAATCCTATTGACTTGGTTTGCACCATTGCCTCTGATTACCAATATCAGCTTAATTTTGTCCCGCCAGTTATTAATACCGTTTGGACTGTATAAAATAATAAATGGTGTAACACTGATTGCTGCCTTTTTAAGCCTAACCATCGCGATACCATTGATAACACTTTATGGTGCCAAAGGGGCCGTCATGACAGTCCTCACTGTGGAAACTTGGATTACGACCGCAATGGGAATTATGGCGTGGTGGAAAATCTCCCATATGAAAACCCTCCCTCTATCACCTAACCGCCCTAGAACGCCAAATACCGCAATGGAGCAAGTCAATGTCACTCGTTCGGTTCGCCGCTGACTACATTAGAGATGTCGCGGTTCATGATTTTCATAATGACCGGCGGCATCCTAGCTTCATCAATTTTTCCGTATCCAATCGCTGCAATGCCAAATGCGTCATGTGCGATATATGGCGCTACAAAAGCCAAGATGCCACAGGAAATGAACTTCAAGGGATATTTACCAATCCTTATTTGCATAAGATCCGCGATTTTGGGATCACTGGAGGAGAACCCTTCATTAGAGCAGATATAACCAACGTCATTGAACAAGCGATAACTAATATTCCAAACCTGCGTCAAATAGCCATTACTACAAATGGATTTAATACAGAGCGCATCAAAGCAACCTTGCCCAAAATGATAGATTTGGTTCGCCCGAAATCGATCAAGCTATTGATAACCGTTTCCGTTGACGGACTGGGGGAAACTCACAATCAATCTCGTGGTGTCCCAAATGTTTGGGACAAAGTAAAATGTACTTTAGATTATATCCAAAAATTAAAAGATCCAGAAATATCATTATCAACAGCCTGCACCATAAGTAGAGTTAACGCCAACATTGAACAATTACAAAATCTTGACACTTACATGAAAGAAAATAAAATTCCTATTATCTACAGACTAGCCGTTTATGTATCACGAATATACAATAATGAATTAATGAAAGTATGGGGAATCAGCCCAGAAACACCAGAAGCACGTGCTGTAACTACTTTTTTAAAGGAAGTAGTTTCTTCATCACGCTATAGCGGGCGCTCAGAGTTTTATAACTTTATCATAGCCTATTTGTCCGGTCACTATAACATTGACACTATCCCTGATAACATTCGCCCGCGCTGTAAAGAGCAATATGACGGGGGAATGCTGGACTCAAATGGAGATCTTTATGTCTGCTCTGTATCCGGTCAGAAGATAGGTAATGTTTTGACAGATCAAATTGAGCCTGCACAAATACGGGCAGCAAGAAAACTTGTAAGAGAAAAACACTGCAAGTCCTGCATGCATGACCATGCGATACATCCTCGCCTTCAAACTCTTGCGACTGCTCTGAGCGAAAGAATGGGGTTTCGGGCTACAAAGAAAGGTAAAATATAAACACCTCTAGTCACCATAAAACGGAGAAACCAAAAATGACATACCGAGAAGACTTTATAAAAAATGGATATGTAACCATTAAGTCAGCATTTTCAAAATCTGAATATCAACACCTTCGAAAAACAATATTATCATACGATAAAGGAAAAAGAATAATACAACCAAACAATGTTATTTCAGACCAGCATCTAAATAAGGTATTAAACAACAAACAAATAAAAGATGCATTGATCAACATCTTCCAAGAGGAAGTACTTTACTATCCTAACATTCACATACAAATGAATTCCTTCACACAAAGCGCTCATCATAGTATGAGCGGTCTACATATTGATGCTAGCTCAGAACTAACATCACGACGATGCGCATTGACAGACACTTTACCGAGGTGGGTAAATATTGGAGTTTACTTACAAGATTGGAACAATGGTGGCTATGGCGGAGGCATCATGATCCTTCCGCAAACACATAAACTGATACGTTTTTTATGCCGCTGGGAATGGGGGGCAAAACTCTCAAACTTTATTGTTCGTTTGTTGCGTCGGGCACCCGATTTTTGTGGAAAAACAATCCCCTCTAACTCAGGTGACGTTATCATATTCGACAATAGACTTATGCACGCCTCTCTATTAGGAAAAAAAGCAAAGGCAATGCTTCTCCCGTCGCACGAACCACATCAAAACAAGATCGATGCGATTCCAGAACATTACAGAAAATATGCATTTTATTGGTTTGCCGGACCTCAACGCTGGTGGGAAGAAGTCATAGAGTTCAATTTTTATGCGCGTGTCCTTTCGGACGATCAGGTTTTCTCCGAAGATGCATTCAATTACCAAACATTTAAACAAGCCCAACACACTCAAGACTGGCAGCAACAGATTGCCAAGAATGCTAGTTCGGAGCGACACGATTGACAAAACAAACAGTAGCACAATCTCCCCCTCGCATAGCAATTATCATACATTCTCTTAATGTTGGTGGGGCAGAACTAGTCGCTAGAAATTTGGCACTCGCACTACAAGGCCAAGGATTTCAAATTATGATTTTACCTCTAAGGCCAGCACCGAACAATCAAGCATTCACCTGCTTGCACAGCTCTTCCGTTCATATAGGCCAATCGTATGCACAGCCTATCCGCAATTTTTCGCATTTACGGCAATTACGTAACTGGACACTTCGTCAGTTAAATGATTTTGGTGCTGATGTGATCCATTCTCACGGTGAACTTGCAGATATGGTTAATGCTCTTTTACCTAGGAAAGATTTTATTAGAATACGCACAACACATAATGAACGTTTTTTAGGGAATAAAATTCCTTGGCAATGGCTCTCCGTCTTTATCGAGAACATCCTGACAAGAGCAGGAAGGTTTGACCATGTGATCTGCATATCAAAGAAAATTGAGCAGCAGATACATTACCAAAGAAAATCTATAATCTATAATGCGTTAACGACATACACAACCAATCGACTGAAGAAACAATCTAAGCGCAAACCAGACGTAAGAATTATTGGACGCATTTCGGCACAAAAGGCACAATATGCATTCATTGACCATTGCCGGAAGAGTTTTGACAGCTTACGAAACTTACCATTTAATCTGACGCTGATTGGCAAAGAAGATGATACTTCTCTTTCCCGAAAAATAGAACAAGAGTCGTGCGGACACGTCCGTTTCAAAGGGCTTTGCTCCAACCAAATAGATATGTATAGAGAAGCCGATTGGGTGATCATTCCCTCACAGTACGAAGGATTATCATCTGTTATGGTAGAGGCTGTGTGTAACGGAATCCCTGTAATTTCGATGCCAGTTTCAGGCGCTGAAGATGTACTTTCTCTAAATGGCTTAGGCTATTTTGTGACGAACTATGACGAAATGATTGAGGTTATTTTAGGCACCAAACCCTGGACAATTCCCATTGAAAAGCGAATTGCTCTTTCAGAGCAATTTTCAATTGAGAAAGCTTCCCTGAGCCACGCCCAACTCTATGACAGCTTTTTCTGCAAATAGAGGCCACCCATGAAATTGTTAGATGTGAAATTACGAATAAAAGCTCTCATCAAATGGCTGAGGTGGCGCTGGCATTGCTTACGCGCAACAGGAAAACACATGCCTAGAGGAACATACCCTGTTTTCTATGTAGCAGGCTGGTATGGAACCGAGACAGCGGGAGACAAACTTATTTTACTCGGCATAGCTCAGCAAATCTGGGCCGTTAATCCAAAAGCTTCAATCGTTTTGATAACGTCAAACATTTACTATTCCGTGTCATCAATCAATGAGTTGGCTTCATTAGCTTCGTCTAGCGGATCGCACCCTGAATTGGTCTCCCAATTATTGAACCAAGTTGAAGTCCGTGGAGATTTTATTGTACCACGCCTAGGAAAAGGTGACATTCTAATTTTCGGTGGCGGCCCCATTATGGATGATGCAACGTTATTTTTGTGGTTATGCTGGGTTAAACGCTTGCATCGAAGAGGCGGTGTTTCAGGAATACTCGGATGCGGATGGGGGCCTTTACGGCTTAAACTGACGCGGCGCTGGGCTCAAGAACTTGTCGATGCCGCGGATGGAACAATCTTACGGCAACACAGCAATATGGTAACTACAACTAGCTTAGACCCCTCCTTTCTAACCTGGCCCATTATCCGACATTATCGCTCAGACAGACGCAACGGAACTGCAATTAATATACGATTTGTACCGAAACAATATGGGGCCCCACCTGCGAAAAATATTAATCAACAAATTACATGGCTAGAAGACAAACTAAGCTGGCTACAAACTATCGTACCATTATCCGGCGTCTCAATATTTTCCACACATGAACTGGATCAGGAGGGAGACCTTAAAACCACAGCTACTCTTATGTCACACTTTAAAAAGAATGTCGACATGACCCCACCTACTCTGCATGATATACTATCATTATTAGGTCATTCTCAATTCAGTATTGCCATGCGATACCATGGAGCTATCATTTCTTTATTGATGGGATGTAAAGTTCTAGGAATTGACTATAATAAAGGCGGAGGAAAACTAAGTTTTTTATATAATGACCTTGGATTTTCTACGCCACCAGCAAGCTTATTTGATGGTGACAGCCCCAACAATTATCAGATTGAGAATTGGAATACCTTAGATACCGAAACTATCGAAGTGTCTCTCATTTCTGCCGAGAAAACATACCAAAAGCTGGTAGAGAGCTTAGTCGAGAAATTAAAAGAGAATATTACGAAACCTAGAATACGATGACCCAAATGCAGAACTTAACGTTAACATCATCAGCTCACCCTACCAAGACAAGGGGGCTAGACTGGTATTGCGCATCCATACTTGCGTATATGATATTTTACCCACTGCTACGCCCACTTGGAACTCCGGTACTTTTGGTTGTATGTATGTTAGCAGCTCTAACCTGCATACAGGGTCGACTCAATCCGTTAGGACATCGTTATCTTCCGTTTCTATTTTATGCTGCGGTGGTTCTGACACTTTCGCTCATGCGAATCATGCCTCAGTCATGGACTCAACATCATGATAACTTCTCCGCTATTCGGCATTTCGTACCATTATTAATATTACCGTTTATCTTCACGACTTTTCGTCTTTTTTTTCTCCATAACTTTGACCGACTAGAAAAGAATGCCTTCTCAATTACCTTATTACTATATGGAATCCATCTTCTTGTCTCTTCGGTATCCACAAGCATTTCAGATGATGGATACGGAAGTATTTATACTCTCGCAAACAATACAATTACCTTATGGATTTCACTTATATTACTCATCTGCAGGAAGAAAACACCATCATTTATCGCAATCCCCTTGCTCGCATGCACTTTTGTCTTGGCCTCAAGCTCCCAAACGCAACTAGTTGCTCTAATTTTACCTCTATCTCTTCTGGTAAAGCGTAATGGACTCTACGCTTTGATCGGGATAAGTATTGCACTAACGGCATTTTTGCTCATTGCTCCAATTTACCCCTACGAGCTATACGTGATTGACGACAATTCCGGCGTCCGTGCTGTCATGTGGAGAGACGTCTGGCGTCTTCTATCGGACTCAAACGGATTAGGTGTAGGCTTCGGAACTGAATACATCACAAATCAGTTCTATGCCCTCACAACAGCAAATTGGGGGCTTGAGAATTATCACGAGGACTTTCTTTATATTGGAACGCATAGCACTATCTATGACATGTCTTTACGCTTAGGAATTCCTGGTCTTTTTCTTTTCTTGGTCTGGCTCTTACCAATCGTTTTCTCTCGGCGAAATATCCCTACCGGCTCAGAACACTCAATGTTCTGGACTGCAGGGTGCATTTTCATCATCATGAACACCGTAAATGTTGGAATTTATTCGATTAATTTCCTCTTTAGCAGCGCAATAACCCTCGGCTTCATGCAAGCTTTGCGTGACCGTGCTGCGTTAAACTACGGATCGCATTATGCGCATTCTCGTACTTCATAACACCTACCAAGAGTCCGGCGGAGAAGATGCCGTTGTAGCAGCGGAGAATGCGCTGCTAATGCGCGGAGGACACGATGTACATTTAGAAATAGTTTCAAACGATTCAATCCAAGGATTGTTATCAAAACTACATACCTTTCTCACTACACCTCATAGTGCAAGACGCAAAAGCTGGATGCGCGATCTAATCGCGCTTCACAAACCGGATGTGGTACATATACATAACTTTTTTCCGCTCCTCACCCCAGCTATTCATGAGGCAGCAAGTGAATCTGGCGTGGCCGTGGTGCAAACTTTGCATAATTACCGCCTCCTTTGCGCAGGAGCATTGTTTCTGCGCGATGGTTCAGCTTGCGAAAAATGCCTTGTTGGGAGCAACATTTGGAGTGTAGTTCATCGTTGCTATCGTAGCTCCTTGCCCGGTTCAGTTGCAATTTTCCGAATGCAAAACAAGGCCCGACAACAAGAAACATGGCAACGCCATGTACATCGCTTCATCACATTAACCGATTTTGCGCGGAGAAAATTCATCGCAGGCGGCTTACCGCATACACGTCTTAGCGTTAAGCCAAATTTCGCATATAATACAATCACCTCCGAGCAGAATTCGCGCATTGGCGCACTTTTCGTAGGTCGCCTTTCGCCGGAAAAGGGGGCAGATATCCTCCTAGAAGCCTGGAGGAACTTACAACATGTTCCTTTGACCATCGCGGGAGACGGGCCCGAGCGCGCGCGGCTGGAAGCCTTGGCTCCACCGCATGTCCGTTTCCTTGGGCAATGCAAACCAACAGAAGTGTCGAACATGATGGCAAAAGCACAAGCACTTGTAATGCCCTCACTTTGTTATGAGGGTTTTCCGATGACATTGGTTGAAGCTTTTGCCAATAACCTTCCCGTAATTGGATCTAGGCTTGGCGCAATAGAGGAACTGATAGAGGACGGAATCACCGGACATCACTTTGCCCCCGGTGATGCTGCGGATCTTACCTCCATCGCAACGCACGCCTTCGCTAACCCGGCGCGCCTTTCTGCTATGGGCCAAGCCGCACGCAGCAGATATGAAGAACATTATACGCCCGAGCGCAATTTGGAGATTCTCGAGGCGATTTATAGAGAAGCGATAATTGAAGCTCGAAATCATATATCCACGCCCAAAGATATCTGATCTGCAGCGGCCTTACTAACAGTTCAAGCTCACACAGTAAAACAGCGTTTCAGCTAGCCCTTACTAGGCCAGCTTTGGGACCAGCCCAATGCAAGAACAAACATTAAACATATACCCATCGCAGGAATCTGGACGCTGAAATCGACAAGACTATGAACGGCAACAATCAAAGCAGAAGCCGTACCCAAAATCGGGTAAATCTGATCGCGATGTCGAGAAACAACGCCCGATACATTTCTTGCAAAAATCACAATGAACGTGGCAAGAACCATAATCAGCGAAATTAGACCTGCGTCAAAAGAAAACTCAAGATAACTGTTATGCGCTAAATCCCATGTGGCCCAGGCAACATTCTGTGGCTTGAACTGACGAAAGCCACTCTCAAAAGTTCCGTAGCCATACCCAGTTGCCGGAGACAGCTGGATACCCTGCATTACCCCTTCATAGACAGCAAAGCGAATGGTCCCGTCTCCCTCAGCGTACTCAAATCGCTGATCCAAGGCATCACCACTAAACCAGTAGCCGACCACTAGCAGGCAAACGACGCCACCGGCAGACCTTCTGGCCAATTTTCGAGGCAAAACCCTGCTGACGGCAAGGCCAATTAAGACGACGAATAAACCGAGCATACCACTAGAGAAGCCAGCACGGGAATGTGTCAACATCAACGCCGTCCCAGTCATCAGTCCCCCGACGACAGGCAACCATGCCTTTTTCTGAACACCATCCGTCATCAGTCGCAGCATTTCCCGCCACGTACTACTCTTTCTTACGTCATGCTCAAGTACATTCACGAGCACAACAATTGAGGACGCCAGTCCCAGCGCAGCATAAGTTGCGTAACTATTACGATTAACAAATGTACTGGTTAGATCCCCCCGATAGCTTGTCTTATCGAACCAAAGGACCTTCTCCCAGCCACCGAAGAACACAACAAGCCCGTAAATCGCATAACACGTCGAAACGATGACGAAGAATTTAAGCATCATCGATGCGTTCTTGCGATCCCGTCCATGGCGCGCTGCAAGCCAGAATACTCCCGCATAGGCCAGCAGCACCATCAATGCATCCCATGTCATTTCGGGACTGATCGTTACATAGTTCGGAAGCAACTGTCCAAGTTGTGCACTGACCTCTGACCATATCGGGTGGGCGATATCGGTAAAGATATCCGGTGTTGCCTGAAGGATAATCCAGATGATGACAGGTAGGAACAGAAGGAACGGCAACGCGACGCGGCCCATGAAGCGGCTTTCGCCGCGCACCGGATCAAATCCGGCGGCAACGGCATCAAGCAAAACAAGAACGCCGACCCAAAGCGATAATATGGACCAAGCCCAAGGGCGGTTTGAACCAAACGGCAAGGGTGCAAGTGCAATAAGTACAAGCAATCCATAAAAGCCTATTCGCCGTAATATATGCACGCTATTTGCCCCTGCCTGTCCCGTGTGATCATTACCGGAATTCAGTATCCCAAACCTCATCGTGTTATACACAGCCCCGGAAATGCTGCAAACCGATTTGGTCATGAACGTGAAGTGACCGTGAATTTGATCAAATTATGGTTGTGAACTATTGCCGTATATAAACAAATTCCGTATAGGTTTGAAACTTGCGCCACATTATTCGATGTGGTCGTAACCGGGTCAGAATTTGGGGAACCGTTTTGAATAATACGACGAAGGTCAGCGGCGTGGCCGATAACGGCGCGCTTGACGTCAAAACATCGCGCTTGAAAAACCTGACAGACCGCATTTCGCAATCGGCAAATGGCGATGAAATTGATTTGCAGGAACTGCTGCGCACCCTTTGGCGCCGAAAATCACTTATATTTTCTGTTGTGGCAATCCTGACCGCCCTTACCACCCTTGTCGTGTTTCAGGTTACCCCGAAATATACAGCAACGACCAACGTGATCATCGATGGCCGTAAAAATAACGTTGTCGATATCGAAAGCGTGATGAGTGGTATGTCAGCCGAAATGGGCGCGCTGCTTAGTCAGGTTGAAGTTATCCGATCAACATCCCTGATCAGACGTGTTGTTGAAAAGCTTAACCTTGAAAACGACCCGGAATTCAACGCAGCAATTGCCAAAAAATCGTGGCTCGCAAGCTTGTTGGACCCAAAAACATTTGTTCCGGACGATGTCTTGCTTGCACTTGGTTTGACCGACAATGAAATCATCCTGAGCCAGGATGAACTGGCCGAACAAACGACCAACCGCGTTGTCAACACTGTGCAAGAAAGCATGGAAGTTGCCGTTGTTGGAAGATCACAGGTCATAGCCATCAATTTCACATCCGTAAGCGCACGAAAATCGGCATTGATCGCCAATACAATCGCCGATCAATATATCGTCGATCAGCTTGAAGCAAAATTCGAAGCAACCCGTCGCGCCACATCGTGGCTTAATGATCGTCTGGGCGATTTGCGTCAACGGGTTGAAGTATCGGAACAGGCGGTTGAGGCGTATCGCGAAACCATATCGGCGCAGTCTGGTCAAAGCAGCTCTATGACTGAGCAGCAGATATCGGAACTGAATTCCCAGCTGATCCTTGCACAGGCCAACCGCGCAGAAGCACAAGCACGCTTAAATCAGGTTCAACGCCTGCTAAACAGCAGCTCTGACATTTCATCTGCCGCAGAAGTTTTGAACTCACAGCTGATCCAGCGTCTGCGTTCACAGGAAGCCGAAGTCATCCGAAAGGTGTCGGAGCTAGAATCCCGCTACGGTGATCGTCACCCCCAGATGATCAAGGCCCGGGCAGAGCTGACCGACCTGCGTGCCTCGATCGAGGGTGAAGTTCGTAAAATTGCCCAAAGCCTGCGCAACGAAATGGGTGTTGCCGACGCCCGGGTTGCGACATTGCGCCAAAGCTTAAACCAGCTTGAAGTCAAGAACAGCAGTCAGAACCAGGCAGCCGTTCGCCTTCGCGAGCTTGAACGCGAAGCCAATGCAAACCGGTTGCTTTATGAAAACTTCCTGTCACGTTTCAAGGAAACCAACAATCAGGAAGACCTTCAGGAAGCCGACGCCCGCATTATTTCCCGCGCCGAAGTGCCGGTTGATCCATCCGCCCCGAAGAAGAAACTGATTATCGCGGTTGCGCTTGTCGGTTCCCTCTTCCTGGGTGTGGTCCTTGTGTTTGTTCTTGAACAACTCGACAATACCTTCCGGGGTGCAGAGCAGATCGAACAAATGACCGGCATTCCGGCAATCGGGATGGTGCCGCTGTTAACCGGCACGTTGCTTGGTCGAACGGATGTCGGGCGATACCCGTCACAGAAGCCGGGATCAGCAACAACTGAGTCCGTCAGAAGCCTTCGCACATCCCTGATGCTGTCCAATGTTGATGCCCCGCCAAAAGTGGTTGGCATCACGTCCACAGTTCCGTCAGAGGGTAAATCCACACTGGCGGCATGGCTGGCGCAAGTCGCAGCAACATCCGGTCAACGTGTCTTGCTTGTCGATTGTGACCTTCGCCGTCCAACCGTGCATAGAACTTTCAGTGTTGATAACGAACACAGCATTGTGGAGCTGTTGGCCGGTGAATGCCAACTTGATCAGGCCATCAAGAAGGATGAGGAAACCGGTATTTACCTGCTTCCGGCAAAGAATACCCAGGCCAATGCGCTTGATCTGCTGTCATCGGCCCATATGGCAGATAACGTCAAGGCACTTCGGGAACATTTTGACTTTATCGTTCTTGATGCCCCGCCTGTACTTGCCGTTTCTGACGCCAAGGTCATCGGCCTGATGGCGGATAAAATGCTTTATGTCGTCAAGTGGGATGGCACACCGCGCGGCCTTGTTCAGGCGGGCCTGAAGGAAACTGTTGAGTCCGGTATTGACCTTGCAGGCACGGTTCTTTCGCAAGTCAATGTCAAAAAGCACTCGAAATACGGTTATGGCGACTATGGTTATTATTATGGCCGCTACAAAGATTATTATTCGAGCAAGTAACGGATGAAACGTACAATTTTGCGCCGGCTCCCCGCGATTATCGGGTTGGTCGGCGCAGTTTTTCTGCTGTCACTGGCCGTCCCCAGAACCATCAGTTCAATCACTTACGAACTGACAACACCCGTTTTCGACAATAGAAACAATCCACAGATTTCCGAAGAACAACTTCTGGAAATAAAAGACGATCTTCTTTATGCGATCTCGTGGGTCGACAATCCGGTAACCTGGTCAAGACTGGGATATGTTTATCTTGCACTTGGCAACCGATCCACTGCCCCCGATCAAAAAACACTTAATCTGGAAGAAGCTGAAAACGCATTTACCAATGCAGTCGCCGGATCACCGATGGATCCATATTACTGGCTGCGCCTCAGCTATGCGCGGCTGCTTTCCGGTGGAAAAAACGATGGCAGCGCGGTTGAAGCCCTGAAAATGTCGCTTCTTACGGGCCCTTACGAGCGCCCCATTGCCGTTGAACAAATTCAATATGCCGCCCTGCTGTGGGATCAACTGGACGATGAACAACAAAATATTGTTCGGGAAAAAGTTCGGTGGATTTCCGGGCTGGAAAATAAAAAGCTTCTGACATTGGCCAAGTCCAATATCGAGGCTATGACAGTAATCCTATCTGCCTTGGCAGATGGCGATTTGAACCGGTTCACACGATTTATCAAAGCATTAAACAAAACCTAACCCCCACCATCGCATCCTGTCCGATTGCCAAGACAGAATGGGCATGCAAGTTTAAAAACACCAACCTGTGGTATAATTGCAACTCAACGTGGTGTTTACGTGCCGCAACACAGAAAAACAGTGACAAAACAATTGATCAGACAAATTTGTTCCTGTAATTTTCTGATGATATAAGATTCGTCGTGCTGAGCTGCTTCGCGAATAGCGGACTCTTGGTTACGCAAGATCCATTATTTGGAGACTTTGGGAACATGATGTCTATTCGCAAGTTGACCTTCGCAACTGCACTCGCAAGCGGCCTTCTCATGGGGGCAGCCAACCTTTCAATGGCCCAGGAACAGCCGGCAGGATTGTCGACCGCCATCGAAGCACAAATTATCGCGGCTGCAGGAAATCCTGACGCGCTTGGTGCAGCTGTTGCCACCCTTGCACAACAAAACCCGACCCTTGCAGCAGCAATTGCTGCGCGCGCAGCACGCGCAAACCCGGCAGCCGCCGCACAGGTCGCCCAATCCGTTTCACAGGCAGTACCGACCGCCGCAGCATCGGTTGCGGCATCGGTCACAACGGTTGCGCCGGCATCAGCAGCCGCCATTGCAGGTGCAGTGTCGACCGCCGTGCCGGCCGCAGCTGCGCAGGTCGCAACAGCCGTTGCATCCAAGGCACCAGCTGCAGCCGCACAGGTAGCAGCAGCAGCAACACGTGCAGCCCCACAGGCCGCCGTTCAGGTTGCTGCGGCAGTTTCGCGGGCTAATCCAACCGCAGCAGCGCAAATCGCGGCCCAGGTTTCAGTCGCTGCGGCGCAAAGTGGTTCAACGGCGACGGCTGGTACGATTGCAGCAACGGTTGCTGCATCATCACGAACCAGTGCCGCAGCCGTGCTTACTTCCGTCGCGGCAGCAACCGGTAACTCGGTTGCATCTGTTGCCTCTCAGGCAGCGCAGGGCGCAGCGGAAGCCGCAGAAGCAGCTGCAAGTGCGGACGCGACTGTTGCCGAAGCCAATGCCGCATCCCAGGAAGCGGATAACGCTGTCGAGACGGCGGAGGCACCTGCAACGGATACAGCCACAACAGAAACGGCGCAGAACGATACGACAGGCGAGACTGAAACTGAAGAACCTGCCGCTGAGCCTGAAACTGACAGCGAAGCACAGAACAACGCAAGCCCGACCTGATTTCTAGGTTTGTTAACTCTATCCAGTTATTACTACGTATTTACTAAGGGGAAATAGACGTGAGTTTTCTCAAAGGGGGACTTCTTTCGACCGTAGCTGCAGGTGCAATTGCCGCAGCCGTCGTTACACCGGTCCATGCCCAGGAACAGGTCAATCCGAACCAGGGCGTCGCACAGCGTACTGCTGAAGGTTATGATCCCGTAGGGATGCCGGTTGGCTCCTTCCGCTTCTTCCCGAAAGTAGAAGTTGTCGAAGATTACAACGACAACATCTATAAATCTGACACAGACGAAAGTGACGACTTCATTACCAAAGTGAAGCCGACGCTTAATCTTCGTTCAGACTGGAATCAGCATTCCTTGCAGTTTGATGCCGGTGCCGAAGTTGGTCGTTATGCGTCATCCGATGATGATGATTACGAGGACTACAACTTTGGTGTTCGGGGACGCTATGATGCCTCCCAGGCATTAAAGTTCAATGCTTCCGGGAAATATTTGTTCGGGCATGAAGACCGTGGTGGCGATGATGTTGCGACCGACGCAGCGGCTCCGGTTGAATATGAACAGATGGACGGTGAACTTGGCGTAACCTATAAGCCGAACCGCTTCAGCATCGGTGCACGTGCAACTGCCAAAGACTACGATTATGATGATAACCGTACTCTTCTTGGCGGCACCACCAACAACGATGACCGTGACCGGTTTGAAACTCTTGGTGAAGTTCGTCTTGGTTACGAAATTCAGGACGGTTACGAAGCCTACCTGAAGTCGAGCTACAATGACCGTGATTACGATGATCGTGTAGATGACAATAACGAAAATCGTGATTCGGATGGCTACAAGGTTCAGGCTGGTATCGCCATTGATCTTGATCGACTGATCCGTGCAGATCTTGCCGCCGGTTGGATGGAACAGGATTACACAGACAGCAGCCTGCGTGATGTAGACGGTTATTCCCTTGATGCACGTGTGCGTTGGAACTTGACGGAACTGACCACCATTCGCGGTACAGCTTCCCGTTCAATCAACGAGACAACCACAGCAAATGCGTCCTCGACCATTGGCACCAACTTCGGTGTTGGCGTTGATCACGAATTCCTTCGTAACCTTGTCGCCAAAGCAGACCTTAAATATGGTCTGAGCGAGTATGAAGGCCTGACCCGTGAAGATGACAAATACACCGCATCTGTTGGGATCGATTATAAACTGAACCGCAACTTCTATGCTGGTGCCAAGTACCAGTTTGAAGAGCGTGATTCCAACCAGAACACCAATGATTACGATCAGAACATCTTCACCATTACCCTTGGTGCACAGTTCTAAAAGTATCAGACAGCTGTTCCTGTCTTGGTCAAAATGCTATAGTCCCTTCGGGTAAACTCGAAGGGACTTTTTTTTACAGGGTTGAAAATGCGTCACATTTTTGGATTTTTCATTGCGGCTTGTGTAGCAGTATTGTTGTCATTCCCTGCAACAGCCCAGCAACCGACTTACACCCTTGGCTCCGGCGACAAGGTCCGCGTTACCGTATTTGGTGAACAGGATCTTTCTGGTGAATTTGAAATCAGTGGCGATGGCCAGATATCGCTTCCGCTGATTGGCAATCTTGATGCCGGTGGGAAAAGCCTTCGACAACTTAAAGAGACAATGGAATCCGCCCTTCGCGAAGGTTACCTCAAAGACCCCAAAGTCGCGATCGAAGTTATGAACTATCGTCCATTTTATATTCTGGGCGAAGTCAATGAACCGGGTAGCTATCCGTATGTCAGTGGCATGAGCGTTTTGAATGCGGTTGCGCTTGGCGGGGGCTTTACCTATCGCGCGGATAAGGAAGATATCCTGATTATCCGGGGCGGCGATGAAAGCCGGAAGCCGGAAAAGGCAACACCGGAAACGGTTGTTCTTCCGGGCGATATTGTCCGCGTTGAAGAACGGTTCTTCTAATCGCTTCGCGACAACAAACCACCTTTGTGATTTGGCCCGGCATTGCCGGGCCTTTTCGGTTTAAAGAATGCTGTAGCTGTTCTGTTCAAGTCGCAGGCAGGTCAGATTGCCACTATGGTAGGCACCTGTATCGATACCAATCCGGTTTGGTCTAAAAACCGGCTCTTCTGTTATCGTGTGGCCATGCACTACAATATGTGAGTATCCGCCCATATGGCCAAGAAACGGTTCGCGGATCCAACGCAGGCTTTCGCCAGTTTGCTGGTCAATCGGTTGGTCCGGATTAATCCCGGCATGGGTGAAATAATAATCACCAAAGACCACAGCATCTTCGAGAGCCCGATAAAATCCCAGATGCCCACTTTCATCAAGCTTGTCGAGAAGATCTTCTGCCGCCTTGGCAAGTTTCTCGGGCGTCATCACACCAGGCGGCATTCCGACACCATAGCTCAGCAGCGTTTCCGCCCCCCCATATGTTAACCAGGATGTCGAACCAACCGGGTCGTCGAGAAACCGCATCAAAAATTCTTCATGATTTCCCATGATCACATGCTGTCGAGCACCGGCTTTCTGGCTGGCTATCAGTAGGTCAATAACTGCCTTACTTTCTGGTCCCCGATCAACATAATCGCCCAAATAAACGACGGTCTTCACAGATCCTGTCGGCACTTCGTCACGGTCAATCTTTTCGATCACGGCTCTCAGCAAATCCGCACGCCCGTGAATATCCCCAACCGCATACACAACCTGCCCGTCAGGAATAAGAGCCTCGCCGAGTAGAACTGTCTTGGATGATGGCTTATCAGCACGTTTTTTCGAGAACCAGTTGAACAAGTTTTCCTCCCGCTTCTGGCCTATTGAAGATAGGCATCCGGTTGAAGGATACCTAAAGCATATTGCCTTAAATCTGATCCACTTTGCCGGAGGCATCGTTTTGTCCGGCAAGGAAAGGTTTGCAGAGCGTAGCGGGGCTACGGTCAAGAACCTTGACGCTGCGGGGCAAAACGATGTCCCGGCTCGAAGGGTTTGATTTTGGCGGCCTTTGGCAACGTTACACCGCTTGAACGATGCGCCGCATCGTCCTGTGCGCTGTGCCTTGCCAAATGACACGCCAAAAACAACCAAAGTGAACCAGATTTAAGGCAATATGCTTTAGCCCCCGACAGTCACGATTACTTGTTCGCAACAAGCGACATAGCGACCCAAACGCTATAAACCTTGCCATCCTGACCTGAATAGGAGAACCGTCCCCAGCCGTCCTGTTCTTCCATCAACTTAAGAGGAGTTGACGACGGCATTTTGAACGCGATGTCATAACCGGTTCCCGGTCCCATGCGGGCATTTACAGTATCTGACGTCGTGTGCCAGATTTTGACATCCTCAACCGGCAATGCCGCAGCGTCATTGCTTGCCGCGGCAACTTCTTCGGCTGCGACTTCTTCCTTCACCGAGACAGCGGTTTTTTCCGCTACGGCTGGTGCAGCCTCTGCCATGACGTCAGACGCAGATTGCCCCTGCTCCTCGCGGGCGGTGCTTGTTTCCGCCTCAGCGGGCATGGCCGCATCGCTTTGCGTTGTCTGCGTTCCGGATGGTTCAGCATTGCCCGCGGCACCGGTAATCAGTTCAATCTGACGCCCGTCAACTGCCAGCTCCACGAGCTGCCAACAATAGCTGCCACCGGTCAGGCCGCAGGTATATGTTACACGCCCATAGAATGGCGGAGTCACACTTTCCTTGGCAAGGGTGCCGCGGAAGTTCCATTCAAACTCGCCCATGCGGTTGCCGGGCACAAGCATGGTGAGGCTGTATTCATGGAGCTGAAGGGTTGGCTGCAGAGCTTCAAGGATACCTGCATAAATCTCGGCCGGGTTCGGCGAGAACTTGCCTTCCTGTTCTTTCATGATGTCCAGACGATGCTGATAATATCCCCAGCCCCCAGCACCAATTGCTGCCAAAAGGACCACAAAGAAAATCAGCTTTTTCATTACCGTCTATCCAACCTGCTGTCTGAAACCATTGCTGCGCGCACGGTCAGTTTTATCCACACCGGGCTTTCCTCCCTCACTTTTTCGGGGATTTGCGACCGGCAATTTAACCTTCGGTAATCTATAACGAAAACAGCAGGAAACTACAAACAACTTGGGAATATTTAAGGCGGTTCTTTATGGGAAAGAACAATACAAGAATGGCATTCAGGTAGCCTGCACACAAAGAAAAGGGAGAGGAAATAACAACATGTCCCTCCCCCCAATTTGCAAGCCGGAAATGTTAGCCCCCTTTGCGATGAATTGCAAAAGGGGACCAGCTTTGGCTGACGGGCATGACTTCAAGCGAATTGACATTCATATGCGGCGGCAGGCTTGCCACCCAGAAAATGGTTTCGGCAATGTCTTCGGGCTGGATCGGGTCGGCCCCGCGATAGAGCTTGTCATAGGCTTCCTGATTGCCACCCGTGCGCACAAGGGTAAATTCACTTTCGCACAGCCCCGGCTCGATGGACGTTACGCGCACGCCGGTTCCGGCAAGATCACAGCGAATACCCAGCGAGAATTGCTGCACAAAGGCCTTGGTCGCGCCATAGACATTGCCGCCCGGATAGGGCCAGTTCGCCGCAATTGACGCAAGGTTGACAATCGCGCCTTTGCGTTCGATGAGTTTGTCGAGCACAACTCGCGTCATCGCCACCAATCCCTTGGTATTAGTGTCAATCATCGTCATCCAGTCACTAAGATTGCATTCCTGTGCCGGACTTGTTCCCAATGCCAGACCGGCATTATTCACCAGCAAATCAATCGCGGAAAATTCGGGCGGCAGACTGTCGATTGCCTTTGTGATTGCATCGGCATCCTGAATATCAAAGCAAAGTGCATGGGCAACACCCGCCCCGCCCAGCTCGGAAACCAGTGCATCCAGACGTTCGACACGGCGCCCGGTCACGATAACTTTCCAACCTTCGGCGACAAAACGGCGGGCTGTTGCCGCCCCGAAGCCGGCAGTTGCCCCTGTGATCAATGCTGTCTTTGTCATGATTGTCTTCCTGTGGTCAAAGGTTGAAACCGGCGGCCGGACGACGGCCTGTGGAAACTAAATGCTGATAAGAATGGTCTGGGTGATGCCGAAAAACGCGATCAACATCAAACTGATGGCACAAACGCGACGCCACATGGTCGCTGTCATCTGTCGATAAATCTTCTCGCCCGGGAAATAGGACAACACGGCAATCCCCAAAAGCGGCAAAGCCATCATCAAGAAACCGTCGGGCAACATTCCCGCCCCGGCACGGGTTGCAAATCCAAGAATGTCCACCGCCCCGAAATAGACTGCAAGCGTATTGCGAATGCGGTTGTCCTGCGTTCCCCCGGCCAGCAACCAGGCGGCCGCCAACGGCCCGCCGACTGCAAATCCCGACATCAGGATACCGACAAAACATGCCAAAACCGCCCCGATGACAAAATGCCCCATCCAGCGCGGCGGGTGATGTAGCATGGCAACGATTGCGGCAATGGCAATTGCGCAGTTCGTGGCAATCCTTGCCGTCTGATCATCAAGCGACACCGCGACATAAGGACCAATCACAGCCCCGATCAAGCCAAAGAACAGAAGGATTGAGCAGGCCCGCCAGTCAATTTTGGATCGGTCAAAATCACGCAATATCAGAAATGTCAGGGTGATATCGATCAGAAGAATAATCGGTGTTGCCGTTTGCGGCGGCAAAATTGCCGATAGTCCCAGTGCTGCCAAAAGCGCAAAGCCAAATCCAGTCACCCCGCGAAACAATGCGGCAATCGCAACCACCAGACCGGGCAAAATCAATTCACTTATCGTCACGTCCGATCGTTCCCCAGCTCGTTCCCCGGCAAAATCATTCTTACCATTTCCTGTTAGGGCAAAGCGCCTAGCCGGGCTAGTACCACCAGAATGCTTTTGATGGATCCACAATCCCCACTGGACCCACCTATTGTTCCATTCTGGCACTATGGCAGCAAAATCAAACCACGTTAGATAACGCAATCAAACTGCATCGCTGACACGCCAGACAGGAAGAAAGCATGACTGTACTTGCCAAACCGAACATGACCAACCATTGGATGCCGTTCACCAATAACCGTATGTTCCGCGAAGAACCGCAAATGTTCGCCAAGGCCAAGGGTGTCACATACTGGACACCGGAAGGTCGTGAAATTCTTGATGGTGCGTCCGGTCTGTTTTGCTGTGCGGCCGGCCATGGTCGCCCGGAAATTGCCGACGCGGTTCACAAGCAACTTTCGACACTTGATTATTCCCCGCATTTTCAGCGTGCCGCACCGGTTTCCTTTGAATTTGCCGAAAAGCTTGCTGGCATTCTGCCCGATGGCATTGATCGCGTGTTCTTTGCCGGTTCCGGTTCCGAGGCCGTCGATACCGCAATGAAGATGTGCCTTGCCTATCACCGGGCAACAGGCAATGCACAACGCACGCGCTTTGTATCACGTGCCTGGGGATATCACGGGGTCAATCTTGGTGGCACATCATTGGCCGGAATGGTCAATAACCGGCGTGATTTTTCCGGTATCACCTGTGACGTGGTCCATATGCGCCACACCTGGACCGAAGAACAGCGCTTTACCCGTGGTCAGCCGGAAACCGATGCCGATCTTGCCAATGATCTTGAAGAAATCTGCAAGACCTATGGCGGGGATACGATTGCTGCGGTCTTTGTCGAACCGATTGCCGGATCGATTGGTACCATCGTTCCGCCAAAAGGCTATCTCGAACGGCTTCGTGCCATTTGCGATAAATACGGCATTCTTCTTGTCTTTGACGAAGTGATTACCGGTTTTGGCCGTACAGGTTCTGCTTTTGCCTCCCAGGAATTCGCGGTAAAGCCGGATCTGATCACCATGGCCAAGGCCCTGACCAACGGCGCCATTCCAATGAGTGCGGTTGCCACCAGTGCCGAAATTCAGGCCGCCGTGTTCGAAGCAGCAGGCGATGCCGACCGCCCGGAATTCTTCCACGGATATACCTATTCCGCCCATCCGGTTGCCTGTGCCGCCGGGATTGCGGCGCTTGATATCTATGCCAGTGAAGGTCTGTTTGACCGTGCCAAATCCCTGTCGGCACATTTCCTTGATGGCGTGTTTGGCCTGCGCAACCTGCCCCATGTATCCGACTTGCGCGGCTATGGCATGATGGCGGGTATTCAGCTGACACCGGGCAAGGCGCCGGGTGAAAAAGGAAGCTGGGTCCAGCGCGAATTGTTCAAGGAAGGCCTGCATGTCAAGGCAACCGGGGACGCCCTGATCTTTGCCCCGGCACTGGTCAGCACCGAAGAAAACATCAACGACATGATTGCCATCCTGCAAAAGGTTCTTGGCACCCAGATTTAATGGGCTGACTTTCGATCTAGGGATCGCGCCTTAACCGGTCGCGGTCCCTTTTTGCATGTCAGTCGCCACCGCGTGGATCGCATCGCGAAGCTGCCCAATCCCGGCGGCAATCAGGTCCTTGTCAATTGCGGCAAAGCCCAGCCGCAACCGGTTACGCGGTGCAGTGTCTTCGTTGGCATAATGCACATCGCCCGGTTCAACCAGCACACCACGCTTGGCTGCTTCGCGGTGAACCGACCATGCATCCATCCCCTGTGGCAATATGACCCAGACGGCCGACCCGCCGGTGGTTGCGGTGACATGAATGTCGGGCAACTGTCTGGACAATTCCGATTGCATGATTTGCCATTTTTCAGACAGACGATCCCGTGTCCGGCGCAGATGGGCATCAAGATGCCCTTCGCCGATAAACAGCGCCATGGCGCGCTGATCCTGTGCGGATGGGTGGCGATAGCTCAGCCGCCGCAAAGCCCGAAGCTCCTTGATCAGTTCGCTATCGGCCAGAATGTAGCCAATGCGCAATCCCGGGAACATCAGTTTGGTCAAGCTGCCGATATAGATGATGTGGCCCGAATTATCATAGCTTTTAAGCGCCGCACGTTGATGGCCAAGATAGTTCAGTTCGTGTTCGTAATCGTCTTCGACAATGATGAAGTCATCCTGGCGGGCCCGTTCGACAATTTGCAAACGACGATCAAGTGACATGGTGACACTGGTCGGGCATTGATGCGAAGGCGTGGTATAGACGACATCGCAATCGCGCAATTGCGCGGAACTTGCCAACCCTTCGCTATCAATCGGCAATGGCACGATATCCGCACCCGTGGCCCCGAATATATTACGGGCATCAACATAGCCCGGATCTTCAACCCCGACCTTGCGCCCTGCCCCGGCCAATAATTGCCCGACCAGAAACAGCGCATTTTGCGCCCCGATGGTAATCAGCAACTGTTCAGGATGCGCACGCAAACCGCGATGGGGAAGAATGCGGGTGATGATTTGTTCGAGCAGTTTCGGGTCATCCATATCGACCTGATCACCGACCCAGCTTTGCGAATGGGCGAGACTTCCGGCCAGACGCATGGAATCCCGCCAGCGCGATATGGTTGCCTTGTCCGGGGCCACCTGCCCGTAAATAAACGGATAGGGAAAATCACGCCAATTGGCGGGCTTTACGATGTTACGTGCCTTTGACGGACGGAACTGCAAATGCCGGTTCCAAAGATCCGGATCACGTTGCGGGGAAAACAGCGATGCGGTTCTGGTGTCCACACTGAGGCGAAGCTGTTGACGAATATATTGTTCATTGACGAAATGCCCGCGCCGCCAAACTGCTGTCAAATAGCCGTCATCCAGCAATCGCTGATAAACCAGCACCACCGTATTGCGCGAGACCTTCAACGCCGAGGCCAGATCACGGGTCGATGGCAATGGTTCGTGCGATGGAAGTCGTCCTTCCAGAATCGCATCGACCAACCCCTGATGGAGCTGCTGTTGCAGGGTTTGACCACTGATCGTCGGGTCTTCCAGACGGATATCTAGCATCGGGTACTACCGGTTTCTTTTGGCACTGCAACAGACTAGCCGCACTGGCACCATAGTTTTTGCCTTGTGGCTCTATTACTAGAGTAACCGGCAGTTATACCATTTTGTCAATGACCTAGAATGCGAACCAGAACCGTAAACCAATACGGTCGGTCCAGGGAGAGATGTCTGTCAGGGGGGCGCATAGTGCGCCGCACAAAAGGGAAAAATCCCGGCTATCAGGAGACATACGGATGACCAAGTTCAACTCCGGCCCAAAAATCAACCGGCGCACACTTCTTAAAGGTTCGTTGGCCGCCGGTTCTGCGCTGGCCATGCCAGCCATCATCAGCAGAAGTGCCCTTGCCTCTTCGGGCGAGATCAACATTCTGATGTGGTCGGACTATCTGCCCGAAACTTTCCTTAAATCATTCACCGATGCCACCGGTATCAAGGTCAATTACACCGGCATCGGTTCGAACGAAGAAATCATCAACAAGCTGAAAGCATCCAAAGGTCGCGGCTTTGATATCGTCTCGCCGACCAACAACCGTGCGCTTCAGTGGAAAGCACTTGAGCTGCTTCAGCCGTTTGACATGACCAAGATCGCCATTGATGCCGTCAACCCGGCCATGGGCAAGATCGGCAGCACCGACTGGGGCTTTGTTTCCGGTGAAACATTCTGGCTGCCACATATCTGGGGCACCGAAGGCATGGCATGGCGCACCGACCTATTCAAGCCGGACGGCATGTTCCCGTCTTATGGTGATGTCTGGTCCGAAGCCAATGCCGGCAAAACCATGGGCCGCGCGCATTCCATGATGCTGGGGGCCGGTCTTTACATGGAAACCATTGGCGAGCTTGAGCCGGGCGACATGTGGAAAGCCTACACCTCCGAAGATGCCATGCGTCCGATCTGGGACAAGGTTTCGGAATTCTGCATTGCGCGCAAAGGCAATATCAAACTGCTTTGGAATGATGCCGACACGCAGAAAAACGGTCTTCTGAACGAAGGCGTGATTGTTGGTCAGACCTGGGATGGTCCGCCGCTTGCGCTTAAAACCGCGGGTGAGCCGGTCATGTATCGTGCCCCGAAAGAAGGTGCAATGGCATGGGTCGACGGCATGGCAATGCCAACCGGTGCGGCCAACACCGAACAGGTTTACGAGTTCATCAAATATGCCTTCAAGCCGGAACTGGCAGGCGAGGCGATTGACCATCATGGTTACAACTCGCCGGTTCTCGGTGCTGACAAGTTCGCGGGCGAAGCCTATGCCAAGAACTTTGCCGATGCCTATCCGGGCGATGCACTTGCCAAGCTTAACCCCTGGCCGTCCGAACCGCAGTGGTATGCCGATATCCGTACGGAATATGCAAACCGCTTCGAAAGTGCTGGCGTCTAGGACATTTCCGTATCAGGGCGGCACGGCACAACCGCGTGCCGCCCTTTTCCGTTTCCAGTTTCAGAATACCGAACTGCTGCCGGTCTCCCGGCTGGCAGGGTTATGACATTTGCAGGGGTTGGCACCTTTATGACCAAAGAGATTTCGCTTGAGCATGTTTGGGTCGAATTCGGCGAATTTACTGCCGTCCAAAAAGCTAACCTTAACATTGCCGGGGGCGAGTTCTTTTCGTTCCTGGGGCCGTCGGGCTGTGGCAAGACAACCTTGCTGCGCTGTATTTCCGGTTTTCAGGAACCCACGCGCGGGCTTGTCAAAATTGGCGGCAAGGATATGAAGGGTGTCGGCCCGAACAAACGCCCGACCGCCCTGATTTTCCAGAACCTTGCCCTGTTTCCATTGCGCTCGGTTGCCGACAATATTTCATTCCCGCTTGAAGTCCGCGGGGTCGACAAGAAAACCCGGCGCAAGCGTGCCGATGAATTGCTTGAACTGATTGCCCTTCCCGGTCAGGGCGACAAGAAAGTCAGCGAACTTTCGGGCGGCCAGAAGCAGCGCGTTGCCATTGCCCGCGCCCTTGCCGTCGAACCCGATATTCTTTTGCTGGATGAACCGCTATCCGCACTTGATCTGAAATTGCGCCAGCATATGCGCACCGAATTGCGCGCCATCCAGAAACAGGTTGGGCTGACCTTTATCTATATCACCCATGATCAGGGCGAAGCTTTGACCATGTCTGACCGTATTGCAGTCATGAACAAGGGCAAGATCGAACAGATCGGTGATGGCAAGACCATCTATGACCATCCATCAACCAGCTTTGTCGCATCCTTTGTCGGCGAGAATAACGTTCTTGAAGGCACGGTTTTGACCAATGACGGCAAGATGATGCAAATCGATGCCGGCCTTGGCACGCTTTTCCATGTCGAAAGCCACCCGGCTGGTGGTCCGGCCCTTGCCCCCGGTGATGCCTGTCAGCTGTTTGTAAGGCCCGAGGCCCTTAAGATTGCCAAGAGTGACAACAGCCTCAATCAATTTGAAACCCGGTTCGTCACCGAAGAGTTTGAAGGCAATATGCGTCACATTGTCCTTGATGCCCAAGGCAAGAAGCTGAAGCTTTCACTGATCAATGACGGCACCCACAGCATCGGCGCCAGCGCACCGGTCAAACTTGATTTCGCACCGGCACTTGGCATCGCGCTGAAACCCGGCGAACTGGCCAGCGCGTAACAAGGGGTGCTTATCAATGCGTGATTTGTTTTATGACCTTGTGAAACGCAACGGGATGGCTGTTTCCATCTATCTGATGGTGGCGGTCAGTTTGTGGGTGTTTCTTCTGATTATTCTGCCCCAGTTAACCATGCTGGATTATTCGTTCCGCTTTAATCTGCCGCCGGGCAAAATCGGCGGACCGGAAGACGTTTATACCCTTGATCAATATCGGTATTTCTTTCAGGGCAGCGGATCATCGGGCGGGTTGAATACCCTTGATATCGGCATCCTGTTCAAAACATTGATGTCGGCGGTATTTGTAACGGTCTTTGATCTTTTGATCTGTTATCCGGTGGCGTTTGTTCTGGCGAAATCATCGACCGGGGCGAAGGCACGGTTACTGGTTCTTGCCCTTATTGTTCCTTACTGGATCAACGAAATCCTGCGTGCCTTTGCCTTTCGCATCCTGTTTGGCAGCACGGGCGTGATCAATGAAGTCGGCATGGGACTTGGTCTGTTTGACAGTCCGGTTGATTTCATCCGCGAAGATGTCGCGCTTTATGCCGGGCTTGCATATGCCTACATCCTTTTGATGATCTTCCCGCTTTATAACGCGATTGAAAGCCTTGATCGCAACCAGATCGAAGCCGCACAGGATATGGGGGCGAACTGGTGGCAGGTCCATTCCAAGGTCGTCATCCCCTATGCCAAGCCGGGGATTGCATCCGGCATGACCATGGTCTTTATGCTGACCGCCGGGGCGTTGGCTGCACCGCAAATTCTGGGTGGTCCTTCGAACCTTTGGTTCACGCAGCTTGTCTATCAATGGTTCAATTCCGGGGGTAACTGGCCGCGTGGATCGGCCTATGCGATGATCCTGCTTGTGGTGTGTATTGCGCTTGTTCTTCTGACCATGCGGATCTTCAAGGTTTCCATCGGGGAGATCAAACGATGAAGATCAAATCCCCAACCGCAGTGATCCCCGGCATTTATCTGGCGCTGTTCTTTGCCTATTTGTTCGGCCCCCTGATCATTATGGTGATCACGGCGTTCAATTCGTCCAACTTCCCGCGTGTCTCGCCATGGGAATGCTTTACCACCGACTGGTTTGGCAAACTGGTGGCCGATGACAAACTGATCGAAGGTCTTGGCAATTCGCTTTTGATCGGTGTCGGTGTGGTCGCCGTTGCCATTCCGATTGGACTGGCCGCCGCCATCATGCTTTCGCAGGTTGGGCCAAGATTGCGCGCATCCCTTTACACGATCTTTATCGCGCCAATCCTTGTGCCCGGCGTGGTGATCGGTCTTTCGACCCTGATTTTCTGGGATCGGATCGGGACGTTTTTCAACGCGCCTTATGAAAGCTTTTTCTATGACGGCACGTTTCTGACCATCTTTGGCCAGGTCACCTTCATTGCCGCCTATTCCATGCTGGTGTTTTTATCGCGTATCCAGCGGTTTGACACCACCCTGACCGAGGCGGCCCTTGATATGGGGGCGACACCGACACAGGCCTTTGTCAAAGTGCTGTTGCCGTTCATGGCCCCGGCGATTGGTTCGGCAACTGTCCTTGCGTTTCTAGCATCGCTTGAAAATTACAACACCACCGTTTTCACCATCGTTTCAAGCAGCACCTTTACCACGGTTCTGTCGTCAAAGGTGCGATATGGCCTTGATCCATCAATCTCAGCCGTTGCGGTAATCATCATTTCCATCACTCTGATCGGGGCGATCATTTATGAATGCCGCAACCGGTATCATTCCAAGGGATGGTCATTGGTGGTTGCCGAACGTCCGGTGCTTAAGGTTGCGACCCATCCGGGATCCGTTGCCGCCGTTCTGGGCCTTCTGGCAATCGGTGCGGTTCTGTTTATCCAGAACCATGATTCCAGTGCCTGCACCGCGCAAATTCTGGAAGACAAACGCGCCATCCAGCAAAAGCTGATGGAACAGCAATCCCTTGATACGCCAGCAGTCACACCGGCCCCGACGACGCCGAAACTGGGCCCGCTTGGCGGGGAAGATACCGGTGGCACAAGTGCCCCAAGCCCGTTTGGCGGAAATGCTGGCAGCATCTTTAGCCCGGAAAACTTGTCGGGATCGGCAGGCAGCACACCATCAACATCAGATGCCCCGACGTCGCCCCCATCTTCGGGCGTCGGCGGGATATTTGCCCCGGAGAACCTGACAGGTTCGGGCGCGAATTAGGGGGCACATTTCCCCCGCACACAAGAACGACAAAGGGCAGCATCACGCTGCCCTTTGTTCATCAGACCAAGATCATTCCGATCAGTTCGGAATAACGGCCGTGCCTTCGATCTCGAGCAATGCTTCGTCTTCGACAAGGGCACTGACCACGACCATGGTCATGGCCGGGAAATTCTTGCCAAGAACATCGCGGTACGCGCGGCCAACTTCGCGCTGTTTGGCAAGATATTCCTGTTTGTCGGTGACATACCAGGTCAGGCGGGTCAGATGTTCGGGTTTGCCACCCGCTGCATCAAGAACAGCAGCGATATTTTTAAGCGCCTGTTCCATCTGTCCGACAAAATCCTTGGCAACGAAGACCTGATCTTCGTTCCAGCCAATTTGTCCGCCGATATACAGGGTGGCACCTTGTGCAAGCACACCGTTTGCATATCCCTTGGGCTCTTTCCATCCGTCTGGCTGAACGATTTTATGCATTGTTTTCTACCACTTGATTGATTTCTTTTTCGATTTTGGCACGCAAATCATCTGGCCATGCCACTGACTTTCCGGCCCCTTTTTTGGTAAAGACCAGTGTTACCGTTGTTTTCAGGCGTTGCTCGTCACCTGCGAAAGCTGCAATTTCCAGCTCAAGACTTGATCGTCCGATCCGCATCGGTTCCAGACGAAATTCCAGCTGATCACCCAACATGCTTGGCGCGGTAAAGGCGATGGTCAGCCCCGCGGTCGGGACTGCTGCCTGCATCGGACCATGCATGGTCGGAAACCCGCATCCGATGACCGTGTCAAACCATTCCTCGACCGTCGCATTCACCATCTCGAAATAGCGCGGATAAAAGACAATCCCCGCCGGATCGCAATGTTGAAACAGGACTTTCTGCCGATAGGTGAAAATAGCCATATCAGACCCCCAGATACCGGTCGGCCAACTCGTCGGTCAGCTCGTTCACGGCACCAGTCCATGCCGTGACGCCCTTTTCAACGACGACATAGCGATCAGCAACCCCTGAAAGTTCCTTAAGCGACTTGTCGACCACAAGGATCGTCAGGCCCGACTGTTTAAGCTGATTGATCGCCGCCCAGATTTCCTGACGCACCACGGGGGCAAGCCCCTCGGTTGCTTCATCAAGGATCAACAAACGCGGATTGGTCATCAATGCGCGCCCGATGGCCAGCATCTGCTGTTCGCCGCCCGAAAGGGTCATGGCCTTTTGATCCCGGCGTTCGGCAAGGCGCGGGAACAGTTCGGCGACCTTGTCAAAATCCCATTCACCGGGACGGGCCGCAGCGATCAGGTTTTCAGTAACACTTAGACGGGCAAAGCACCGGCGACCTTCGGGCACCAGACCAAGGCCAAGGCGGGCCGCCTTGTGCGATGGCATCTTTGCAAGGTCGTGACCGGCAAAACGGATCGACCCATCACGATGTTCCATCATGCGACAGATGGTTTTGATCGTGGTGGTTTTGCCCATGCCGTTACGGCCCATAAGGGCAACCGCTTCGCCCTCATTGAGCGTCAGATCAATGCCAAACAGGGCCTGCGATGCGCCGTAAAATGCAGTAACGCCACTCAGTTCGAGAAGTGCAGTCATATCAGGCTTCCTCCCCGAGATAGGCACGTTTGACATCTTCGTTGCCACGGATTTCATCAACCGTACCGGTCGCGATAATCCGGCCATAAACCAGCACCGAAATCCGGTCGGCGAGTGCAAAGACCGCATCCATGTCATGTTCGACCAGAAGGATCGGGGCCTGTGTACGCAAACCATCAAGGAAGCCGGTCAGACGTTTGGAGCCCTCAGGCCCCATACCGGCCATAGGTTCATCCAGAAGGAACGCCTTGGGTTCAAGCGCAAGGGCAACCGCCATTTCAAGCTGTCGACGTTCGCCGTGTGAAATATCGGCCGCACGCATCTGCGCACGATCAGCAAGACCAACACGTTCAAGCTGCGCCATCGCCGGTTCGACCAGTGACTTGTCACTCAGAACCGGACGGAAAAAGCGAAACACCTTTCCACTGACCGACTGGCGCGCAAGCATCACATTTTGCAGAACCGAGAATTCCGGCATCAGGGATGACACCTGAAACGTTCTGGCAAGTCCCATGCGCGAACGGGCAACCGCATCAAGTTCGTTGATCTTCTGACCGTCGAAATGAATGTCACCGCTGTCGGATTTGATTTCGCCCGCGATCTGCTTGATCAGGGTCGATTTCCCGGCCCCGTTCGGACCGATCAGGGCATGAATTTCGCCTTTGCGAAGATCAAGGGTCACATCATCACTGGCTAGCAGAGAACCGAACTGTTTGGTGATGTTTGACAGCGAAAGAATGGCATCAGGCATGTTTACGCTCCCCGGCCAGAACACCGACCAAACCACCGCGGGCAAACAGCACCACGATCAGCAACAACACACCAAGCGGGAGCTGCCAGAATTCCCAGACACTGCCAAGCAGATGTTCAAGGATGATATAAAGTGCCGCACCTGCAAGCGGACCGAACAAACGTCCAACCCCGCCCAGAATGACAAAGATCATGATTTCGCCCGACATGTGCCAGGACAGCATTGTCGGACTGACAAAGCGATTAAGATCGGCATAAAGCGCACCGGCAAGGGCCGTAATCATTGCCGAAATCACAAAGGCAACCAGACGAATACGGAACGGTGCAATGCCCACCGCGGTCATGCGTTGCGGGTTCTGACGTGCCCCCTGAAGGGCAAGACCAAAGCGCGACCGGATCAGTACCGCCGAAAACAGCATCACGATCCCCAGCATTACCGCACAAAGGGCAAAGAAGCTGATCGGATCAAGGGTATTGATCCCCGGGAAGCCGTTGCGCACATAGATCGACAATCCGTCTTCGCCACCATAGGCCGGCCAGGAAATGGCGAAGTAGTAAATCATCTGTGCGAAGGCCAGCGTGATCATAATGAAATAGACACCACTGGTCCGAAGCGTGATCGCAGCAATCGCCAATGCGACAAGTGCGGAGACCACAAGGGCAACAATCCAGATTACAATCATCTGGGTCGTGCCTTCGATCAGGAACGGGCTTTCCATGATCGGTTCATAATTCAGCGCGTGGCTGGCAAGAATGCCTGCGGCATAGCCGCCTATGCCAAAGAACGCCGCATGACCGAATGACACAAGGCCACCAAAACCAAGAACAAGGTTAAGCCCCACACCGGCCATGGCGAAGATAGCCACCTTGGTCGCAAGGGTAATGATGAAAGGTTCATTCATCCCCATCGCAATGACCGGCACAGCCACAAAGGCAACGGCAATGATGGTGTTGATAAGTGTTTCGCGGTTCATTGTCATATCAGGCTTCCGTCCCGAACAAACCGCTTGGACGCAGGAACAAAACCAGCGCCATCACGATATAAATCAACATGGATGCAAGTGCCGAGCCGACAGCCGTGGCACTGGACGGGTCAAGGAAGGTCGCAAAGGCATGCGGCAACAGGAAACGGCCCATCGTGTCGGTAAAGCCGACCAGAAGGGAACCGATCAAAGCCCCCTTGATCGAACCGATCCCGCCAATGACGATGACAACAAAGGCCAGAATAAGCACCGGCTCGCCCATGCCGACCTGAACCGACTGGGTGGTACCGACAAAGGCACCTGCAAGACCGGCAAGCGCCGCACCAAGGGCAAAGACAACCGTATAAAGTTGATCAATATTGACCCCGAGGGCCGCAATCATGCCACGATCCGCCTCGCCCGCACGGATGCGGACACCCAAACGGGTCTTGCCAATCAAAAGGAACAGGCCCACCGCCACGACAAGACCGGCAATAATGATCGCCAACCGGAAAATCGGATATTCAAGCGCGCCGGGCAGGACCACCGTCCCGGTCAAAATATCCGGAACGCTGAGGAAAAGCGGGAAGGAACCGAAAATCCAGCGGGTTCCTTCGGAAAAAACCAAAATAAGGGCAAAAGTCGCCAACACCTGATCAAGATGATCACGGTTATACAAGCGGCGAATAATCAGCATTTCGACCAGCACACCGGCAAGGGCGGCCGCCATCAGGCTGGCAACAAGACCAAGCCAGAATGAACCGGTCCAGGCAGCAACAGCAGCACAGGCAAATGCACCAACCATATAGAGCGAGCCATGGGCCAGGTTAATCAGCCCCATCACACCGAAAACAAGCGTCAGTCCGGATGCCATCAAAAACAACATCAATCCCGACTGAAGGCTGTTTAACAGCTGCTCCAGGAAAAGAGAGAACATTATTGGAAACTCCGTCACAAGGTGGTCGGGGGCCGGTCTTTAACCGGAACCGGCCCCCGCCGTCTTGTCAGCCCGTGATTACATCGAGCATTCCGACGCATAGGCATCGGCATGGTCAGAAAGCGCAATACCAACGATTTTGTTGGTCAGAACATCGCCTTCCTTGACGACTTCACGAACATAGATGTCCTGGATCGGATGCTGGTTCGGACCAAAGACGAACTTGCCGCGTACCGAACTGAAGTCGGCTGCACGAAGCGCATCACGGAAAGCTTCCTTGTCGGAAATGCTTGCCTTGCCCATTGCCGAAAGCAGCAAATTGGCAGTATCGAAGCCATAAGCAGCATAAAGCGACGGCAGGCGACCATATTCGGCCTGGAAGGTTTCGACGAATGCCTTGTTGGTGGCATTGTCGATGTCTTTCGACCAGTTCGAGGTATTCTTGAAGCCGATTGCATCATCGCCAACCGCACCAAGGATGCCCTGATCCATCGAGAATGCCGGACCGATCAGCGGGATGTTCACACCGGACTGTGCGTACTGTTTCATGAACGCAATGCCCATGCCGCCCGGAAGGAAGAAGAAGACGCTGTCTGCACCCGATGCGCGGATCTGGGCGATTTCAGCGGCATAGTCGGTCTGACCAAGCTTGGTGTAAATTTCTTCGGCAACGTCACCCATGAAGAAGCGCTTGAAACCGGCAAGGGAATCTTTGCCTGCCGGATAGTTCGGCGCAAGGATGAAGGCGTTTTTGTAACCGGCACTCGAAGCATAGCCACCGGCTGCTTCATGCAGGTTGTCGTTCTGATAGGAAACGCTGAAATAGTTGGCGTTGCAACCTTTGCCAGCCAGCTGCGACGGTGCCGCGTTAACCGACAGATACAGCTTGTCCTGGGCAACCGCAGACGGCACAACTGCCATCGCAAGGTTCGACCAGATGATGCCGGTCAGAACGTCTACTTTTTCCTGCTGGATCATTTTGTCTGCAAGCTGAACAGCAACGTCCGGCTTGCGCTGATCGTCTTCGATGACGACCTGCAGATCCGGATTGTTGGCCTGTTTGACTGCCAACATAAAGCCGTCACGTGCATCGATACCAAGGCCCGCACCACCGCCCGAAAGCGTCGTGATCATACCAACCTTGACCGGTTCTGCCTGCGCTGCACCGGCTGCAAACAAAGCAGCAACTGCTGCGATGGTTGTCTTCATACCCTTCATTTAAGCCTCCGTGTTAATACATTCAGTTTTTAGCAACACGTTGATCCCACGACATTTATGTCTTTTTGCGTCGTGGTTCTTGTGAACCTGATGCCTGCCCCTGATTTTGCAGTATTTGCATCGGGTCCGTCCATCCTCAAAGCGCGGTTCGCACCCGCCAGAGTTCCGGAAACAGTTCTACTTCCAGCATTTTTTTCAAGTAACTGACACCACCGGTTCCACCGGTCCCGCGTTTGAAACCAATAACGCGTTCGACCGTGGTCACATGGTTAAAGCGCCAGCGACGGAAGTAATCTTCGAAATCAACCAGCTTTTCAGCCAGTTCATAAAGCGACCAGTGTTTTGCCGGATCGCTGTAAACCTTGTGCCAGGCGGCAATCACCGCATCATCAGGCGTATAAGGAGCCGAAACATCGCGGTTCCGAATATGATCGGGAATTTCAATGCCTTCGCCCGCGACAAGATTAAGGGCCTCGTCATACAAGCTTGGTGTTGCCAATTCGGCCTTAAGCATTTCCATGATGTCTTCGCGATGCGCATGCGGTCGCAACATGGCCTGATTGCGGTTGCCCAGCATGAATTCGATCTGGCGATACTGATAGGACTGGAAACCCGATGACGGGCCAAGCGCATCACGGAACGTCGTGTAATCACTTGGCGTCATGGTACGCAAAACGTCCCATGCGTTATTAAGCTGTTCAAAAATCCGCGACACACGTGCCAGCATTTTAAAGGCCGGGCGCAAGTCACCACCACGAATGGCCTTGCGTGCCGCGGTGATTTCACGGATCGCCAGTTTCATCCACAATTCGGATGTCTGGTGCTGAATGATGAACAGCAATTCATCATGGGCATCCGATTGCGGGTGCTGTGCCGTCAGGATCGCATCAAGGGACAGATAATCCCCATAGGACATCTGATCGGAGAAATCCGTGCGGGCACCTTCGGTGCTGGGATCATAAGGGGTGGTTGGTTTTGCCATGATCAGGTCACCGCATTGCGTTTGTGAAACTCCGGCTTGTCCCAAGCCCTGGTTTCCATGATTTCAGCAAGGATTTTGACCGCACCATCAACATCGGCATTGTCAATATAAAGCGGGGTAAAGCCAAAGCGGATCACATCGGGTGCACGGAAATCGCCAATCACGCCTCGCGCGATCAATGCCTGCATGACGGCATAGCCTTGATCAAACTTGAACGACACCTGCGATCCGCGGTTTGCCGCATCACGCGGACTTGCAAGTTCAAGCATCGGGCAGCTTGCCTCGACACCGGCGATGAACTGTTCACAAAGTTCGATGCTGCGCGCACGGATATCGGCCATTTCAACGCCGTCCCACGCCTTCATTGCTTCTTCCAGAACCGTCATCTGAATGACCGGCGGCGTACCGACACGCATGCGCGAAACATCGGGTGCCGGGGTGTAATCCGGGTCAAAGGCAAACGGTGCCGCATGACCAAGCCATCCCGAAAGCGCCGGGCGGGCAACCTTGGCATGATCCGGACGGACATAGATAAAGGCCGGGGCACCGGGACCACCGTTCAGATATTTATAAGTACACCCCACCGCAAAATCTGCGTTGCAGGCGGTCAGATCAACAGGAACCGCACCAGCCGAATGCGCAAGATCCCAAATCACCAAGGCACCGGCAGCGTGCGCCAGATCGGTAATCCGTTTCATGTCATGCATGCGGCCCGTGCGATAATCCACCTGGGTCAGCATCAGCACAGCCAAATCTTCGTTGATCAGGCTTTCGACATCTTCGGGATTTGGGGTTTTAAGAACATGCCCCTTATCCAGACTTTTGATCAGGCCATCAGCCATATAAAGATCGGTCGGGAAGTTGCCGTTATCAGAAACGACAACCTTGCGATCCGGGCGCATTTCAAGCGCACTTGCCAAGGCCTGATAGACTTTGATCGACAGGGTATCGCCCATCACGACCGTACCGGGTGCCGCCCCGATCAAACGGGCGACAAGATTGCCGACGCGTTCGGGTTGCTCCATCCATTTGGCTTCGTTCCAGCCCCGGATAAGCATTTCCCCCCATTCCTTTTCAATCATCTCCTTGGCACGGTTTGCGGCCGTTTTCGGCAGCACGCCAAGCGAGTTCCCGTCAAGGTAAATGACACCTTCGGGAATATGGAACAGGGATTTGGTGGCGGCAAAGTCGGTCATACAGACATTTCCTGTTTCAGTCTGAAGCGCTGGATTTTTCCAGTCGCGGTTTTTGGCAGGGTCTCGATAAAGACGATGGAACGCGGATATTTAAACGGCGCGATCGTCGCTTTTACATGATCCTGAAGCTGTTTGGCCATCTCTGGCGTGTCTTCAAAACCGGCGGCAAGAACGATATGGGCCTGAACAATGGTGCCACGCGCCTCGTCCGGTGCGCCAATCACGGCACATTCGGCAACGGCGGGGTGGGCCAACAGGGCTGCTTCAACTTCGGGACCGGCAATATTATAGCCCGACGACACGATCATATCGTCATTACGTGCTGCGAAATGGTAATAGCCGTTTTCATCGACAAAGAACGCATCCCCGGTCAGGTTCCAGCCATCACGCACATAGACGGCCTGACGAACATCATCCAGATAACGACAGCCCGTCGGACCACGCACAGCAAGACGGCCCACAGTCCCGACCGGAACTTCGTTCATGTCATGATCAACAATCTTGGCTTCATAACCGGAAACCGGACGCCCGGTGCAGGCCGGGTGACTGTCGCCAAAACGGTTGGAGATAAAGATATGAAGCATCTCGGTCGCGCCAATGCCATCAAGCATCGGCTTGCCGGTTTTGGCCATCCATGCCTCATACACTGGGGCAGGAAGGGTTTCACCGGCCGAAACAGCGGCACGCAGGGATGAAAGATCAGCCCCCTCTTCCATGGCCGAAAGCATCACCCGATAGGCCGTCGGTGCCGTAAAGCAGACCGTCGCCTTATAGGTTTCGATGATTTCGATCATGTTGGGCGGCGATGCCTTTTCAAGCAGTGTCGCTGTTGCCCCGAAACGCAGCGGGAAGATCGCAAGCCCCCCCAGACCAAAGGTAAAGGCAAGCGGCGGTGATCCGACAAACACATCATCGGGCGTTACATTCAGCACTTCCTTGGCATAGCCATCGGCAATGATCAAAAGATCACGGTGGAAATGCATGGTGGCCTTGGGGCTTCCCGTCGTGCCCGACGTAAAGCCAAGCAACGCAACGTCATCTCGCCCGGTTTTGACTGCCTCGAACTTCACCGATTTGGTCAGGGCTATCCGGTCAAGCTCGGCGTCATGATTGGCAGTCCCGTCAAACCCGATAACCTTTTTCAGAAACTTGCTATCCTTGGCACAGGCCACCATTTCGTCCATCAGACGGGTATCGCACAGGGCAAATTCAATTTCAGCCTTGTCAACGATCTGACCCAGTTCGCCAGCACGCAGCATCGGCATGGTATTGACCACAACCGCACCGGCCTTGGTCGCAGCAAGCCAGCAGGCCACCATCGCCGGATTATTGGCCGAACGGATCAGGATGCGGTTGCCCGGTTTAACACCGTAATCTTCAACCAGCGCATGGGCGATGCGGTTGGTCCAGTCGGCCAGTTCCTTATAGGTACGCTGGCGACCATTGCCGATCAGGGCGGTGTTATCCCCAAAGCCCTGTTCGACCATTTTATCGGTCAGCTCGACACCGGCATTCAGATATTCGGGATAGTCGAACCCATCCAGATTGATTTCCGGCCATTCATTAAGCGGCGGGAGCTTGTCCCGGGTGAAGCTATCGGTATGTGCAGTTGGTCCGAGCATTGTGAAGTCCCTGATACAGCCATTATTGCGCCAGCGTTTGCCGTGCGATGATTATTTTCTGGACGTCGGATGCGCCTTCATAAATGCGAAGGGCGCGAATTTCCCGGTAAAGCGATTCAACGATGTGGCCACTGCGCACACCATCGCCGCCATGAATTTGCACCGCCTTATCAATGACGGTTTGCGCATGATCGGTGGAATAAAGTTTGGCCATCGCGGCTTCGCGACTGACCCGTGCGGCGCCGCTGTCTTTAAGCCATGCAGCGCGATAGACCAAAAGTGCAGATGCATCGATATCAAGCGCCATATCGGCGACATGCCCCTGCACCATCTGAAGATCAAACAATGGCGCGCCAAACAGTTCGCGTTCCTGAACCCGCGTGATGGTTTCATCAAGGGCACGACGGGCAAAACCAAGGGCAGCGGCCGCCACGGTGGAGCGGAAAACATCAAGAACCGACATAGCGATCTTGAAGCCATCCCCGCCCTTGCCAAGCAGACTTGATGCCGGAATACGGCAATCGGTGAATTTCAGGCGAGCAAGCGGATGCGGGGCAATGGTGTGCAGACGTTCTGCAATTTCAAAGCCCGACAGGTCTGCGGGAACGATAAATGCCGACAGGCCCTTGGCACCGGGTGCTTCGCCAGTGCGTGCAAAGAGACAATAGAAGTCGGCAATGCCGCCATTTGATATCCAGGTTTTCTCGCCATTCAGGATAAAGTCATCGCCATCGCGCTTTGCCTCTAGCGCGATATTGGCAACATCCGATCCAGATTGCGGTTCGGTCAAGGCAAAGGCGGCCATCGCCTTGCCGGAACGGACCTTTGGCAGCCATTCGGCTTTTTGGTCGTCCGTACCAAACAGTGAAATCGACCCGCTGCCCAATCCCTGCATTGCAAAGGCAAAATCCGCCAAACCGTCATAACGGGCAAGCGTTTCACGGATCAGGCAAAGTGATCTGACATCAAGCTTTGAATTCGGATCGGCCGGATCAATCGCAGCATAACGAAGCCATTCCCCACCGGCCAAACGGACCACCAGATCACGACACGCGGCATCGACATCACCATGATCAATGCCATCAAGATTGGCAGATGCCCATGCATCAAGGCGGGTCGCCAATTCACGGTGGCGATCTTCGAAAAACGGCCAGTCAAGGTAGGATGTATCAGCCATCAATTCCCCTCAAACACCGGTTTTTCTTTGGCGACAAAGGCCTTGTAGGCGCGATTGAAATCTTCGGTCTGCATGCAGATCGCCTGCGCCTGTGCTTCGGCCTCGATGGCCTGTTCAATCGACATGTTCCATTCCTGGGCCAGCATGGTTTTGGTCATCATGTGGCCGAAATTCGGGCCCTGAGAAATGCGGGTCGCAAGGGCGATTGCCTCGGCTTCCAGAACGTCGGCTTCTACCAGACGATTAAAGAAGCCCCACCGTTCGCCTTCTTCGGCCGACATGGAACGGCCGGTATAAAGAAGTTCTGCTGCACGGCCCTGACCGATGATGCGCGGCAGGATGGCACATGCGCCCATGTCACAGCCGGCAAGACCAACACGGGTGAACAGGAACGCGGTTTTGGATGCAGCCGTTGCCAGACGAAGGTCAGATGCCATGGCAATGATTGCCCCCGCACCTACACAAACGCCATCCACCGCCGCAATGACCGGCTTGCCACAGGCAATGATTGCCTTGACCAGATCACCCGTCATGCGGGTGAATTCCAGAAGTCCCTTCATGTCCTTGTTGATCAGCGGGCCGATAATGTCATGCACATCCCCGCCAGAACAGAAATTGCCACCGTTCGACCCAAACACCACGGCCTTGATATCATCGGCATAGACCAGATCGCGGAAGGTATCGCGAAGCTCGGCGTAGCTTTCAAAGGTCAGCGGGTTTTTGCGATCCGGGCGATCCAGTGAAATGACCGCAACGTCGCCTTCCATGCGCCAGTTGAAATGGGTTGGCTTGATGTTGGCCATCTTAGTCATGGTGGGGCGCCTCGTTATGGTGAGAGATGGTGCGAAGAATGCGAATAAGGGCATCGGCATCGGGCGATGACAGATCGGAAAACAGATCGGAAACCCAGCTTTCATGAACCAGTGCGCGTTCGGCGAAGTCTTTCTCGCCCGCCTCGGTCAAACGCACGATGGAGGCGCGGCGATCATTTTCGACTGGCAAACGGACGACCAGCCCCTCGGCAACCAGACGATCCACGATCCCGGTGACATTGCCGTTCGAAACCATCAGCGATTTGGAAAGCTCGCTCATGCGCATGCCGTCGCGTTCGCGGTAAAGGGCAGCAAGCACATCAAAGCGTGGCAAGGTTGATCCGAACTCGACCCGCATTTTTTCACGAAGTTCGCCTTCGATCTTGCGCGATACTTTCAGAATCTGAAGCCATGCCCGCAGGCGTGCCTTGGAAATATCAGACGTTTCGTTCCCACCCGGCCCGGTGGCATTTTCGGATTTGTTCATATTCATGCTTCTCCTCCCGACACCGAAATGGTCTGGCCGGTGATCGATCCTGCATTTGAACTGCACAGCCACATAACGGTATTGGCAACTTCATCAGGCTGGATAAAGCGGTTCTGCGGATTGATTTTGGCAAGGCTTGCGCGTGCCTGATCACGGCTCATGCCGGTTTTCGCAACGATATTTTCCACCGATTTTTCAAGCATCGGTGTTTCCATAAAGCCCGGGCAGACCGCATTGACAGTAATCGGACTATTGGCAAGCTCAACCGCCATGCCCTTGATCAGACCGACAACACCATGCTTTGCCGCGCAATAGGCCGTGACATAGGCATAGCCCTTAAGCCCGGCGGTTGACGCAATCGAAATCAACCGGCCTGGTTTCGCCTTGTCCATCACAGCCAAACCTTCGCGGAAGGTCAGGAACGTTCCGGTCAGATTGACATCAATGGTACGTTTCCAAAGATCGACCGAGGTTTTTCCAACCGGCGCGCTTTCAGCCATACCGGCATTGGCAATCACCAGATCGGGTGCACCGATGGTATCAACCATGGTGGCAAACATATCGCGCACCGACGTTTCATCGGTTACATCAGCCGCGATTGCCGTGATGTTTTCATGCTGGGCGACCTCGGCCAGAATATCGGCCCGACGGCCCGAAACCGCGACCTTAACCCCGGCATCGGCCAGCATCCGGGCCATAACCGCCCCGACGCCGGAACCACCGCCGGTAATCAATGCACGCTGAATGGCAAGATCACCCATCACGAATTACACCTTTCCGGTCATGACATCGGCACGTTCAGAAAGACGCCACATCTGATCACGTCCGGCATAATAAGGGGCTGGCCAGTTTTCGGTTCGATTGCCAAGATTGGCCGCCTGATGCAACGTCCAGTATGGATCGGCCAAATGCGGACGGGCCAGACAAACAAGGTCTGCACGCCCCGCCATCAGGATCGAGTTGACGTGATCGGGTTCGTAAATATTGCCCACCGCCATGGTCGCCATTTTGGCTTCGTTACGGATACGGTCCGAGAACGGCGTCTGGAACATGCGCCCATAGACCGGACGGGCATCCTTGGTCGTCTGACCAGCAGAAACGTCACAGATATCAACGTCGTTGGCCTGAAGAATACGGGCGATTTCGACCGCTTCCTCGGGGGTCACACCAGCATCACCGACCCAGTCATTGGCTGAAATACGCACCGACATCGGCTTGTTCGCAGGCCATGCTGCACGAACAGCATTAACAACCTCAAGCGGGTAACGCATCCGGTTTTCAAGCGATCCGCCATATTCATCATCGCGGGTATTGCTGACCGGGCTGATGAAGGATGACAGAAGATAACCGTGCGCGGCATGGACCTCGACCATGTCAAATCCGGCGCGATCGGCCATTTCGGCCCCCGCGACGAACTGGTCACGGACCATATCCATGTCTTCGCGCGTCATTGCCTTGGGCACCGCATTGCGGTCCGACCAGGCAATGGCGGATGCCGACAAAAGCGACCAGTTACCGTCTTTTAACGGGGCATCCATTTCTTCCCAACCCAGCTGGGTTGAGCCCTTGCGCCCGGAATGACCGATCTGCATGCAAATTTTGGCATCGGTTTCGGCATGGACGAAATCGGTAATCCGTTTCCATGCCGCTTCATGCGCATCATCATAAACACCCGGACAACCCGGCGTGATGCGGCCATCGGCCGAAACACAGGTCATTTCGGTATAGACCAGACCTGCACCGCCCTTGGCACGTTCGGCGTAATGGATCAAATGCCAGTCGGTCGGGCAGCCATCCACCGCCTTGTACTGGGCCATCGGCGAAACAACGATGCGGTTTTTAAGTTCCATATCGCGGAGTTTGAAGGGCACAAACATCGGATGGCGAACCGGCTCGGACGCAGGCAGTCCTGCCGTGCGCTGGAACCAGCCTTCTGCGCCTTCGACCCAGTTTGCATCACGCAGGCGAAGGTTTTCGTGGCTGATGCGCTGTGATCTGGTCAAAAGCGAATAGGTGAACTGCACCGGATCGAAATCAAAGTAACGCTCGATCTCCTCGAACCATTCCATCGAGTTGCGCGCGGCCGACTGCAAACGCAGAACTTCAAGGCGACGCTCGTCCTCATACTTGGCAAAGGCCGATTTCATGTCCGGTTCGGAATGCAGATAGTTTGCCAGTGCGATCGCACTTTCAAGGGCAAGCTTACTGCCCGATCCGATGGAGAAATGCGCGGTCGCCGCAGCATCGCCCATCAGGACAATATTTTCATGCGACCAGCTTTTGCACAGAACGCGCGGGAAACTCAGCCAGGCCGAACCACGAATGTGGTGGGCGTTGCTCATCAATGGATGACCGCCAAGATGATCCTTGAAGATCGCCTCGCAGGTTGCAATCGACTCTTCCTTGGACATCTCGCCAAAGCCGTATGCGTCCCAGGTTTCCTGCGAACATTCGACAATGAAGGTCGCGGTTTCGTTATCGAACTGATAGGCGTGCGCCCAAACCCAGCCCTTGTCGGTCTGCTCGAAGATGAAGGTAAAGGCATCATCGAATTTCTGATGCGTGCCCAGCCAGACGAACTTGCATTTACGAGTGTCAATATCGGGCTGGAACTGGTCGGCAAATTCGGTGCGGGTCTTGGAATTCAACCCGTCGCAGGCAACGACAAGGTCATATTCCTTGGCGTAGGTTGCCGCACTTTCGGCCTCGGTCTCGAACCGCAGATCGACACCCAGTTCACGCGCACGTTCCTGAAGCAGGATCAAAAGCTTTTTGCGGCCAATTCCACAGAAACCATGCCCGGTCGAAACGGTCTTTTCGCCGCGATACTGAACCGCGACATCATCCCAATAGGAAAAGTTGGCGCGAATGGCCTCGGCACTTTTGGCGTCATTGACCGCAAGATTGTCGAGAGTTTCGTCAGACAGCACCACGCCCCAACCGAACGTATCGTCGGGCTTGTTGCGTTCGATCACCACCACCTCATTGGCGGGATCACGCAATTTCATCGAGATTGCAAAATACAGTCCCGCAGGACCACCACCCAGACAAGCTACTCTCACCAGCTTTTCCCTTCCTGATTTGTTTGGTTGTTTCGGGAAACTGATAAAACGGTACGCCTCGTTTTATTTTATTTCAAGCACAAATATTTTAAGTTTGAAATATCTTCGGATTTGCCTAGAATTTGGCCTATAAACGAAATGCGCACGCCCTTATGATCCGGGCGATACGTGCCACCACACCAAAAGATCAGGGATGAAAGCACATGATTACCGACTGGGATGATGCCTATGCCAATGGCGACCATATTGCCAATGCCGGAACCTTTCCGGGCATGTGGACAGAACTATCATCCCGGTTCCGCGACACCCTGATCACCGATGGTCGCGCCGAACTTGATATCGCCTATGGCACGGCAGATCGCGAAAAATATGATCTGTTCCTGCCCGAAGGCACGCCCAAGGGTCTGGTCGTTTTCGTCCATGGCGGTTATTGGAAGGCGTTTGACAAATCAAGCTGGTCGCATCTTGCCAATGGCGCAGTTGCCAAAGGCTGGGCGGTTTGCATGCCGAGCTATACGCTTGCCCCGGATGCCCGCCTGTCCCAGATCACCCGTCAGGTTGCATCGGCAATCAATCATGTCGCTGGCCGCATTTCCGGTCCCATTCATCTGACCGGCCATTCTGCGGGCGGGCATCTTGTCAGCCGCATGGTATCAAACACCTCGCCTTTGGCACCGGGTATTCTGGCACGGGTTGAAAATACGGTTTCAATTTCCGGCCTGCATGATTTGCGTCCACTTTTAAACACGTCGATGAATGATGTTCTTGGCCTTGATGAAGAAGAGGCCGCGATTGAAAGTGCGGCCCTTTTGAAGCCGACCCTACCCTGCTCGATCACGTGCTGGGTTGGTGCGGATGAACGCCCGGAATTTGTCCGTCAGAATGACCTGCTTGCCAATGTCTGGACCGGGCTTGGCGCATCGACCCGTTCGGTTCATGCACCGGACAAGCATCATTTCGATGTGATTGCCGATCTTGCCGATCCCGAGTCTGATCTTACGGCATGCCTTCTGAGCCCGATCTCGGATGAGGATAACTGATATGAGCATCGTCACCCTAACACGCGAAGGCCATATTGGCGTTATCACGATCAACAATCCCCCGATCAACGCAACCAGCCATTCGGTGCGCGCCGGTATCGTTGATGCCCTTGATCAGATCGACGGAGATCCCGCGATCAAGGCGGGCATCCTGATCTGCGAAGGCAAAACCTTTATTGCCGGGGCGGATGTGACGGAATTTGGCCAGCCCCCCAAAGACCCGATCCTGCCCGATGTTATCAAACGGCTTGAAGCCACGACCAAACCGGTTATTGCCGCCATTCACGGCCATGCACTGGGCGGCGGGCTTGAAGTTGCCCTTGGCTGCCAATACCGGATTGCCGACAAATCGGCCAAGCTTGGCCTTCCTGAAGTCAATTTGGGCCTGATCCCCGGTGCAGGCGGCACAGTTCGCCTGCCGCGTCTGGTTCCTGTGACCGAGGCCATCAGCATGATTACGTCTGGCAAACCGGTTTCAAGCACCAAGGCCAACGAGATTGGCCTGATTGATGCGATTTGCCACGGCGCGTTGCTTGACGCTGCCAAGGACTTTGCCCAGACCATCCTTGATCGGGATATGCCGGTCGCCCTTGTTGATCGTATCCCGGTCAATGCACCCGATAGCGCGGAATGGGACGAAATCATTGCATCGGCCAGCAAGAAGGCCCGCGGTCAAATCGCGCCGGTTACCGCCATCAACGCCATTCGACATGGGATTGAAAATGGTGCGGAGGCGGGCCTTCTATTTGAACGCACAAAATTCGTTGAATTGCGCGACAGTGATCAGTCAAAAGCGCTTCGTCATATCTTCTTTGCCGAGCGTTCGGTTGGCAAGCTGCCTGAACTTGATGGCGTTGAACCGGCAACGATTACCGAAGTCGGTGTGATCGGCGGCGGTATCATGGGGGCCGGCATTGCGACCGCGTCCCTTCTGGCCGGATTTGATGTCATTATCATTGAACGCAATGAAGAAGCCTGTGCCAATGGCCGCAACACCGTCGAAAAGCATCTGTCAGGAAGCCTTAAGCGCGGATTGATCAATCAGGATCGCTTTGACCGGTTAATGGCTGCCCTTTCAACCAATACCGACTATGCCGCCCTTGGTACGGCCGATCTGGTGGTCGAGGCCGTCTTTGAAGATATGGGCGTTAAGCATGATGTGTTTGGCAAACTGTCCGAACATTGCAAACCCGATGCGGTTCTGGCGTCCAACACGTCCTATCTTGATATCAACGAGATCGCGGCAAAATGCGTTAATCCGGGGCGTGTGATCGGGCTTCATTTCTTCTCGCCCGCCCATATCATGAAGCTTCTTGAAATCGTCCGCACCACGCGGGCCGATGCCAAAAGCCTTGCAACTGCCTTTGCCTTTGGTCGTGCCCTTGGCAAAATTTCTGTGCCATGCGGAGTGTGCGACGGCTTTATCGGCAATCGCATCATGTCGGCCTATCGCAAGCATTGTGAATATATGCTCGAAGATGGTGCCCTTCCCCATCAGATTGATGCGGCAATGGTCGCATTCGGTTTCCCGATGGGCTTGTTTGCCATGCAGGATATGGCCGGACTTGAAATTTCCTGGGCCACCCGCAAACGCCTTGCACCGTTCCGCGGGATCGCGGAACGCTATGTCGCGCTTGGTGATTACCTGTGCGAGCTGGAACGTTTTGGCAAAAAGAACGGTCTTGGCTGGTATCGCTATGACGAAAATGGCAAAGCCCAACCGGACCCGGAGGTTGATGCACTTGTGATTGCAGAATCAGAGAAAAAGGGCATCGCCCGACGCAATTTCACCGATGATGAAATCATCGATACGATCCTTAGCGCCATGCGCAATGAAGGCGACAAAATCCTGAGCGAAGGCATCGCCAACAGCCCCGATGCCATTGATGTCGTCATGATCAACGGATATGGCTTTCCCCGCCACAAAGGCGGGCCGATGTTCCTGACCCGAAAGTAATACTCAGTCGGGCAAGGCAGCATGTCACAACATATTGCCTTTCCCGATCATCGGCCGTCCTCTGTATCGCCAGAACTGCGTGATTTCAGCTCACCCGACCGTTTTCCTTCGAACAAACGCAATTAAACCTTTCCGTTACAAATATTTAAGGGATAATCGCCAAAGTTTATCCCTTAATGGCAGCACGGCAAATGGGACATCTTGCGAACAAGGTTGCGGCTTTATGATACGCCCCCTCATTACCTGGACAGATCAGCCGCGGCAAAACGGGATCATTGCAGCCATCACGCAGGTGCTTGATCAGGGTCCGCTTTCCATTCTTGATATGGGGTGCGGTCACGGGCAGCTTGCCATGCGGCTTAAACAAGGGAATCCCGACTGGGATATAACCGGCGTTGATGTTGTGGTTCAGCCTGATTGCGCCATTCCGGTTTCTGCCTATGACGGTACAACCATCCCGTTTCCCGATCAGTCATTTGATGTGGTTTTGTGTGTTGATATGCTTCATCACACAGATGATCCAACCGCAATCCTGAAAGAAGCCGGCCGTGTCGCGCGCAAATCGGTCATTGTCAAAGACCACATTGCCGACAGTTGGTGGGACCATCGGATGCTGACCTTTCTTGATTGGATGGGCAATGCCGGAACCGGTGTGCCTTTGCCCTACAACTTTCTGTCATCGAAACAATGGCAATCGATCTTTGAGCGTTCCGGACTGCGCGAAAGCGCAATGGTACATCCCTTGCGCTATTGGCCGGGCCTTGTCGGGCACGTGATAGACCGCCAGTTTCATTTCGTTTCGAAGCTTGCCAAACAGGGCTAAGCGGGAATTCATCCACTTCATCGGTCAAGGTAAGAATTCAACGGCATGAGCACACAGAAAAAAGTCCTGGTTACCGGTGGCGCTGGATATATCGGCAGCCACGTTTGCAAAGCCCTTCACGCGAACGGGCATATTCCGATTGTTTTCGATAATCTGAGCACCGGACATGAACGCTTCGTCAAATGGGGACCGTTGCATTTGGGGGATATCACCAACCCCGATGACCTGAATGATGCCTTTGCCAAACGTCATCCCGACTTGGTCATGCATTTTGCCGCCAGTGCCTATGTGCGGGAATCGGTTGCCGATCCGATGAAATATTATGTGAATAATTGCCTTGGCTCATTGCGTCTTCTTGATGCGATGCAGTGTCACGGGGTCAAGCACATCGTTGTATCTTCGACTTGTGCCGTCTATGGCGATTGCAAGTCTCTTCCGATTGATGAAAGCACCCCAAAAGACCCGCAATCGCCTTATGGACGCTCGAAGCTGTTTGTCGAACAGGCCTTGCGTGACCTTGGAAACGCATCCGATCTGAAATGGGTTGCCCTGCGCTATTTCAATGCGGCCGGATCAGACCCCGACCTTGAGATTGGTGAGGATCACACGCCTGAGACCCATATCATCCCGCTGGCGATTCAGGCGGCCTTGGGGATGGCCCCGGCCTTGCAGATTTTTGGTGATGATTTCGACACGCCCGATGGTACGGCGATCCGCGATTACGTTCATGTCAACGATCTTGCGACCGCACATGTCAATGCCATGACCTATCTTGAAAATGGTGGCGCGTCATCGGCGTTTAATCTTGGGACCGGCACCGGAACATCGATCAAAGACATCCTTGATACCATCAAAAGACTAAGTGGTCATGACGTGCCGCATTCCGTGACCGCAAGAAGCCCGGGCGATGTCCCGGCCCTTTATGCATCAGCAACCCGGGCAAACCGGTATCTTGACTGGACGCCAACCCAAAGCTCCCTGGACAATATCATCAAGACGGCGCTGAACTGGTATCGGCATCACCGAACCGGGAAGGGTTAATCCCCGGTTCGGTGTCCGGATATTTCCGGTTATTGATACATATATTCACGGGTCAGAGGCATGTCGTTCTTCAAACCGTTCGAGAACAGGACATGGAACAACCGGTTTTCGCCATACCGGAATGACGCCGCACTGACCTGGAAATACAGGTAATAGCGACGCGCAAATTCTTCGTCGTAATGTTCGCGGATCCAGTCGACATTGGCGTTAAAGTTGTCAAGCCAATGGAACAGGGTCAGTTCATAGTTCATCCGCAAGTTATCAACGTCGATGACGTTCATTTTCTTTTTGCAGATACCGTTGATAATGTTCGTGATATCAAGCACCTGCGCGCCCGGGAAAATGTATTTGTCGGTCCAGGGATCGGCATTATGAAGCTCGTCATTGCCAACCATGTGGATCAAGCCCAGTGAACCGGGCTTCAGGATTTGCTTCACCTTGGCGAAAAATACCGGCAGAAATTTAAGCCCGACATGCTCAAGCATGCCAATTGACACCACCTTGTCAAAGACGCCTTCGACATCCCGGTAATCTTTCAGCTCGACCCGGATTTTATCCTGCAAACCCAAGCTTGCGATTTTCTTGTTGGCATATTCGACCTGTTCGCGTGACACGGTAACACCGATACCGGTAACACCGTAATTCTGCGCGGCATGGATCAACAAGCCCCCCCAGCCGCAGCCAAGATCGGCAATCGTTTCACCTTCCTGCAAGCGCAATTTGCGGCACACCAGATCAAATTTGTTGGTCTGGGCTTCTTCAAGGGTGTTGTTCGGGTCTTTGTAATAGGCACAGGTATAGGCCATGGTCGGGCCAAGCAGCCGTTCGTAGAAATCATTGCCGACGTCATAATGGTGGCTGATGTTTTTCTTCGATCCCTTAAGCGTATTCTGATTAAGGAAATACTGCACAAGAATGTTCAGCTTGGCCTTCCAGGACATCTTGTATTCGGTATAGCCAACCCTGAAACCGAGCTTGAACAGAAGCTGCATGTCACCTTCAACATCAAGCATCCCGGTCATATAGGCTTCGCCAAAGCCCAGGAAGCCATCGGCCAGCGTTTTCGAAGCGGCCTCTTTCTCCTTGAACCAAAGCGTAAATGCCGGCTTATCGCCAATCTGAAACACATCATCATCCCAAAAGCGCACGGCAAAGCTGCTTTCGGGATCGGTGTGATGCATTGCCTTGGCAATTTCCTGAATGGCATTCTTCATTATGTTTCCCTCTAAACCTTCTGCTCTTGTTCCAGGAGTTGCTTCTTCTGGTATTTCGGCCCTTTGATCAGGTCCCAATACGATGAAACAACCGAATTATTGTAGGCGGGTATCGTTGCCTTCAGATGTTCGTGAAGGGCTGGCAAATTATGATACGGAACGCCCGGATACATGTGATGGGCCGTATGATAGCGGAACCCGATGGGCTGGATGATCACGGCAATCGGGGATTCAATCGTGAAGCTGTCATACATTTGATCGTCGGAGGACGAGCTTTCGGCATGCCTTTCGAGTTCATGTTCCAGCGGAATGCGCAATACGATCAGCAACCAGGCCCCGACCAGCACCGCATAAACGATCCCGACAAACTGCGGCAGGAACCAGACCAGCGCGATCAGATACAGCAATGATAGACGCGACAGCCAGACGACCTCGTTCTTCTTGGCATCGGGCACCGGGGTACTGGTCGAAAAGTTCAGATATTTTTGCGAGAACCGGTCGATCCGTTCTTCAAGCTCCATGCCGCCTATGCTGGTAATCAGCGTCTGAAACGTCCCGTAAAGCGGCGTGACAAAAGGCAAGATCAACAGGACAAAAACGGCAAGCTTCGGATTGCTGCGCACCAGCAGATATTGCGGATCTTTGTCGGTTCTGAAAGTTCCGGTCTGATGATGAATTTTATGCGGCTGGGCAAAACGGGCTGATGGCACCATGATGATGCAGCCGATTGTCACGTGCCAGAACCAGTAAAAAACCCGCAAGGCCTTACTATTGGGACGATGCGCCAATTCGTGGCCGAAAATCCCCGCACGGTGCAGACCAATGACACACAGAACATAGCCCGCAAGATATAAAAAGTCGCTTGTATAGATCGTCAGGGTGAAACCGCCAACGCACATCGCCATCGCGGCCAGCAGGTCGCGAAAGTAGATGGCGGGTTTTACCTGGAAAAAGCTTTTATCAATCATGGTCAATCAATTGCCCACACAGAATGACGCAAAATTTCATAATCATATTCCCCCTAATCCCTTGCAGAAAATCACAACATAGATTTATTGTCCAATACAACCTATCGTTTAAAATTCAATGACATCCGGTATTTAAACCCATCCATGACGCCCGATAGCCCGTTACAGGCCCCAAAGGATCAACCGTTCGATATTGTCGTGCTTTCGACTGCGGCACTTCCCTGGCGAACGGGACCATCAATATTCTCGGTCTGGCATGCTGGCGGGTTTGCAAAGCTTGGCCATAAGACGGCTTTGGGCCTGCCGTGGCTGGACCGAAAATCGCAAATAAAGCTTTGGGGCAAGGAGCTGTTTAAAACCCGGCAGGAACAAGTCGACTGGGTTCGCAAAGAAGCCGAACATATGAATGTTCCTGCCCTGCCCGAGATCTTTTTCTTTCGCGGTGTCTTTTCAAAATCGACCTACAGCATCTTCATTACCGAGGACCCGTTCAAAGCAGGTCCCCAAGCCAAGTATTATGTGGTGCAAGAACCCGAACATTTCGGATGGCTGCCCGTTGTCAGCCCGCGCAAAGACCTGAAAGCGGATAAGATCCTTGGCATTGTCATGACCAATTACGGTTTCTATATCCGCCGTCCCGGGCGTCCGGATCGGGCCTTGTTTGCCAAGATGGTGGAATGGCGGAACAAACAACTGATGCGCAAACACACTGACATCATTGCACCATTGTCACCAGCCGTTGATCTTGATGATCTGAACCATCCGGTCGTGCGCCAGCAGGTCACCGGTGTCCTTGACAGCTTCAAAACCGTTTCCCCGGTATCAGAAGCCAACAAAGGGGTCTATTTCATGGGCCGTCTGGTCTGGGAAAAGGCGCTGGATGTTGTGATCGATACTGCACGCGATCTTGATCTTGCCATCGACATCTTTGGCGAAGGTCCCCACCAAATTGAAATGCAGGAACGGGCGCACCGAACCAACGCGCCGGTCCATTTCAAAGGCCCGGCCTATAGCCCCTGGGAAACGCTTGCCGATTATCGGGTCTTTTTCAATCCATCCCTGTCAGAAGTCCTGTGTAGTACCACGGCCGAGGCACTGGTTGCCGGACGCCACGTTGTGATCCCCGATTGCCCGGCCAACACGCCGTTCTATGATTTGCCAAACGTCCATGTGTACCGAACCGTTCAGGAAATCCCGGCTGCCATGAACAAGGCCCTGTCCACTCTGCCGCTGTCGCCGTCAATGGCACGCGAAAGATTTGACTGGGCAAATGTATGCAGCTCTATCGTTGATCTTTTGCAATCACCCGATGCCGCCCCCATCAGCCAGAAGGCCCCGTTATGACAGAGCGTAAGCATATCTCGGTGATCTATACGATGGCCGGCGGGGGGCATTTGAAGGCTGCTGAATCCTTAAAGGAAGTTCTCGAATCAACCGGGCGTTACCGGGCGACACTGGTTAATCCCTATGTCGAACTGATGCCCCATCTTGATCTTTGGAAACGCATCACAAAACGCACATCGGAAGATATCTATAACCAGACGATCATCGGCGAAGGCAAAACCGGCTTATTTTGCCTGACCTATTACGCCGGCATCCTGCTGAACTTCAAGCTTGCCTACAAGGAGGGACGCCAAAGGCTCGGCGACTATTTCAAGGCCCAAAAACCCGATATGGTCATCAGTGTTCTACCGATGCTGAACCGCGTGATTTTCGATGCTGTGGAAGATTATCGTCAAACCACCGGTACCCCCCAATCGATCAAGGGTGCAGTTCTGATCACGGATTGGACCGAGTTTGGTCAGCATATCTGGTTCCCAAAGGGACGCGATTATCACGCGATTTGCGGAACAGATGAGTCGTTTAAAAAGGCCAGTGCTTATAAAAACCTTGCCGGGCGGGTCCATCCCACCCAAGGCATCCTGTTAATGCCGTCATTCCAGGACAATAGCGCAGCGCTTGATAAACAGGCCGCCAAACAGGCCCTTGGCCTTGATCCGGCAATGCCGGTCATTTGCATGCTCTATGGTGGTCAGGGCAGCTGGCGCATGAAAGAGCTTGTCGAAACAATGATCGCCAAGCCCATGCAAGCACAACTTCTGCTACTTTGCGGACGCAACGCCGCTCTTGCTGACACACTGCGCAATATGGACATCCCCTTCCCACATCAGATTGTCGGCTTTACCAATGAGGTCGCCAAATATCTGGGGGCCTCCGATATCTTTGTCGGCAAGCCTGGCCCGGGCAGCGTCAGCGAGGCGCTGCATTTCGGACAAAGGATGCTTCTGGATCGTACAATGGCACTTCCCCAGGAAATGCCTGTGCTTAAATGGGTGGTCAAACACGGGGCGGGATCGGCATTCAAAAGCAGAAACTCGTTCTTGAATGCCTTGGCCGGATTGCTGGATAAAACCAATCGCAATCAGGATCCGGTAAAGCCACGCCCCAATACGGCGTCCCGACAAATCACCTCCCTGATTGACGGGATTTTTTCATCACCTGATGTCTGACCGGTCTTAGATCATTCCGCTCCAGAAGGCGGCACCACCGGCAAAGAAATGCACCAGTGTCGGACCAACCAGATTACGATGACGCAGATAAAGCATTCCAAACAGTATGCCCGAAACGGCCGTCATCAACACTGCCGTCACCCCGAAATGCAGATGGAACACCCCGAACAGCACAGACGCCAGTACCACTGAACGAATGCCGCGCTTGTCATTAAGGAACCGCTGGAATGAGGATTGCAGGAAGCCGCGCGCGATCATTTCCTGCAACAAACTGTGGAAGAAATAACTCAGCGTCGGCCCAAGAATAAAGGGTGCCGGCGTCTTTTCCTTGATGCCAAGTTCCTCCATCGCCCAGGCCGCGGCAAACACCACAGCCATCGAAATGATGGAAAAGACAATGCCCTCCCAGAAGGATTTCTTGAACCCGACCTTGGTCCATCCCAGTTCACTGAACGGGATACCCATCTTCCGGATCACGAAGAAACTGGGCACCAGAATGATCATCAGATATTGCCAGGCAAATGTCTGGGTATAGATATTCACCTTCAAGACATGATTGGACAGAATGTCGTTGACGACCATGCCAATCGCCATGACCCCCATCGTATAAAGAAAGAACTGGCCAAAAAGCTGCTGATCCTTGATCGCGATCATCTCGCGCTCCATGGAGGCAATATATTTGTCGTTCTGTTCGCGCATCCGTCCGGTTACGGCAACGGCAAGACTGCCGCGCAAGTCCGACAGGATTTCTTCACCGTTTGGCAGTTTAAGGATATCTGCGGGATTAAACTCGATAAGGTCCGTATCTTCGGCCACCCGCGCCGATGCGGATCGCGGCTTTCCATCCAGCAGGGAAATTTCGCCAAGAACCCGCCCGTCATGAAGATCGCCCAACAGTCTTTCTTCAAGACCGTCATGGGCTTCGCGGTAAACAACCACATGCCCTTTGCGAATATAGTAAAACGACGTCGTCAGATCGCCTTCGGTAATCAGCTGTGTTCCGGCCGGGGCCGGATAAACGCGCATGATTGAATGTAATGTCCTAAGCGTATCTGGCCGTACATCGGGAAGAACCTTGGCAATTTCATCCAGACTGACCGGTGTTTGGCCGGTTTCGGCCGCTTCGTGGTTTTCCACTTTTTCCCCCATGATCTTGCCTCTTTATGAAACCGCCACATCACGGTCCAGTTTCAATCCCCCAAGATAGAAACAAAGAACGGCAGGCATCAGTACAACATGATAGGTCGCATATATGCCAAATCCGGCAAACAGCTCATAGCCGATAATCGGCAGGGACGAAGCAACAAAGGTAATGATCACCCCCAAAATCATCGCAACTGATCCTGTCCCGGTTCTAAGCCCGACCAAACTCAGCGCCAGCAACAATATCATGGCCGCCGAATAGCTTCCCATCACGATAAAGAAATTATCGGACATGAATATCGCAATGATCACGGCAATATTGACCAGACCGGCAATCCCGATCACAGCCTTACCAGATTTGGGGCCAAGGAACTGGATCGCCGCCACAACACAAATAAAGAACGACGTCACCGCTGCACAGGCCCGGGTCGCGATTTTAAGCGGTTCATGCATCCAGTGCCCGGCTGTCTCAAAGAACCCGTGATCAATCGCACCTAGCAGGAAGGTTAGCGCAATCAAGGTCATGGTAATCGCCCAAAACCAGGCGGCGGATTTCTTTGCAATATCGGAGCGCATCATAAGACCGGCGGCAAATGCCTGCAAACACGCCAGAATAACGTCGGTCAGCGCCGAATAGGATAATTCACTAAGCATATCACCACAGGGCCCAAGCCCCGCCTTCATCTGAAAAGTTGATATTCCATAAGGCACCAAACACTGTCTGCCTTGGCCTGTTTCAGGTATCTGACATTGTCGTCTTCAAGGGATCAGCACGTCATAACGATGATTGTTCGATCTGATATCGACCGGCAATCGAAGGTAAACATCCCCGTCGCCTTGCACCGGGCAATCCGTATCCTCTGTTTCAATCCTCACATGGCTTGCTTCCACCACCTCGACATCCGCACTGTGATGCAGGCGTCCGAAAACAAGGGCTGTGCAATATCGCAGGATTGACCAGAAATTATTCCGTCCCAAAAGGTAAATCTGGAAATCGGGTTTGGAAATCCCGGTTTTGTACCCCAGCCGATATGACCCGCCATAATACTGGCCATTCATCACAATCACCGATTTCGCAATATGGGTCTGCCCGTCACAGGTCACCTGATAGCTGTCCTGCTGACAGACCCCGATCGTTTTCAACAGGGAGACGATATAGGCCAATATACCGATCTTCTTCTTAAGCTCGACATTCAGACGTGCAACCGACTTCGCATCAAAACCGACACTTGCTGTCATGGCAAAGCGTAAGTCGTTCATACTACCAAGATGCACCTGCTGCTGACGCCCCTGTGTCAGAGCCTGCTCGAAATTACCAAATGTCACGCCAAGTTCCCGTGACAGTAAATTGACTGTCCCCAGTGGGATAATTCCGAACGGCACAATCAGGTGATCGCCAAGTCCATTCAGGACATTGCTGATGGTTCCGTCGCCTCCGGCAATCAAAACCGCATCATGTCCGTCCAGCTTCTCGATATAACTCTGACAGGGACCATCGGTCGGCCGTCTGGCTTCTGTATGGGCATTGCAAACGTCAAAACCTGCTTCGATCAGCTTGGCAATTGCGTGATCGACTTTCGCGGTAGTTACACCGCCGGCACCGGGATTCCAGAACAACAGTATTTTTTTGATCATTCTTTTACTGTGACCCTGCGGAATTAAATCTGGCCATTCCCAATCGCATGCGTTCCCTCAAACTATTCATGCACAGGAAATCTGCGGTCACTCAAACCTGTCGGTTATTATCACCCTAAACACAGGTACTTAAAGCAACCTTTTCTACCCTGAGGCAAGCTATTTCAGGTTTATGATCTGGATACATTCAAGAATTGGGCAGGAAGAACGCAGGTTCAAAGACTGTGATGATTCTGATGTTAAAGACCATCATGCACGAACAGGAATACCTTTTGGAGCAATGAAAAGGAAATGCACTAATATTCGGCGGCAGTGGATTTTAGAGCTGAAATTAGCGATTACATCGATGACAAAGATAAAGTCAGACCGAGAGTTTCAAAGGGTACAATGCTCTACGATAAGGATGGCGAAGTTCATGTTGTGCCAGCGAGGCCGTGATGGAAAATGAATTTGACACGAACTGGAAGGCGCGCCTCATCTTACAGAGGTGCCTTTTGGACATGATTACACCAAATATACGCGGTATAGCCTGCTGTATAAAAATAGGGTGCTACATATTTTTTATGTATTTGAGGGGGTTCTTAGTGAAAGAGACATAGAAAACTATGATGAAGTGGAAACGCTTGCGATTTCACATTATCCAGACGGATACTGCATAAGAACTGAAGCTATTTCGATGGATGTCGGTGAAAGAAGGTATTGTAAGCCAGAGTTTGAATGGGTTTACCTGCGGCAAGAATAAACAGTGCGATGGAAGATCATGACCGCTGTTTAGCTCACTCTGCTCCGGAATTTGGCTTTGAAAAAGAACCTGCGCAGTCTGCGCGCGGCTTCGCCGTGCTCGACCTTCAGACTAAAAACGTGCCACTGGCACGTTTTCTATACGTCTTCAGCCTTCAAGTTATGAGCACAGGCTCATAACGCAGGAATACCGCAGGTTCGAATGCTGGCCCAAGACTAAAACGACAAAACCCCGCCGGATGGCGGGGTTTGTCATTTTGGTTGCGGGG
>NZ_JPWF01000019.1 GCF_003326675.1 Thalassospira profundimaris
AAAGGTGACAACGTATTTCAGGACGAGACAGCGCGAAAATAAAAGGCTGCCATTTGGCAGCCTTTTACGGTTCTGGCGACATAGGTCGTGATCAGATCGACATCACGATGCGGCCGTCGATCTTGCCATCACGCATGCGATCAAAGATCGAATTGATGTTTTCCATTGGTTCAGTGGTGAAGTGCGAATGCACTTTGCCGTCGCCTGCAAATTCCAGCGCCTCCTGAAGGTCGGCACGCGTGCCGACGATGGACCCGCGAATGGTTTTGGCTGACAGAACCGTATCAAAGATATCAAGCTCGAACGTTCCGGGCGGAAGTCCCACCAGCGACATGGTGCCACCACGGCCCAACATGCCAACACCCTGTTTGAATGCGGCCCGCGAGACTGCCGTTACCAGAACGCCGTTTGCACCACCCATTTGCTTTTGCACTTCGGCAATGACATCGGTTTCGGCGGCATTCAATGTCCAGTCCGCACCGAGATCACGGGCAAGTTTCAGTTTGTCCTCGGCGATATCAACAGCAATCACCTTCATGCCCATGGCCTTGGCATATTGCACAGCCATGTGACCAAGGCCGCCGATCCCGGAAATCACAACGGTTTCACCGGGTTTGCATTCGGTTTCCTTCAGGCCCTTATAGACGGTGACACCGGCACACAGAACCGGGGCAGCATTGCCAAATTCAAGTGCCTTTGGCAGATGCCCGATATAGTTCGGATCAGCCAGAACATATTCGGCAAAGCCGCCATTGACGGAATAGCCGGTATTAAGCTGTTCGCCACACAGGGTTTCCCAACCTGTTATGCAATGATGGCAATGACCGCAGGCCGAATGCAGCCACGGCACGCCAACCCGATCCCCTTCCTTGACCGATGTCACACCTTCGCCAACTTCGGCGACGATGCCGACACCTTCATGGCCCGGAATGAACGGGGGATTTGGTTTGACCGGCCAGTCACCCTCGGCGGCATGAAGGTCGGTGTGACAAACACCCGATGCTTCGATCTTTACCAGTATCTTGCCAGCGGAAACTTTGGGGACGGTGACTTCTTCGATGGAAAGCGGTTTGCCAAACTCGCGAACGACGGCGGCCTTCATAATGCGTGGCATGGTGGTGCCTCCTGACGGAATGCAAAAATAGCCGCCTTGTCGCGGCCCTCTGATTCTCGTCAAAAGACTAGTGATGAAGACCTTTGCACGCATTGCGCTGGGTCAAATTTTAAAAACCTTAAGAAGGAAGGGGACCTAAAGGTCGGCTGCTTCTTCGGGCAGTTCCAGAACATAATCCTGATAATAGTCCGGCGGCATCCCCGCCTCGTAACGGGCTTCATCGTTAAACGGCGGTTTCAATGGGCCGCGGAAATGTTTGCGCAGCATGTCATGCCAGGTGGTGTAATAGGGCAGATCGCGCTGATCACAGACATATTCATAATATTTGCGCCCCGCAGCTACATGGGCAATTTCATCATGGGCGATGATTTTAAGGATACGGGCACTTTCGGTATCCCCATGCGCCAAAAGCCGTTCAATGGTTGGCGGTGTGGCATCAAGGCCGCGGGCCTCAAACACCATCGGCACCACGGCAAGACGTGGCAGGATGTCATATGCCGTATCCATTGACGTCTGCCACAGGCCATCATGGGCAGGCAGATCGCCATAAGTTGCGTCCATCTCGCCAAGGCGCTTGTTGATCATTTTGAAATGCCGCGCCTCGTCATCGGCGACCTGTACCCATGCATCGTGGAAATCACGCGGCATGTCGGCTTCGGGAAAACGTACGCACAAATCCCACGCCAGATCGATGGCATTAAGTTCGATATGGGCAAGTGCATGCAAAAGCCCGATGCGGCCCTGAACGCTGCCTTTTTTGCGTTTGGGCATTTTGTTGGGCGCCAGAAGTTCCGGCTTGGCCGGGCGGCCGGGACGGTCGGGCAGATCAGTCGATCCGACTTCGGTGATCTCGCCATTGCGCCACATTGCCGCAAGTTCGGCCGTAACATCGGCCTTCTCTGTGGCATCCTGGGTCAAAAGCGCACGTTTTGCTGCTTCGGCGAGGGTAAGCTTGGTCATGGCGGCCCGGTTTTCAGAATGATTTTCAGATCGGCTTTGTCTGCCATCTGCAGGGGATGTGGTCAATGGGCAAAGAAAAGGGCGGCCTGTGAAATCACGGGCCGCCCTCATAAATATTTTGCCGTTACGGGGTTGCCGCCATTACGTGATGTTGAACCGCGCCAGTGCCTCGGCCAGATCTTCGCCAAACGCATTGCCCTTGCGAATGATCGCGGTACGGCACGGAAGATCCTGCAAGGACGGATGGTTCGGCGCGTCTGATGTCAAAACCGCGGTCGGAATGGCGCGGGTCTTCGGCATGGCTTGCAGGGCATTGGCAAGATCGACGCCACTGAGTTCATCAATGGTTTTGGCAACGATGATGAAATCCGGACGGGTACGCACGGCAAGTTCAATCGCCTCGAACGAGGTTTGCGTGACCGAGCTGCGATAACCGCAAGCTGCCAGTTCACGTTCAAGAATGGTTGCCATCGAACGCTGCGGGATTACCAGCAATGCTTCGACATTGGCTTTTTTAAGCCAGTTCGGATCAATGTCGGGCGCACGTTTGGACGGCAGTTCGCGCACGAACTCGGCGGTATCGGTGCCACCTGCGGTCATGTCACCTTCAAGCAGGCTTTGGATTTTGTCGACAAAGGCCTGAATATCTTCGATGGAACCTTCATTCAGTTCCTTGCAGGTGGTGACATAATCGGCCAGACGATGACTGGTCAGGTTGATCAGCGGGGCTGCAACCGACTTGCCCTTGTATCGCAGATTGAAGACTTCGCGCTGGATGGCGGTCAAATGCACAGGATCGCTTTTGCCGCGCGCATTTTGCAGATGAACGTCAATCGAATTGATGATGTCATTTGCTTCATCGCGAAAATCCGCAAGCATCTGATCGTCGAGATCAACAACATTCTTGTTCATTGTATTACCTGCTTTGCCGGCACGCCGGTTGGTTATCTATTAACGGGGGAAGTTGATCTTCACCCATACTCCCATATGTAAATTCTTATCCTGACATGTAAGCCAAGGCAACCAAATCAATGTGCAGTAACGGGCATATCCGGCAACATTCCCGTTAAGTTTCAAAGTCACGCATATCCCGAAAAACACAAGGCCCGACAAATAGTTGCCGGGCCTTTGAATGATCTTAAAGATCAGTAGCACTGGTCAATCAAAGTGCGCGTACAGCGTCCAGAACTTCGGCGACGTGACCTTTGACTTTGACCTTGCGCCATGCGTTGCGCACGACGCCATTGCCATCAATGACAAAGGTCGATCGTTCGATGCCCATGTATTTTTTGCCATACATGCTTTTCTCGGTCCAAACGCCGAAATCTTCACAAACGGTGCCGTTTTCATCAGATGCCAGAATGAAGTTCAGGTCATGCTTGGCCTTGAACTTGTCGTGGCGGGCAACGCTGTCTTTGGAAATGCCGATGATCTGGGCATTGACTGCGCCGAAATCCGGTTCGGCATCCCGAAATTCGCAGGACTCCGTCGTGCAGCCCGGTGTCATGTCCTTGGGATAGAAATAGATCACCACCGGTTTTCCTGCCAGATCAGACAGCTTGACGCTGTTATCGCCATCGGTCGGCAGTTCGAAATCGGGGGCCTTGTCACCTACTTCAAGTGTCATGTTCCATCCTTTGTCTTTTTGTGTCGCTATGCGATCCGGTTCGCACTGAAAATACAATCCTTTATAAGGATGGCAAGGCGGACTGGATCAGTATGCCGTTCATATCGTGATCAAATTTAATGGGCTTCTTCGGGCGGCGTGATCTTTTCCGCCGGTTCGGTAATGATCCGGTCATAGATCGCCTTGATCCGGGTTGCGGTGGCTTCGATCTTTTCCTGTAAGGCGGCGAAGTCATCACACTTTCCGGCCCGTGCCATCATCTGTTGCAAGTCCGTGCTGGCGCGTTCGGGATCAAACGGCCCCTCTGTGGTCAGGCGCAACATCGCCTGAAGCGCCAGCCAGAATGATCCGGCATTGGCAAGGAATTCTGCCTCCCCGGTTTCAAGGATGCCGGCTGCGCCAAGCTTTTTGAAAACTTCGCGGGTGGTCGGCGACAGAATGTCACTGTGCTGGTGCGCATGACGCAATTGCAGATATTGCGCGATGAATTCCAGATCGACCAATCCGCCCCGGCGCATCTTGATCGCCCAGGGATGGTTGTCACCTTTGCCCGCATCCATGCGATTGCGCATGTCAAAGACGGCACGCACCAGCTGATCCGGATCGCGTTCCTTGCACAAAACGGCATTGGTGGTGGCAAGAACCTTGTCGCACAGGGATTTGGGGCCATAAACCGCGCGCAGGCGGGTCAATGCCATATGTTCCCACGTCCATGCTTCTTCGTTCTGATAGGTCGCGAAACTTTTGAAATGGGTGGCAAGCGGACCTTTTGATCCACTGGGCCGCAGACGAAGGTCGGTTTCAAACAAGACACCTTCGGCGGTCGGGGCCGAAAGGGCGTTGATATAGCGTTGGCTGAGCCGGATGAAATAATGTCCGGGTGTCAGCGGCTTTTCACCATCGGATTCTTCTGCCTCGTCCGGGACATCATAGATAAAGACCATATCAAGGTCCGATCCGGGCGAAAGCTCCTGCCCGCCATGTTTGCCAAGCGCAAAGACCGCAAGCCCGCCATCCTTGAATTCCCCGTGCTTGGCGGCAAAGTCATTGGCAATACGCGGGAACAGGGCGCGAATGGCAACGTCGGCAACATCGGCAAGGGCACGACCGGCTTCGTGCGGGGTTTGGCGGTTTTGAATGGTCTGAACATCAATCTGGAATTTCTGATCATTGGCCCAGCGTCGAGCCGCATCAAGCCAGTCTTCGACCATGTCTTCACGTGACAGGCGGGCATCAAGCTCGGCCAGCATCGCATCCGCATCGGGAAGCTGTTCGTGGAAACCCGACATCAAAACGAAATCAAGCACCGATGCATTGCGCCCGATATATTTGGCCATGCGCGGAGCGGTTCCCGCAATCTGGGCCAGAAGTTCAAGCAATTCCGGATGGGCCGTAAACAGCGAGAATAACTGTACCCCGGCAGGCAGGCCTTTCAGGAATTCGTCAAAGGCACGGAACGCCATATCCGGGTTGGTGGTTTTTGAAAGCGCGCCCAACAAGGTCGGCATCAGTTCTGTCAGAATTTCACGGGCCCGGCGTGACCGGGTGGCGCGATAGCGCCCATGATGCCAACCGCGCACTGTGACCGATACATTCTCGGCATTCTCAAATCCCATTTCGCGCAGATTTGAAAGCGTATCGGGATCGTCTTCGGTGCCGGTAAAGACCAGATTGCCTGTTGTGCTGTCACCGGTCAGGGGGGTGTCATCTTCAAACAGTTCGGCGTAATTGTTTTCAACATTGCGCAGATGAAGCAACAGATCGGCCTTGAACGCATCAAGCGTCGCGTAGCCAAGGAATGTCGCAAGCGCGGTCAGGCCATCATCGGTATCCGGAAGGGTCTGGGTCTGCTGATCATTGATCATTTGCAGGCGATGTTCGACCGTGCGTAGAAACTCATAAGCTGCCAGCATCTCGTCACGGACTTCTTCGGAAACCTGTCCGAACTTGGTCAGTGCGCGCAGGGTATCGCAGGTCGCCTTGCCACGCAGGGCCACTTCGCGCCCGCCCCAGATCAATTGCTGTGTCTGGGCGAAAAACTCGATCTCGCGAATGCCGCCACGGCCCAGTTTGATGTTATGGCCGGGAATGTTGATCTTGCTGCCGCCCTTATGGGCATTGATCTGGCGCTTGATCGAATGGATGTCCTGAATGGCAAGGAAATCAAGATGCTTGCGCCAGACAAACGGGCGCAGGATTTCCAGAAATTCCTGTCCGGCCTTGCGATCCCCGCCAACGATGCGGGCCTTGATCATGGCCGCACGTTCCCAGTTCTGGCCCACCGTTTCGTAATAGGTTTCAGCCGCAATCATCGACAGGATCGGCGGAGTTGACGCCGGGTCGGGACGCAGACGCAAGTCGGTTCTGAAAACGTAACCATCGCCTGTGCGTTCTTCCATCACGCGCGTGATGTCACGCACCATACGGACAAGGTCCTGTTGCAGGCGATCCGGGTCGAGATAGGTCACAACATCCTGATCATACAGGAAAATCAAATCGATATCGGAGGAATAATTCAGCTCGCACGCGCCCAGTTTACCCATGCCGATGGCAAAAATGCCCGATCCTTCCAGCGGGTTTTCAGGATTGGGCAAATCATATTTGCGTTGCCGCGCCATGGCACACAGGCAATGGGCGATGGCGAAATCAAGGGTGGTTTCGGCAGTCTCGCTGATGGCGGCGGTGATTTTATCAAGTGACCATGCCTTGCAGATATCGGCCATTGCGATCACCAGTGCCGCACGGCGCTTGGCCTTGCGCACAACGGTCATGGTGGTTGCCTGATCAAGATCACGGGCGTCCGCACTGGTGCGCACCGGTTCAAGGGCTGCGGCAAAGGCATGGTCAAGCCCGTTATCAAACACATCGCACACGATGTCTGGATCACGCAGACACAGGTTGGTCAGATAGGGGCTGTTGCCAAAAAGTGCCGCCAGAACGGCTTTGCTTTCCGGGTTGGACGCAATATCGCCAATTTTGGATGCAAGATTTTCGAATGCCGGACGTTCTCCTAATATGTTCCAACGTTCAAAAGCATTGGCAACACGTTCGGCATCAAAGGGTTGGGGCAGGTCCTGCGAAATCCAGGAAAGAGACACTTTTTGCGTTCCTTGTATTGCGAAAAGGTAACGAACCGGGCTATGCACAAACTTGTGCCTGATTGCATGCTCTTGGCAAGGAGATTGCAGCCCCGATCACAAGGGTGACTGTCTCTATGTAGCTTTTCTGCGATCAGACAAAAAGGGAATAGATCAACAAGTGTCTGGTACTTTGGGCCAAGTCTGTTTCATCTTTCAGGGCAGGCAGGGCAGCCAGACTATGTGCGGCGGTGCTATTGCGACATATGATATCGGGAAGACAGGGTAAATAAGGGTGCGCCTCGTTAAAAGCTTTGCCGGATGGCTGGCGCTGATTTTGTCGGCGATCGTCCTGTTTGTTGGCGTGTTCGCGGCGGTCACCATCTGGCGACTGTCCCAGGAACCTGTGTCTCTGCATCGGATTACGCCCTATATCGTTGATCATCTGAATAAATCGATGGGCGACAGCCGACTTTCGGTTGGCGATCTGGTTCTGCGCTGGCGTGGCTGGGCGGAAAAATTCGATGTCGGGTTGCGCGATGTTGTGATCATTGGCGCGGATGATCGCGAAATGCTGCACATCCCCGAGGCCGACGTTGTGTTTTCAAGCAAGGCCCTGTTTGAAGGCGTTCTTGCCCTGCGTGAAATGACCCTGATCGGGCCGCGCATCCGTCTTGAACGGCGCGCCGATGGTCAGATTGATATCGGGTATGTTGCAGAAAATGCTGCACCGGAAGGGGATGCATCAAGCGATGCGTCTGCAAACCCGACCGAACAAACCTATGATACCGGGCGCGGGGCATCCATCACAATGGATCTTCCTGACAGCAATAACGCCGAGCCTGCCGATCCGGAAATGTTGCGCACCGATACCGCGGCCGAGGTAAAGCCATTGCCATCGCAACAGGATGGCGCACCGATCGAGCAATCCGGTCTCGATATTCTGCGCGATGTTGTGGCGATCCTGTCGGGTGAAAGAACGGACTTTGCCGCTGCTGCATATTTCGAAAGCTTCGGGATTGTAAACGCCGATTTGCAGGTGCGCGATGAGCAGCTTGGCGTTGTCTGGGCGGCCCCGCAGGCGGACATCCTTTTGTCGCGTAAACCATTGGGTATCGGGGCCGAGGCATCATTACAGGTCAGTGCCGGGGCATTGACCACCCGTGTCAGTGTCAGCGGGGATTACAGCACCAGTTCCGGCGAAATTGACCTCAAAGCTGAACTTGGCGAGGTTGATCTTTCCGATCTGGTCAGTATTTCCGACATCTTCAAGCCGTTGCGCGATGCCTATGTACCGGTATCGGGTGCGGTTAATGCCAAATATGATGTTGATGGCACGCTGGTATCTGCATCAACCGATCTTGTGGTGGGCGGTGGTGTCATATCCCTTCCCGAAGAAATGCGTGCAACTTATCGCGTCACCGATGGGCGTATTGTGACAAGCTATGTGCCCGGGCGGTTCAGTCTAGATGATGTGACGCTGAATGTCGGGGACGCCAGTGCGACATTCAAAGGTGTGGTGCTTGATCCATTCGGGCAATGGCAGGTCAATCTTGATGCCCTGGCGACCAATGTTGCGACCAATGATCTGGATCGTCTGTGGCCGGAATCCCTTGGCGATGACGCGCGTACCTGGGTGGTGACCAATCTGTCCGAGGGTATCGTTCATCAGGCGACCATGCATACCGAACTGCATCAGGATGATGCGGGCGAGGTGGCACTGGATGCACTGGGTGGCCAGATGACCATGTCCGGCGTTACCGTGCATTATCTTGGTGACATGCCCGAGGTCGTCGATGCCGGCGGTCATGCCGAGTTTGATGCCACCAGTTTCCGGATTTACGTTGATCGCGGGCAGGCCGATGGTCTGACCGTGACAGATGCCAGCATCCTTTTCACCAAGCTGGATGAGCCGATCCCCTCGGCCGATATCGAAGTTGTCGCCAATGGCAGTGCGCGCAAGGCGCTGGATTTGATCGAGGCACAGCCACTTGGTTTCGCAACCCGTCTTGGTATTGATCCGGCACAGATCAGTGGTGAGCAGGCAACCCGTGTCAAATTGCACTTCCCGTTGTTGCGTGCTGTGACCTTTGACGATGTTGAAGTTGCCGCCGCATCCCGCATTGAAAAGGCCAATATCACCAATGCTTTCCGTGAACTTGATATCAAGAACGGCAGTTTTGAACTTCAGGTCAACACCAAGGGGCTTGAACTGAACGGTACGGCGACGGTCGGCAAGGGCAAAACAGCGATCAACTGGGTCGAAAGGTTCGACGCTGCGACCAAAGTCAGAAGCCACTATTCCCTGTCGGGTGATCTTGATCTGGCGGTGATGCCCGATGTTGAACTTGATGTGGCGCCTTATCTTGCCGGAATGGGCAAGGGGAAGATCGATATTCAGGTGATGTCTGATCGGGTCGGGCTTAAGGGTGATGTCAAGCTTGATGATGTTGCCCTGTTCATTCCAATCGACGGGATGGATTACAACAAGGCGGCCGGTGTTGAAGCCAAGGCAAGCTTTGATGTATCGGTCAATTATGCCGGTGGTGGAAAGCTTAATTCCGTTGCGGTTTCAGCACCTGCATTGCTGGTTTCAGGCAAGGGTAATTGGCGCGGGGATAACCCGATTGCGGATCAATGGGCGTTTGAAATTGATAGCAGCCGCTTCCGCGAAAATACCGGCCTGTCCGGCACCATTCGCCTTGGCAATGATGACAAGCTGACGGTTGACTTGCAGGGCGCGCAGTTTGATCTGCGCCCGATTATCGAAGAAAAGGCTGCCTTAAACGCGGCCGACGCCAAGGATACCAAACTCGACGACCTTAATGTCGCGATCTCTCTGACCGGGACCGGGTTCCTGCTTAAAGGTTCTGATCCGCTTTTGAATGACGGAAAGATCACCTTTAGTCAGGAAAATGGTAATCGCGAAATCGAAATCACCGCCCGGCAACTGATTGCAACACCCTGGATTGTTGCTGATGAAAATGCCGATCCCGATAAGGTCAAAGATGCAAAGGCCCCCAATAGCGGCGGGATCGGACAACAGGCAAGTCGCGAAGGCGGTACGACCGAGATCTTTTTGAACATCGAACAGGTGGTCATGGCCAATGGCGAACTGTTTGGTGACGTCAAAGGATCAATTCATGTGGTCGGGCAGGAATGGGATCGTCTGGTTCTGAACGGTGCACTTGCCGACCGGGCCAATGTCTTTGCCCAGGTCAGCCGCGAAGATTTCGCATCCCGCAAAGTCACCCTGACAGCCGAAGATGCCGGCAAGTTCCTGCGCGCCCTTGATATGTATGAAAACCTTCTGGGCGGGAATATGTCGGTTGAAGGTGTGGTCGATGAAAGCGATGTGGCTCAACCCTTTGCGGGCAAAGTCAATCTTACCGAATTTCGTGTGGTCAATGCCCCGATTGCTGCCCGTGTTTTGGGTGCTGCATCACTGTCGGGGTTAAGTGACGTGTTGCAAGGAAACGGCATTGCCTTTGCCGAGCTTAATGGTGACTTCACCTATGTGAATGATGTGCTGACCCTGTCGAAGGTTGCGGCAAATGGCACGGCGGTTGGTGTTACGGCAAACGGATCAATTGATCTGGCAAAATCTGAAATCCGCCTGGCGGGTTCGATTGTGCCGATCTATGCCCTGAACTCGGCCCTTGGTGCGATCCCGATCCTGGGTGACCTGCTGGTGGGGGAAGAGGGCGGTGGTATCTTTGCCCCGACCTACACCGTCGAAGGTGATCTTGCTGATCCCGATGTTTCGGTTAATCCGTTATCGACCTTTGTGCCCGGCGTGTTTCGTAATCTGATTACCGGTGCGGAGCCGGGCTAAGCAAAGGCTGGCTGGTCATCCAAAACAAAAGCCCCGCAGCATATGGCTGCGGGGCTTTTTTGATTTTTACGTATTTTGGTGATCAGACCGGTTTGATCAGAACGTGGCGTTTTTTGCCTGCCGAAACCTTGATCACACCATCGGCATTCAGGGCGTCCGAGGTGATGTTGGCGTTTTCATCGCTGACTTTTTCGTCATTGATCTTTGCACCACCTCCCTTGATCAGACGGCGTGCTTCGCCTCCGGTATTGGCCAGTTCGGCACGACGGAACAGATCAAAGGCCGGGATACCGGCATCAAGTTCGGCCTTGGGAACTTCAACAGTCGGAAGATCGTCGGCAAGAACACCTTCTTCAAAGGTTTTGCGTGCGGTTTCAGCCGCGGTCAGGGCAGCTTCTTCGCCACGGCAAAGCTTGACGGCTTCGAACGCCAGAACCTTTTTGGCTTCGTTGATCTGCGATCCTTCAAGCTTGACGTACTCGTCGATCTGTTCAAGCGACATTTCGGTAAACAGTCGCATGAATTTGATGACGTCGGCATCTTCGGTGTTACGCCAGAACTGGTAATAGTCATAGGACGACAGGCGTTCTTCGTTCAGCCACACCGCACCGGCAGCCGTTTTGCCCATCTTCGCACCGGACGCCGTGGTCATCAGCGGCGTGGTCAGGCCAAACAGGGATTTCTCGTCAACGCGACGGCCCAGTTCCACACCATTAACAATGTTGCCCCACTGATCCGAACCACCCATCTGCAACATGCAGCCATAGTTGCGGTTCAGTTCAACAAAGTCATAGGCCTGAAGGATCATGTAGTTGAACTCAAGGAAGCTCAGCGACTGTTCACGTTCCAGACGCAGCTTGACCGAGTCAAAGCTCAGCATGCGGTTGACCGAGAAGTGGCGACCGAAATCACGCAGGAATTCAATATAGTTCAGCTTGTCGAGCCAGTCGGCATTGTTGACCATAACCGCATCGGTCGGGCCTTCGCCAAAAGTCAGGAACTGCTGGAAGACCTTTTTGATGCCTGCCATGTTGTTGGCAATGACTTCGTCGGTCAGAACCGGGCGCGCATCATCGCGGCCGGTCGGGTCACCAACGCGCGTCGTACCTGCGCCCATCAGGACAATCGGTTTATGCCCGGTTTTCTGCAACCAGCGCAGCATCATGATCGATACAAGTGATCCAACATGCAGGCTGTCTGCGGTGCAGTCATAACCCACATAGCACACCACCGTATTTTCCGACGCATAGGCATCAAGGCCTTCAAGATCAGTACATTGGTGGATGTAACCGCGGTCATTCATGACGCGGAGAAAATCAGACTTCAGTTCAGTCATGGTTTTTGCGCTATGTTGGTTGTGATAGAAAATTCGAACCGCCTAACGGGCGGAGGCGATGATCTAGCACAGAAAATACGTGCTGGGCAACGCATCGGCGCGCAGATCTGCCATCATGGTAACGATTTCGCCAGAATTTTGTCCTAGGTTGCATTTTCACAACCATAAATAAGCGACGGAGAAAGACATGACGCAAGGCTGGATAACGGCAATCGGTATGATGAGCGGGACATCCCTTGACGGTGTGGATGCGGCCCTGATTGAAACCGATGGCGTCGAAGTGCGTCGCCTTGATCAGTCTGTCTTTGTGCCCTATGCGCCGGAACTGCGCGAACGGATGCGGGCCTGCTTTGGCAATCGCAGTGCAACCAACAGCGAACATGTCGTGGCCGACGATTTGACGCAGGTGCATGTTGATACTGTTAACATGCTGCTTGAGAAAACCGGAATGTCGGCGGGCGATATCGGGGTGATCGGTTTTCACGGGCAAACCGTGTTTCATGAGCCGGCATGCGGCCTGACCCGTCAGATCGGAACCCCTGATATGCTGGCCGAAAAAACCGGCATTCCGGTTGTGGCCGATTTCCGTCTGGCTGATGTTGCAGCAGGCGGCGAAGGTGCGCCACTTGCCCCGGTTTATCATGCAGCCTTGATGAAAAGTGCCGGTGTGTCCGTGCCGGTTGCGGTTTTGAATATCGGCGGGGTTTCGAATGTTACCTGGATCGGGGAGGGTGATGATATCCTTGCCTTTGATTGCGGTCCGGGCAATGCGCGCCTTGATGACTGGATGTTGCGTCACACTGGAAATCCGGTGGATTTGAACGGGGCAACGGCGGCCTCGGGTACTGGCAATCCGATGGTTGAAATCAAGTTCCTTGAAGACCCGTATTTTGACCGCGTGCCGCCAAAGTCGCTTGATCGCGAAGATATGGCCGCCCGTATTGATGGTCTGGTTGCCGAGGCCAAGTTGAATGTGTCCGATGGTGCCGCAACCCTTGCCAATTGCACGGTGGCGGCCATTGTGGCGGGCGTAAACCATTTGCCTGTCGCACCGACAAGCTGGTTTGTCTGTGGTGGCGGGCGCCACAACCAATATGTGATGGAAACGCTGGCAAGCCGTCTTGGTGTGCCGGTGCGTTCGGTCGATGAACTTGATTGGGACGGGGACGCGGTCGAGGCGGAATGCTTTGGCTATCTGGCCGTGCGCCATCTGCAGGGCTTGCCGCTCAGTTTCCCGGGGACGACCGGCGTGCCTGCGCCGTGTTGTGGCGGGAAGCTTTATACAACGAAAAAGGCCGCCTGATCAGGCGGCCTTGATTTCGAGCTGTTTGGGCAGGCTTGCGGGGCTTATGCGCCGCGCTTGTCCAGATAGGCTGCCGAATGCTTGATCACGTCATCTTGCTGTTTGGCAAAATAGTGATCGGCACCGTCAATCGTGCACATGTCAACTTCAATGCCTTTCTGGGCATTCAGCTTGTCGGCAAGCTTGTTGACCGAAGAAACCGGAATGTTGCTGTCCTGGGCGCCGTGGATCAGAATGCCTGATGACGGGCAGGGGGCCAGGAAGGTGAAGTCATATTCACTTGCCGGGGCTGCAACCGAAATAAAGCCGTCGATTTCCGGACGGCGCATCAAAAGCTGCATGCCGATCCAGGATCCGAATGAATAGCCCGCAACCCAGGTTGCGCGGGCATTGGCATTATAGGTCTGCATCCAGTCAAGCGCCGATGCTGCATCCGAAAGTTCACCGATTCCCTGATCGTAAACGCCCTGCGAGCGACCAACGCCACGGAAGTTGAACCGCATGACAGAATAGCCACGATCCTTGAACATGTTGAACATGTTGAAGCACAATTTGTTGTTCATTGTGCCACCCTGTTGCGGATTCGGATGGAGGATCAGCGCGATGGGCGAATCGTCAGCGCCGTTATGGTGGTAGCGACCTTCAAGGCGACCTTCGGGGCCGTTAAAAATGACCTCAGGCATGGATCAGTCTGCTCCTGTCCACGAATGGAAAGATGTGTGCAACAAAAATATCCGAGTCTTTTTGTAAGTTTTTTCGTGCTTGCGCATAAATTGCTTTGGGCAAATACTTGACCAAGTTACTCGGTTATCCTATATTCCGGCTAACCCGATGGTGCCGTTGAAACCCGATCTTGCAGATAATGCGAGGCCGGGCGTGGGCGTGGCTGCCGGGAATCGAAGCTACTAATTACACAGTGGACCGCCCCATGTTCAAGCTAATTCGTCAGGAAATTGACGCGATGATTGCCCGCGACCCTGCGGCACGCTCCCGCTTGGAGATCGCGCTTTGTTATCCGGCGTTTCATGCAATCATGGGATATCGTGGCACCCACTGGCTTTGGCAGCGCGGTTTCCGTGTCACTGCACGCTTCTTTTCACAGATTCTGCGCTGGTTGACCGGGATTGAAATCCACCCCGGTGCCAAGATCGGCAAACGTTTCTTTATCGATCATGGCATGGGTGTCGTGATTGGTGAAACCGCCGAGATCGGCGATGACGTCACCCTGTATCAGGGGGTTACCCTTGGCGGGACGTCGCCCAGTGTGAACAGTGAAGGTCAGCGCGGCCTGAAACGTCACCCCAGTCTTGAAGACGGTGTGATTGTCGGTTCCGGTGCGCAGATTCTTGGTCCGTTTACCGTGCGCAAGAATGCCCGTGTGGGCGGCAATGCTGTGGTTCTTTCCGAAGTGCCGGAAGGTGCAACCGTGGTTGGTATTCCGGCCAAGATCGTCCGTCGCGAAACCGATGACCGGTTCTGTGCCTATGGTACGCCGCTTGGCGATCTGCCCGATCCGGTTGCCCGCGCACTCGAAGAACTTGGTCGCGAAGTGCAGGCCCTGCGTGGTCAGGTAAGTGCGCTTGAGGCCGAAAAGGCAAGCGGCACTGGAACGTCGGGTGGCGATGTGACGCCGGAAAAACCGCGTATTGTTGCATCGTCGGAATGAAGGCGCGTATCGCGCAACTGAAATGAACAGCCCGCTGTCAGGTTTGAAAAGACCCAAAACCGAAACAGCAAGGCAGGAGGACGCACCGTGAAGCTGAGTACCAAAGGCCGCTATGCCGTTATGGCGATGGTCGATCTCGCTGAAAGCAGCAAGGACCGACCGGTCGCGCTTGCCGATATTGCGGACCGTCAGGAAATTTCGCTGTCCTATCTGGAACAGTTGTTTGGCAAATTGCGTAAGGGCGGGCTTGTCCGTTCCGTGCGTGGCCCGGGTGGTGGTTATCTGTTGGCGCGGTCTGCCGACGAAACCCGTGTGGCCGATGTTATTCTGGCTGTTGATGAGCCGATCCGTGCAACCCGTTGCAAATCAGGATCACCCAAAGGCTGCAAGGCAAACAAAGGCCGTTGTCAGACCCATGAATTGTGGGAAGAACTGGGCAACCAGATTTATCTGTATCTGGCGTCGGTCAGTCTTGCAGATGTGGTGGGCCGTAACGTTACCGGATCACTTCGGGTTTTCCCGGGCAAGACAACACAAATAGAAGAGCCGTCACAGGTTGCGGCACAGTAAATGCTCCTCTATATCGAGGGTCTATTGCGAATAAGGATGATTACAAACTGATGGCCGAACAGGTTTATCTCGACTACAACGCAAGCGCGCCGCTGTGCACAGAAGCACGGCAGGCCATGATTGCTGCGATGGATGTTGCAGGTAACCCGTCATCGGTTCATGCCAGCGGGCGTGCTGCGCGCAAGATTGTCGATCATGCCCGGCGGACGATTGCCGAACTGGTTGGTGGTGATTCTGAACGGATCATTTTCACCAGTGGCGGTACAGAGGCCAACAACCTTGCGCTGAACGGTCTTGAAGACGTCACTGTTTTTACCAGTGCTGTCGAACATCCTTCGGTAATCGAAGGACGCGTTGATGCAAAACGCATCCCGGTCGATGGCAATGGTGTGGTTGATCTTGATGCGCTTGAAGCGATGCTCAAAGACGCATCGGCGGCAGGGCAGAAAGTTCTGGTTTCGGTCATGCTGGCCAACAATGAAACCGGCGTGATCCAGCCGGTGGCAAAGGTGGCCCTGCTGGCACGTGAATACGGGGCAAAGGTCCATTGTGATGCCATTCAGGCATTGGGCCGGATGCCGGTTGATATGGGGCGCTTGCTGGTTGATATGGTGTCGATTTCGGCCCATAAGATCGGCGGACCCAAGGGAATTGGCGCTTTGGCTATTGCGCCCGGTGTGATGCTGGTGCCGCAAATCCGCGGAGGCGGACAGGAAAAATACCGTCGTGGCGGTACCGAAAACGTTCTGGGCATTGCAGGCTTTGGGGCCGCAGCCGAACGGGCCGGTGCCCAGATGGCGAACATGGCGAATGTTGCTGCTTTGCGCGACCGCCTTGAAACGGAATTGGCATCAGAAGCACCCGAGCTTCTGATCGCTGGTAAGGGAACGGAGCGACTGGTGAATACAAGTTGCCTGATCTTGCCGGGAATGCCGGGGGAAACCCAGGTTATGGCGCTGGATCTGGCAGGTGTTGCCATCAGTTCGGGATCAGCCTGCTCGTCAGGCAAGGTACGTGAAAGCCACGTGCTTAAGGAAATGGGGGTTTCGGATGCCGGATCGGCCATCAGGGTCAGTCTGGGACTGGAAACCACCGACGAAGATGTTGATACATTTATCCGTGTTTGGAGCCGGATGAGGGGTAATGCAGCGCGCAAGAAAGCGCGTCACGCTGCCTGACAAGAGAGTGAGTGAGGAAGCCTTTAATATGAACGAGCTTAAAGCAAAGCCGATCTATCTGGATTACCAGGCTACGACGCCGACTGACCCGCGTGTCGTCGAAGCGATGCTGCCGTATTTCACCGAGAAGTTCGGTAACCCGCATTCCCGTAACCACAGCTTTGGCTGGGAAGCAGAAGACGCCGTTGAAGTAGCGCGTGCACAGGTTGCCAAGATCATTGGCGCGTCTGCCAAGGAAATCATTTTCACGTCGGGTGCGACTGAGTCGAACAACCTCGCACTTAAAGGTGTGATGAAGTTCTATGGCAAGAAAAAGCCGCATCTGATCACCGTCGTGACCGAGCATAAATGCGTGCTCGACAGTGCCCGCCACCTTGAGCAGGAAGGTTACAAAGTGACCTATCTTGGCGTAAAGGAAAACGGCCTGATCGACCTTGAAGAACTCAAGGCCGCAATCACCGATGAAACCGCACTTGTTTCTGTCATGGCAGTAAACAACGAAATCGGTGTGATCCAGCCGCTTAAGGAAATCGGTGCAATCTGCCGTGAACGCAAAGTGTTCTTCCACACCGATTGCGCACAGGCTGTTGGCAAGATCGATCTTGATGTCGAAGACATGAATATCGATCTGATGTCGATTTCCGGCCACAAAATCTATGGCCCGAAAGGCGTTGGTGCGCTGTTCGTACGCCGTCGTCCGCGTGTTCGCGTTATCGCGCAGATCACCGGTGGCGGTCAGGAACGCGGCATGCGTTCGGGTACGCTTCCGACCCCGCTGATCGTGGGTCTTGGCAAGGCATGTGACATTCTGTCGAACGAAATGGCAGAAGAAAACGCACGTCTGACCGAACTGCGTGACTATACCCTGGCACGTTTCCGTGACCGTCTTGCTGACATCTACCTCAATGGTGATGAAAAAGAACGCGTTTGCGGCAACCTCAATGTTTCCTTTGCCTATGTCGAAGGCGAAAGCCTTCTGATGGACATCAAGAACATTGCGGTTTCTTCCGGTTCGGCATGTACGTCGGCATCGCTTGAGCCGTCCTACGTTCTGCGTGCGCTTGGTGTGGACGAAGAACTTGCACACACCTCGCTTCGTATCGGCATTGGCCGTTACACCACCAAGGAAGAACTCGACACCGCTGTTGATGCAATCTGCACCGCAGTCGAGCGTCTCCGCGAGATGAGCCCGCTTTGGGAAATGGCCCAGGAAGGTATCGACCTCAAGTCGATCGAATGGGCTGAGCACTAAGAAGCGCCTGAATTAACGTCATTGTCTCGCGAGAGACCACAAAGAATATTGGAGAGAAATCATGGCTTATAGTGAAAAGCTGATCGACCATTACGAAAACCCGCGCAACGTTGGTTCCATGGACAAAAACGAACTGTCCGTTGGTACCGGCCTTGTTGGTGCACCGGCTTGCGGCGACGTTATGAAGCTGCAGATCAAGGTCACCCCGGAAGGCATCATCGAGGACGCAAAGTTCAAGACCTTTGGTTGCGGTTCGGCGATTGCGTCGAGCTCGCTGATCACCGAATGGGTCAAGGGCAAGTCGCTTGATGAAGCTGGCGCGATCAAAAACTCGCAGATTGCCGAAGAACTGGCTCTTCCGCCGGTCAAGGTTCACTGCTCGATCCTCGCTGAAGATGCGATCAAAGCAGCCATCAGCGACTACAAATCCAAAAACAGTGCGGCTGACGCTGCTGAATAAGCAGCGTCCCTTCCGCAACGTTTGCCGGAATTTGGGAGAATACCATGGCTTTACCGTCACCGATTTCTGTCACGCCAGTTGCCCTTGATCACATCAAGGCATTGCTTGATAGCCGCGGCAAACCGTCGCACGGCATTCGGCTTGGTGTGCGCAGCAAAGGGTGTTCGGGCCTGTCTTACACGCTTGAATATGCTGACGATGCCAGCGGCTTCGAAGAAGTTGTCGAGCTGGAAGACGGCGTGAAAATCCTGATCGACCCGAAAGCCATCATGTTCGTGCTGGGCACGGAGATGGATTACGAGGTCAACAAGATGGAAGAAGGTTTCGTCTTCCGGAACCCCAACGAAAAAGGTCGTTGTGGTTGCGGGGAATCCTTCCACGTCTGATCGGCCGGGCTTTCCCTGCTTTCTGATTGGTCATGGCCCCGGTTTCATCGCCGGGGCCATCGACTGAAAAGGGTGGTCTGATCCATAGTCCCGACCGTCCTTTGACTGATTTGTTATTGTTTTAATCCTCGGAAGTGCATCGCGTGAGCAATACAGAACATCCGGCACACAAAGCTTGCTGGTCCTGCAAGGGGCCGGTTGAAGTCAGCGCACTGTTTTGTGATACCTGCAACGCCATTCAGGCCCCGGGTCAGCTTGACCATTTCAAGCGTTTTGGTCTGGCGCAGTCCTTTGTCGTCGATATTGATGCGATGGAGGCAACCTACCTTAAACAGCAACAGTTGCTGCATCCCGACCGTTTTGCATCGAAATCCGGCCGGGAACAGGCCCTTTCATCGCAACAGGCGGCCAGCCTGAACGAAGCATTCGAGACCCTTAAAAATCCGGTGGCACGTGCGCATTACATGCTGCGTCTTGCCGGGATCGAACCCGAAGGTGGCGAAGGCCACACCGTCAATGATCCTGAACTTCTGATGGAAGCGATGGAAATGCGCGAAGCGCTTCATGATGCCGAAGACAAGGGCACCATTGATGCGATGATCAAGGATACCCGCAAGCAGGCCCGTGCCTGTGAAAAGGACCTTGGCGATGCGATTGACGGCAATGCCTTTGATGCAGCCAAAAAGCTGACCACCCGTCTTAGATACCTGATGAAAATGACCGAGGAAGCGCGCGCGAAGAAATCGCGCCTTGCCGCTGCCTGATCATTGCAAATAACCGATACGGATAGAATTCATGGCTCTGCTTAAAATCCACGAACCGGGCGAAACGCCGCTCCCCCACGAGGACGAGCGTCAAATTGCCGTTGGTATCGATCTGGGTACCACCAACTCGGTCGTTGCGATTTCACGCGCCGAAAAACCCGAAGTGCTGCGCGATAAATCCGGCGGCAACGCGATTGTGCCGTCTGTTGTCTATTATGGCGATGATGCACCGGTGGTCGGCGAAGAAGCCCGCGAACATATCAATACCGACGCCAACCGTGTTGTATCGTCGGTCAAGCGTCTGATGGGCCGTGGGCTTGAGGATGTCAAATCCGTCGCGGGCACGCTGCCCTATGACGTCGAAATCCCCGAAGGGTCTTCTGATACGGCTGGCGAACCGATGATGGTGCGCCTTAATGTCGGAAACCGCGTTCTGACCCCGGTTGAAGTATCAGCTGATATCCTGCGCGCCTTGCGCGCCCGGGCCGAAGAAGGCCTTGATAAGCCGGTCGAAAAGGCGGTCATCACGGTTCCGGCCTATTTCGACGATGCCGCGCGTACGGCGACCAAGGATGCCGCCAAACTTGCCGGTATCGAAGTTCTGCGTCTGGTCAATGAACCGACTGCTGCTGCTCTTGCCTATGGCCTTGATAACGGGGCAGAGGGGCTTTATGCGGTTTACGATCTTGGCGGCGGGACCTTTGATATCTCGCTTTTGAAAATGCAAAAGGGCGTGTTCCAGGTCAAGGCAACCGGCGGTGATGCCGCGCTTGGTGGCGATGATTTTGATCACGCGATTGCCGAACATCTTTTGGCCGAACGCAAGGATGGCGGTGCGGCCGATACCCTTGATGCGTCGGATGCCAAACGTCTGCTGAAAACCGCACGCAAGGTCAAGGAAGGCCTGACCGATCAGGATGCGGTGGATGTTTCCGTGAACCTGAATGGTTCGGAAACCAGTCACACGGTTACCCGTGCTGCGTTCGAGGCAATGATTGCCAAGCTGGTGGCGCGCACGACTGTCATTACCGAACAGGTTCTTGATGATGCCGATATCCTGCCCGAAGACGTAAAGGGCGTGGTGCTGGTTGGCGGATCAACCCGTGTACCGGCCGTGCGCAAGGCGGTGGCGGACCTGTTTGAACAGGAACCGCTTTCGGATATCGACCCGGACGAGGTCGTGGCCCTTGGCGCGGCCCTTCAGGCCGAAGCATTGACCGGTGGTTCTGATAACCTGCTTCTCGATGTTACCCCGCTGTCGCTTGGTCTTGAAACCATGGGCGGGATTGTCGAAAAGGTTATTGATCGCAATACTCCGATCCCGGTTGCCAAGGCGCAGGAATTCACCACCTATCAGGATGGCCAGTCGGCCATGATGATCCATGTGGTGCAGGGCGAACGCGAAATGGTCGATCAGTGCCGTTCGCTGGCCCGTTTTGTTTTGACAGGTATCCCGTCGATGGCCGCAGGGGCGGCACGCATCCGGGTCCAGTTCAATGTTGATGCCGATGGCCTTCTGACCGTTTCGGCCCGCGAGGAAACCACGGGCACCGAACAGGAAGTCGCGGTCAAGCCGACCTATGGCATCAATGAAATCGATATGGCCAACATGCTGCGTGAAAGTATGGTTCATGCCCGCGAAGACATGCAGTTGCGTGTCCTGACCGAGGCGCGCGTCGAGGCGCGACGGAACATACTTGCCGTACAGGCCGCAATGGAAGCGGATCGGGCGTTACTGACGTCCAATGACGAGGAGACCATCAAAAACGCAATTGCCGCCCTTGAAGCAGCAATGGCGGGCGATGACCGTGATGTGATCAACGAGGCCGCCGAGGCCCTTGAAAATGCATCGCGACCCTTTGCCGAAACCCGAATGGATAGCCGGATCCGGCAGGCACTTGCCGGCCAAAATGTTGATGAAGTGAATTAATCGACACCGGTGGAATTGACAAACCGGTCTTCTGCGGCGATTGTCCCGAACAACCGCCAAGGTCAGGGCCGGACAATTGCGCTGTTTCAAGCAGCGCAGCAAACAGAGATCGAACGAAAAGTATTACCGAGGAGAAAGGCACAGATGCCTAAGATCGTTTTTGTTGAGACCGATGGCACCGAAAAGGAATTCGAAGTTGCCGACGGCCTGTCCGTTCTGGAAGCTGCCCATAAGAACGGTGTTGACCTTGAAGGCGCATGCGAAGGTTCGCTGGCCTGCTCGACCTGCCACGTTGTTCTCGACGAAGAATGGTTCGACAAACTTGACGAACCGTCGGAAGACGAAGAAGACATGCTTGATCTTGCTTTCGGCCTGACCGAAACGTCGCGCCTTGGCTGCCAGATCATCATGAGTGACGAGCTTGACGGCCTGCGCGTTATGCTGCCGGCTGCGACCCGCAACATGATGGTCGACAAGTAAGTTTGACCTTCTTTTGACCGCGGCCCTGGTGCCCGGCACCAAAGGAGACGGATATGCGTTGGACAGATATTCAGGACATCGCGATCGAGCTTGAGGAAGCCCATCCTGACAAGGATAACCTCAACCTTCGCTTTACCGACCTGCATAAGTGGGTTTGTGCGCTTGAAGGTTTCGAAGACGATCCCGAGAAATCAAACGAAAAGATTCTCGAAGCCATCCAGATGGCCTGGATCGACGAACGCGACGACTGATTTTTTGAAGGGTTGTGACGTGCGCCTTGCGGCCTGCACCCTGACCACAAAAAGACCGGACCAGCCTGCATCTGCGGGCTGGTCCGTTTTTGTTTAAGCCACAATAAATCAAAACCAGCATACGGGACGAAACATCCATGAGCCAGACCGCCACCTTTACCGACATCATTCCGGCCGACAGCCTGTTTGGCAAATTGCGCGCGCGTGCAAGGGGAGCGTGGGAAAGCTATGTCTGCCATGATTTCGTAAAACAGCTTGGCAACGGAACCCTGCCGGAAGCCGCCTTCAAGCATTACCTGATCCAGGATTACCTGTTTCTGATCCAGTTTGCGCGTGCCTATGCGCTTGCAGTCTACAAGGCCGAAGACCTGACAACCATGCGCCAATTTTCGGGCACCGTTCATGCGATCCTTGATATGGAAATGAGCCTTCATCTTGATTTCTGCAAAGGCTGGGGCCTGTCCGAGGCCGATATCATCGCCGAGCCGGAGGCACGTGCGTGCGTGACCTATACCCGCTATGTTCTGGATCGGGGCGTGCAGGGCGATGTGGTTGATCTTCAGGTTGCCCTGATGCCCTGTATGGTTGGCTATGCCGAAATCGCAAACCGCCTGATGGCAAGTTCTGATACAAAGCTGGACGGTAATCCGTACCGGGCATGGATTGAAATGTATGCGTCCGCCGAATTCCAGGACGTGGCCAAGGCCGAAATCGATTTGCTGGAACATACCGTCGCCAAACGCGGTGGTCATGATCGCATTGATGGTCTGGTGGATACCTTTGCCATGGCAAGCCGCCTTGAAGCCGATTTCTGGCAGATGGGACTTGATCTGGCAAAATAGGCAAACATCGCCTATATAAGCCCGAATAAACCGTCACGGGTGGCCTACGCGCCGCCCGTTACATATTTGAGATCGATCTTTCGATAAATTCTTGTCGCTGCGGCCTTGACCCGCAGATGGGTGGGAAAAATGAACTCTCTTGGCTTTGATAAGGCCCCCGAAGATACCCGTGTGGTTGTTGCCATGTCGGGTGGTGTTGACAGCTCCGCGGTTGCGGCCCTTCTGAAATCAGAAGGCTATGACGTGGTGGGCATCACGCTTCAGCTTTATGATATGGGTGCAAATGCACCGACCCGTGCGAAATCCTGTTGTGCCGGGCGCGATATTTATGATGCGCGCAAAGTGGCCGAGGATATCGACATTCCCTATTACGTACTGGATTACGAATCACGCTTCCGCGAAGAGGTGATTGATGATTTTGCCGACAGCTATATGCGTGGCGAAACGCCGATCCCGTGCGTGAAATGCAATCAGACCGTCAAATTCCGTGATCTGCTTGAAACATCGCATGATCTTGGTGCGGACTGCATGGCGACGGGCCATTATGTGCAGCGTAAGCTGGGCGCAAACGGTCGGGCCGAATTGCATCGTGCGGCCGATCCGAACCGCGATCAAAGCTATTTCCTGTTTACCACCACCCAGGAACAGCTTGATTTCCTGCGCTTCCCGCTTGGCCATTTGATGAGCAAGGCCGAAACCCGTGCCCTTGCTGCCAAGTTTGGTCTTGAAGTTGCAGACAAGCCCGACAGCCAGGACATCTGCTTTGTCCCGGATGGCAAATATGCCCGTCTGGTCGAACGCCTCCGTCCCGAGGCGGGCGAGCCGGGCCAGATCGTTGATATCGACGGCAATGTCATGGGCGATCACCGTGGCCTGATCCATTACACGGTCGGCCAGCGCCGTGGTCTGAATATCGGTGGCACGGCAGAGCCGCTTTATGTCGTCAAACTGGTCCCGGAAAAACGTCAGGTCGTGGTCGGCCCCAAGGCCGCCCTTGCCAAGAAAATGGTCTATGTCAAAGACCTGAACTGGCTTGATGGCGATCAGATCAATGAAAACGGGGTCGAGGTCGAAGTCAAACTGCGTTCGGCCATGCAGCCGACCACAGCAACCGTCTTCCCCGAAGCCCGCGGCGAGGCCCGGATTGAACTTCACGACGCCCAGTTCGGTGTCGCACCGGGGCAGGCGGGTGTGTTCTATCAGGGCGAACGCGTCCTTGGTGGCGGCTGGATCACCCGCGAAGAACTGATTTCTACCAGTACACCGAATGCAGCATGATGAACGACATTGCCGTTACGCAATCTTAAGTTGTTGAGATGAAACGAAAACCGGGCAATGTTAAATTGGCCGGTTTTTTTTTGTTACTTCCATATGCTCGTAATGGTTGTTTTTGTGCGCCTCAATGTGGTACAAATTTCCCTTAATTAGGATTGGTTAACTTAACGCATGGTAGAGACGGATAAACCGCGCACCATGTTTCGACGTACTTGGGGGAATAATGACACGCGATAGTCACATCAGACTCGCGGCATTGCTGTGCGGTATCTATGGGGTGGCACTTGCTGCCTATTTTCTGCAACAAACTGCTGCTGTCGACTGGTTGCCGCCTTCAACGGCCTGGCCATTGTCAAATGTGCCCAACTTGCTGCTTCTGAAGGTCGCTGTATTTATTTTTATGCTGATTTCGACCTATCGGGCGGCCCGTCGGCAAATTACGCCGCATAGATGGAAGCGCCGCCTGTATCAACTGTTTGGCTGGGCTCTACTGATTGTTGTTCTGGTGCGGGTCGGGCTTGACGTCGTTGCTGGTTCCTTGGGCCCGTTGGGTGAAATTATTCTGTTTGATGTTGTGCCATTTGCCGTGCCGCTATTTGTTCTGGCACTTGGTTATAACCTGTCAAACGAGGCCAAACGTCGCAAGCAGCGCTATTTCGAGACGCTGGGGATTTCACCGGCCTGATTGGCGGCGCTGTTATGGCATTGCTCCCTCGGGAAATGCTGTTAGGGGCGCATCACTTTGGCGTGTTCGCGGCCCTTATACTTATCAATCAGGGCCATCGGGGTTTGCAGTCAGCTTGCTGCGATCACACATAAAAGAAATGAAATCCTCCATCCGCGCCTGATTCGCACGTCTTTGCGTTTCTCCGTCTGGCATCTCTGATCGGGAGTCCTCATGATCAGATGGTACTACATCTCCTTTATGACCTTGCTGTGCGGGCTTTATGGCTTTCGCATCGCGGGTCAGTATGTGCAGCGTGAATGGCCGCAATCGTGGCTGCCGCCTGCCGGGATGTGGTATTCCGGCGATCTGGGCTATTCCTATCTGCTGGCGATACAGGTTCTGATCCTGATCTTCATGCTGGTGACGACCTGGCGGGCAGGCGCCCATCACATCACCCCGCGCAGCTGGAAACGCCGACTGTGCCAGATCGCAGGGTGGGGCTATCTTGTTGTCATTCTGGCACAGATGATCCCGGGGATTTCATTTCCGCCCGATGCGGCCTGGCTTGCCCATGCCTTTCCGCTGTTTTTCCAGATGATCCTGGCAATTTATATCATCACCCTTGGCATCTATCTGACCTATGATGCGGCACGCCGGAAAGAACATTATTTTCAGGGCTATGGCGCACCCGATAGCTAGGGTGCATTTCCCAAAGGCACGAAAATCCGGCCGGAACGGCAATTGTGAATATATGTTGGGCAGGGGGCCTTGCCCGATGAACTGCTATCGTGTGGCAAGCTTGTACCGCACGGCTTTCGCTTTACGGTTTTATCGCAATCTTTTTTGATAAAAACGTCAAAAAGGCGCTTGACGGGGACGCCTCCCTGACTTAAAAACCGCCTCGTTCCGAACATTGCGGAACACCGCAGAATATACTGTGGCCGAGTAGCTCAGCTGGTTAGAGCAGCGGAATCATAATCCGCGTGTCGGGGGTTCAAGTCCCTCCTCGGCTACCAATTAAATAAGCCCTGCATCACTCGATGCGGGGCTTATTTAATTGGTAGCCTTGGATCGGGCTTGCCCCCGTGGGTTCGCGAGAAAGCGAGGCACGCAGCTTTCGAGAGACATCGCCAAGGATAAAAACCAGCCCAAAGGCTGGTTTTTACAATTCCCTCTTCGGCTATCATCGAATTAAAAAAAAATCCGCTGCCAGAGAGGTAGTCCTTTCCCCACAAGGCATTGTAGTAAAAAGATTTTCTCTGATTTTCAGTTAAGTGCATTTTCATTCTGGAATTGTATTAGGGGGTTTGCAACTAAAGATGGTATCGTCGAAGGTATAAATCCTTAGGCTAGCGTACTGCGTTAGTTTGCTTATTCAGCGGAGCCCCAGATGCCCGAAGAACACCCAAGTTTCGAGTTCGATGACTCCGCCACATTCGATGAGAATATCGCAGCCTTCGTAGAGGTAATCAAAGAGTTGGACGCTCCTCTCGCGGAGACATTGGCTTTAGTTCTCATTGGTCTTGGTAATGGAGAGGAGGTCGAGCAAGCGACTATCCTCAATAGCTTGTACAAAGCTACCGGTATCGAAGGTTAATAGCGAGCACGAGGGGGCATGATGTCAGGGTGGTACTTAGAGAAAATCTCAATTGAGGGTTTCCGCGGGGTGAACAACGAAGGTGCCCCTCTCGTTCTCAAGTTCAAATCGGATGCTGTAAATTCGATTTTTGCGCCGAATGGCGTTGGAAAGAGCTCCATATATGATGCACTGCTATACGCGATAACCGGTAAAATCCCCAAGCTAGACTTATTGCCAGCAAACGAGCAGGGGCAGGGTTACTACCTCAATAAGTTTCATAGTGGAAATACCGGTACTATTGAGCTTTCGTTGTGCTCCGTGCTTAATGGCAATCGTGCTGAGATTAAAGTAGAGCGTGCGTCGAATGGACAGAGAACTGTTACTGCTCAGAATGGAGTAGACGGTGATGCAGTGCTCAAGGAAGTTGACCGCGAGTTTGTTCTGCTGGATGGCGAAACATTTAGGGAATTCATTAATGCGCAGCCGAAGGAGCGAGGGCGGTCTTTTGCTAGCTTACTCGGTCTAAGAAAATACTCTTTGATTCGGCAGGCCCTGACAAAGTTCAGCAACACCGTTTCTTTCGGGAACCACTTTGATCTGCGAGTGAAAACTGCGAAGTTTTCTCAATATCAAACTAGCGCTAGGGATGCATCATCGGGCAGGGCAAGAGCTTATCGAGAGTTAGTGGGAGAGGACTTTGATCCGGCACTTGATGAAAAGGTGCATGTTGAGAAGGCATATTCAGCTCTAAATGGTATAGAGCTCTTGAAGCCTGCTTGTGAAGGGAAAGGGTTTGAAGAAGTCAGTACCGAGACTTGCTTCGAGCTCACTAAAGCGGCTGAAGGTGGAGAAGAGCGAACGCGTTACGAAGCATTGCTCAGGTCTTGTGCTGCGTTAACGGAGGCAATTAAAAAAGTTCCTTCTTCGGGGAGCCTCACCAGTTTAGTTGAGTTGGCTATACAAAGAGATGCAGCGCTATCGGACACACAGGGCGAGGTTTTTAGAGAGCTTTATCTCAGTAGCCAAAAAATTCTGACTGATGAAAGTTGGAAAGATAAAACTACTTGCCCGACCTGTGAAAGAACTGGTTCAGAGTCCGTTCTCGATCATGTTTCGGAGAAAATTGCTTCTTATAGCAAAGTGGTAGAGCTGTCAGGTCAGGTCATGAAGCTGGGTGCTGAGAGTGGTTTTTCTCAGATAAGTGATCTGGAAAAGTTGACGGCAGAGTCAGTCGAGGAAAATGGCTCTTGGTCTACAAATTATAGGGAGTGGATATCGGCAGGGACTATCAATGAAGTGCAAGCTAAGGCCTTCGCCGAATATGCCGATGAAGTAAAGAGTCGTGCGGCCGGAAAACTCAAAGAACAGGAAGAAGAAAAAGACGTTCTGGAAAAGGGGTTGCCGCCAAAACTGACAGATGTAATGCAGAAGATTCAGGCAGCAAAACAACTGCAAGAGAGTATGTCTGCGCTACGTGATGCTATCCAGAACGCTGCAAAGCTTGAAGCAGAGTTAAATCGAATTCAGCGGGTAAAACAGTTCTTGGATGGAGCTAGGGATATGTTTGCTGGCGCGGAGGGCGCAGCAGCTACTCGACGATTAAATGCGATTGAACCCAAAATGCGTGAGTTCTTTGGCGAGGTGATGCACAGTGAGGTGGTTCCTGCGTTGCAGCGTAGTGGGCGTGCAGAGGACATCAATATCTCTCTAGAACAATTTTGGAATCTTCCAAATGTATCTGCGCGAGCTCTGCTGTCAGAGAGTTACCGGAATGCATTTGCAATCAGTGTATACTTAGCCGCTGCGTCCCTTTATGGCGGTGACGCAAAGTTTGTTGTTCTTGACGATGTGACATCGAGTTTTGACTCAGGACATCAACTCCACTTGATGAACGTAATTAAACGATTGTTCGCGCGACCAGCTGTGCCCGATGGACCTCAAGTGATATTACTCAGTCACGACACAGCTCTTGAGAAGCTGTTTAATACCTATAACGGTGAGGCTGGTTGGTATCATCAAGTAATTCAAGGTACAGCTAGAACTTCAGTTCTTCCTCAATCGTCGTCAGTTGACAAGTTAAGGGATGCAACCATCGATTTCCTTAATTCAGGAAACACTTTTGATGGAGCGCCTCGGGTGCGGCAATATCTTGAGTTTAAGCTCCAACACGTCATACATAAGGTAAATATCCCGGTTCCGTATGATATCGTGTTTAGTGACGACAAAAAGATGGCCCAAAATCTCATCACTGCTATTAAAAATGCGGTGGACATTCATCAAGCAGCAAACCGGTTGGTCCTTGAGAATAGCCAAGTTAACGGCTTGGATACAGCCCTTGCTACGATTGTCGGTAACTTTGTAAGTCATTGGGGAACAGGGCAGGGGCAAGCATTTACTGCGCATTCGTTATTGGGCGTTATGCGTGCTATTGATGCGTTCGCAGATTGCTTCAAATACGAAGATCCTGCTGGAAGTGGTAGCCGAAAATTTTACTCTTCACTCAGTAGGCGATGACCTTGCTTGGTGGCGTGTCCCTGCGATTTTGATGGTTTGAGTGCCGTCTTGGTAGCGGGTTCAATAGATGTTTGTGTGGATGGATCTGCTAAGTCATTTATTAACAAGGGATGCAAATGAGAATGCGTGGGTGACTGCCTTGTTGGTAGCCTTGGATCGGGTTTGCCCTCGTGGGTTCGCGAGAAAGCGAGGCACGCAGCTTTCGAGAGACATCGCCCACCGGGCGATGGTCCGCAGGGCAAAGCCCAAGGATAAAAACCAGCCCAAAGGCTGGTTTTTACAATTCCCTCTGGCTTGTTTTACCCGCGGAGTGCTTTGATTTTCTGCGGATCAAATAAGTCTGACGCCTGTTTGCCAGCATCTATCGACTAAATTTCAACAACAACTCATCCAGTCGTTCGAGTGTTGAGGTCAGGCCTGCTTCCATGCCCATATCAATGACGGTTTGCAAGTCTTCTGCCGAGTTATAGCTTACTACTGTTTCGGTAAGCGTATGGTCGCCCTGATCGGTGAAGGTCATGGCGAGGTGGGAGCGCGGCAAATCTGGGTTTGCGACGCCCGTTTCATCGGTAAAGCTGTCATAGCCGGTATAGCCGTCAATCGGGTTGATTGTGTCGTAATCCGTGCGGCTCCAGTAATGGGTGCCATTCGGGTCGATCATGGCAAAGTGCCAGTGACCGCCTTCGCGGAAATCAAACGACTGGGTTTTTGTTGTCAGCGGCTTGGGTGCGTACCACTGATCAAGCAATTCGCTTTTGGTGTAGCAATCCCAGACCAGCTGGCGCGTGGCGGCAAATTCGCGGCGGACGGTCAAAGTGCCTTTTTGCATGTCGGCGATAAAGTTGAAGCGCAAATCAGGTTTCATCATTTCCTCCCTGAAGGGATGTCAGCAAATTATCAAGATTGTCAAAGCGGCTTGCCCAAAGGGCGCGTTGTTCATCGAACCACTTTTCTGCTGTTTCGAGTTTGTCAGGGTTAAAGCTGCAGGTCCGCACGCGACCCTGCTTCTCTGAGGCAATCAGTCCGGCTTGTTCCAGAACGTTAAGATGTTTCATGAAGGAGGGCAGGGCCATGTCATAGGGGGTTGCCAATTCCTTCACCGGCGCTGGTCCTTTGACCAGACGCTGGACCACGGCCCTGCGGGTTGGATCTGCGAGAGCGTGAAAGAGAGTGTCGAGTGATGCTTCATACTTATCCATGCGGCTAACTATATGTGCATTTAATAGTTAGATCAATGGCTAAGTTTTATTTGCTGTTTGGACTGGCGTTCGCAGCAATCAAGGGGCCGTCAATCACTGCCAAGCGGCTCGCGAGATACCCGGTTGTATCCTAGGCCTGAAGGGCTCGCCAGATTTCACCCATGACCCGGCCCATGGTTTGATCACGCCGTCGAATGGCAAATATTTCGGTGTGTCGGGGTCGGAAGCCTTCGACATTAAGTGCCACCAGTTCACCGCTGTTAAGTTCGTCCGAGATCATATGTTCCGGAAGACCGCCCCAGCCGTGCCCATTCATGATCACCGATTTTTTGGTCGCGAAATCCGATACGGTCCAGCGTCGACCACCTGCAAGCACATCGCGCGTCTGATCAAAATCCGGGCCGCCGGTGCCCGAAACAATCACCTGGACATAGCTTTGCATTTCCATGCGTGATCGCATGCCGCTGCGCCCCGCGATGGCAAAGTTTTTATGGGCGACCGGGCGGATCACGACAGAACCAACAGGCGTGGTTTCGACATGATCGATATCGACACCTTCCAGCCCCGCGATAATAAGATCGGCATTCCCCTTCATCAGACGGGCCAGCGGGCCACCCATCATCTCGGTTGCAACCGCGATATGGGTGTTGGGGAATTTGTCGCCGATTTCGCCAAGTACTTTCAGGATTGGTTCAAGCGACATGGTCGCAGTCAGCGCAATCCGAACCAAAGGTTCCTGTGTGCTGCGCAGTTCTTTGGCGGTGGCCTGAAGCTGGTGGAACTGATCAAGTACACGGGTCGCTTCGCGCAGGAAAACTTCGCCTTCTGATGACAGGCGGGGGCGGTAATCCTCGCGCGAGAAAATGGCAAAGCCCAGCTCATCCTCAAGCTTGCGGATTTGGTGGCTGATGGCTGATTGCGCCTTATTGAGGCGCTCGGCCGCACCGCGAAAGGTGCCGGTACTGACAACTGCGTCAACCGCAATGAGTTGTTCCAGGTTCATCGGGGCCTCAAGATGATCTATATTATAGATCGTTATCATGAAAACTCGATATTATCAATTGCTCGTCCGGTTTGGCAAAAAAGGGGCATACACCAAACCCAAGGAGCACCCAATGAAGCTTTATTATCTTCCCGGCGCCTGTTCGCTTGCCAGCCATATCATGTTGCACGAAGTTGGTGCGCAGTTTGACATCGAAAGCGTCAACACCAAGGAAGGCCGTACCGAAAGCGGCCGTGCATACCGCGAGATCAGCCCGAATGGCTATGTCCCGGCGCTTGAGATTGAAACGGGCGAGCATTTGACCGAGGGGGTCGCGGTTCTCCAACATATCGCCGACACCCACCCCGACCGTGCATTTTCGCCAAAGCCGGGTTCGGTCGCCCGCGCACGTTTGCAGCAGTATTTGAACTTTGCAGCAGCAGAACTGCACAAATCCTGGGGCCCGCTTTTTGCCGATGGCGCAAGCGCGGCAGAGCAGGAAGCAGCAAAGACCAAGATCGCAACAAAGTTCGATCATCTCGAAAGCGTGCTTTCAGACGGGCGTGATTGTCTTGTCGAAAACCGGTTTTCGGTGGCCGATGCCTATATGTTCGTTCTGGTGAACTGGGCGAACTTCAAGAAAATCAACCTTTCAAACTGGCCGAACCTTGCAAGGTTCGTTGACCGTATTTTGGCGCGCCCGGCGACACAGGCCGCGATGAAGGCCGAGGGGCTTGTGTGATGAAATCCGCCGATGAATTGGCAGTCGATGAATTGATGGATCGGTATTTTGACGGTCTCTATCATTCCGATAGTACCGTTTTGCGAACGGTCTTTCATCCCGCGCTTGCCTATGTCAATGCGACCGCTGGCAATCATGAATTCATGGATATTGATGCCTATATGACGCGGATCGATAACCGTGAACCTCCGGCAGTTCGTGGCGAGAAACGCAACGAAAGCGTTGATCGCGTCACGTTAACTGGTCGCCAGATGGGCTTGGTCGAGGCCCGCATGACCATGATGGGTCGGGATTATCAGGACCTGTTGACATTGATCCACACCGATGACGGCTGGAAAGTGATAACGAAGGTTTTCGCCTATCAGGAAAAAGGGTAAGCCATGCCTTACGTCAATATCAAGGTGACCCGCGAAGGCGGACCGGATGGCACCGGCCCGACATCAGAAGAAAAAGCCCGCCTGATCAAGGGTGTTACCGACCTGCTTCAGGATGTCCTGAATAAATCACCCGCAACAACCTTTGTGGTGATTGACGAGGTGTCACTCGATGACTGGGGCATATCGGGGCGATCCGTCCGTGATATCAGGGCAACACAAAGCTAGTTGCTGAACATTCATCCGTCTGACTGGAAACAAGCCCTGCGACGAATGGTGCAGGGCTTGTTTTATTATATCCTCTGCCCCGTCAGGCGCCCGTCAATCACCGCCAGCCCGACCCCGATAACACCCATTCCGATGATGTGTTGCATCAGAAGCGTTTCGCCAAGGAACCCAACGCCAAGCAGGATCGCACTGACCGGGATCAGGAAGGTGACCAGCAGAAGGTTCGATGCGCCAGCGCGTTTCAGGATCGCGAAATAAAGGATATAGGCAAGCGACGTTGAAAGGGCGGCAATCCCGAAAACGGCAAGGATGGTTTCCGATGACGGAACCGGAAGGGTCCAGGGGTGATCGATAATGGCGGCAAGCGGGATCAGCATGATGCTCGATGCGCTGGTCATTCCGGCCGCGGTCAGGATCGGGTTCATGCCACCAAACCGTTTGCCAAACACTCCGGTGCAGCCATAGCAAAATGTCGCAAGCAGGATCGCAAAGGGCGCAAGCGGGGCCAAAGTCGAGGTTGGTTTAAGCGGGCTTTGATCGCCCGGTGCAAGGTTTTCGACACCGGGCAGGCCGATAATCACCACCACCCCGGCAAAGCCGATCAGAACCCCCAGTGCCTTGCGCAGATTAAGCTTTTCATTATCGGTGGCGATATGGGCGATGACGATGGTGAAAAGCGGTGTCGTCGCGTTCAGGATTGCGGCAAGACCACTTGCGATATGGGTCTGACCCCAGACAATCAGTGAAAAAGGCACAAGATTGTTAAACGCCCCCATAATGACAATCGCGCCCCAGAATTTCGGATCACGCGGGATCGGAATATGACGCAGCAATACCACCCACCACAGGATCAGCGACGCAATGGTGACCCGTGCCAGCACAAGGGTAAAGGGCGGCAAATCAACAAGCGCGATCTTGGTAAAGAAAAACGAGCCACCCCAAAGAACCGACAGGACCAGCAACATCAACCAGCTTGTTCCGTCCATTTTAAGGTCGGGCGTCATTGCGGACTGTGACGGGGCTGGTGTTATGGGGGCTTTGGATTCCGTGGACATGGGGCCGGTATCCTTTGGGTGTGCTGTTTCGCAAACGGCATTGGGGTAAGTGGCGGCGTTCAATCGGGTTTGGTGGCGTGTCGGGGAAACAGGTTTGCGCGAATGCCCGTTTTCATCAAGCGCAAAGCGCGGTGGGGTGATTTCGGTTGGTAACATGATATGTCCGTTCCTTTGTCCTTGGGTGGCGGACAAAGATTAGGCGAGCAACATTTTCGCTGCTCGCCACATTCGGACATCAATGTTTGGTTGGTTTGGTGCGGTTACTTGGCCGGTTCGGTGCGGCCATGCATCTTGATGAATTTCGGAAGCTTGGCAAAGATCGTGATATTGCCAAGCAACACCATGGCAAGGCCGGTTGCGCCAATCGGTGTCCAGACATAGCCTTCAAGGAAGGTCGAAACGGTCAGTGCCACCACCGGGAACAGAACGGTGACATAGGCCGCACGCCCGGCACCAACCCGGTTGACCAGTGCGAGATAGGCAATAAAGGCAACCACCGAACCCGGAATAGCAAGATACAGCAACCCGCCGATATAGACCGGGTCGGTCGGCATCACCGGCGTCTGGCCGCGCAAGGTGGCAAAGACAAACAGCAGTACCGTGCCATAAATCATCCCGCGTGCAACCGCATCACGGTTGGGAATACCCATGCTGTGCAATTTAACCGAAACCATATTGCCGCAACTGAAAACGGCCGTGCCACCAAGGGCCAGCAACATGCCGGTTATCGCATGGGGATTATGGGACAGCGCATAAATCTGGTTGGCAAACAGGCAGGCAATCCCGCCAAGGCCGAATGCCGCGCCAAACACAAAACGGATGCCCGGACGGTTGCCATAAAAGGCCCAGTTGCCCAGCGCATTGAAGATGGTCGAGGTGGTGAAAATCACCGCAACAATGCCCGACGCGATATAGGCGGTGGCCGAATACATCAGGATAAAGTTGATGCCAAAAAGCCCGCAACCCAACAGGACAATCCATGGATGGGCACGTAGCGGAACAGGCCGCCATTTGCGGGCAATCAGCAGAAAACCGCACAGCACGGCAGCGGCAAGGGCAAAACGGTAAAAGATCGAAATTTCAACCGGGATCGGCCCGATCTGAAGTTTGATCGCATACCAGGTAAATCCCCAGCAGATCGTAACAATAGCAAACAAAAAGGCGGTCATTGCGGGGCTTTCATCAAAGGCACGCGGGCGATGGCCCGATCGGGTGGCGCAAGAGGGGCTTGGTTGTGCAACAGACATGTGGGGCATATCCGTCAGGCACGATTAAGACATATTCGGGGGCAGGGTTCTTTCACGTTCTTGCGGTGTTTTACACATTCTTGCGCAAAACAGGGCAGGGATGCGTTCATCGGGCTTTGCAAGTTTCGGGACCGGTGCGAATATGATGGTCAGAAGTATCAGGAAACCTTGATGTCAGAACCGCATGTCGCCGACTTTTCCCGGTCCGGTTTTCAGCCGAACGGGCGCTATCAGAAGTTTGAAGTCTTCAATCAATTGATCGGGGACGCCAATCTGTTGCGCGCGGGTGATTTTGGCGACAGCATCTCGGTGGCGCATTGGCGCCGCAAAGCCGATGTCATGACGCGTTATACCGATCCCGATCATCACACCATCAGTCTTTATGTAAATGGTGGTACCGGCATTCAACGCCAGCTTGGTGCCGATCCCTTGACCGGGGGCGGACCGGGGCGTTGTTGCCTGATGCCGGCATTCATGACATCCGACTGGCTTGTTCAGGGCGAGGTGGAGTTGTTCCATCTTTACATTCCCCATGCCGCATGGGAACGCGCCGTGGTCGAGGCATTTGATATCGAACCCGACGCGGTCGAGGTGCCGGAAAAGACCTTTTTCCTTGATCCCCTGATCGAACATACAGTGCGTCATGCCATGTTGCCGCTGGACTGGAATATCCCCGCTGACCGGATGGCAATGTCTAATGCCGGGCAGCTACTGATGGGCCATATGCTGCGCAGCTATTCGACCCGTCGCGATCTTGGTTTCAAGATTCGTGGTGGCTTGTCACCGGTTGTAAAGCGCCGGGTGATTGATTTCGTTGATGCCCATCTTGATCAGCCCCTGACAATCGAAGAACTGGCTGCTGTGGCCGATCTGTCTGCCTATCACTTTGCGCGCATGTTCCGCAAAACACTGGGCGAGGCCCCGCATAAATTCGTTCTGCGTCGCCGTATTGAACGTGCAATGGAAATGCTGCGCGATGACCGGTCATCGGTGGCCGAAATTGCCGTTGCAACCGGCTTTTCAAGCCAGGCCCACCTGACCACACGTTTCGCCAGTTTTACTGGCCTGACTCCGGCAAAATATCGCGCCGTCGCACAATAAGCGGTCCCTTGTGATGACAAGTGGCGTGAATGCCCCTGTGCCGGGCGCAATTCCCGTTTTCTTCCCAATGCATTTCCAGATGGTCGCAAGGCTGCCAAGTCCCGGTTTTTCAACTGATTAACCGATCTGTGACTTATGGTCGGATCGTCCCGTTTCTCCCTTGAAAATCAGAATTCCCTAACAGTTTTCGTCTTGTGCCAAAGACGGGAAAGGGGCCGCGTATGCGCGTTTTGACTGGGGTGGTATTTGACCTGTTTGCGTCTTGGTTGATTACAAGTGGCGTTCTCTATGAAGTATGAAATATTCTAAGTCATTTTAATTAAACGATTTTTACAAGTGGAGAATTTCGTTGACAAGATTGGGGAATGATAATTAGGATTTTACAACAACTAAAATATCAATTTTGGCAAAATGCCAATTCAACGGGAGGATATCCAAAATGAAACTTGCGGTAAAAACACTCGGACTGTGTGCTGTTCTGGCGGGTGCAGTCACATTTGCCATGCCGGCAACCGCGGCGACGACCCTTCGGATCGGGACGGTTTTGTCGCCGAATGATCCGATGGGACAGGGACTTGAAAAGTTCAAAGCCGATGTGGAAAAGGCAACCAACGGTGATGTGATCATCGAGGTTTTCCACAACTCGCAGCTTGGCGATACCACGGAAATGATCGATCAGGCCCGCGCGGGTGCAGCTGTGGGCACGGTTACCGATGTAGCCCGTCTTTCAAGCTTCGTGCCGTCGCTTGCCATCATGTCGGCACCCTTCCTTTTTGATACCTATGAAGAGGCCGATAAATTCGCCCTGTCCCCGGAATACATTGCCTGGGGTGACGAGTTGCGCGAAAAATCCGGTCTCGTGATGATTGCATCAAACTGGTATCAGGGTGCGCGCCATGCACTAACCCAGAAACCGATTTCAAGCCCGGCTGATCTTTCCGGTGTTCGTATGCGGACCATCGGTGCGCCGGTCTGGATCGAAACCATCCGTGCCATGGGTGCCGAGCCGACCCCGATTGCCTGGGGTGAAGTTTATACCGCCTTGCAGCTTGGCTCGATTGATGCTGCCGAAGCACAGCCGACCGCAATCTGGAACGCCAAACTTTATGAAGTGATCAAGAACGTCACCAAAACCGGTCACATTCAGCTGGTCACCGCCCTTGTTGTCGGTGCGCAGGCATGGGACGAAATTTCCCCTGAAAATCAGAAAATCGTCCGTGATCTTGCCGTCGAAGATGGCCGCTACGCGTCCAAACTGACCATCGAATTGGGCGAAAAGGCACTGGCCGATGTTGCGGCAAGCGGCGTTGAAGTCAGCGACGTTGATCTGGCTCCGTTCAAGGAAGCCGTTGCACCGGTTTACAAGATGCTCGATCTCGAAGCCGAGGCTGCAACCGTCAAAAAGGTTCTGGGTCGCTAATCCCTGCGAACTGACCAATTTGTCTTGCCTCCGTGCGTTGCCTTTTCCCAAGGCAACGCACACCAAACTTCAGGATGGAATTGAATAAATGCTCAAGCGAATTGAGTTTGCATGTGCCGGGGGGCTTCTGGTTGCTGTTGTTGTCCTTGTGGCAATTGCCTCAGTGGCCCGTGCGATGGGATCGCCAATTATCTGGTCGGTCGAAATGGCACAGCTGATCTTTGCCTGGCTTTGCATGCTGGCAGCCGACATCGCCATGCAGGAAGACCGGCATTTCGGGCTTCAGGTTCTGCAAGAAATCTTTTCTGCACGGACCGTTGGCCTGATCGAGATTTTCAACATTATCGTTGTCATCAGCTTCCTTGCCTTCCTGCTTTATTACGCATGGGGAAATATGATCCTGATGCATCCGCGCCTTGTTGGCGCAGCCCAGATTAATGCCTCCTACATCCATGCGTCGATGGTGGTCGGTATCCTTCTTATGATGCGAACCATGGTGGTCCAGCTTGTTCGGCGCATTCGGAACTGGGGGACCGTCTGATGTTGATCTTGATTGCAGTTCTTTTCGGGGTTTTCCTGATTATCGGAATGCCGGTCGCCTTTGCGCTTGGTCTGGCTTCCATTCCTGTTTTTGTCGTCAGTGGTGCTATGCCGCCGACCGTGGTCATTCAGAAAATGGTGACCGCGACCCAAAGTTTCCCACTTCTTGCCGTGCCGTTCTTTATTCTGGCCGGCAACCTGATGAATGTGACTGGGATTACCTATCGCCTTGTTAAATTTGCCCGTCTTTTGACCGGCTGGATGGCCGGTGGTCTGGCACAGGTTTCCATTGTGCTTAGTTTCATGATGGGCGGTATTTCCGGATCGGCGGTGGCTGATGCCTCGATGGAGGCACGCCTTCTTGGCCCCAGCATGATCAAACAGGGATTTTCCAAGGCATCAACGGCGGCGGTTCTTGCATTCGGTTCGGTTATTACCGCAACCATCCCGCCCAGCATCGGTTTGATCCTGTTTGGCTTTGTAAACGAAGTTTCCATCGGTCGTCTGTTCCTTGCCGGGATCATTCCGGGGATCTGTCTGACCATTGTTTTGATGATCACGTCCTGGTTTGTCGCAAAAAAGAACGGCTATAAACCCGATCTTCCGCATATGCCCGGCAGCAAGGAACTTCTTAGCAGCTTTGGCGAAAGCATCTGGGCGCTGGCCTTTCCGGTGATCCTGATTGTCGGGTTCCGGTTTGGCCTGTTTACCGCGACCGAGGCCGGTGCGTTTCTTGTTTTCTATGCGCTTGCAGTTGGTCTTTTTGCCTATCGCGAACTTGATTTCGCAAAGTTCAAGGAAGCGGTCACAAGCTCGGTCTCCGATCTTGGCATGGTGATGTTGCTGATCATTATGGCGGCGGTTCTTGGCTATGCCATGACGATTGAACGTGCCCCGCAACAGATTACCGAATTTGTAACGACCCTGACGGAAAACCCGACGGTGATCCTGATCCTTGTTGTTGCGGTTCTGGTGATCAGCGGCATGTTCCTGGAAGGGGCGGCCAACATCCTTTTGGTCACGCCGATTGTCATGCCGGTTCTGGTCAATGCCGGTTACGACCCGGTGCATATGGGCATTCTGATCGTTACCCTGATCAATTTTGGCGGGCTTACGCCGCCGGTCGGGGTCATCATGTTTACGGTATGCGGCATTCTTGACGTCAAAACCGGGGCCTATTCCAGGGCATCGATCCCGTTCTTCATTGCGATGGTTATCTTCTTCATCCTGATGGCGGCGATCCCAAGTTTGACGTTGTTGTTGCCTAACGCATTAATGTAATCAGTGATCTCAAGGATTTAGGCATTCAAAGAATTGCCAGGGAGATAGATGAAAATGAACACATCTACACACGGACTGATTGGGATCGCAGATGGCGGGATCAAGGGGAATGCCCATGTTCCGGCGTCGGCACTGGTCTATGAAGATATCCGCAACCGGATCATTTCATTGGCATTGTTGCCCGAAACCACCTTGGTCCGTGCCGAACTTGCCGAAAGTTTCAAGGTCAGCCAGTCACCGGTGCGCGAAGCCATCATGCGTCTCGAACAGGACGGGCTGGTGGTGTCCTATCCGCAGTCTCGTACCGTTGTGACCAAAATTGACGAAGCCCGCATTCGCGAAGAACATTTTCTACGTGTTGCGGCCGAATGCGAAGTTGTGCGCCAACTGGCCGATGTCAAGGAATCCAGTGCCGTGACCAAGGCCAAGGGTATCCTGAAAATGCAGGAAGCTCTGGTTGATGACGTTGAACAGGTTGATCTGTTCAAGCAGCTTGATGACAGTTTTCACGCCACATTGTTTAACGGGGTGAACCAGTCGAACCTGCATCTTCAGATCACCGCACGCAGTGGCCATCTTGCGCGTGTGCGTACCCTTGATCTGCCGCGTGCCGGTAAAATGGTCTCGGTTCTCGAAGGGCACAAGGCGGTCATTGATGCCATTCAGGCGGGTGATGCTGCGGCGGCGGTGACCGAAATGCGCCAACATCTGTCGGGAACGATGGAACGGCTTCCACTGATCATCAAGGAAAACAGGGACCTGTTTTCCTGACCACAGACTCCCTATTCCTGAGGTAGGGTGTTGCCGGGATCAAGGCTTGTGGATTTAAGGTCTGATCCTGACTGGTGCGTAGCAATTCCTTGCTGCGCACCATTTTTTTGATCAGGCGCGTTTTGCCAATTGCCACAGGCCGGTTTTGGCAACGGTTTCGGCGTAGCGGATCAGGCTGTTGGGATCGCGTCCCAGAATTGCTTTTACATCCTGTGTCGGTGTGCTGTTGCGACCGTCCAGAACTTCACTGAACAGATAGCGGATCAAACCCCGGAATTCATCCGGCACAGCATCTGCCGCCAGACCGTTGTCAAGTTCATCAAGGGTGATGGGAACGAAATGGACCGGGCGGTGGATTGCCTGTCCGATGATTGCAGTGACATCGGCAAAGGTCAGGGCCTCGGCCCCCGAAAGCTCATAGGTCTTGCCGATATGTGCAGGATCAAGCAGGCAGGCAACCGCGCATTCGGCGATGTCATCGGCATCAATAAACGGTTCCGGGATATCGCCAGCGGGCAGGGCAAGGGTGCCCGACTGGATATAGGGCAGGAAAAGATCCTCGCTGAAATTCTGGAAGAACCAGTTGGCGCGCAAGATCGTGGCATCGGCACCTGATTGCAAAAGAGCATCTTCCGCCCGGTGGGCAGCTTCTTCGCCGCGCCCGGATAACATCACAAGGCGTTTGGCCCCGTTGGCAAGGGCCGCCTTGGCAAATTGCGCAATGATGGCATCCGATCCCGGTACTGCAAGATCGGGCTGGAAGGTAATGTAAACGGCATCAACATCCTTAAGGCAATCCTGCCAGCTATCGGGGTTGGTCCAGTCAAAGGACGGGCTGGTGCTGCGCGACACGGCGCGCACTTCATGGCCTTGCGCACGCAGTTTGTCGGCAACGCGGCGACCGGTTTTGGCGGTTGCGCCAAGGACAAGATAACGGGGTTTTTTACTCATTTCCGGGGGCTCCTGATCGGGGTTTCAAAATGTGAATAATCCTCACATTTGCCAAATGTGATAAATCCTCGTATTCTGTCCGTCAAGAGAGTTTGGTGTTCACAAACCTGTGTCCGCATCCAAATCGGGTGGATGGTTACAGGTGAAAACAGGGCGCAAGTATTTGTCGGAAAACGCGAAAAAGATGCGGAAGCTCCCCACGCAAAAAAGAAGCCGCGAACGGGTTGAAAACATCCTCAAGGCTGCGTGCGAGCTGATTGCAGCACAGGGAAGTGATGCGATGAAGATGGGGGAACTCGCAGAAAAGGCGGGAGTCCCGATTGGATCGCTTTATCAATATTTCCCGGACAAGGCGTCAATCATTCACGCACTTGCCGATCGATATAACGAGGATTCTCAACATTGTATCGAAGAAGCTCTTGCCGGTGTGACAAGTGCCAGGGACCTGATCGCGGCCTTTGATCAGTTGATTGATACCTATTACGAGCTGTTTCTGGCCGAACCGGTGATATGTGATATCTGGACCGGGACACAGGCCGACAAGACCTTGCGCGATATGGAACTTGAAGTCAGTCGCGCCAATGCGGCCCTTTTGACCAAGACGGTTTTACGTATCCGCAACAATGACGGGGATGCCGGTAAACTTGCCGCGCGTTGTTTGCTGATCATGTATAACGGCGAAGCAACCATGCGCCTTGCCGTTTCTGTCCCGGCCCGCGAAGGACGCGAAATCGTTGCGAGCTATAAACGCATGATCCGCCGCGAATTTGAAGAAATGCTGCGGGTCTGAAGTGATTGGCATATCCCGATGGTGGTGCCGACTGATATCATGAAGCCTGCTTGCGTCGGGGTTTAAACCTTCAGGAAGCGCGCTTCTGATTTACGGGGAAGATATGCATTACAGCCTGCGGCAATATCGCGCCCAAGCCGAAAGTCATAGTCACAGCGATTTCCACCAGATCATTATTTCCGATCTGGGACGGCTTGAGCTTGAAATAGAAGGGCGTGGCGGGGAAGTCTGCGGGCGGCAAATGGCATTTGTTGAAGCCGGACGAACCCATGCCTTTCGCGCCGAGGGACTGAACCGCTTTCTGGTGCTGGATGTGGATATCACTCTTGCGCAGAGAACCGGGATTGAGGCCCTTTGGCATAAATCCGGGAATGCATCCTCGTATCTTGAAATCCTGAGCGGCTATCAGGGTGGACTTGTCGGGTTGCTTGAGGCGCGAAATCATCAAACGCAAATTCGGCTTACCCGTACTGAGTTCACTGATCCCGGTGATGACAATACAGCATTGATGAGTGGTTTGCGTCATCTCCTGGCCCATAGCCGTGCGACCATCGGTCGACACCCCGATACCGGGAACGCACTACCATCGCGACTTATCCGGGTGACGGCCTGGGCGGAAACCAGACTGGCCGAGGATATCAGTATTTCTGATATGGCCCGGATTGCCGCCCAATCTGAAAGCAGCCTGTTTAGTGCCTTCCAGCAATATCTTGGCACCAGCCCGATGCGTTGGCTTGCCGAGCAACGATTGCAAACAGCGTTGGCCATGTTGCAGGACGAGCAGATCGGGCTTTCAATCGGTGATCTTGCCTGTGCGGTTGGCTACAAAGATCAAAGTGCCTTTTCGCGTGCGTTCTCGCGGCGTTTCGGTTGCTCCCCTGTGGTGATCCGGCACAAGAAACACCCGGTGCTCGACGCCTGATCTCACCTTGTATCTATAATCTGCTTGCCATGTCCAAATTCGGAGTTTGGGCAAAGACGTGTTGCCGTGTTTTACGCATCTTCGGGTTTGTTGATAACGCAAATGCAGGTGCAGGACATGAACGTCGGGCCAGGAAAACAAACAGCGACGATGGTTGGGACGACTGCTGTACTCCTGTGGTCGCTTCTGGCGCTTTTTACCACAGAAGTCTCTGATATCCCGCCGTTCCAACTGGTTAGTTTGTGTTTCTCGATTGCCAGTATCCTAAGCTGTATCTGGATCATGGGGCGGGGTGGGTCGGTGATTTCAGCGTTACGCCAACCGCTTGGGGCCTGGATTCTGGGTGTTGGCGGGCTGTTTGGTTATCACTTTTTCTATTTCGTCGCCCTTGCCAATGCGCCCGCCGTTGAAGCCAGTCTGATTGCTTATTTATGGCCGCTTTTCATTGTTCTGTTTTCGGCCCTTTTGCCCGGCGAAAGATTGCGCTGGTATCATGTTGCGGGTGGCGTTCTTGGGCTGACCGGGGCTGTCTTGCTGGTAAGTAAGGGCAAGGGCCTGTATTTCGATCCGGCCTATGCGGTGGGGTATGGGGCGGCGATTGTTTGTTCTTTCCTGTGGTCAGGCTATTCGGTTTTGAACCGTCGTTATGCTTATGTACCGGTAAATGCCGTATGTGGATTTTGTGCCGGGGCGGCTGTTTTGGGCTTCATAACCCATGGCATGACAGAAATATGGGTCGTTCCAGACATGACCCAGTGGCTCGCTATACTTGCCTTGGGGCTTGGCCCGGTTGGTGCTGCATTCTTTGTCTGGGATTACGGCACCAAGCATGGCGATATCCAGATCCTTGGTGTCGCATCCTATGGTGCGCCGTTGCTCAGTACCTGTTTTCTGATTGCTTTTGGCAAGGCCGTGGCAACGCCGGTTGTGGTTGCCGGGTGCTTTTTGATCGTTACTGGTGCCATCCTGGCATCAAAAGAACTTCTGTTTCGGCCTTTGCGCAACGTGTCCCGGAAGTGAGCCGGATACTGTTTTTCGGCAGCAAATTAGAAGAAAATTCTGTCAGAGATATGTTGATTTCACAAATTCGTGATTTTTCCCGTTGGGGTAGTTGTTTGTGCTTTGCGTCATCAATTAAATGACTTATGGTCTTGTTGTACTTGGGGAGGGGGCGTGAGATTAATTGATCGCATCCAGGGACAAATGAATGACGCAGTTGAAAACCGATATTGCCGCTGATCTTAAAAAGGCAATGTCTGCCGGTGACTTTGAAACGGCTGCGAAGGTCGGTGTTCGCATTTTGCGCACGCATCCGAAACGTGCCGATATCCAAATTATGACTGCTGTTAGCGAGTTGCAGGGTAAGAACCCTTCTGCTGCGGGCCCTCGCTTGATTAAACTGTTTAGAGCTGTTCCCCGAAACGACAAGCTTTTTGATGCGGTTGTACAGAATCTGCGCCAATATTCACAAATTACAAATGACTTTAGTTCAGTCGAATCTGTTATAGAAGAGCGCCTTAATGCTGCGCCGCAAGAATACGTATTTGCGTACCTGTTGGGAGACACGATTTTTCAACGCGTTATAGCTGTCAGCCCCGGTAAGTGCGTTGATTCAAGGCTCAGCCTAGCTGTTGAGGTGCTTCAAAGGATACCTGAAAGCAGCAAATTTTTTAATGATGTTCAAAAGCTGATTGCAAACATCCATTTGCATCAGGAAACATATGATATTGCGTTGGAAGTGTTAGAAAAGGCCTTGGTACGTGAGCCGGGGAACCTGGATCTGCGTGTGTTTTTAACCTCCTGCTATGCAATGGCTGGAAAAGTAGAGCAGGCGGTTAAAAGTAGTTTGGCTGTGATATCGGAACAGCCGGAGTACAGCGCACAGCCATATGTTGTGATCTCATTCATGCGACCACAGGCAATGCCTGAGAGTTCCGTTGCCAGCCTTGAAGCAATTCTCGCTAACCCCAGATCGGACGGGGCTACAAAGTACAAGGCTTATTTCGCTTTGGCGAAGATTGCAGAAACAGATGGCGATATGCAGCGAGCTTTTGCTTGCTATGAAAAGGGTCACGCCGCAAATCGTTTAGCAAGGCCCTTTGACATGCACCAAGAGCTTGGACAAATGCAAGTTCTGGAAGATACCGTAAGGAAATACGCGTTCCAGAGTGATGTGGCATTCGAAGCGAAGGATGCCGATGCTGCTGGCCCAAAGCCAATATTTATCGTCGGAATGCCGCGATCCGGTACCACCCTTACTGAGCGTATCTTGGGTGCACATCCAGATGTTTATGCTGCTGGGGAAGTAGGTGACTTCGCAAAGGCCGTTGCGGAGGTTGTTGGCCGGGGAACCATGACCGAACAGCTTATGCGCCTGGACAAGAAGGCAATTCGGAAAATCAGATTGAAATATCTGGCGGCGTTGAATGCCTATGCACCAGAAAAACGCTTTGTCACGAACAAGACACCGGCAAATTTCTTGCGTCTTGAGATGATCCGCCGGGTGTTCCCTGATGCTCCGATCATTCACACCCATCGTCATCCGCTGGCGACCTGTCTTTCGATCTATACAACGCCATTTGCCGTTCCGATGCGCTATGCCGATGATCTGGGTCAGTTGGCGGATTACTATCGCGCTTATGTTTCCCTGATGAAGGTGTTCTTTGAAACCGATCAGGCGGGTAAGTTGTATGATCTGACTTATGAGGATCTGATTGCCGACCCGGAAACGGTGGCCAAGGACTATCTGGCGCATTGCGGGCTGGATTGGCGTCCGGAATGTTTGGAGTTTTATAAAACCGATCAGACGGCGGCGACCGCAAGCATGATTCAGGTCCGTCGTCCGATTTTCAAAGACTCGCTCGGTAAATGGCAGCGGTTTGAACCCTATATCGGACCGCTGGCGGAACTTGCCGATGGCAGTGATGACAATATGGCAAACGCGGCACAGAAATCATCGCGCAAAGCGGTTGCTGCGTGACCTTATGGGGGCTTCGGGTTAGAAAGTATCTTGAGATAAAAAAGATACCGACATAACCGGAGCGCCCCTTATGACCCTGACGATCCCGAAGGCCGAGCTGCATCTGCATCTTGAAGGGGCATTGACGCCCGCGCTTGTGCGTGCATTTGCCAAGCGCAATAACCTGACCTTGCCTGATGGCATCTATGACGATCAGGATCGTTACATCTGGGGTGACTTTCCGGAATTCCTCAAAAGCTTTGACAAGGCCAGTGCGGCCATCCGGACCAAGCAGGATTATTCCGATCTGACCCACTTCTACCTGACCGAACAGGCCAAGGTGGGCGCGCTTTATGTCGAGCTTTTCTGTTCACCGACCCATGCGGCGGAATGTGGCCTGTCTTATGATGATCATCTCGAAGCGGTGGTTGACGGCATTGATCGTGCCGAAAAGGAAACCGGGATTATCGGCCGGATCATTATGACCTGTGTGCGCCATGTTGGGGGTGATATCGCGGTCAAGGTCGCAAAAGAAACAGCCGATTGCGGTCATCCTTATATCGTCGGATTTGGGATGGGCGGGAATGAAAGCATGTTCTCGCAGGAAACGTTTTATCCGGCCTTCAAGATCGCTGCGGACGCTGGTTTGGGCTGCACCACCCATGCTGGCGAAGTGCAGGGACCAGAAAGTGTCTGGGATGCGATTGATAAACTGCCTGTGACCCGGATCGGGCATGGTGTGCGCTCGATTGAGGACCCGAAACTGGTCGAAACACTGGCAAAGCGCGGAATTGTTCTGGAAGTCTGTCCGGGCTCGAACATCTCGCTATCGGTCTATCCGGATTATGCGTCGCACCCTTTGCGCAAATTCCATGATTCCGGTGTGAAAGTCACGCTGGGGTCTGATGATCCGCCGTTTTTCCACACCAGCTTGGCCGAGGAATATCAACGCGCCAAGGACGTGTTTGGCTTTAGCGATGATGAATTGCTCGGTGTCACCCGCACAGCACTTGAAGCTGCCTTTGTCGATGACGCAACCAAGGCGAAATTGCTGGCCAAGCTTTAAGGTTATCGAGTTTATCAATTTGAAAAGAGCGCCCGGCGTGATTGCCAGGCGCTCTTTGCTTTTGGGGATATCAATGCTTACCAGGGTGTCTTGCCCAGTATCTTTTCCCCAAGTGGTGTCAGTTCTGCACGTTCGTAGCGGGTCTGTTCCCAGTTCCGCGGATCACCCGGAAAGGCGTAGCCCCGGGCGGGCAGGCGTTCGGACCAGCTTTTTACACGCCAGTCGACAAGATCCTGTTCTTCCGGGGTAGCCGGTGCCATCGAGATATATTGCGCGATGCGGGCCTGATCGGATCGGTTGGCGCGAATACCATGGGCCAGCAGGCTGTTGAAAATAACAAGGTCACCGGCCTTCATGGCGATGCGTTTGGGCGCATAGGGGATGGTGTCCATATTCGGGCGGAAGGGATCGCGATCAGACGGTGCAGTTTTGCGCCATTCCTCGAAATTCGCAAATAGGTCAGGGATGCACTGGAAACCGCCCATGTCATCGGTGGTATCAACCAGTGACAGTACGCCTTGCACATTGATCGGCAGCGGATCGGCACTGGTATCTGCATCCCAGTGAATGAAACCGTCAAAGGTACGGGTGCCCTTGTTTGGCGTGTTCAGGTTGGCGCGATCAATTGACACCCAAAGGTCTGTACGATCCCAGATATCAACAAAGGCATCATAAACGCGCTGCGTCTGGCGATTGTCCCAAAGAGTTTGATGGTTATAAATCTCGACCATGCCGGAATTGTTCAATTCCTTCATTTCGTTGTCGCGCATTTGCGGACGGCCCCAGCTTGCCGGATCGTTGGGGTTCATTTCTTCGAACTCCCACAAAAGATCAACTGTCGCCTTAACCTGTTCGGCCGGGACAGCATTGGGAATGACGACATATCCATAAGTCTGCCAATGGGCAAAGTCTTCCTCGGACAAAACGCGCAGCGGCAGTTTCTTTTCAAGGTCGCGCAATTGCGTGCCGCTGACTTCCTTGGTTGATGCATTGCCCGGGCGGTCGCTGTTGGGCGTCATGGTTGGTGCCATGGTTGGGGCATTGGCGAGCATGGACATGATGTTCCTCCGTCATCCTGTTTTGATCTGTTCAAATTAAAGCAGCATCCAGATGACCTGCCCACTGACAGCCCGGACAAAGAATGATACTATTTGGCCAAAATGATCTAAAAATCGTACCGTAAAGGCGTGGTATTGGTCTGATGAAGCTTTTGTTCGAACATGTGCAGATCGCGCCGGACCGTTCATGGAAGGGTCTTTATCGTAACCTTATGGCGATCCCGTTCGACTGGCACTTTCATCCGGAATACGAACTGACCCTGACGCTTGGAAGCCACGGTCAGCGCTATGTCGGGGACCATATCGGGACTTATGGTGACGATGATCTGGTATTGCTGGGGCCAAATTTGCCCCACACATGGCATTCTTCAAATGCCGAACCACCATCGGTTACGCATGGCGAAGTGCGCGCATTTGAAACGGCCCTTCGGGTTGCCGGAAGGGACAAAGGGCATCAGGCCTTTGTCTTCTGGTTTTCTGCGGACTGGATCAACACCGTTTGCAAGACAATGCCCGAACTCTCCGGGCTTGAACGGGCGTTGCAATTGTCAAAGCGCGGCGTGCAGTTTGACCAAGAAACCGCCCGCAAGGTCGCTGCGTTTGCGACGGTGTTCGAAAAAGGGAACCCGGCCGACCAGTTGGTCATGTTGATCGAAGTCTTGCGCACATTGCTTGACGCCACCGAACTGACGCCATTGGCATCCGAACGCTTTGATGCAGCAATCCCTGAACATGGTGACGCAAGCCGGTTGGGCAGGGTGCTTGATCTTCTCCACGGTTACTATGTCGAGCCGGTCAGCAGTGCCTGGATCGCTGAAAATGCCGGGATGAGCGAACGCACCCTGCGTCGCTTTTTCCAACGGCACATGGGATCGAATATTCAGGATTATCTGATGGGGCTTCGGTTGGGGCGCGCAGCAAGCTTGCTGTTATCGTCCGATCTGCCGATCTATCAGGTGGCTGAACAATCGGGTTTTCAGAACCTGTCCCATTTTAACCGGCAATTTCGCCGTCATCGCGGTGTTGCGCCCAGTGCCTATCGAAAATCGCGCTTTGAGGGTTCTGGCGCAAAGGCCTGATCAGCTATGTATTATGGTGCGCCATATGCTGATCAAATGCCTGCCAGAACTGGTCACGAAACAAATCGCGTTCTTGCAAAATCTCGTGGCGGGCCTCGGGGATTTCCTTAATCGTGATGTTCGGCTTTCCGGCAAAAAGAAATTCCGTGGTCTTGTTGGAAACGACCTGATCGTCGCCGGCAAGAACCATGGTAATTGGCGGAAGGCGGTGAAAAGAATCATCTTCGCGCAAGTAACGGGTGACGGTTTCCTGGGCCCTGAAACAGGCATCAAGCCAGCCTGCCGACGTGCCGCCAACAACAAAATCCGGGTTACCCTTAAGCAAGGCCAGGTTGGATTGATAGCGCGTCATATCCGATGTCAGGACATTTTGCGGATCAAAGGCCGCAACCGGATCGTGATTGCGTTGTCCGGGCAAATAGCGTTTGTCAAATCCCGATCCGCTCATCCCGCGTGACAGAACCCGTGCTGCCTGAACAAACAGGCGCGGTCCGGCCAATCCGAAAAACGGGGCAATCATGATGGCGTTGCGCCAAAGATCGGGTTGATCCAGCATCATGATCATCGCAACCAGCCCGCCGGTCGAATGGGTTAGAACTGTTTTGAACTCAATTCCGTGGCGGTCTTTGACATATTCGATGACATGGCGGGTGTCCGCCACATAATGGGCGACGTCGCGGATATAACCCATCGCACGATCCCCGCCAAACCGCGTTGACCCGCCATGTCCACGAAAATCAAAGGTGACCGTGCCATAACCGCGCGCGGCCAGATCAAGGGCGGCTTCATGATATCGTTCGATGAATTCGCCCCGACCTTGCAGGACAAGAACATACCCAACCGGGTCGGCTGGTGCCATGACACCAACACGCAACGTCACTCCGTCCGGTGCGACAAAGCTTTCAACATCAAAGGTCAAGTTGCCGTCCGGGCGCAAATAGGAGGAGCCTGAATGCAAATTCATTGGGGCTTCTGGGTGCCAAGGGTTGCACTTACAAAGGTTACCATCTTGTCCATCATTGCGGCAAAGTCGGGGTTAAAAGTACCACGGCGCAAGGTGCCGGGTGTGGCCGATTCAACAAGATTGCGCTCACCGTATACCGTATCCGTGCCGGTCTTGCAGCTAAGCTGATCAGCCGGATCACTGTAATGACCGCAATCACGGATCACGCCATCAAGACCGTAAACCGGGTTTTCCGGGCTCATGGTAATCGCGGTATGCGCGTGATTGATGGTGCGCATTTGATCATTGGACGAACTGACAACATCGATGCGATCACATTTTGGATGTTCATCCAGGATGTTCGTTTCGCCCTGATACCAGATCATATGTTTGATGGACGCGTCATTCTTTGTGCAGAAATAGTCGACAGCAACAAGGGGATTGACTGTCTGGTCATCGGAACTGATGGCAGCAAAAAGCGGCACATTGCTTTTGGCAATCGATCCGTCGCGATAGGGCTCGGTCACAAGGTGAAACTCGGCGGCGGCATTCATGGCCATGGAGCCATATTTGACCGGATCGCTTTCTGTTGCTTGGCCAACCCATTTTTTGACATAGCGGACATAGGGGGTAAGCCATGCCATCTCGCTTTTGGCGGCAAGACCGGGCGACAGCATGATCATCGCACTGATCCGCGGATCGTTGTTACGCTCGGCAACTTCCCGACCAATCAAGGCTGCACCCATCGAATAGCCGACCGGGATGATGTGGGTGATATCGCTATCAAAGCCATCAAGCCCGAAGCGGACCGTATCGAGCCAGTCCTGATACGTAACATCGGTCAAATCAGCCGGCGCAGTCCCGTGTCCGGGCAAGATCACACCATTGAAAACAGCACATGGAAACTGAACGCGAAGCTGGTCACGAATATCGGTTAACCAGTATGGACTGTCGGTCAGGCCATGGACTGCCAAAAATCCGACCTTCTCGCCCTGTGCCAAATCGCGCCCGGCAATGTCACAGGCGGTTTCGTCCGGTGCGATGCTATAGGGGCTTCGCATATCGACGACCTGTTCAAGATCAAAGGGACCAAACGGCTTGTTTTCATGTGCAAAGCGCCCGGCCTTAAGAACTGTACGGATTTGCTGGCGGGTCGCGTGAACATAATCTGCAAATGGTGTTTGCGGCGCAGGGGCCATGATCGGATTGCCCGACGGTTCGTATTGCGCTAGCGCGCCCGATGCTGCCCCGATGATAAAAGCAGTCCCCAGCAGCAAAGAAGTCAGACCGGCTTTTACTGTCTGTGGTGCGACCATGGGGAACTCCGTTTCGGGTTAAGTATTTGTGTAATGGGCTGTTATCGAAATCGTTTTGGGTGTTGCGCAATCCTAGCGCGTGCAGGCGCCATGCGCGAGTAACAAAAAAAGCGGACTGAATTCAGCCCGCTTTTAATATCGTAACATCGTGACCAGTTAAGGGCAGTAATGCCCCCTTATTCGATCACTTCCCAGCTGTGGGTGACTTCGGCCGCCTTGGACAACATGATCGAGGCCGAGCAATATTTTTCCGCCGACAGTTCAACCGCACGACCGACCTTGGTTTCGTTAAGGTTCTCGCCCTTCACCTTGAAATGCAGGTGAATTTTCGTAAAGACCTTCGGATCGGTTTCGGCGCGCTCTGCCTTGACGTCGGTTTCCACGTCGAGAACATTTTCGCGTCCCTTTTGCAGGATGTGCACAACATCAATCGATGAACAGCCGCCAAGTCCCAGAAGCAGCATTTCCATCGGGCTCGGGCCAAATCCGGTGTCTTTGTTGCCATCCATGACAACACCATGCCCGGTACCGCTGGTGCCGGTGAAGGTAAGGTTTTCAAGCCACTTGACGCGTGCTTCCATGATCGAATTCCTGTGTTTGAAAAATCTATGATCCATCCTCTAGCGCGGTTGGCGCGTGCCTGCAAGGTGCGATCAGGACCGGGGGCGATTTGTGAAAACGGGGAACACGGATTTGAAGTAGTAAACTGTTATAGGTGTTTTTACTTTCCCGCGTAATACTGTCACCAGAATTCAGACCCTTATGGTGTAGGAGTAAAGGGCATGTCACAGGATCCAAACCGCAGCAAAAGCCGTTTCATGATGGGCATGGAGCACGTCCTGCGCGAGATCAACCACGAAATCATCAGCCCGGCGATCCCTGATATGTCGGTTGAAAATGCCGTGCCGCTGATGATTACTGTGGCCCGTCTGCGTGCCGATTACCTGAAATATGCCTTCAAACTCAGTGCGGATCGTAACGAACGGCACCCGACCGAGGAAGAGCTGGCAAAGCTCAAACACTTGCGCGAAACCTATCAGGAAATGCTGGCAGCCGCCCGTGAACTCGAACATTGCATTGATCGCGGATATATCGATCTGCCGATGCCTGGAAAATAAAGCGTCATAAATGCCCGGCATGTCAGAAATTTCATGACTTATCCTCAAGGATATGTAATTGGTGTTGCTTATATAAATAAGGACCGAACAATACGGTCCGATTTGGGACATCAATGATAACATAACCGAGGGAGTGCGCCGTTTCGCGGTGCTCTGGGTATATTGTCTGTCAGTAAAGATGTTGCGGCAACAGCGGCCTTGTCGCGTGATAGCCTTGTTTTCCTTGATAAGAATGACCTTAAGGTCATTCACATAAATCCGGCTGCGAAAAAGCAACTTGCCGACGCCCAGTCGGTTTTGCGCGCCGGAACCGAAATCAAGCAGTTTCTGGCCTATCTGGCCAAGAATGGCGAGTTTTCCGATGGTGATGCGGTCGGATCAGTGCGTCAGGCACTTGCCAGCATTTCATCTGCTTCGCAGGCCGATTTGCCGGGCTTCCGGCTTGGTAAGGCGGTGTTTACCTGGCACTGCGATGCCGGTCCGGGCGATACCATCGCACTTGTGTTGCGCGATGGGGGCAAGGCACAGGAACTTGCCCGTGCGCTGGCCGACCATAAAATTTTCATCCAGCACCTGATTGATGTGCTGCCGATCCCGGTTTATCTGAAAAACCGCGACAGCGTGGTCACACGCTGCAACGGGGCATTTGCCGAGTTGTTCGGCCTTCAGGTGGATGATGTGATCGGCAAAAAGCTGATCGAAGTTGCCCCGGATAGTCTGGCAAAAACCATTGCCGAACATGAAAAGCCGCTTTTGATCGCCGAAGGCCAGGTCCGCGACGATATCAGCTTTGTCCTTGATGATAAGGAACGCGCGGCCCTGTTTGCGGCTTCAAGCCTTAAGGGGCCAAGTGGCAGCATTGCCGGCACCATCGGGTCACTTGTCGATGTTACCAGTCTTAAAAAGGCACAGGCCGAGGTCGCCGAGGCGGCGGATCGCCTGACCGGGTTACTGGAAAGTGCGCCAATCGGGGTCGGGATATCGAACCGCGAAACCGGCGTGTTCCAGTTCTTTAACAGCACTTTTGCCAAGATGCTCGACCTTGAAGAGGAAAAGGATCCGACGGATTCCATTTTGTTGTCGGAACGCTATCGCCAGCAGTCGCTTAAAGACATGGATATGGTGGGCGAACTTCATGATGTTGAAATTCGCCTGCGCCGCCCGCAAATGGCCGAGGCAAAGTGGCTTAAAACATCGCTCGAACCTCTGTCGTTCGAGGGCGAAGAGTCCGTGCTGTGGTGGACAAGTGATATCACCAAGCAAAAGCACGCAGCCCGCGAACTTCAAAACAAGGCCAATAACGATGAACTGACCGGGTTGGCCAACCGGGCGCGCTTTATGCAGAAACTTGAACAATGCGAAAATGTTCTGCGCGGGACCAATACACCGGCATCCCTGTTTATTCTTGATCTCGACGGGTTCAAGAATCTCAATGATACCAAGGGACATGCGGCAGGCGACTGGTTGTTGACGGAAACGTCAAAACGCCTGAAACGTGCCGGACGACGCGCCGAGGAAGTCGCCCGTCTGGGGGGCGACGAATTCACCATGCTGTTCATCAACAAGGGGCGCGAAAAGGAAATGTGCGAGATCGCGGGCGCGATTCTGGCCGAGCTCAATCAGCCTTTCATGTGGAAAGGCGAGGATTGTGGTGTTTCCGCATCAATCGGGTTCTCGGTCTTTGATGGCGGGCACTGCGATATGAATGAACAGCTTAGACGCGCAGACAAGGCAATGTATCAGGCCAAGGCCGCAGGCAAGGCACAATATTGCCTTTATACCCCGGAACTTGAACCGGAACTGCATCACGACTGATGATTGTTCCGCGTCCCTTCATCGGGAAAAGGCCAGCTTTTAGCTGGCCCTTTTTGATTGTGCGGAAACCGGATTGCCGCTTTCATCCAGTCCAAGTGTTTCAAGCAACGGACCAAGGTGTTTTACATAGGGCTCCCAGCCCTTAAGGCTGCTTCGATAGATCGGCTGCCGCACCTGTAGGGCGCTGTGTGTGCGGACTTGTCGTTCGGTCTTGTGGAAATCAAGACATGCATCATCCCAGCCAAGTCCGACAAATGCGATCAAACGCCGAGCTTGATCTTCAAGGTTTTCGACAACGTTTTCATAATCAACCTCGATAAGACGGTCTGCCGGCAAGACATCCCGCCAGTGATCCATGAAGCTTTCATAGGTGTTGTAGTAATGCCCCAGGTCGCGCTGGTCATAAGCGAAATTCTGCACGCCGCCAAAACGGCGGTTATAGATTGAAAAACACGATGCCAGCGGATGACGGCGGCAATGAATGATCCGGGTATTGGGGAGCATCAAGGCCAGCATTCCCGCACGGGTGAAGTTCGACGGCAGCTTGTCGACAATTCTGCGCGGCGGGTGGTCCGTGGCCCCGGCGGCCTGAATGCGTTTGATGCGACCCAATGTTTCCTGGCGATAGGCCTGCCCAAGAATGTGGATGAAGTCATCATCGTATTTCATGACATCTTCGCGCTTGCGGCCATTGCGCACCTTGTGTTCGATCAGGGCGTGGTGGTGAAACACCATCGTATCAAGTTCCCCGGCGCCAAAGACCTCAGGGTGGGAGCTTAAAATCTGTTCGATCAGGGTCGTGCCCGAACGGGGCATGCCGACGACAAAGATATGTTGCGGTTCATCTGCGTCGTGACGGATCGGACCAAGATGGGCAAAGCGTTCTGCCGGGAAACATTTCCGCACATGTTCCAGCATATCTTCGATGGCGGTCGGGGAATAGGTGATGGTCTGACGCTTGGTTTTGTTGGCCTCGTTCAGTGCCTTCATTGCTGCGTCCGGATTTTTGCGCTCCATCTCGACCTTGCCGATGGAAAACAGAAGCATTTCCTGTTCATTTACCGGCATCGTCTGATAACGACCCGATTGATAGATATCGTAAATTACCGCACGGGCAGGGTGTTCCTGGGGGACCTTGGTGGCAAGGGTCAGGCAATGCCAGGCACGGATATTGTGGGGTTCGTCGGCAAGAACGGCTTCAAACAGTGCACATGCTTCTTTGACATTGCCCAGTTCCTTTTGACATTCGCCAATACTGATCCGGATATCACTGACGGCTTTTTTATCGCCCTTTGCCATCGCGTATTTCAGGGCTTTGGCAAGATGTTGCAAGGCAGCCTCGATATCATCAAGCGACAGCAAAACAACTCCCATCGCACTCCAGGCTGTCCAGTCATCCGGGGCAAGCGCAATGGCGCGTTTAAGATGTGGAATGGCGTTACGTGTTCCCATGCCGCGTGCTTCGATCAGGCCCAGCTGAAGATGGATTTTGCCATCGCGCGCAAACCGTTTGACGGCTTCTTGCAGAACCGGTTTTGCCTGTGCCTCGTAGCCGGCATTGGCCAGAACGGCGGCAAGATCGGTGAAATACACGGCCTTTGGTGACGGGCTGTTGCACGCACTTTCAAGACTTTTGACCGCTTCGGGGATTTCGCCGCTTTCATTGCAGATCAAACCATTAATCTGCAAAAGATCACCGTCGTTTGGGAAATCCGTCAGCAGCTTCTTGCAAAGCTGTTTGGCCACACGCCGTTGCCCGCTTGTCCAGTTGCTTCTGATTTCCGCCAGACCGCTGACAAGTTTCTGTGCCGGGTGATTTCCTGCGATGGCCTGATCATTCATCGGTCGATCCCTGTTTTCTGCATAAGGCGGACAGAAACACAGTTCCACCCGTTACGCTTAAACACGGATCAGTTGGCAAAAACTGGCGATCTATGTGTTGATTTCTTGATCAGATCAGTCTGGCTGTACGCCAAGTTCTTCAAACAGCGGAACAAGATCGTCCTGATAGGGGCGCCAGCGTTCCATACTGCTGCGATAGACAGGTTTACGGACTTCAAGGGCGCTGTGGGTTCGGACTTCGCGTTTGGTTGCGTAAAATTCAAGGCAGGCTTCCTGCCAACCAAGTCCGAGAAACTCTATCAGGCGGCGGGCTTCGCCTTCGAGGTCATCAATGACTTTTTCATAATCAACCGTGATCAATTGTTCAGGCGTAAGGATTGTCTCCCAATAGGCCATCAAGTCCCGGTAGCTCAGATAAAAGCGACCGATCTCACGCAGGTCACAAAGATGCTTGTGCCCGTCACCAAAGAAATGGGTAAAGCACGAAAACGCCGTATCAATCGGGTCCCGTCGGGAATGGATGATTTTTGAATTGGGAAAGGCCATCGCAATCAATCCGGCCGAAACAAAATTCCCCAGCATCTTGTCCACAATATATCGCGGGCCTTTGCCGTTCCGAATGGCTTCGGGAGGCAAGGTGCGAAGGACTTCAGCGCGATATGCCTTGGCAAGAAATTCAAGACGCTTGGGATCGGTCAGGAACTTTTCATGTATCGGCTGTGACGGGAAAAGTTCGCCGTAAATCCGTTTAACGAGATTGGGCATGGTGCGGATTTCGCCAACCCCGAATGCGTCGCTATGCTGATCAAGGATTTGTTCAAGCAGCGTCGATCCGCTGCGTGGCATGCCGACAATAAAAATGAACTGTTGTTCGTCGCCATTCTCGGTCAGTGCGTGTTGCGCAATGATTTCCGGCGTAAAGTATTCCGGTAGATGTTTGAGGTAACCGAGTGTCAGGCCTTCATCATAATTAATCTGGTCACGTTGAAGTCGGTTGGCCTTAACATAATATCCCATGGCCAGCTTGCCATCGCCACGCGTCATATGCGCAAGGCCGAGTGCATAATAGAGATGCTGCAAATCGGAATTTGAAAGTTTCGTCTGGTCTGACCGGATCATTGTTTCGACCATGGTGAAATCTTCATCCCCGAATGCCTTTAGGGATGCCAGTTCCGTCCAGGCACGGGCATGATATCTGGAATGCCCAATGGCGGTTCGCACCGCGGTTTTACATCCTTCGATGTCACCAATCGTTTTAAGGTGTTCGGCCCTGTTCATTTCAAGACGGGCAAGGTCAGAATTCTGTGGTGGCGTGATCGATGTCGTCGGTTTGTTTGCTGCTGCGTGGGCGACTTCAAGTGCCTGGTCAAAAAGGGCACCGGCCTGCGCCGGGCGGGATGATTTGGCGATAGTACGGGCATATAAATCCCAACGCTGCCAATCACCGGGCGTTTCGGACAGGACATGGTTGAACAGCTTTACACCCTGATCAAAAAAGCCGTTCAGGATCAAAACATGCGCCAACTGACTTTGAATTTCGCTATCTCCCGGATCACGCTTCATCGCGACATTCAGAACATTCTGGCTTTCCATAAACATGTTCTGCCGGATCATCAGTGCGGCGAGATCAAGGAAGTACTGATTTTGCGGGGCCGGGGACTTGCAGGCAAATTCCAGATGTTTCAGAGCACCGAAAATGTTGCCCTTTTTTTCAAGGATACCAGCAAAGAAATGCAGCAACGGGCCGTGATTCGGGTTGGCACGCAGGCAAGTTGCGCAAATCTGATGGGCCTCGTCGATTTTGTTCTTCGCCCAAAGCTGTTGGGCTTTTTTCAACACATCATCGGGATTGGGTGCATTGGTGCCAGACATCAGTTTTCATTGCCCTGTGCTGATAGGCCGAGTGCGGCGATAAGCGGCTGAATATAGGGACCATAAGGTTTCCAGCGTTCAACGCTGGTCTGGTACATGCCCTGACGAACCTGTGCGGCACTAGCAGTTCGTACCGAGCGATCCGATTTGTGGAATTCAAGAACCGCCGGGTCCCAGGGAAGATCAAGAAAGTCCAGCAGGCGTCGTGCCTCTGCCTCGGGATTGGCTACCATGTCTTCGTAATCAAGTTCGATGAACCTGTCTTTGGGAAGAACGGCGCGCCAGTGGGCCATAAGGTCCTCATAGGCGCGGTAAAATTCACCCAGTTCTGTCTGGTCACAGGTATAGACCTGCAAGCTGGCAAACCGCTTAGAATAACAAGACAGGCATGTATCAATCGGGTTGCGACGACAATGGATGATCTTGGCCCCTGGGATCGAAAGCAGGATCAATCCTGCCCAGGAAAAATTGCCCAGCATTTTGTCCAGGATGACCTTTGTTCCATCTTCTGACGGATACAGTTGACCGACATCATCAATATAGGCGCCATGTAGACGTGTCAGAAGATCATGCGACCTGATTTTGGCGTGGTCATCGGGCTGGTTGGGGAAAGTCGGGCCAAACAGGCGGTCCTTGAATTTCGGAAAGCTGCGCAACTCGCCAGTCGGCATGATGCCGGGGTGGCTTCCCAATATTTGTTCGGTCAGGGTGCTGCCAGATCGTGGCATTCCGACAATAAAAGCATTGAGCGGTTGTGTGTTATCGACCGATTGTTGCGGAAGTTTTTCAAAAAGCTCTGCCGGAAAGTAATCGGCGATGGCCCGCACGCGCGCACAAGCCGTTTTGGAATCATATCCCTGATTTTTGTCCGGATCATAGTCAAAGTCCGAACGCCGCAACGCATTGGCCTGATCAAGATAGGCGATGGCATTTTTCGGGTCTTTGCAATCCATAAATGCTTTGCCAAGTGCAAAGCCGATCATTTCCCGGTCGATTTTTGTCAATGATGCATCATCGCGGGTCAGGATATCGGCCATGGTTGCGATATCGGCATCGTCGGCGGTGAATTTGGTGATGTCGGCAAGGTCGTGCCATGCGCGCCCGGAATGCGGATTTGTGCCAAGGACCTGACGAAACGCCGTTTTTGCCGTTTCAAGGTCACCGGTATGGCGGTGTGCCTCGCCGATCAGCAACAGGGTCCGTTCAAGCCGCCCTGGATCATTCGCGACAAGGGTTTTGGCGTGTTCAAGATGTTCAATTGCCTGATGTTCACGGCCGACTTTGATCAGTGCCGAACTCAGATTGCTGAGGCTTGCCCAGTTTTCTTTGTCAAGCTGGACGGCCTTTTCAAGAATTTCAATGCCCTGATTAACGTACTCGCCCTGAATAAGAACGACGCCCAGTTCGCTATAGGTTGCCGCGTGGCCCGGAAAACGGCGAATGGCAGCAAACAGTATCTGTTGAACCATCTCAAGCTTGCCCAATGCCCCGACGACACTGGCAAGTTCATGGAAATACTCGATCTTGCTTTCAGGGCTATTGCACGCCGTTTGAAATAACATTGCCGCTTCCGGCAATTTGCCAATCGCACGGTTCACCCGGGCCTGAATAACAAGGGCAGGCGGGAAATCGGGAACAAGGGCAAGTGCCTGCGCGGCAGATGAAAGTGCAGCATCGGCATTGCGGGCATCAAACGCGCTTTGGGCGGCGCGAACCAGTTTCTCGGCCTTCTGCCGGTTCCGTTTCTCGGAAAAACTCGGGGTTGCTTTGTTGTTCAACTCTGATCCCGTTTGGTTCCTGTTCATTAGGGTAGGTTAAACTTAATGTACCAAGGTAATCAAACTGTTTAAGCCCGAAGAAAAAGAAAACGCCCGACCAGTTGGTCGGGCGTTTCCCAAAAGCTGTATTCCTTTCGGTGAAAGGAATTAACCGCTGTAGTACATGTCGAATTCGACCGGGTGCGGCGACTGTTCGAAGCGAATGACTTCTTCCATTTTCAGGGCGATGTATGCGTCGATCAGATCGTCGCTCATAACGTCGCCTTTTTTCAGGAATTCGCGGTCTGCATCGAGGCTGTCGAGAGCTTCGTGCAGCGAACGGCAAACGGTCGGGACTTCTTTGAGCTCTTCCGGCGGAAGGTCATAGAGGTTTTTGTCCATTGCTTCGCCCGGATGGATCTTGTTCTCGATACCGTCAAGGCCAGCCATCAGCATTGCGGTGAATGCGAGATACGGGTTGGCAAGCGGATCAGGGAAGCGGATCTCGACGCGCTTGCCCTTCGGCGAAGCGGTGTACGGGATACGGCAGGAAGCAGAACGGTTACGAGCAGAATATGCCAGCAGAACCGGTGCTTCGAAGCCCGGGACCAGACGCTTGTAGGAGTTGGTCGTCGGGTTGGTGAATGCGTTCAGAGCTTTGGCGTGCTTGATGATACCGCCGATGTAGTACAGAGCGGTTTCAGAAAGATCAGCATAGCCGTTACCAGCGAACAGCGGCTTGCCTTCGTGCCAGATCGACTGGTGAACGTGCATGCCGGAACCGTTGTCACCGAAGACCGGCTTCGGCATGAAGGTTGCGGTTTTGCCATACTGGTGTGCAACCATGTGGATGCAGTATTTGTAAACCTGAACCGCGTCAGCATGTTCGATCAGGGTGCCGAATGCGATACCCAGTTCGTGCTGTGACGGAGCAACTTCATGGTGGTGCTTTTCGCAACGCACGCCCATTTCGTTGATGTAGTTGACCATTTCGGCACGAATGTCGTTTGCCGAGTCAACCGGCTGTACCGGGAAGTAACCGCCCTTCGGACCCGGACGGTGGCCACGGTTGCCGCCTTCGAATTCGGTGCCGGTGTTGTACGGACCTTCTTCGGAGTCAAGCTGATAGCCCATGCCTTCGCCAGCGGTGGTCCAGCGAACGTCGTCGAACATGAAGAATTCCGGCTCTGCGCCGAAATATGCGGTGTCGCCGATGCCTGCCGACTTCATGTAAGCAAGTGCGCGTTTCGCGGTCGAACGCGGGCAGCGCTCGTAACCCTGGCCGGTAGCCGGTTCGATAACGTCGCAAACGATGATCAGGGTCGGCTGTGCGGTGAACGGATCAACAACGGCGGTCGACGGATCCGGCATAAGGATCATGTCGGATTCGTTGATTTCTTTCCAACCGGCGATCGACGAACCGTCGAACATGATGCCGTCAACAAAGACGTCTTCGTCGATCGTGCAGATATCCTGCGCGGTGTGCTGCCATTTACCTTTGGAATCGGTAAAGCGCAGATCGACAAACTGGATGCCTTTTTCTTTGATCAGATTAAGTACAGAAGCAGCGTCAGACATGATGCAACCCTTTAAAACTCACAATTAGTTACCGTACGGTGTTCAATGACAGACAAGACCGATCAGATCGCGTCGTTGCCCCGTTCACCGGTACGAATACGGATCGCGTCCTCAAGCGAGGAAACGAAAATTTTACCGTCGCCGATACGGCCGGTATGTGCGGCTTGCTGGATTGCCTCAATCGCACGCTCAACAAGCGTGTCCTCGACGACGATTTCCAGCTTTACCTTCGGCAGAAAGTCCACAACATATTCGGCGCCGCGATACAGCTCCGTGTGACCTTTCTGACGGCCGAAGCCTTTGGCTTCGGTAACGGTAATCCCTTTGAGGCCGATCTCTTGAAGAGCCTCTTTTACCTCGTCAAGCTTGAATGGCTTGATGATGGCTTCAATCTTTTTCATTAAGCGCCCTCTGCTTTTTGCGAGAGTTGCGTAGAACTCGGAAAGCCTAATGCTTCGCACGATCTCTTTTGCACGGACCATGCCAAGTTTGACCCGCGCTGGCATTCTAAGGATTCTTTGTGCGAAAACCCAGCAAAACCCATGAAACTTTTAAGATTTTTGGCTTTAAGGTGATTGAGAATTAGGCACCTTGGTTAAAAATTATGCAGACTCACTGCCTTGGATGTATGCATTGTGAACCAGATTGCTTATTCCCGGCTTTGCATTCCATGTCGTGGGGCAGGATTTGCTGTAAAATGGTGATTTCTATCGCAGATATTTGCCAAATGGGTGTGAATCGGGTGGTTTGATTTATAGACTCGAATAATTGTTGGTCTCACGTCTATAGTACGCCACAGATTTAGGGTTTGGACCCTAATATTAAGACTTTCATGATGTCGGGCGGCAAGCCGGGCATCAAAGCCGGAGAACAGCCGGACGCCACCATCCGGTGAACGCATATAATATAAAGGACGCCTCATGACCGAATTTGTCGGCAACCCACTTTTCGCTTCGGGCGGCATCACGATCTTTGAAGTGATGAACGAACTGGCCCAGAAACATCAGGCCATCAATCTGGGGCAGGGCGCACCAGATACCGACGGTCCGGCCGATATCCGCGAGGCGGCTGCCAAGGCAACCATGGAACTGTCCAACCAGTATCCGCCGCTTGCCGGTGTGCCCGAACTGCTTCAGGCGGTTGCCGATCACAACAAGCGTTTTTACGGCATCGAAGTCGACCCGAAAAAAGAAGTGCTGGTTTCCGTCGGCGCGACCGAGGGACTGGCTGATGTCATCCTCGGTCTGGTGGCGCCGGGTGATGAAGTCATCCTGATCGAACCGCTTTATGACAGTTACCTTCCGATGGTGAAGCTGGCAGGCGGTATTCCCAAACTGGTGCGCGTAACCCCGCCGCACTGGGAATTACCGCGTGAAGAACTGGCTGCGGCATTTAGTGAAAAGACCAAGCTGATCCTGATCAACTCGCCACAGAACCCGTGTTCCAAGGTTTATAGCGACGATGAACTGCAATTCGTTGCGAATCTGTGCATCAAGCATGATGTGATCGCATTGTGTGACGAAGTGTATGAGCATCTGGTCTTTGATGGCCGCAAACACAAACCCCTGATGACTTTCCCCGGCATGCATGACCGTACCGTGCGCATCGGATCGGCTGGCAAGACATTCTCGCTGACCGGCTGGAAGATCGGCTATATCACCGCCTGTGCAAAACTGATGGAGCCGATCAAAAAGGCGCACCAGTTCCTTGTCTTTACCGTGCCGCCGGCCTTGCAGCACGGCGTGGCCTTTGGTCTGAACAAGGAAGACGAATATTTCGAAACCTTCACAGCCGAAATGCAGGCCAAGCGTGATTTCCTGATGAAGGGTCTGAAGGAAGTCGGGTTTGATGTTCTGGATTCCCAGGGCACCTATTTCATCACCTGTGATTTCCGTCCGCTTGGCTATGACTGCGACGATGTTGAATTCTGCCAGATCATGATCAAGGAAGCCGGTGTGGTCGCCATCCCGGTTTCGGCCTTCTATCAGGGCGAAGACGGCGGCGTACGTCATTTTGTGCGGTTCTGTTTCTGCAAGCAGGAAGAAAAAATGACCGCTGCGATCGAGCGGATGAAAAAGGCGTTCGCCAAGTAACACCGCCAAGCCAACAAGCGATGCATCCATGCCAAAACGGGCCGACAGAAATGTCGGCCCGTTTTGTTTGCGGTGGGGGATCGCAATCAGGCGGTTGTTTCAAGAACACCTTGCCCCTGAAGTGGCAAGCCGGCCTCGCGCCAATCCTGTTTGCCGTCGTGGTAATCACGCACATTGCTGTAACCCAGCTTGGTCAGCGCCATCTGCGCAATGCCGGAATTTTTGCACGGGCCATTGGCGCAATAAACGACGATGGGCGCATCAAGGTCGGGCAGGATGGTTTTGACATTCTCGTCAATCGCATCATGGGGAATGTTGATCGCGCCGGGCAGGTGGGCGTCGACATAATAACGTGCCGGAAGGGCCTCGATCAGGACCGGGGCATTGGCACTGCCAAGGGCGGCTTTAAGTTCGTCACGGCTAATCGTTCTGGTCATTTTTCAATCTCCATCAGAAATATCGTTGGCTGATGGGATCAGTATCGATGTGCAATCATGCGACGTAAATTTGTGATATTTCGAATGGTATGTGCAATAATGCGAATGGATGATTGGGAAATGGTCGGGAGTTGTGCCGATGCTCGAATGGGATGATTTGAAACTGGTGCTGGCGATTGCCCGTGCACGCAGCATCACACAGGCCGCCCGGCAAACGGGCATTCACCATTCAACCCTGTTTCGCCGGATTGCCGAAATGGAAAACCGGTTGGGGGCCAAGTTGTTTGAACGTCTTCAGGGCGATTATCAGCCGACGACAACCGGTCAGGCGGCAATCGAGACCGCCGAAACACTCGAAGCAGAAATGGCGGTGCTGGCGCGCAAACTGGCCGGACAGGATATCCGGCCATCGGGCATCTTGCGCCTGACCACGACGGATACGCTTTTGTACGCGGTTCTGGCGGATGATCTTGCTGCCTTTGGTGCGGCCTTCCCGGAAATCACATTGCAGGTCGTCACCGATAACCGGTTTTATGATCTTAACCGTCATGATGCGGATGTCGCCATCCGGCCCAGCAATGCGCCCAATGAAAATCTGGTCGGGCGCAAGATCGCGCCGATCCGTTCGGTTATCTGTGGTCCGGCGGGGCATCATGATCCGTCAGCCGGGCCGTGGATCGCCTGTGATGAAACGCTTGCCCATATTGCCGCGGCACGCTGGCGCGATAAACAATTCCCGGATCAGCATGTGGCGCTTCGCAGCAATTCACTTTTGAATGTGGCGCGTCTGGTTGATGCCGGGGGCGGATATGCGGTGTTGCCGGCTTTTCTGGTGGCGGCATTTGATCATATCGATGTTTTGGGCGATCCGATTGACGGGCTTGATAATGATCTTTGGATATTGATGCATCGCGACCTTCGGGCGACGCCACGCGTAAAGGCCTTTAATGACTTCATGTTTCCGCGGTTAAGGCAGAATGCCGCCCTGTTCGCCGGACAAGGGGATACGCAGCCATAAGACAAAAGCCGGGAGATTTCCCGGCTTTTGTCTTTGAGATCGAATAGTATTGGTGTTCAGGCCTTGACCATTTCCCAGCTGCCAGTTTTGGCCGAACGCGCAAGGGCATCAAGGATCTGCATATTGGTAATCGCGTCTTCAATCGGATAATCGACCGGGCTCTCACCCGCAAATATCGCGGTCGCGGCATCCCCCTGAAGGGTATAGTGATTGCAGATCGGGAATTTGATCTCGCGGGCTTCGTCAAAGCCCGGCTGTTTTTGACCGGCGACCCGTATGATCGCCGGGTTTTCCGGGATCGGGTTGAACGGCATCAGGATTTCAATCCGGCCTTCGGTGCCCAGAACATGGACACGCTGAACCGCAGCCGACTGGGTGCCGCAGACAAAGCTTGCCTGAAGGCCCGAACCGAAATCAAGCATCCCCGATACAAGGCGGTCTGTGCCAAATTTCGGGTCCTTGTCCATTAGCGAAACAACCCGCACCGGTTCCTTGCCCGTGACAAAGCGCGGACCGACAATGCAGTAACACCCGATATCAAGCAATCCGCCGCCGCCAATGTCCTTTTTATTGCGCACATTGTTCGGATCGGCATTGAAATAGGTAAAGATGCTTTGCACCGTGGTGACGTCACCGATCTGGCCGCTTTCAACGATTTTGCGGGCTTCAAGCCATTGCGGGTGATGGCGGACCATAAAGGCCTCCAGGACCTGCTTGCCGCTTTTATTGCGGGCTGCAATCAGACGTTTGGCGTCTTCGGTATCAAGACCAATCGGTTTTTCGCACAGGACATGTTTTCCGGCTTCAAGTGCCTTGATGGTCCATTCGACATGCAGATGGTTGGGCAGGGGATTGTAAACCGCCTCGATTGACGGATCGGCCAGAAGCTCCTCGTAGGAGCCATAGGCACGCGGAATACGCAAATTTTCGGCGACCTCGCGGGTCTTGCCAAGGTCACGGCCAGCAATCGCCAGAATTTCCAGCGTCTCGCTTTGCTGCATGGCCGGGATGACCTTTTCCGTGCCGATCTTGGCGGTGCTGATAACGCCCCACTTCATTCCGATACTCCGTCTGTTTTTCTGTTTTGTGGCCTGCGCGCCCGAAATCAACCTATGGGGCAGGCATTCCGCAATGACGTATATGCATGGTTTCGCACATTGTTTTGCGGTTCAGTTCGTAACTCCGATTAATTAAGGCATGTGGCCCGACATGCAAGATGTTCCGACGGGTAGGTGGGATAAATTATCATACAAATAACGTCATTGGTTTGGCCGGAAACTGCCAAAGCCCGCAAAAATCGGCGCTTTGACGGGCTTGTGGAATTTCATGGGAAAAAAGTGAAAATATGCGCTTGACGTTGGGGGCCACGGGCCATATAAACCGCGCCACACGATGGCGGGTGTAGCTCAGGTGGTTAGAGCACCAGATTGTGGCTCTGGGGGCCGTGGGTTCAAGTCCCATCACTCGCCCCATTGTGAAAAGGTCAGGCAGAAATGCCTGGCCTTTTCGCATTTCCGGGCAAATTTCCGTTGCTGCGCGCTCTTGCCCGTTTGTGGCTTGCTGTCACATTCTTGACGAAATAATTCCCAATAAGGAATTTGGCTTCCGGGACGATTGACCGGAAAGCTGTGCGTTGCTGTCCGTGGTCATGCGGACGGCCAATGGTTTGTGGACGCATCTGATACCTGCCTTCAAGGACTGATGGATATGCCCGGCAATAGATCCCTTCCAATGCTGACCCGACGTGCCTTTTCGGCGACCCTTCTGGGGGCGGTGGCCGTTCCGTTTGTGGGGCGGGCCTTCGCGCAAACGCCGTCCGATATCCGTTCGCAAATTGCCAACATGTCCAAGCTTCATGCGATCATGGTACAGCGCGGTGACGAGATCATCGTCGCCGAAGCACCACGCGGGCCGGGGCTGGACCGGGTTGCGAATATCAAATCCTGCTCGAAAAGCATTATCGGTTTGCTGACGGGGAGCGCGATTGCACAGGGGGCGATCCCCTCGGTTAACGCCACTCTTGGCGAAATCGCACCGTCCATCATTCCGGCGGATGCGACCCCCGGTGTGGAAAATTTGACCATCGAAGATCTGGTGACGCTCCGGGCCGGGCTAGAGGGCACCTCAGGAAGAAACTATGGCGCTTGGGTTAATTCCGATAACTGGGTTTCTTTTGCGCTGCGCCGACCGATGGTCGCAAGCCCGGGCGGGCGTATGATCTATTCGACCGGCACCACACATATCCTTGGTGCGGTGCTTGCAGTTGCGACCGGGAAAAACCTGCTGGAACAGGCTCGCGCAGTTCTTGGCCAGCCGCTCGGCATTGAAATTCCCGCTTGGACACGCGATCCGCAAGGCTTTTATTTCGGCGGGAACGAGATGGCGCTGACGCCGCGCGCGATGTTGCGCATTGGGGCGCTCATGCGCGATCAGGGCCGGTTCGATACTGACCAGATCATTTCGGCCGACTGGATAGATCAATCCACCCAGGCCCGCACTCGATCCCCTTATTCGGGGCTTGATTATGGCTATGGCTGGTTCCTGAGTAACAGCGGCTTCATCATCGCACGCGGCTATGGTGGCCAGATCATTGCGGCACATCCGGAAAAGAACCTTGCGGTGGTCATCACCTCAGACCCGACCTCGCCCGCACGATCAGGCGGATATTTTGGACAACTGATGGACCTGCTTGAAGGGCCGGTGCTTTCGCTGGTGTGACGGGGGCGGCAGAGAGCTAGTAAAAAGGATGGTGCAAAAAATAAGCCTGTTCCCTTTTTCGTGTCCTCCTTTTCTCTCTTCAGTACTACATCAAAATTCTTGCATTTAGTGGTTGTTCACAGTCCGATTTCTTGCTTGGCCCATTTCATGTATCTACGTGCTTCTCTAATTTCAGTCGGTACGATCATTACAGTTACCTCATGGGCTCTTTCAATTAGTTCTGCATCCGACATGTCCCTAATGATTGCGAAGTCTACCGTATCAGCCGCGTCTTCTACCCTAGTAAGCGATTCTAGGACTCTTTTGAACTTCTGTCTGACGCCCAGCGGAATTCTGCCTGACAGCTCGACGGTATCTAGCTCCGGCCTTAGGTTCGTTAATTCGTCATCAAGATAGTTTATTTGACGAATGCATTTTCGTGCTGCAACGACCAATTCGTGGTCCAACGTTATTGCAACTCCATCCGTGTCCCGTACTCGGGTAAAGTAGTCAGTTCGCAGGCTGTGGTTGAACCAATCAAATATTTCTTCGATTTTTTCGAACGATCCGAGAATATCAGAGAACTTTTCCGTCTTGCTTGCTTTAAGCATCAGGTGGTGTTGGTGATAGATAAGAAGCAGTGCTGTTGCGCTAGTGATCCCTGCTCCAAGTATTGCTCCAGCAATGCTTGACCAGCCATCACCGAGAGGCCGGTGTATAACCTGAAGTCCTATCACCGATCCAATCGATATGCCAATAAGAAGGCCTAAAACAAAGACAATGAGTTTCACAGTGCTGTCGTTCTTCAAGTTCAGATCTTTCGTTATAAGTATCTAATGAATTCATGTGGGTGGCACTAAATTCTGTATGTTGTATCTGGTATTTTTCTATCTTAGATACGGGATGTCATCAATCAAGGTGCAGCGGAAACTGTATCTTGTTTTAACATTCCCAACCTCCCGCCAATCTGCTAGGTAACGCTCCATATTTCCCAAACGGGACTCAACGGTTGCCAGGAGATCGCCACATGTCGACACAACGCATTACCCTTCGCCGTCCTGATGACTGGCATTTGCATCTGCGTGATGGCGCGATGTTAAAAGGTGTGATTGGTGAGACTTCCGAGCATTTTGCCCGCGCGATCATCATGCCGAACCTGGTGCCGCCGGTGGTCAAGACTGCCGATGCTGTGGCCTATCGCGATCGCATCACCGCTGTGATCCCGCAGGGGCATGATTTCACCCCGCTGATGACCCTTTATCTTACCGAGGGCACCAATCCCGATGATATCGAGGAAGGCTATAAATCCGGTGTGATCACCGCATTGAAGCTTTATCCGGCGGGTGCAACCACCAACTCCGATAGCGGGGTTCGCAATTTCGATAATGCGATGCCAGCCCTTGAGCGTATGGCAGAGCTTGGCATTCCGCTTTGTGTGCATGGCGAAGTTACCGATCATGATATCGATATCTTTGACCGTGAAGCCGTGTTTATCGACCGGGTTCTCGAACCGCTGCGCAAGCGACTGCCGGAACTGCGCGTGGTGATGGAGCACATCACGACCGAGGACGGGGTTGAATACGTCAAGGCCAATGACAAGAACCTTGGTGCGACGATCACCACGCACCATTTGATCATTAACCGCAATGCCATTCTGGTTGGCGGCATTCATCCGCATATGTATTGCCTGCCGGTTGCCAAGCGTGAAAAGCACCGTTTGGCGCTGCGTGCGGCGGCAACGTCGGGGGATGCGCGTTTCTTCCTGGGTACCGATTCCGCCCCGCATACGGATGAGCGCAAGGAAAGCCCGTGTGGCTGTGCCGGTATTTTTACCGCCAATAACACCGTGCAGCTTCTTGCCCATGTGTTCGAGCAGGAAAACGCCCTTGATAAGCTTGAAGCCTTTGCCTCGATCAACGGGCCGCAATTCTATGGTCTGCCGCTAAACGCGGATCAGATCACGCTGGAAAAACGGGCCGAACCGGCGAAATTCGCCGCCAAGATCGAAACCGGCGAAGGCCCGGTCACGGTGTTTAATCCGGGCTTTGATATCTTCTGGCATTACGCCGATTGATATCGGTCCTGCGACCAGACAAAGCAAAAGCGGCTCCTTGCGGGCCGCTTTTTTGTTGGCGTTATGCGGGGCGGATCAACCGCGCAGATCAATCGCACTCGGGGCGGCATTCAGGCCGATGGTCGCGCGGTAACTTTCAGCTGCCGCGTAGGCCTGTGCCGATATCATCGCCGAGATATTCATTGATGCACCCTTGGCGACGTTAAAGTCCGCCGCCGAACTTCCGGGCACCGATGCGGCACGTGATATCGCGGCCTGATTGGCGATGGCGGCGATGCCGTCCAGTCCCTGAAGGGGATGGATGCTGACTTTTCCGCCGGTTGCATAAAGCCGCCCGTCGGGCCCGGCGGTATAGCTGTAACTGATCATGCCCGCATTGGCCCCGGCCAGGGTCTGGTGGCTTTCTTCCTCGGTCCGGACCGCGGCATCGCGGGATCGAAGTTGCTGGACGATTTCACGTTCGCTTGCGGTCAGAAGGGCCGGGTTGGATGTCGGTTGCCGGGCATTGGTCGGGGTTGCTTCGCGTTCCTGCTGCTGACGTTCGGCCAGGCTTTGGGTGTCGGCTGCCTCACCGCCCTGATCGCCTGCGATATCGCGCGGATCAAGTTGCTGAATAACCGTGATGACCGATGCTGCACTATTGATCGGCGGGGCTGGCGGTGGCGGGGTAGGTGCGGGTGGTGCTGATGCCGACGCTGTTGATGCTTGGCCGCTTCCTTGTCCGCTGGCCGATGGCTCGGTGCGTGTGGGCTGTGCGGGTTGTGTCGCAGGGGCTGATCCATTTGAAAGCGGAACAAGGGCAACTGCGGCAGGCATGGTTTGCGGCGCAGACGCGGCCGTTCCGCCCGACCCGCTGGTCGGCGGTTGGCTCCCGGAGCCGGGCAGGGCGCGTGTGGCTATGATCTGGCCAAGTTGCCCACCACTCCCGGGGATAACCTGTATTGCACCTGCCTGTATCATGAGTGCTATTGTAGCCCAACTTGGGGTTAAAAGTATATAAAGCAGGTCATGGTGATCACGCCGGTTTGATGAGGCTGTTTTGGTCCATTCGCGCTAACAGTAATGGCGCGTCACTTAACGAATTGGTTTGCCATCATGCGGTTGTTGTTGTCTGCCCCAGTATTAGCTGTTTTTGCCGTGTTCTCGGTTCTGGCATTTGCCCCGAACGACGCATATGCTGCGCCAAAGGCCGATTTGTGGCCCGATTGGCAGGCCTATGATCCAGACAGCACGATCAGGATCGATCACGCGAAATGGCAGGCGGTGCTTGATCGCTTTGTGGCCGAACCCGAACCCGGTGTGACGACATTTGATTATCAGGCCGCCCTTGATGATCGGGCGAACGGAATTGATCTTGTCGCGGGCTATGTTGCGGACATGGTGTTGGTTCAGGTCAGCGCGCTTAACCGGGCGCAGCAGATGGCCTACTGGATCAATCTTTATAATGCCCTGACCGTGAAGGTGGTGCTTGATCATTATCCGGTGGTATCGATCCGCGATATCGACATTTCGCCCGGTTTGTTTTCACTGGGCCTGTTTTCATCCGGGCCGTGGGGCAAGAAGCTGATCACGGTCGAAGGCCGGACCCTAAGCCTTGATGATATCGAACATCGTATCCTGCGCCCGATCTGGGATGATGCGCGCATTCATTATGCGGTGAATTGTGCGTCGGTTGGGTGCCCGGCTCTGGCAAAACAGGCCTATGATGCCCGCCAGCTTGAAGATCAGCTTGATCGGGCGGCAACGGGGTTCATCAATCACCCGCGCGCCATTCACAGTGACGGTGATGGCGGTTTTGTGATTTCAAGCTTGTATAACTGGTATCGCGAGGATTTTGGAGCACGCGATGCGCAATTCGTGGCGCATCTTTTCACTTATGCCGGGGCGGAACTGACGGCGCTGCTTGACGGCATCGGCCGGTTTGATGTTTCCGATGATGTTTATGACTGGGCATTGAACGCCCCGAAACCCTGATGCCTGTTGTCATCAGGGTTGTATGTCACCCGGTCCAACCGGCAGGGCAGCGCTAGGCCGCCTTGTGATGCAGGCGGGTGTCGGTGGCGTCTGCCGTGCGCCAGTGCAGGCGATTGTGATGGCTGCTGCCCGGTGTCACGCCTTTGGCCAATGCGGTGCGATTTTGATTTACCTGTTCGATCGTGTGACGGACGTCACTGGCAGAAATGCCATCGTAACGCATAAGCGTCTGCACGATCGGATCGGCAAGCATGTCTTCAATCGACAATTCCTGATCAACGTAATTCATCATCTCGTATCCCGGCTTTTTTTGTTGCGCGTAATGTAGTGCTACTGCAAATCATTCGCAACTAAAAACGTGCGCTGATTTTACTTTTTTCCATTTTGGGGAGGTCTATGCATTGATCTGCCTTAAGGCGCGCAATCCAATACGCATGGATAATGCCCGGCTTTTCAGGTGTTTGCTGATCTGCTGCATGTTTTTCCCGTGCTCCTTCGCGTGATCTTTTGCGGTGACGTGATCGTTTATCGCAGTTGCTACGAGGGTGTTTTCCCAAATCCTGGATGCTGTTCGGGTTCTATTTTCTTGCTTAATTGGTTCCTGGCATCTAACGCTGGATGCCGGTTTGATCACAACAGTGATAAAGCCCAATAACTATGGCGAAAATAGGCTGGGAACATGACACGTCCGGGAATTCGTGAATATGGCTTGCTGCTGCTTTTGGCGATGATGTGGGGCAGCTCCTTTACCTTTATCAAAATCGGTGTGCATGCCTATTCGCCGCTGGTGGTTGCGGCCGGGCGGTTGGCCTTTGCAGCCCTTGTGCTGTGGGGCTTTGCATCCTTGCGCAAATCCGAACTGCCCAAGGGGCGGCGTGCCTGGGTATCTACGTTTGTTGTGGCGCTGATTGGCAATGCCATTCCGTTCTTTTTGATCAGCTATGGCGAAACCCGCGTTGATGCGGGGCTTGCCGCCATTCTGATGTCAACCGTACCGCTGACTACGGTGGTGTTGGCGCATTTCTTTACCCATGACGAAAAACTGACCCTTGGCAAAATCATTGGCGTTGTCATGGGCACAATCGGCGTGATCGTACTGGTCGGGCCGGAAACCCTTGCCGGGCTTGGGGGCGAATTCCTGTTCCAGTTGGCCATTCTGGTGGCTGCGGTCGGCTATGCGATCTCGTCGCTGGTGGCGCGCAATCTGCGCGATCAGCCGCGCATTGGATCGACTGCCGTGATCCTGAGCTTTGCGGCCATCATGCTATTGCCCTTTGCCTTGCTGATTGATCAGCCATGGACGATGGAATGGGACCCGGGGGCGGCGGTTGCCATCATGTATCTCGGTCTGTTCCCGACCGGGATTGCCATGTTCATGATCCTGCATCTGATTGCGGTGGCCGGGGCCAGCTTCCTTGTCTTTAACAATTATCTTGTGCCGGCGGTCGGGGTTCTGATCAGCTTTGTGGTTCTGGGCGAGGTGCCGCAACCAAACGCCCTGATCGCACTTGGTGTCATTCTGGGCGGGATTGCCGCATCCCAGATGCGTTTCGGACAGAAATCGACCGGGAATGTCGCAAACGGCATCAAATCCGATCCGATGGCCCCGGTGATGGAGGTTGCCAAGGATGAAAAAAGCAAGTCGCACCAGTAAGAAACAGGCATTTTCGCGAGAAAATCAGAACTTTATCGTCCAATGCGGATTGTTGGGATTTGTCAATATTGTTTGTGGGCGACAAACCTGATACTTTCCGCCTTTCTGGTCCGGCATGTCCCTGAAATCAGGGGGGTGTCACGCCGATTGAATCATTTCTGATCAAGCGTTTAAGAGGTCACGGCCTTTGTCCACCCAAGAGACCAATTCCGAAAGCCGCGATATTTTCCCGGTTTCCATCGAACAAGAAATGCGCCGCAGCTACCTCGATTACGCAATGAGCGTGATTGTCAGCCGTGCGCTTCCTGACGTTCGGGACGGTTTGAAGCCTGTGCATCGTCGTATTTTGTACGCCATGCACGAAAACGGTTTTGAATATAACAAGCCATTCCGCAAATCGGCCCGTGTGGTCGGGGACGTGATGGGTAAATACCACCCGCACGGTGACAGCGCGATTTACGACGCGATGGTCCGTATGGCGCAGACCTTCTCGATGCGCCTCACACTGATTGACGGGCAGGGTAACTTTGGTTCCATGGATGGCGATAAAGCCGCCGCCATGCGTTATACCGAAGCCCGCATGGCGAAATCCGCCCACTTCCTGCTTGATGATATCGACAAAGATACGATTGATTTCCGCGACAACTACGACGAAACCACCAAGGAACCTTCGGTTCTTCCGGCACGTTTCCCGAATATGCTGGTCAATGGTGCCGGTGGTATCGCGGTTGGTATGGCCACCAATATTCCGCCGCATAACCTTGGCGAAGTGATTGATGGCTGTATGGCCTATGTCGATAACCCGGCCATCACCATCGAAGGTCTGATGGAATTTGTCCATGGTCCGGATTTCCCGACCGGTGGTCTTATTCTGGGCCGTTCGGGCATCCATTCGGCATTTAAAACCGGCCGTGGGTCGGTCGTCATGCGTGCGCGCACCCATGTCGAGGAAGTCCGTGCAAACCGCGAAGCCATCATCGTGACCGAAGTTCCCTATCAGGTGAACAAGGCCACCCTGATGGAAAAGATCGCCGAACTGGTTCGCGACAAAAAACTCGAAGGCATTTCCGATCTGCGTGATGAGTCGGACCGTTCGGGTGTCCGTATGGTGATCGAGCTCAAGCGCGATGCGAATTCCGACGTCGTTCTTAATCAGCTGTTCCGCTTTACCGCCCTGCAGACGTCGTTTGGCGTCAATATGCTGGCGCTGAACCGTGGCAAGCCGGAACTGATGAACCTTAAGGACATCATTCAGGCCTTCGTCGAATTCCGCGAAGAAGTCATTACCCGCCGTACCATCCATCTTCTGAAAAAGGCGCGTGAACGTGCCCACGTTGTGGTTGGTCTGGGGATTGCCGTTTCCAATATCGACGAAGTCATCAAGCTGATCCGCAATGCGGCTGATCCGACCATTGCCCGTGAACAGCTGATGGCGCGTGACTGGGCAGCGGGCGATATCGTTCCGCTGATCGAACTGATTGCCGACCCGAACCAGATCGGTTCAACCGATGGCATGTACCGCCTGTCCGAAGCACAGGCCCGTGCAATCCTTGAACTGCGTCTGCATCGCCTGACCGGTCTCGAACGCGACAAGATCGCCGCCGAATTGACCGAGTTGGGTGAAAAGATCAAAGACTTCCTTGATATCCTGGCCTCGCGCGAGCGCAAGCTGACGATCCTCAAGGATGAACTGACCGAAATGCGCAATGAATTCGCCGACCCGCGTCGCAGCGAAATTCAGGAAGCAGAATTCGAACATGACATCGAAGACCTGATTGCCCGTGAAGACATGGTCGTGACCGTGTCGCACAGCGGCTATATTCAGCGTGTTCCGCTGTCGACCTATCGCGCACAGCGTCGCGGTGGCAAAGGCCGTTCGGGCATGGCCACCCGCGAGGAAGATTTCGTTTCCAAGCTGTTCGTTGCCAATACCCATACCCCGGTTCTGTTCTTCAGCTCCGAGGGCATGGTCTATAAAATGAAGGTCTGGCGTCTGCCGGTCGGTACGCCGCAATCGCGCGGCAAGGCACTGGTGAACCTGTTGCCGCTGTCCGAAGGCGAATATATCACAACGGTCCTGCCGCTTCCGGACGAGGAAGAATGGCCGAACCTGCATGTGATGTTTGCGACCTCGACCGGTAACGTCCGTCGTAACAGCCTTGCCGATTTCGTGAATGTCAAATCAAACGGCAAGATTGCCATGAAGCTTGAAGAAGATCGTGGCGACAAGCTGATTGCGGTTCAGACCTGTACCGATGATGACGACATCCTCCTGACCACCCGTCAGGGCAAGTGCATTCGTTTCCGTGTTGCGGATGTCCGCGTCTTTACCGGCCGTAATTCGGTTGGTGTGCGTGGTATCCGTCTGGCAGACGAAGACGCGGTCATCGCGATGTCGGTTCTGTTTGGCAACCATGTCACCATGGAAGAACGTGATGAATACCTTTCGATCGCAGGCAAACTGCGCCGCGAGGAAATCACCGAAGACAGCCTTCCGCTTGAAATCCTGACGCCGGAACGTCATCAGGAAATCAAGGATGGTGATCAGCTTATCCTGTCTGTGACCGAAAACGGCTATGGCAAGCGTACGTCTGCCTATGAATACCGTGTGACCGGTCGTGGCGGGCAGGGCTTTGCCAATATCGAAATGTCCGAACGTAACGGTAACGTTGCCGCATCCTTCGTTATCGAAGAAGGCGACGAACTGATGATGGTCACCAATGGTGGCAAAGTCATCCGTATGCCGACCCACGACATTCGTATCGCCGGTCGCAAGACCCAGGGTGTGACGCTGTTCCGTACTGCCGATGACGAGCAGGTTGTCGCGGTCGAGCGTCTGAACAACCTTGGTGGTGACGAAGAAGGCGAGGAAGGTGATATCGAGGGTGCTGAAGGTGCCGTCGAAAATGCCGAAACCAGTGCTGTTGATGCCGGTGAAAATGCACCGGAATCCGATGGCGCAGATAGCGACGAATAATTGGAAATTCGATGACTGAAATGTCTTCTACCATATCGCGCATTGGGATTTATCCGGGCACCTTTGACCCGGTGACCCAGGGGCATATGGATATTATTCGTCGCGCGACCCGCATTGTGGATCAGCTTATTGTCGGCGTTGCAATCAACGCCGGCAAAGGCCCGATGTTTGGTGTCGAGGAACGCTGCAGACTGGTGGAAGAGGCCCTGAAAGCTGCGGGTGGTGAAGTTGCCGCGCGTACCTCAGTTAAGCCATTTTCATCGCTTCTGATGGATTTTGCCAAGGAAAACGGTTCAAGCACGATCATCCGCGGTTTGCGTGCGGTGTCGGACTTTGAATATGAATTCCAGATGGCGGGGATGAACGCCCGGCTGTCACCGGAAGTCGAAACAGTTTTCCTTATGGCGTCGGACAAGCAGCAGTTTGTCTCGTCGCGTTTCGTCAAGGAAATCGCCCGGCTGGGCGGTAATGTCAAAGAATTTGTGCCAGCCAACGTGCTCACGCGCTTGCATGAAAAGCTGGCAGAAGAAAAGGAATAACGCAGGCCATGCGTCTTTTTCGTCTGTTCTCAATAATTGCTCTCGTACTAGGAATTGTAACCATGTCCACTGGAAACGACGCTGTCGCGCAGGATTTGGAAAACACGCTTTATCTTGATCTGAAAGATGGCCGCGTTGTGATCCAGCTTCGCCCGGACCTTGCGCCCAACCATGTCGCCCGCATCAAGGAACTGACCCGCGAGGGGTTCTATGATGGTCTGAAGTTTCATCGCGTGATCGAAGGTTTCATGGCACAGACCGGCGACCCCAAAGGTAACGGTACCGGTGGATCAGGTCAGAAGCTTGATGCGGAATTCTCGCGCGAGCATCATGGTCGCGGCACCGTTTCCATGGCCCGTTCGGCAAATCCGAACAGCGCAGATTCGCAATTCTTCATCTGCTTTACCGATGCACCACACCTTGATGGTCAATATACCATCTGGGGTCAGGTCACCGAGGGCATGGATTATGTCGACATGATCAAAAAGGGCGCACCGTGGGCCAATGGCACCGTTGCTGACCCGGACGTAATCGTCAAAATGCAGGTTGCGGCAGACGCCCAATAATCGCGTATTTCGATCTTTTGCAACCGAAAGCCGTCCCTTTGTGGGGCGGCTTTCGCGTTTTAGGGCGAGAAAGCGTAAAAAGACAAAAAATATGGAAAACAGGTGTTGACCAGCGCCGTCTCTGCCATTAAAACGCGCTTCACCAACGTTGAGGGCCCGTAGCTCAGTTGGTAGAGCAA
>NZ_JPWF01000002.1 GCF_003326675.1 Thalassospira profundimaris
CAGACCGTTATGAGCGGTCGGCTCTAACCAATTGAGCTACGGGCCCCCAAGACAAAAGTCCGGGTAAAGAAAAGACCGCACCAGATCACCGGTGCGGTCCCGAAAACTAGCGATTTTCGGGCCAAGGTCAAGCCCGAACGTCGCCTGAATTCTTAATAATCGAGGAACGAACGCAATTTGCGCGAGCGCGACGGATGTTTGAGCTTGCGCAACGCCTTGGCTTCGATCTGACGGATACGTTCACGGGTCACAGAGAACTGCTGACCAACCTCTTCGAGAGTGTGGTCGGTGTTCATGCCGATCCCGAAACGCATACGCAGAACACGTTCTTCACGCGGCGTGAGCGACGCCAGAACCCGTGTGGTGGTTTCACGCAGGTTGGCCTGGATCGCGGCATCAAGCGGCTGAACGGCGTTCTTGTCTTCGATGAAATCACCAAGATGACTGTCTTCCTCGTCCCCGATCGGGGTTTCGAGCGAGATCGGCTCCTTGGCGATTTTCAGAACCTTGCGAACCTTTTCAAGCGGCATCTGAAGCTTTTCTGCCAGCTCTTCCGGGGTCGGCTCACGACCGATTTCATGCAGCATCTGACGCGAGGTACGCACCAGCTTGTTGATGGTTTCGATCATGTGAACCGGAATACGGATCGTACGGGCCTGGTCGGCGATAGAACGCGTAATGGCCTGACGGATCCACCAGGTCGCATAGGTCGAGAATTTGTAACCGCGGCGATATTCGAACTTGTCCACCGCCTTCATCAGACCAATGTTACCTTCCTGAATCAGGTCAAGGAACTGAAGACCACGGTTGGTATATTTCTTGGCGATCGAGATCACGAGACGCAGGTTGGCCTCGATCATCTCTTTCTTTGCACGGCCGGCTTCGCGTTCGCCCCGGTTCACAACACTGTAAACGCGGCGGAATTCGCTGATCGGAAGGCCGACTTCGGCGGAAACACCACCAACATCTTCACGCAGTTTGGCGATTTCTTCAGGATAGCGTTCGATAAAGGCCTTCCAGCCCTTGCCCGGCAAACCGGCAACGCGTTCCATCCAGTTCGGGTCAAGTTCATGGCCCTGATACTGTTTGACGAAATCGGGACGCTTGATCTTGCAACGATCGGCAAAGCGCAGAAGCTTGCCTTCAAGACCCAAAAGACGGTTGTTAAGACCCGTCAGGTGATCCAGAAGCTCTTCAATGCGGAAGTTGTTCAGGTGAACATCTTCCATCAGCTCGACCATCTCGTTCTTGAGCTTGGCATAGCGCTTTTCGGTCGCCGCCGGAACGGTTTCACCCTTGTTAAGGGCTACCAGTCGCTGTTCCTGCGCCTTGTGCAGCTTTTCATAGGTCTTGGCGATGAGTTCGAATTTCTCGAGAACCTGCTCGGTCAGTTCTTCTTCCATCTTGGAAAGAGAAACGTTGACCTGCTCGTTCTCGTCTTCGTCTTCATCCTCGCCGTCGCCTTCCTCGTCGCCTTCGGAATCTTCGGACTCTTCATCATCGTCCTCTTCTTCCTCGGCTTCCTCGCCGCCGATATTTTCAGGGGTTTCGGTCTCGGCGTCTTCATCATCCTCTTCATTGGCAGAATCGAAGTTTTCGACATCTGCCTCGGCATCGACGTCCTCATCCTCGCCTTCTTCGGCGCCGATTTCGGCATCCGGGCCACCGCCATAGGTGGTTTCAAGGTCGATAACGTCACGTAGAAGAAGTTCACCAGCCTGAAGCTGATCATGCCAGTTCACAATCGCACGAATGGTCAGCGGGGATTCGCAAATCCCGCCAATCATCATGTCACGACCGGCCTCGATACGCTTGGCAATGGCGATTTCGCCTTCACGCGACAGCAGTTCAACACTGCCCATCTCGCGCAGATACATACGCACCGGATCATCGGTCCGGCCAACATCATCGGCAGAAATATTGCCACTCGGATCGCTGTCGGAATCCTCGTTGTCGTCGTCATTGTCATCTGCGTCGTCGCCATCGATGACATTGATGCCCATCTCGTTGAGATTGCTCATCACGTCTTCGATCTGCTCTGACGAGAAATGTTCCGACGGCAGTGCCGCGTTCAACTCATCGACCGAGATGTGGCCTTTCTCCTTGCCCTTGGCAATGAGCTTCTTGATGGCCGCTTTATATGTATCGAGAAGAGGTCCGTCTGCGTTTTCAGAAGAGGTTTTTTTCTCTTCAGCGTTCGAAGTCTTAGACGACATCTATTCCCCGTTTCCCGCTGGGTACATTCGTACCGTTGTTGTCCCACGCACTGTCATCTCAGCGCAAATCACAAATAGCCCGATCGCCGATTCTGATACAGGGCACCAAGAATCAGTCGTCGAGCTTAAACACATTTTCCCGGCGACGGGCGAGATCCTCACGCCTGTGAGAAAACCTCTCCCATTCTTCCTGACTGGTATCTGCTGCCAACTGTCGGACGGCGTATTTTGCCTCTTCGTCCTCCAGGGAGCTTACAGCCATGGAAAAAACCTGCTTCCAACCCGTTCTGGCCCGTTCGAGCGGCGTCTCGGGCTTGGCGAAAGCGGCGTGTGCAATCACATCCACACTAACCACCCGCAAAACTGTCTCTGACAGCCCGTCGCGCTCCAAATGGGTCCTGATTGAATCGGAATCAAGTCCAGGATCGTCATCAAGCAGCTTTAAGACGGCCCGACGAAGATTGTCAAGCGCGGAGTCTGCACAACTATAGATTCCAAGCTGTTCACCGATCTCGTCATGCAAAGCCGGATGATTGATCAATGTCAGCAAAAGAATGGAGTCCTGCAAATCCCGCTTCTTCTGCATTGGCGGTCGCGACATGCCCGGCACGGCTTTTCCGGCCGGACCCCAGAAATGGTCATTTTTTCCGCGTTTGCCACCCCGGGCGGGCTTTTTATTTTGATATCCGCCACCGGAGGCCCCGCGCGCAGCCCCGTTTCCGCCCCGGTCACCCTTGAACAATTTCCAGATACGGTCGGTAAACATCGACTTGTACTGGCCGCGCACGGCCTCGTCGGCAATCACCGAAATCCGCTGATTGATATCGGCTTCAAGTGCGGCACGACGTTCAGGCGTATCAATCTTGTGCGCGCCCACATCCATCCGCCAGACCAGCTCGGCCAGCGGCACGGCCTGTTCAATGATCTTTTTAAAGCTTTCAAATCCCCCCGGCCCGGCCATCAAACTGTCGGGGTCCTCGCCTTCCGGCAAAATGGAAAACAGCAATGACTTCCCCGGCCGCAGGATCGGAAGCGCACGTTCGGCCGCGCGCAAGGCCGCACGTTTCCCGGCCGCATCCCCATCCAGACACAGCACCGGCTCATTGGTCATTTTCCAAAGTTCGCCAATCTGTTCTTCCGTGACCGCCGTGCCAAGCGGGGCAACCGCCCCGCGGAATCCTGCCCGATGCAGGGCAATAACATCCATATAGCCTTCGGTAACAATAATCGGCGCATCATGGCGTGCTGCTTCGCGTGCCTGGGGCAAACCGTAAAGAAGCCGTCCCTTGTGAAACAGCGGCGTATCCGGGCTGTTCAGGTATTTCGGCTTGGCATCGCCCATCACGCGCCCGCCAAACGCCACCACCCGTCCGCGACGATCCAGGATCGGGAACATCACCCGTCCGCGGAACCGGTCGTAGGTCTGTCGACCGCTGTCTTCGGGCTCGATCAGAAGCCCGGCCTCGATCATCAGTTTTTCGTCAATGTCTTCACGCTTGAGCGCGGCCTTGAGTGCCGCCCGGTTATCCGGCGCAAATCCAAGGCGGAAATCGGATATCGTTTTGTCATCCAGCCCGCGACGGTGGAAATACTCCAGACCTTCCCTGCCTTCGGGCATGCGCAACATGCGCTCAAAGAATGCACAGGCCGCCTCCATCACTTCATAAAGTGTTTTGGCTTTCTGTTCGCGTTCCTGGGCTTCGCGCGACGGCTTGGGCACATCCATGCCGACCTGGTTGGCCAGCACCTCGACCGCCTCGACAAAGGTAAGCCCGCGGGTATTCATCAAAAAGCTGATGACATCGCCATGCGCACCGCAGCCAAAGCAGTGATAGAAACCCTTTTGCTCATTGACCGTAAAGGATGGGGATTTTTCGGAATGGAACGGACACAGCCCGGAATATTCCCGGCCGCGTTTGATCAGCTTCACCGATGAACCGACAATGTCTGCCAGTCCGACCCGTGCCCGCAGGTCGTCCAGAAACGACTGGGGAAAGCTCATAATGTCCCGATCCCGTGATATGCTTGCGCAGATGCGCAACCCTGTTGATGGTCTCTGCCCCGTCCCTGCCTTTGTTATTTAAACCGTTACGCAGAGCTTCGGGACGACGAAAGCCGGACGATTTTACACGTCCGGCTTTCAATAAAATAGGTCTGACTGGAATTAACCCAGAAGTTTTTTGGCAACGCCACCGGCTTTGCCAAAATCCATGGTGCCGTTGTATTTCTCGCGCAGGGCCGCCATGGTGCGTCCCATATCCTTAAGACAGGTCGCACCGATTTCGGTCACAGTGCCGCGAACGGCCTCTTCGATTTCGTCATCCGACAGCTGTACCGGCAGGAACTTTTCAATCACGCCAATTTCGGCGGCTTCCTGATCTGCAAGCTCCGGGCGGTTGCCCTTGGTGTACATTTCGATGCTTTCGCGGCGCTGTTTGACCATCGCCTGAAGCAGATTGATGATGTCATCATCGGAAATGCCATCGGTGTTGCCTTCGCCACGTGCGGCGATATCGCGCTCCTTCAGTGCCGCCAGGATAAGGCGCACGGTGGTAACGGAGCAGGCATCCTTGGCAAGGACGGCCTTTTTCAAAGCGTCATTAAGCTGCGATCGCAGCATGGCTCATCTCTGATTCTGTGGAAGAAAGGAGCGAACATACCGCATAACAGCATCGGAAGCAAAGAAAACCTTCCCCGGCAAACCGTTGATTTTCCTAGGAAAATAAAAGTTTAGATGCGTTCTTGACATGGGTTCGCGACTCCCGTAGACATCCGCCAATTTGCCTACCGGGATTACGATTTGCTTCGCTTCCAGCACGGCCCGCTGTCACTTTCGGGTGTATAGTCCAACATGCTGGGATCGACTTTGCACGTCTGCATGTCCGGTATGCACTCAGATTGCAGTCGTTTTTGTCGGCTTGCCCGTAATTATTATATATAAAAAGACTCCGTGTCTCACCGTGGAAAGATCGAAAGGACATTTGCCAATGTCAGCGCCCACGCACACCCCGCCTCCTGGTGCTTCTGCCGTTCTGGTTCTCGCAGATGGTTCAGTTTTTTGGGGACGCGGCGTCGGTGCCCGAGGAGAGGTCGTCGGTGAAGTCTGCTTCAACACCTCTATCACGGGTTATCAGGAAATCATGACCGACCCCTCCTATGCGGGTCAGATGATTACCTTTACCTTCCCGCATATCGGTAACGTCGGCACCAACGACGAAGATATCGAAAATGCCAAACCGGTTGCCCTTGGCTGCATCCTGCGCCAGGACATTACCGAGCCCTCCAACTACCGCGCCCGGAAACATTTCAATGAATGGCTGGCCGAACATGGCCGGATCGGGATTGCCGGTGTTGATACCCGACGCCTGACCAAGCGCATCCGTAACGAAGGCGCACCGAACGGTGTGATCTGCCACAACCCGGACGGCGTATTTGACATCCCTGCCCTGATCGCCAAGGCCAATGAATGGCCGGGCCTCGAAGGCATGGACCTTGCCAAGGATAACAGCTGCACGACCGGTTACGACTGGGACGAAGCCCTGTGGTCGCGTGAAGGCGGTTACGGCAAACTTGGCAATGTCAAACACCATGTTGTTGCCATCGATTACGGTGTGAAACGCAACATCCTGCGCAACCTCGCAAGCCTTGATTGCAAGGTCTCGGTTGTTCCGGCCACCACCACCGCCGAAGAAGTTCTGGCGATGAACCCGGACGGAATCTTCCTGTCGAACGGTCCTGGTGACCCGGCAGCAACCGGCGAATACGCGGTTCCGACCATCCAGAAACTGATCAACAGCGGCAAGCCGGTCTTTGGCATCTGCCTTGGTCATCAGATGATGGCACTGGCCCTTGGTGCAAAAACCAAGAAAATGGATGTTGGTCATCGCGGTGCGAACCATCCGGTCAAGGACACCACCACCGGGGTCGTCGAGATCACCTCGCAGAACCACGGCTTTGTGGTCGACAAGGACAGCCTGCCTGACAATGTCGAAGCGACGCACTTCTCTCTGTTTGACGGTTCGCTTGCTGGCCTTCGCGCCAAAGACAAACCGGCCTTTGCGGTTCAGTACCACCCGGAAGCATCGCCGGGGCCGCATGACAGCCACTACCTGTTCAAACGTTTCGTTGGTCTGATCGAAGAAGCCAAGTCCTGATCACCTGATCAGGACAAGGTTCCCACGATACGCGATTAACGGACTTAAACGAGGCGGTGCAGCACGCGCGCCCGCCCTGCGAAAAGCGGAAAACGACATGCCGAAACGTACAGATATCAAATCAATCCTCATCATCGGTGCTGGCCCGATTGTTATTGGTCAGGCTTGCGAATTCGACTATTCCGGTGCCCAGGCCTGTAAGGCCCTGAAAGAAGAGGGCTACCGCGTCATTCTGGTCAACTCGAACCCCGCGACCATCATGACCGACCCGAACCTGGCCGATGCGACCTATATCGAGCCGATCAAACCGGAAATGGTCGCCAAGATCATTGAAAAGGAACGCCCGGACGCGCTTCTGCCGACCATGGGTGGCCAGACCGCGCTGAACACCGCGCTTGCCCTGCATGACAACGGCACGCTTGAAAAATACGGCGTCGAGATGATCGGTGCGAAAAAGCACGTCATCGAAAAGGCCGAAGACCGTCAGCTATTCCGTGACGCCATGGACAAGATTGGCCTTGAAAGTGCGCGTTCCGCAATGGTTCGCACCTACGAAGAAGCGGTTGCTGCCCTTGAACATACCGGTCTTCCGGCAATCATCCGTCCGAGCTTCACCCTTGGCGGTGAAGGCGGCGGCATCGCCTATAACCGTGAAGAGTTCGAACAGATCGTCCGCAACGGTCTGGCGATCTCGCCGACCCATACGGTTCTGATCGAAGAATCGATCCTCGGCTGGAAAGAATATGAAATGGAAGTTGTCCGCGACCATGCGGATAACTGCATCATCATCTGTTCGATCGAAAACGTCGATCCGATGGGCATCCACACCGGTGACTCGATCACTGTGGCACCGGCCCTGACCCTGACCGACAAAGAATACCAGATCATGCGCGACGCCTCCTTGGCTGTCCTGCGCGAGATCGGCGTTGATACCGGTGGCTCGAACGTTCAGTTCGCTGTGAACCCGGAAGACGGTCGTCTGATCGTTATTGAAATGAACCCGCGCGTGTCGCGTTCTTCTGCACTTGCATCCAAGGCAACCGGCTTCCCGATCGCCAAGATTGCAGCCAAGCTTGCAGTCGGCTACACGCTCGACGAACTTGATAACGACATCACCGGCGTAACCCCGGCTTCGTTCGAACCGACCATCGACTATGTCGTCACCAAGATCCCGCGCTTCACCTTTGAAAAGTTCCCGGGCGCCAAGCCGCTTCTCGGCACTGCGATGAAGTCGGTTGGCGAAGCCATGTCGATTGGCGGCTGCTTTGCTGAAAGCCTTCAGAAAGGCCTGCGCTCGATGGAAACCGGCCTTACCGGCCTGAATGAAGTCAAGATCGAAGGTGCACCTGACAAAGCTGCGATCCGCGCCCAGCTGACCCAGCCGATCCCGTTCCGTATCCTTTACGCTGCCCAGGCATTCCGTCATGGCCTGACGCTTGAAGAAATCCAGTCGGCAACCAAGTTTGACCCCTGGTACCTCAAGCAGCTTGAAATGCTGGTCGCCGAAGAAGAAAAAGTACGCGCCAACGGCATTCCGGCCGACAAACAGGAATTGCTGCGCCTCAAGAAGCTCGGCTTCTCGGATGCCCGTCTGGCCGAACTGGCAGGCAAGGAAGAAGACTCGGTACGTGCAGATCGCCAGGCCCTTGGCCTGCGCCCGGTTTACAAGCGTATCGACACCTGCGCTGCCGAATTCCCGTCGCGTACTTCCTACATGTACTCCATGTATGAAGGCGACGGCTTCTTCGAACCGGAAAACGAAGCCGAAGTCACCGACCGCAAGAAGGTCATCATCCTTGGTGGTGGTCCGAACCGTATCGGTCAGGGCATCGAGTTCGATTATTGCTGTGTGCACGCGGCCTATGCGCTGCGCGAAGCAGGCATCGAAGCAATCATGGTCAACTGCAACCCGGAAACGGTTTCAACCGACTACGACACCTCTGATCGCCTGTATTTCGAACCGCTGACCGCCGAAGACGTGATCGAGCTGTGCCAGCTTGAACAGTCGAACGGTGAACTGCTTGGTGTGATCGTTCAGTATGGTGGCCAGACCCCGCTGAAACTGTCTGCAGCCCTTGAAAAAGCCGGTATTCCGATCCTCGGCACCAGCCCGGACAGCATCGACCTTGCCGAAGACCGTGACCGGTTCCAGGCACTGGTTCACCAGCTTGGCCTGAAACAGCCGGCCAACGGCATTGCCCGTTCGGTTGACGAAGCTGTCAAAATCGCCGAAAGCATCGGTTACCCGATCGTCATTCGCCCAAGCTACGTTCTTGGCGGTCGTGCGATGGAAATCGTCCACACCACCGAAGACCTGCTGCGCTACATGCACGAAGCCGTTCAGGTTTCCGGCAAAAGCCCGGTTCTGATCGACAGCTTCCTGCAGGATGCGATTGAAATCGACGCGGACGCGGTTTCTGATGGTGAAAGCGTCTTTGTCGCAGGCATCATGCAGCACATCGAAGAAGCCGGTATTCACTCTGGTGACTCTGCCTGCTCGCTGCCGCCTTACTCGCTTGACGAAGCAATGATCGAACGCCTAAAGGCACAGACCGTTCAGCTGGCAAAAGCCCTGAATGTTGTTGGCCTGATGAACGTTCAGTTCGCGATCAAGGACGACACGATCTATCTGATCGAAGTCAACCCGCGCGCATCGCGTACCGTTCCGTTCGTCGCCAAGGCAACCGGCAACCCGATTGCCAAAATCGGCGCACGCATCATGGCGGGCGAGAAACTCGGTGACTTTGACATCGATTACGGCCCGTTCAAGCACATCGCCGTCAAAGAAGCGGTCCTTCCGTTCAACCGCTTCCCGGGCGTTGACACCTTGCTTGGCCCGGAAATGCGTTCGACCGGCGAAGTCATGGGTCTTGATACCGATTTCGGTCGCGCCTTTGCCAAGGCACAGATGGCTGCTGGCCATATGCTGCCGCTGGGAGGCAAGGTCTTCATCTCGGTTAAAAATCACGATAAACCGGCCGCTGTTCAACTCGCACGCGATGCGATTGCCCTTGGCTTTGGCGTGGTTGCGACGCACGGCACCGCAGAAGCTCTTGAAAAAGAAGGGCTGGACGTCACCCCGGTCAATAAGGTACAGGAAGGACGTCCCCATATCGTGGACATGATGAAGAACGGCGATATCAACCTGGTATTCAACACCACCGAGAGCAAACAGGCCGTGGTCGACAGTTTCTCGATCCGTCGTACTGCTCTTACCGATGATATTCCGTACTACACCACTGTCGCCGGTGCGCGTGCAACTTTGCGCGCCATCGACAACCTGAAGCGCGGCGCACTTGCAGTTCGTCCGGTTCAGGAATATCTTGGGGACAAGTACTGAGGTTCTTTTAGAACCCGACTGAAAAGTTTAAACCGCCCGGCGGTAAAATGCCGGGCGGTTGATTTTGTAGTATCGACCGCTAATAAGAATAGGCTGTGAGCGCGATGGAAAAAGTACCAATGACCCCGCAAGGGCATCAGCGCCTCGAAGAAGAACTGAAGCATCGCAAATCCGTCGAACGCCTTGAAATCATCAAGGCAATCGCGGAAGCCCGCGAACATGGTGATCTTTCGGAAAACGCCGAATACCATGCCGCACGCGAACGCCAAAGTTTCTGCGAAGGTCGTATTGCCGAGCTCGAAGATGTCCTGAGCCGTTCCGAAGTTATCGACGTTCCGTCACTGGCGGGCAGCGTTGTTAAATTCGGCGCCAAGGTTGATCTTGTCGACGAAGATACCGACGAAGAAACCACCTATCAGGTTGTTGGCCCGATCGAGGCCGACATCAATGCTGGCCGCATTTCAACCACCTCGCCGATTGGCCGGGCGTTGATCGGCAAGTCTGTTGGTGATTCCGTCGAAGTCACCGTTCCGGGCGGCATCAAAAGCTACGAAATTTTAAAGGTCGACTTCTCGTAATTCGGGAACGTTCCTGATCCGAAAACGGTCCGATTTTATCGGGCCGTTTTTTTGTGCCTGCACGCAAAGCACCACAAATGAAAACAAAAAAAGCCGGGCAACAATCTGCCCGGCTTTTCGATATTGATGCACTTATGCTGAACCCTCAGCCCGCCTTTGCCAACCGTTCCAGAACGGCTTCGATATTGCGGTTAAGGTCGGTTGCCTCGGACCCAAGATGATCCGCACTGCCCAGCAATTCGGTCGCTGTTGCCCCGGTCTCTTCAGAAATCTGGGACAATTGATGGATCAAATCGGACAGATCACGGGTCGCTTCAACGGTCACGCCAAGGCTGTGTGCAATTTCGCGGGTTGCACTTTGTTGCTGTTCCATGGTCGATGAAATGGTCGCGGCAACCTCAACCATATCCCCGATGGTTTCCGATACCCCTTTGACCGCCGAAACAGAATCCCCAGTTGCCGCCTGGATTTCCGAAATCTGCTGGGCGATCTCGTCCGTCGCACGTGCAGTCTGGTTCGCAAGGTTTTTGACCTCGTTGGCAACAACCGCAAACCCCTTACCGGCTTCGCCTGCACGGGCGGCTTCGATGGTTGCGTTCAGCGCCAGAAGGTTGGTCTGGGATGCAATATCCGTGATCAGATTGACGACTTCGCCAATCTTCTCGGCCGCATTCGACAACCATTCAATGCGTTCACTTGCCGTGGTCGAACGATCGACGGCATTGTTGGTAATTTCGCGTGCACGTCCAATCTGGCGCGAGATTTCCTCGGCCGATGCATTGATCTCGTCAACGGCGGATGCTGCTGATTCAACGTTCTGCGATGTTTCCTCGGATGCGTGAACGGCCCCTTTGGATGCATCACGACCAACACGGGCACGATCATTCATAAGCTGCGCACGTTTCTGAAGCTGGACCGATTCATCATCGACCGCGCCTGCGGATTTACCAATCAGGGTCGTAATCTGTTCGGCCAGCTCGCGCTTATACTGTTCGCGCTCGATCTGGCGCTGTTTGCGCAGATGCTCGTTCTGTTCCAGCAATTCTTCTGCCTTGGTCGCAGCCGTTACCGCTTCGTTACGTGCAGTTTCGGCATTGGCCAGGGTCGAATACAGGCTTTTGCACGACCAGATCAGAACGCCGGCTTCGACAATCACCACCACCGCATGCAAAACCACCCGCCAGAACTGTCCACCTTCCGGGAATACCCAGTAAGGTACGGCAAAGTTCAGGATCAGGTGATGAAGGGCAATAACGCCGGTCACGACAACAATCGTCTTCCAGCACACCAGCGCGCCGAGCACGGCCAGGGCTGCAAAGAAGTACATATGAATGTCGATCTGCCAATGATGGCCGCGGAATGCATAGACCAGCACCCCGACCTGCAAGATCATCGCAGACGACACAATAAAGCGTGAAATCTGGGCCTGTTCACCAGCCATGCGATATACCGCAAAGGCAATCACTGCGAACACAGCACTGGCAACAAGCGGCGACAGGGCGTCATTGCTTGCGAAATAGCCTGCAATCCCGCTGAGCGGAATGTGCAGAGCCAAAATAACAAACAATGTCTTGAGCGCGCTGGCCCGAATTTCAAGTAACTTTTCCATAGACATGCACCCAGACGTCAAAAGGCGTTTTTGGTTTCGCCAAGATCAAAACATGCTGAAGCAATCAGCGGAGACAGGGTAAAAAGAGCACCGAAATCATCGGACTGCGGCACCATGCCATCATCGCGCACGACAACAGCCATATGCCCGAAACCGCCAAATCGGACCACGCGACCACCGGCCGCCCCTACCTGCACAAGAATTTCATCCTCAGACAGGGAAAACGGGAAAACCATTCCCACACCGGTCATGTCATGCACAGGGCGATAAGACATCAGCACCAGCAACACGACGCCACACACGGCAAACGCGATTGTTGGCACAATACCGGCCCAGCCATTTTCGTCATCTGGCTGTATGGCGCTGGTTTTATGGAAATTTTTGAACGCTTCCAATTACTATCCTAAGATATGAAATTCACCCCATTGGTATAGGTTCTTGCTATGTATGACTAAAAGTCGGCATTTACAAGGTTTTTCATCCCTACGTTTAGTAGGGTTATCTGCTATTCCGCTGACTTTCTGCAAAAATCAGAAATGATATTTTTTGTTATATTTCAGTAAATTAGAAAAACTTTAATGCGCGTAACCTTGACTAAAACCGGTACTGTCGGCGAACGCATGGCACCCTTGTCGCATATGAATGGTGCCACCCGCCATTACCACCCAGACGAGAATCTTTTTCACCTGTGATCAGGGTTTCCGCCCTTTTGGGGCACAAAAAAACCGGTGACAGGATGACACCGGTTTTTGATACGTCTGAAACGGTCGAAGCGATCAGTCTTCGGCATCGATATCGATTGGCACGCCCGGCATGTTTTTAGCGGTTCGAATCGACAGTGCCGATTTCACATGATTTACATTTTCCGCAACCGTCAGCTGGGTGGTCAGGAACTTCTGATATTCGTCCCAGCTATGCGAGACGATTTTCAAAAGGAAATCCATCTCGCCGGCCACCATGTGGCATTCACGAACTTCGGGCCAGTTGGCTGCGCGGGCTTCGAACGCGCGCAAATCATGTTCGGCCTGGCTGGCAAGACCGACCATCGCGAACACGGTCACATTGTAACCAAGTGCCTGCGCATCAACATCGGCGTGATAGCCCTGGATGAAACCGGTTTCTTCAAGCGCACGCACACGACGCAAACAGGGCGGGGCCGAGATACCTGCACGACGTGCAAGTTCCACATTGGTCATACGGCCATCTTCCTGTAGATCGCGCAAAATTCTGCGGTCGATCTTGTCGAGTTTGACCCGTTGCATTTAATCCTCGATTCTGTGCGCGAAAGTTACCCCGATTGAAACAATATTACAGCGGGGCAAGTTGCAGGCAATAATATATTCCGACAAATAATGCAATCTTGCGCTTGGATGCCGTAACTGAAAATGCAGTAAAATCCGCTTTTTGGCCGGTTTTGACGCCTGCAATCCGCGACTTGCCCCGGTCTGTCAATGCGATAACAAAATTACCGTGTGGCTTCGTACAATTTCACCATTCAAAAAACGCGATATTGCCCATTCAAACTTTGCGTCAAGCGGTTGCGTCTTGTCCGGTCTGCCCATATGTTCGACTGCACATTTTATCAATCTCGGACATATACAAAGAACATGGCCCAGGAACATCAAACCAAAGTCCTTATCATCGGCTCCGGCCCTGCCGGCTACACTGCGGCGATCTATGCTGCACGCGCCAACCTTGAACCCATGATGGTTATGGGTCTTCAGCCGGGCGGTCAGTTGACGATCACCACCGATGTTGAAAACTTCCCGGGCTTTGCCGATGTCATTCAGGGTCCGTGGCTGATGGACCAGATGAAGGCACAGGCCGAACATGTCGGCACCAAGATGGTGCATGACCTGATCACCGAGGTCGATTTCTCCAAACGCCCGTTCGTCTGCAAGGGCGACTCCGGCGATACCTATATTGCCGAAACCGTGATCATCTCGACCGGTGCGCAGGCGCGCTGGCTTGGTCTTCCGGGCGAAGAAAAATTCAATGGCCGTGGCGTTTCGGCATGTGCGACCTGTGACGGCTTCTTCTATCGCAACAAGCCAGTAACGGTTGTTGGTGGCGGCAATACCGCTGTTGAAGAAGCCCTGTATCTTGCCGGCATCTGCTCGAAAGTCACCCTGATCCATCGTCGTGATGAACTGCGCGCCGAGAAAATGTTGCAGGAACGCCTTCTCAAACACGAAAAGATCGATGTGGTTTGGGACAGTGTTGTTGATGACATTCTGGGCGGCGATGGCCCGATGGATGGCGTCGAGGCCGTGCGTGTCCGCAACGTCAAAACCGACGAAGTCACTGATATTCCGGCTGACGGCTTCTTTGTTGCCATCGGTCACGATCCGGCAACCGCCATCTTCAAAGGCCAGGTTGATATGGATGACGAAAACTATGTTCTGGTCAAACCGGGCAGCACCGTCACTAATATTCCGGGCGTGTTCGCTGCTGGCGACGTCACCGACAAGGTTTACCGTCAGGCCGTGACGGCCGCTGGCATGGGCTGCATGGCCGCCCTTGAAGCTGAAAAGTTCATTGCCGAACACGAAGCCTGATCAGAAAGATCAACCGGGGCCAAAACAGGCATAAACCGGTCCGAAACATATTCAGGGGATGCATTTTTGCATCCCCTTTTTTAATGCTTCCAGATCACCGTGATCATGCCAATTACCTGACATTTCACAAGAAACACGCATCTGCGAAATCAATATTTGGGAAAATGCCTGCTTGCAGAAAAAGCTACAGGCCTCATATTGGTTATTTGGGACTCCACCCAATCATGCGGCAGGGTCGTTTGTGTGAGGCGCTTAACAGTGTTGAAACCAAATTACCCCTAAAAGAAGAGAAGTATTATCAGGGGACTGGCGCAGAAACGTGCGGCAGTGACATCTAGGAGCGGGTCTATGGACTGGGACAAGCTGCGTGTATTTCACGCTGTTGCGGAAGCCGGGAGCTTCACTCACGCAGGGGAAAACCTTAATCTGAGCCAATCGGCCGTAAGTCGGCAGATCAGTGCGCTTGAAGAAAGTGTCAAAGTTCCGCTGTTTCACCGCCATGCACGCGGTCTTATCCTGACCGAACAGGGTGAACTTCTGTATCGCACCGCCCATGATGTCTTTGCCAAACTTTCCATGGCCGAGGCCCGCATTCGGGAATCCAAGGAACGCCCAAGCGGCCCGCTGAAAGTCACCACCACGGTTGCCTTTGGTTCAACCTGGCTGACCCCGCGCATCAATGACTTCCTTGAACGTTATCCCGAAATCGAATTGTCGCTGGTTCTCAATGACGAGGAACTCGATCTTGCCATGCGCGAGGCCGATGTCGCCATTCGTATGCAGCCGCCCCGTCAGGCCGATCTCGTACAGCGTCAGTTGATGACACTGCGCTATCACGTCTTCGCATCGCCGGAATATATCAAGCAGTACGGCATGCCCAAGACACCGGAAGACCTCAAAGATCACCGACTGATCATCTATGGGGCAGATGCCCGTCCGCCGGTATCAAACGTCAACTGGATGATGGCCACCGCTCAGCAGTTCCGACCGGACATGCGCCCGATTTTGAAGCTGAACAATATTTACGGCATCTTCCGTGCGACCGAGTCCGGGCTTGGTATTTCGGCTCTGCCAGATTACCTGTTGCCAACCAACAGCAATCTGGTGCGCATCCTGCCGGAACTCGAAGGGCCAAGCTTCGATGCCTATTTCGTCTATCCGGAAGAACTGCGCCATTCAAAGCGCATCGCGGTATTCCGTGACTTCCTGATCGAAGAAATTGCCAAGGTAAAGTCAAAGGCTGCTGCGGCGGCGACTGGCGCCCCTGCGGCCGAAAAGTAATCCTGCCTCGAAAGAGATGTTTTGATTTTAACGGCCCGGTTTCATCCGGGCCGTTTTGCATTGCGACTCATGCATATACCATCTCCTCCCGGTCTTACGGGGGAGACGCATAACAAAGAATCGGCCCACCACCGCACATACTCCCCCGCCCGGATATCCCGGACACCGTTTAACACTGTGCAGCAAAGCAATCTCCTTCTCGATGCACCACACACTTTGTCGTGCATTAAAATGCGCCAGCGCAACCAAACGGCACCAAGAACCCGCCTCGCCGCCAGCCCAATCCAAAGTTTCATGCAAAAATGCTTACCCAATGGTCGGCCAAGACCATCCAATAGACGGAAAATGCGATGCGCCTGACGCACGTCTCGTCATAATTCCTTAAAATTACTGACATTTTTCCGCCATGCATTAAGTGCATGGTTGGTCTGAGGTTATTCTATTTTAAATTAAAGATAAGCATCCGTATATTTGCATCATAAGTTGTGAGCAGACGCGAAAGCGAGATCGCTTCAACTTCCCTGATCTCCGCATGATCCGTCCGCCGGAACGAAATCCGGCACAGGAATCTTCCCCAAGATTCCCTACGTCTCCCAGACGTAAGCCTCCCTGTTGATCTTTGCCGGTAGCGCCCCCCTGCTACCGGCATTTTTTTTTGTGCTTGTGCACAATGAACAATCTTCAGATCTGCCCAATCCACAAGCAAGTGAAACGGCTCACATCTAAAAAATCATTCATTTTCAATGCATTAACAGATGATTAGCAGCAGCCCAACATTTATGCAGATTTTGCATGGCTGAAAGAGCAATTTGGCAGTGGTCTTTCCCGGCAAAAACGCTATCTTCCTCTTCGAACCGCAGCGGTACACACCGCACCGCGGTACAGAGTTTTCTCCCTGACCGAATTTCGGTCTTAGCCGGACGCCCTGTCCGGCTTACCCAGGGCCCTGCGAAGGGTCCTACGTCTCCCAGACGTGAAGCCTCCCTGATAAACTTGCCGGATACTCTATGTATCCGGCTTTTTTTTGCCTTGTTTCCACCTCTGGGGACTATCTGGGGACTAATTTGCAGAAACTCGGCATGGTTTCCGAGGCAATCACACAGGCCGCTTAACGCCACGCTGGCAATTGTCCCACGCCCTCACATACGATGTCGGAAAATTCTTCCTGCCCGGATTCTTGCGCCTTTTTTACGGCTAAGGAAAATTGGGCAATAAAACCTACCAGACACTCTAGGTTAGGCAACAAATAGCTTTTGCTCGTAAGCTATTTACTCAATTGATCAATTTTCTCGATGCTGATGTAAACCCGCGACCCTCTAATTTCGACGGTTCCACGACCTGAGATGGTGCACAGTTCAGAGTAGGACACTATGAAGCTAGGATTATCGCACTCTGCCTCAATTCGCTCCCGGTCATCTCTTCCAGCATCGACCGTAACTCCGAATGGATCGCGATTATTGTCATAGAACGTAAACTCCCGCTCTCGGCTATCGTACTTGATCCGACCTGAAAACTGCACCGCTGTCCTATCCATCGTCAATAGATAATCAGTTAACGAAACTGGTTCCGCCAATGCAGGCGAGATATCAATCAGAAGGACAATCACTAGATAGATGAGCTTTTGCATGTCACCTCTCTGCTCGCCGGGAAATTTAGTATTCGACTTATTTTAGCTGCTTACCAACGGCTATGGATTAACGCCCTCGCAACAGATAGTCTCATTTTGTTTTGGGTTTTATCTCGTAGGAAAAGTCGTCTCGGAAATGCTTTAAAACCTTAAACTTGATGGTTCTATTGTCGTAATCCAGAACCTCAATGCGAGCGCCCTTGTAACCAATGATATTGGACTCCCCCATATCGTACTCGACATCATTGGTAAATGCGTCTCTGGCAAGCCCGTCATTGAATTCCCGATATGATATGTTGATCTTTTTTCCAACCGAACCACTGTAAATCAAGGTTTGTTGAACACTCTGATTATCTCTTGCAGATAGCTCCTCAACTCTCATCTGTCCGTCATAGCAAGATGCAGACTGATAGGAGACAGAGGTAACGCATACTTCGTTGTCTTTTTTGGTGTGCAAGGCAATTGGAGGGTCGATAAAGCCCGGAAGGTAAACAACACTCTGACCTTTGGTGTTGGTGGTAGAGAAATACGGATTACCTTTGTAGTCACCTATCCGAATATAAGACCCCGGCGGAATATCGTATGCAACCCCGTCGATCAGGTGAGATAACGTAAGAAATTCCGTCGTTACTCGCCTGCCTTGGTTAAGCATGTAGTCCCCAACAGAAGCCTCTTGTACTTCGTTAATGGCTGGCTCGGAAAACAGTTCTGTCTTGCCGCTGTAATTGTAGTTAATGGAGGAACACGCCGACACAGCAGAAAGCAACACGAAGAGGCTTAACAGTTTCGCGATTTTCATTTTGTTCCCCTTTTTATCGCTACCGGAAATTCATCTGACAGAAGCGCACAGCAATATCTTTCAACATTGTTCAACAGCATATCGCGTAGAAGCTGCATGACAACAAACTAATACCCGAATTTCCATCTGGCTGGGCAATGTTCGATTTCTGAGCCGCCAGAAAACCTATTTTCCTCTCGCGTAACGATGTCAGAAAAATCTTGAGGCCCGGATTGTTGCCCTTTTTTTTTACGGATACGAAAAACTCGCCCGCAAACCGGATAGCCGCCCTTTTTTCGGTTTCACGAAATTATCCGCAAAGCCCTCTTGTTCGCATGTGACTATGGAAAAATCTTCCCCCGCCATTTCACCGCTTCTAAAAATTCCAACAATCGGACCAACGGTCTTCTCGCGATACCGTTTCTAAAAATTCGGTGCGTCCCCACATGGTAAACTATATGTGTCGCAAAAGTTGATACCGTCAAAGCAGCGGTTTTTGTGGTTTCGGTATTAAAAATTAAGACCGTAAGGGCCTATTTGCCGGGGAAGATAATACAGCCGGTCTCAACAGGTGAGACCGACAGTATTAAGATCTGATACCGGGTTTTAATTTTCCGGTCTCCATCTGGCATATTCTTTGGTTGGCAATTCATCCCCCAATGGCTGATTGGTCAGAATCCATGTTGTCGCATGACGGGTTTTGCGCGTGAATGTGCCTTTGACTGCTACCTTGATCCAGCCAAGCCGTTGCAATTCCCAAATCGCCTTGTTTGCCGTGTTATCGGCACATCCCAGACGACTGCCAAGTTCCCGGACGGAAAAACTGATTTCGCCATTATTTCGACCATCATATCGGCGACGAAACTCCATTAATGACGCTTTGCCCAGTAAGGACATTTCCCGATAGGCAGGGCAGTCCATTTCGAAATGCTCCAGCTTCACAAAACGGCTTTGCTGATTGCGCCCATTTGGCAAAAGCTTGTTGCGTTTCCTGTTACCCATTCTGCCACCCTCCTGCATGACCGGAAAGGTGGCGGGGGCAATTACGCCCCCACCGCCAGACATTCATTCTACGACCTCGATACGGGATTTTAGGACATAACGCGCATGTGTGCCGGGATAAGGGCCACCGTGCGGCTCATTCACCGTCTCGATATCAAGACCGTATTCGGTCCGAAGGGTAAATATATATGCTGACCAGCGGGGGCCAGGATTATCTATTGGCGTAACCCCGCGCTTTCCAGCCCTTAGCAATTCCGCAAGTGCCCACGCCACCCGGCCATTGGCAACACGCGCCCAGCCTGCACCGGGCAAGAGAAAACGCATTGTTTGCTTTGGATGTTTCATTTCACACCCTCCAGCATTGCCCCGGCTATATCCGCCAGCGGAAACAGGAATTGTGCAAACGGGTAAGCTGCGTTACAGTAATCCCGTCTAATAATTGAAAGACCCTTAGCCCGGACATCGCCTCCCCGCGATGCCGGGCTTTTCCATACAATCAGCATCCGTTGCCCTCCTGATTTTCAAGGAGGCCTGCAAGCGCAAGTGCTGATTTCCGGGTTACAAGAGTCCTACGGCCAATCTTAACCTTTTCCAATTGCCCGGATTGAAGCAATCCGTACACCGTAGTTCTGCCAATAGACAGAAGTCGGCAGCAATCTGGAATTGAGTACAGCAATGTCATTTAGTCACCTCTTGTTTTGCTGCGCACAATTGCAACAACACAAGCATGTTGGCGGACTAAAATCGCCTAAACCAGTCAGGGAAATAGGGGAAATAGATTATTCTTCCGGGGAAATAGATTCAGCAGGCATTTTCCCTGATTTAATTCTGGCATCCTTACGCAGTTTGCGGAGGTAATCTCTCCCAATGGTGTCAGCTTTTGGGATGTTCGAAATTCCACTTTTTTCCAAAAGATCAAACACGGCAGCAGAAGCAGCATCTTCACTCATATCCGTGTCAATTTTCCCCGCCAGTGCGCAGATTGCAATTGCCTTGTACATTTCATCTTTTGGAATGTTGGGTTTTCGTCCCGGTTTTTTGCGCTCTTCTTTTTCTTCTGTAACCGTTGTGCATTGATAGATATCGTTCTCGGCACTGACACAATCTCTATGAACGCGGCTACTGATCGGAAACAGTGCAATAACAGCATCTGTTTTGAACTGGACATGCCCATACCAACCGCAAAAACCAAAATTTACTCTGCTGTATGGTTGCTGATAGTTCCACCCTTCGAACAACTCCCAAAATGTTTGGTCAATATCAATCAAGTCTTTTTCTGAAGGCCCCCACTCACCGTCACATGCAATGTCGGCATCATCTAATCCACGTGCGCCCAGCCTTCCCATAACAAGCGCTTTTTTCAATTCTGCTTCTTCATCGTAGAACATTTTGAAAGATGCCAATTCAGGAATCGGACCCGCTTTTTCTTCCCGACAGGCAAGAACATCATCATAAAGAAACATGTCTTCCAACGCTGGCGTTTTTAGAGGCGGCAACCCAAAAGCAATCCAGCGCAAGGCCTCATATATATTCATTGTCGGCTTAATAAAATTCTCTGCACTGGTTTCGTCGTAAAGAAAATTACTACCAGCTTGCGTATCATTCGTCATTTGATGTCCCAATCAAACACTTGCCCCAGAACGTAACGGCACAACATTGTCCGATCCGCCCTCAAGCATCATCGACAGCCGATCCGCCCACCGCTGCAAGGCATCGCGTTTTTCCGGCCAGTATTCATGGGTGTTATAGGTGCCTTCCAGTGACGGGGTGGCATGGTTCAACACCCGTTCGGCCACCTCTCTTGATACTCCCAGAATGGCAAAATTTGTCCGCACCGTCCGGCGGATGTCGTGAAACACCCAGCCGGTCACACCGCTTTCGCGGTCTATGATTTCCTTAAGCCGCCGGGTTCCGGCATAGGGCTTTTGCCCGTTGGAAGTAAAGACCGGGGCGGTGGGGGCATCGGACAGGCGCGGCAAGTCTGCCAGAAGGTTTTCAAACAGGCCGGAAACCGGCACGATATGGTCACGCTTGGATTTATTGCGTTCGCCGGGGATAACCCATGCCATACCGCCCGCCGCTTGCGCCCCGTCACGGCATCCTGCAAGTGCGGCGTGGCGGATTTCGTCCCATGTCATGCACCGGACTTCATCGCGGCGCTGCCCGGTCAGAATAAGCGTTTTCAGATAAGGCCCGGACGGATAGGGCAATTTGTCCGCCGCCTTCCAGATTGCAATCAGTTCGGCGTCCGAAAGGGTGCGGTTGCGCGGCTTTTCAATCTTGCGCCGTTTCACCGCCGCCGCCGGGTTGGCATCAAGATATTCCCGTTCAATCGCCCAGTTGAACGCGGCAATCAGATTGCTACGTACCCGGTTCACTTGCGCGGTAAAGCCCTTGTCATTCTGCAAATGGTCCAGAAGGGCGACAATATCGGCACGGCGCAAATCCGAAAGCGGCAATCGCCCGATTACCGGGTAAACATGATTTTCAAACATGCGTTCGGTTTCCAGCCATTTGCGCTGGTTTTGCTTGCAATAGGCATCGACATAGCGGCGCAAGAGGGACTCGACCGTCTGGGGGCGCTTGGCGGCTTGCTCGGCCTCTGCCCGCTGGCGGGCCTCCTTATCGGGCAGGTCGGTGCCTTCTTTGGCGTTTGCGGTGATTTCCGCCGCCTTTTTCCGGGCACTGGCAAGGGTCATGCCGATTTTGGGGTCTGCCTGCACATAACGGCCCAATGTGACGCGCTTTTGCTTTCCGGCAATGGAATAACGCACCGCCCACGAACAGGCCCCGTCATTCGACATTCGGAATACCAGCCCCGCCCCGGAATCGTCGGTGACTTCCAGACGCCCGTTAGGCGGTGGTTTCAGGGTCGCAAGGAAACGGTCGGTAAGGCGCTTTCGCATGGCCGGTCTCTCCTGCCCCGTTTCCGGGGACTAGCTGGGGACTAATTTGCATCCGTTTCGCGGCAATTGCATACAATTTCCGGCGAACAACAACGAACACTAAGGCCATGATATATTTATTTAAAACCGAACAAAAGCGAATTTTGACGTGAAGCCTCGAACGCTATGTTTCATCACTCCCAGACGTGAAGCCTCCCTGATAAACTTGCCGGGCACATTTGTTGCCCGGCTTTTTTTTCGCTTTTCCCATCTCTGATCGCACTCTGACCGTACACAGATGCAGACCATCGGGCAGACATGTATACTTGTTCGATGCTGGCATAGTTGACGATGCATGATCCTGCGTCCCCCGCCTTTGGCGTTTTCCGTTGGTCAAGCAGGTTCAATCCGCACCATAACCGGGAAACTGCAGATCATGAGAAGCACCCTCGGCGCATTCCTGTTTGGCAACAAAGCACAAAACCATCTGCCCGAACGGGTGCAAGCTGCAATCGACCAACAACAACATGACAGCGAAAAACTGATTGGCTGGATACAGCTCTTGCTCGTCACGATTTTTGCCAGTCTCTATGCCATTTCCCCCAGTACATCCCTAAGCGACGCGATAAAACCCGTGCCATGGGCCCTGGGACTTTATTACCTGTTCACGCTCAAACGTCTTGCGCTGGCCTATCGCAATGCACTGACCGATTGGTTCCTGACATTGTCAGTGATCGCCGATATCGGTCTGCTGCTTGTCTTGATCTGGAGTTTCCATATCCAGTACATGCAACCGGCAAGCTTCTATCTCAAAGCCCCGACCATGATGTATGTCTTCATCTTCATTGCGTTACGCAGTTTGCGCTTTGATCCTCGCTATATCCTCATTGCCGGGGCCACAGCCGCGCTGGGATGGCTGGTTCTTGCGTCTTACGCCATCTGGAGCGAAGGCGGGAAAAGCATGATCACCCGCGATTACGTGACATATCTGACCTCCAACGCGATTCTGATCGGGGCCGAGATCGACAAGATCATTGCAATCGTTCTGGTAACACTGGTCCTTGCCATTGCAGTCATGCGGGCCAAACGATCCTTTATTCGGGCCGTCACCGACGAAATTGCGGCACGCGATCTGTCACGCTTTGTTTCGCCGGAAATTGCCAACCGCATCACCCATGCCGAACAACAGATTAAACCCGGCGACGGTGATGCGGTGATCGCCACGGTAATGTTCACCGACATCGAAGGGTTCTCGTCAATTGCCGAAACGCTGACGCCCAAAGAACTGGCCACCATGCTTAACGAGTATTTTACGGAAACCAACGCGGTGATCTCGCGGTTTGGCGGCGTCATTACCCAATACCAAGGCGATGGTATGCTGATAACCTTTAATGCTGTGACACCTGATACCGATCATGCACTGAGTGCGGTGCGCACCGCACTGGCCATTCAGGATGTCTCGGAGAACCGCATTTACGGGTTCGGAGGAAAACTTAAAACCCGTTGCGGGATCAATACTGGTGAAATCATGACCGGCGCAGTCGGCTCGGAGAATCGCCTGACATTGACGGTGCATGGCGACAACGTCAATATTGCCGCCCGACTGGAAACCATGAACAAGCAATTTAACAGCTATATTCTGGCATCAGAGGCGACCGTAAAGGCGTGCGGCCATCATTACGATATCCCCGACTGGATATCACGAGGCGAAGTCACGGTACGCGGGCGACAATCTGCGACACCGGTTTTCGGCATAACCAGAAACCGGAACGGTTCCGACCACCCCGACAAAAGCATCGACCAGGACCTTGCGGCGGGAACGACAATCGCCCGCAATTTCAACGAATAGACATTCCGCGCCAATCGGCAGGAATACCATGACCGGCGGACAAAAAAAGACCCGGGGAGCTATAAGCTCGCCCGGGATCTTGGGGACAGATGGTCTTGGGGAGACCGATCGGAAGCGCTGCCTTGCCCGTGGGGTTTGAACGTAACGGGGGAGAAAACGTTCAATCGGGCCCCGATGCGTCGTGAGGGAGTACACTGCATCGATGTTTTCGCTTCCGACAATTAGGAATATGCCATGTAAATAGGGCTTAAAAAGCTGTCGTTAATGACCATTTGCGGGCGAATTGGGGCAAATACGGCACCCCGACAATGCTGCACGCAAAAAAAAGGGGCGGGTTAAACCCGCCCCAACATATTCGGGGTCATTATGGTCTTGGGGAGACCTGTCAGTCGCGGCATTCCAGGTGGGGGAACAAACCTGAAAACAATCGGCTCAGTCTTGTGAGGGGGGACAGATTGGACTGGCCATTTCCTCGACTGACAAGAATGAAATTTGCCGAAGAACAAGGCGGGAAAACAGGCCTGATTGGGCCATTTCGGGGCGAATTATGTTCAAATCAGGGCACATTCACCCCAACCCCTTGATACTATTGATAGCAACCATGATCTATTGATGGGATGCATTGCCAACAGCGACAGCACAAACTGTTTCGCGCCTGTCGCTGGTCCCGTGAATTGGCTTTGGGCTTACGTACCCCGCGCGCATCCTGTCGCAGAATAACGCCCCGGACAAAACCGGGCCTTCGAAACGTCCAGACCGGCGGCAAACGCCGCAACAGCGTGGAACCGAAGGCAGATTTACTCGGCTCCATGGGATAACGGTCTTCTTGTGCAAGGAGATGCCAATGCCCGGCACTGCCCGTTCAACATCCTCGTCCGCCCCCCATCCGCCGCGTGTGGCCGCCCTGATTGGTCCCTATTCCAGCGGCAAGACATCCCTGCTTGAAAGCCTGCTTCTTGCCACCGGGCGCATCCATCGCAAAGGATCCATCCGCGATCACAATACCGTCGGGGATAACAATCCCCAATCGCGCGCCCGCGAAATGAGCACCGAACTCACATCGGTTCAAACAACCTATCTCGGCGAAGAATGGCATTTCATTGATTGCCCCGGCTCTGTCGACTTTGCCCAGGACGCCCGCGAAGCCGCAATGATCTGCGATGTCGCGATTGTGGTGGTGGATTGTGATCCGACGCGGGTCATGACCGTTGCGCCAATCCTTAAATTTCTCGATCGCAACCGCATCCCTCATCTGATTTTCATCAACAAGACCGATCATGCCGGTATCAGTCTGCGGAACAATATTGATGCCCTGCAATCGATCTCGGAACGGCCCTTGATCCTGCGCGAAATTCCCATCCGCGACGGCGACGGGCATGATGCTGCGATTACCGGCTTTGTCGATATTGTCTCGGAACGCGCCTATCAATATCTGGAAGGTCAGCCGTCCAAACTGATTACGATGCCATCAAGCCTGTCCAACCGCGAAGGCGAAGCCCGCGAGGGACTGCTTGAAACCCTTGCCGATTTTGACGATGCCCTTCTTGAACAAATCCTCGAAGATCAGGCACCGGCGGCCGACACGATATATGACAATCTCGAACAGGATTTGGCCAAGGACCTGATCGTTCCCGTTTTCTTTGGCTCGGCCGAACAGGATCACGGGATTGTCCGTTTGCTCAAAGCCCTGCGGCACGAAGCCCCGACATCGGACGTTTGCGCCCATCGCTTGGGCATTGAACCCGATGGCAGCCAATCTGTGCTGCAAATTTTTAAAACCGTCCATCTGTCACATGCTGGACGGTTTTGTTTTGCCCGTGTTTTGTCCGGACAGATCAAAAATGGCGATGCCTTTGGCCCTGACAAGGTTTCGAGCCTCTGCACCCTCATTGCCGACAAACATGAAAAACTCGATCTTGGTGTCACCGGCGCGGTTGTCGGTCTGCCACGGGTGGAAAAATTGCGCACCGGCACCCTGATCGGCACCGATGGCCAGATTGACAGTTTGTGGCCCGATCCCCTGCCCCCGCTTTATCAAACCGGGCTTGAAGTCACCAAACCCGGCGATGACGTCAAACTCAGCGAAGCACTTCGTCACCTTTGCGAACAGGACCGTTCCCTGACCTTCGGGCATCATGAAAGCACCGGCCAACTTGTCCTGTCCGGACAGGGCGACATTCATCTGCAATGTGCGCTGGCCCATCTTCATGATCACTATCATCTGGAAATTGCCACGACCCCGGTTCTGACCGGATATCAGGAAACCATTCGCAAACCATCCGCCGCACGCGGACGCTATAAAAAGCAAACCGGCGGTCACGGACAGTTCGGAGATGCCGCCATCGAACTGCGCCCGCAGGGACGCGGGGACGGGTTTGAGTTTTCCGAACATATCGTTGGCGGCGCTATTCCGCGTCAATATATCTCGGCTGTTGAAAAAGGTGTGCGCGACGGATTGCGATCCGGCCCGCTTGGCTTTCCGGTGATTGATGTGGCGGTCAAACTGGTTGACGGGTCCTATCACACGGTCGACAGTTCCGATCAGGCCTTCCAGATGGCCGGACGCATCGCGATTGGCGATGCACTTAAGGACGCTGGGCCGGTTTTGCTTGAACCGGTTGATCAATGCACCGTTTCCATCCCCTCGGACTTCACATCCAAGGCCCAGCGTCTGGTCAGCACACGACGCGGACAAATTCTTGGTTTCAACGCCAAGGATGGCTGGCAGGGCTGGGATGAAATCGATGTCCAGATACCGACATCGGAAACCGCCGACATGGTCACAGAATTAAGATCACTGACGCAGGGAACAGGTTTCTTCACAAGACGTTATTCACACATGCAGGAACTTGCAGGAAAACAGGCCGACAGTGTGGTGGCCCAACACCAGAAATCGGGAAAGTAGCCCCTCCCGAATGGTAAAATCTATAACCACACTTTTTGTAATAGAATTGATCTATTGCAAATCATTAAACTATTGATTGGCGTAAATTTTCCGCATGTTTCATAGTCTTTCTAAAGAGAAAGACACAGTAAACCTTCGGGGCGTTCCCCATCCCCGATAAAAGGAGATAGCACATGCAGATTGATATCGGAATTAACGAGACGAACCGCACTGCAATCGCCGACGGCCTGGGCCGCGTTCTGGCTGATTCTTATGCGCTGTACCTCAAAACCCATAACTTCCACTGGAACGTCACCGGTCCGATGTTCCAGACCCTGCACACCATGTTCGAAGAACAATATACCGAGCTTTCCACCGCGATTGACGAAATCGCCGAACGTATCCGTTCGCTTGGTGCTTTCGCCCCGGCCAGCTTCTCGGCCTATGCGGAACTGTCTTCGATCGAAGAAGAAAAAGGTGTGCCTGCTGCCAAGGACATGATCCGTCAGTTGGTGACCGGCCATGAAACCGTGATCAAAACCGCGCGTTCGCTTTATCCGATTTGCGACAGCTCTGACGATGATGCGACCGCCGATCTTCTGACCACCCGCATTCAGGTTCACGAAAAAACCGCATGGATGCTGCGTTCGCTTCTTGAAGGCTGATCACAACGATTTACGCGTCCCGACCAAACAAAAACGGCCCGGAATTCACGTCCGGGCCGTTTTTTTGTCTGTATCGGGTGCTTAGCCAAACAACGGATCAAGTTGCCGCGCGGCATTCAAAACCACATGATCCTGCCCGTGCGGGGCGGCAATCATCAGGGCGGCGGGAACGGTTTCGCCGTCCACCGCAACCGGCATTGAAATCGCGCAAGCATCAACAAGGTTCAAATAACCGGTATTGCGCAACATCAGTGCATTCAGATTGTCAAAGTCGGCTTCGACCTCGGCAATCTTCGGCGCCATCATCGGCAAGGTCGGTGCGATCATCACATCCACATCGGCCATGGCGGCGTTGAACATTGAAACCACATCAACGCGCTTGGCATATGCGGCAATCATGTCATCCTTCGAAAGCGTTTCGGCAAATTTCAAACGGGCAAAAACGCGCGGGTCGCCAACCGTTTCAAGTTTGTCAAAATCACCCGAATAGATCGCATGTGCTTCAAACGCCACCAGCTTCTTGTTCAGGATGGCGTTCTCGGCAATGAAGCCAAGCTCGACCTCGACCAATTCATGGCCGGCGGCTTCAAGCTTGTCACAAATCGCTGTGAATTCGGCTTTGACCCGATCATCAAGACCATCCACAAACCCGCTGGTCGGCACACCAATGCGCAACGATGCCGGGGCTGTGGTCGGGACGGTTTCACCGGTCATGACCTCATAAACCGTGATGGCGGTCTGAAGATCACGGGCAAGCGGCCCCGGCGTATCAAAGCTTTTTGCCAGCGGATGAATGCCCTTGCCCGAAACACAAAGACGGCTTGGCTTGAAACCATAAAGGCCGTTGATCGCCGACGGAATTCGGATCGATCCACCTGTATCCGTGCCAAGGGCGATATCGGCCAGACCATGGGCAACGGTCAAACCGCCACCCGATGTTGATCCACCGGGAATACCATCGGCATCAAACACATTGCCGGGCGTTCCGTAATGCGGGTTAAGGCCCACACCGGAATAGGCAAACTCGCTAAGCGTTGTCCGCCCGAACGGGATCGCACCGGCTTCCTTGACCAGACGCACGACATCACAATCGGTTTCGGCCGGTGCGCGATCCAAAAGAAGTTTCGAGGCCGCCGTGGTGGCAATACCCGCCTCGTCATACAGGTCCTTGATCGAAACCAGCATCCCGGCAAGCGGAAGGTCCGGATTGGCAGTTGCCAGTTCTTCGGCCTTTTCCGCAGCCGCCAAAATCCGCTCCGGGTCAAACTCGGTAAAGATTTTGCCCTTCAAATCGCCAAGTTCATTTACCTTGTCGATTGCTGCTTGTGCCTTGTCGATCATCGCACCCATTTGGCGGCCTCATCCTTCTTTTGTCGTTTTGTTTCAGACGGAAACTGGCTTAGGCAATTTCCGGCAATTCATTGATTGTATAGGAATGTTCGATCGTGCGGCCAAGCACGGGATCATGCAATGCCATTTTAAAACGTTTTGCCGGACGCACGCCGCCCTTGGCGCCAAGGGTCCCGCACAGCATCACCGATGCCTTGCCTGCCGGGGTCGATGACATCAGACCCGAACCGTCAATCAGATCGGTCAACGGACGGATCGAGGAAATCGTGCCTTCCTGATACAGAACCCAGTCATCGCCATCCTGCTCGGAAATCCACGACCGCATTTCGATCTGTTCGATGTGATCGGCGACTTCGTCAAAACGCCAGATATCTTGTGCGACAGGCTTTTCACAAATCTGCTTGGACAGGGCAACCGAATGCGCTTCAAGTTCGCGGTCGGTGTGATCCGATGCCAGACCGATATACAGCACACCGTCACTTGCGATCAGGAACGGTTCGATCTCGCCCGATGTACCTTTGCCAACAACTTCAATCACGTCCTGCTGGGTCACCATGCCCGATGCGGTACGGTAATAAAGCGGCACACTTGAAGGCGGCTTTACGCCGATTGCGGCCAGTTCGTCAATGTGATGCTGGATGGCATGGGCATCGCGCCCGGTCCAGCCGGCAACGGTGCAATGGGTGATATCAAAGGCGATTTCTTTGCCCGCAAGGGTGAAATTCATCTGCATTTTTGTAATCCGGGTTCATTTGTTTTCGATCATCCGTCGGGCTGGGGAAGCCGGGACCGGACGCGGGGCAGGAATACGAACCGGGTTGTCCGGCTCGTATTCCGCCTCGGTTATTTAAGGAATTCAGACCTGCCTGATCAGAGATATTCGGGCAGGAACAGTGCAAGGTCGGGCAGGAAGATCAGGCCGACGATCATGGCCACCATCACCAGAACAAACGGAATGGTACCCAGCATCACCTCGGACAAACGTCCGTTCTTGCGCGCACCCTGCACGACATAAAGGTTCAATCCGACCGGCGGGGTAATCAGGGCCATCTCGATCAGAACGATCAGAAGGATACCGAACCAGACCTTGTCAAAGCCCATACCAACCATGATCGGGACAATGATCGGAATGGTCGCCACCATCAGCGACAGGGTCTCGATAAAGAAGCCCAGCACGATATAAAGCGCGATCACCACCAAGAGGGTCCCCATCGGGCTCAGATTAAGACCGACCAGAAGTTCCTTAAGCTCGCGGCCCATACCGGCCGCAGTCAGGGTGAAGTTCAGGAAATAGGCGCCGATAATCACCAGCATGATCATCGCGGTAATCCGCACCGTGCCCAAAAGGCACAGCTTGATCATCTCGTTGGAAACACCCTTGTTGAAACCGGCAATCAAAAGCGCGATGGCAACACCAACTGCGGCGGATTCCGTTGGGGTCGCCCAACCGGCATAGATCGATCCGATCACCACGAAGAACAGCACCAGAATGGGCAGCAAATGCTTCAGGCTGACGAAACGTTCCGACCAGGTAAAGGACCGGCTCTGCCCGCCAAGCGACGGTTTGACTTTGCAAAGCGCCGCAGTCACCAGCATGAAGGCCACCGCCATCACAAGGCCCGGCACCAGACCGGCCAGGAACAGACGCGGGATCGATGTTTCAGTCAGGAACCCGTAAACGATCAGGTTTATCGATGGCGGGATCATGATGCCCAGTGTGCCACCTGCGGCAATCGCACCGGAAAACAGTTTGGGATCATAACCAAGCTTTTCGGCCTGGGGCATCGCAACCGTTGCAACAGTTGCCGCCGTGGCGACCGAGGAACCCGACGTTGCCGAGAACATGGTTGCCGTGCCGATATTGGCATGGATCAGGCCACCGGGCAGCCAGGAGAACCACTTATCAAGCGCTTCATAGGTTTTCGCAGCAATCCCGCCGCGCACCAGAATTTCACCCAGCAGCACAAAGAACGGAATGGCGATCAGAGTTGATGAATTTGACGAAGACCAGACAACCTGACCCAGCCCGCGCAACAGCGGAAACGGGGTAAAGAACTGATCAACACCAATCCCCAAAAGGAACAGGACAATCCCGACCGGGATCGACAGGGCCAAAAGACCCAGCAAGGATGCGGTAACAGCGAAAATCATGCTTCCAACTCCAGTTCAGAGCGGGCACCAACAAGCGTATCCGCCTGTTCAAGATCGCGTCGCATCAAAAGACTCAGGGTAAGGATCACCAGCGCACAGGAACAGACCGCGAACCACAGCCATCCGGAAAACCAGATGATCTGCGGAATCCAAAGCGGTGTTTCAAGCGGCGTATTGGCTGTTGATCCACGTTCGATGGTCTTGGCCAGAACCGGCCAGCATTGAATGGCGACAACCGATGCCACACCGGCAAGTGCAACAATCGACAGCAAATCAAGGAATGCCTTGCCGCGCTGCTTCAATTTCAGACGAATAAGGTCGATCCTGACATGGGCAAGCTCGGTCAGGGCAAAGGACAGCCCCCAGCTTGCAACACCTGCCATGACATAACCTGAAATTTCTTCTGACCCGCCAAGCGAGATGCCAACTTCACGCAGCAAAATCTCGGCGATGATCAGGGCCACGCTGCCCATCAGAACAAGTCCGACGAGCAGCGCGATCATGCGGTTGGTGCGGCGGATGGCCGCAATCAGTTTTTGGGTCACGATTTCGGTCTCCGCCATACACTTTTGATTAGTTCAGCGGTACGGTAACACCGACGGTCGCGCCAACGCTATCATTCCAGCGTTTGACCCAATCGTTACCTGCGCGCTCTGCCCATTCCGGCAGAACCGTGGTGGTCAGGATTTCCTTGGCTTTGGCAACGTCCGCTTCGGAAACTTCAACCAGTTTCATTTTGGCGGATTCACCTGCCGGGCAGGTGCCATTGCCGGTCAGGCAGGCAACATCGGTTTTAAGTGCGTCTGCGGCAGACGCCCAAGCCGGTGCTTCGAACTTGGTTTTGACTTCATCCATGATGAAGGACTGCTGATCGGCACTCAGGCTGTTCCACTTGTCCATGTTCATCGCGGTCACAACCGGATCCCAGCCACCAAGCGGAATGGTCATCAGGTGATCGGAAACTTCCCACCAGCCTGCGCTGTAACCCGAACCGGCACCGGTAACGGCACAATCGATCACGCCACGCTCAAGACCACCCGGAACTTCCGAGAAGGCAACGTTCACGCCGGTCGCACCCAGTGCTTCGAGGAACTTGGTGGTCATACGGCCCGAACCACGGACTTTCTTGCCTTTAAGATCGGCAAGGGTGTTGACTTCACCCGCACAGAAAACAACCTGCGGCGGGTACGGTGCAACGGCCAGAACTTTGGCGTTGAAACGTTCTGCAAAGATGTCATCAACCATCGGACGGGCTGCTTCGACCATTGCTTTTGCTTCGGCTGCGGTGTTTGCGACCAGCGGCACGTCAAGGCCTTCAAGCTCCGGTGCATCGCCAACTGCATAATCACCAACGGTCATCGCAATGTCGAAAACGCCGTCGCTGAGAATACGGAAAACGTCACCGCCACCGATGCCCATCTGGTCATGGGTGGTCATCTCGACATTGAATGCGCCTTTGGAATCTGCCGGGAACGTTTCGGTCCAGAACGGATTTTCGTACTGCTTATAAAGCGGCAGGCTGCTCCAGCTGCCAACGACCGAAAGGTCTTCGGCGAATGCCGGGGTTGCGGCAAAGCCCGCACCAAGGGCAGAAACTGCCAAAAGCGAAGAAACCATCTTTTTCATAAGAAAACTCCTCTGATGTAACGTTTATGATTGGTTTGTTTCAGGTTTGGTCTGAAGGGAAAATTCCGCGGCTTCGGCAAGGACATCGGTCACAAGCATCAAGCCGGGTTCGTGCGTAATGGCAAATTCAGGTAAGGCATTGCGAATTGCCATCTGCGGCGTGACTCCACACGCCCAGAAAACCGGAATGTCCCCTTCATGAATGACGGGTTCATCTCCAAAGTCCGGTTTCATGATATCGGCGATACCGATTTGCGACGGATCACCGATATGAACCGGTGCCCCGTGGGCCAAACGATATCGATCAGAATAAAGGATCGCCCGGATCGCATCGCTGGGCGTAAAGGCGCGCATCGAAACCACCAACGGACCATGGAAACGGCCGGCAGGCGACGTTTCGATATTGGTCACATACATCGGCACGTTGCGGTTCGCATCCATATGACGCACAGGCACACCGCCACGGGTAATTGCCGCTTCAAAGGAAAACGAACAGCCCAGAACGAACGTTACCAGATCATCACGCCAGACATCGGTCAGGTCACTGGTGCTGGTAAAATCGGTGCTGCCACGGAAAATGCGATAGCCCGGAATATCGGTGCGGATATCAAGATCCGCGCCCAGTGCCGGGATGTGGGGTGATCCCGGTTCGGACATCCCGATCAACGGGCATGATTTTGGGTTCTTTGCACAGAATTGCAGAAACTCATCTGCATAGTCAGCCGGCAGGATCGCCAGGTTGCCCTGAAGGTAACCCGAAGAATAGCCGGTAGTTGTCCCTGTATGTTCGCCGCTTCGGATCGCCTTGCGCAACGCCAGTGGCGTTATCGACGATATAGCTTCCTTTGCGGTGTCAACGGAACGGGTGGCGCTTTGTGACGCGTTCATTTTTCAGTCCCATTCTCTGCCTCTTTACAAAGATTGTGAAACGGGACCGATCTTGTCAAGAAATCATTTTATCTGTTTTTTGATCGTATTTAACGATCAATCTGATCAAACAATTTTGCAGCCTCCTGCACGGCCGCACCGATTTCACGGTTTCGTTCCGGGTAATAGGTGATGACAAAATGAAGCGCGGTAAGGGATGCTTCATCCCGCACAGGAATCTGCTTAATGTGTTCATCCCAAACGGAATTTTTGACCATCAAGGTCGGCAAAACCCCAATCCCGAAGCCGCCCGCGACCAGATGTTTCACGGTTGAAAGCGATGCGGATCCATGCAGTGCCGGTTGCGAAATATCGGGCGCGGCAAAGATGCTTTCGACCTCGCGAAACGGTGGCGTACCTTTTGGAAATGTCACGATTGCATGGCTTGCCAACTCACTTAACGACAGGGGTTTGTCCCCCAATTCCATCGTTTCGGCGCAATACCATCCCAGTTCGACCGGCTTTAACGGGGCTGCCACCGCACCTTGGGGCACGGATTCGCGCAGCATGATCGCAACATCCATCTCGTCATTTTCAAGTGCCTTGCCCAACTGCCCGGATGTATCCACCGACAACTCATAACGCACCTTCGGAAAGTCATCCTTCAACTTGTTAAGCATATCGGTCAAAAGCGTATGCACGATGGTTTCGGCAACGCCGATCCGCACAGTTCCGCTCAGTTCACCGGGATGGGTCAGTTCCTGCCAGATACGATCACGTGCCCGCGACAGACGCTGGGCTTCCTCGACAAATCGCAAACCGGCCGCCGTCAAGCGGACCTGCCGGTTGCTGCGATCAAACAGCATGATACCCAGTTTCTTCTCAAGCCCCGATACACGGGCCGATATCGCCGATTGTGACAGGTTATATTTCTGTGCAGCGGCGCGAAAACCGCCCGCCTTGACGATATCTTGCAGAATTTCGATATCCTTGAATTCAAACACGCAATCCACCCTGATCAATGTTGTTTGCGATCATTCTACCCGCCATCCGATCACTTCGCACGATCAATTGATCGTTCGCTTGATCAGATCACCCACTTTTGACGTAGAACCTCGGGCCTAAGCAGGTGAATTCGATGGCATTTCACCAACTGATCACCGAGGCGTGACTTGCCCAAAGCGGCTTTTGCACGGACAGTGGATCAACTGCGCAATTGGAGGACGACATGCTGATACGCCGAAAGAAGGGTTGGGAAATCCCGGAACGCGACGCAACACCGCAATCGGTTTACCAAAACCGTCGACAGTTTCTGAAAGGCATCGCTGCCGGTTCCATCGGTGCGACAGCCGCATCCTTGCCGCTTGGCAGCGCGTTTGCACAGGGTGCGGCATCAACCGCCTCCCTTTATCCGGTTGCCCGCAATCCCGCCTATACGGTTGATCGCGAACTGACCGAAAAGGCCAAGGCGCTGACCTATAACAACTTCTATGAATTCGGGTCCCACAAATCGATTTCCGAGGCCGCCCAGGCCATGAACACCCGTCCATGGACGGTCAAGATTGACGGTCTGGTCGAAAATCCGATCGAAATTGATTTCGAAGACCTCGTGCGCAAGATGCCGCTCGAAGAACGTGTCTATCGTTTCCGCTGTGTCGAAGCATGGGCAATGACCGTTCCCTGGTCCGGTTTCCCGATGAAGGCGCTGGTTGATTTCGCCAAACCGCTGTCGGGTGCCAAATATGTCGAAATGGAAACTGCCAGCCAAAAGGACACCATGCCAGGCCTGCGTCAGTTCTGGTATCCTTGGCCCTATGTCGAAGGCCTGTCTATGGCCGAGGCCACCAATGAACTGACCATGATCGCCACTGGCATCTACGGTGAAGAACTGCCCAAACAGAATGGCGCGCCACTGCGTTTGGTCACGCCATGGAAATACGGATTTAAAAACATCAAATCCATCGTCCGCTTTACCTTCACGGATCAGCGCCCCAAAAGCTTTTGGGAAGACATCAACAGCGACGAATACGGCTTCTGGGCCAATGTGAACCCCGGTGTTCCCCATCCACGCTGGAGCCAGGCTTACGAGCGACTGCTCAATAACGGCGAAAGTGTCCCGACACAGATTTACAACGGTTATGGCGAATACGTGGCCGATATCTACAAGGGCATGGAAAACGAGAAACTGTTTATGTGATCCCTCCCTGTCCGTTCCGGATCACAAAATCGAAAACGCTGACAATTCTGCATGGTTGTCAGCGTTTTCTTTTACGTCTTCGCACTACTGTGCTGGCGTTGCATAGCGGCTATAAATTCGACCAAACGTGCCATCCTGCCGCATTTCGACAAGAACCCGTTCCAGTTCTGTAAAACTGCCATCGGTGAAATAGTCTGACCGGCGGGAAATCGCGATAAAGGATGGCTGCCCCTGCAAAACCAGTTCCGCCTTGCGGATATGATACGGCCCTTCCCGCTTGATTTGTTCGACGGCCTGAAGTTCGGGCACGATCAGCGCATTGATGTGCTGCATATCAAGCATTCGAAACAGCGTACTGTAATCCGCGGCCTCGACCAGACGGATTCCTTTGGCTTCGTCAAATTGGCGGTTGTAATTTGCCCCGCGCAGGACACCAACCGACCTTTCATCAAGATCCTTGATGTCGCGTATTTCTGCGCCAATCTCGTTGATATAGACGGCCTTGGGCTCGTCGGGTAAGGCCGCGCCGAAATAATACATATATTTCTGGCGTTCATCGGTACGGTTCGGGCCCAACATCAAATCCGCCTCACCGCGTTCAAGCAAATATAAGGCACGTTTGAACGGCACGACCTCAAACGAAAGATCAAGCCCGATGCGCTTTGCCGCGTCGCGGATAACGTCAATGTAAATTCCGGAATAGGACGCGCTGTTGGTGTAGACCGATATGACCCGATAGGGCGGCGCATTATTGACCGCAACAATCAGGGTGCGCGCCACCGATGGTTGAACAGCCACCAAAAGGCTGATCAAACCAAAGGCACAGAACATCATCGCGAAGACCAAGCGCTGCACCAAGATATTCTCCATCTGGCACGACCCAACAGTTTGAACCGGCGCTAAACTGCCCCTTCATTTGCAGATTGGGTTTCGTTGCACCGATTGCCACGGCTTATATTGATATGAATGAATATTCATCAACCATCAATCGAGCAACTGTGCCATGCAAGGTTATGGGCCCTTGCGACGTCGACCTTTATATTTGGGTCCATTGGCTGATTTTGATCCCGGTCCGCTGGTGCCGATCTTGCGCGCCATCGGGCCTGCTTCGGCCAGTCCAAGTTCCTGATCCTCAAGACGCTTGATCTCGTCACGCAGACGAGCTGCTTCTTCGAATTCAAGATTGCCTGCCGCTTCGCGCATCCGTTTTTCAAGATCTTCGATATGCGCACGCAGGTTATGGCCGATCAATGTATCGCCCGAAACGCCGGTATCGACCGTGACGTAATCCTGTTCCGCCACACTTTCGAGAACATCGTTGATCTTGCTTCGCACCGTTTCAGGCGTGATGCCATGTTCCTCGTTATAGGCCATCTGCTTTTCACGGCGGCGGTTGGTTTCGCCAATCGCATATTCCAGGCTGTCCGTCATCTTGTCGGCATACAGCAACACCCGACCGTCAACGTTACGCGCCGCACGGCCAATGGTCTGAACCAGTGACGTCTTGGAACGCAGGAACCCTTCCTTGTCCGCATCCAGAATAGCAACCAGCGCACATTCCGGGATATCCAACCCCTCGCGCAAAAGGTTGATGCCGACCAGAACGTCAAACACGCCCAGTCGCAAATCACGGATGATCTCGATACGTTCAAGCGTATCAATATCGGAATGCAGATACCGCACACGAACGCCATGTTCGTGCAAATATTCGGTCAAATCTTCGGCCATGCGTTTGGTCAGGGTCGTGACCAGAACACGCTGCCCCTTGGCCGCACATGCCTTGGCTTCGCCCAAAAGATCATCGACCTGGGTTTCAACCGGACGGATGATGCAAACCGGATCAATAAGCCCGGTCGGACGGATCACCTGTTCGGCAAAAACGCCCCCGGTGCGTTCCATTTCCCAATTGCCCGGTGTTGCCGAAACAAACACGCTTTGCGGGCGCATGGCTTCCCATTCCTCGAACTTCAAAGGACGGTTATCAACGCAGCTTGGCAGGCGGAACCCATGCTCGGACAGGGTAAATTTGCGATTATAGTCGCCTCTGAACATGCCGCCAATCTGCGGCACAGCCACGTGGCTTTCATCGACAAACAGCAACGCGTTTTCCGGAAGATACTCAAACAGGGTCGGCGGCGGATCGCCCGGATTACGGCCCGACAGCCAGCGGGAATAGTTTTCAATCCCTTTGCAATGGCCAACCGTTTCCATCATCTCAAGATCAAAGGTCGTGCGCTGTTCAATCCGCTCGGCTGCCAGCAACTTGCCCTCTTCGCGGAACTGGGCCAGACGGTCTTTCAGTTCCTGCTTGATGCCGGCCATCGCCTGCACAAGGGTCGGGCGCGGTGTCACATGGTGCGAGTTCGCATAAACCGTGACCGAATCCATGGTTGCAAATTTATGCCCGGTCAGCGGGTCAAACTCTGCCAGTTCCTCGATCTCGTCACCGAACATTGAAACGCGCCATGCACGGTCTTCGGCGTGGGCCGGAAAGATTTCAAGAACATCACCACGCACCCGGAAGGTGCCACGCGAAAAGGCCGCGTCATTGCGGGTATATTGCAACTCGACCAATCGCTTCATGATGTCGTTGCGATCAAACTCGTCGCCAACCGCAATGCGCTGGGTCATCTCAAGATATGTTTCGACCGCGCCGATACCGTAAATGCACGATACCGATGCCACGATGATACAATCATTGCGCTCAAGGATGGCGCGGGTTGCGGCGTGACGCATCCGGTCGATCTGTTCGTTGATCGAACTGTCTTTCTCGATATAGGTATCGGTACGCGGGATATAGGCTTCGGGCTGGTAATAGTCGTAATAGGAAACGAAATACTCGACCGCGTTTTCCGGGAAGAAGCCCTTCATCTCGGCATAAAGCTGTGCCGCCAAAGTCTTGTTTGGCGCAAGGACAAGTGCCGGGCGCTGGGTATTGGCGATGATGTTGGCCATGGTAAAGGTCTTGCCCGACCCGGTCACACCCAACAGAACCTGATCGCGTTCATGGCCGTCAATGCCCGCCATCAGTTCGGCGATGGCCGATGGCTGATCGCCGGCGGGCTGATAATCCGTCACCAGCTTGAATTCCCGCGAACCTTCAACGGGCGGGCGACGTTTGGTCAGAAATTCCGGTAGCGCATCCATCGGGCAAATCCCTCTTTTGATCTTGCCCCTAGTTATAAGTCAGATACGCCTGATCGCAAGCCCCACCCCTGACAGCTCCTGTCAGGAAATGTCAGGAGACGTCAGGATCAGTTTTCCCGGAACAATGCCCGATCACTGACGTTATGCATCCTGTTCTTCCCGATCAAAGCGCATACAGGCCCGAAAATTGGATAAATTCATCCCAAAGAACCCGCAAATGGCGAGAATCTGCCTTGAAACTCTTCTAGGGCAGGCGTAGGGTCCGATCCGAAAGAACGCGATTCTTTTCACTTCTTTTTTCATTCCAGGGAAACAGACCAATGGCGTTTATTGCCGACCGTTTGAGCCGTATCAAACCATCTCCCACCATTGCCGTAACCACCAAAGCCGCTGAACTCAAGGCAGCTGGCGTTGACGTTATCGGTCTTGGCGCAGGCGAGCCGGATTTTGATACCCCCGACAACATCAAAGAAGCTGCCAAAGCAGCGCTCGATGCTGGCAAGACCAAGTACACTCCGGTTGCTGGCACTCCCGAGCTGCGCAAGGCAATTGTCGAGAAGTTCAAGCGTGAAAACGACCTGGAATACACTATCGACGAGATCACCGTTGGTTGTGGTGGCAAACAGACCCTGTTCAACGCGTTCTTCGCAACGCTGAACCCGGGCGACGAAGTCATCATCCCGGCACCGTACTGGGTTTCCTACCCGGACATGACCCTGATGGCCGAGGGCACCCCGGTCGTGGTCGAATGCCAGGAAGAAAACGACTTCAAAATCACCGCTGCCGAGCTCGAAGCTGCGATCACGCCTAACACCAAATGGGTTGTTCTGAACTCGCCGTCGAACCCGACTGGTGCTGCTTATTCGCGTGCCGAACTGCGTGCGATTGCCGACGTTCTTCTGAAACACGAAAACGTCTATGTCATGTCTGACGACATGTATGAGCACCTCGTCTATGACGGTTTCGAATTCACCACCATCGCCCAGATCGAGCCGAAACTCAAAGAGCGTACGCTGACCTGTAACGGTGTGTCGAAATCCTATGCGATGACCGGCTGGCGTCTTGGTTATGCTGCGGGCCCGAAAGACCTGATCAAAGCGATCAACAAGGTTCAGTCGCAGTCAAGCACCCACACCTCCTCGATCAGCCAGGCTGCTTCGGTCGAAGCTCTGAACGGTCCGCAGGACTTCCTGAAAGAACGCGCAGAAGTCTTCAAAAAGCGCCGTGACCTTGTTGTCGCAGCCCTGAACGAATGCGAAGGCCTGTCGTGCAAAACCCCGGAAGGTGCGTTTTACGTGTACCCGTCCTGTGCGGGCGCCATTGGCAAAACCACCCCGGATGGCAAGAAAATCGAAACCGACACCGACTTCGTCACCTACCTGCTCGAAGCAGAAGGCGTTGCTGCGGTTCAGGGTTCGGCATTCGGTCTGGCTCCGTATTTCCGCATTTCCTATGCGACATCGGATGCGGCCCTTACCGAAGCATGCGCACGTATCAAACGTGCTTGCGCAGCACTGAAATAAGGTTTCTGTTCCCGATTTTCGGGATCAGGAATAATCATTCAGGGTCCGGCACTTGCCGGGCCCTGTTTTTTTGTCCATTATCGAATTCAACAATTACGCACTGAATTACCGATAAATCGGACAAGACATGAAAAATGAAACCTTCTATGCCACCGTCGACGGGATAAGCCTGTCCTGTCAGCGGATCATACCCGATGACGTCCGCAAAGACGCCCCGACCATCATCTTCCTGCATGAAGCATTGGGCACGATCCGCATGTGGCGGGATTTCCCCGCCAAGCTTGCCGCCGCAACCCGCCATCCGGTGATTGTCTATGAACGGCGCGGGCATGGTCGATCCGACCCGCATGCCGATGGTGATATCCCGCGTGCGATTGATTTCCACAACACCGAAAGCGACATCTATCTGCATGGCCTGATCACCGAACTGGGTTTGATCAAACCAATCCTGTTTGGCCACAGTGACGGGGCGACCATTGCGCTTAAATATGCGGCCCGCTTCCCGGACAATGTCACCGCAGTTATTTCCGAGGCCGCCCACGTCTATGTCGAAGACGTCACGATTGCCGGGATCAACGATGCGGCGGGCATCTATGCCAATACCGACTGGAAATCAAAGCTAGAACGCCATCACTTCTTCCAGACCGATGCGGTGTTCCGCGCCTGGGTCGATACCTGGCGTCAACCGGCATTTCGCGACTGGAACATGGTGGATGAACTGGCCAACATCACCTGCCCGCTTCTGGTCATTCAGGGCGATGACGACCAGTTCGGCAGTGACGATCAGGTCGACACCATCTGCGCCAATGTCGGCGGCCCAGCTACCAAAATGCTGATCAAGGATTGCGGCCACATCCCGCATTTCGATCAACCCGATCAGGTGATCGACGCCAGCCTGAAACATCTCGGCCTTGCCGAACTTGCTGATGCCTGACCCATGCAAAAGCCCCGGTCACATTCCGTCACCGGGGCTTGAATTTTCCATGATGCCCAGGGCAGTCTATCTCTGACCACCGCTCCATAAAATCGAGGATTCCCAATCCTCTAGGAAGCTATTCTTTTTAAGCTCGTCCTGAAAACCCAAAAGTCCGATGCCCAGCTTCACCCGAAAAACCGGAATGTTTTCCAGATGCGGTGTCAGAACCGTTTCCACATTCTGGTTGATCGGAATCAGGGATGAATTGTCTGCCAGAACCTGTTGCCCATCGCGCGAAAGCAGGAAGTCGATAAAAAGCTGGGCCTGGTATTTGGCCTGCGACGTTTTGGGCACAAAGGCCGTGCGGCTCATTGTGATTGTGTAATCCCGCAGGAAGTAAACACCGATATCCGGGTTCTTTTCGGCGGCGGCAATCGCATAGGACCCGATCACGTTATAGCCCAGAACCAGTTCCCCGGTTGCAATCCGATCAAGGATTTCCGAAGAACAGCAATAAAGCTTTGCCCCGGCACGACCAAAACTTTCGGTCAAACGCGATGTCTGGTTATTCTGAATTGCATCCTGGGTGGCAAAGAAATAGCCAATCCCCGATTGCCGGATGTTGTATGTCCCGATTTTTCCGCTGAACAATTCCGGATTGTCACGCACCAGATTGGAAAGGTCGGTATGGGAAACCGGGTTCTTTAATCCGGCAAACGCCTTCTTATTGTAAACAAGTGCCGCGGGCTCAAAGGAAAATCCATAAAGCTCGTTTCGCCATTGCGCCCAGCCGGGGATCGCGTCGGCATTTTCCGGTTCAAACCGATATGCCAGTCCTTCATTGACCAGCTTGACCTGCAAATCCATGGCCGGACTGATGATCACATCGGCTTCCATCTTCGGGTTATCAATGTTGTACATGACAACCTGATAAAGCTCGCTGGTATTGAACTCGCTATAGACAACGTCAATGTCCGGATAGCGCGCCTCGAACACCTTGATAAAGGGCTCAACCGCCGACGTATCGGTCGCTGACCAGACATGCACCTGCACGCGTGCAGATGCTTGGGTGCCCCAAACTGACGCCCCCATCGCAACAAATATCGCAATCAAAACCCGCATGCAGGCCGACAAAATATTGCCCCGTGGCATTGTCATTCTTCTGCCCCTCCGACCACAGGAAACACCATCTCTACCCGCAAGCCACCATTTGGTGACTGCGCAAGATTAAGGTCCGCACCATGCCGGTCCGCCACCGCCTTGACGATGGCAAGACCAAGGCCCGTACCGGTGCTCAGACTTGAAAACCGCTGCAGCACCGACGCATGTTTCGCACCCTCGATCCCCGGCCCGTTATCATCAACTATCAGATGGCAATGTGAACCCGATGAACGCACGACAATATCGATCTTGTGCGGGGCAGCCCCATGTTTGATCGCGTTGTCAATCAGGTTACGCAACGCTTCCCGGATCCCGATTTCATCAAGCATCACATATGTGTGCGTATCCGGTTCCCCGTCGCTTTCGATGGAAAAGTCCGTATCGTATTTCAGATAATCCCGAATGATGTCGCCAAACACCGCACGGATGACATCAATTAGAACCTTGCGTTCAAGCGGCGTATTATCGGCGCGATGAATGATCATGGCATGCGAAAGCAACTGATTGGTCAGACGAATTGTTCTTTCCGCCTGTTCTTCGGCCTGGGCGATGCGGACCTGTCTTTGTTCCGCATCTGGCTGACGGCTGGCACTTTCAAGCAATCCATGTAACGCGCCAAGGGATGTTCGGGTTTGATGCGCGACATCGGCGATAAAGGCCTGCGCGTTATCAAGACTTTTCTTATGTCGTAAAATAAGCCCGTTGATCGAACGGGTCAGGCTGGCAACTTCACGTGGCGGCGTGATCAGGATCTGTGAAAAATCGGTCGGTTCGCGGTGGCGCAATTGTCGTTCAATCCCGATCAGCGGCGAAAGCGCCCGGTTAATCCCGAACCAGACAAACCCAAGCCCGATCACCGTGACAAACAACAAAAGCGCAATCGCATTGATCATCATTTCCCGGGCAAAGGCATCCCGGGCAATGCGTGTCTGTCCGATCTGAACAACCACCCAGTCACCATAACCGGCCCCGGCCAGAAACCGCCCCTGAAGCAGGAAGCGCACATCTTCGCCGCTATAACGGGTATCAAAGAAAACCGGCTGGTCCGTCGGGCGGTATTGATCCGGAACCGGCAAGCTTTCAGACCCGGTAAGGGTCGTGCCATCAGCTGCAAAAATGCGGTAAAATACCCGGTCACTTTCCGCAAGCCCGATCATCTCAAGTGCGGAATAGGGGATTTCAACCCCGGGACCATTGGGGGTTACCAATGTGCGTTCCAGAATGGCAAACGCCGCCCCGCTTAGAAGGCGGTCATAGGAATGATTGGCCGCATCCCTGGCATAGCTCCAGATACCGATGGCAATACTGACAAGGATGATCGCAAACCCGGCCGCCATGCTGACCAAAAGCCGCTGGCGAAGGGAATGTTGAACCGCCACCTTATTCTTCCGCAATATGGGCAATATAGCCAAGTCCCCGAATGGTCTTGAGGATGATCGGCCCGCCGCTCAGTTTCTTGCGCAACCGGGTGACCATCTGCTCGACCGCGTTCATGCTTGGTGCTTCGTCAAACGAATACACCTTATCGGCCAGATCTTCCTTGGTCAGAACACGTTGCAGATTGCCGATAAAGATTTCAAGCAACTGTACTTCTCTGTTGCGCAATTCAACATCGCGCCCGTCAATCGTCGCAATTTTTGCCGCCCGGTCAAATACAAGATTTCCCGCACGAAATTCATTTGATGCCGCCCCGGTCCGTCGACGGATCAAAACGCGGCACCGTGCGGCCAGTTCCCGAAGATCAACCGGTTTGACGATATAATCATCCGCCCCGCCATCAAGCCCGATCAAACGATCATCAATTTCCGATCTTGCGGTCAGGATCAGAACCGGTGTGGTATCGCCGCGCGCACGCATGGATCGCAAAATCTCGAACCCGCTGCGCCCCGGAAGATTGATATCCATAAGAACAAGATCGAACTGCTTGTGGCGCAACAGATCATTCGCAAGCTCGCCGTCGCGCTCGCAATCTATGGCATGGCCGTCCGCGGTCAAACGATCGGTGATCGTCTCCGCGAGTGTTTCATTATCTTCGATCAAAAGAATTCGCATGGCCGGATTTTAGGCTCGGTTTCGGCTTCTTACAATTTGTTACATTTGATGTCAGCTTCAGGTCAGGAAGCGGTCAGCCTCCCGTCAGAACACCGTCATGGCAAGGTCAGTCTCGTGGCGTATAGCAATCTTGCGGATCGACGATTGATACGCGGAAACAATAATCCAACGGGAGGATACCATTATGAAAAAGCTGTTCGCAGCATCTGTTGTCATGGCCAGCTGCTTCTTTGGAAGCGCACATGCCGCAGATATCAAAAAACCTGAATGCATTGCACCGGCAAAACCGGGTGGCGGTTTTGACCTGACCTGCCGCGTCGCACAGGGTGGAATCGGTGACAAACTTGGCAACCCGATGCAGGTAAGCTTCATGCCTGGCGGCATCGGCGCCGTTGCCATCACGCTGTTCAACACCACCCGTACCGATGACCCCAATGCCATCGTCGCCTTTTCTTCCGGCTCGCTTCTGAACATCGCGACGGGCAAATATGGCGAATGGACCGAAAACGACGTTCGTTTTCTGGCAACCGTCGGTGCTGATTTCGGTGCCGTTATTGTCCGTGCCGACAGCGAATTCAAAACCCTTGATGACCTGATGAACAAGGTCAAAGCCGATGAAAGCAGCCTTGCAATCGGTGCAGGCGGTTCGGTTGGTTCGCAGGACTGGATGAAAGCAGCCCTTCTGCTGAAGGCCGTCGACCGTGACCCGCGCAAAATGATCTATGTTGCCTATGATGGTGGCGGCGACGCTCTGACCGGTCTTCTGGGTGGCAGCATCGATGTCTATACCGGCGACATCGGTGAAATGACCGCACATCTTGAAACCGGTCAGCTCCGTGTTCTGGCTGTGATGTCCCCGGACCGTCTGCCGGCACCGTTTGCCGACATCCCGACCACCAAGGAACTTGGTTATGACGCGGAATGGACCATCATACGCGGCTTCTACATGGGCAAAAACGTTTCTGACGATGCCTATGACAAATGGGTAGCAGCCTTCAAGGAAGCCTATGGCAGCGAAGAATTCGCCAAAATCCAGCATGACAAAGGCCTTCTGCCGCTCAACATCGCAGGCAAGGACCTTGATGACAATGTCAAGGAACGCATCCAGAAGCTTCGCGCCATCGCCAAAGAAGCTGGCCTGATCCAGTAATCGCCAAACATGGGCGGTCCCCCTTTCTCCCTGTGGGGGATCGCCTGTTTTCTTGCGCTCGCTAGGCCGGAGATCCCAATGGCTGATCGCCTATTTGCCCTGTGTGCCCTGATTGCAGGCGGCATCTACACCTATGTTGCCTTTGCCGTCATCAAGGCGCCTTTTCAATATGACCCGCTCGGACCGGAAACATGGCCACAGGTATTGGCCATCGTCTTCCTGTTGTGCAGCCTTTACATCCTTGTTCGCCCTGATCCCATCCGACTGGCACTCGCACGCAGTGTCTGGCTTCGTTTGCTGATCCTTGTCTTTATGCTGCTGGGCTACGCAGAACTTTATGAACCGCTTGGCTTTGTGGTTTCAACCGCCCTGTTCTGCAGTCTCTTTTCCGTCATGCTGGGCGCAAACCGCCTGCACGCCATCGCCTTTGGATGTGCGACCGGCATCATCGGATACGGCATTTGTGACTTTTTGCTGGGCCTGAACCTGCCAGAAGGTCTGCTGGCACCGCTTTTGTGAGTTTATCCCCATGAATGAAGTTCTAACTGGCCTGAGTGGCGGTTTCGGTGTCGCCTTGATGCCGCTGAACCTGTTGCTCGTCCTGATCGGCTGTTTTGCCGGAACCCTGATTGGTGCGCTGCCCGGTATTGGTCCGATCAATGGCGTCGCCATTCTGCTGCCCATCGCCTACAGCATGGGTCTGCCGCCTGAATCTGCCCTGATCCTGCTGGCTGGCATCTATTATGGTGCCGAATATGGCGGGCGTATCTCATCCATTCTTTTGAATGTGCCGGGCGATGCCGGGGCGGTGATGACCACCCTTGATGGCAACCCGATGGCCAAGCGCGGCGAAGCTGGCCGGGCCTTGTCGATTTCGGCTGTTGCCTCCTTTGTCGGTGGCACCATTGCCGTCATTCTGATGTCGCTCTTTGGTCCGTTCCTTGCCAAATTCGCCCTGACCTTCACCCCCGCCGACTATGTCGCCCTGATGGTCTTTGCCTTTGCAAGCCTGTCATCGCTTGTCGGTAAAAATCAGGTCAAAACACTGATGGGGGCTGCTATCGGCTTGATGCTGGCCACGGTCGGGATCGACGCCAATACCGGCGTTCCGCGCTATACCGGCGGCATTCCCGATATTCTTGCCGGGTTTGATTTCCTTGTCGTGGTGATTGGCTTCTTTGGTATGGCGGAACTGATCCACCTTGTCGAACAGCAGGTCTCGGGCAAGCTTAAATTGTTGCCAATCGGCAAAAGCTTCGTCACCTGGAAAGACCTGATGCAGATCCGCTGGACCATGCTGCGGTCTTCGATCATCGGCTTTATCATCGGTGTCTTGCCCGGTGTTGGTGCCTCGGTTGCATCGGCTGTCACCTATGGCACCGAAATGCGGATGGCTGGCGAAGACCGTAAAAAGTTCGGGACCGGTGATCCGCGTGGTTTGGCCGCACCGGAAGCCGGCAACAATGCCGCGGCTGGCGGGGCCATGGTTCCGATGCTGACGCTTGGCATTCCGGGATCGGGAACGACGGCCATTCTGCTTGGTGCGCTGATGCTGTTTAACGTCACGCCCGGTCCGATGATGTTTGAACAGCGTCCGGAAATCGCCTGGGGCCTGATCGCCTCGATGTATATCGGCAACCTCGCCCTGCTGGTGATCAACCTGCCGCTGGTTGGCCTGTTTGCCAGAATGCTGACAATCCCGCAGAAATATCTAAGCCCGCTGATCGCGGTTCTTGCCTTCATCGGCGTTTATTCTGTGGTCGGCAATCCGTTTGATCTGTTGCTGATTATCGGGTTTGGCATTTTCGGCTGGATTTTGCGCAAACTCGAATTCTCGCTGGCACCGATCATTCTGGGTTTTGTGCTGGGTCATCTGTTCGAAGATAACCTGCGCCGTGCTCTTTCCATCTCGCGCGGGGACTGGTCTATCCTGATCTCGTCTTGGGAAAGTATCGGGCTTTATGTGATGGCGGTACTGATTGTCATCCTGCCCGTACTGGTCAGTTACCGGAACAAACGCAAAGCCTGATCAGCACAACCATCCAAAACAAAAGAGGGTGTCAATTTTGACACCCTCTTTTTTTAGGTCTTGCTGAACGCGCCCGGCGTTACTCGGCCAGCGCGTCTTCTGCGTCGATGACAACAGCAACCGCATGGATCACAGAAGCAATACGGATCGCGTTCTGGATCGTTTCCTTTTTGACACCGGCACCTTTAAGGACCTTGTCATGGGAATCGATGCACATGCCACAGCCATTGATCGCCGAAACTGCAATCGAGAACAGCTCGAAATCGGCTTTATCAATGCCCGGCTTGCCGATGATGTTCATGCGCAGGCGGGCCGGCATCGAACCGTATTCGGCATCCGAAACCAGATGGACGAAACGGTAATAGATGTTGTTCATGCCCATGATTGCCGCCGCACCCTTGGCGGCTTCAATTGCTTCCTCGGACAGCTTTTCTTTTGCTTCTGCGGCAACAGCCTTGATCAGTTTGGCGTTGCGCGATGCAAAGGCACACGCAAGGGCGGTGCCGTAAACCTGCTGGTCGGTCATGCCCGGATTGTTTGCCATGCTCGACAGGTTCAGTTTCAAATCCTTGGCATAGGCCGGCATTGCGTCCTTGATTTCGATAATCGACGTCATTTGGGTATCCCCTGAAACAAAATGCAAAAACAAAAACAGATCAGCCAGTGCCTGCACCGGTCGGGCAAAGCTTGAAACATGGAATGAAAATGTTTTGGCTGAAACGGGATCGGGCAGATGCCCGACCCCAATATCGTCTGGACTAAATCACCAAGGGCGACTTAGAGGGTTGCATCACCCTGGTTCCAGTTGCACGGGCAAAGTTCGTCGGTCTGCAGCGCGTCAAGAATACGCAGTGCTTCCTGCGGGTTACGACCAACGTTAAGGTCGTTAACCTGGACGTGACGGATGATGTTGTCCGGATCGACGATGAAGGTCGCACGCAGGGCAACACCGGCATCTTTCGCCAGAACACCAAGAGCAGCCGACAGTTCTTTTTTCTCGTCAGCCAGCCATACGAACGGGCTGTCGCCCAGATCTTCGTGGTGGGTACGCCATGCAGCGTGGACGAAATCGGTGTCGGTCGAGCAACCCAGAAGAACCGCGTCACGGTCTTCGAATTCACCGTTCAGTTCGCCGTAACCAACGATTTCGGTCGGGCAGACAAAGGTGAAGTCTTTCGGCCAGAAGAACAGGATCTTCCATTTGCCTTCATAGGACTTGTCAGTAACCGGTGCGAAGCTGTCCGGGGTTTTACCCGAAACACCAGTGAGATTGAATTCAGGAAGAATATCACCAACGGTAAGCATTAGTTTGGTTACTCCATAACCCAGTTAAAATTCCCGATTAACGGCCCCCGACAGGCCGCGTCATCTTGTGTGCAAGTGCAAAAAATGCACTCCCTGCTGGCGATTTGTAGTGAAATGGACTAACTAAGACAAATAGATAAATCCTCAGTTGTTGATAGGAAAAATTTATGGCTGCCCAACCAAGTATCAAGCAGCTCAAGTATCTGGTTGCTCTTGCGGAATGCGGCCATTTTGGCCGTGCGGCCGAGGCTTGCTTTATCACGCAGCCCAGCCTGTCGGCGGCGATCAACGAACTTGAAAACCTTCTTGGTGCGCAGCTTGTTGAACGCAACAAGCGTCAGGTCCTGATCACGCCGCTGGGTGAAGAAGTCGTTTCGCGGGCGCGAAGCATCTTGCAGGAAGTCGACGAACTGACCACCATGGCACAGGCCGCAACCGAACCGCTGTCAGGCCCGATCCATATCGGCGTTATCCCGACCATCGGCCCGTATCTGTTGCCCGATGTCATGACCGGCATCAAATCCGGCTTCCCGAAATTGCAGCCCTTCCTGCGCGAAGATCAGACCGGCAACCTGATCAAGCTGCTTTCGGCGGGTAAACTTGACCTTGCCCTGATTGCCCTGCCGATCGAAGAAGCATGGCTCGAAGAATTTGATCTGTTCGAAGACCAGTTCGTCTTTGCCTGCAGCCCGGACAATCCGCTGACCCACAAGCGCCGCCTTGAAATCACCGATATCAAAGATGAAAAGCTGTTGCTGCTGGAAGACGGCCATTGCCTGCGCGATCAGGCGCTTGAAGTCTGCCAGAAAGCCGGTTGGAGCAAGTCCGCCGATTTTCAGGCCAACAGCCTTTCGACACTGGTTCAGATGGTTGCTGCTGGCGTTGGATCGACATTGCTTCCTGAAATGTCGCTTGAGGTCGAGGCACGCCGTCCCGATCTTTTGAAAATCATGCCGTTTGAAAACCCGGTGCCGATCCGCCGGATTGGTATGGTCTGGCGCAGAAGTTCGGCCCGCAAACGCGAATATCGCCAATTGGCAACCTATCTGCGGGATCGGCTGACACCGCGTCATCAGGCAGATGTCGCCTGATTTCGGGAAACAGATACCCTTCGCCTCTTCGTAAAACAGGGAACAGGCTTATCGTCGATGTTGCCGATCAAGGATAATAATCCGACCACCATCACGCCCTGGGTCACCTATGGGATCATTGCCGTCAATGTTCTGGTTTTCCTCGTAACGGTTTCGCTCGATCCGCGTTCGGCGCAGCTGGTCAATCTGCAATATGGCGCGATCCCGGCCATCGTTTTTGGCCATGCCAGCTTGCCGCCGGAACTTTCCCCCTTCCCCGCGGGTTTTGACTTCCTGTCGATTTTCTCGGCCATGTTCATGCATGGCGGCTGGATGCATCTTGGCGGCAACATGCTGTATCTGTGGATTTTCGGCAACAATGTCGAAGACGCGATGGGGCATTTCCGCTTTTTGGTCTTCTATCTGATCTGCGGGGTTGCTGCCGCCCTTGGGCATGGCATCCTTGATACCCAGTCCGAAATTCCGATGATCGGCGCATCCGGTGCGCTTGCCGGGGTGCTTGGTGCCTATTTCCTGCTCTATCCCAAGGCACGCGTGCTGGTCTGGTTCTTCTGGGTGTTTATTTTCTATGTCCCGGCGGTCTTTGTGCTCGGTTTCTGGTTTGTAACCCAGATCATCAATTTTGGCAGCGGGGCTGATGACGGCATCGCATGGGTCGCCCATATCGCCGGCTTTGTTGCCGGGATGGCGCTGATCCCGCTGTTCAAACATCGCAATGTACCGCTTTGGCATGATGGATCCGCCGCACCGGCATTCGGCATGTATCGCCCGGGTCGCAAGGCACGCGATGGCAATGCCGGATCAAACATTCCGCCTTGGGCCGCAGCCTACGAGGCCGAACGTGCCGCCAAGCATGCCCATATGCGTGATGATCAGCGCGGCCCCTGGGGCAAGGAAGGCGAAAATGCCGACAAATCCCCGTGGGGACGCTATCAGCCTGCCCCGTCGGAAAAACCGGCGGCCAAGCCGTCTGTTGGCGTTCCCAAAGTTGTCCGCTTGCATCCGGACAACAACAAAGACAATAATTGATCGCGTAACACCATCCCCGGAGAATTCCAATGCGCGCCGCCTTCTTCACCGAATATCAGGGTCCGATTGACGTCCAGAAACTTGACGATCCCACCCCGACCAATGGCGGTGTCGTGATCAAAGTTGGTGCCACGGGCCTGTGCCGCAGTGACTGGCACGGCTGGATGGGTCATGATTCCGATGTCCAGCTTCCCCACGTGCCCGGCCATGAATTTGCCGGAACCGTGGTTGCGGTCGGCAAGGATATCAAACGCTGGAAAGAAGGCGATCGCGTTACCGTTCCGTTTGTATCGGGTTGCGGCCACTGCCCCGAATGCCACAGCGGCAACCATCAGGTCTGCGATCATCAGTTCCAGCCGGGCTTTACCCATTGGGGCAGTTTTGCCGAATATGTCGCCATTGACTATGCCGACACCAATCTGGTGCGCCTGCCTGATGAAATGGATTATGCGACGGCCGCCAGCCTTGGCTGCCGCTTTGCCACCAGTTTCCGCGGCGTGATTGACCAGGGCAAGGTAACTGCTGGTCAGATGGTTGCGGTCCACGGCGCGGGCGGTGTCGGTCTGTCGGCAATCATGATTGCCGCGGCCGCCGGGGCCTATGTGGTTGCGGTCGATATCGACGACACCAAACTGGAATTTGCCAAGGAACTTGGTGCCAATACCGTTCTCAATGCCAAGACAATTGACGACATTCCTGCCGCGATCAAGGACATGACGCGTGGCGGCGTTCATGTTTCTGTCGATGCCCTTGGCAGTGCGGTGACCTGCTTTAACTCTGTCTCATCCCTGCGCAAACGCGGCAAACATATCCAGATCGGCCTGATGACCGGTGACCACGCCCATGCCAAGGTTCCGATGGATCGGGTGGTTGCCCATGAACTTGAAATTCTTGGCAGCCACGGCATGCAGGCATTCCGCTATGACGCGATGATCGACATGATCATGACCGGCAAACTCGCCCCGCAAAAACTGATCGGGGATCGAGTCACACTCGCCGAAGGCGCAACCGCCCTGATGAACATGAATCACTTCGCCGGAACCGGCGTTACGGTGATTGACCGGTTCTAGTCCCGTCTCGGCCCTTTCCCCGGAACCGCCTGCAACACAGCCGCTTTTTATAATCGTTATAATATTAATTAAATAATACTTATTATACTTAGGATTGCCCAACGACCCCAAATACCCTTACACTCTGTCCGGGTACTCCCCACCTCAATGAGGGAGCCTTGAAAAGAATGCCAGCATACGCACCCAAACTGATGCGATTGTAAGGCTTCTGACCTCAGAAATGAGACAGAGAGAGACGCGACCATGACGGAAGAAATCACTCTAGAAGGTGATGCCCGGCGCAAGACGGAACTTCGCAGTTTCCTGTTCTTGGCCATTGTTCTGGCACCGGCCCTTGCGGTCGCGATTGTCGGCGGGCTCGGTTTTTCAATCTGGATTTATCAAATGTTTGCGGGCCCGCCCGGACCACCGGTCTGATCGGCGGAGGGCGGGCTTATGCCTGATACCCTCAAAGATCCGGGCCGCAGGGCATTTCTGGACCGGTTCCGTTCGGGAACGGATGTGCAATCACGCCCGGAGTTATCGGCAATCCGTCCCCCCTGGGCTGTTCAATTCGATGCCAACTGTACCGGTTGTGCGGACTGTGTGCCTGCATGTCCGGAAGGCATCATTGCCCTTGATGGTGCGAACCTGCCTGCCATTGATTTCAACAAGGGTGAATGCAGTTTTTGCGAGGCATGCGCCGATGCCTGCTCTGAAAACGTGTTTGACCGCTCAGTCGAACCGGCATGGCATCTTGATATCACGGTCGCCAAAAACTGCTTTGCCGAACAGGGCATCTATTGCCGGTCCTGTGGCGACATCTGCCCGGAACGGGCCATTCGCATTCCGCCACAACTGGGCGGACGGGCAAGGGTCATCATTGATAGCGATACCTGCACAAGATGCGGGGCCTGTCAGGGGGCCTGCCCGGCCGATGCCATATTGATCACACCGCACAAGGAATATGCCCATGAATGAAGATATCGGGGTGATCTCCAGCATGATCGTGCAAACCCGTCCCGAACAGATGGACGATCTTAAATCCCGGCTTGCAAGCGTTGCGGGTGCGGAAGTCACCTCCGAAGACGCAAGCGGCAAGCTGGTTGTCGTGCTTGAAGCCGATACTGACCGGCAACTGGCCGACACCATGCAAAAGATCGGTGAAATCCCCGGCGTCCTTGGCGTCAATCTGGTGTTTCACCACAGCGAAAAAGCCAACTGAAAATTTTAAAAAGCACTCCGCTTTCTGGATCAAGGAACGAAACCATGTTCAAGGCAAAGATATCCCGCCGAGATGCCCTTAAAGCCAAGGCCGCCGCCGTTGCGGCCGCTGCGGCCGGCATCAGTTTGCCGGCATCCGCCCAAAATCTGGTCACTGAGTCCGAACATACCCAGCTTAAATGGTCCAAGGCCCCGTGCCGGTTCTGCGGCACCGGCTGTTCGGTGATGGTCGCGACCAAGGACAACCATGTGGTTGCCACCCATGGCGATGTTCTGTCCCCGGTCAATCGCGGTCTGAACTGCGTTAAGGGTTATTTCCTGTCCAAGATCATGTATGGCACGGACCGTCTGACCCAACCGCTGTTGCGCAAAAAGAACGGCGTGTTTGACAAAAATGGCGATTTCGAACCGGTTTCCTGGGACGAGGCCTTTGACGTCATGGCCGAAAAATGGAAAGCCGCCCTTAAGGCCAAAGGTCCGACCTCGGTTGGCATGTTCGGGTCCGGCCAATGGACCGTGTGGGAAGGTTATGCTGCTTCCAAACTGATGAAGGCCGGTTTCCGGTCCAACAATATTGATCCCAATGCCCGCCATTGCATGGCCTCTGCCGTGGTCGGCTTCATGCGGACCTTTGGCATGGACGAACCAATGGGCTGCTATGACGATATGGAAGCAGCCGATGCCTTCGTGCTCTGGGGTTCGAACATGGCCGAGATGCATCCGATCCTTTGGACAAGAGTGACCGACCGCCGTCTGTCTGCCCCGCATGTCAAGGTTGCCGTGCTGTCGACCTACGAGCATCGCTGCTTTGATCTGGCCGATATCCCGATGGTGTTTGAACCGCAAACCGATCTGGCGATCCTGAACTATATCGCCCATCACATCATCTCAACCAACCGGGTCAATACCGACTTCGTCAACAAGCACACAATTTTCCGTCGTGGCAATACCGATATCGGCTATGGCCTGCGCCCGGAAGATCCGCGGGAACAATCGGCCAAACACGCCGCCGATGCCGGTGGTTCGACCGACATGACATTCGACGAATATGCCGAATTTGTCGCGGAATACACCCTTGATAAAACCCATGAACTGACCGGGGTTCCCAAGGAACGCCTCGAAGCATTGGCCGAACTTTATGCCGATCCCGATACCAAGGTCACTTCGTTCTGGACCATGGGCTTTAACCAGCATACCCGCGGGGTTTGGGCCAACAACCTTGTTTACAACATCCATCTTCTGACCGGCAAAATCGCCGAGCCGGGCAACTCGCCCTTCTCGCTGACCGGACAACCGTCTGCCTGCGGCACCGCCCGCGAAGTCGGCACCTTTGCCCATCGCCTGCCCGCTGATCTTGTGGTGACCAACCCTGAACACCGCAAACATGCCGAAGAAATCTGGAAACTGCCTGACGGCACCATTCCCGATAAGGTCGGCTATCACGCGGTGCTTCAGAACCGCATGCTGCGCGATGGCAAGCTCAATGCCTATTGGGTTCAGTGCAACAACAACATGCAGGCTGCCGCCAACATGACCGAGGAAGGTTGGCCCGGCTATCGCAACCCGGAAAACTTCATCACGGTCTCGGACGCCTATCCCACTGTCACCTGCGAGGCCGCCGATCTTGTCCTGCCAACCGCCATGTGGGTGGAAAAGGAAGGCTGTTACGGCAATGCCGAACGCCGCACCCATATGTGGCATCAGCTTGTCGATGCGCCGGGCGATGCCAAATCCGACCTGTGGCAATTGATGGAATTTTCCAAACGCTTCACCATGGAAGATGTCTGGCCCGAAGACCTTCTGGCCAAGGCACCGGAAATGCGTGGCAAGAGCCTGTTTGACGTGCTCTATCGCAACGGCAATGTCGACAAGTTCCCGCTGGAACAGACATCGCCTGATTACAACAACCAGGAATCCAAAGAATACGGCTTCTATGTTCAAAAGGGCCTGTTCGAAGAATACGCCACCTTTGGTCGCGGACACGGGCACGACCTTGCACCCTTTGATACCTATCACGAAGTTCGCGGTCTGCGCTGGCCGGTGGTCGATGGCAAGGAAACCCTGTGGCGATACCGCGAAGGATATGACCCCTATGTCACGCCCGGCGCCGGGGTCGAATTCTATGGCCACAAGGATGGCAAGGCCCGCATCTTTGCCCTGCCCTATGAACCGGCCGCCGAAAGCCCGGATGAAGAATATCCATACTGGCTGTGCACCGGCCGTGTGATCGAACACTGGCATTCCGGCTCCATGACCCAGCGCGTGCCCGAACTTTATCGCGCCTTCCCTGATGCCGTGTGCTTCATGCATCCCGATGATGCGGCCGAACAGGGTCTGCGCCGCGGGGATGAAATCAAAATCACGTCACGCCGTGGCGATATGCGCACCCGTGTTGAAACCCGCGGGCGGAACAAGCCCCCCCGTGGACTGGTCTTTGTTCCGTGGTTTGATGCCAGCGAACTGATCAACAAGGTCACGCTCGATGCCACCGATCCGATGTCCAAGCAGACCGACTTCAAGAAATGTGCCATCCGCATTGAAAAAGTGTGAGGGAGGAAACCATGAAAATATCCGCAAAATGGCTGCTTTCCCTTGCGATCATTGGCATTGCAGGCATGGCTATGGCCGCCGAACCGATCACCACATTACGCAGTGCCGCCCCTGATCAGGTTTCCCCGGCCCCGCAAATGTCGAACTTTGAAGACAACAGCGAAAAACGCCCGCGCAACTACCCGGAACAGCCGCCGACCATCCCCCATGATATCGAAGGCTACCAGATTGATCGCAACGCCAATAAATGCCTGTCCTGTCATGCCCGCTCGCGCACGGGTGACAGTGGCGCACCAATGGTGTCGATCACCCATTTCATGGATCGGGATAATCAGTTCCTGGCCGCGGTAAGCCCGCGTCGCTATTTCTGCACGCAATGCCATGTGCCGCAAAAAGAAGTCAAACCTCTGGTCGACAACAACTTTGTCGATATCGACCAACTCCTGCCCAATAACAGCACCCGCATCGCGGAATAAGGAGGGGGCCGATGAAGAACTTTATCAAAAGGCACTGGACGGTACTGACAACGCCCAGCGTGCATTACAGTCTGGCCTTCCTGACGGTTGGCGGCTTTATCGCCGGGGTCATTTTCTGGGGCGGTTTCAACACCGCCCTTGAAGCCACCAACACCGAACAATTCTGTATCGGTTGTCACGAAATGAACGACAACGTTTATCAGGAACTGAAAACCACGATCCACTACACCAACCGGTCGGGCGTTCGCGCAACCTGTCCGGATTGCCATGTGCCGCATGAATGGACGGACAAGATCGCCCGTAAAATGCAGGCCTCGAAGGAAGTCTGGGGTAAACTCTTTGGCACCATCAGCACCCGTGACAAGTTCCTGGAGAAACGTCTTGAACTGGCCCAGCACGAATGGGCAAGGCTTTCGGCCAACAATTCGCTCGAATGCCGGAACTGCCATTCCGCGGAATCGATGGATACCACCCGACAAAGCCCCCGCGCGTCCGAGGCTCATCAGAAATTTTTATTTACCGGTGAAAAGACTTGTATCGACTGTCACAAAGGGATCGCGCATCATCTTCCTGATATGTCGGGTGTTCCCGAATGGCAATAAAGTGAAGATGGACCAGACAGCGTGACAGACACCCAAGAAAACGGGCCCCTTTTGGCCGGTATCCCTTTCCGGCCAAAAGACCCGATTGACGACGTGCTGGGCGAAATTGCCCATGGTTTTGACGCCAACCGCATTGCCGGTTACGTGCAAAAACGCCGCAAGGATCGGGATTGTGGCACGCTTGTCTATGTCCGCAATCTGCGCAGCGGCGATGAAATGCCGATCACCAAAAACCGTGGTGCGATGGCAAAGGGCTGCAAGCTTGATGGCGATGCCCTGTCATCGCTTTCCGAGCAGCTTGAACGCGATGTCGAAACCGATTGCGATCTGTTGATTGTCGCGCGCTTTGGCCGAAGCGAGGCCGATGGCCGTGGCCTGCGTGATGTGATTTCACGCGCCATGGTGCTTGAAATCCCGGTTCTGGTTGGCGTGCGCGATGAATATGCCGATGCCTGGGATGAATTTCATGGCGGCATGGCTCAAACCCTGTCGCTTGATGAAACCGCAATCCGCGATTGGCTTTCACATCACATGAATGTCGCCGAAAACGCCTAGGCCCTAATCACAGCATCCAAGCTGTGCCGGTGCCCGGTCTTTGACCAGCACCTTGGCGGCGAACCGTTCGAACCATGCCCCGAACGCCGCATCATATTTGGCCCGTCCGGCGCGCTGCTGATCCGGGTCCTGCCCGTTCGGTCGGTCAGTCTTGGCCGCCGAATTCGCAAGCCAGCGTTCATGGGTTTCATCATCGACTTCCGGGTGGAACTGAATGCCCCAGATACGTTCATCAATGTGATAGGCCTGATGGGGAAATACCGATCCGGTCGCAACAAGCTCTGCACCGGCCGGAAGCCCGAACCCTTCGCTGTGCCAGTGATAGACCATCATTTCATCGGGAAACAGGTCCTGCCCCGCCTCGGTCGCCTGCACCGGGTAATAGCCGATCTCGGTCAGGCCTTCGGGATGGGGTTCGATTTCCGCCCCCAGATGACGCGCCATCATCTGCGCCCCAAGACAGATACCAAGATACAGCGCGTTACTTGCAACCACCTTGGGCAGGAATTCCATGATCGCCTGCACATTGCCAAGGTCATCGTCATTGGCGCTCATCGGGCCGCCAAACACCACGACAAGGTGATAGGCAGACAGATCATCGGGCAATGCATCGCCTTCGCCCGGACGGCGAATATCGAACTCATAACCGTACTTGCGCAATACCGTTCCCAACCGTCCCGGCTGTCCGGTGGCCGAATTGAAAATCAGAAGAATGCGGTTGGCAGGGCTTAGTTCGTTCATCGGGACCTCATTGCTGCGTTAGCGAAGGGTAGACCGCCCTTCGTCGTTTTGACAAGTCCCGCATCGTCAAAAACCCTGTGCTAAAATCAAAAAGCCGCCGCACATTGTGCGACGGCTTCAAAGATCAAAACAGCCAAGCGATGGCTTAAACGTTGAATTTGAAGTGGAAGATATCGCCATCCTTGACGATATAGGTCTTGCCTTCCTGACGCAGCTTGCCGTTATCACGCGCACCAACTTCACCGTTAAATGCGATGAAATCGTCATAGGCAATGGTTTCGGCCTTGATAAAGCCGCGCTCGAAATCGGTGTGAATTACGCCCGCTGCATTCGGGGCAGTTGCACCTTCATGCACGGTCCATGCGCGTGCCTCTTTCGGACCAACCGTAAAGAAGGTCAAAAGGTTCAAAAGCTTGTAGCCTTCGCGAATAACGCGGGCCAGACCGGTTTCTTCAAGACCAAGACCTTCAAGGAACTCTTTCTTGTCTTCGGCACTTTCAAGAAGCGCCACTTCGGATTCAATGGCTGCTGAAATCACGACCGAACGCGCACCCTGTGCAGCGGCCATTTCGGCAACCTTGGCCGACAGTTCGTTGCCATCAGCGGCACTGTCTTCATCCACGTTGCAGGCATACAGAACCGGCTTGCTGGTCAAAAGCTGCAACATACGGAATGCCTTGGCTTCGTCTTCGTTGTTTACTTCAACGACACGGGCCGGTTTGCCTTCGCGCAGAACTTCAAGGGTCCGTTCCACCAGCTCAAGCGTCAGCTTGGCATCCTTGTCGTTGCCCTTGGCACGTTTCTGAAGACCGGTGATCCGCTTTTCAAGGCTGTCCATATCGGCCAGCATCAATTCGGTTTCGATGGTTTCCGCATCACGGACCGGGTTCACAGAACCTTCGACATGGGTGATATCGCCATCTTCAAAGCAGCGCAGAACATGCACGATGGCATCGGTTTCGCGAATATTGGCAAGGAACTGGTTGCCAAGGCCCTCGCCCTTCGACGCGCCCCGAACCAGACCGGCAATATCGACAAATTCAAGCTGGGTCGGGATGATGTTGGCCGATTTTGCAATCGCCGCAACTTTATCAAGACGATCATCAGGAACGCTGACACGACCGGTATTCGGTTCGATGGTGCAGAACGGGAAGTTTGCTGCTTCCGCAGCGGCCGTCTGGGTCAGGGCGTTAAAAAGGGTCGATTTGCCAACGTTGGGCAGACCAACAATACCGCATTTGAATCCCATCTTCGGGCTCCGTCACTTGAATTTCTGTTCATCGGAATCGATCCGGGCAGCCCCCGACCGAAAGACTATTTCTTTTTGCCAAATGCCTTGGCAAGTGCCTCGGCCATGGCCGAGGCTGCATTGCTGACCGGTGTGTCTGCGCGTTCCACGCGGACTTTTGCCGCACCGGACAAATCTTCCATTCCTTCGCCAGCCTGCTTTTGCAGACCTGCGTCGTCATTGCCATCTTTTTGATCCGGTTTGGCCGCCGGTTTATCCTTTTTCGGTGCCTTTGGCTTGGGCGGGCTTACGATGGCCGAGACCTTGCTCATAAAGCCGCCATCATCGCCTTTGACCAGTCGCGCGAATTCCGCAGCAACCCCGTCCAAAAGCGCCATCAGCCAGCCTTCGCTCTCGGCCTTGGAGAAATCCCCAAGAACATGGTCATGCACACGGGATTTATCCCCCGGATGACCAATGCCAAGACGCACGCGGCGATATTCCTTGCCACAATGGGCGTCAATTGATCGTAATCCGTTATGCCCGCCATGCCCGCCACCGCGTTTCACGCGCAATTTGCCCGGCGGCAAATCCAGCTCGTCATGCAGAACAATAACGTCTTCGACCGGAATCTTGTAAAAGCGCAGCACTTCGCAAACGCTTTGCCCCGACAGGTTCATGAAGGTTTCCGGTTTGAGAACCAGAACTTTGTGACCGTTCACGTCGCCTTCGGAAATCTGACCCTGAAACTTTTTGCGCCAGGGCCCAAAAGAATAGCGGCGGACGATTTCGTCCGCCGCCATGAAGCCAATGTTGTGGCGATTGGCGGCATATCCCGATCCCGGGTTTCCCAGTCCAACCACCAAAAACATTACAAGACCTCGATCTTATTCTTCGCCTGCTTCTTCGTCCGAAGCGGCATTTTCTTCCGACTTCAGAGCGGACGGAGCAGCAACGGTCGCAACGGTGAAGTCACGGTCGGTGATTGCGAGTTCGACACCTTTCGGCAGTTTGATTGCCGAAATGTGGATCGAGTCACCAACTGCAACGCCAGAAAGGTCGAAGACCAGCTCTTCCGGAATTGCGTTCGGAGCGCAGATAACTTCAACATCATGACGGACAACGTTAAGAACGCCGCCTTTTTTCAGGCCCGGCGATTTCTCTTCGTTTTCGAAGCGAACCGGAACTTCCACATGGATGGTCTGGCCTTTTGCAAAGCGCAGAAGATCGATGTGCATGATTTCGTCGGTAACTTTGTCGAACTGAACGTCGCGCGGCAGAACGTCATATTTCTCGCTTCCGACTTCAACAGTCAGAACATGAGAATAGAAGCCCGGCTTATGCAGAAGTTTCCAAAGCGGACGCGGGTCGATCTGGAACAGAACAGCTTCCTGTTTTGCACCATAGATGACACCAGGGACCATACCGGCACGACGCACGGCACGGGCGGCCCCCTTTCCGGCCCGTTCACGGATTTCCGCAGTGATAACAGTGTTTGCCATCGGAAAATCTCCTTGAACTAAGAAAGTATTGTCTTCGCAGGTTGGTGTAAATCACCGCTGAAAGCCCACGAAAACAAGCGCGGTGGCCTCCAGGGGTGCCACCGCGGCGAGGGCCTTATACCCTCAATCGAAAAGAACGGAAACAGATTTTTCTTCCGAGATACGGCGAATGGCTTCTGCCATCAGCGGCGCAATCGGAAGCTGACGAATTTTGGTGCAATCACGAACCGCATCCGATGCACGGATGGAATCGGTGGTGACGACTTCGGTCATCGGCGAATTGGCGATACGTTCAACCGCCGGGCCCGACAGGACACCGTGGGAAACATAGGCCGCAACCGACGATGCACCGCGTTCTTTCAGTGCACCGGCTGCGTTGCAAAGCGTACCTGCCGAGTCAACGATATCGTCAACCAGGATGCAGGCTGCGTCTTTGACGTCGCCGATAACATGCATGACTTCGGAAACACCGGCCTGCGGACGACGTTTGTCGATGATCGCAAGTTCGGCATCCAGACGTTTCGCAACGGAACGCGCACGGGCAACACCGCCGACATCCGGGCTGACGATGACCAGTTTCTGGCCTTCGAACTTGTTGCGGATATCGCTGGTCAGAACCGGCGACGCAAACAGGTTATCAAGCGGAATGTCGAAGAAGCCCTGAATCTGACCGGCGTGGAGGTCCATGGTCAGAACGCGGTCAGCACCGGCAACCGTAATCAGGTTGGCAACCAGCTTTGCCGAAATCGGGGTACGGGGACCGGATTTACGGTCCTGACGGGCATAACCGAAATACGGAATGACAGCCGTGATGCGACGTGCAGACCCACGACGCAGCGCGTCGAGTATCACCAGAAGTTCCATCAGGTTGTCGTTTGCGGGGAAAGAGGTGCTCTGAATGACAAAAACGTCCTCACCGCGGACGTTTTCCTGAATTTCACACCAGATTTCCTCATCGGAGAAACGCTTAACATCTGCACGGGTAAGCGGCAGATTCAGATGGTCAGCAATAGCCTCAGCCAACGGGCGGTTACTGTTACCAGCGAGGATCTTCATAGCGGGGCCTCGGTTAATGGGTGCCGGGAAAGCGAAAAAACAAAATCCTTTTTGCGACTCCACCAACACAGGTCAGCCGGGTGTGGTCCCGTTTGCCCCTGTCGCCCAAAAGCCCGGAAACCGGGGAAACCCCGCCCGAAACGACGACATGTTCACGACACTCAAAGACCATATATAGGCAAACCTGCACCTTGGCAGTGCGCGGCGGCTTTATAACCAGCCGTTAACAGTCTGTAAATGGGGGCAATGACGAATAACGACAAGGCTGTCATGCATCAGACGGCCATCCCTTGGCTTTCAAGCGTTCTAGCGCGCTGAAAGCGTCTTTTTATCTGCCCGGAATTGCAGCTTTTTACGGGTGGCAATTTGCCCCAAAACCCCTTCAAGGGTTTCAACCGCCGCCTGGGCGGCAAGGGATGCCACCCCGCCCCAATATTTATCAAGACTGCCATGGGGCACGACATTGTTTTGCTTCATCTGTCCAAGTTCCGTGCCATCGGCTTCCATGATCACCCATTCAATGGCGACTTTATCAACCGGCGGCTTTTGACCGTTCTCGATGGGGGCGACATCAATCGTTGCGGACAGGATCACACTGTTTTCATCAATCTCCTTGTTATCAACAAGGATGCCCTTTGATACCAACAATGCCCCGGCCGAACGTGCCAGTGCGGTATTGCCATCCCCCGGTGCCCCGGCAAAATCAATCAGGGCAATCTTCATAAAGGGTGCCGCCTTGAACGATGACCGGTCCCCCGTAATCATGAAGGCAATCTGATCGGCCGATTGCGCAACAAGCCCGTCATAGGTCAGGTGCATCGGGTCTTCCTTGATCCCGTCAAGTTCGCGCACCTTGTCGACAAACTCCTTGGGCAGGGCCATGTTGTTTTCTTCCGGCCCGGTCGGATTGTCGGCAAACCATTGCTGCGCGGATAACTCGCCAACCGAACGGGTGGTATCAATTGCCAATCCGTCCGGGCGCATCAGAACCCAGGTCACGTCAAGTTTCGCACCATTTTCAATCAGGCTGGCTTCGATATTGGGACGCAGGATGTAACTGCCACCAATATTACTGTCGCTATAGGCCGGGATATCCCGGTTACGAAGGGCACGCGCCATCGCACGGGCCAGATGTGCCGATGCACCTTCGGGCAGATCATCGCCCGTCTCGACCCTGACGGTTCCGGTATCGCGCAATTCCAAAAGTGACGGATCGCCTTCACGTCCGGCCCCTTCAAACGGGCGCGGCAAATCACCACAGGCCGCCAGCGGCACAGCCGTCACAACAAACAGAACAAGGGAACGGAGGATCGATTTCATATCGTCACTTATATATTCACATCAAAACGCAACCGATCATGGTCGCGATGATAATAAAGAAAAACAGCATAATCATATGCGGCATGACGTATCCCCCCGGGCCTTATCGCCCTACGCCCCGGTCAACATGATTGCGGAAAGTTGCCGACCGTAATCGGGTTCCTTGCGAAGCGTCGTGCGGCGATAACTGTAAAACAGTTCTTCCTCGGCCAGCGTATCACGCGCGACCAATTCGACCGATGCGATCCCGGTCGCAATCGTCCGGCGACGGACATATTCCGGCAAATCAAACATGAAATGCCCGGCCCGAACCGATGTATCAAACAAATCGTCACTGCCTTCCGGCCCGCCCAGAATGGTATCGCGAAACGCACCATCTACTTCATAGGATTTGCGTGCGATGCACGGGCCGACCGCGGCGGTAATATTTTCACGCTTCGCGCCAAGCTTTTCCATCGCATCAACCGTGCTGGCCGAAATACCGCCATATGATCCGCGCCATCCCGAATGGCATGCGCCGATCACTCCGGCAACCGGATCATGAAACAGGACCGGCGTACAGTCGGCGGTCAAAATACCCAGCATGATGCCCGGACGGTCGGTGACCATCGCATCGGCCTTGGGCGCTTCATCACGTGAAAGCGGCTTATCAAGAACGGCAACATCGGTGCCATGCACCTGATAAACCGTGGTCAGATTTTCAGAAATGGTGGCAAAGGCCGATGCCGCACGCGCACGGTTTTCGGCCACCCGGTCCTTGTTGTCATCGGACCCGAAACCGACATTCAACCCGCCATGAAGACCGTCACTAACCCCGCCCTTGCGGCTGAGAAACCCGTGACGCAATCCATCCTTGCCCGAAAGGCGTTCGGCCTCAAACCATGTCAGTCCGTTTGACGAACGTTCAATACCGTCGGTAATCGGATGGGTCATGGGTGGGTGGCTCCAAGGTTTGAATGGTCGCTATTTATCCTGCGACACCGCTGACGCAAGGTGGCGGTGTGGTTTCCCGACCATAACCGATCAGAACTTTAAAAAGCGTTCCCATCTGATCGGCGTCGATCAACCGTGCCAATGCCTGATCAATTGCAACGGCCTGCTGTTCATCAGCACTGGTTTTCAAAAGCTCGGCACGCTGTTCAATGCCCAGCATTCTAAGGAACGTGCCCTGCGTCAGAACCGCGCCCGTACGTCCACCGGCCTCGTTCATGGCACGCGCAATCGCGGCAAAATCGACATGCGCGGTCAGGTCCGCATCACCCGGATCGCTCAAAACCGGATGATATTCATGCCCCTTCAGGGCCTGCAAGGTATCGCCAAACGCACTGCTTGGATGGCCGTAATCAATGAACAGGGCCGCCCCGTGGGTCTCATTCAAGCGACGCGCAATCTGATCGGCAATGGCAATCGCCGGGGCGCAACTTTCATAGATATCGCCCTTTTTCGCGGTCCCGCGCAGGGTCGCCGGGATCAGTGCATCTGTCACCGGCGTTTCACGCCCGCGCACAAAGCCAAGCTCGCCACTCTTGGCATCCACACCGACAAGACGTTCGGCCCAACCATGATCCCCACGTTCGAACTGACGGATCGGCAATGCGTCAAAAAATTCATTGCCGATCACAATCGCCGGCACATTGGCACGGGTCGGAATGTCGTCAAATGCTTCGTGCCAGGTGGCGGGAATGCCATAGGCCATGATCGCTGTTTGCTGATGGGTACGCAAAACCGGGCTGGTTTCAACAAACCGCACGGTTAGGGAATCGCCAAAGCCCGGCACATTGCGCACAGCGCGCAGCGCATCGGACATCAAGGTGCCACGCCCCGGCCCCAGCTCGACTAGGTCAATTTTGGGTGGGCAACCCATCTGCTGCCAGCTTACCGCTGCCCAAAGTCCGATCAACTCGCCAAACATCTGACTGACTTCGGGGGCGGTAATAAAGTCACCTGCGCGCCCGAACGGGTCCTGTTTGCGGTAATAGCCATATTCCGGATGTGCCAGGGCCTCATTCATGAAATCGGCAATGCTGATCGGCCCGGAAAGGGCGATCCGGCGTTTGATATGATCCAGAAGCGGGGACTGGGTTTCGGGCACTTGGCTCACGCGGCGTCTGCCTGTTTGGGATGCCTACGGGTTTCAATCGGGGCTGATTTCAGCGCATAGACAATGCAGCCAAGACCAAACAGAACCATCGGGATCGACAAAAGCTGCCCCATGGTTGCCCCACCGGCAAGGAAGCCAAGCTGCGCATCGGGCTGGCGGAAGAATTCGACAATGATACGTGAAATGCCATAACCGGCAACAAAGGTGCCGCCCAGAATACCCGGATGGTGACGCACGAACGCCTTGCGCGACAAGACAAACAGCACAACAAACAGGATCAAACCTTCAAGCGCTGCTTCATAAAGCTGGCTGGGATGGCGCGGGTCCGGTCCGCCATGGGGAAACACAATGCCCCAGGCCACATCGGTGGTGCGACCAAACAGCTCGCCATTGATGAAATTGGCAATCCGGCCAAAGAACAAACCGATCGGGGTCGCCACCGCGGCGGCATCCAGCACGGCAAGGATCGAAATCCCGCGTTTGCGTGCAAACAGGATGATCGCCAAAATCACGCCCATAAAGCCGCCATGGAACGCCATGCCGCCCTGCCAGACTTTCAGGATATTGGCCGGGTTTTCGACGTAATAATCCAGATTGTAGAACAGGATATATCCAAGCCGCCCGCCAAGGATCACGCCAAGCGTCGCCCAGAACAGCAAATCATCAACATCGCGTTTGCTCATGATGTTGGGCGTCTTGGTGCAGTAATAAACCACATATTTCCAGCCCAGAAGCAAACCCGCGATATAGGCCAGCGCATACCAGCGAATGGCAATCGGGCCGATGGATATTGCAATCGGGTCTATCGCCGGAAAGGCAAGGCTCAGCATCGGGGAAACTCCGGATCAGAAAGAAGACAGGGTGATATGGTCCCGGTTCAGTTCGCAAAGGAGTGGGGCAGCATCATGGCAACGCACCCCGTCCTTATGTTTTGCGCGCTTAGCGGAACACATCCTCGGTCGCGAGGTAATCCTGGATATAGGTTCGCACCCCTTCTTCAAGGGACGTCATGTCGCGGTCATAACCCGCATTGCGCAGCTTGGCCATGTTGGCCTCGGTGAAATACTGGTACTTGTCGCGGATGGCTTCGGGGGTCGGGACGTAATTGATCACCGGCTCCTTGCCCATGGCGCTGAATACCGCCAATGCCAGATCCTTGAAACTGCGCGCCTTGCCGGTTCCGATATTGAACAGGTCGCTGACCTGCGGATTGTCATAAAGCCACATGATGATATTGACGACATCACCAACCCAGACAAAATCACGCAGCTGTCCGCCATCCTCGTAATCCGGGTGATGGGACTTGAACAATGTCGCGGTTTCACCGGCTGAAAGCTTGTCAAACATCTGCGATACGACCGAACGCATCCCGCCCTTGTGATATTCGTTCGGGCCATAGACGTTAAAGAATTTAAGCCCGGCCCACTGTTTGGGACGGAAACCGTTCTGATCAAGAATGCGACGGAAACGACGGTCCGTTGCATGTTTGGACCAGCCATAGGCATTAAGCGGCGCCAGCTTGGCAAGGTCACCCTCGTCAAAGCTGTCGTCAAAGCCCTGCTTGCCATCACCATAAGTCGCCGCCGAGGACGCATAGATCAGGCGGGCCGAATGGCGCGAACACCATTCCCAAAGCCAGGTGGTCAGTTTCAGGTTGTTGTTCAGGATCTTGTCGGCATCGGTTTCCGTGGTCGCGGAAATCGCGCCCATATGGAAAATCGTATCGACATCCCCGGAATGCTTTTCAAGAAATGCCGGAAGATCGTCGGGATGCACAATGTCGCGCAGGTTACGCTTGGCGATGTTTTTCCATTTGATGCCATCGCGCAGGCGATCAACAACAACAATGTCGGTTTCACCACGTTCTTCAAGCGCTGCGACAATATTGGAACCGATAAACCCGGCACCACCGGTAACGATAAGCATTACATTCTCCTGACGGGCCAAACCCGTTGATCAAATTTTCTGGTCACTTTATAGGACCACCCCTGATCTGGAGCAAGAAAAGCCATCAAAATCACGATATCGTCACGCCAGCGTCGCCATATTGACCCGCCCGCGATGATCAGCTTGCCCAATGGCAACGAACACCCATATTATGCCCAACACTTTGATCCAGAAGACGGAGACCATAAAAATGCAGATCAACAACCGCATTCTCGACGACATCACCCGTGTAACCAATTCTGCACTGGGCACCATGACCGGCGTCAAAGGCGAAGTTGATGCCCTTGTCCGTCAGCAATTTGAAAAAATCCTGATGGGCATGGATATGGTCACCCGCGAGGAATTTGACGTGGTTCATGATGTCGCGATCAAGGCTGCCGAGCGCATCGATGCACTCGAAGCCCGCATTGCCGACCTTGAAAAGCGCCTTGAAACCGCCGAAGCCCCGGCCAAACCGGCGGCCAAGCGTGCTGCATCCAAACCGGCTGCAAAAAAAGACGACTGACGTCTGTTTAATCCCCACATAAAGGGGAACAGACCGTCTTGTCAGGATCGCGGAAAGGTCGATCACAGCCGGCAAAACGGATCGGGGGTGACCCCACTTCCAAAATTCATTGCAGTCCTGCGTTGCGGGACGGTTGAAAGACGGCGGGCACCGGCATATAGTGCGCGCCCTTTCGCACATGCTTAAACAGGCTGGGTATATATGAACGACCAACTCGACGATATTGGCGATCTCGGCGACGAAAATCCGTTGCTACTGGTCGAAGATATCGCCCGTACAAACCAATGGCATCTGGAACGACGCAGCTCTGACGAGGTGGTGGTCGAGATCCCGGCACATTGGTGCACCTATCTGGTCTATTTCACCTGGCGCGATGATGCCGAAGCCCTGCATATCGCTTGCTGCTTTGATCTGTTTGTCCCCGAACCCTTGCGTCCGCGCATGTATGAGCTGGTGACAAAATGCAATGAACAGCTCTGGATCGGGCATTTCGGATTGTGGCTCGAAGAAAACATGCCGCTGTTCCGTCACACCCTGTTGTTTGGTGGTGACGTTCCGCCGATGGTCGAACAGTTCGAAGAACTGATTGATATCGCGATTTCCGAATGCGAACGCTTCTTCCCGGCCTTCAACTTTGTTCTCGGTCAGGGCAAATCACCCGACGAAGCATTGACCCATGCCATGCTTGAACCGGCAGGTCAGGCATAGGAACCGGATTCCGACAGATCATCTGACAAAAACACACAGGATGGCACGATTGCCGTCCTGTTTGCGTTTCGGGCAGTTTTTTTTCGCTTTGTCGTCGTAAACGGCAAAACAAAACATTTCCCCCAAACCGGGACCGCAAAAAGCCCGGTGCAAAACATTATCTGGCAAACCACCCCGGTCATAGCCAAAGCATCCGGGGGAACCATCCCGCTTCTTTTTCAATGCCATCGGCACGGAACCTCTTGCCCTTCAGGGTGACTTGACCCACCTTGAGAAGATCGCTACGGCATTGCATCAAGACTGTTGAAAACATCATGATCAACAGAACCCGATGGATAAAGCGGAGCAGATTTTATGAATACGCGTCTTTTGCTGGTCGGCTGTGGCAAGATGGGCAGTGCCATGCTCGAAGGTTGGCTGGCCCAAGGTCTCAAGGCTGATAATGTCTATATCGTTGAACAGGCCGAAGCCGCCGAAAAGCTTGAAACAAGCTATGGCATTCACGGCGTCACCGATGTTGCCGATGTTCCGCAGGACTTTATCCCGCAGGTCGTTTTGTTCGCGGTCAAGCCCCAGGTCCTGCCCGATGTGATCGACGCTTACAAACCGCTTGCCCGTGCCGAAACCGTCTTCCTGTCGGTTGCCGCTGGCAAGACCATCGAATTTTTCGCAAGCCACCTTGGCGAACTGGCCCGCATCGTGCGCGCCATGCCCAATACCCCGGCGGCTGTTTCACGCGGCATGACCGTGATGTGCCCGACCGAAAATGTCAGCATCGCCCAGCGTGATATGTGCGAAACCCTGCTGGCCACCGTCGGTCTGGTTTCCTGGGTCGAAGATGAAAGCCTGATGGATGCGGTTACCGCCCTTTCGGGCAGTGGTCCGGCCTATATCTTCCATCTGGTCGAAGCCATGGCACAGGCGGGCGAAACAGCGGGCCTTCCGGCAGATCAGGCCATGCTGCTGGCACGTCAGACCGTGGTGGGTGCGGGCTTCCTGCTGGATGCCAGCGAAGAAACCGCCGCAACCCTGCGTCAGAACGTTACAAGCCCCGGCGGCACCACTGCCGCTGCCCTTGATGTTCTGATGGATCAGAAATCAGGTCTTCCCGAATTGATGACCCGCGCGATCGAGGCAGCCCGCAAACGTTCCGTTGAACTTGCAGGCTGATCAAGGTCTGTAACCATCCCAACACCCTGATGTGATCGGAGACTGTTATGCCCGCCAAAAAGGATATCCCAAATATCCTGATCAACGCCGCCCTCAAACTGGCTGCCGAGAAAAGCTGGCATGACGTCTCCATGATCGATATCGCACAGACGGCGGGCGTAACCCTTGCCGACTGTCACGAACATTGCACCGGCAAGGGCGATCTTCTGCGGCGCTTCATCCATCAGATTGATCAGGAAGTCCTGGCCGATCTTGATGATGCCGATTTCAACGAACCCGGTCATGACCGCCTGATGGCCGTCATCATGGCGCGGTTTGATGCCCTTGCCGATTATCGCCCGGCCTTGCAATCGATCATTGCCGCCCGCGGTGATCTTGGCCCATCTGATTCGCTGCGCGCCATCAAAACCCATTTCGGATCGATGCGCTGGATGCTCGAAGCAGCCGGTTTTAAAACCTCGGGCCTGCACGGCTCCTTGCGGGTTGTCGGCCTGACAGCCATTTATGCCAGGACTTTTCAGCAATGGCTTGGGGATGACAGCACCGACTTCTCCCCGACCATGGCCTATCTGGATCGGGAATTGTCCAAGGCAGCCGGCTATGACCGAAAGGTTGAAAAGGGTCTGGGCAAGGCCTTCAAGCTGTGCGGAAAAATTTCGGAAAAACGCCGCCGATTCTCGGCAAAGGCATCCGAAAACAGTGCGAACACAGAACCAGCCGACATCCGTCAATAAGCACCGATAAAACCCGCCGGATGCCTAACCATCTGATCTGACAGACGAAATCAGACAACCCAACCCAAGGGAATATCACGACACAAAACATTAACCTTAAAGTTATTGTGCAGCGCAAAATAACCCTTGACGCGATCCAGTCATTCCGGCATATTGCAGTTGAATTTGTGCGGCGCACAATAGCGCCTCATTCCACACCTGTTGCAAATGTTGATGGAGTGCAAAACCATGACCGCCGCAAAAAAGGCAACCAACCCGTTCTTTGACCTCGACTTCACCAAATACACTGCGGATTTCAAAATTCCGGGCGTAGACGTGAACGAAATGATGGCTTTCCAGCGTAAAAACGTGGAAGCCCTCACCAAAGCCAACAAGGTAGCCTTCGACGGTTTCCAGGCTGTCGCTCAGCGTCAGAGCGAAATCTTCAAAACGCTGCTGGATAAAGTTCAGACCCAGGGCAAAGATTTCGCTGCTACTACCGCTGACGATCCGATGGCAACGGCTGCCAAGCAGACCGAAGCCGCGAAAGCTGCATACGAAGAAGCACTTTCGACCGCCAAGGAACTGTCTGGTCTGGTAACCAAGTCTCAGGAAGAAGCTCTTTCTCTTCTTCAGGCTCGCTTTACCGAATCCCTTGATGAATTCAAGGCAGCGATCGAAAAGGCCGCTGCTGCGAAGTAACAGCTTTTCGCTGATAACTTCCCGTAATCTACTTGATGGCAGGGCCTTATGGTCCTGCCATTTTCTTTGCCCGCGTCACGGCATTTTGCCCAAACTCCGAATTTACCCTCATCACCACGCTTTGGACTTATCAGGCCGATTTCTGATCAGTAAGCTGTCTCCATAACAAGGAGACCCTTACCCAATGAGCGAAATCAGTTTTGATGACTTTCTCAAAGTCGATATCCGTGTGGGCACCGTCATCGACGCCCAGGAATTCCCCGAAGCCCGCCGCCCAGCCCTTAAGCTGTGGGTGGATTTCGGTCCGGAAATTGGCACCCGGAAAACATCTGCCCAGATCACCAAATATTATACCCCGGAAAAACTGATCGGCCGCCAGGTTGCCGGTGTGATCAATTTCCCGAAAAAGCAGGTCGGCCCCTTCATGTCCGAATTCCTGTGCCTTGGCTTCCCGGATGGCGAAGACGACAAGGGCATCGTTCTGATCCGCCCTGATCACGATATCCCCAATGGCGGTCGCCTGTTCTGATCTTCTGATCCCGGACAAAAACGAGAAGGACAGGCACCAAAGATGCCTGTCCCCGCTCGTGCCGCGCCATCCTTAATGGACTAGCGCGCCAAAACCACCGATGCTTCGCGTGTTTGTCCAATGGCAAGTGCCATTTCTTCTGAAACTTTCTGCATGCCCGAAAGCAAGTCCTGGGATGCCGCAATCGATGTCTCGATCCCCTGCATCTCGCTGGTGATCTGACCGGTAATTTCACCCTGCTTGTCAACCGCAAGCGATACAACAGCAACCCGTTCAAGCATCGCCTTCATATCCAGCCGAAGAGCCGTCAGGATACGGACATTTTCGCTGATACAATCATCCACATTGTCAATCAGACGGCCAAGTGCCGGTGTATTTGCGGCCTGGTCACGCAACGCATCAATCGCATTTTCAAGTGCCACCGCCGCGACATCACCTTCAATAACCAAATCAAACACGTTATCTGCAACAGACCGCAGCTCGGTCATGCGTTGCGCACTTTCGCCGACACTCGCAACCATTCTTCCGGCAACCATCCCGCTTGCCTCAAGATGCCCTTTTGCCTGATGGCATACTTTGGCGACGTTTTCGTAATTCTGGTCAAACTTGCACAGGCTGCGATCAACATCGACAAAGCTGGTATCAAGAGTGGTTTTCAAATCCGTCAGCGAAGCAACTTCGCCGGTGATATCGACGGCAAACTTGACGATTTTTTTAACCGAACCATCGGGATTAAATACCGGGTTATAGGTTGCCTCGAACCAGACTTCCTCGCCGTCTTTGCCGATGCGCTTAAACTGCCTTGCGCTGTATTTCCCCTTGGCCAAAGATCGCCAAAACGCTCGATAATCGGCACTTTGCGCATAGTCGGGATCAACCAGCATACTGTGATGCTGACCCGCAATTTCCGATAAATCATATCCCATAACCGAAAGAAAATGGTGATTGGCGGTCAGGATGTTGCCCTTCACATCAAACTCGACCACGGCGTGACTATGCTCGATTGCGTCAACCTTGCCCTGTAAATCGGAAAGCTTGTCGTGCCGTTCGGTAACGTCAACACCAAGCCGCACAATACCGGTCACATCCCCGCGACAATCGCGTATCGGGCTATAGGTCTCTTCAACCCAGATCCTCTCACCCTGCTTTGTTACACAGGGCAGGACAACACGCTTACCTTTTCCTGCGCGCAAATCAGCCCAGCACAAATCATAATCCGGGCCATTCACCAGCTCCTCTGGCAGAAACATTGAATGATGGTTACCGATAACTTCGTCTTCATCATATCCCGTCATCGACAGAAACCTGTCATTCACCCGCACCACCGCGCCCGTCAAATCAAATTCGGCAGCGGCAAATGACGCATTTACCGCATCCAGCATGATCGATGACAGATCATGGTCTTCGTGTCTGATAGACGCGCTAAGGGAATTCATGACGGCTCTCCCGGATTGTTTTCTGGCTTTGATACAGCCCACATTCATTCTCACGAATATAGAACCCGGCCTGTCCGGTCAGATATCCTCATATGGGGAGATATATATACACGCGCATAGATAATTTCCCGACGGGGCGACCAACAAAAAAGGCACGGCGATTGCGCGCCATGCCTTTTTAAATAGAAGATCGGGAAGTCGACTTTACTTCTCGACGAAGGCCTTTTCGATCACGAAGTGACCCGGCTCGTTCATGTTGCCTTCCTTGCCGCCCCACTCAACCAGCATCTGGCGGGTATCAGCAATCATTTCCGGATTGCCGCACAGCATGAAGCGATCGTTTTCAAGGCTCGGCTTGGGCACGCCAAGATCATCATAAAGCTTGCCCGACTTCATCAGCTCGGTGATGCGGCCCTGGTTCTTGAACTCTTCACGGGTCACGGTCGGATAATACAGAAGCTTGTTCTGAACATCTTCGCCAAAGAACTCGTTGTTCGGTAGTTCGCTGTGAATGAATTCCTGATAGGCTAGTTCACGGACTTCACGGCAACCATGTACGAGAATGACCTTCTCGTAACGTTCATAGGTTTCGTAATCGCGGATCACGCTCATGAACGGTGCCAGACCGGTTCCGGTCGACAGCAGCCACAGATTTTTGCCCGGCAACAGGTTGTCATGGATCAGGGTGCCGGTCGGCTTGCGCCCGACCAGAATCTTGTCGCCGACTTTGACATGCTGCAAACGCGAGGTCAGCGGACCGTTCGGGACCTTGATCGAGAAGAACTCAAGTTCTTCATCGTAATTCGCACTGACCATCGAATAGGCGCGCAAAAGCGGCTTGCCCTCGACTTCGAGTCCGATCATTGCGAACTGACCATTGATGAATCGGAAGCCCGGATCACGGGTGGTTTTGAACGTGAAGAGTGTGTCAGTCCAGTGATGGACATAAGTGACTGTTTCTTCGTTTAAATTGCTGGCCATAACGCTACATCAATCCGTTTCGTCTGTCTGTGTGTGGAACCGTGGCGGGAAACACGGAGTTTTATCCCGGCACGCATTCCATGCCAAGTTGGCGCGATTTAACATCAATCAAACGTATATCGCAAGTGAACAATCCATATTTCTTGTCATTTTGTGTAAATCACATAAAACAATACAAAATAAGTGTAGAATATTGTCTGACAATCATGCAGACTAGGCAGATCACAACTGCTTGGCAAGTTATTCTGTCGGCTTGATATACCCTGTCTTGCCGCGACACAATGACACATCTCAATACGGTGATATATGACGCAAGCTTCGGCCGAAACTTCGGATGCCCTGACCGTTCAGCATGTCGCAGATGCCATCACCAATGCCATCCGCGAAGGTCGTCTTGCCCCCGGACAGCGACTGACTGAAATCGATTTCGCCAAGAAGCTGAATGTCAGCCGCCCGTCTGTTCGCGAAGCCTTTCGCCAACTCAGTTCGGACGGATTGCTGCATTCCCAACCCTATCGCGGGGTCAGTGTCCGCCACATGTCCCGGCGTGAAGTCGACGATCTGTTTACGGTGCGTGGCGCCCTCGAAGGATTGGCCGTGCGATTGGCAACGCCGATCCTGACAAATGCCATCACCCCGCTCGAAGACATCCAAACCGCCCTTGATACCGCCGAGGCCGCCCGCGACCTCAATGCGATGTCCCGGCACAATCTAGCCTTCCACATGCTGTTTGCCGATGTCAGCAGGAACGAACTTCTGCGCGAACAGTTGCGCCGGATTTCCAACAATGTCTATTGGCTGCAATTCCGCGTTCTGGTCGCCGATGAAAAGGTACTGGCCACCAATGCAGCCCACCGTGACCTGCTTGAAGCTGTGCGCGCCAATGATCCCAAACGCGCCGAGGCCATCATGATCGACCATATTGATCAGTCCCGGCAACTGGTACAGGCCCTGTCAGACGACCATTTTGCCGAACCCGTTTTGGACTGATCCCCCTTCCGACATACAAAGTCATACTTTGCCCCCTCGCCCATACCTGCACTTTCAAGATGCCCTAACACAAGACAAGGCGCCCTGAACTGGACGGAACGACGGGACGGAGCAGGACAGGACGGAGCAGAACGGGACCACGGCACGGCACGGCACGGCACATTTTATAGCTTGCTGCTTCAGATGTTCACATCTAGGATTGTCTGACAATTTAACATAACAACATTTCAGGAAGCGCCATGTCCGCCCCAAAGGAACTCACCACCGAATTTCTACCGATCCCGTTGCCCGACTATCAGGAATATGACGTTGCCGAAATGCGCGCCCGCGCCCAGGCGTTTTATGACGAGATCAAAACGCGCCATACCGTGCGCGATTTCTCGGACCGGCCTGTTCCGCGCGACATTATTGAAACCTGCATTCGCGCAGCCGGTACCGCACCAAATGGCGCCAATCATCAACCCTGGCATTTTTCGGTGATTGGCGACCCGGCAATGAAAAAGAAAATCCGCGACGCCGCCGAGGAAGAAGAACGTGCCTTCTATGAAGGCCGCGCGGGCGAGGAATGGCTCGAAGCACTTAAACCGCTGGGCACCGATGACAGCAAACCGTTCCTTGAAACCGCCCCTTGGCTGATTTGCATCTTTGGCGAACGTAAAAGTGCCTCTGCCGACGGTAAGCTGCGCAAGAACTATTACGTCCCGGAATCGGTCTCGATTGCCACCGGTTTTCTGATTGCCGCCCTGCATCGGGCTGGCTTGGCAACCCTGACCCACACGCCAAACCCGATGAGCTTCCTGACCGATATCTGTGGCCGTCCGGATCATAACAAGCCCTATATCCTGCTTGTCACCGGCTACCCGGCCGAAGACGCCACCATCCCGGCCCACGCGACCGAGAAAAAGGACCTCGCGGAAATCGCGACGTTTTTCTAGACCCCTAAATCAGAGTGTTGCGACCAGACATCAATCCGCCTCGTGCCACCCCGCAAACAAAAAGCCCCGCATATTCTGCGGGGCTTTTTGTTATTAACTTTCGGTGCGATCAATGTCCGATCGGCAGAACCAGACGCACCCGCAGGCCTCCGCCCGGCGCATCTTCAAGAATGACATCGCCACCATGACCGCGCGCAGAATCGCGCGCGATGGTCATGCCAAGGCCAACGCCGCCCGTGGCCTGATTGCGCGATTCCTCAAGACGATAAAACGGTTTGAAGACTTCTTCGCGTTTATCGGCCGGAATGCCGGGACCATCATCGTCAAACACGATTTCATAATCATGCCCGCGCCGCCCTGCCCGCACGGACAGATTGTTGGCATAGCGCCCGGCATTGGACATGATGTTGGAAATGCAGCGGCGCAGGGATTGCGGGCGCACATCCATTTCAAGACTGTCTTCGATATGCAGGTCAATCTGCTGACCATCGCGAAGGGCCTCGCCAACCTGATCGGTCAGAAGTTTACCGATCTCGGTTGGTTCGGCTTTTTCACCCTCTTCCCCGCGCGCGAATGCCAGATAGGCATCGACCATGCGCTCCATATCAATCACATCCTGCTTCAATGCATCGACACCGGGCGAAGATTGCTGCATGGCCAGTTCAAGTTTCATGCGGGTCAGTGGTGTGCGCAGATCATGCGACACACCGGCCAACAATGCGGTTCGTTGCGACAGGTGGCGTGCAATACGGTCGCGCATCGACAGGAACGAACTTGCCGCCATGCGAACTTCGGCCGCACCTTCGGGCTTGAAGTCATCAACATTCACACCGCGGCCAAACTGATCGGCGGCCTTTGCCAGGCGGCGGATCGGGCGCACCTGATTGCGCATGAAGATCACCGCAACCCCGTACAGAATCAACGCGGAACCGGCGATCCACATAAAGAAGATATAGGTGGTCGAGCTGTAAAGACGCTTGCGCGGCGCGACGATGGAAATCACCCCTTCCTTGAACTGAACCCGGATTTCAAGGCGGCGGTTATCAAGATCAAGATTGAAATAGAACGGGCGCTGCACCCGTTCGGTCAGGGCGACAAACAATTCCTCGGACACCAGACCAAGCGGCGGCTCGATTGTTTGTTCTTCAAGGATTTCATCGGGCTCGAACGCGATATCAAGCTGCATATGTGCGCGCGCAGAATGCTGCAGGGAACGGTAATGCTCCTCGTCGGGATACTCGCCCAGATAATCGATCACATAGGCGACATCACCGGCAAGACCACGGCTGAGCTGACGGGCGACCGTATCCCAGTGACGTTCGAAAAAGATCAGAACAGTGACGATCTGCAAAAGCAGCATCGGCGTCATCAGAATCAGCAACGACCGCCCCAACAGGCCGGTCGGCATCAATGACTTGATCGGGCTATTCTTTTCACTACCCACAGTGCAGTTCCCTGTTCATTTCGTCTTGGACCAGCCCATCAGCGGCCCGGCCTAATCGGTATAAAGGACATAGCCCCGACCACGTACCGTCTGCAAGTATCTTGGTTGCTTCGGGTCTTCTTCAAATTTACGGCGCAGCCGTGTGACTTGCACATCAATACTGCGCGACGCCGCCGGATCAACGGCATTGCCGCTGATCATTTCGTGCAGCTGTTCACGCGAAGTTGTTTGCCCGCGGCGCTTGATCAGGGCCGAAAGCAATGCCTGTTCGGCCGATGTCAGATAGATATGTTCGCCGTCACATTGCAAATTCATCTTGCCCAGATCAAAGCTGAATCGGCCAAACGTCACCTTGTCACTGGTTGCTGTTTCGACCTTTTCCTCGGTCGTTTCCGGCAGCTCGCCATAACGGCGCAGGATCGCTTCAATGCGCAGGACAAGCTCGCGGGGTTCGAACGGTTTGGCCAGATAATCATCGACCCCGGCCTCAAGCCCGGCAATGCGGTCTTCGGTTTCCGAAAGGGCGGTCAGCAAAAGGATCGGCACCTTTGATCCGGCATCGCGCAGACTGCGCGCCAGATCAACACCCTTTTCACCGGGCATCAGGACATCCAGGACAATCAGATCAAACTGCAATCCGGCAAGGCTTGCACGCGCATGGGCCGCATCGCGCGCAGATGATACAGAAAACCCGTTCTCGCCAAGATAACGGGTCAGCAGATCACGCAGACGATCATCATCATCGACAACCAGAATATGAGGTTGATCCGCACCGGCCATCATATGCCCCCAACGATCGCAATCAATTTGATTAAACGCACAATGATTTAATGCTGAGTAACTTGGCAATAAAGTGTTTCAAAAGCGTAAGGATCGGGGCGTTTAACGCCTCCACCCGAAAGCAATAAAGTGCCCGGCGATCCTATCGCAAGGCACTTCATATAGTGCGGGACACTAGAACCGGAAATTGTGCCGGTCACGACTCACACCACGACTGTCGTTACCGCTGGCGCAGCGGGCCTAACCGGCGCGCTGGCGAAAGCCCGTCGGGCCATCATCACCAAACCGCTGGCGATCTTCCTCGCCCAACATGCCAAGCATGACCTTGCGGAAACCTTCGACCGCTTCGGCACCGGCTTCGCGATAGGCGGCAGCAATCAGGGCACGCTGCTTTTCAGTCAGTTCACGTTCAAGTGCCTCGCCCTTTTCGGTGAGGGTCAAAAGACGCTGGCGGCGATCCTGCAAACCGGTTCTTTGGTCAATGAATCCTTCACGAACCAGCTGGCCCAGAACGCGTGACAGGGATTGTTTGGTGATCTTGAGAATCGACAACAGGTCGCTGACCGTGATGCCGGGATTCCGGCTTACGAAATAAATGACCCGATGGTGGGCCCGCCCGAAATTATATTGCTCAAGCATCTGGTCCGCGACCGCGGTGAAATCGCGATAGGCATAAAACAGCAATTCAATGCCCTGCCTAAGCTCTTCTTCCCGCAAGAAAAGCGGATTGACTTTACGTGTAGAGATATCTGCCATGCTTATCCGTTAAGTCAGTTTTATTGACATAATAATCTATGAATGTTACTTCGACCAGACAAATAAGGACATAAAGTTACGTCCGGGAACGATTTTGAAATGGAATTTGGCAAATGACTGCTCTGACCTTCGACAACCGTGATGGTTTTATCTGGTATAATGGTGAACTTAAACCCTGGCGTGAAAGCACTCTGCACGTGCTGAGCCACGCTGTCCATTATGGTAGTGCGGTTTTTGAAGGTGAACGTTGCTATAACGGCAAGGTTTTCAAACTTGCCGAACATGGCGAACGTCTGATCAAGTCGGGCGAAATCCTGGATATGAAGGTCCCTTATGGCGCCAAGGAACTTGATGACGCGGTCATCGAAACCCTTGCTGCCAACAACATTACCGAGGGCTATGTTCGTCGTATTGCTTGGCGCGGCAGTGAAATGATGGGCGTTTCGGCCCAGACCACGCGCATCAATGTGGCGATTGCCTGCTGGGAATGGCCAAGCTATTTCAAGCCGGAAGAACGCCTGAAAGGCATCCGTCTTGACCTGTCGAAATGGGCACGTCCGGCACCGAATACCGCGCCGACCAACGCCAAGGCAGCCGGTCTTTACATGATCTGCACCCTGTCCAAACACGAGGCAGAGCGCAAGGGTTATGCCGATGCCCTGCTGCTTGATTACCGTGGTCATGTGGCCGAAGCGACCGGTGCGAACATCTTCTTCGTCAAGGATGGCAAAATCCATACCCCGACCCCGGATTGCTTCCTCGATGGCATCACCCGTCGTACCGTAATCGGCCTTGCAAAGGCGCGCGGTTATGAAGTCATCGAACGCACCATTCTGCCCGAAGAAATGGCAGAATTCGAAGAATGCTTCCTGACCGGCACCGCTGCCGAAGTCACCCCGGTTGCCGAAATCGGCCAGTACAAATTTACCCCCGCCACGGTCTGCAAGACCCTGATGGAAGATTACATGGCGCTGGTCCGTGGCGACGAAGCCGCCGTTGCTGCCGAGTAAGTTTATTTTTAATAATCGCACTGATTATTAAATTTTGCCAAATAAAGAGCCCGGTCCACTGGACCGGGTTTTTTATTGCCCCCACCCCGTCGGCATGGCTAAGTCGCCTTCAAGCACTCAGCACCCCAGCCAAGGCCGAAATCAATGCCCCAAAAGTCTGATAATTTAAAACCCGACCACCAGCTTCTGTATCAGACCCACTCGCCCTTTGCCCGCAAGGTGCTGGTCTTTGCCATCGAGGCAGGCCTGCAAAACCGGCTTGAAGTCATCCATCACGAAACCAGCCCGACCAATCGCAATGACGCGATCTTTGCTGCCAATCCGCTGGGCAAGGTGCCGGTTCTCGTTCTGCCCGATGGCATGACACTTTATGATTCACTGGTGATTTGCGACTATCTCGACCGGCTGCAGGGTGGCCGCAAACTGATCCCGCACAAGGCGCCAAAGCGGCTGCATGCCTTGCGTTTACATGCCCTGGCCCAAGGCATGTGCGATGCCGGGGTGCTGTATCGCTGGGAAACCGCGCGCCGCCCGCAACCTTTGCGCTATCCCCCATTGGCCGAGGGACAAAAGGCCAAACTGATCGAAACATTCGATTACCTTGAAACCAGCCTTGATCCCGAACACCCGGTCACAATCGGCCATATCGCACTGGCCACCGGACTGGAATGGATCGCATTTCGCGAACTGGCCGATTTCAAAACCGGCCGTCCGATCCTTTCGCAATGGTATGAGGAATTTGGCGCCCGTCCGTCAATGACCCAAACCCGTTATAGCGGCCAAACCCACGATTAGGGGTAAGCACCTATAATCACTTGGGAAATACAAACTTCAATTCCTCATACAATACAAATTCTCAAGGAAAGGCCTCCACAAGGCACGCACGATCCAAGCGATGCACCCAAACCAACATCTTGCAGCAGGCATCAGAAAAAAGGGGCTGACGATATCTGGCGTTTGCGCGCTGCGTGCTGAAACGTGGTGCTCGACCCGTGCTGTTCGGTCTTTAGTGCTCGGCTCTTGATGTTTGGCTCGTGGTGCTGGGCTCATGATGCTGGGCTCATGATGCTGGGTTCGTGGTGCTGGGTTCGTGGTGTTCGGTCCGTGATGCTCAGCTCGCGCAGTCGGATCCGCGGGATTGCTGAGTTGGAAGGTTGGTGAGGTGGCGGGTTGACTGACATTTGACGCCATCCATTGCCGGGGTGGCGCGTTGGTGTACGTGTGACGCCACGGGTCTGTGAGATTGCAGGTATCGAGCGTGGGAATCTTTGGCCAGTCTGAATGGGAGCTGATGGTTCAGGCCAGCGCATAGCAGACAAGCGCGCGAGCCTCTTGTGTGGCATTCATCTTTAAATTGATGTAATAGCCAAAACTACATCGCAAACAATGTACTTGAGGGACGTCGTGCGGTTCAGGCCTGTCATTTTGATCATTGCCGCATCGTTTGCCGTTTTCGGTATGGTTTCCGGCGCGCACGCGACCGAGCAAAACCGTACCATCCGCATCCCGGTCAAACAGGCCGATATGGATGGCCTGGACGCCTGTATCCGCAGCGGTTCCGAGGATTGCCGGAAATGTCGGCAGGCAAACCAGTCAAACCTGTCACTGATGCAATATACATTGCTGCGCGAAGCACTGGCAGCAGGTGGTTTTGATGCCACTGTCGAGCCGGTGCTGTCCCCGAATTCGGAACGCAGCCGCAAAATGATCGAGGCAGGCCAGGCCGATGTCAAAACCGACTGGATATTCAATATCGCAACCGATGACAGCACGCTTCGGACGGAGCCGCTTTTTCTGACCGGCGAAATTGAAAAGGGTCTTTATGCCCGACGGGACTTCATTGATGCGGACCGTCAAATCGGACTTGCCGATATCAAAACCATGCGTGCCGTTGGCATCCGGAACTGGCGGCTTGACTGGCAGGTCCTTGAAAGCCTGTCACCAGCAACGCTGAGCAGTGCGGCAACCACCATACAGGTCTTTGCCGTGATTGATGCCGGGCGGGCTGATTTCACGCTTCTTGAATTTTCATCGCAGGAAGATATGGGCCGCGAGGTTGACGGCATCCGGCTTTACCCGATCCCGAACGTCAAAATATCCCTGCCCGCCACACAGCATTTCATGGTCTCGGCCCGGCTTGAAAATGCCGACAAGGTTGTCGACGCCCTGAACCGGGGCATCAGGACACTGCGTGAAAGCGGTTTCATCCAGCGCTGTCTGGTCAATAGCGGCGTGATCAATCCGGCTGTCGCCTATTGGCAGACCCTGAATTCGATGACGGAAACGATCCGGGCCGAACCCGCGACCGTTTCCACGCAGTAAATTCGCCACTGATTTTCGGACAGCTTTAAGCAAACGCGACGTCGCCTAAGGCCACTTTGCTTCGGGCGGGAGAGACATCAGGATGGCTTCGGTGTTGCCGCCGGTCATCAGACCAAAGCGCGTGCCGCGGTCATGCAGCAGATTGAACTCGACATAGCGGCCGCGTTTAACCAGCTGTGCCTGACGGTCTTCGTCGGTCCAGGATTTGTTGTAATGGCGCGCCACCAGTTTCGGATAGATATCGCGAAACGCCATGCCGACATCCCTGGTAAAGGCAAAATCCTTGTCCCAGTCGGCATCAAGGTAATCATAGAAAATCCCGCCAACGCCACGTGGTTCATTACGGTGCGGCAGCCAGAAATATTCGTCGCACCATTTTTTGAAGCGGTCGTAATAATCATCACCGTGGGCATCGCAAGCAGCCTTCAGCGCGCCGTGGAAATCGGCGGTATCGGCTTCTTGCGGGAATACCGGGGTCAGGTCAGCACCGCCGCCAAACCATGCCTTGGTGGTGACGATATGGCGGGTATTCATATGCACCGCCGGGACATGGGGCGAACAGGGATGGGCCACCAGTGAAATGCCCGCCGCCCAGAAATTCGGGTTTTCGGCGGCACCGGGGATTTCAGCGCGGAATTTTTCGGAAAATTCGCCATGCACGGTCGAGATATTGACCCCGACCTTTTCAAACACCCGGCCCTTCATGACCGACATTTCGCCGCCACCTTCATTGGTGCCGCGTTCCCAGACCGTGCGTTCAAACCGCCCGGCCGGACGATCCGAAAGCGGTCCGGTATAGCTGTCTTCAAGTGCCTCGAAGCTGGCACAGATTTCATCACGGAGCTGACGGAACCACGCCTTTGCCGTTTCCTTGCGGGTTTCGATCAGGGTTGCGTCTGTGCTGCTCATTGCGTCCTCTTTGGAAAACTGTTGGTCTGACGGAGCGCCTCGCCCAGCGTCATCGCGGTTGCCATTGCCACATTCAATGATCGCATTCCCGGCTGCATCGGGATCACCACACGGGCATCGACATAATTATGAACCGGATCGGGCACGCCTTTGCTTTCGGAGCCCAGCATCAGGATATCGTCGGCGCGAAATTCAAAATCGCAATAGGGTTCCGCCCCCTTGGTGGTCAGCAGAACCAGCCGACCGGGAACCGTGCCTTTATCGCGGGCCTCAACGAAGCTGCGCCAGTCGGCATGGCGTATATAATCAGCCTTGCCGAGATAATCCATGCCCGCACGCTTGAGCGCAGCAGATGTCAGCAAAAATCCGCACGGTTCGATAATATCGACCGGTAAACCGAAACAGGCCGCCATGCGCAGGATCGTTCCGGTATTTTGCGGGATGTCAGGTTCAAACAAACAAATTCTCATGGCGTTCTTTTAGAGCCTGTTTTGATCAGATGACATCGATTTTATATGTCATTTGCAAACTGCCGTGAAAGGCTATGCGGTGTGACCGGATGAAGCCCGTATCAGAGATACAGACTGTACCGGACAAACACCAGATTCGTGACCGACGCCGGTCGAATCAGTTTCACAGAGACAGAAAATTACCCGTAAACAGCCCTATTAGACTTTTTTGGAATAAGAAAAACCAAAGGACTAAACCATTGGTGCACAATGGGCAGGATACCCGCAATTACGCTAGGTTTTACCTAATTGTGCACTGCAAAACCAAATGGTCTTGTTGAATGCAAACAAATTGCAACTCCAAGTTCTCCTTAACAAACCGGTTTTTTGTTAGTATGACGGACCAGAAACAGGGCTAAAGGCTTTTAGTGACTTCATTGTTTGATTTTCATCAAGGGAAATTGAACGAGGATGTCCTAAGTCTTGCTTTTGGCAATCCACATGCCTGTTTTGGGGGCAGAAAGAGGGATAAATTATGTCGCAAACGGTGCATTCTTCCGGCGATCACCAGCCGGACGAGAACCGCAGGGATTTCCTGACCTTGGCGACCACAGCCGTTGGTGTCGTTGGCACCGGCGTCGCACTGTGGCCGTTCGTGGACAGCATGAACCCGTCCAAAGATGTTCTCGCGCTTGCCTCGGTCGAGGTCAGCCTTTCCAACATTCCCGTCGGCCAAGCCGTCAAAGTTATGTGGCGCGGCAAGCCGGTCTTCATCCGACATCGAACCGAGCGCGAAATCAATGAAGCCGAAGAGGTTGCATTGAACGAGCTGGTCGACCCGCAGTCTGATGAAGCGCGCGTTGAGAAAAAGGAATGGCTGATTGTCGTCGGTGTCTGCACCCATCTGGGCTGCATCCCGATGGGCACCGCTACGGGCGAAGCGCGTGGCGATTTCGATGGTTGGTACTGTCCGTGCCACGGGTCGCACTATGATACTTCGGGACGTATCCGCAAGGGTCCGGCGCCGAAGAACCTTGAGGTGCCGACTTACACCTTCCTCACTGACACGACAGTCAAGATCGGCTAGGGAGCAGTAAGATGAGCGCACCTGTCTGGAATAATAAAGTGGTGAAATGGGTTGATGACCGCCTTCCGGTCTTCACCATGCTGCATCACTCTGCATACGAATATCCGACACCGAAAAACCTGTCCTATATGTGGAACTTCGGTTCCCTGGCGGGCTTTGTTCTGGTGACGATGATCCTTACCGGGATTTTCCTGGTGATGAACTATACCCCGCATGCCGATATGGCCTTCTGGTCGGTCGAGCGCATCATGCGTGATGTGAACTATGGCTGGCTGATCCGTTATATCCATATGAACGGCGCATCGATGTTCTTCATCTGCGTTTACATTCATATCTTCCGCGGCCTGTATTACGGGTCCTACAAGGCACCGCGCGAGGTGCTTTGGTGGATCGGCATCCTGATCCTTCTGGCAATGATGGCAACCGCCTTCATGGGTTATGTCCTGCCGTGGGGCCAGATGTCATTCTGGGGTGCGACGGTTATTACCAACCTGTTCTCTGCCTTCCCGATCATTGGTGATCCGCTGGTGACCTGGCTTTGGGGTGGTTTCTCGGTTGATAACCCGACACTGAACCGGTTCTTCTCGCTGCATTATCTGATGCCGTTCGTCATTCTGGGCCTTGTTGTCCTGCATGTCTGGGCGCTGCACAGCGTGCGGTCGAACAACCCGACCGGCGTCGAAATCAAGACCCCGCAAGACGCGATTCCGTTCCACCCGTACTACACGATCAAAGATCTGTTCGGGATGGGCGTGTTCCTGATCTTCTTCATGTTCTTCGTGTTCTTTGCACCGGACTTCTTCGGCGAGCCGGACAACTATATCCCGGCCAACCCGCTGGTAACGCCGCCGCACATCGTTCCGGAATGGTACTTCCTGCCGTTCTATGCGATCCTGCGTTCCATCGACTTCACCGTCTTTGGCATCCCGGCAAAGCTGCTTGGCGTTCTGGCGATGTTCGCATCCATCATCGTGCTGTTTGTTATTCCGTGGCTTGATACCTCGAAAGTACGCAGCTCGAAATTCCGCCCTGTTTACAAATGGTTCTTCCTGATCCTGTTCATTGACTGCTTTGTCCTCGGATATTGCGGCAAGAAGGCCCCGGACGACTATTTCATGGGCATTGAAGGCCTGAAGGTGATTGTCGTTGGTCAGTTGGCAACGCTTTACTACTTTGCGCATTTCCTTGTGGTCATGCCGATCGTGGGCAAGTTGGAACGGCCCAAACCGCTTCCGACCAGTATCAGTGAATCCGTACTCAAGGAGGGTGCCAATGCGTAAGTTTGCACTGACCGCAATTGCCGCTGCCTTTGCTGTAACGGCATTTACCGGAACTGCGGCCAAGGCATCGGGGGCTACCCCGGTGCCGCCGGCACAGACCTGGAGCTGGGACAACCTGTTTGGCACGTTTGACCGTGCACAGCTGCAGCGTGGTTTCCAGGTTTACAAAAACGTCTGTGCGGGTTGCCACAGCCTTCGCTTCATTGCTTTCCGTAACCTTGAAGGTATCGGTTTCAACGAAGACCAGATCAAGGCAATCGCCGCCGAGTATGACATCGAGGACGGCCCGAACGATGATGGTGACATGTTCACCCGTCCGGGTATCGCGTCGGATTACTTCCCGTCTCCGTTCGCCAATGACAAGGCAGCAGCCGCGTCGAACGGTGGCGCAATTCCGCCCGATCTGTCCCTGATGGCCAAGGCCCGCATGAATGGCCCGGATTACATTGTAGGTTTGATGACCGGCTATGAGGAAGAAGCTCCTGAGGGCTTCAGCCTGTCGGAAGGCAAGCATTACAACCACTACTTCCCGGGTCACCAGATTTCCATGGCACCGCCGCTTTATGATGAAGCGGTCGAGTATACCGATGGAACGCCGGCAACCCTTGAGCAGCATGCGCATGACATCGCAGCGTTCCTGAAGTGGACGGCACAGCCGGAACTTGAAGCCCGTAAAGCAATGGGTATCAAGGTTCTGCTGTTCCTGATCTTCCTGACCGCAATGCTCTATGCGGTGAAACGCAAAATCTGGCGCGATATCGAACATTAAGTTCGAATATCTGTACCATATTCAAGACAGGCCATCGTTCTGCGGTGGCCTGTTTTTCTTTTGCCTCAAACCATAACTGAAACATTTTCATTCATTACAAACCCAGGATTTATTCCAATAGAACACATGCACTACTTGAGATTGACCTCATTCCACTGATATGCCTAATATTCATCGAAATGGATATGTCAAATCAGGTCTTCGGGGGAACCAGGTGGATGTCTCATAAAGGACTATCGGCTATCTTGATCGCGGTGGGACTGGTTTATGTTCTGCCCCATTCTGTGAATGCAGACGAAACACAAAACACACTGCGCAGTGCCGTTGGTCAGTCGGCACAATATCTGGCCCAGAATCAGACCGAAGCAGCTGCCCTTTCGCTTGTGGAAGGCGGTATTGATTACTGGATGGCAGATGTCGGCGAATCCCTTCCTGAATGGGTAAAAAGGTTTGAAGTCGAAACCGGTGTCAATTCCGATGGCGATTTCAACTGGTCGGTGCTGACCGTTCAGCCGCTTTATCAATCCGACAATCTTGAACATACTTTCTTTACCCAGCTTAGCCAGCAGCGATATGACTATCTCGACCTGAACCGGGATGTCACCAATATTGGTCTGGGATATCGCAAGTTGTTTGCTGATAATACCGTGCTTCTCGGGGCCAATACCTTTTTTGACTGGGAATGGGAACGCCAGCACAAACGCGCCGGTTTCGGCGTCGAAGCCAAATGGTACGGTCTGGATTTTACCGGCAACACCTATTACGGACTTGGCGGTGCATCGACCAAGGGATTGACCGGCGATACACGCGAAGAGGTTCTGGATGGTTATGATCTCGAACTTGGCGCACAGGTTCCCTATCTGCCATGGCTGAAGGTTTATGGTAGTCGCTATGTCTGGGATTCTGAACGCAATAACGATGATATCAAGGGATGGAAAACATCGCTTTATGCTGATCTTCATCAGAATTTCTCGATTGAGGCAGGCTGGCAGGACGATAATTTCTCCGAAGAGGAAGTTTTTGCCCTGGTGTCATTCCGGTTCGGGTTTGGTGCAGAAGAGAAAGGGAAAAAACCCGTTGCACTAAGCACCGCCTTTGTCACGGATCAGGCATGGGAAATGCGTGATATGTCGACCCATACACTCGACAAAGTCAGACGCAACAACCGTATCGTTGTCGAACGTGTCAGTTCGGGCGTGGTTATTACACGAGGGGATTAATCCATGAAGAACGTCATCACTTCTCTGGGCATTACCGGATTGATCCTATTGCCCAACATCGCCCAATCCGCGATCCCCGGAACTGCAAGCCAACCGTCCGTATATGAAGTAACAGTCACACAGGTTGAACTGTGTTCAGATGCCGCCTGCACCGAAAGTTATATTGCCGGATCGGGCAGCCAGTCCTTTGATATTTCATCTGCCACCGCCGGGTCGGATGTTGGCAGTTATACCGACCTTTCGGGCATTCCGCTTTTCCAGACATGGAGTCATGTCCGGGTCACCATATCGACCACCATCAATATAGGTGCAACCTGGAATGATGGCACAGACAATTGCGGCACCAGCAATCCGGTACAGGCCAGCGGTCATACGCAAACATATGGGGCACCGGCAAACGGAACCGCAACCCCGGCGGCCTTTGTCATCCCCAATATCGGCTTTAACGGAATCACATCGGCTGACTATGACGGCTTTAACCTGAGCAAGAGCAACGGGGCCGGGACAGCCGTTATTACCTATCCACTCAATGCGCCTTATACCTGCAAGGGTGTTATGCCAAGAATCGCAGTTGAGTTTAACACCAGCGAGGCCTTTGGCTATGTTGATCCGGGTGCCGGTCAATGCGGTGCCTTTCCAAGACCACCAGAAGTTACCATTACGGTGACAGACCCATAAGCCCGGCATTTCCCGAAGCCCGCCCCAGAGGCGGGCTTCTTACTAGGCAAAGTAATCCGAAACCAGTTGGTCAATCACGCCGCTGTCGCGCATTTTAGCCAGAACCGTATCAAGGGCATCCGCAAAGGTATTGCGCCAGGGCCACTGGTTTTCGGGGTCGGGGCCATAGGCAAGAAATCCGTATTCCTGACCAATGATCGCGGTTTCGTCAAACAGGCGCGTTATATTCCTGTCGACATCAAGTTCGCGCATACCATCGAGAATGGCCAAACGTTCATTGACATAGCAATCGACCCGGCCCGCCATCATAAAACGCAGGTTGCTTGCGGTTGTATTGGCTTCTTCCAGAACGATCTCGCCCTGATCAACCATTTTAAAGAAGGCATCACCGGCCAGTTTGTAACCGGCATTATTGGCGAAACGTGCGCCCGCATAATCGGCAGGAAAATGATTAAGCTCGCGGCGATTTGCATAGTCACTGCTGCAAATCGCGACGACGGTTTCGCGCAAAATCGGGATGGAATACCGTTCGATCCAGTCGCGTTCCAAACGTTGATAAGGCGGGAAAAATCCCATCACCGTCCCGTTCCTGAGAAGATCCATGCCGCGCCGGAACGGAACATTGACGATTTCAAGGTCATATTTCGGTAGCCTTGCAACGGCTTCCTTCAGGATGCGGGTATAGATGCCGTCCGGTTCGTCCCCATCAAGAAAGGCATAGGGAACGTTGCTATCCTCGCTATAAAGGGAGACGGTTATCCTGTCCTGTGCAGATAAGGGCCGACCAGACAGCAGAATGACCATCATCGCCAACAGCAGCACGCAAATACCGGTGCGGGCCGGTTTGGCACCGCACAGACGATGGTAACAGCATCCTAAATCCATTCCGGCATTCTCTTTGGGGGCAGAACCCATTAATGACCCGATATTGATGTTGTGGCACCGAATTAAATTAGAATAATCGAAATTACTGTGCGCACCATCACATGCCCGCACTTTATTTGCCTGCCGCACTATTCAGGAGCGATCCGTTTCGGCGACAGGATCATCCATCCTGTCAGAAGCGACCTGTTTACAGGACAGGGAACAGGGTTCGTCAAGCTCAAGGCGATGCGGGTGATTGCCCTCGGCCGGGCGGAGCGGCGAGACCGATACCGGGATATGCACCAGACGGCGTTTGCGTGATGGCGTGCCGGTGCTGGCATAAAGCTGTTTGCCGGCTTCGACAATCGAGACACCGGCAAAGGCCTTGAACAAACGTGATCCGATATTTTCAAACAATTGCGACCAGCGCAGGAATAAACGACGCCGGGTTGGCGGCAGGAACAGGGCGCGGCTGTGCTGGATCGGCAGGAACATGTTTTCACGCATCAGGTTTTGAAGCTGTGACACGCTATAGGGATGGCCATAGCCAAAGGGTGTTTTTTCCGACCAGGACCAAAGCGAGCTTCGGTTCGGGGTCACGACCACGATGCGGCCATTGGGGGTTAACACCCGCCAGCATTCGCGCATCAGGCGGCGCATGGAATCGGAATGTTCGACCAGATGAACCAGCAAGATGCGATCAACCGAACTATCGGGCAGCGGCAACATGGTTTCTTCGGTCAGGGCGACGCGGTTTTGTTCGTCGGCGGGCCAATGCACGCAGCCCTGGCGGGCGGGCATGAAGGCCATGACGCGTTCGGCCTCGCCAATGAAGGGGCGGAGATAGGGCGTGGCATAGCCAAAACCAAGGACGCGCATGCCGCGCACATCCGACCACATCACGCGCAAACGCCTGCGGATCAGGCGCCGGGCGGCCTGTCCGGTACTGCTGGCATAAAAACGGTGAAGATCAACAACATCCTGCGGCATCCGGTAAACCTATCATCACCTTTCTTGCACGGGAATATCTTTACGCTCAATCCGGGTCACATAGAATGTCAAAATCTTTGGATTTTGGGAGATTGTTTCAAGACAGTCGTTGCTGATAGTCTTGGCAGATAATTCCATTTTGCAGTCCAGAGGTACGCCATGGCCGCCGGCGAAGTCATCGTTATCCCGTGTCTTTCAGACAATTACACCTATCTTGTGCGCTGTCATTACAGCGAAGTCACCGCGGTCATTGATCCGGGCGAAGCGGGACCGGTGATTGCCGCCCTTGAAGAACGCGACTGGAACCTTGATCTGGTGATCAATACCCATCACCACCATGACCATATTGGCGGCAATGCCGAACTGATTGAAAAATACGGGGCCAAACTTTTGGGACCGGCGGCAGAAACGGCACGCATTCCGAATATGGACGAAACCTGTGCCGAGGGGGATCAGGTTCTTGTTGGGGATTTGAAGGGCCGGGTTTTTGACGTGCCGGGCCATACGACCGGGCATATCGCATTTTACTTCCCGGCGGTGACCGCCCTGTTTTCGGGTGACAGCCTTTTTGCGCTGGGCTGCGGGCGGTTGTTTGAAGGAACACCGGCACAGATGTGGGAATCGCTTTGCAAGTTCCGTGATCTTCCGGCCAGCACCCAGATTTATTGCGGCCATGAATATACCCAATCCAATGCCCGCTTTGCCAAAACCATCGAGCCTGATAACCCGATCCTGATTGCGCGATGTCAGGATATTGACGGATTGCGTGCACGCAATTTGCCAACCATTCCATCGCGTCTTGATGTCGAACTGGCAACCAATCCGTTCCTGCGCGCCGACGAGGCCGGCATTGCGGCCAATCTTGGCATGAGCGGCAAAAGCCCGGTCGAGGTCTTTACCGAGATTCGCAAACGCAAAGATCATTTCTAGGATTCCGTCATCATGGAAATCGGGCAATTGATCCGGCAGATCCGTGCGGCACAGACCGGCACGGATCGCCTTATTGTCGCAATCATCGGAGCACCGGCATCGGGCAAATCAACCCTGACCGAGGCCTTGTGCGAACAGCTTGGCGGTGACGCGGCAATCGTGCCGATGGACGGTTTTCATTTTGATGACGGGATATTGAAAGAACGCGGACTTTTGACGCGCAAGGGGGCACCCGATACCTTTGACGTTGGCGGGCTGAAACGCACCCTGGCAGCCCTTCGCGAAGATGCGGAGGATGATGTTTATGTGCCGGTTTTTGACCGCAAACTTGAAATTTCACGCGGGTCGGCCCGTGTGATTTCGCACCATCACCGGGTGATCCTTGTTGAAGGCAATTACCTTTTGCTTGATCAAGCGCCTTGGGATCAGCTTGCGGGCTTGTTTGATCTTTCGATCTATCTTGAGGTGCCCGAAGAGACCCTGCGCGCAAGGTTGCTGGACCGGTGGCATGGATTGGGCTTTGATCGCCAAACCGCGATTGCCAAGGCCGAACACAATGACCTGCCCAATGCCCTGACCGTCACCCGGCACAGCAAACCGGCCGATATCACCCTTACAAACGGGTAATGAATTTCCCATCAAGCAATATTGCACCCAACCAGTCGATCACAGCACGGACATGGGGCAGATGACGTTTGTCCTGATGGGTCAGAAGCCAGACTTCGCGACCATCGGGGCGATAATCCGCGAACCGTTCAAGGAAATCGATCCGCTCGCCAACACACAGCGGCAATAACGCACAGCATGCATGGCCGGTCATCATCGACACCATGATTGATCCGCGATTGGCATAACCCAGTGTGTGACGATCCGGGAAATGATCGGCCAGCCATTTCTGTTCGGGCTTGTCGGCAAAAAAATCATCCAGATCAATCCAGGGCAAAGCATTCGGATCAAGCTCCGCAATCGGTTGCCCGTTCGGATTGCAATAGATGCCATATTCAAGATAACCGAGCCTTCGGATATGAAACGCCCCGCTATCGGGCCGGGCAAGGCGAATGGCAATGTCGGTTTCGCGTTGTGGCAGGCTTAGATTGCGGTTGGCCCCGATCAGTTCCAGCGCGATTTTGGGAAAGCGTTGATGCAGATCGGCGATATGCGGGGCGACGCAATCTTGCAAAATCGCATCAACCCCGGTCAGGCGCACGATGCCGCCAACCGACGGCACATCACCTTGATCCAACGGTTCACGGGCCAGCAAATCCGATACCTTGTCCTGCATCTGCATGGCGGTTTGCAACAGAGTCTGGGCGCGTGCCGTCGGGGCAAGGGCGCGGCCATCACGATGCAAAACAGCATAGCCCAACCATTCTTCAAGCCGGGCGATCCGGCGCGCCACCGTGGTTTGATTAACGCCAAGCTCGCGGGCGGCGGCACTCATATTCCCGGTCTGACAGACATGGGCAAAGGTGCGCAATCCTTCCCAATCCAGTGACATGGCATGCTCCAATACCTGCGTTTACGCAGATTATAATCGAATTAATGCCGCTGGATAATGCAAATTCGCAGCGACATGATGGGCATCAACGAAATGATCCAAGGATGTGAAAAATGACTGCGAAAACCATTTTTGATCTTGCCGGTGCGACCCTTGTGACCGGAACGCCCGACGATGCGGCCCTTATTGTGATTGATGCCCAGGAAGAATATCGGGATGGCAAATTGAAACTGTCGGGTCTTGAGCCCGCCCTTGCCAATATCCAGAAACTTCTGGCCCATTGGCGGGCACGGGGCGGCACGATCATCCATGTGCAGCATCATGCCACCGGTCTTTTTGACCCAAGCGGCCCGTATGCCGCAATCATGCCCGAAGTCGCCCCCAAGGAGGGCGAGGCAATCCTGACCAAATCGGTGCCAAGTTCATTCGGCGGCACCAGACTTGAGGAACTCCTTGTCGAAGGCGGTTTCAAACAGGTCGTCCTGACCGGCTTCATGACCCATGTCTGTGTTTCGACCACCGCCCGGGTTGCCGATGAAAAAGGATACGGGGTCACTGTGGTTTCAGATGCCACCACTACCCGCGACCTACCCAATGCCATCAGTGGCAAAACCGTTCTGGCCGCCGACCTTCACCAGCACGAACTGACCATGCTTGCCGATACCTTTGCCAAGATCGTCTCGACCGGAGATGTTCTTGAGGCATAGCTTCATGACGGCCTGACAGGTCGAGACATGTTCCCAACGAAAAACGCCCCGCATATGTGCGGGGCGTTTTGGGTTTCGGTCCGAGACCGGATCAGAACATATGTTGTCCACCATTGATCGACAGGCAGGAGCCGGTGATGAAGCCCGAATTCGGGCCGCAGAGATAAAGGATCGCCTGCGCGATTTCATCGGCTTCGCCCAGCCGGCCGACCGGGATTTTGGCAATGATGCCTTCGAGAACCTTTTCCGGAACAGCCGCCACCATGTCGGTATTGATATAGCCCGGTGCGATGGTGTTGACCGTGATGCCCTTGCGGGCGACTTCCTGGGCGAGTGCCTTGGTAAAGCCGTGCACGCCGGCCTTGGCCGCGGAATAGTTGGTCTGGCCCAGTTGCCCTGCCTGTCCGTTGATCGAAGAAATGTTCACAACCCGGCCATAGCCGCGCGCGCGCATACCTTCAAGAACCGGCTTGGTCATATAGAACAGCGAGCTGAGATTGGTTTCGATCACAGCGGCCCATTGTTCGGTTTCCATTTTATGCATGAAACCGTCACGGGTGATGCCGGCATTGTTGATCAGGATATCAATCGGGGCGACTTCCGCCTCGACCTTGGCGATACCCGCAGCACAGCCATCGGGGTCCGCGACACTCCATTTATAGGCCGCAATACCGGTTTCATCGGTGAAGGCCTTTGCGGCCTCCTCATTGCCAGCATAGTTCGCAACAACGGTATATCCCGCATCCCTGAGCGACAGGCTGATTGCCTTGCCGATTCCGCGCGTTCCACCGGTTACCAGTGCTGTTTTTGTCATGGTCGCCTCCCTAAACTTCGTTCATCAAGCCTGTCTTCATAACGATTCTCGTAGTTTGCCCTTCTACGACACACGTAACTTTAGTCCATAAATACACTTATATACGTAACTTTATTTCTTCTCCATGATCTATATCAGCCAAGCGGTTTAGTCTTTCGTCGCAGCGCACAATAAAAGCGCACATAAACAAACAGGGCATCCCCGCCTGAGGACGCCCTGCCTGTTGATCAGATTAAAGAAGAGCTTTGCTTAGCGTTCGACGCACAGCGCAACCCCCATGCCGCCGCCAATGCAAAGCGTCGCGAGACCTTTTTTCGCGTCACGTTTCTGCATTTCATAGAGCAGCGTGGTGAAGACACGTGCGCCCGATGCACCGATCGGATGGCCAAGTGCGATTGCGCCGCCATTAACGTTAACCTTGTCGGTATCCCAGCCCATATCGCGGTTCACCGCAATCGCCTGGGCGGCAAAGGCTTCGTTGGCTTCGATCAGGTCAAGATCAGCGGCCGACCAGCCGGCTTTTTCAAGGGCCTTTTTCGAGGCTGGGATCGGGCCGGAACCCATGATTGCCGGATCAACACCCGCAGTCGCCCAGCTTTTGATTGTTGCAAGCGGGGTCAGGCCACGCTTGGCGGCCTCGGCGGCGGACATCACGACAAGGGCAGCAGCCCCATCATTGATGCCCGATGCGTTACCAGCCGTCACCGTGCCTTCCTTATCAAAAGCCGGGCGCAGTTTGGCCATGCTTTCGGCAGTCGCACCGTGGCGCGGATATTCGTCAGCATCAAAGACGATATCGCCCTTGCGGTTGGCGATGGTGACAGCAGCAATTTCATCATTGAAACGACCGGATTTCTGGGCGGCTTCGGCCTTGTTCTGGGAACCGGCGGCAAAGGCATCCTGTTCTTCGCGCGAGATACCCCATTTGGCAGCAATGTTTTCTGCGGTATTGCCCATGTGATAGCCGTTGAAAGCGCACCACAGGCCGTCCTTGATCATGCTGTCGATGAATTTGACATCGCCCATTTTATGACCGGCGCGCAGATGCGCGACATGGGTCGAAAGCGACATGTTTTCCTGGCCACCGGCAACCACGATATTGGCATCCCCGGTCATGATCTGCTGGGCGGCAAGGGCCACCGTGCGCAGGCCCGAACCGCAAACTTGGTTGATCAGAAAGGCGGTTGCACGATCCGAGATACCGGCACCAATGGCGGCCTGACGGGCGGGGTTCTGTCCCTGACCACCGGTAAGAACCTGACCGAGGATGACTTCATCCACCGCGTCCCCTTCAACGCCTGCGCGTTCCAGTGCAGCCTTGATGGCAATTGCACCCAGATCGTGCGCCGGTGTATTTGCCAGCGTGCCACTGAATGCGCCGATTGGTGTACGTGCTGCACCTACAATTACGACGTCGGTCATGAAACCCTCCGATATATTCCTGATTACGTTTCCCCGGACCGGGCAACGATCTTTTTATGCTGCCCAGACATGGTCCTTGGAACGATATTATCGCACTGCAACAATTTTCCAAGCCCTGATGCTTACCACTTTCGGGCAGTCCGTTTGAACAACATCCCAAAGCCGAGAAACATCGTGTCTTAGCATAACCTGTGATTAAGAGTGTGGGGCCATTGACCGGCAATCGCAAGAGCGCAGAGCAATTGTCATGAATTTGAATGCGACAGATCAAAAAAAAGGCCGGGTACGTCATCACGCCCCGGCCGGTTGGAAGATGGTTTATCTTACGTCATAGATTTCAGCCTGCCCGGCCTTGAGACTATAGATCTCGAACGGGGCTTCCTTTTGCCCGCCCATTCCGGGCGATCCCATCGGCATGCCCGGCAAGGTGATTGCGGTGATATCGGGACGTTCTTCGAGCATTTTCAAAATGGTTTCGACCGGCACATGACCACTGATGGCATAACCGTCAATCATGGTCAGGTGACAGCCCTGCATCTCATCGGGAACACCGGCCATACGGGCGATATCATACACATTTTCATCATTGGTGATCGTGACATCAAAACCATGCGCGCGCAGATAATCCCCGTGCATGGTGCAACATCCGCAATTCGGGTTCTTGATGATTTTGGCTTCGAGATTTGCAGCATGGGCCGCAACCGATGACAGGGTCATGACACTTGTTGCTGCCAAGGCGATCAACAGACGTGACCCATATTTTTTCAGAGATTTGGACATTTTATATCCTCATAAAATCAAAGAACGCGGATGACACCGGACATGCCACCGACCTTGTGTTCAAGAATGTGACAATGGATCAGCCAGTCACCGGGATTGTCTGCAACAAAGGCAATTTCGACCCGTTCGCCCGGTGCAATCAGCACCGTGTCGATCCAGGGTTGATAAGGCACCGCAACATCATTGCGGGCCAGCAGACGAAAGGCATGGCCATGCAAATGAATTGGATGAAGCCAGGCGGTCGCATTCATCAGGGTCAAATGACAGGTTTGTCCGCGGTCCACCGTTACCAGAGGCCCGTCGCCATCACGATCCGGGTCACGCCCGTTCACCGCCCAGACATTGCCTGCGCCAAACATGGACCGCATCATATTGGCCATGCCGCCCATGCCCGCCATGTCGCCCGAACCCGTGGCACCGGAAACATCCACGCCCATATGACCAAGCATTTCCGGGGTGATGTGCCGGGATTTGATCATTTGCTGAAGAATCATGTCGCCCATCATGCCACCGCTATAAATCAGGTTCTGACGGATGGCCTGATCAAGATCGGGTTCAGGCAAGGGATTGGGTTTTAACGCCATATCCCAGTCGGCCACGCGGTCGCGTACCGCAGCCCCGGCAACCACAAGAGTGGCGAGGGTATTTTCCATACCGTCATAAAAGCGGTCCATTACCGGAAATGACGTTTTCCCGGAAACAGGAACGTCGATCACCAGATCACACCGCATCCCCGGTCCAAGCAACAACATCGGCGTATCAAGGGCATGCGGTGTTACCGGATGGCCGTCCAAGGCGATCACCGTCGGGGCAAGACCGGCAAAATCGAGTGCGAAAATCCGACCGTTTGCCGCATTGAGAAGACGCAGACGAATACGTTCGCCCGGACGCACAGTAACATCGTCGGGCACCTTGCCATTGATTGTCACCACATTGCCAATCCGTCCGGCATGGCCAACATCATGCATGGCATTAAAGCCGTTATCGATTGCTGCGGTTTCATCAAGCCGCCAGTCATCAAGCATCCAGACCAGTTCACGATCAACGCGGAGCGGTTCGGCTTCTTCGACGATCAGGGGACCATACAGCCCACGGCCAAGCTGTTCGGTGGTATTGGCATGTGGGTGATACCAATATGTCCCGGCATCGGGCAGATCAAACACATAATCAAAACTGTCCCCGGGTTTGACCGCCGTCTGGGTCAGGCCGGGCACACCATCCATGGCATTGGGCACGCGGATGCCATGCCAGTGAATGGTTGTTTCCTGCGACAGGTTATTGACCAGCCGGGCGCGCAGGCGTTGCCCTTGGCGCATACGGATTTCAGACCCCGGAACGGTTCCGTTATAGGCCCAGACATCAGTCGGATAGGCCGGGTTCGAGACAAGGTTTGCCCGCGCGGCACCGGCGCGCAAAACTACATCAGACGAACCAGAGGCCGGTATTTCACCCGCATATGCACGTGCAGGCACCAAAGGCCAGCCGCGGGTTGCGACAATCCCGACGGCCGCCGCCCCGCCCAGCAGGAAACCCCGCCGGGAGGAAAGGAAGGAAGATTTGCAAGTCATCAGACAATCTTTCCTGAACAGGTTTATGGATCACCGCACAAGCCCGAAGCCGGGCATGATACGGTAACAAAACAGGCTGTCAGTCCGTTAAGACCGACAGGGAAATCAGGAAAGCATTCTCGGAGGGGAAGGATCAGGCACATGTGACAGGCCGGTCGCCCGATCCATGGCAGGCAGGACCGTCAGTAATCGGCGTGGCAAGACGACATCGCCGATCATTGCAATTTCAGGCATCACTACAATGGCACAGAGGAAATGGCAGGCCGGACTTGCCCCGGCCATTTCGGTGCAATCATCACAATTCTCGGCATCCTTGATGGCGGCATGGCGGGACATGGAACTTTCGCCCGATATCATGGATGTGACGTTGTCGGGTGCCGTAACATCAACGGCCATGCCCCCGTCATTCATCAGGCCATCATAGCCCACGCCAACATTGCCCAAACCGCCATGCACAACCGCACCGCTGGTAAATACCAGCAGGAAAAAGGTCATCAGGATGCGCGCAAGGTTTTTCATGATGGGTCAGCTTTACCCATCAAACCGGCCAAGGTCCATGATTTTAATCAAGGGGTGCCGACGATATGGGTTTGCGCAAGACCGGCACGCCGTCTGAGTTCATTGGCAGCCAGTTTGGCATTATCAAGCTCGTGCTTTTTCAGCAGGTAGTTCGTCGGGTTTTCGGTTTGCGAAAGCAGCGAGAGCTCAAGATCAAGTTTTTCGACCAGCTGATCAGCCTTTTGAACATTGAGTTGCTGGGTATAGAGGTTTTGTGCAGCCGTTTCGGCAGCTTGTTCTTCTGCCTTCTTGGCATTTTCACGGGTTGTCGGATCAATCGTTGTTTTAAGGGCTGTACTGATTTCCGGTTTTGCATCGTCGAGAATATCGGCAATTGCGATCAGGAATTTGTTGGCATCCTTGGTCTCGGCCAATTCGACCTTGGCGGTAATGGCACCGCGGTTTGTATTGTTGCGAAGGGCTCTGATATTGCCGGCAAGCTTGGCACCTTGTTCCGCCAGGTTCTTCCTGGCGTCATCAAACGATTGAATGGCGGGCTCTGCCAGATTGTAGGAGGCTGAAACCCGGCGGTTTTCACGTTCCAGCCGTTCCTTGGCACGGTTGACAGCCGCGGGCTTTTTACTGGCATTGGCATCATCCTGAAGCCTGTCGAGCGTGTCTTCGGCGGCAACCAGCTTCGTATCAGCCAACGCCGTAACCGTACGGAGCGTTTTGCCATCCTGAACATTCTGATCGTACTGATCCGCACCATTACGGGCCAGATTTTGCAACTGACTGTCGACTGCCAGCTTGCTGGTTTCCAAGGCCTGGATTGAACTTACCAGCGACGTCAAACCTGCGGGGATGGATGGCAACGGAATCCAGGCAGAACCATGACCGGCCATCGCGGTTTCATCAAGCGATACACCGTTGGCAACATCTTTAAAGATCAAGTTCGTCACGCCGAATACCTGATCGGCACCGTTCGTCCCACCGGGTCGCTGGAAGGTAACGGTCATCGCCAAATCACGCTGGGAGCGCCAAACATCGCGTGCCCCGTAATATTCAAGTCGTTTGCTGAGAAGATGGAAGGAATTGTTGTCCGTGGACGGGACAATCCGGGCTTCGTAATAGAATGCAAGCGCGCCGGTAATTCCTGTCAGCTTTTCAAGAATTGCGGCCTTTTCCTTATAGGCCTCGCCATTCCAAGGGGCGCGATCATGGGACGCAGCACCCGGCACGACATTGCCCATGGCCACAATCAGACATCCGAAATCAGGGGACACAACAATGTCGTTTGAGCCATCAGCCAGTGCGTAGGCGTATGAGGTGGTTACGGTGTTAAAGATCGGTTCGTTGGTTTCCTCGCCCGCCTTGCGCACGGCGGCAGCAAGTGCATTGACACCGCTATCAATCGCTTTGGGGATCAGGGCCGCCCCCAACATGCCGAGGATCGGGACACTTTCGCCTGAATCTGCGGATTTGGTGCCCTGAATACATTGATGATTGATCACTGCGCGCGCCTCTATGCGCTGTGCCGGTGTGGAGGTTTCGGCAGCAGGTGCCGAGCCTGTCTGAACAGTGCCGCATGCAGACACAAGGAACAAGGCGGTGACGGCAAAGCCGTTCATGACAGTCGATTTCATTTTTCCCAATTTCCCCGAAAGTTTGCCGCGACTGATCACTGAAGATCGGCCATCAGATTTCCGGCCATAAGTGTGGCCATGTTTGATGATTCATAAAATAGCCCGGTTCCGCAGGACGCATCCTGATTGCCGCCGGAAGAATGCAGCCCGACCACCTCGATCCCGCCATCACCATGAAGGGAGAAGACTGGTGCACCGCTAAACCCGCTTGTTGTGTTACAGCCATGAACAAGGCAGCCGTTATTAAGCTGAAGAACAAAGCACATATTTGCAGACGACCAGCGCAGTTGATCACGCCAGTCATCTGTGACGAGATAGCCGTTGATACCGGGCGTGGTCAGGGCCTGAAGCGGTACCGGTTCATTCATGTTGATCGCCGGAAGGTCCGTATCACGGGTATCGACCGGCAGGATGACATAATCGTCGCTTGTTGGAATGGCACCGGATGAGGATGGCGCAGCCAGCTGAACGTAATCAAGCACATAGGGTTTTGACAGATCGCCCAACAGATAGAGACGGACCATGCCATATTGCAGATAGTCGTATTGCGCCTTTGTGCTGCCCTTTGATTTATCAAAGAAGCAATGCTTGGCCGTGACAATTTTGGTTTTGGAAAAACGCAACGCCGTACAAAAGGCGGTCTCTTTGCCGTCCTGTTCGATTGTCAGAAAGCCGACGGTGCGTTCGATGCCAGTATCCCTAAGCGGCAAGGGAATATCGGAAATAGGGGACAAACACGCCCGGTCGAATGCCACGGCCTCGGGCGGTGTCGTCGAACGGTCGGTATTAAACGCCACCCGAAGGTTGAGAGACATCTTCGCGCAAGTGTTCCATGTCACCTTGCGGAGTTCTTCGGGCAGGATCAATCGACCGGCGGGCAGTTGTGCCGCCCCCGCAACAACCCCGTCAGGATTTGTCGGATAGAGAATATCAGACGGAATTCCGGCAAAGATTTTCTGTCCAAGTGGCGATCCGAAAATACCGTCCGGATTTGCCGGATATTGGATTTCGGGTCGTTGATCACCACCATCCAAGACGCTTCCGAAATTTGGTGAATATCGAATATCAAATATCTGTTGTCCGGGTGGAGATTGCCAAATCCCGATTGGGTTGACCGGCTGGGTCGGATAGGCTGGATAATCCCTCAGAAGCGGTAACACCACATTACCGCTCGCTGCTGCCGGCAATAGGTCATAAATCCTACCGGCATCAAGCGCATTACCTTGACCGGATATTATCGGAACGCCATATCGGTGCAAAAAATCATCAGGCATTTGCAGAGCCTTGAATTCCGGCTGTGCTTCTAATTGATAGCCGCCAGTTCCAAGCGTCTGCGCTGATGCAGACTTCAACGACAGCAGTGATGCTATCGCAGCAACAATAAATGATCTGAATTTTTTCGATGTTTGCATCTGGCCCCCGCCCCGCCGAGCGAGAGGAATATAGCAAAGCGGACCGAAAACCTCAATCTTGAGTTGATTGAGGCAAAAATCATTTAAAGTATGCTTGGTCAATAACGATGGGAAACCAACACCAAAGGTACCCGGCTTCTATTACAGGGCGATTGTCACATCATCCTTAAGCGTTTCAGTGACGATATAGGTGCGATACCAGACGATATTGTCGTCAGCATCAAAAAGCGTTTCGCACAGGGCTGTATATTCGGCCATGTCGCGCATGTGCAAAACCAGAACCCCGGTAACTTCGCCGGTCACGAGATAGCATTGCTGAACCGCGGCAAGGCTTTTGACTTTGGCGATGAAGTCCTTGCGGTAATGATTGCCGTGCCGGTGGAATTCGAGATTGATCACCGCGGTCAGGGGACGGCCGATATGGGCCGGATCGACCACCGCCACGGTTTTGCGGATCACCCCGTTTTCGCGCAGTTTGGCCACCCGGCGCAAAGCCGCCGAGGCCGAAAGACCGATCTTTTCGGCCAGTTCGGTATTGGGGATATCTGCGTCAAGCTGCAACAAACGCAGGATTTTCAGATCGATCTGATCCAGTTCGGCCATCTTCGCACAACTCCCAAGCGTTTTTTACAATATTACACCGACATATTGCGCAAGTTTGCACCATGATGTTGCGGGCTGACAAGTGTTTGGTTCTGCAGGTAATTGTCAAAGCTGACTGGATCAAGCTGGATTAGGCGGGATTAAGCGGAAATAGTCGGTTGGCATCCCTTCAAAAATTCCGCTGGACCGAACAGATCAATCCAGCGGAACAGGATAGCCTATATTTGCAAAGCCCGATCCGGGCTTTGCGCGCAGACCATTTGACTAGCTGATAACTGTCTGGCGCTGGGAACCAAGCCCTTCGACCGAGAGTTCGACGATATCGCCCGCCTTCAGGAAGCGCTGTGGGCTGAGGCCCATGCCGACACCTTCGGGTGTGCCGGTTGCGATGACGTCGCCCGGCATAAGGCGCATGAAGCCCGACATATAGGATATGATTTCGGCAACCGGGAAAATCATGTCAGCGGTCGAGCTGTTTTGCACGGTCTCGCCATTGACAGAAAGTGTCAGGGTCAGGTTCTGAGGATCACCAACCTCGTCCGTTGTTACCAGCCACGGCCCCATCGGGCCGAAATTCGGAGCCGATTTCCCCTTGATCCATTGGCCGCCACGTTCGATCTGATAGGCGCGTTCGCTGACATCGTTGATCGTGCAGAAACCCGCAACATAATCAAGCGCCTCGTCCTTGGTCACATAGCTGCACGGGCGGCCGATGATGATGCCAAGCTCAACCTCCCAATCGGTTTTGACGGAACCGCGCGGCAAAATGATCGGATCATTCGGCCCGCAAATGGAGGATGTGGATTTTGAAAACAGCACCGGTTCTTTGGGTTCGGGATTGTTGGTTTCGCGCGCATGACGCGCATAGTTCAAACCGACCGCATAAAAGTTACGCGCAGCCCCGACGCAAGCACCAATACGTGTGCCGGGATCAATAATTGGCAAATCAGCCAGATCACGATCGGCCAAGGCCGCCAACTGGTCGCAGGTTATGGTTTCCGGGGTGAAATCGGCAATCAGGTGACCAAGGTCGCGGATATTGCCATCCTGATCGAGGCATCCGGGCTTTTCGGCCCCAATCGGTCCATAGCGGAGAAACTTCATCTTTCAGTCCTTTTTAAAAGTGTTTTTCAGATGCGCTGTCAGGCCGAGCGCAAGATCATGTCAGCGGCTTTTTCCGCAATCATCACCACCGGCGAGGCGGTGTTTCCCGATACAATTCGCGGCATGATGGATGCATCAATCACCCGCAAACCATCGACCCCGCGTACCCGCAATTGCGGGTCAACCACCGCACCGTCATCAATGCCCATGCGGCAGGTTCCGACGGGATGGAAAATGGTTGTGCCAATGTCACCGGCGGCACGGGCGAGACTGGCGTCGTCTGTGATGTCCGCGCCGGGCAGGTTTTCAGAAGGGGCATATTTTTTCAAAGCAGGCATGGTCATCAATTGCCGTGCCTGGCGCAATGCGCGCACGGCGATATCGACGTCGCTTTCAGTGCTTAGATAGCGTGGCGAAATATCGGGATGGGCCGACAGGCCGGCGTTGGTGATGTGGGTGGACCCCCGACTGTCCGGGCGCAGGTTGCAGACCGATACCGTCACAGCCGGATAGGGATGAAGTGGTTCGCCCAGCTTGTCGGTTGATAGCGGTTGAATGTGATATTCAAGGTCCGGCGTTGCCAGTTCGGGGCGACTTTTGGTGAAAATTCCGAACTGGCTGGGTGCCATCGACAACGGACCGGAACGGTTCCACAAATAGCTTGCCGCCATGCCGATCTTGCCCGACCAGGAATTGGCGATCTGATTAAGGGTGCGGGCATTTTCGACCCGGAAAACCATGCGCAGCTGAAGATGATCCTGAAGGTTTTCACCAACATCTTGCCGGTCGCGATAGACATCAATGCCCGCATCCCTAAGACGATTGCCCTGCCCGATGCCTGATGCTTCCAGCAGCAAGGGCGAATGGATCGCACCAGCGGCAAGAAGGATTTCTGCCTTGGCGGAAGCGGTATGAACCACACCGTCCTTTTTGAATTTCACGGCCTTTGCACGGCCATCCTCAAACGTGATTTTTTGAACATGGGCATGGGTCAGAAGCCGCAGGTTGGAACGTTGGAGCGCCGGTTTAAGGAAAGCGCGTGCGGCACTCCAGCGGCGGCCGCCATTCTGGTTCACCTCGAAATAGCCGGCACCTTCGTTGTCCCCGCCGTTGAAATCATCGGTCGGCGGTATTCCCATTTCCTGTGCCGCGCGCTGAAAATCATCAAGCAAGTCCCATTTAAGGCGCTGGCGGGCGACTTTCCATTCACCGCCCTGCCCGTGAATATGGCCATCTCCATCAGGCCGATCCTGGGAGCGGATGAAATAGGGCAGCACATCATCCCAACCCCAGCCGGTATTGCCCATCTGCGCCCAGCCGTCATAGTCCGCAGCCTGACCGCGCATATAGATCATGCCGTTGATCGAGCTGCATCCGCCAAGAACCTTGCCGCGCGGATAGGCCAGCTGGCGTCCGTTCAGGCCTGCTTCGCGGGTGGTTTTCATCATCCAGTCGGTGCGCGGATTGCCCATGCAGTAAAGATAGCCGACCGGAATATGGATCCACGGATAGGTATCTTTGCCGCCCGCCTCGATCAGAAGAACACGGTTGGCGGGATTGTCGCTAAGCCGGTTTGCAAGCACACATCCCGCCGTTCCGGCGCCAATGATGATGTAATCGTACTCGCCGTCTAAAGTGCGTGTCATGTCGATACCTGGAAATTTGGTCTAGTAAATTGCAATTGCCGGGAAGAGAACCAGCAGGCCAACGGCCAGCACCTGCAGGCATATGAACGGTGCGAGGGATCGAAATATCTCGCCAAGGGTGATGTCGGGTGGCGTCACGCTTTTGAGGTAAAAGGCGGCCGGCCCGAATGGCGGTGTCAGGAAAGAGACCTGCATATTCATGGCAAACAGCACGCCGAACCAGACCGGGTCATAGCCAAGATGCAGAATGATCGGCACGAAAATCGGCATGGTCAGAAGTGCGATCCCCACCCAGTCGAGAAACATGCCAAGGATGAACAGAATCAGCATCATGAACAGGATGATGACCATCGGTTCGTCCGAAATGCCGATGATCAGCTGCGAGATAAAGCGAATACCCCCCATCAGGTTATAGACCCCGACCAGCGCACTTGCGCCGATACCGATCCACATGATCATGCCGACGGTTGCCAATGTATGCATGGCCGCATCAAGCAACATGCGCAGCGAGAATTCTCCGCGCAAAATGGTGGAAAGGATGACCCCGGCAACGCCAATCGCGGACGCCTCGGTCACCGAGGCGATGCCGCCATAAATCGATCCAAGAACGGCAAAGACGACAAGAAACGGAAGAACAAGACCGCGTAGCAAAGGCAGGTTATCGCGGACCGAGGCACGTTCGACCGGGGTTGGCGGGGAGGCGTTCGGATCAAGATAGGAGCGCAGCAAAACATAGGCGACATAAAGCCCGGCCAGCATGAAGCCCGGCAGAAAGGCCGCGGTAAACAAATCCCCGACCGAGACATTGGCGGTCAAACCATAGATGATCAGAACAATGGAAGGCGGCACCATCGTGCCAAGCGATCCGCCAGCACATACGACACCAATCGCCAAGCGCCGGTTATAGCCAAGGCGCAGCATCTGAGGCAGGGCGACAAGGCCAAGCAGCACAATTTCACCGCCGATAATACCACTCATCGCGGCAAGAATGACGGCAACGAAAATCGTCTGAACGGCAACCCCGCCGCGCAACCGACCGCCGATCAGCTTCATTGCGTCAAACAGATCACGCGCAATGCCCGACCGGTCAAGGATGGCTGCCATCAGGACGAACATCGGCACCGAGACAAAGACAAAGGACGACACGAAACTGTAAACGCGGCTGGTGATCAGGGGCACCGAGCTTGGCCCAAACCAGCCCACCGCAAAAATCAGCGCAACAAGCAGGGTCACCATCGCAAGCGGCGCGCCAGTCAAAAGCAGCGCAACCAGAAGGGCGAACATCACCAATGTTCCCCAGCCGATCCCCAGCGCCTTGAGGTTCAGTCCAAGATCAAGAAGGTCAAACATCGTCATGCCCTTGTGGCGCGTTGCGGCCACGTGCGTAATTGAAAGTGAGGATGAAGAACTGGACGCTCATGACCACGAGCACGCAGAGCATGAATATTTTCAAAACTGCGGGCGCGGGCGAGTTCCAGGCACTGCCGGTGGTTTCCAGAAAGAAACTGCCATCGGGGCGAAACATCGCCTTTTTCACCATCAGCCAGGCGGCCCATGCGAAAAACAGACTGACACCAAGGCAGGCAATTGAAATGACCACATCAAGGACACGGCGTGCCGATGACCTGACAACATCATAGATCAGGACAACGCGGATATGCGTGTTGCGCGCCACACAATAAAGCCCGCCATAGATAAAGGTGACGGCACTTAAGAATATTGATGTCTCGTGCGCCCATACGGTCGGACGGTTGAACACATAGCGCAGGAAAACTTCCATCACGAGGATCGCCATGGCAGCGATGATGCAAATCGCAAAACCGCGTGCAACAAGGGTGATGACACGTCCAAGCCAACCGGCTTGTGGCAGATAGTCCAATTGGGGTGTATCGGATTGGGGAAAATCGGGCGTGGCAGGGGTATGATCGGGAAGCACTGACATGGCAGACCAATCGTTTAAAGCGGAGCAATGATCGGGGAGAGGTCCGGGCGCATTACCTGCGCCCGGAGGCATCCTGTCAGTTCAAGAGACCTTGGGATTTCAGATATTCGGTCAGCAGGTCATAGACCTTTTGTGCGTTCTCGGAGCTTGCGGCGACTTTTGACCACTGACCCATGGCAATAGCGCGGAACTTGGCGCGTTCTTCGGCCGGCCAGTTATGCACGGTGATCGAAGGATCTGCTGTGGCTTCTGCCAATGCTTTGAGATCGTTCATCGACAGTCTGGCGACGGCATCCTGGGCAAAGTCACGAACCGAAACGGTCATGATTTCCTGCAGGTCTTCGGGCATCGAGTTCCATTTTTCAAGGTTCATGGCCACTTCAACCAGCGGCATGGAATGGAAGCCCGGATAGACGGGATGGACGGCAACCTTGTGCAGGCCTTGCTGATGGTTGGTTGAGAACACCGTGGAATCGGCAGCATCAATCACACCTTTATCAAGGGATGTGTAAACCTCGGAATAAGGCAGGTTCACCGGAACGGCCCCGGCCGCAGCAAAGACTTCCTGAATAAGGCCTTCGGGTGCGCGAACTTTCAGGCCTTTGAGATCGGCAACACCATCAAGCGGGCGATCAGAAACAAAGCCTTCAAGGCCGGTTGTGGTCGCGCCGACAAAATGCAGGCCATAGGGGCCTTCAAGTTCGTTCATCAGTTCATAGCCGCCGCCATAATTGATGAAGCGGAACATTTCATCAGGCGAAGCCCATGCGCCAATCGGGTTGGCAATCAGACCGAATGCCGGGTCCTTGCCGGAAAAGTAGCTTACATCGGTGACGTGACCATCGAGAATACCGGCACCGACAGCTTCCTGGGTTTCGTTATATTCCACGACCGAGCCAACAGGCAGAAGTTCGATGGCAATGCGGCCACCCGACATTTTATTGACCCGTTCGGTCCATTCTTTCTGAATGGCGAAGTTCGGGTTTCCGGCCGGGTCAACCGACTGGAAGGTAAGTGAAAACTCCTGTGCAGTGGCGGCGGTGCCACTGAATAGAAGCAGGGCAAGTGCGGCTTTCAGATATGTTGGTTTCATGGTTTTTCCTCCCTATTTGCAGCATGTTTTGGTGATCCCATGCCTTTGGACCGTATCCTACGCGAGATTGTGTCATGCGCCAGCGTCAGGCAGCCCCGCTTAGACGTTTTTGCACCGGCGCGTTGACGAGGTTGCGCAACGAGCCGTCGACCAGATATTGCATCGCCGTTTCCACCGAAAGACGACGGGCATCGGCGACACTTTCCGGGCTTGACCATGCGGCATGCGGGGTCAGGAACAGACGTTCACCGACAATCGGATCCTTGCCATTGGCATAGGCCAGGGCAATGGCGTCTTCGGGTGCGGGCGGTTCGGTCGGCAAAACATCAATGCCCGCACCGGCAATCGTTCCGTTGCGCAAGGCATCAAGCAAAGCATCAATGTCGATAATCGCACCGCGTGCGGTGTTGATCAGAAGCGCATGGGGCTGCATCATCGCCAGCCGTTCCGCGTTGATCATTTTGTGACTTTCGGTCGTCAGCGGGCAATGCAAGCTGACCACGTCGCTTTGCGACAGAAGGTCTTCAAGCTTGTCACAGCGGTCGACACCAACTGCAATTTCCGTCCCGCGCGACACCAGCGGATCATAGGCCAGAACACGCATCCCGAATGCCTTTGCCCGCAAGGCAGCAGCAATACCAATGCGGCCCAGCCCGACAACCCCGAATGTTTTACCGCGAAGGCGCGCCAGCAATGGTGCACGCGCATGGTCAAAGCCGGCACGCGGGGAGTCCATCAGGTTCCGGTGATAGGAACTGATGCCGCGCCGCATGGTCAGCATCAGGGCAATGGCATGGTCGGCGACCTCGCTTGTGCCGTAATCCGGGGTGTTGCAAACGGGAATGCCCGCCTCGGCCGCGGCATCAAGATCGATGTGATCAAATCCCACACCGGCCCGCACGATGATGCGGCACCGGTCAAGCTTTGCGATCACCGCACGGGTGACCGGCATTTCATGCCACACCACCATCGCATCACAATTGCCCAGCACGTCGGCCGGAATGTTTTCGGGCGAACGTTCCCGGTAAATATCCCAGTCGACCTGATCGCCGGATGTGCGACGCTCGATCTGCGCATCGTCTGGATATTGGGCATCGGGTGTGAGTAGGCGGAAGCGAGACATATGGACCTCTTTGGGGTTCGTCGACATCGGGTATCGTTGAATTGCCATTCTAGAATTCTAGAATTTTAATTTCTTGTCAACATTGTTTTTTTGGTGTTTGATAGCCGCACAAAATCATGGGATTGATGGCAAATGGTGCCATTACGGAACTGATCAGAATTTCGAAGGAGACTGCTGTGTCGCTCACTCAAGAGGCTTGTGAACGACTTCGCGATGCGATCGTGTCGGGCAAATTTGAATTTGGCGAACGACTGTCCGAGGAGCAGATTGCCCGGGCGCTTGGCATGAGCAAAGCACCGGTACGTGCGGCATTCACCGACCTGCGCGATATGGGATTGGTCAGCATCGTACCCCAGGCCGGTACATATGTGTTCACGCCAACACCACAGGAAATCAAAGAAATGAGCCACTTTCGTGCGATGCTGGAGCGCGAGGCGCTTGGCAGTGCGCTGGCACGCGACCCCGACGGTCTTGTGCAGGGGCTTTCGGCGGCAATCGCGCAGATGAAGCACGCCATTGATGTTGATGAATTCACGCTTTATAGCCGCGCGGACAGTGCCTATCACCGGGTGATCCTGCAACATGCCGGCAATCGATATCTGGAAAAGGCCTATGACCTGACGGCAACGGCACTCGAAGCGCTACGCGCACATCTGCAATCGGGTGAAGGCGATTTCTGGCAACGATCCTTTGCCGAACATACGCAAATGCGCGACATGATGGCGAACCGCCAGTTTGATGATGCCCAGGCGTTGCTGGAAGAACATATTCTGGTGATCAACCGGTCGATATCACTGCCATCGGCGAACATCAATCAACGCACCAAAAGCCGCCGGCGCACGGACGAGGAATATGCATCACTGCTTTCGTGATTGCCGTTTCAGCACATTAGGGAGACACAAAAATGTGTCTCCCTTTTTATATCAGCTCCCTGCCGAGCCTAGATCGACGCAATTTATCGGCGCAATCGCGTCAATCTACGCCTGCATATTGCGCATCCTTCAGCAAATTCGCCGACCATCATGCGGGTCGGCGTGGCATGATCGGCGCTGTTAGACACCCTCGCCCACCAACGAATATTTGCTGCTGACAGATTTCAAACAGCTGTCAAAGAACGTGATGGACAGACCGGCATCTTTGCCCCAGAGATGCCGGGTTGACCTTCAACCGCCCCGATACGCCCCACCCGCCCGATGCCAAACCGGTCGTCGACGGAACTTGCACGATGGATAGACGCCCCAGATGACCCGCGCCATGCAACGTTATGTTTTTGATCTGATCAATCGCAGCCAGAAGCTTTTTGTCACCCTGATGAAAGTTATGCTGCCGGTGATGATCATTGTCCGTATTGCCGAGGAATTTGGCGCGATTGATGTTGCGTCCGATCTTTTGACCCCGGTTATGGCCCTGATTGGATTGCCGCCCGAGGCGGGGTTGATCTGGGCGACCTGTGCACTGGTCAGCATGTATGGCGCGGTTGGTGCCTTTATCGGGTTATCAGCCCATCTTGATATGACAGCGGCACAGTTAAGCGCGCTTTGCGCCATGATGCTGTTTGCCCACGGGCTTCCGGTTGAACAGGCGATTGTCAAACGGGCCGGTGCCAGCCTGATTGCCACCACCGCCCTTCGGGTCGGGGCGGCCATCGGGTATGGCGCGCTGGTGACCTGGGTCAGCAGCAAAACCGGCTGGCTGTCCGAGCCGGTTGATTTTTCATGGATGGCAGGCAGCGAGGTTGCCGAGGCCAGCACCGGACTTGCGGCATGGGGGGATTGGGCAATTCAGACCGTCAAGTCGCTTGCGGTCAGCTTTGTGGTGATTACCGGGCTTCTGGTTGTGCTTGATGTCATGAAGGTCACGGGGTTGACCGACAAATTCACCCTTGCCCTGTCACCGATCCTGCGGGTTTCGGGTCTGTCGCGTGAAGTCGCCCCGGTGACCACCATTGGCGTGTTGCTGGGCCTGACATTTGGCGGGGCGCTGATCATTGATGATGCGCGCAAGAATAATTACCCGCCACGCACACTTTTCCTGTCACTCAGCTGGTTGTCGCTTTCACATTCGCTGATCGAGGATACGGCGATCATGCTGGCCCTTGGTGCGGATATCTGGGTGGTTCTGGTCGGGCGGGTGATCCTGACATTGATCATCATCGCCCTTTTGGCACGCCTGACCATTCGCTGGGACAAGAAACCGGATCAAAAATCGGATCAATTGGCATCGGAAGGCAGCAACGCATAGGCATTGCAACAATTGCAAGGTTGCCAGCCATCCCGGCGCGTGTAGAGTGATGGCACCTTTCCATCATCCAAAGCCGTATCCGATGCCAGACGACCATTATATACGCGCGATTATTCCGATCTTGCCTACGTCGAAAACCGGCATCCTTCAAATGGCCATTCCAGGCTACGAGATTGATGATGCCGGGAACCTTGCGATGGATTTCGCCCGGTGCCAAGCCGCCCTTGGTCACCTGAAGACGCTTGATGCCCGGCATTATATTTGCCTGTCGACAGCATCGGAAATCGATCAGGAAGAGATTGACGATATCTGCGATCTGGTGCGGGCACGCGGCATTAGCGCATATCATATGCCGGTCGAGGATTATGCACAGCCCGACGAGGCGTTCCTTCAATCCTGGGCGGAGATGTCAGCCGAGCTGCATCGAAGCCTTGATGCCGGTGGCGGGGTTGTTTTGCAATGTCTGGCCGGATGCGGGCGCAGCGGCACAATCGCTGCCCTGCTATTGATTGAACGCGGCATGGCACCACAACAGGCAATTGAAACGGTTCGGGCAATCAATGAAGAATCGATTGAAAGTGCCACGCAACAGGCATTCCTGTTGTCACGTCATCGCCTGTGACCGCCTGAACGCAGCAACATAATCACCGCAATTATTCGGCATCCAGCAATGCGGTGAATGTCAGCAAGGTTTCGGCACGCACCCGAAAGAAAGCGCGCAAATCCCCTTGTTCAATCGGATCGACCAGCCGGTCAAATTCCGCCTTAAGCAAGCCGGTCGCCAGATCCGGGAAACGGGCCGACTGACGGACAAGTCCGGGAACAGTGCGATAAAACAACATATCATCGGTCCGTTGCAGCACGTCATCGCCAATCAGACTGGCCGAAAGAAGATGAACATCGCGTAATACACCCCAGAACTTTTCACGTTCCGCACCGGCTGACAGGCGTGAAATCCGGTAAAACAGTGGTGCGACCGAGGCTTCGATATCCTGGGGCATGGTGGTGACACTCAGATCATCAATGATGTGATAGATGCCCGAACGGATTTGCAGCCCCTGACGCTGCGCCTCGATCGGTTGATCCTGCACGGTGGTGCCGACACCAACCTTGACCATGGCAAGTTTTTCATGGGCCAGACGTTGCAGGACCTGCCGGATCGGCGTGCGGCTGACTTCGAATTCCTTGCCCAGCTCCCCTTCATACAGCACATCGCCACTGGCATAGACGCCAAGACAAATACGTTCCCGGATGGCTTCGTAAATGATGTCGACGCTGGATTTCTGAGTGGCGTTCATGCGGTCTGTTCTTGTTACAAGGGCAGGACAGGATCGGAGTCGCCGTGTAATTACGGCAGATTGAACCCCGAAATGGCAAATTCGCCATTCGGAAAGATGTACATGTATGCAACCAAAACAGCAACAGCAAGATTTTTCCATCTTGCCGAATATCGCTGTTAACTGCCGTTTTTAGTGAATTCAAGTGCCGCGACCCCACGGTCGAACAGCTATGTCACAGAAAAGTCATTTACTGTATAGCTGTATACAGGTACATTAGCTGCACTGCACAAAGCACTCGTATCAGGGAATGGGTGAAGAGATGCGCGTTTTAAGATCACAGATTTTCTGGCAGGTTGCGGCTGTCGGGCTTCTGATCTGGCTGGGCTATATACTGGCGCAGAATATCGAAGCCAACCTTGCGAAATCGAATATCGTTCTGTCGTTCGATTTCCTGTCCGCACAGGCCGGCTTTGACATCAGTGAAAGCCTGCTTTCGGTGTCGGCCACCAGCAGCTATGGCGCGGTGATCCTTGCCGGTGTGATCAATACGCTGGTTCTTGCAGTGTGCTGTATTGTCGGGGCGACCATCATCGGGGTGATGATGGGGATCATGCGATCCGGCGGCCATTATCTTGGCGAACGGATTGCCGGACTTTACATCGAAATCACCCGCAACCTTCCCAAACTTCTGATCCTTCTCGCACTTTATCTGGCGATGGTCACAACCCTGCCGGTGGTGCGTGAAAGCTGGTCGGTTTTCGGCCTGATCGAGATTTCAAACCGCGCTGTTTACTTCCCGATTGTTGAACAGGGTTTCGGGCTTTGGTGGCTGTGGGCGATGATCGCGGTCTGGCCGATTGCGATTTGTGTGCTTGGCAAAGTTGCCCGCCGTATACAGGACAAAACCGGCATCCGGTATCCGGTGATCTGGCCGGTAACAATGTGCGTTCTGATCCTGATTGCCGGACCTGCGATGATTGGCCTGATCGACTATCAGATTTCATGGCCGGTCCTTAAAGGGTTCGATTTTGCCGGGGGCGGCCGCATTTCGGTGCAGTTCGTGGTTCTTGTTCTCGCGCTTTCGATCTATCACGGCGGACAGGTTGCCGAACTGGTGCGCGGTGCCATTGCATCGGTCCCGGTCGGGCAGTTTGAGGCGGCCAAGGCATCGGGACTGAGCTTTGCGCAGATGACGCGGTTGGTGATCCTGCCCCAAGCCATCCGGGCCGCCGTGCCATCAATGGGCAACCAGTATCTGAACATCACCAAGAACACATCGATCGCGCTGGCAGTTGGTTATTCCGATCTGGTGTCGGTAATGACGACGTCAATCAACCAGACATTCCGCCCCATCGAACTGATGACGGTTTCGATGTGCGTTTATCTTGGCATCTGCCTGATCGTTTCGTGGCTGGTCAATATCTATAACGCGCGCGTTATCGCGGTGAGGGCATGATCATGGAACAGACGATCCGCGCGCAAACCACCCTGCCCCCAAAGATCGGATTTGCCGAAAAATGGCGGCGCAGACTGTTTGGCAATCTCCGCGACGGCATCCTGACCATGATCCTGATCGCAGCGGTTCTTGGACTGGGCAGTGTTGCGATCAACTGGCTTGTCATCAATGCGGTTGCACCCTGGAGTACGGCAGATTTATGCCGGGAAGCCACCGGGGCCTGTTGGCCGTTTCTGGTGGAAAAGCACCGTCTGATCCTGTTTGGCACCTATCCGTGGGAACAGCAATGGCGACCATTTATGGCCAGCCTGATCCTTTTGATCGGGGTCGGTGTTTCAATGGTGCCGCACTGGCAGGACAAGCGCCTGATCTGGGTGTGGCTTGGCCTTGCGGTGACATTTACCGTTTTGATGCGGGGCGGCGTTGGCGGGCTTGAATATGTGCAGCCGGAACGCTGGAACGGCTTGCCGGTTTTGCTGATGCTGGCGATTTTCGGGCTGGTCTTTGCCTTTCCGCTGGGGCTTTTCCTTGCGCTGGCGCGTCATCAGGACAAGCTGCCCGCCCTTCGCGCGATTGCGGTTCTGTGGATCGAGCTTGTGCGCGGTGTTCCGATGATCATGGTGCTGTTTCTGGGGTTGTTTGTCCTGCCCCTGATGATGCCCGATGACATCAAGCTGAACCCGCTGATCACGACCATGATCGCGCTGGTGATTTTTCATTCTGCCTATTTTGCCGAGTCCATTCGCGGCGGTTTGCAAACCGTGCCGCTTGGACAATATGAGGCAGCCGACAGCCAGGGATTAAGCTGGTTCCAGAAGACCCGTTTGATCATTTTGCCGCAGGCATTGCGCATCGCGATGCCCGGCATCCTGAACACGGTTCTGGGGGCCTACAAGGACACATCCCTGGTCGTCATCATCGGCATTCACGACATCATGGCCACCGCAAAAATGTCATTCAGTGATCCTGTCTGGCAGCGGTACGGGCTGGAAGCATATCTGTTTGTAGGCGGCTGGTTCCTTGCGACCTGCTGGTGCCTTTCATCCTACAGCAGGTGGTTGGAGAGAAGAACTTCGTAGGGCATTTTAACAGGGAGCCTCATGATGAAAGTGCGTTTTGTCTTGCCTGCTGCGTTTGCAGTTCTTGCCGGTTTTGCCACACAGGCCAATGCCGGTCCCGTTATGGATAAGATCAAGGCCGAAGACAGTCTGGTCTGTCTGGTCAATACCAACTCGCCGGGATTTTCGGTTCCTGACAGTCAGGGGGTCTATCAGGGATTTAACACCGATTTCTGCCGCATGACCGCAGCCGCCATTCTGGGCGATGCCAAGAAAGCCGATATTCGCGGCATCGGTTTTTCCGACAGCATGAAAACAATCGTTGCCGAAGGTGCCGATATGGCATCGCGCAGCATCACCCGTACCGGCACCCGTGACGCCAATCCGGGCATGCGTTTTGTCGTGACGACCTATTATGACGGTCAGGGCTTCATGATCCCCAAAAAGCTGGGCGTCAATCACGCCAGCGAACTTAACGGGGCAACGGTGTGCGCCGAAGAAGGATCAACCACGCTTTTGAACATTGCCGACTGGTTTGGTGATCGCAATATCGAGTACCGGGTTGAAAATATTGCCGACAAATCGGCCCGCCTGCAGGCATTTTTCGCCGGGAAATGCGACGTTCTGGCCAGTGACCGCACGGCCCTGAGTTCGGACCGGCTTCTGGCCGATAATCCGGGTGACTTTGCGATCCTGCCCGAAGTGATTTCCAATGAACCGCTGACCTTGCTGTCACGTCCTGATGATGCATTTGAAACCGCCATTTACTGGGCGTTTCAGGTGATGCTGAATGCCGAGGCGATGGGTGTTACATCGGAAAATATCGATGGCATCATGGCCGATCTTGCCAATCAGCCCAAAGGCGTCCAGCGCCTGTTCGGTCAGGATTCAGCCGCCGGGGAAATGGCGCAGCAGATCGGCCTTCCGGCAGACTGGAGCTATCAGATCATCAAGCAGGTCGGCAATTATGGCGAAGTCTATGACCGCCATCTTGGCCCGAACACCAGCTTTGACATGGCGCGCACGGCAACGGCCAACGCGCTTAGTCAGGATGGCGGGCTGCTTTATCCCGATCCGATCCGTTAACCGCCCACAGGACCGATGCGGGTGCATAGCCTCCCCGTATCTCACCACATGCGCGCGTGTCGGTCCTGTTCCTTTTGCCGGAGTTTCCCAAACCGGGCCCGTAAACAGGGATGGATGAGCCATGAATATCAATCTCGGGCGTGATCGCGCCAGTTCTGCGCAAAGCAGCCAGAGTGCCGCAATCCATATTCGCAATCTGAATAAATGGTACGGCAGCTTTCAGGCATTGAACGATATATCGCTTAATGTTCAAGCCGGGGAACGCATGGTGATTTGCGGCCCGTCCGGGTCGGGAAAATCAACCCTGATCCGCTGCATGAACGGTCTTGAACAGGCCGAAAGCGGTTCAATTTCCATCGGCGGCACAGAGATGAGCGCAGACGGACCGTCGCTTGCGCGTATTCGCAAGACAACCGGCATGGTGTTTCAGCAATTCAACCTGTATCCGCATCTGAGCATTCTGGAGAATTGCGTTCTGGCCCCGATGTGGGTGCATAAGATCCCGCGCAAACAGGCCGAAGAAACCGCGTTTCGTTTTCTGGAGCGCGTCAACATCGCCGCACAGGCCAGCAAATACCCGCACCAGTTATCGGGCGGGCAACAACAGCGTGCGGCGATTGCGCGTACATTGTGTGTCGGCCCCAAAATCATCCTGTTTGATGAACCGACATCGGCCCTTGATCCCGAAATGATCACCGAGGTTCTCGATGTGATGATCGATCTGGCCAGCGAACAGATCACCATGGTTTGCGTCACCCACGAGATGGGTTTTGCCAGACGTGTTGCCGACCGGGTGGTTTTCATGGATAGCGGCGAGATCGTCGAGATCGCAACTCCGGACACCTTCTTTGATCAGCCGCAATCAGCACGCGGCAAGGCCTTTCTGGCCAAAGTTTTCAGCCACTAGGGTCAGGACCCGTTTATATGATTTCCGTATTGTTTGCCTGCACGGGCAATACCTGTCGGTCCCCGATTGCCGCGGCCATCGCCCGGCAATATGTCAAACTGCATAATATGCCTTTCAAGATCAGTTCTGCCGGGCTGCATGCCGACAGCAACTGTCCGATTACCCCCGAGGCACATCTGTCGCTTCAAAATATCGGCATTGATACCGTCCATGCCAGTCAGCCCCTGACACCTGAACTGATCGGGTCGAGTGACGCGATCTTTGTCATGGAAAACTGGCAGGCCGAAAAAGTGATTGATCAGGTCAGGCAGATGGCACTTGCCACCCCGCCCGTGGTCATGATGATTGACCCGATGGGTGATATCGCCGATCCGCTGGGCAAGGGGCAGAATGCCTACGACAATCTGACCAAACAGATGCTTGGTCTTGTGCCCGGGGTCCTGAGCGGCCTTGCCAAAAGCCCGGCCGCAACAGAGGGCTAATCGTAACTGGCCCGGTTACTGACCGAGCCAGTTTACCACCGGCTCCCACGTTGATTTTTCCGCCCGTGATCCGACCATCATGCCGATATGTCCACTTGATGGGTGAAGTTCGGTGCGCAAATCTTCGGGGAAGGCATCAAACAGGGCCTGCGCACTTTCGGGCGGTACGATGCGGTCATTTTCCGGAATGACCGCCAGCACCGGACAGGACAAATCAGCCGGATTGATATCAATTCCATCAATCTGCCATTCGCCCTTGGCCGGTTTGTTTTCGACATACCAGCCGATCAGGCAATCGACCGACACGCGCCGGGTCAAGGGCACACCATCATTCAGCCAGTCTTCAAGGGCGACGAAATCATGGGCCTTGGCAGAATCCGGTGCCATTTTTTCAAAACGCCGGAATTTCTCGCCAATCATAAAGGGATCGAGGCTGGCAAACAGGCTTTGCAGCACATCGACCGGCAATGTGTCATGAATGGCCAGCATATGGGGCAAAGACGGCGCAAAGGCCGCGGCAATCCGAGACTGGGTCGGGCCAGCGGCCATGAAATCCCAAGGGGTCGCCAACAGCACAAGCCTTGATACCTGTGCCGGATCCAGAAGCGTTGCCGCCAACGCCAGAACCCCGCCCATACAATAACCGATCATTGGCACCGGCCCGCCATTCATGTCCGCGACATCCTGAAGGATGGTTACAAGGCGGGCAGCGATATAATCATCAAGGCCAAAATTGGCCTCGTCCATGCCGGGATACCCCCATTCAACAAGCAATGGACGATAGCCGCATTTGGCAAGATAGCGGGCGAAGCTGCGCTTTTCGTTCAGATCAAGGATATAGCCGCGGTTCACCAGGGATGGCACCAGAAGCACGATCTTGCCCGGTTGCTGATCCTTTTTGGGCGTGATGGCCCCGTAATCATAGACACAGGTCGATCCGTCTTCCCAGATGACCGGGATGTCCTTGCGGGACTGTTCACGCGGCCGCAAATAGGGATGGCGTTGATAGGCACGCACACCGTCATGGAACCCGGCATGGCGATCAAAGGCAACACGATCAAGCGCCTGGGCGACGTCATCGGGGTGAAAGGCTTCAATCTCACTTAGGAGGTTTTCTGCCTGTTCCTTCAGTTCCGGCTTCCAGGGCAGCAATTGTTTCAGAAAGATCGGCAATGCGGCGCGTGAGCTGAGCCAGCTCGTCATCTCGACTGCCATGTGCATCGGAAGCGGCCGCGGTCCTGCCCGTTTCAGGCTTTGTCTTTTTGGCGGAAGCGGCTTTTGTTTCAGTGGACTGATCATTCTTGCCCTGCCCCTTTGCAGTATTTTTTGCGGCCTTGGTCTTTTTCGATGCGGCGTCCGGTGAGGTTGCAGAAGCCTTTTTGCCGGTCTTGTCTGTGGTCTTATCCGGGACCCCGTCAGCCCCCTTGTCCTCGGTTGCCTTGTCCTCGGCTGCTTGAGCAGCTTGCTCCGCCTTTGGCGCGGAGGAGGACGGCTTTGCCCCGGCAGCCCCCATACCCGACATGCCCGGCATTCCGGCCATCACCGCCATGTTGGGCGGGAACGGCATGCCGGTCGGGAAGGGTGCGGTTGGCAAATCGCGTGCGGCCTTGGCCATTTGATCCATCATCGCCATCAACGGATTGTTTTCACCCGTCACACCGGAAAAGGCGGCGGCAAACGGATTGGCGCTTTGCGGGGCGGCCTGTTGGCCCATTGCCATTTGGCCAATCAGCTTGCCCCATGCTTCAAACCCTTCGCCCATGCGCGTGGTGTCCGCGCCCAGCGACGCATACAGACGCCCGATGGCACTTGCGGCATCGGCCCCGTCGGCAGTTGCGGCAACCTGTTCGCGCCAAAGGGCAAGAAAGCGGGCGGCAAGCTGTTCGAGCTTGTCATCATCAGATGATGCGCCGGGTGCCGAACTTTCCGGGTGATCCCCGGTGTTCCTGTCAGTCGTCATGGGTGCGGCCTTTTCGTTCCCTGATACGAAGGCTTTATATCGTCAAATACTATAGATCGTTGGCAAGGGCGGGAAAACGAATTCCCGTGCTGCGCAGCAACAAATGGTATCGCAAGTTGTTTTTCGCACCGCACTTCGCGTTGAATACTGGACACATTGGAAAAATCGCGGCACTCTTGTTGTCTTCTGAGCGAATGCAAAATCGAAAATGCTGCGCAACATCGTAAATTGTGCAGACGCAAATCAGGCAGAAAGCCACCGTGACAAACGTTCGCCAGACAGACGTCCGGGAAACAGGGAAGCAGGAAAGACGCCATGACCACCAAGAAATCCGATGATCAGGACCGCATCGTAATCAAGAAATATGCGAACCGTCGCCTCTATAACACGGCGACCAGTTCCTATGTGACGCTTGATCACCTTTCACAGATGGTCAAAGAAAACACCGACTTTGTGGTTTACGATGCCAAGTCGGGCGAAGACATCACCCGCCCGGTCCTTACCCAGATCATCGTCGAGGAAGAGAACAAGGGGCAGAACCTTTTGCCGATCAGCTTCCTGCGTCAATTGATCGGGTTCTATGGCGACAGCCTTCAGGGCCTTGTGCCGAGCTATCTTGAACAGGCGATGCGTGCCTTTGGCCATAATCAGGAACAGATGCGCGAATATATGCAGGGCACGATGCAGGGCATGTTCCCGTTCGGCCAGTTCGAGGAAATGAACAAACAGAATATCGCGCTGTTTGAACAGACGATGAAAATGTTTTCGCCGTTCCTTCAGGAAAATGAAAATGGCGGCCAGCCGGGCGCAACCCCGACCAAACCGGCCGCACCGGCAAGCCCGTCTTCGGATGCGTCACTCAATGAGCTGAAAAGTCAGCTTGAAGCCATGCAGGCCCAGCTTAACAGTCTGGCAAGCGGCAAGTCCGAGAAATAGTTTCCGGCTTCATGAACAGTTCAAGGGCGGGGTTGCGCAGGCACCCCGCCCTTTTCATGCGCAGAAAGCGGTTTGCGGCCCCACTGATGCCAATTGCACCGATGCGCAAGCCGATGATCAATGCAGAGTCGGCAATTTCCCGCCGTCCAAGTCGGCATTAATCCTGCATAAACTTTTTGTTAACCATTTAAACCCGCCCGGCATGGCCGACAGGCGGCAATTTTTGCCGGGTAAATGCCCCAAACACACGGAGTCCCGAAACAGACAGGTAATTTCAACCCATAACGCTGAAACAGTATGACCGCGATCACACCGATACCCATGCAACCGGCCCGCTGGACTCCGTCTGCGAGCACCGGAACGGATGGTCCTGCCGGCATCGGAATCGAAATCCCTGCGCAAATTTCACCTGTACGCGAAATTGCGCAGAATGGTGGCGCGTGGCTGCAACCCCATGATCTTGGGGGCAGTGCAGCATTCTGGGCACAGCTGATCGGGCAACTCTTGCCACAGGAAAACCTTTTGCAACCGCCGGTCATTCAGGAAATGCATGCCAGCTATGCACGGCATTCCAAACCTTATGGCGTAGAAACCCACGTCTTTTTTTCGCCTTCTGGACTAGACAAAGACAGCTCAATTGACCTATATAGCTAGCTTCTGGCGGATTGCTGTAATGATTACCTGACCAAAGTTCAGATACAGATCATGTAATCGCAGTGCATTTATGGTGCTGCGAGCGCGTGGTCATTGGGCACAAATCAAACAAGCCCAACAGCATCCAAAGTGGGGATCTATAACTGGCGGTTGATAACGGATTATAAAATGACTGAGATTGCTGCAAACGAAGAACCGAAGCGCGCTAACCGCGCTACTGACACTGACCGTTATGTTGGTCAGCGTATCCGTGAACGTCGCATCATGCTGGGCCTTTCCCAGCAGCAGATGGCTGACCTGATCGGTGTTACCTACCAGCAGGCCCACAAATACGAGCGCGGTATCAACCGCATCTCTGCGGGTCGCCTGTACGAGATTTCGCAGGTTCTGGGCGTTCCGGTAAGCTATTTCTACGAAGGCCTTGATGGCAATCAGGAAACCGAGCTTAACGCACGTCAGCGTATGTGCCTTGAACTGGCGCGTAACTTCGCAAGCATCAAGCACGAAAAACATCAGGAAGCTCTGAGCCAGATGGCTCGCGCCCTTGCTGATCAGGCCGCATAAGTTCACGTTCGAACTTACGCGCCACCGCTAAAAAGGCTGCCCCTGTCAAGGTTGGCAGCCTTTTTTTGTGCCTTGTCGCGGGGGCTGGTCGTTGTAATCTTGGTGCAACTGGCAAAAAGGCGACCAAACCATGATCACCGATCACCTGATTGATCAACTTGACCAATACCGGCGCGACAGCGGTTTTTTGACCATTGCAGAAACCATCGCACTTGGCCGGACGGGCAATATCGTTTTTGATCCGTTTTCGACCCTTGTTTCCCGGCATGTCGTGATGGGGGCCAACAACATCCTTTGCCCCAACATCCGTTTGGAAGCCGATCAGGACGGGGAATTATCCATCGGGAACGGCAACACGTTTTCCGGCAACACCACGATCATTGCGCAGACCGGGCCGATCAGGATCGGGGATGGGAACATCTTTGGTCCGGGCAACATCACCCTATCGACCGGGCGCAAGGATGCGATGATCACTATCGGTTCGCACGGGCGATATCGCGGCACCATCGACATGGATGGCCAGTGCGCGTTGGGGAATGGCAGCCAGATCCTTGGCCAGATCAGCGCACAGTCGGTATGCCTTGCCGATGGCGGATCGTTCGAACATCCGATTGCAGATGAACGTGGTGCGGTGCTTAAGGGATTTGGAAAGGCGACCAACATCCGGCTTGAGACCGGCAAGGTGATCGCAGGCAGTGGTGACTTCTGCATCAGTGCGCAGAAGTCACAGTCGTTCTATCACCCCGAAGCGCGGTGAATTCGCGCCCTATTGGTCCGAAATCACCAGATCATCGGAATGAATGACGGCATTGCCCCGGGTGAAGCCAAGGGTGGCTTCGATATCGCCCGATGCATGGCCCATCAGAAGACGGGTTTCTTCGGCGCCATAGGACGTGATGCCACGTGCGATTTGATTGCCTTCGACATCAAGAACACGCACCGCATCGCCATGCTTGAACCGGCCATCGACCGCCGTGATGCCCGCCGCCAGAAGGTTCTTGCCCGCGTGTAACGCCTTGGCCGCACCGGCATCGACAATGATCGCGCCCGACGCCTTGAGCGAGGTGGCAATCCAGTGACGACGTGCGGCAAGGGGGCTTTCACTTGGCAGGAAGACGGTATTGGGCGCACCTTCAAGCTGGGCTTTGAGCGGGTGATAGATGGTGCCACGCGCGATAAACATGCGGCAACCGGCCTTCATGGCGATTTCAGCCGCCTGAAGCTTGGTCACCATCCCGCCGGAGCTATACATGGTCGGTGCAACACCGGCCATATCGAAGATTTCCGAGGTCAGTTCGCGCACTTCGGGGATCAGGGTCGCATCCGGGTTCTTGCGCGGATCGGCGGTATAAAGACCGTCAATATCCGAAAGCAGAACCAGCGTATCGGCCGAGATCATATGGGCGACCTTGGCACCCAGACGATCATTATCGCCAAAGCGGATTTCCTCCGTCGCGACCGTATCGTTTTCATTGATCAGCGGGACGGCACCGCGGGCCAGAAGCGCATTGAGCGTACCGCGCGCATTAAGGTAGCGACGGCGGCCTTCCATATCCTCGAGCGTAACAAGGACCTGTGCCATGGTCAGGCCGTTGCGGCCCAGGGCCTCCTGCCAGACCTGTGACAGACTGATCTGGCCAGTAGCGGCAGCGGCCTGTTTATCGGCGAGACTGATGGTGCGGTGATCAAGGCCCAGCAGACGACGGCCAAGGGCAATCGCACCACTGGAAACCACAATCACCTCGACCCCGCGTTCGCGCAGGTGGGCGATATCATCGGCAAGTGCTTCGAGCCATGCACGGCGCAGCTTGCCGGTATTTTCATCGACCAGAAGGGCCGAGCCGACCTTGATGATCAGGCGTTTTGCATCACTCAGAGAAGCGTGCTGAAGGCTCACGGCTGGAATCCCTTATCCTCGCGACCTTCCATGGCGCGACGTTCACGTTCGCTATCGATATAGGCGCGGACCTGACGGTGGATATCCTTGATCCCCTGCTGGGTCACGCCAGAAACGACATGGACCTTTTTGCCGATGCCTTTTTCAAGGATTTCACGCTGTTCCTCGACCATTTCCGGCAGAAGCTGATCGGCCTTGGACAGCACGACGATTTCCGGCTTGTCGATCAGCACGTCGGCGTAGCTTTCAAGTTCCTCGCGCACGGTGCGATAGGTCGCAACCGGGTCTTCCTCGGCGCAATCGATCAGATGCACAAGGACTTCGCAGCGTTCGATATGGCCCAGGAAGCGGGTTCCGATGCCTTTGCCCTCGGACGCGCCTTCGATCAGGCCGGGAATATCGGCCAAGACGAATTCGCGGTCATCGATATTCACAACACCAAGCTGCGGATGCAGGGTGGTGAAGGGATAATCGGCGATTTTCGGACGCGCATGCGACGAGGCCGCAAGGAAAGTCGACTTGCCAGCGTTTGGCAGACCGACCAGACCGGCATCGGCGATCAGTTTCAGGCGCAGCCAAACCCACATTTCCTCGGCCGGCCAGCCTTCTTCGGCGCGGCGCGGGGCCTGGTTGGTGGAGGATTTGAAATGCGTGTTACCACGACCGCCATCACCGCCGCGGCACAGCATATAGGTCTGACCCGGTTCGATCATATCGACGATCAGGGTTTCGCGGTCTTCGGCGAGAACCTGGGTCCCGACCGGGACCTTGATCGTGATGGATTTGCCCGAACGGCCGGTACGCTGACGGCCCATGCCGTGCATGCCGACTTCGGCCTTGAAGTGCTGCTGATAACGGAAATCGATCAGGGTATTGAGGTTTTCGACCGCTTCGAGAACGATGTCACCGCCACGGCCGCCATCACCACCGTCCGGCCCGCCATACTCGATAAATTTTTCACGGCGGAAGCTGACCGAACCGGCACCGCCGCGGCCACTACGCACATAAATCTTGGCTTCATCAAGAAACTTCATAACCGGTCCTTCGGGCGATGCCCATTTTTCATTATGAGCCCGGCGCGCCACAAACAGCGCATCAACGGGTTCGGGAATTCTTCTATATCACATACAACAAGGGAGGAATGATTGCTCATTCCTCCCTCGAAAATCTTGCTACGTATCGCGCAGCCGACGGGAGGCTTACGCCTCTGCCGGAACGACGGTTACGTAGGTACGACCCTTGAAGCCCGACTTGAACTGAACGGAACCGTTCACAGTCGCAAACAGGGTGTGGTCTTTGGCGAGGCCAACATTGTCACCGGCATGGAACTTGGTGCCACGCTGACGAACGAGAATGTTGCCTGCGACAACTGCCTGACCACCGAATTTTTTAACGCCGAGACGGCGACCTTCGGAGTCACGACCGTTGCGCGAACTACCACCAGCTTTCTTATGAGCCATGAAACTCTCCTAAAACTGCATCTCAACCTGAAAAATCAGGCGTTGATGTCCTTGATGCGCAGAACAGTCAGGTTCTGGCGATGACCATTTTTACGACGGTAGTTATGCCGGCGCTTTTTCTTGAAAACGATCACCTTGTCGCCCTTGGCCTGCTCGAGAACTTCTGCAGTGACAGAAGCACCTGCAACCAACGGAGCACCAACTTTCGGCGCACCGTCGCCAGCAACCATGAGAACTTCTTCAAGTTTCACGGTTTCACCAGCCTGGGCAGCGATCTTTTCGACTTTGATAACGTCGTTGGCAGCAACTTTATACTGTTTGCCGCCAGTTTTGATGATTGCGTACATCTAAAAGTTCCTGAAAAACATTCTGGAAACACAAACGCGCAGCTCGGTGCCGCTGCTAACAGATACCGAACCGCTGCGAAGAACGGGTGAATTACCCCTTTTGACCGCCAGAGTCAACAATTGAGTCAACCGCAAAGCGACGCAAACCCGCATATTCCCCGGTGATTGCGCCCCCGCCAAGCGGGCATCCGCCCTGCGCCGGCTGCATGGCCGTGCCCAGCATCCCGAACGCGCCAAAACGACAAATCAAACCGCCAGTGAAATCAACAATCACAATCGACTGGCGACAATCGAAAGAAGATCATTCAACCGCGCAAACAAACCCGCCGCGAGGCCCGACCCCGCCGCCAGTGAGAAATGCATAAAAGAGTCACCGATTTTGCGATTTCCCTCTTGCAATATGGCGCGAGGACCGTTAAACACCGCCTCGAACGCCAAGACCACACATGCGGAGAGGTGCCGGAGTGGTCGAACGGGGCGGTCTCGAAAACCGTTGTACTAGCAATAGTACCGTGGGTTCGAATCCCACCCTCTCCGCCATTTTCCAGATAAAGCACTGAAAAACAAAGATTTTTGGCTAGCACTGCAAGCGGCTGGTTTAAAAATCTTGTGTATCACGATTGCGTCACAGTCGCCAGCACATCCAATCCCCTTTTTTCTATTTTCAGGGTGGCATTTTCAGCAATGTCATCAATGGAAGACGGACGGACGGTTTTGTATAGAAAACCGTCCGTCCGTCTTCCTGTTGAAAAAAAATGAAGCGGTCTGTTGACTGAAATTTTTTTGAACGAATATCCGAAAAGTCAGCAATTTCGCTGACAATTTTTTATAAGGATATTTAAATTATGTCTTACATTTCCATTGGAAAAATCGATAAATCCGCTGCCTTTGAAGCAGATTTCGAGCCACGCTTCAAACTTCGCACAGAAAAAGAACTCATAAGCCTTCCCGGCCCGCAATGGCTTGTTAAGCACCTCATCCCTACCAATTCCCTCATTCTGATGTATGGAGCACCGGGTGCGGGGAAAAGCCATATTGCCCTTGCCCTGACACAGAGCATTGCAAACGGGTATGAGATTCTTGGACGACGAACGAACAAAGCCAAGATTGTTTATGTTGCCGCCGAGGGTGCAGCAGGAGCCAGCAACCGCGTTGAAGCCCATCGGGTATATAGGAATATTCCGGAAGATTCAGAGGGGGATGTTCTGTATCTGGATTGCCCGGTTTCTCTTCTGCACGACGGTGACCTTGAAGACTTTGTCCTCGCTATCGTTCACAAGCTGGCCGGTCAGGATATCGGTCTCGTATTCATAGACACACTTTCCAGATGCTTTGCCGGGGACGAAAACAGAGCCGACGAAATGGCACAACTGGTTTCAGCGTGCCAAATCATTCAGCGGGAACTGGGGTGTTCTGTTTGCCTCGTCCATCACGAAGCGAAACAGGGATCCGCAAGAGGAAGCACAGTTTTACCGGGCGCAGCTGATACCATCATCCACGTCACTCCGACTGACGGAAAAGGGTTTGAAGCCGTCATCGAAAAGCAAAAAGACGCAGCTGATGGGCTTGTCATTTCGGGCCATTATGATCTGGTAGAACTCGGGATAGACGAGGACGGAGAACCAATCGAGGTGCCTGTTGCGCTCTTCGACAAAATTTCTCCTCAAGCAAAAGGCAAAAACAACGGACCCAAAGGACGGAATCAGGCGATTGCCCTTGAGGTTTTAAGCGAGGCATCTGTATCAGGTTTAACAGAAGAGGATTGGCAAACGGCGTTTACCGAATGCATTGGATCAGATAACCGTCGCGCCTTCCGAGAAGCAAAGATAGCCCTGCTCAAGAGAAAATTGGTTTCGGAGATTGGCGGAAAGTTTGTTGCGAACTGATACCCAAAAAATCAAAGCCAAAACCCAAAAGCCCGCCGTAATGGCGGGCTTTGGCTTTCCATTGGAAGAAATCACTCACACAGCTACAACCTAATTCAAAGCCGCCTATACGGCGGTAAAAAACGCAATTTCTCCACAACTTTTATATAGGTTCATTTACGAGAAAACCAAATCATCTTTCTCGTAAATTCTCTTTTCCTGCCGCGTCAATCATTGCGTTCATCCCTCTGACCAGCCCCCTTCCAAAGAGCCGGCCGGTCTGATGTAAACCTTTGTTGACCGCCCTCGCCCAAGCATTTTGCTTTGCCTTCGCTGTCATTCTTCCTTTCCTGTTCAGGCGCGTTTCCGAAGGCCCCAAATGTTTTTGAGGCTCCAATGGAACGGCACCGAACGGCTCGGCCTGTCGCAAATATGAACGATGATCCAAAGCCGTATCAGCCCCACCCAATGCCAACGCTCTGTTGCATATAGCTGCCCACTCGCTCCGCCACGCCTCAATATGCTTGCGGGAATGCTGTTTCTGGTCGAGTTCCCTCGTCTTCGCTCCCATACGACCGCCCTCAATTTTTCTGGTCGTCACCATCAAATGCGCGTGGTGATTTCTTTGGTCTCCATCTTTGTCGGGGGAATGAATTGCGTAATCTATTGCAACACCGTGACGCGAGTGAAGCCAATGAGCGAAACTCTTAACAAGCTCAGCACGACGAACGTCATCAAGTTCACAGGGCAAGGCAATGACAATTTCGCGAGCAACAACAGAATTTTTTCTGTTTTCTGCGGCTTCTGCTGCATTCCATAAACTGGACCTGTCGCCTTGCCAGCCGATCACCTCAGAGGCCACAACGCCACGCCTGCGCGTATAGTTGAACGTCTCCCCCGTGCGCTCATCATCAAGTTTTTCCCCAGCTCGGTATGCCGCTGCTGCGACTGCACTGCGCCCTTCCCCTCGTCTTACTGACTGCACTGCCAAATAGAAAATTGCCATTCCTCCCCCCTTGCAATCGTCAGATTGCTAAGTTGCGCCCTTACGACGGAAGAAATGGGATTGAACCGGGGAATTTTCCAATGGAAACAAATTGATAACGCCACCACATCCTTTGAAAGCAATCAAGGAGGTGAAAATGTCATCGTCAATATCAGACAGAGATCGGAGACAGGCAAGAGCCAGAGAACAGCGGAAAGCAGCTCAAGCGCGACAAGCACAGGACCGAGTGAACGCAAAGCGCCGGGCTACGCTGGCGAATGTGATGGAATGGGCGCTGATGGGGCCGGGAATAAACAGGGACATAGCACGCAAGCTTTTGCGCGATGCTCTCAATACCCCGGCAGATCGCAGAATGTTCGGATTGGACTAACCTGATCGGCTGCGCTTTGGCGCTCGTTCTTGGTATGGGTTCCACCCCCAAAGGCAAAGGCGCCAGATTACACCCGGCGTCAGAAAAGAAGGTGTATCCATTGCAGGCCAGAGGGCCGTTTCGTCTGGAAGCTTTAAAAATTGAGCTAGAGCCCGACGATTGGCCTTGGTCTGCTCCCTCACAAAGCCCTTTGCACTGAACAGGTGCTGGCTTGGCTGTGCTTCTTGCACCAGAGACTGATAAATCCCTTCCCGCTTTTCCCGTTCCCGCTTCCAATCCGTTTGGCACTTCATTCTATCACCTCAACATCTAATAATATCAATGATATATGGGCATACTGCCTATATTTCAAATTCATCAATCACGATTTCAAACTTTCAAAAGTGAGCCCGGATTGCAGCAATTACTGCAAATTGGATTCACAAATGTAAAAAGCCTGTTATGTTGGTCGGGAAAATAGCCCCACGTTGGCTCTCAGCAGAACACTGTATCCACATGAATTCGAAGTTAGCAAATTCTCCCAGTGATAAAGAGGCCTTTGGCCATGTTGATCACAAAAACGTAGAACCTCTCGAAAACGCATTCGATGTGCTTACACCAGAGCAGTCACAAAATGGCAATCGTGAAACTGTCCGGATTACTCTCGATCTTACAAAATCAGTCCATCGAAAACTGAAAATCCACGTAGCGAACGAAGGCATAACTATAGCCGAATATCTCCGTTCTCTACTCGAAGAACGCCTCTAAAAGAGCATAAATCGAACATTGTAAGGCAAAAATGAAAACCGTCGCTAACTGCTGTTCAGACATTAACTCCCCGGCAACCGAAGTCGATAATTGGAATGACCAATTTTTCAACGAGGATTGCATTGAGGGCTTAAAACGTGTTCCAGATAATACAGCGCACCTCATCCTTAGTGATATTCCATATGGTATCGGGGTGGATGATTGGGATGTTTTGCACGACAATGCAAACTCAGCTTACCTTGGCTCTAGTCCAGCCCAGTCAAAAGCAGGTAAAGTTTTCAAGTCGCGCGGAAAACCTATCAATGGATGGTCTGAAGCAGATAGACAAATCCCTAAGCAGTATCACGATTGGTGCTTGACTTGGGCCTCAGAATGGCTGCGCGTCCTTAAACCCGGAGGATCTGCTATCATATTTGCAGGTCGCCGTTATGCACACCGCTGTATCACTGCACTGGAAGATACCGGCTTCTCGTTCAAAGATATGCTGGCATGGGAACGGGAACGGGCAGTGCATAGAGCACAGCGACTTAGCGTTGTTTATGAACGCCGTGGAAACCACAAAGCAGCAGAGGAATGGAGTGGATGGCGCGTTGGCAACTTAAGACCATCTTTTGAGCCAATCCTATGGTTTACAAAGCCATACAAGATCGGTTCAACGATAGCTGACAACGTGCTTAAAAACGAAGTCGGCGCATATAACCAAGCCGCTTTCGAAAATTATTCCCCAAATGCCCGCAATATTATCAAAGCAGGATATAAGCCGCTCGAAGGAGGCTTACATCCTACTCAAAAACCGCAAGAACTGATGGAAGCTCTTATTGAGCTCACAACTAAAAAAGGGCAGCTCGTTCTTGACCCTTTCGCTGGAAGCGGAACAACTGGTTTTGCAGCAAAACACCTAGGCAGGAACTATCTAATGTTTGAGCGTTCCGAAGAGTATTTTAAGACCGCACAAACCCGGTTTAGGCAACCCACCCTTGACTTATGAAATCTCCAAAATTCCACTATCAGAAACTCTCTGAATTATAGAGCTACGACCGTCAAGATTCTTATCATACAGAAGTGCTTGAATAGCCTCCTGATGACTCATTCGCAAAACACGTCGGCGTTCTAAGGCGAGGGCATTCAATGCCTCGTCCTTGGCCGCCTGAATAGCCTCCAAGTTCGCAATTTTTTCTTCCTGCCAGAGTTTAGAAATTGAAGGGTGAGCATCAAGCATAGTCCTATTTACTCGATACCAATAAGGTGCTGCCTCTTTGCCAGGATTTAAGACCTCAGTAGAAAGCAGTATCCTGTGCAGGACATCCATTGCAGTCGTCTGCGATGTCGCTTGCGCTAATCGCACCAATACAGAGAGATGTGAATATGTAAATATACATACAGTGCGTGATATTGCTTGCTGATATATCTGGCTCTGACGGGTTGGAAGTTGATAGATCGGACATACTACTATGGCAAACGGCGCGCCGCGCTTCCAAGAATGCATAGCTTCGACCTTGAAATCTTTTTGATTTTTAGCAGTACGACTTAACCGAAATGCTTTTGCATCTGCGACAAGAGCGTAGTCCTTGTTTGCCGCTTCAACGTCAGCTGCATCGGCGCGCTCAGCCAAAACCGCGCTATTCAGTCCAATGAAACTGAACGCCTCAGACAGAAGCGCATCCGTGTATTTGGAATACAGTTTTTCCTCACTGCTATCGTGTCCATAATACTCCGGTATCGCACCGGCTAAACGTAAATGATCCTCCACCGCCACACATCCATCTCTGGCAGCCTCCTGCCTAAGCTCAAGTTCAATACGGGTTGCATCATTACCGAAGTGACCACTTATCTGAACGATATGGTCTAGCCACCTATTTCGGCGATCAACGGTAGATTGAAGAATAAATTGATTCGTCATTCCTGTCCCCCAAGACAATTGTTCTAACTTAAAGAGAAAAAATACAAATAATCGCAACCTATTATCCATACACTATCTTCGATGGACTTCAGATTGCAATCGGTTAGAATCAAAATCTTCCAACACCGCACTGCGACAAAGGGGGGGCTGCCAAATCTGACTATTTGAACCGTGAAACTTGATATTCATTTTTCTTCAACTCAGAAAAATCCACATTTTCATAACTTAGGTTTTCGATAGCTGTCTTTAGCCTATCCATTGAGTAAGTTAGTCCATCTGCATCTCGACCATATCGCTCCGATACCTTACCGCTTGAGTGCCCCATAATGGCATCAACCAACAATTCGTTGACTTCTTTGTCCAGCAATTCCCGTCGAGCAGTGTGCCGGAAAGAATGAAATTTGATCCTACTGTCCTCGATCCCAACAACTTTTCGAATATACCTTCCCCACCACGCAGACCAAGCCGAACTGATTGTATGCCCTTTTGCATTGACCTGATCGAAAACCCTGTTTTGATTTGTTTTGCGCTGATGCTCAACATAGTCGAGGAACCCCCATTCAATCAGCTTTGAATGCACCGGGATTTTACGACGCGAGGATTTCGTTTTTAGCTTTCGGGTTGAGTTAGGACGAATAAAGAAGAAATCCACATCTTTTTCCCGCCCGATGTCCTCAAGTTCGAGACCACACACCTCGGTCAGTCGAGCGCCAGAGAACAAGGCTATCAAAGGCACCCAAAACCCTGCTTCTGATGCCCCTCCAAGAGGCCTTTCCCCCTCCGAAAACACTGGAGATCTGATTATTTTTTCCACCTGTTCCGGCGAGAAGAAAAGCACTTCCTGCTCATCCTCATCTTCTTTGGCTTTTCTAACTGCTACACCGTTAGCAACATTGCGATCAACCATACCTTCCTGACAAGCAAAGCCCAGAATTGCAGCGATTGCAGCAAGAGCCTTGTCCTTCACCGTTTGAGGCCTCAGACGAGGAATGTCATCTCTGCCTTCCAGTGACATAATCAGCGCTTTGGTATCCATTGCCCTTTGTGCTTGGGTCATTCTCGCCGGAATCTTTTCAACCTCGTCCCTAAAATCCCGAATATGACTCGTCGTAATTTCGTCAACGGGCAAATCACCTATGAGATCACAAAAGCGCTTAACGTGCGTTCCGAAATCTGCCGCCGTTCTCTCCGTCGGGGCTCTAAAGCGACGCCATTTCTCAAAAACTTGTGTTAGGCGCAACTGGTTGCTCGAACTTGGCAAGGTTGTGGCTTTTGGCGTTTCAACAACAGGTGTGACCTCTGATGCTGGGCAATCCTGATCGTCGTCTTCGTCGGGAAGAATCCCCGTGCTAAGCTGGAAAAGTCGCACCAGTTGATCTGTTGAGCTATCGGAAAACAACGGGTCTTGGATGTCCATCTGGAAACGCCCTTTATCTGCATCCGCTGCAAGGCGATTAGCTTCACGTTTTGCACGCAAAAAACCGTGGCCCAATTTTCGGTAAACAGCATTTCCTTGGTCGTTGAGGTCAAGACGATCGTTCAGCAATAGCGCCTTCCAAATGTCCCCTTCAACTGCACTGAAACCACCATTCTGAAGGTTGTCAGCAATTTCCGATTCGACCGCATCACGGTTTTTGATCCGTTCAGCTAGAATCTCTTTTGCTTCTTCGCGATGCATATCCGGTATGTCGGAAATCTGACGCCAAAAGAAATCCTCCCCACACTCATTTTTAAAGAAAGTGCGGATCATTTCGACAATCTGCCGGTCGTTCATACTCGGGCATCCTCTTATCCGATGGAATAACGCATACGCACGAGTATGCAGCCCAAGAGCTGCAACTTTTGCAAGCGAAAAGTTGCGAGTTCGGAGGCTAAATCTAAGCTCTGATTGACTAATTTTGGTTTTCAGATCGGAGGGAACCCGCATTCGGAAGTAGTATACTGCTCCACGCCGATACATATGGCTCTGTCTGCTCAATGTGTCACACTCCTGTGTCACACCGCTTGACAAGCTAACCTTTTGTTTTTATTTATCTTCAATGTGTTGAGAGTGGAGTATCATATATTTCGAGAGTCCCACCCTCTCCGCCATTTTGTCCGATAGCTCACCAAAGAATGTACATACTAGAGACGCTTTACTTTAAATAGACAAATCAAGGTGCTATTGAAGAAGGTCTACTAGATAACTTTGGACGAAACTGCGTTGGGCAACAAAACATCATGCCTGTGATTCCGCTTACAGTATTATCAGATCTTTTCAACTACTTAGATGCGAACCAAATTGATTACTCAATTTGGAAAAGCCTTGAAAACTTCTCTGCTCAAACCCAAGGGATCGGAGACATTGACGTTGTTTTCTCGAAACAGCAGGCTACAGCTGTCACAGAAGCACTTCAAATTCACGGATTTGTCCTAGACGCGCGAAGCATTGCCACTGTTGGCAGAGAAATACTTGTTTATCGGACTTTTGACTATCATAGCCGCAAATACACGACAGTTCATGCCCACTTTGCGTGTCGCTTCGGCTCTAAACTGCATAAAGAATACCGCTTCCCGTTCGAAAAATTGATGTTTAAGTCCCACATACTCCAAGACGGGATGAAGCGCTTAAATGATGATCTATTCTACGCATCCCGTTTACTGATAATCTCAGTCCAAGGGAAGTATAATGATCCCATACTGGAACGAATCATCACCCAACTCCAAAATAATCCCACTCACAATTCCATTTTGGAACAAGTGATAGAAACATATTTTTCTTGCAGCACAGAAGACTTTTTACATCACTCCAAGTCGAACCCAGATCATTTTTTCGCATCCACAGCAAATAAAGTCAAAACTACACTTAATAAAGAGAATAGTAGTGACAATTATATAAAAGAAGCAAACTTCAATAGATTTCGCCCCCGGCTCATTGAAAAAATAGCGACTGGATTTGGGTTTTCCAGAAACAAGACACGTAAGCCGGCTGAAATAATTATAGCTGGTCATGACGGAACTGGAAAATCTACCGTTGCCAAGAAAGCTTGCGAGCTCTTTTCTCCAGTCGCACCAACTAAGTATATTTATCTGGGTCGAAAAGAATGGGGCACAATCAACACAAAGATCAACCTACTACGCTCCAACCGCATTCTATCAAGACCCATGAGCCAATTATGGCCCCTGTCTTCCACTACCGAGATTGCACTCCGTATCCTAATAGGAAAACTTTACAAACTCGGCGGCGCTATCGTCATATACGACCGCCCCGCTTACGACATCTGCATAAAATACGAAAACAGGAAGAACATAAGTGGGTATGTCGCAAGAAAACTCGGAGAATTCATTGGAAAGCGCCATGGCGATTACTGCTATTTTCTGACAGCTTTGCCGAAAGTCGCTGTATCAAGAAAACCGAAAGGAAAGTATTGCGAAACCTCTCTGTCCGAGCTGCATGAAAAATACGCACAAACGCTCGACAACCGCTATCACAGCATAGACACTTCATTCATAAACTCCGACGAAGTTGCTGCTCAAATAGTTCGCCAGTACTTCTTGAACGTTGCCGGATCAAAAAATTGAAGTATCTACCAGGTAGCAGTTGCATCGCATTTGCCAATAAAAATCAATTCGTTAAGCTGGCCCCCACCGGAAAGGCTCGTAAAGCGTTGCGCCTAGAGCGAGTTAGTGAGAAGAAAGTCGCTACCGACACTTTCTGGTCAAAATACCTAACACCAACAAAATACGGCCCAGGAAATATCTACAAGGTAACGCCTTTAGGCTCTCCCTATGAGCTCCCTCCCCACGGAGATCTTGGAATTCTCATAGAATTAGAAAAAAGACAAACCTGGACAGAAACTAAACCACAATTTCGCTTAACATCTCTAACAAGCACCTTCCCCAACCATCCAGGCCTAGACACCGCATACACCCTTCTGAGGGGATCCCCCCTTAGCAGTACACACGGAGACTTACACAGGGGAAATATCTTACTATTCGGGGCCCCACCCTCAATAAAAATAATTGACTGGGGCAATTATCGCAGAATGTTTTGGACGAAGTACGACCCAATGCATTTTGAGGTTACAGACCATCTAAAAAATACTGAAACCAAAAAATGGTCTGACATACTTACTCAATCACACAAATTCGTATCACTTAAGAACGAATACAATTACACATTAAAAAACATACTTACTTATGCAGTTTGCCGGTGCGAGCTAGAAGCATCGCAAGACATTTCACAACGCCGACTGAATACACACAGAAAACAAAAGTATAGCAATATACTTTCTTTAGTTATTAACATTTTTCGAGAGAATAATGATAAATTATAAAAAAGAAAACACCAGAACTATTGTCATTGCAATAGGCACTGACGGATCCGGAAAAACAACAACATTGAAAAAAATAACACAATCACCCGACAATAATATAATTTATAGTTATTATGGACTTAAAAATTTTAAAATCCCTTATTTTAAATATTTTTTCAACAAAAATGCCGGGTCAGATAGATTTTCAAAATATTTACTACTACCGATCGAATACACAATTCGTCGACTTCTACTGCCACGAACCGGCATAATACTGCTTGACAGAGTGCCTGGATGGGCATTCACTAGAAAAAATTCATGGATCTTTAAAATTTACGATAAAATCATACCAAACGCTGATTTAATCGTATTTCTATACGGCGCCCCAGATATAATACACTCTAGAAAGCCTGAAAGGAGCATTCTCGAAATTCAGAAGGATCAGGAAAAATGGAACTCTGTTTTTGAGAACTATAAAGCGTTTAAAAAAATAAAAATCGACACGACCATCTCGTCAGTTGAAGAAACAGTCGAGACGATACAATTCGAACTAACTAAAATAATAAAATGCCATGAATGATATATCATTTTCTATAATTATCATTAGCCACAACCGCTTCCATTATTTAATTGAAGCTATTGGATCGATATCAAATCAACAATTCCTGCCAGTTGAGGTCATCATAGTTGACGATGGATCTTCCCCTTCAATAAAGACTCTGTGGGAAGAATACGCCCCCCTCCTCGCCACTAACTTGCTCATCAGATTTGTACGCACAGAAGACATCGGGCCATCAGGTGCACGGAACGCCGGCGCCAAGGACGCAAAGGGTCAATACCTCGTTTTTCTAGACGACGATGATATTTTTCTCGAATCTTACTTGCATCACTCTAACAAATTATTGCAGGCCTGCAATGTCGACCTACTAGTAACCTGGTTTCGATGTTTTAGTGGGCAACAACAATGGGCAGGGAAGCATATCCCCGCGAGATTTGCTGAGCTAGACCATTACAGGAAAAATCATGGGATAGTCGGGTCAAACATCATAATCAAGAAATCATCTTTTGACACTTTGGGCGGTTTTGATGAAAGTTTGCTAGGGTCAGAAGACAAAGACTTATTTATTCGCACGCTGACCGAGAAGATGAATGTAAAAATACAAGAAAAGGAGCTCATTCTTTATCGCGTACACCCAAATGACCAAGCTTCAGGAGCATATACATTTCACAAATTTCAAGTCAGTGGAAAATACCTTTTTCTTCTAAAACATCAAAAGCAGATGAGTGCAAGCACCAAGCTTCACCTCACGGCTGAAGCTGGGCTTTTCAGACTAATGGGGGGAAGATCATTCCATACTAGAATGCTCGGCCTAATTGAGATTTTATCAAGCAGGCCAAGCATATTGATCAACGCAGTAAAAGCTTTACTTTATCGAATTAAAAACTCTTAGTTAATAAGACTAAGACCAATTCACTCAACCTCTCTAAAGTACTGAACTTCGATTAGAGCATGAAGTAGCGCCATATGCCCAACCTCCACAGGACCGTAATGAGAGCTCGGGAAATAAAAAGAAAGGTCACTATCGAGCAACTCAATTCTATTTTCAGGGTTAAAACCAGATAATGTCACGATAGGTATTCCAATGGACCTTGATATCTCGATAGCAGAAACGATATTTTGAGAATTTCCTGAACTCGAAATTGCAATAAGTAAGTCGTTTTTCTTGGCCACAAAACTCAACGGACGACTGTAAACATTTTCGTACCCAAAATCATTAGCCATACAAGTAAGTAAAGATGGATCGTTTATAGCGAACGATGCCATACGTAGTTTACCGAGAACATCCTGAGCTAGATGAGAACAAATTGAGTTACTTCCACCATTACCAACCCACCACACAGTTCCGTAGCCACTTCGAGTTTGGTTGATCAAGTCCGTAAACTTATTCTGCGCCTTATCCCAATCTGCATACTCACCATCGACTTTAATCTTTGTCTGATCTATGCCTGACTTAAGTTCTGAAAACCATTCACTTGTATTTATAATAGCCACAACAACACCTATTCGTCTTACTATTTCTAAAACATGGGCATAATACACGCCCCAGATTTATCTATTCTAAAAGGTAAAGAAGACATCTTCAGTTTTTCTTCAAGAAAGTCATGATTTTCATGATCCAAAAGAAAAAATCCACCTCCCCCTGCACCAAGTACTTTTCCACCAGTTGCTCCAAAAGACATCGCTCTACTATAGACGTCGTCAATATTAGAGCTTGATATTCCATTCACCAGCGATTTTTTCTTCATCCACGCCTCATGAAGTACCTCTCCGACAACGTCAGCATTTCCCCTCTCAAGCTCACGTTTTAGAGCATCTACTCCAGCAACCATCTCTCCGAGAATTGAAACCTTATTGCTTCGGGCTGTTTCGGCGTTTTGCTCGGCGAGAATAACATTCGCATCTCTAGTTTGACCAAGGTAGTATAGCCGAAGACGCCGCTCAAGGGTCTCCGTGGTCTGGCTAGAGATACTAACAGGTTCCACTGACACACTTTCGTCAGAATTGAACCGAATAACATTCAATCCACCGCATGCAGCGGCATACTGATCCTGCTTACCAATCGGCGCGCCAAGAACGTCAATTTCAATTCGACAAGCCTCACCGGCAAGGGACAATCTGCTCTTCATCGTCCCTTTGTAGGTACTAAGTGCGTGTAAAAGCGCTACAGTAAAACTACTTGAAGACCCCAGCCCTGTTCCTGCGGGTACATCGGCAATAGATGCAATTTCCAGCTTACCGTTAGGAGCATATTCTTTAAGACATGCTCGAATCAGAGGATGCCGTACTTCTTCTACGCTATCAACATCTTCCAATTCAGAATACTTCAATCGAAATCTTTTTCCTCCAAAATACTCATGTATAATAACATACATGTATTTTTGTATAGATGAACTGAGAACTGCACCGCCATACTCTTTATAGTACCACGCCACATCACTTCCACCTCCAAGAAGGCTTACTCTAAAAGGAGCCCTAGATATTATCATTGTGAATTTTCTTTTAATACTGTTAACGCCGTCTTCATGTTTTCGCTATTGCAAACATTGAATTCACTGGATACGACTAAGTTATTATTCTCCACGAAATTTAATTTTATGTCCCTAAAACTAGATCCTTGCTTGGCATGATCGAAATAAACGTTATTTTCCCAACACCAATGTATCCAAGGCTCCAATCTACCTTCAGTCATTAGAACTATTGGGATTCGATATTCGTTTGCTATTTTTAAAAGATCTATTAGAGTGTTTCTCTGATCAATATTACTTGTCCGGACTAAACGTTCGATCAAAAATAGAGAATTTCTGATCACACCTTTATTACGTTTACCAACGATATCCCGCTCAATATCAATTAATGCCTTTGCATATCTCTCTTCAGTTCCATAATCGTGCAAATACTCAGAACTATCGTACCCATATACCCCGTATCCATCCGCTATTAATCGCGGGAAAACGTCATGAAACCAGTCACTGCAACCAGGATTAAGTCGATCAAGCGCTTCGACCTTAATTAGATAAACCGCAGCGTTGGTCAAAGATAAAGTTCCGCTAATTGACACAGAATGAGGCTTCTTATGGATTCTCTTTATCTTCCCAGAAGAAGATAATTCAACTAAGTCAGAGTCAAATAGGTGATTATTTGGCTGAACGAAGACACTGGCTAAACATTCTGATTTCTCATGCGCATGGAGAAAATGTGGAATGCTAAAATCACACAGAATATCACCATATATCACTAGAAGTGATGAAGAGTGATCACGCCTACCTTTTAACACATTAAAACAACCAGCTGTCCCGAGCTCCTGCTCTTCAATAAGCAGCTCGATCCGAACGTGTGGCATTAGAATTTTTAACCTATCTATTTCTTGTGCAACTTTGGAAGCACCAACCCCCGCAAGAACCGTCACTTTGGTGCCGCCATGACGGTTTACCAATTCAACAATTCTACTAAGATTCGACTTTCCACCAAATTCCGCAAGAACTTTGGGCGTGTCGCCAAGGATTGGTTTTAAACGGGTCCCCCTCCCGCCGGCAACCACCACTACTTCCAAATCTATCATTAGGTCCCTTCTCTAGCGGCAACGACTATGTCTCGTTATGCTATTTGATCAGGCCTTCTCGCAAGAACGCTGTCAAGATTAGCTCAAGATCCGATGAAGTGTCCCCACTCCATACTTTAGAGTAATTTGCCTCAAAACCAGTATCATAAGCTGCGGCGACACAACACGTAAGATCATGAAGATACTTTTCCGAATCAAGCATTTTCCATTCGGAAAGAACCTGCTTAATTGTAGATGGCAATTCATGCAACACTGGTTGGTACCAAATATTAGGATAGGCACGAGCAGTACCAAGCTCCCCCAACTGGATAGCTGGAACTCCGAGATAAGCTGCCTCAAACATGGTCGTACTTGACGGACTAATTACTAATTGAGCGTTACGAACAACGTCTATCGTTGAAATACGAAAATCTACTAGCTTCACATTTGGGAGGCGTTGAATTTTGTCTAAATAGCTACGAGACCGACGCATGGACATATTCGGGTGATCTTTCACAACCAAGGTCATATCACCAGGCATCGACATAGCAACCTGCCGCGCCGTCTCCAACTGATTGTTAAACCGAGTAGCGTGGACGTCAATAGTCGCTTCGGGCTGCACTTGTAATGGAAAGTATGCGTAGGATTTCACTTCACTTAACGCCGTATACCTCCGTCGCTCCGCACTATAACGGTTCAACCACGCCGACACTTCATCTCTCAAAAGAATATTTGGCGGTCGATAGTCAATACTTACCTTATTTTTATAATTTATTACTTTATTTAAATACAAATCGACAAAGAAAAAGCATGAATTAATTGCAACATTCACACCCCCTCTAAGAAGGTCGAGATACCCTGTATTCTTAGTTACAATGCTTGCTATATCAATATTATTTGGCGGGGCTAGTTTCTTTTTTTGTGCATCGACGAAATCCAATGCCTTTTTGTAGTTTCCCGACTGTGAATTTCCCTTTTTTAGGCTTTCCGCGACTGACAAAAACTTTGTATTTTGCGCCAAATGACTCTCTGTAAAAAGAAAAACTCCTGGAACTTTACTGTCAACCACACCACAAAGCTTTATACCTCTCTGCCTCGCAATCAGAGAGAACATAATCTGTTGGAGAGCGGCAAAATTAGGCATGAAAATAATGTCTGGATTAAAGTGGTCAACAACTTCGCAAACATGTTTGTACGTAGCTTTAATAAAAGCCTCAAGCCACTCGTCCGTCATCCCCTGCCTGTAGCTGTAATAAAATTTTTCTTTATAATTTTTTACGTGATTTCTAGAAGACTGAACCAATGTCCATACTGTATCGACACCTAATCCCTTACAAACGTCGTCAAGCGATATCCCCGAAATACTGAGGTGACCAGGCCCTATATCTTTAATGGGATCAGCATACTTAATGAACGAATATTTAAAGTCCATTTGGTTGGAAATAAACTTCATAGTAGATGACTTAATAACCACGCATCCAACGTCAGCTCCGTACTGATTGAGGCGACATGCTAATGGGTGGCCTATTCGCTTTGCCCAATCTCTCTGCTGGATGATAAGAACTTTTTTTCCTTTATATGAGTTTTTCATTAAATCTAACACGTTAAGACGCCATCTTCCTCAATGCAACCACGCAACATAATACTCTGTAACTGCTGCACCTTCCTATCATACTCGTCGCCAGTAAAATTAGCGTCACTTCGATAGCCGCCGAGCATACAGTATTTTTGCAAGCATTTTAGAAAGATAAGAATCTTATTCCTATCCGGTGTAAAGCTGCTCAAGTTAGAAATTGCCTTGATTAGATCATCTCTATTTCTAATTTGAACGACTCCATCACAATATTGATACCAAGGAGAACCGAACGATAAGCAAGGCACCCCAAGATTGATGGCTTCCCACCCCGCCGTCCCAGTAACCGTTGCAACTGCTTCCGCTTTCTCAATGACCGGACGACTATATTCCAAAACAGATAGCAACTTAACGTTCGGGTAATCGGTGATTTGCTTATAGAACTTATCAGTTCGAAAGATATCATTTGGATAGTAATACAATAACTGTGATGGCTGCTCTTTCACATATATCACCCAATCGTCTGGAACCGCCTTCGACAGCATATCAATTAATGCTGTTTGATGAGCGAATATTCCGCCATTTGGCGATGTCGATGCTTCCGGTTGATAATGCAAAGGGACAAAAATATACTTTTCCCCCGTCGAGAATAGACTGACTTTACTCTGATATGATCTATACAAACGGCGCCTCTGAAAGGCCGAAGTAAGTGAGTCCGCACCGCCTAACCCCTGTTTTTTCAAACCCACTCGAAATGCCACTGAATTTATCAAAGATCGGAATAATTTTACACTTGGAGCATTGAGTTTACTTTTGCCATTATCACTATATTTTAGCCACTTGGAATACACAGGAACCTGGTCTTGCATAGTCGTTCCATTCCACATTCGGTCTAAATGCCTCTGGACAGGAGGCAACAGCTCAAGCTCCCCCAAATTCTTGTTGTTCAAATGAAACTGATATAAATTTTTTATATTTACTGCCCCATCCTCGATAGATTCGATAAGAACACTGCACTCATCGAAGTCGGGTATAAGCATTCTTTTAAGTAATTTAGTTCGTATTCCTTTCCTCTTCGCTAAGTGATAAATCGCCTGGGGAACAAATCCAGTTGGAACATTCCCAAAAATTATGACATCTGGCCGGTATGTCTCCAATATACTTAATGCAATACCAACCTGACTGTAGAAACAAAAATGCGCATCATGCCCTAGACGGTGAAATTTAAACTTGTTATTCGCCTTAAAAAAGCTCGGCCACAAAATGGCTTCCAAACCTTTTGACGCTTCTATCACTTCGTCTAAGGAAACATTTTTACATCCCGAAAACGAGCCCATGTCCGCTGCAGAGCCCAAGAACGCGTTGGGCCATTTAGATCGAACAATTTGTCTCCATTTACTTTCTGCGAGATTCCACCAAACAATTTCTCCATCGGCTTCATCGACGGCTCTCACTACAGCATCTTTTTGCCAATCGCTTCCGAAACCAATGACAATAAATCTCATAGTACATTCCACATTCAGCTCAATGAGCAAGTCATGAGTTCGCCATCGCGAACAGTGTAAACCTGATCAGCAACTTTCGCTAATGCACTTCTGTGACTAATTGCTATGATCGTAATTGGATATTCGTGATCTTTACTCAAGTTTTGCAGCTGCCTGCAAATCTCTCTTTCACTATCCTCATCAAGTGCAGATGTTGCTTCATCTAAAATCAAAATCTCAGGCTGCCCCACCAAAGCTCGCGCCAACGCCAAGCGCTGCCTCTGACCTCCCGAGAAGAAATCACCCTTTTCGCCGACTTGCTGGTCGAGCCCATGAGATAATTTTTTAACAAACTCAGTAGCGCCGGCTCTCTGCAATGAGACCCATACAGCTTCTTCGGTTATGGACGGATCTCCCAGTGTAATATTTTCGAATAGAGTCCCAGCATATAATACGCAATCTTGAGGAAGATATCCTATTCGAGATCGCCACTGAGCCCTGTTCAACGCAATTAGGTCTATATCATCAACCATTACACGACCAACTGTGGGCTCCAACAATCCGATGAGCAAATTTATTGCTGTTGTTTTTCCGCTACCTGATTGTCCAACTAGTGTTACAAATTCACCTCTATTAATCGTCAGATTAACTTCTCTCAGTACATATGTTTCGTCATATCCAAACGAAACATTGTCTAAGATTATTGTCTGCCATTGCGGCACATTTACATCTCCACACGGAGTTTCAGAATAAGTCGAAGTAGCCTTATACAAATTCATGACAAACCAAAACGCTGGTTGTCCCGTTTGAAGATTCTTATAGAGAGCTTGTACTTGAGTAAGACTTTGCAGAATTCGGACAAACAAAAAACAAAAAGAAAGAAAAACCTTAGGGTCCAAAGCCGCAGTTGGCACCAAAAACGCAATACTTATCGAGAGTGCAACAACAGCTAGAAACTCGGGTAACAACCTTAAAAGCTCATTACTGAAAACTCCCCAAATCTGGTTAGATTTCAGTCGAAATATAAAACCTTCAACTCTTGGGAGAATATACTTTTCTCGGCTCATGGCCTTTACAACACGCATAACTGACAAAACGTCAATCATCGTTTTAGCCAGCCCTCTGGTATTTGAGACTTGCCTAGTTGCCGCCCTCTTAGCCAATCTGATAGGCCAAACGGAAATCGATAAAATAACTGCCCCGACAATGACGGCGCTAGATGCGAACATCCAATCCAGTGCAAACGTCGCAATTATCAAGAAAAGAACCTGCAATGACTTTGCACAAAAGTTACTTATTGCCAGCCCGGAGTCTGCAGTTTTGCCAGCGTCGTTGGAAATTGCTTGAACGAAGTCAGATGTCTTTTCACGAGAGAACAACTCCCAGCGAGCAGAAAACAACGCTCCCACCAAGCCAGTTCTGACACGAGCACTAATATCTGCTGTAAAGAAACCGATGATCATCGTTGCAGAGAGGGTGAAAGAAAATTTTAGCGCCATTAAAGACACCATCAAAATAACCACACCTATTGTGCTCGGCTCATAGCCCGAAAGTTCAAAGATTGTAGCGACCAGCGATGATATCCAACTTTGTCCTAACCCGCCGTCGCTTAGTAATGTTTCAAGCAATGGCAATACCATTATGATCCCAAAACTCTCAGAGACACCTGAAAGTAAGAACAGTAAAACCGCAACAATCGCCCTAATTGGATGCTCACTCAAAAACCACGAAACCATTTTAAGCAAGCCATGCTGAGTGCTGTGACGCATTGACTCTATATTGCGATCAAGCATATCTATTACCTAGAGTACTTTGACTAATTAAATCTCCCCTAAAAAGACCAGCTCGGAAGACGTCCTCAACTACTCCACCAACAATTACCTGCTCGCGCAACGTTGCTTCCTGCGAAAATCCCAATCTATTAAGTAGTCGACAACTCGCAATATTACTCGCATAATATCCTGCAGTTATTTTTCTCAAAAACAAATCCTCAAATCCAATACAACAAACTTTTCTTACACATTTTGTTGCAATACCGTTCCCCCAAAATAACGGATTCCCAATCAAGTAACCGATATCTGCTGTTTTGTAATATTCATTTATATTGCTAATCCTAACTGTACCAATAGCATTCTTCTCTCCCTCGACGATAACAAACAAAACAGACGAATCGCTAAAATAGTTTTCTGCTATATAGTTCTTACAGCTAGTAATATCATTGACACTATGCCGGCATTCCAAAAACCTGTTTACTTCTGAATCATTTAACCAAGAAACGTAATTTTCTGATAAATAATTCTCTCGAAATATATCTAATTTAATATCAGGACAGACTGAAAATTTTTCAAAACTATTTTTAAAATCCCTGACTCTCGACAAAGTAATTCTCCTAAATGAAAATCTTCATTCATCCCAAATAACATTGCGCTCAAGCATAAAAGCTTCAGCGAATTTCTTTCCCACTGAAGATCCTCTATATTTAGCTAAATTCTTGATGGCAGACAACGATCTCGCGTGCGGCTCGTCCCGCAATTCCATATTATAACTCAACAGAGCGGATACTTTTCTCTCAATTTGATCGCTAATATCAACGTAATAATTTGGACAAAAATCGTTTTTCAGCCACCCCGTACTTGAAGGCACCTCAAAACTTAAAAGCGTTCTCACGGATGAACCCGGTTGTGGACGGAATGTTGTAAAAACAGCTCTTGCTGTCAACATGTGATCAATGTTTAGATCGCCCATGAAATGACTGTAAACTATATCGGGGGCAACATCCGATGCTATGTTTTCTATCTTCTTTACAATCGATAAAAGGGAAACAGAGTCCATTTCGTTATCAGGAAAAGAAAGCCGATGATACAGGCCGACACCAAGTACGCTCAGCGCGTTTTCACAAGCCTTCCACCGATCGGCTACAGCCTTACGATCAATACCACGGGCTGATACACCGTCAGTCATGAAAACAACCTGAACTTCATCACCGTTATCGCAATGGCGTGCAATTGTTCCTCCACATCCTAAGATATCATCGTCAGGATGTGCTGCTACAACGAGCACTCTCGTCATGATTTAACTCTGCCTCTATTGGGGTTGGAAATCGTCTTCGGCTAATGCCTTACCAACATGCAAGTCTCTTGATGCTATGCTTCCAAGTATCTCTCTGTATCTCTCTGGAGCAAGCCCATATCCAGGACGAATTCGTCGCACATTTTTTTCTGTAAGAACATCACCCTTTTTAACGTTCTCGACGACATAAATAGACCGCCGAAAGATGGCATTGCCCTTCTCTACTTCGCGCCTGACATAACCTGCACTACCGAGCGCTAGGAATGCATCTTTGCAGTCCGCGACAAGTTTTTTAAATTCTTCCGGTTCCAAAGAAAATGTTGCATCAGGCCCTCCATCTGAACGCTTCAATGTGATGTGCTTCTCAATCACGCACGCACCAAGACCCACGGCAGTAATAGCCACCGCATTTGATAGAGTATGATCCGACAGTCCAATATTTAAACCCAATCTCTTTTCAAGATCCGGAATTGTCCGCAAATTGCTTTGATTTACAGGGGTTGGATAGCCACTGATACAATGTAGTACAATTATCTGATCATTTCCTGAATTCTTTATCACTTGAACAGCAGCTTCAATTTCCTCAATGCTGGCCATCCCAGTCGAAATAATTATTGGCCTTCCCTTTCTTGCGATGTATTGCAACAAAGGATGATCCGTAAGCTCAAAGGAAGCCACCTTGTACAAGGCTGGACTGAAGCTCTCTAAGAAATCAACAGAACTTTCATCAAATGGAGTACTGAAAATCTCGAGGCCTTTTGATTTAGCGTATTCGAAGAGTGGCGCATGCCATTCCCAAGGCGTTGCCGCGTCCCTATACAAGTCGTATAGGTTGTATCCGGCCCAAGTCCCTTGCGTTATTTGAAAATCGGGAAGATCACTATTGATCGTCATCGTATCTGCAGTGTAAGTCTGCAACTTAACAGCGTCAGCACCTGCTTCGTACGCTGCATCAATGATTCGAAAAGCGCGGGACAGATCCCCATTATGATTGCCCGAGATTTCAGCGATAATAAACGGCTGATGACCATCGCCGATTTTTCTGCCGCCGATGTCTATGAATTTTCTCATGTTCAAAACTTTCATTCTGCAGCCACTATTCTCACTTCCGAGAAATTGTCACTCTTGCTTTCAAAGAACCCTGATCTGATATCACACTATCTGTAAACTCAATTTTCCAATCGCCATATTCCAAATAAGCATTTGGGTAGCTAGGAGCGTCAAGCATTCGGATGTGGTCAAAGAGTCCTTGAATTGTGCCGGTTAAAGGTAAGCTGCTCTCCGCCGGAGTTCTGCGATTGAAAACGGTAACTTGTCCAGATTGCGGATACGGCTCCGGCTGTTGCGTAACAATGTCCTCGATCATGTCGAAACACATAGCACTGGCGCGCACAAAAATATCCTTTGCTCGCCCCTCAAGTGAAAGTTCAGACTTCAAATAAATAGGTCCAGCATCTAATTCCGTCGTCATTCTCAAAGCTGTTAATTTAGTACTGGTGTTACCTCTTACAATTAAATTTTGTAGAGGACTGCCCCCCCTTCCAAAAGGTAAATCGGTCATATGAAACAGTACGCATTCAAAGTTGTCCACGATGTCCTTGGGCACAATCCAAGACCAGTGAGGGAAAAATATATATCTCGGCTTGAGATTGTTAAGCACCTCAAAGGTTAGATCATCTGGAGAGGTAAAGAGGGTCCATCTACCAGGCAACCTTTGCCGTGCTGCCTCAAATTGAGCCAAGTTCCACGTTTTGGTTGTGGCGATAATGTAGTCTTCCATAATAAGCACCAAGATATATGTTTGTAGCTGTAACTATTGCGAAACTGGTTTACGTACTAAAACATTATTCCCCGCACTTGGCACAAATCCTTTCGACTTAAACAACCTTAAAGAGGCAACATTTTTTGCCGAGACAACTGCTGTCAATGTATTTTCTGCATGTATATCAAGCAGTTGGCTCAAGCCTTCCGACGCCACACGCTTTCCCTGCATTTGCCTGCTAACCAAAATAGATACTTCAAAGACATTATCTTCCAATGGGTACAAATGAATCAATCCTGCAGGTACATTGTTAAGCTCTGCAATATATGTCATATCAGGATAAGATTTTAGGCGCAGGTCGAACCATTTCACGTGTTCTCGCCACGTTGGTGACTTTGGATTTCTGAAATACGATCTCATCCCCGGCTCGATCTGCCAGTTATAAACTATTTCGACATCTTCCTCTCGAATAGGTCTGATTGTTACTTTATTTTCAGAGCGCTCCAGCATAACAGTCTCAAAAAACGCCACTAATCTTTCCCCACCAAGACCATCACACATCTTTGCGGCGTTTAGTCTGATCCTTTCCAAATGGCCAGGGTTCTCTGAAAGTTTCCTAAGAATACTTTCTAGTTCACTCTTCCCATTTTCGGGATCGTCGGACAATACGTATGCGGCTTGATTTTCTTGCAGTACTTTTGCGATATCAACTTGGTTAGATGCGATAACTTTAACAATTGAGGCCCCCCCAATCGAACAGATTTCCCACACTGAACTACCTGCAGCACCAAGCACCAAATCTGCAGAGCTCATTAATTCGGCGACGTTCTCTGCATCGACATGTAGTGACACGCTGCAAGGGGATTTTTCAGCAGAGAGGCGAACCTCATCTAAATGCTGACATGCTCCTCCAACAACAATATCGACAGAGCAGCTAGGGAATGACGTTTCAACAGCGTTAAGGAACCAGGGGATCAAGCGATTGGGGTCCAAACTACCCGCTAAAATCAACATGCGCTTTAAGCGACACACTACAGCGCGCCTTCTTCGGCTTCTCAATTGAGAGAACTCTTTTCTTAAAACGGCAAACTGCGAGCCACATAACACTTTACAATCTGCATGTATCAAGGAGCAATAATCACGTACCTCCCGACCGTAAGTAGGGTCAATTAACAAATCAACATTGTGCTTTCTTCCTGGGATATCATCTACACTTACTAAGAGCGTACCGTCACGTTTTACAGCCCTTTCAAAACTCTCGTCCTTGCCATAATGGTCAATCACGAAGATGTCAGAGGGGGCCATGCTAACGATCTGTTCAATTTCAATACTTTGATCGTCACTTACTACAAATAAATCGACCCCCTCCGTTCTCAGGAAAGGTAATACATTTATTGCTTCACGATTAAGGATGAACCGGCAGGAATGGCCACGCGCACGAAGCCACCTAGATAATGCAACACTTCTATATGCGTGCCCACCGCCTATTTGATGGCTCGCATCAAAGCGAAAGTCCACAATCATTTTGCTATAATCCTTACTTCGGCAATAAGCAAAAACGATCTAGTCTCTGACTTTAAAGACTGGCTCGATCAATGGGCAGCCAAGCCTTTCTCCTAGTCCCGGCACTTTAGCTTCTTCAGTCAATGCACTAAAAATCCGCGCCAAAGAAGAAACAGTTTCTTCAATGTCTTCTATGGAGTGAGAAAATGACATATTAAATGTACCCGTTGTCAAAATCCCAGATGTGATTAACCCTACAGCAACGAACGTTTTAACTTCAGCTGCAGAAGCAGAATGTATTTTATCAAAACTTAAAATCTGCCAGGGAGCAACCCCCTGAAGTTTAATTGCGGAATCAAGCCCACACTTCCGTATTTCCGCAAGTATTCCACTTCTTAGCAATTCGCCCTTTTGCCAAATATTACCGATCACATCTTCACGATTGATTTTATCGATAACAGCAATAGATGCAGCAAGTGACAGAGCTTCACCTCCAAATGTGCCTGAGAAAAATACATTTTCAAATTCCATCATTAGATCGCGACGACCGCCAACTGCAGAAATAGGAAAACCATTTCCCATTCCTTTCCCTATAGCTGTCAAGTCGGGGCGCACACCGAACAGCTCCTGCGCTCCGCCCTTTGCCAACCGAAACCCAGTTACAACTTCATCAAAGATCAGGACAATTCCCTTCTTTTCGGTTATCTCTCTGATGCCTTTCAAGTATCCAGGGAAAGGTTCAACGACTGACATTGGCTCGAGAATAACGCAGGCTACATTGTCTCGCATGCGTGCGATCATGGCCTCCAAAGCAACTAGATCGTTATAAGGTACTTTTTTAGTCAACTCCGAGACAGCTTGCGGCACCCCTTTATGCCGAGACGTAGCGCCAACGTACCAATCCTGCCAGCCATGATAACCAATAGCGATAACACCATCTTTGCCTGTTGCAGCTCTCGCAACTCGAACCGCAGCTGACGTTGCGTCCGTACCATTTTTCCCAAACCTTACCATTTCCATGCTAGGCATAAGATTCTGGATTTTCTCGGCTAGTTCAACCTCAAGCTCGGTTGCCAAACTGAAAGACACCCCCTTTTCCAACTGTCTAACTACAGCGGAGTTGACATCAGGATCAGCATATCCAAGTAAGTTTGACAACAGCCCCATCAAAAAATCTATATATTCATTTCCATCAACATCCCAAACATGTGAACCATGTCCTCTTTTCAAGAAGTCGGGAGATTTTCCTTTTGGAAACTGCATTCTACTTTTCGAAAATGTCTGTGTTGCAGTAGGAATAATTTTAGAAGCTCTGTTATATAGGTCAGAGCTATTTGCAAAAATAAGTGATTTGTTCATTTTGGCCGCATCCGTTTAGGTTTTATTTTCCTGCAATTTCTGGGTTCCAGCGCGAACGCAATTTGCATCAAGGATATCAAATAATAGATTCGACTCTTTAGCAGCTTCATCTGCACTCAAAAGTACGCTGGATGACTTACCACCGATAACCTTTAAGTATTCGGCCAAATAAGATTCGTAAGCTGTATTTAAATCGTAACCACCTTCGAACAGAACATCCGGGATCTGCGAACCTGATTTTAGCAAGGTAATCTTGATATTTTCTGGTTTCTTCCCGAGACTTTGCCAAATTAATGTACCTTCATGACCAGATAACCTGCACCCACGAAGCTTTACGCGCTGCAAATAATCCAACTCAACTGTAGAGATCGCTCCACTGACATGGGAAAGTACGACAGTTGCGTGGTCTTCAACATCAATCTTCAAATCAGAAATTCGTGACAAAGCAGCAACCCTTAGAGTTGACGCACCAAGTATCCAGTTCAGATAGTCAAACTCATGGATACAATCCAAAAGAACTCCCCCACCCTTTTCTCGAGATGATGCATAGATACTGCGATAATCGATCCCAAGCCTCATGTCGGGTAGGTAGCTACCAAAGTTTGAATAGGCGCTGAATACTTTACCAATTTTTCCAATATTTTCCTTCAGCATCCGAGGCCCAATATGGCATCTCATATTTGCCATCACAAACGTCGGCGTTGGACGATTTTGAACAATTTTCATAATATTGGAAACTGATGTACGCGTTGCTGCTAACGGCTTCTCAATCATCAACGGTCCATGAAAGCATGCCAACTCTCTAATTACAGCTTCATGCTTATCCGTTGGGACAGCAACAATCACCCCGTCTGGCAGCCAATTCCTTGCTTCCGCAACTGATGAAAACGTCTTAAGTCCAGACGAGGTCTCAAATTTGTGGCGCAAGTCATCCCTTGGCTCTACTACCGCCGTTTCCACCGAATTCTTCAGGATTTCAGCATGTCTGCTACCAATTGACCCTGCACCAATTACAAGAACCTTCACCGTAAAGACCTACTTTTTTTGTCAATAAAGTAGTTTAGCAATTCAAGATCACTAGGCTCATCAAGGTCAATCGACTCAGATAGTGGCATTTTACAAGCTTTCATCCTAGGCAAGTAAAAGCTCCCAAACTCCATAAACTTTGATGTCTTTAATGCGTAGGTGCTACCATTATCGACACATACATGTGGTAAATTTTCGGACTTCAGACCGACTAGATCTGGCCAGACAGGCGTCACGGTGTCCCCATCCGTGAACTTCAGTGCTTGGAATGGAGAATATGGGTAATCGGTAACCGCAAGCGCGCCGTCAACTTCATCCTGCTCAGCTAGTTCCATGACTTTCTTAACGATTTCAGTCGACCGCAAGGGCGCAGTGGCATAAAGAACAACCATAATGTCATAATACCGACCTGCAGAAGCTTCAGAAGCTAAAACAGCTTTGCAAACGTCGGCAACCGTTGATGTATCTAATGATAGCTTGGGATCACGCAAATGAACATGTGCACCAAACCGCTCCGCAATTGAAAGTATTTCGTGGTCTTCGCTCGATACGACAACGCGGTGAATACCCTCAGCTTTCTGAGCAGCTTTGACTGAATGTGCAAACATTGGCACACCATCAACGCTCAACAAATTTTTCTCTGGTAACCTTCGCGACCTTCGCTTAGCGGGGATAATTGCTATACGACGCATCCTCAACCTTTCCAGTCAAGATCTCCAACACTTAACTTCGTGCCCTTCGCAATGTCTCTCCTAGCCTTCGCTTGCCCCAAGCTTTCAAAGAGGTCAGGGGCTATCCCATTCCCGGGCCGCCGGTATTCGACTGATCCTTCATCCAGAACATCTCCTTCAAGGATATCTTTGGCCGCGAACACCGAACGACGAACACCTAGTCGCTTTTCTTTCTCCAATGGAGACATCAACCGACGCGGGTTTCCAAGCGCACCTTCGACTTCTCTCACTGCTTTTACAAAAGCTGACATTTCAGCCGGCTCAAGTGACATTATATGCTCGACACTTCTTGTCGTGCGATCCGCTGATATGGTTTTCTCCAGCAACTTTGCACCAAGTGTCAGAGCAGCAATATCCATGTCCCAACCTGGTGTGTGATCTGAAAAAGCAATTGGATAAGAGAACATCTGCCCAAGTGTATGAATTACCCTTAAGTTAATCCCCTCAATTCTTGCGGGATAACCCGAAGGGCAGTGATGAATGATGATGTTTTCGTTCCCAACCGCCCTAATCACGTCAATAGCTTGTTCGACTTCTCCAATTGTTGCGTTACCTGTGTCCAACTGAAGACAAAGTCCAGTCTTTGCCGCCTGGCGCAACAAAGGGAGATGATTAACATCTGCCGAAGCAATTTTTAACGAGTCAAAGCCTATGCGTGCTGCGAATTCGACTTCTTCCTCAAAAAAAACGGTCGCAAATACAGATATCCCTAAGGTGTCGGCATATCTTTTTATCTCTTTGTATTCATCAAAGGATAGAGCACGCCTAGCCAAAATGTCATAAAGCGGTTCAGAAACCGTTTCCGTACGACCAGTGTTTCGATCAACCAACACATCATAACTGAATAGCATTTTTCGATCAGCGACCAGTCGGTCAGGATCAATCATTTGAAATTTTACGGCGTCTCCACCTGATTGACTTGCAGCGAGAACCAATTCCTTTGCGCTATTCAAACCCTCATGGGTCGGCCCGGCCTCAAAAGTAATAAAACAAGGGGATTCTGCACCAATACTACGAGACCCAATCTTAATCACACACTTTCTCCTTGTTATTCTTTTTCATCAAACTATAAATTAACGACTTCAACTAGACTATTCACTACTCTCTCGACTTCGCGTTCTTCCATATCAAAGAACAGAGGCAATGATAAGCACTGGGCATAGTAAGCTTCAGCCCCAGGGAATTCGGCGATATCCCCACACCCACTAAAAACGGGCTGCCGGTACAAAGGAATATAGTGAACATTTGTCAGAATATTTTTTTTGCGAAGTCTCTCCATAACATCAGCTCGTGATATACGTATCTTTTCAAAATCTATCAAACAGACATATAAATGCCACGCAGGTTTTTGAACGCCAAAGATTTGAGTACTTTGCAAGACATCACCATAGCAGCCAAGCATTCTCCGATAACAGTCAACCAAATCACGACGCTTTTTCACAAACATGTCGATTTTAGACAACTGGGATATGCCTAGTGCACAAAGTATATCAGGAACCCGATAGTTATAACCTAATTCATGCTGCTCATAGTACCAAGGATTAGCTACCCCCGTCGACGAGAAAGCCTGTGACCTGTCGGTGAACTTTCCAACGTCGCGAGTCATTCCATGATTCCGCAAAGACCTAATTCTTTCTAACCTTTCACCACAGCGGCCAACAACAGCACCGCCTTCCCCCATTGCGATAGTTTTGACTGGATGAAAAGAAAACACAGTAAGATCGCTATACTTACACGAACCTACGTTCTCCCAACACGTTCTGTCTTTGTATTTTCCACCGATAGCGTGACAAGCATCCTCAACAACACGAATATTATACTGTTTTGCAATATCCCAAATTTCCGCCATATCCGCACATTGTCCATTCAAATGAACAACGCATACGGCTTTAATGCGTTCAGGGTCACATTGAGAAATTGCATTACGTAGGTGATTGGCAGTCATCAATCCGGTTTTGCTATCTACATCAGAAAAGACGATCTCTGCCCCCACAAGCATTGCAGTGTAAGCGCTACTAAGGAACGTGATACTAGGAACAATAACAATATCACCCTCTCCAATGCCAAGAGACAAATAGGCCAAATGCAGAGCAGCTGTCCCATTAGAAACAGCTGCAGCATGCGTAGCTCCTGTTATCTCGCAAATTTTATGCTCGAACTTTGCAACTAAAGGCCCAGTCGTAAGATAATCAGAACGCAGAGCTGACACCACTGCATCTATGTCATCATCGTCAATGTACTGACGGCCATATGGAAGTAGTCGATCGCCGTTTTCTGATTCAGGAGAGTTCACTTTTTCAGCCATTCTTGAAGATCATCAGCCTGCAACCATTCCGAATTATTATCGGATGCGTAGTAAAAATCTTGGTTCACGTTTTTCCCCATCTGATAGTAGCGATTGAAGGCATCAGACGGCCAAAGAGTTGAACTTTGCGGCAAAATAACATAGCGATCTTCAAGCTCGATAGTGTTGCGGGCATCATCCGACGGGATCATAACTTCATGCATTTTCTCGCCGGGCCGAATGCCAACAACTTTACGTGCCACGCCGGGCGCCATTGCCTCTGCCAAATCATCGATCTGCATACTCGGAATTTTCGGAACGAAAACTTCTCCTCCGATCATTTCGGCAAGGCTTGACACTACGAAGGAAACACCTTGACTCAGCGTTATCCAAAAACGTGTCATCTCCGGATCTGTAATTGGCAGAAACTCTGCCCCATCTTGAAGTAACTTTCGGAAAAACGGCACTACACTGCCGCGTGATCCAACAACATTGCCATAGCGAACCACTGAAAATCTGCATCCATTTCTGCCGCTCAGATTATTTGCCGCCACAAATATCTTATCTGAAGCTAACTTGCTTGCTCCGTAAAGATTAATTGGATTGGCCGCCTTATCCGTCGAAAGAGCAATCACCTTTTTAACGTTTGTTTTCAGGCAAGCTCTTATAATATTTTCTGCGCCAATGACATTTGTATGAATGCACTCAAAAGGATTATACTCTGCTGTAGTAACTTGCTTGAGAGCAGCAGCGTGAATCACGAAATCGATATCTTTGAATGCCATTTCCAATCGATCTACATCGCGGACATCCCCGATAAAAAATCGAACTCTGGACAAATCATAACCTTCGCCCGCAAGCACCTGCTGAAACTCGTACTGCTTCAGTTCATCTCTTGAAAAAACAACAACCTTTTTTACCCTAGAGTCTTCTAGAGTTTTTTTAACGAAGGCCTGCCCAAAAGACCCCGTCCCGCCAGTAACGAGGATTGACATATTATCAAACACAGAGAAATCGCCGCAGAACCCTCGGAAAATTGCTCCAGATTTGGTGTTTTTACCCATAAACTTCCCATTTCCATTTTGGATGATAACAGGCAATGAACAAGAGAGCGTTCTCGTTTTTCGATCAGCTATGTTGACCATTGCCTTGGTTATGTTGACGCGATATTTACCCTACTAAGCAGAACCATGCCAACACCTAAATATCAACAAATGGCGCTTCCCAGGCCTGCACTTTGGCACCGAATCACCTTAACCGCGTATGAATCATGTCAATAAATATCTTAATTGTCATCGGCTCCCTAGAGCGCGGTGGAACAGAAACACATTTGCTTCGAGTACTTCCTAGCCTTGATCGGGAGAAATTCAATATAACTGTTTTTTGCTTCGCTAAAGACGGTGAACTTTCAAACCAAATGAAGGAGCAAGGAATAAAGGTCGTATCGCCTCCCCTTTTTATTCAGGACCTGCAAAAACCACTTCTTTCCAAGGCAATGAAATTCACATGGGCTGCCGTTAAATTTATTATTTTACTTCGGAAGATGAAGATTGACATAGTTCATTTTTTCCTACCTACCAGCTACAAACTTTTTACCCCTTTAAGTTTTTCCCGTTTCAATCTCAAACGAGTCATGAGTCGGCGCGGCCTAAATCGAAGCTCAAAAAAATCAACTCTCTCGATATACTCGTACGAACGCTACCTACATCATTTGATGGACAGAATTTCCGCCAACTCAAATGCTGTTGCCAAAGAACTTATCAATGAAGGTGCCCCCTCAGAACTGGTGCAAATCATTTATAACGGCGTAAAAGAATCCCCCATTGCAATAAATCAAAGACGAGACATTCGGTCCGAACTCAACATCCCAGAAGATCATCTATTGTTGGTGATTGTTGCTAATCTTATCCCCTATAAAGGACATAAAGATTTGTTATTTGCCTGTCATAAAATCCAGAGCAAAAAATGGCATCTCCTAATTGTCGGCGGAGGCAACCAAAACGAGCGCTCGAATCTAGAAAACATGGCTACTTATTTGAAAATAAGTACTAAGGTCCGCTTCCTTGGATCAAGACCTGACGTTTCGCACATCCTGAAGGGATGCGACATCGGCATTTTAGCCTCCCACGAAGAAGGTTTTTCGAATGCAATTCTTGAAGGAATGTCCGCGGGCCTTCCAATGATAGTAACAGATGTTGGAGGAAACTCCGAGGCGATAACTCACGGCACTACAGGAGTTATCGTTCCCCCAAATTCACCTGAAAGCATGGCAGCTGCACTCAATTATTTAATTGAAAACCCGAACAAACGCATCCAACTTGGTCAAAATGCAGAAAGAAGAGTTAAGAAGTATTTCTCAATTGACAAATGCATTGAGGGATATGAGAGCCTGTACCTAGACGTTTTCAGAAAACACTAGCTATTATATTCATACAATCGAGAAATATGACCCGCGCGAACGTCCCATGAGTATTGCGAGACTAATCTTTTACGCGCGTTAACTCCCAAATCACGCCTCATATCGTCATCAAATATAAGTTTCTTGATTGCCTCTACCCATTCACTTACATTCTCTGGATTAACAAATAAACATTCCTTATTATGCGTTACAACCTCATGAAGCACCGGCAAATCTGAGACTACAATCGCTTTCTGAGCAGCCATATATTCAAATATCTTTAACGGAGACATAAAAGGAGACGTATTTCCTTCATTATTTACCGTTGTAACATCTTGGTAAGGCGCAACAACAGCATCAAAACACTCCATCAACTTAGGAAGTTCTGCCTGTCTTTTAAAACCATGGATGATCATATTTGCAGGAATACCGCGCTTAAGAACCACCGAAAGGTCATCGGGCGTACCGCCTACAATATGGAACTCTACCTCACTCAACTCTCGAGCAACATGAATTAAAACCTCCTGAACACCTCTCCCTTTGTAGAGATGACCAACATAACCAACCTTGAACGCCCCTAACCTCTCGCGATGTTGACCAAACAACCAACCTGTCTCATCCGCGCCATCATGTAGAACCTGAACAGACCCCCCCCTTAGAAAGCTGCACTGATCAAGCATCAAAGCCTTAAGTTTGGAAGAAATAACTACGCAGGACTTGAAACCCTTTCGGCTTACCAAATATTTTAAGCAAAGCAGCTCCAGCACCCCACTAGGTGGGCGATGAACTTCTAAAACAAACTGATTATTTGGGTAACGCCTAGCAAATTCACACAGCCAAAAAAGGTTGCGACCGTAACAAACATCATCACAACCAAGCTTCATCTCTGAAACGACCCTGACACCAGTCAAAAAGTTCGGTATCGAACCGTAACGAAATCCAGGGACCCACCTTCTACAAAAAATAAGAAGTCTGTTTACAAAAATATCTGCCGTAGAAAAAAGAAAAATCTTAAACGAAGATTTCACATTGTAGAAATCTTTAACTTCTCCAAGATCCGCATTCCCTTTATAACCAAAAAGCTCTACATCGAAACCTTGCCTTACAAAAGCACCACACATCTTCATCACATGCACGCTATTGGCAGATTTAGATGGGAATATACTTTCGGATAAATAAAATATTTTTTTCACTATTTTAAATTTTCGATAAAATTTCAAACCAGCAGATAAATCTACCAACTCCCAAAGGAAACATCCCTCATCTCGGGGAATCGAGCCTCCCTTCAAACACCGCCAACGTCTCCTCGCTGACATGGTGCTCGATCCCCTCTGCATCGAATTCCGCTATTTCGGGATCGACACCAATCGACACGAGAAAGTTATAGACGATCTGGTGGCGGGCGCGACATTTTTTGGCAAGGGTCTCACCTTTTTCCGTCAGGAAAATTGAGCGATAAGGGCGCGAGGTGACATAACCGTCGCGTTCAAGGCGTTTGATGGTATTATTCACCGTAGCTGCGGTAACGCCAAAGCGTTCGGCAAGGGCGACAGAACGCGCCTCGCCTTCTTCGGCGATCAGATCGCCGATCATTTCAACGTAATCTTCGGTCACTTCCCTGGCATGCGCATCGCGCAGGCGGGCGAAAACTTCTGCCTTGTTGTGACGCGGGTTAACCGCCGTATCATCGCCCATTGATCTCTCCAATTTATGTCCCGCGTTCTTCATAACAACTAAGTTTGCAAAAATCAATTTAGCCTTGACTAACTTTAAAAGTCCGCACATAAATAGTGGATATTCGCTGGAGTGATTTCAATTTGCTTTCGGGACTTTCGATGAGCCTAGTTCGAACCACGCGCGCCCTTATCCTGACCATCACCCTGCTGACTGCGGGACTGTTTTCCGGTCTTTCCCTGGCACAGGCGAAACCGTTGAATGTGGTTGCAACCACGTCAATGATTGCAGATGCCGCACGCCAGGTCGCCGGTGACCGTGCAGAGGTCCGCGCCTTGATGGGGCCGGGTGTTGATCCGCATTCCTATCGACAAACCCGAAGCGACATTGCCGCCATGGCGCGCGCCGATCTTGTTCTGTGGCATGGCCTGTATCTGGAAGCACAGCTTGAGGAATTCTTCCTTGATCTGGAAAAGCGCCGCAATGTGGTTGCCGTCGGTGAAGCCATCGACAAGGCACAGCGTCTGAGCCATGCGACCTACAAAGGCCGTTATGACCCGCATGTCTGGATGGATCCGCAATTGTGGGAAACGGTCGTGCTTGCCGTGCGTGATGCCCTGATCAAAACCGATCCGGAGGGCGAGACCACCTATCGCGCCAATGCAGATAAACATATCGCCGAAATCGCCAAGCTGATCGATTACATGAAAGCCGTGTCGGTCACCGTCCCGGAAACAAGCCGGGTTCTTTTGACCGCCCATGACGCCTTCAGCTATTTCGGGCGCGGCTATGATTTCGAAGTTCTGGGAATCCAGGGCATTTCAACGGAATCCGAAGCAGGCCTTCGACGGGTCGAGGAACTGGTCAACACCATCGTCGATCGCAAAATCTCGGCCGTGTTTGTCGAAAGCTCGGTCCCGGAACGTAATGTTCGCGCCCTGATCGAAGGGGCCGAAGCCCGCGGTCAAAAGGTTGTCATCGGCGGCACCCTGTTTTCCGACGCGATGGGCGAACCGGGCACCTATGAAGGTACGTATATCGGCATGATCGACCATAACGTCACCCTGATTACCCGTGCCCTTGGCGGCAATGCGCCCGAAGGCGGTTTTCAGGGCAAACTTGCCGCAGCATCCTGACCCGACGATATTGACCGCCGTAATTAATTGACCAAACCGCGCACAGGCAAACAAGGAAGTCCCCATGAGCACAGCCAAACTGGTTGCAGAATCCGGCAAAATCGTTGATGTCGCGACCACGGATGCACCGCTGACCGTGCGTGGCCTGACGGTTTCCTATGGCAACAAGCCGGCAGTGTTTTCGGTTGATGCCTCGATCCCGGCCGGATCGATGACCGCGATTATCGGCCCGAACGGCGCAGGAAAATCGACGTTTCTGAAAGGTACACTGGGCGTTGTGCCCCGGCTGTCGGGCGAAGTCCGTATCTTTGGCAAACTGTTTGCCGAGGCGCGTGATCGCGTGGCTTATGTACCCCAGCGCGCCAGTGTGGATTGGGACTTTCCGGCGCGTGTGATTGATGTTGTCCTGATGGGGCTTTACGGATCGGTCGGGCTTTTCCGGCTCTGGCGTTCACGCCACCGCGAACAGGCAATGGAATGCCTTGAACGTGTTGGCATGGCAGATTTCGCCGACCGTCAAATCGGTCAGCTTTCCGGTGGCCAGCAACAGCGCGTCTTCCTTGCCCGTGCCTTGGCGCAAAATGCCGAGTTCTATTTGCTGGATGAACCGTTTGCCGGGGTTGATGCCGCCACCGAACGCGCCATTGTATCGGTCCTGAAGGAATTGAAGGCCGAAGGCCGTACCGTTGTGTGCGTGCATCACGATCTGTCGACCGTGCCGGAATATTTTGATCGTGTTCTTCTGATCAATGTGCGCCGCATTGCCGAAGGCCCTGTCGAGACCACCTTTACCGCCGAGAACCTTCAGGAAACCTATGGCGGGCGTCTTGCTTCAGCCCATATCGACGAATTGCACCTGGCATAGCGCGACCGGCAAAGGCAGATATCCGTCATGAGTTTTATCGATTACTTCCTAAGCGCCCTGTTCCTTCAGGCCGGATATAACAGCGCCCTAGTCGCGATTGGTGCGGGATTGCTTGGCCTGTCTGCGGGTAGTGCCGGGGCGTTTATTTTCCTGCGCAAACGTGCCCTTGTTTCCGATGCCATCAGTCATGCAACCCTTCCCGGTGTTGGCCTTGCCTTCATGATCATGGTGGCGTTTGGCAGTGACGGAAGATGGCTTCCGGGGCTGATCATCGGATCGGCGATTTCATCGGCCATCGGGCTTTTGATGGTTGAATGGATCACGCGTAAAACCCGACTGACCGAAGATGCGGCAATTGGCGCGGTCCTGTCGGTGTTTTTCGGATTTGGTATTGTCCTTTTGACCGTCATCCAGACCATGTCATCAGGCCGCCAGGCCGGGCTTGAAAACTTCCTGCTGGGATCAACTGCCGGGATGCTGATTTCCGAAGCCGCGACCATCGCGGTTGCCGGGGCCTTGGCAGCGGCATTCGTGTTTCTGTTGCGCCGTCCGATGACACTTGTCGCCTTTGATCCGGAATATGCCGCCACCACCGGGGTCAATGTCCGCAATATTGATCTGGCAATGATGGGACTGGCCCTGATCGTGACGGTGATCGGGCTTAAGATCGTCGGGTTGATCCTGATTGTTGCCCTGTTGATCATTCCGCCGGTAACCGCACGGTTCTGGACCAATCAGGTTGGACCAATGATCGGCATTGCCGCCGCGGTTGGCGGGCTTTCGGGGTATATCGGTGCGGTCCTTTCGGCAGCCGAGGCATCGCTTCCGACCGGGCCAATCATTGTACTGGTCGCCTTTGGCTTTTTCCTGATCTCGGCCCTGTTTTCACCATTGCGCGGCGGGTTGGCATCGGCCCTGCGTCATCAACAGTTCCAGCGCCGGGTACATCGCCGTCAGGGATTGCTGTCCCTGGCCCGGCGCGAGCCAATCTATGACGGACTGACCCTGCGTATCCTGCGCCGTTCGGGCATGATCCGCCGTGACGGGGTTGCCACCGCACGCGGGCGCATTGCCGCCCAGAAAGCCGCCCGTGACGAGGCGCGCTGGGCAATTGCCCGACGGATGTTGCCCGATGATTCAGTGATTGAACGTTATGACGGCCTGACCCCGATCGAACAGATGATGACACCAGACCAGATTGCCGAGATTGACCGCATGATTTTGGCCCAGCAAGGAGCAAAAGCATGATCGACGATCTGATCACGGCCCTTGGGGCGGAGTTTGTTCAACTGAGCCTGACGCCGATTGTCATTGGTGTTCTGGCTGCTGTTGCCTGTGCGCTTCCGGGCAATTTCCTGTTGCTGCGTCGTCAGGCCCTGATTGGCGATGCGATCAGCCATGTCGTTTTGCCCGGTATTGTCGGTGCCTTTCTGGTAACCGGGACAATCACCGCCGTTCCGATGATGCTTGGTGCCGGTGTGGCAGCAATCATTGCGGTTGTAATGATTGAAGTGGTCAAACGCCTTGGCCGGGTTGAGCCGGGGGCGGCCATGGGGCTGGTTTTTACCACGCTTTTCGCCGCCGGTGTTTTGTTCCTGGAAATCACCGACACCAGTTCGGTGCATATTGATGTGCAGCATGCGCTGCTTGGCAATCTTGAAAGCCTGATCTGGTTTGATGCCGACGGTTGGGGATCGGTTCTTGATCCCGCCGCCCTTGCCACCCTGCCCCCGCAATTGCCGCGCCTGGCGATTGTTCTGGTCGGAATCGGGTTGTTTATTTTGCTGTTCTGGAAAGAACTTAAAATCTCGACCTTTGATGCAGCCTTTGCCGGGGCGATTGGCATTCGTACCCGACTTTTAAGCTTTGCATTGGTCGTCGTTACCGCGATTGCCGCCGTGGCCGCATTTGATGCGGTCGGGTCGATCATTGTGATTGCGATGTTTGTCTGCCCGCCGGCCAGCGCGCGGCTGATGACCAATCAGCTTGGCCGTCAGGTCGGATGGTCCGCCCTGTTTGCCAGTATTTCCGCCATTTTGGGATATGTCTTTGCCGGATATGGCCCGGGCTGGTTCGGATCGCCCTATGCGGTCAGTGCCGCGGGCATGATCGCCACCATTTCCGGTGTCATCCTGATCCTGACCTGTCTGTTTGGTCCCCAGCGCAAACGTACCGGGCAACGTGCCGAGGCCTGAAAGCCGGTCAAATGAAACACGCCATCGAAGCGATTATTATCGTCTAATGGCGTGATCCCGGACATAATTGGGCGCATGAGCAGATATCATTCATATGTCCGGATGCTGGTGATTGCCGCATGCCTTGCGTTTGGTACCAAACCAGATGCAAGGGCTCAGCATGCCGCACCATCGCAAGGATCAAACGACATCCAAGCCGAACTTGGGCAGTTTGGTGATATCGCGCTTTATGTCTTTGATGGGCGCGCAGACTTTCTTGCGCGGATCGACGAAACGCTTGGCCTTGGCAATATCAAGGACCCGGAAACGACCTTTGCCAAGCTGCCCCGATCCCCCTTTACGATTACCGGCCGTCAATATGGCAAAGCGCTTGCGACCTGCCAGATATTTGTGCCCGCCAATCTGACACCGCTTCTGGATCAGGAAATCTTTGCGCAATTGATGCGGGGTTGGTTCGGACAGCAACTTTCCTATGCTACCAGTGTGGATATGACATACCGCTGGCTGATCTATCACGAGGTCCGCCATTGCCAGCCCGATCATTTTGGCGGCACAGACACCGAGAACCACATGGATGAACGTGACGCCGATCTGTTTGCCTTTGACAAACTTTCAACAAAGGCAAACCGGAATGCGTTGGCGACCGATATCCTTGCCTTTCGCATGATCACATCGGCCCTGTTTGCCGACCGAGCCCATATGACCGGGCTTTCGATCAAGCGGGGGCTGGCCCCGCAATCTGATCAAGAGGCAATCAACACAGAACAGGAAATCGCGGCCTTTCTGGCAACTCGCCGCTTGGTAACAGCACATGCCAAGGCGATTGCCGCCAAAGCAACCCCGACCAATCTGGAACTGATCCGGGCCATTACGGAACTTCGTGAACGGTCTGTGGCCGGGACGATCAAGACTGACAATCCGCTGATCTCTGAAATCCTGATTGATCTGGACGATGCCGTTGCCCATTTTGCGCCAAAGCTTCATGCATCGGTCGCGACACGACGATCAAACTGAACGGTTTTTTCAGGCCGCTGTTTTACGCCAGAAGGTCATGGCGACACAATCATCACGCGACAGGCCAATTTCCTTGCGCCAATAGGCGTGGATTGGCTTGTAGTCCGCCTGTTCCACCCCGGCCCAACAATAGACCTTGTTGCTATCTTTGGGGATATTGATGGCCCGAATGGCATCCTGGATCAGACTGTGGGTGATTTCTTCGACATTTTCGCGCAAAAGCCAGGTCACGCTGATCCGGCTTTTGGTTTCAAGCGGGATGATATTCGCCTTGCTACCCACCTCGATCAGGGCGTGCCCCCCAACATATTCGGGCAGTTCATGCAGATAACGCCCGATCGCCGGAAGGGCGGTTTCATCGCCGGCAAACAACATCCAGTTTGCATCGGGCAAATCAGCGCCAAGCGGACCGGTCATCGCCACCAGATCGCCTTCCGCGGCATGAAGGGCAAAGGCCGATCCCGGTCCGTTATCGCCATGCATGACGAAATCAACATCAATCCAGCCCGCATCGGCATCCATGTCGCGGATGGTATAGACGCGCTGTTCAACGGTGTCCTCGCCCGTCGGCCAAACCGGCATGCCGTTTTCCGCCAAAGTCGGCCATTTCGGATTGGCTTTGCCGCGCGGCGGGATCATCAGACGGACATGAATGCCTTCGGCGTCATAGGCATCAAGGTCAGGACCATGCAATCGCAGACGACGCATATGCGGTGACAGATCAGTAATCTGTCCAACCGTTAATTCACGGAAATTGGGAAGCTTGCCATTGCTTTGCCCGGCCCCCTTCCAGCGGCAGTCAAAATTGGCGTCCGGTGCAGCCCCTTGTAGCAAGGCAATGATCGCGGACTTCATCTGCACAACGCCGACTTCGGTCGTAGCGCCAACCTCGACATCCAGGCCGTTCTTGTTACTGCGCAATTCAATATGGCCGATCGAAACCAGAATGCGCGCCTGCCCGTCGCCCCCCTGAACTTCGCAATCGTGGCTTCTGTAATAGTCTGCCATCTGCGCAACGAGCGCAGCACTTTCCGGCAAATCGATACGAGTGGTTGCAATCAGGATGGCAGAAGGCATTTGGGGCCTCGGCATAATGTGGGCGCAAATCTGCGGATAGCTATTGATAATAAAACTGATAGGCATTCTCAACAAAATTTATCCGGAAATTTGCCTGACCGTGTTAGAGGTAGGAAATGGTCGCGCCTCAGCCCTTTGGCGTTAAGGCCCTGATGGTATTTATTGATCCCGGAACATTGAAGACATCGACATGACAGACAAGATCCGCCGCCTGAAATCCTTTGAGTTTCCGCTTGCCGTCGAATGGGCAGCCAGTGAAGGTTGGAACCCCGGACTTTCAGATGCCGGGGTGTTCTTTAACACCGACCCGGACGGTTTCTGGGCCGCCTTTGACAAGCAGGGCATGGCCGCCGTGATTTCATCGGTTCAATACAGTTCCGATTTCGGCTTTGTCGGCTTTTACATCTGTCGCAAGGATCGCCGCGGTACCGGTCTTGGCTATAAACTTTGGCAAACGGCCTTTGACAACAGCGTGATGAAAACCATCGGGCTGGATGGCGTGATTGATCAGCAGGACAATTACCGCAAGTCCGGGTTTGAATTTGCCCATCGCAATATCCGCTATGGCGGAATTGTTAAGGCCGAAGCCACCCTGCCAGATGATCTGTTCACCCTTGAAATCGATGATATTGCCATCGTTGATGCGTTTGAACAGACTTGCAAACTGTTTGCCGAAAGCCGGATTGAGTTCCTGCGTGGCTGGATCGGCACTGAAAACCATACGGCATTGGCCCTGAAAGGCCCGATGGGCTTGCGCGGCTATGGCGTTATTCGCCCCTGCAAGGAAGGCCACAAGGTTGGCCCGCTGTTTGCCGCCAATCTTGAAGATGCCAAAACCCTGTTTGGCGCCCTTTTGCAAAGCCGCAAGGATCAGAGCGGTAAGGTCTATCTTGATATTCCTGAACCAAACGAAGCCGCCCGTGAACTGGTTGACAGTCACAAGATGGTCGCCGAATTCGAGACGGCGCGCATGTATAAGGGCACTGCACCGGACCTTGATCTTGCCATGACCTTTGGCATTTCATCATTTGAACTGGGCTGATCGACCGCTTTGAAGCAACTGTTCGATGTGGCGAGTTTTCTGCGCAAGTCTCAGATTTGACAAATGAGCCGATATCAAGGGGCGTTTCCTGGGGATGCGCCCCTTTTTGTTCGCGTTCACATCGAATGGAATTATTCTTACGGTGGGGTTGAGCAATGCGCAATTTTCTGGCAACAAACATTTAATGCCAAAGGTATAGCGCGCCCTAACCGAATGCCGTAATTTTACAATCGTGCGCTTCTTTTGGTTAGAACCATAATCCGCCAAGACGCAGGAAGTTTATCATCCTGTTCTGGAAAATTGATGTGACAGACCCAATTTTTGTGGAGTGCCGAACACCAAACTTCCATTTTACGCCGATGAAACCCGAGGCATTCGGGCAACATCGACAGAACAATAAATTATAATGTTCACCGCTGCGTGTTGTACGCCATAATTAATGACCTGCACGCTTCGAACCAAAAGTTTCAACGCCGGATAAAAAAACCGACATGGATATAGCTACACTCATTGGGATTATCGCTGGCATGGGCGTCATCGTTGGCGCCATTTTGTTGGGCGGCAGCCTTGATTCTTTTGTTGATGTACCGTCCATCATGGTTGTATTCGGCGGAACGGCGGCCGCAACTTTAATCAAATTCCCGATGCGCGATGTGATCAAGTCGCTCAAGATCGGGGTTGGCATTGCCTTTAAGAACCCCAAGGAAGATCCGCTTTCGATTTATGAGAAGGCCATCGAACTTGCCGGTCTGGTTCGCAAGAACGGCCTTTTGGGTCTTGAAAATGTCGAAGTTGAAAACGAGATCATGGCGCGCGGCATCCGCATGTGTGTGGATGGCCATAGCGGCGAAGTGATCAGAAGTTCAATTTCAAGCGAAGTTGAAAAATCCATCCAGAATGACGAACTGGGCGAATTGATGTTCCGCGGCATCGGCGACACCGCCCCGGCATTCGGCATGATCGGAACACTGGTCGGTCTGGTGCAGATGCTTGCCAACCTGTCGGACCCGGACGCCATTGGACCGGCGATGGCAATTGCGATGCTGACAACGTTCTATGGCGCGGTTCTGGCCAACCTGATTGCCCTTCCGATAGCCGACAAACTGGCCCTTAAGGTTGATCGTTTGCGCAACACCAAACAGCTGATCATTGAATCGGTTGTGCAAATTCAGGCCAGCCAGAGCCCTATGGTCATGAAAGAAATCCTTGGTCCCTATCTTCCGGGCGGTGTGCCCGCGGATGCGGAAGAAGGCGCATAAAGATGAAGACTTCTGACACACAGGTAGCAGTCTAGGACCATGGCAAAGAAACCCGCAGCAGGCGCACCGGCATGGATGGCGACATTCGCCGACCTGATGTCATTGCTGCTTGTTCTGTTTGTTCTGTTGCTGACCTTTGCCGAGATGGATGTCATCCGTTACAAACAGATTGCCGGATCGGTCAAGGCGGCCTTCGGGTTTTCCAATCAGGACCAGCTTGCCGGTGTGATCGAACTTGACGGATCAATCGTTGGCAAGGCGCTTAAGGCACCAACGCCGGACAGCCCGCGTGTTGTTTCAGAAATCCCGCAGCCCGAAACCCCGAAGATCGAAATCGAAGAAACCGACAGCAAGGAAGAAAAGGCCAAGGCGCTTGAGGAAACCCTTGGCGGTGTTCTTGAGAATATGAGCCTGGATGATCAGGTCGGCCTTGAACGCATTGACGGCGAAGTTGTGATCCGCTTCCCCAACGAGCTGGCCTTTCCGTCAGGATCATCGGGCATGACCGAGGAATTTGCGGCCATCCTTAACCGCCTTGCCCCGGTAATCAATCAGACCGAGGGCGAGGTTCTTGTTGCCGGTCACACCGATAATGTTCCGGTTTCATCATCGTCACCCTATATATCAAACTGGGACCTGTCGGCTGCGCGTGCGACATCGGTTCTGCATTTCCTGATTGATCAGAATGGCACCGATCCGCGGCGCATGGTCATTCAGGGCTATGGGGACAGTCGTCCGATTGCTGACAACAGCACGCCCGCGGGACGTGCAGAAAACCGCCGCGTTGAAATCACCATCCAGATGGTTGAATCCAACGCATCAGAAGGCACGAGCAATCCCGGCAACGGTTCCAGAAATTCAGGCGACGATGCAAAAGGGGCTGACGAAACGGATATGAACGGTCAAAATGACCCGACTGGCACAGGGCTTCCGCGCCGTTCATTCAGCATTCCATCGACACCGTAATATTGAATGTTTGCGCGCAGAAGAGTGACTTGCGGATAAAGGACATCGCGCATCATGGCGATCAAGGACAACAAGAACAAAACGATCCTGTATGCCGATTACAGTGAACGGAACATCCTTGCTGCCAAAACTGCGGTTGAACCACTTGGGTTTGGCAATTTCGTTTCATGTGATGATCGTGAAAAGACCATTGAGCTTGTCCGCGAACTCTGCCCGGATATGGTTCTGATCGGACTGTATCTTGACGGGATGCGTGGCATTTCAACCATCCGCGCCATTCGGGAAACAGCAACCGATGACAATTTGCACGGGCGTACAGTCCCGGTTCTTTTGGGCGCCCCGAAACTTGACCGCCGCGGCATGCGCGATGCGGTAGAAGCCGGGATCGAAGGCATATTCCGTCAACCTGTGGATCCACAGCGTCTGTGCAAGATCATCGAAACCGTGATGAAGGCACCGCGCCGCTTTGTTCTGAAGGACAACTATTTCGGCCCTGCCCGGCCGGAAGATTTGGCCAATGCAGGTGTGACCGTTTCCGGGAAGGCATACACAACACCCCCGGAAGAGCAGGAAAACCCGGGACGCCGCAAACGCGACCGGATCAAGGCAGCAATGGAAGAAATGCCCCCGGTATCGGTACCGGGCAAACGGGTTGCAACATCGTTCAAATCCCCTGTTGCACCAACTGCGCCGGCATCCAAACCGGTTAAATCCGAACCGATTGAAACCGCAGCTCAACCCGAACAGGCCAAATCACCGATTACCGGTATTGCGGGCAATCTTGATATTGCCGATCTGAAATCGCGTCTGAACGGGGCAGGGCAAATCTTTGATGATGGCGATCTTCGCAGAACGTCAAGTGTCAGCGACAAACACGCCCAGGCACAAAATATCAAGGCGGTGCAATCGGTCCGGGACCTGTTATCCCCGACCCAGGAGACACCCGCGGAAGACCCGGCTGATCTGGTCGAGGACGAACCGCTTGATACCGCAAGTGATGACGATACCGAAGAACTTGTTGAAATTGACCTGAACGAAGCCCTGATTATGCACAAGCTTTGGGTCGATACCGGTGGCAAGGAAGGCAATGTCATGTCGATTGAACATGCCGACCTTCGTGAAGCCGAGCTTGAAGGCATTGATCTTAGCCGGTGCGGGTTGCCCTTTGCCTGCTTCAAACGGGCAAATTGCAAGCAAGCTGTATTGCGCCGCTGCGACCTTACCGGGGCTGATTTTATTGAAAGCAACCTCGATAGCGCCAATCTGGCGGCAAGTCGCTTGTCGGGCGCGCGGTTCAATGATGCGATGTTGCGTAATACGGTATTTCTGGGTTCAGACCTGTCCAACGCCAGTTTCCGCGGGCAGCAATTGCTAAATTGTGATCTGAGCGGCACAAATCTGGCTGGAACAGATTTCCGTGATGCCGACCTTAGCGGTACACGCGGCCTGTTTGCCGAACAAATCCAGCGCGCCCGGGTCAATGCCAATACCCGCCTTCCCCGGAACCTGAAACTGCGGGACTAAAGCATCTTGCGCATATGCAGGCTGGGGAACGTAAAGTCGGGGGCAAAGGGGGCCTCAAACGGCCCGATGACTTCAAAGCCAAGGGATTCATAGAACCGGCGCGCTGAAAGCGTGGAATAGCATTCGAACTGCGCCACATGTTGCTTGCACGTTGCATCCTGCACACAGCGATCAAACAACATTTTGCCGATACCTTTGCGGGTGTAGTCGGGATCAACCGCAAAATGACGAACATGGACAATCCCGGTTTGAATGTCGGTTTTATCACCGCCCGGACGCATTACGGTCCAGCCGCCGGCCCCGGCAAGGTCACCGTCATCCGTTCTGGCCAGATAATATGTTCCGGACGCCAACAAATCAGGATTGGCACGGGCAAGAAACGCCATGCCACGCCGCAAGATATCTGGTTGGTAATCCCTGGCCAGCAACGCCGCATAGGACCGTTCAAACAGTGCCGTCACCGCATCGGCGTCACCGGGTTTGGCAATATGGACGGTGATTTTCCCCATATGCGGCCTTATCGACGGCCAAACATCTTTTCGATGTCATGCAGTTTCAGTTCGACATAGGTCGGACGACCGTGATTGCATTGACCGGAATGCGGGGTTGCTTCCATCTGACGCAACAGGGCGTTCATTTCATCAGCATTCAGCTTGCGCCCCGACCGCACCGAACCATGACAGGCCATGGTCGCGCAGACATACATCAGGCGATCTTTTAACGCCATGCCCTGCCCCAGCTCGGCAATTTCATCGGCCATGTCACGCACCAATGCCCCGACATCGACCTTACCCAGCATGGCCGGAACTTCGCGCACCACGATTGCACCGGGTCCAAACGGTTCAAGGATCAGGCCAAGCTCGGCGAATTCTTCGGCACGGTCGGCAATGCGGTCGGCTGATGCCTCGTCCAGTTCGACGACTTCTGGTAACAAAAGTCCCTGACGCTTGACACCGGTGGCGGCAAGATCGGCCTTCATGCGTTCATAGACAATACGTTCATGGGCCGCGTGCTGATCGACAATCACCAGACCGTCACGGGTCTGGGCAATAATGTAATTGGCATGGACCTGCCCGCGGGCCGCCCCCAAAGGGTGATCCACGAACTTGCCTTCATCGGCGATATTATCAATCCGTGCCGACGGTGCAGCGGCGGCATATCCACCCGACAAAGCCGCAGCCGCGGCAGCAGCAAAGCCGCCATCGCCGGAAGTTTCTGACAGCATCCCGCCAAAATCGCGCCCGCGATCAAACAGGCCACCATAACCGGATTGCGGATCCATCGGGGCCTGGGCAGCGTAATTGCGTTCAATGGCCGCGTGACTTGGAATGCTTGGCTGATACTGACCGATGTTAAAACCGCTTCCACCGCCGGTGCGTGCCCCGCCACCATAAGGAAGTGATGGACCATCGCCTTCGCGGCGTGCTGCCCCCAATGCCATATCGGCAACCGTGGTCGATGCCCGGTGCCCGGCCCCGGCCAGCGCATGTTTGAGTGCCCCGACAATCAGACCACGGACAAGACCCGGATCACGGAACCGGACCTCGGTCTTGCCGGGATGGACGTTGACGTCAACATCGCGCGGGGAAAGTTCGAAAAACAGGGCTAGCAGCGGATGACGATCCCGCGCCAGGAAATCCTGATAGGCACCGCGCACAGCCCCCTGAAGCAACCGGTCCTTGACCGGGCGGCCATTGACGAACATGAACTGCATCTGGGCGTTGCCACGGTTCAGTGTCGGCACACCGGCATAACCGGTCAGACGAATGCCTTCGCGTTCGGCTTCGATCTGAAGGGCGTTTTCCTGGAACTCGCGCCCCATCACCGCACCAAGGCGTTTCAGGCGGGCATCAAACAGATCGCCTTCGCAAGCAGGATAATTCAGGATCGATTTATTGCCATCGCCCGTCAGGGTGAAACCCACATCCGGGCGCGCCATCGCAAGGCGATCCATGATTTCACGCGCATACATCTGTTCGGTGCGTGCGGTTTTAAGGAACTTCAACCGGGCCGGGGTGGCATAGAAAAGATCGCGGACCTCGACCCGGGTTCCGAACGGATGGGCAGTCGGTTCCGGTTCGCCCTTGGCCCCGCCTTCAATGGTCAGCGACCATGCATTTTCCGAACCGCGCACCCGACTGGTCAGGCGCATCCGCGAGACAGACCCGATGGAGGGCAATGCCTCGCCGCGGAAGCCCATGAAACCGATATTGAAAAGATCATCATCAGGCAGCTTGGACGTCGCATGACGTTCAACCGCAAGCGAGAGTTCTTCGGGTGTCATGCCCTTGCCGTCATCGGTGATCGACAACAGCGTCCGCCCGCCATCGCGCAGATTGACATCAACCTTGGTCGCCCCGGCATCAAGCGCGTTTTCGACCAGCTCCTTGAGCGCCGCAGCCGGGCGTTCGACCACCTCACCGGCGGCAATCTGGTTGATCAGGTTCTGGGGCAGGACGCGCAGGGTCATGAAGGCAATGCTCGCGATGTTCGGATGATTTATCTTGGTTGCCTTGAACCTATCAAAGCACAAAGCGCGGCGAAATCCCTTTCACCGCGCTTTGAAATTTTAAGTGTGATGATGTGCCTAGAAGGCCAGTTTGCCTTCGGGTTTGCCAACCACCGTGACCGTTACATTGGCCGGATCCATCAGCTCGGCGGCGACGCGGTTGACATCGTCGAGGGTGACGGCATCCACCAGACTGTTACGACGATCCAGGAAGTCCATGCCAAGGTCGTCTTTCTGCATACCGACCAGCATCCCCGAAAGGTTGCCAAGGCTTGTGAAGCGCAGTGGATAAGCCCCGGTCAGATAGGATTTGGCGTTATCAAGTTCTTCCTGTGAAACGCCTTTTTCCTTCATCTTCGTCCATTCAGCACTGACCAGAGACAGGCTTTGACCAATTGCGTCATTACGCGTTGCCACCCCACCCATCATCATGACGGCATGATCAAGATTGGCAAGGTAGCTATAGACACCATAGGCCAGACCGCGCTTTTCACGAACCTCCTCGGTCAGACGCGATGAAAAGCCACCGCCGCCAAGAATGTAGTTCATGACATAGGCCGGGTAGAAATCCGGGTCCTTGCGTTCAATCCCTTTCTGCCCCCAGATCGCCTGACTTTGCGGGATGTCCTGATCGACGACGTCGATACCCCCAAATTTCGGCGTAACATCGGCAATAACCGGAAGGTCACTGTGATCCGGCAGACTGCCAAAGGCCTCGTCAAGAAGCGGTCCAAGTTCCTCGGCCGTGATATCACCGGCAACACCAATGATCAGGTTATCCTTGGCAAAGGCCTGACCAACGAAATTGCGGAAATCATTGGCGTTCAGCCCGGCGACCGTTTCAAAGTTCCCCGAAACCGGACGGGCATAGGGATGACCACCAAAGATCGATTTGAAGAAGGTCCGGCTGGCAATATCGCCCGGATCATTTTCCGCCCGCTTCAGGCCCGAGACAATCTGGGACCGGATACGTTCAACCGCCTCGTCATCAAAGCGTGGCTCGGAAAGTGCCAGGCGCAGAAGATCAATTGCAGTTTCACGTTCGCGGGTCAGCGTGGTCAGCGATCCGGAAAAATCATCGCGACCAGCATCAAAGGACAGACTGATCGACCGGTTTTCCATTTCACCACGGAAGGTCTGGCTGTCCATGGCCCCCGCACCCTCGTCAATCAGGCCCGAGACCATATTGGCGAGGCCCATCTTGTCAGCCGGATCGGTTGCCGCCCCCGCACCGGTAAACGCAATATCCATGGTCATCAGCGGGTTCATGTGATCTTCTATCAGCCAGGCACGAATGCCCCCCTCGGAAACCACTTCCTTGACCTCGACCGCCTGTGCGGCAGAAGCCATGCCCAGAATTGTCATCGAGGCAACGGCAATTCCAGCGACCTGTTTCATAAGCTGGTTCATATCAATGTACTCCCGCGCCGGTATCGATGGGCAATACAGGGCCGCGACCCGAAACCGGGCCGTCCTTTGGTGGCAACAGCCAGCCTGTCACGGATTGCTTGTCGTTAAAGACCCGCTTGGCGGCTTCGTTGACCTGATCAACGGTGACCGCGGAAACCCGGTCCGGCCAGCTTTCGACCTGTTCGACACTTAGTCCAACCGCAAGGGATTTACCCAGCACGCGGGCACCGGCCGACAAGGAATCACGGGCAAAGACCGCACTATCAAGCAGCTTTTGCTTGGCGCGTTCAAGTTCGTCCTGGGTCACACCATTGGCAACGATATCGGCAATCTGATCATCAATCGCCTTTTCAAGATCGGCCAGTTCGACATTGTCACGTGGCACGCCATAGACGCCAAAGGTGGCCAGATCAACCGCGACCGGGTCGTAGAAAGTACCAACACTGGTCGCAATGGCCTGATCGACGACCAGCGCCTTGAACATCCGGCTTGTCGTGCCCGAACCGATAATCTCGCTGAGGAGTTCAAGCGGGGCGGCATCGGCGGCATTTTCGCTGTGATAGGACGGGGCAAGGTAATAGCGCGACATGGATGCCTGCCCAACGCGGGGATCGTGCATGGTGACCTTGCGCGGGGCGTGCTGCACCGGTTCCTTGACGCGGTTGCGGGTCAGAACATCACCACGCGGGATGACGCCATAATATTTCTGCGCCATCGGCAGAAGTTCATCCATCGTGATGTCACCGGCAACAACCAGAATGGCGTTATTGGGCGCATACCATTTGCGATAGAAATCAAGAGCGTCTTCGGTCGAAAGCTGCTCCATCTCGTGCATCCAGCCAATGATCGAGCGACCATAAGGATGGGCCATGTAAAGGGATGCCCGCATCTGTTCGCCCAGAAGCGCACCGGGATTGTTATCAATCCGCGACCGACGTTCTTCGATGATCACATCGCGTTCGGGCAGGACAACATCGTCGGAAAGCTGAAGATTGGTCATACGGTCGGCTTCCATCTTCATCACCAGATCAAGACGGTCGCGTGCGATGTTCTGGAAGTACCCGGTATAGTCCCAGGTGGTGAAGGCATTGTCATTGCCGCCATTGCGCGCAACGATCTTGGAAAAGTCACCCGGTGCGACATCAGCCGTGCCCTTGAACATCAGATGTTCAAGGAAATGGGCAATGCCCGATACGCCAAGCGGCTCGTCAGCCGAGCCGACCTTGTACCAGACCATCTGGGTAACCACAGGAGCGCGGTGATTTTCCACCAGAACGACCTGCATCCCGTTATCGAGCGTTGCGGTCTGGGGGCTGAAGACAGCCGCAAAAGACATGTTCGGGACCAATGCCACCATAACCGCGGCCAACAGGCCGGCAAATGTGCGATTACGCAGTGACATGACAGACAATCTTGGAATTTTCATTACGTCATCCCATTCCTTATCAGGCGTTCATCCCGAATTTCTTAAGAAGCGAATATGACAGAACAAGGGCGCGAAAGTTTCGCGCCCTTGCTTTGTTCATCAAATTGTCGTGTAGCGCATAAAAGCGTGCTGTCAGATCAGAAGATATCTTCGAGCCAGCCTTTCTGTTTGCGTTCGATAACCGGGGTATTGCCACCGCCCGAAACACTGTTGCCCAGTGCCTGCTGGTCGCGGATACGCTTTGCTTCTGCCTCGGCATCAACCACGGAATTCGGGTCCTGCTTTTCCTGCCAGAACAGCAGATCATCAATGACGCCTTCGCTTTCACTGATAAAGATCGAGGTTTCGCGATCAACGGTCGAACGGATTTCCGGATCAGCATATTGCGCACCGGATGAAGACAACAGGGCAACCTGCCCTTTGCTGCCCGTACCGGTAATGTCGCGTTTGACCTTGGTCGGATCATCGCCGACCAGAATGCGGCGGGCCTGATCGGTGGTCGAGCCGGTCTGCGGACGGGCGGCACCCGGTTCCGGAACGCGCATGGTGAAATCTGGCGGCAGGCTTAGCGGCGCACGCGAAACAACGGCGAACTCGTCAGGGGACTGTTTGTTCAGGCCAAAGGTTTCGCGGGTGGATTCACAACCGGAAACACCAAGTGCAAGTCCGCCCAACAGCGCAATTTTGAAAATACTGGTCGTAATCTTCCGGGCCATATGTGCCTCTTTACCACTCCGCAACCGGGATAAGATCACCCGGCCAAAAATTCATCTGGCAGATTTTTTACCGCCAAAAAGGGAATCGATCAACAGTAGCGCCGCACCAACTGTAATTGCACTGTCGGCAACATTGAATACCGGCCAGTGATAGCCCGCAACATGAAGATCAATGAAGTCGGTCACAGCACCGTGACGCAGGCGATCCACAAGGTTGCCAATCGCACCGCCAACAATCATCGCCAGCGCAAGACGCAACATTGAATCACGGGTACGCCACATCCAGACGCCAAAGCCAATGGTGATCACCGCCGTCACCGCAATCATCACCCAAGGCGCTTGCCCCTGGAACAGGCCGAAAGAGACACCCGGGTTCCAGGCCAGAACGAAGTTCATGAACGGCGTGACTTCAATCACCCGAAACGGGTTGGACAAGCCGTCAATGGCAAGGGCCTTGGTCCACTGATCGACACCAAAAACAATTGCAATGACGATCAGACCAAACACAAAGGCGCGATGTTTCATCGATACTCTTTCTGACTTGCCGGTATCAGCCTGCTCTTTGGCAGGACTGATACCAGAAACCACAGGCCTTATTCGGCCGCGGCAATTCCCATTTCATCAACGGCATCTGCGCAACGGTTACAGACGGTTTTATGCGTTGCATGGCTGCCGACTTCCGGCAGGGTCTGCCAGCAACGTTCGCATTTTTCACCATCTGCCAGTGCCGATACCACTCCAACACCTGCAACATCATCAAGGGTATAGGCACCAGCCGGTGCGTCACCCGTGATCAGTTCGATGTCAGATGTAATGGCGATTTCGGCAAGATTAAGGCCATCAAGTGCGTCGACATATTCGGCAGCAGCATAAACCTTCGGTGCGGCATCAAGGCTTGCGCCAATGCGTTTTTCTGCACGTTCAAGTTCCAGCGCACCGGTGACGACACGGCGCAGCTTGCGGATTTTCGCCCATTTCGCTGCCAGTGCCTCGTCTTTCCAGCTGTCCGATACAGTATTGAAGGTTTCGGTATGGACCGAGCTTTCCGCACCATAACGCGAACGCCATGCTTCGTCGGCGGTAAAGCACAGAACCGGTGCCAACCAGCGAACAAGGCAATCAAACACGCGATCCATAACCGTGCGTGCCGCACGACGGCGCAGACTGCTTGGCGCGTCGCAATAAAGCGCGTCCTTGCGGATATCAAGATAGAAGGCCGACATGTCGAGCGCACAGAAGTTGTGCAGTTCGATGAACATGGTGTGGAAGTCGAAATCAGCGGTCGTCTTGCGCACCATATCGTCAAGGTGGCTAAGACGATGCAGGACCCAGCGTTCCAGTTCCGGAAGCTCGTTCTCGGCAATCTTTTCGGCATCGTTGAAGCCATCAAGGTTGCCAAGCAGGAAGCGCAGCGTGTTACGCAAACGACGATAGATGTCGGAATGACGTTCGATGATTTCATGGCTGATGCGCAGATCGTCATGATAATCCGAGCTGACCACCCAAAGACGCAGAATGTCTGCACCAAGCTTGTTGATGATGTCATTTGGCGCAATCACGTTGCCCAATGACTTGGACATTTTGCGGCCTTCGCCATCCAGAACAAAACCATGGGTAAGAACGGCTTCATACGGTGCGCGACCACGGGTACCACAGGATTCCAGTAGAGAACTGTGGAACCAGCCGCGATGCTGATCCGACCCTTCGAGATAAAGATCAGCCGGCCATTTCAGGTCCTGGCGTTCTTCGAGAACAAAGGCGTGGGTCGAACCGGAATCAAACCAGACGTCAAGAACATCGGTAACCTGTTCGTAGTTCGCCGCATCGTATTTGTCGCCAAGGAATTCCTGCGGATCGCGGGTGAACCATGCGTCGGCACCCTCGGCACAGAAGGCTTCGTAAACGCGGTCCAGAACACCCTGATCGCGGAGCGGCTGACGGGTATTCTTATCGATAAAGACCGTAATCGGAACGCCCCATGCGCGCTGACGCGAAACGCACCAGTCCGGACGGTTGGCAATCATGGAATGCAGGCGGTTACGGCCCGCTTCGGGCACGAAGCGGGTTTCATCAATTGCCTTAAGCGCCTTTTCACGCAGGTCATTGTCCTGCATGGAGATGAACCATTGCGGCGTGGTGCGATAGATGATCGGGGCTTTGGAGCGCCAGGAGCACGGATAGGAGTGCTTGAGGCGGCCACGCGACAACAATGCGCCAACTTCGATCAGTTTGGCGATCACAGCTTCGTTGGCGTCGGCTTCCTTGCCATTTTCATCATAAATGCGCTTGCCGGCAAACATCGGAACGGTCGGGTAATAGGCACCGTCGCCATCGACCATTTCCGGAATTTCAAGACCATATTTCAGACCGGTCTGATAATCGTCCGGGCCGTGGGTCGGTGCAGTATGGACAAAGCCGGTACCGGTATCGGTCGTGACATAATCAGCCGCCAGAAGCGGAACATCAAAGTCATAACCCTGACCACGGAACGGATGGGCCGACAGCGTACCTTCAAGATCAGAACCCTTGAAGGTTCCGACAACCTTGTGACCGGTGACGCGACCGCTTTTGCACAGGTCTTCGAGAAGGTCGGTACAAACCGCCATTTTCTCGCCAACGGTTGCCCATGCTTCTTCGGCGGTTTCGGTTACTTCGATCACCGAATATTCGATTTCCGCACCATAGGAAATTGCACGGTTACCCGGAATGGTCCAAGGGGTCGTGGTCCAGATGACGATGGTTGCATCTTTGAGGACATCGACCTTGGTCTCGGTGACCGGGAAACGCACATAAATGGTTTTGGAGGTGTGGTCGTGATATTCGACCTCGGCCTCGGCAAGGGCGGTCTTTTCAACCACCGACCACATGACCGGCTTGGAGCCCATATAGAGCGAACCGTTCATCAGGAATTTGCCAAGTTCGCGGGCGATGGATGCTTCTGCCTTGTAGTCCATGGTGACATAGGGATTGTCCCAGTCACCCATCACGCCAAGGCGTTTGAATTCTTCGCGCTGAACATCAAGCCATTTCTGGGCGAACTCGCGGCATTCCTTGCGGAATTCGGCAATCGGAACATCGTCCTTGTTCTTGCCTTTGGCGCGATACTGTTCTTCGATTTTCCATTCAATCGGAAGACCGTGGCAATCCCAACCCGGAACGTAAACCGCATTCTTGCCCAGCATCTGCTGGGAACGGGTGATGACGTCTTTCAGGATTTTGTTCAGAGCGTGACCGATATGCAGATGGCCGTTCGCATAGGGAGGGCCATCATGCAGGACAAACATTTCACGGTCGGAAGAAATACCGCGAATTTTGCCATAGAGGTCCTCGTCCTTCCACTGCGCAAGCAGGGTGGGCTCCATCTTTGGCAAACCCGCCCGCATCGGGAAATCGGTCTGGGGCAGGATAACGGTTTTCTTGTATTCGACACTCATCGTGACGGTCCTGTCGTCTTGAACAAATTAAAAGGGCGAACCCCCGGTGAATTCCGCAAAAAGCGCGCGGATCATAGCGGGTTCGTCGACAAATTCAAATCTTGCCGAGAATCTCTTTGGCAGCAATCACATCCGCAGCGATCTGGGCCTTAAGCGCGTCAAGCCCGTCGAACTTCTCTTCGCCCCGGATAAAGCCGTGCAGGCGCACCCGAACGCGGCGATCATAGATGTCCTGATTGAAGTCAAACAGGTGGGCTTCGAGCCCGGCATCATCATCGCCACCAAAGCTTGGCCTAACACCAATATTGGCGACTCCGGGCATCCAGCGTTCAACTGTTTGGCCATCCTGTTCGGAAATCAGGCCAAGTTCGATGGCATAGACACCGAATTTCGGGCGCAGATGATCACCCATTGCGATATTGGCAGTCGGGAAACCGATGGTGCGTCCACGGGCATCGCCGTGGGCAACAATTCCGGCGATCTCCCACGGACGCCCCAACAGATGGGTGGCGTCTTGCGGGCGACCTTCGCGCAGCGCCTGACGAATGGCGGTTGATGAATAAATGATCCCGTTATCATGGGTTACCGCTTCGACCGCCGTCACCCCGAAACCTGATTTTTCACCAATGGCGCGCAACAAATCGACATTGCCAGCGCGGCCCTTGCCAAAACAGAAATCCCAACCAACCACCACATGCCTCGCCCCAAGGCCATCGACCAGAACACGTTCAATGAACTGTTCGGCACTCATGGCGGAAAAATCGCGGTTGAATTCAACCTCAAAGAACAGGTCGATATCAATGCTGCCCGCCGCTGTTTCGCGATCCTCGGCCGAGGTCAGCCGGAAAGGCGGATCATCGGCACGGAACAACATGCGCGGATGGGGTTCGAATGTCAGGATCGCAAGCGGCACACCGAGATCGCGGGCAATTGCACGTGCCTGATCCAGAAGCGTTTGATGCCCCAGATGCAAACCGTCAAAATTGCCGATCGCCACGACAGCGCCGCGCGCCTCATCGGTCAGGTTTTCAAAAGATCGAAAAACGCGCATCCGCGCCGGTCTCTCTTTGCTGCTTTACCATCTTGCCAATCAGGGATCAGCAAATCCAGCAGGCAGCTATAAAGGTCCCGCCCCCGGAGCGTAAAGACTTTTCCAATAAAAAAGTGCCTTCAGACCCGCATAGCTGATCCGACAATCTGCAATTTGGTACAGATAAACAACCTGCTTTACCGCTGCAAGCGGCAGCAATGAACCCACCGCCGCCTGCCAGATACAGGGACTAGCCGCGGCTTGGCACCATGACGGTGGCCTCGCCCGCAATCACACAGGTGTCACCGACATAGCAGTTGGTTTCAAGGATGGCGCGCTTCTTGGCCGGGATAAGTTCGCGCACCACAACCCTTGCGGTGACGGTATCGCCAATCCGAACCGGTGCCTTGAATTGCAGATTTTGGGACAGATAAATCGTGCCCGGACCGGGCAAACGTGTTCCAAGAACTGTGGAAATGAAACCGGCAGACAGCATGCCGTGGGCAATGCGCCCCTTGAACATGGTGGTTTGGGCAAATTCCTCGTTGAGGTGAACCGGGTTGGTATCACCCGACAAACCGGCAAACATGACGATGTCGGTTTCGGTTACGGTTTTGCCATAGCTTGCAGACAGGCCGACCTCGAGATCTTCAAGATACAGCCCTTCCAGTCCGTTTAACTCTTTCATTTCCTGTCTTTCCCTTGCCTGTCACGGTCACAATCGACCAGCACGTTTTCGCGCTTATGGTTAATTTTGCATCGCAGCATTTGTAATTTTATTGCGCATTTTGAATTTTGGGCAATCCCTATTTCGTCGAATAGCCAAAGTAATGGACCTTGCAATAAATGAAATCAGCGACACATCAGGTACTTGCTGGATGTGTCCTGCATTCGCGATAATGGAAAAAAGGCCGTCAAACGGCCCGTCTTGAGGAAACAATACCCGATGAATATGACAATCGCCGACACCTATGAAATTGCCATGGGCCGATGGAGCCGCCGATTGTCGCGCAGTTTCCTTGATTTTGTTGCAGCCCCGTCCTGCGGGGCGCTGGTTGATGTCGGCTGTGGCACCGGCAGCCTGACACTTGCCGCGGCCACCCGGTATCCCAATGCCGATATTGTCGGCATTGACCTGATGCCCGATTACTTGACCGACGCTCTGCGCAGTTCGGCCCCCAATGTCCGGTTCGAAACCGGTGATGCATCGGCCCTGCCCTTTGCCGATGACAGTTTTGACACGTCCTTTTCCCAGTTGCTGTTAAACGATCTGGATGGCCCGGCCGGGGCGGTTGGCGAAATGGTGCGTGTGACGCGGTCAAACGGGCGGATTGCCGCAACGGTTTGGGATCGCGTCGGCGGACTGACCTTTATCCGCCTGTTTCTTGATGTTGCGGCACTGGTGGCCGGGACCGAGGGCGAAGAATTGCGCGCCAGGGTCTTTGATGTGCCTTATCAGAATGAAGATGATCTTTTTGATCTTTGGTCCGATGCCGGACTTGAAGATGTGGCGACCACGACACTTGCCGTTCGCATGGATTTCATTGATTTCGACGATTACTGGCAGTCGCTTATGGGTGCGCACAGCCTGATCCGAAATTTCTTTGCCAATCAACCTGCCGAGATCGCCCACGAAATCCAGCAGGCAACAATGCGGGCCTATTTGGGGGGCAAGCCGGACGGGCGTCGATCCCTTGTGGCATCTGCCCTTGCGGTTCGCGGGATCGTTGCCGCCTGATCAGGGCAACCTTAAGGCTGACGGAAGGGAAGCCACAAAACACCCAGAAGGCTTTGACTTTTGCCGTCGCGAAATTCTTCCAGGCCTATCTGCATGTCATAGTCATTGGTGCGGGTGTGATCAACATAGCTGACAAACAGGCGATCCCAGACCGACAGGATGTTTCCATAATTGCTGTTGGTTTCATCCATGACGCTTGAATGATGCACCCGATGCATGTCGGGTGTCACAATCAGTTTGCGCAAAGCCCGGTCCAGGCTTTGTGGCAGATGAACATTGCCATGATTAAACAGGGCAAAGCCGCTTAGCATGCTTTCATAAATCACCACCGCCCACGGATCAGCGCCAATCAGCAAGACAAAGAGGGATTTATAAAGCGCGGATGCGACAATCTCGAACGGGTGGAAACGCACCGCAGTGGTGACATCAAATTCAACATCACAATGATGCACCCGATGGAACCGCCACAATACCGGGATCATGTGGGCAAGACGGTGCTGCCAGTAGATCGCGCAATCAAGAACAAGGATCGTGACAATCCCGCCCAGAACAGCAGGCATCCCAACCAGATTATTCAGACCAAACCCGTTTTCCTGTGCCCAGATTGCTGTGGCAATCATTGCCGCACCGATCGTAAAGCGCGCCAAGGCGGCACTTGCCAGAAGCAACCCGAAATTGGTCAGCCAACGCATCGGGCGACGTACAACTTCCTTGGGCCGATAGGGCGCAACGGCTTCCCACAAGGCCATGACAGCCAGAATGGCTGCGAATATTCCCAGTCGAAGCAATCCGTTCTGATCCATGCCATGTCGCCCCGGTTACGTGATTGATCATCTGATCATCGGTATGAGAAGTGATAGCTGAAACCTGCCCTTACGAACAATATCTTGCACGTCGCGAAGCCATCACCTTTATGTTAGACAATAAGTGTTTGTTCATAAAACGCACGATTCCACAGATTTAAGCCATGCCAGGAGGCTACATGCCACATCCATCAGGACGTTTCCGAACACTTGCCCTTTCCGTGTTCGCAACCCTGACATTAAGTGGCATGGCACAGGCCGACAGTGTGCCTTTTGATCTTCCGGTCGATTGCCCGGACAATACGTGCAACATCGTTCATTATGTTGACCATGATCCCGGCCCGGAAATTCGTGATTTTGCCTGCGGGACAACAACCTATAACGGCCATCGCGGCACTGACTTTGCCGTTTCGGACGAGGCTGCCATGCTTGATGGTGTGGCGGTACGATCCATCGCCGATGGCACAGTCATCGCCCTGCGTGAAGGGGTCGAGGATATTGATTCCGGTCGCCTTGCCAAAAACAGCCTGGACGGAATTGAATGCGGCAATGGCATATTGATTGATCACGCCGATGGCTGGCAAAGCCAGTATTGCCATCTGCGCCGCGGGTCGGTTGCCGTAAAGAAAGGCGACAAGGTATCGCGCGGCCAGATGATCGCCGAGATCGGCATGTCCGGACAGGCAACCTTCCCGCATCTGCATTTCAATTTGCGTAAAGACGGGCAGCTTGTTGATCCGTTCAGCGGAACAGGCATGGGGGCGGCCAATCCGAGCGAATGTTCCCCTGAACAAGCCAGCCTGTGGTCATCTGAAGCCCGCGCGCAGCTGAGCTATCACGACATATCGCTTTATGGTAACGGCTTTTCGATGGCGCGGCCCAATGCATCGGACCTTAAGCGTGGCTATGGCAAGGAAACCGTATTGCCGCGCACAAGTCCGGCCCTTTATTTCTGGGCATATCTGATCGGGGCAAACAATGGCGATGTCATTCGGCTGAGCCTGCAAACGCCGGATGGCAAGGGCGGACACCGAGACTTTGTTATCGACCAGCCCAATGATCAGGGCCCGCGTGCCAAATGGTTCTTTATCAATATGGACCGCCCCGGCACAGCATGGCCGACGGGAAGCTATAAAGGTGAAGTCACCTTCACCCGCCCCGGGCAGCAGTCAAAGATGATCGGGCAAACCGACCTTTCGATCCGCTGATCATCGGACAAGCGCCAATTATCGTTGCGACCGATTGCAAACCATGTCCCGGTCTCGGGACATGAAAGGATAGCTGTGCTTAATTTCGATGGCAGATGGCAGATGGCAGATGGCAGATGGCCAAGTTCGGCGATTTAAAATTGATCCGCAAACAGATAGCTTGCGTAATTCAGTATGCCCGTGGGTTTATGCAATATTAAATCCGGCCTGATTACAGGCAATCCAAGACCAATGTATAGACATCGTATTATCGTTTGCCTTGGCTATTCCACAGGATTTAAAATCACATTAGCAAACTGCGTTAAGTATTGAATTCATAGAAAAATGAAAACTGCGACACCTGTATGTACAAAATATATGACTGCCTGACCAATCAGCATGATCTTGTTTTGGTGCTGATTGCGATTGCGATCGGCTTGGGAGGAATTCATACGGCCTTTAATCTTTATGCGCGCGCCTGTATTGGTCGCTGGCAGCAAAAAATTGCGTGGCTGTTTCTGACAGGTGTTGTCACCGGTGGCGGAATTTGGGCCACCCATTTCATTGCCATGCTTGCCTATGACCCGATTGTCCCGGTGGGATATGAACCGGGTCTGACAGCGGTATCCCTTATTATTGCCATTGCCACAACCATGATCGGTTTTGCCATTGCATCAGTTGCGGGACCGCATCTTGTCCTGTCGCGTGTGACGGGCGGCCTTGTTGTCGGGCTTGGCATTTCGGCCATGCATTTCACCGGCATGTCGGCAATGCGCGTGCCCGGTATTATCAGCTGGCATATGGACATCGTCATCGCCTCGATCATCATGGGGGCGGTTTTCGCGATGCTGTCACTTTGGTTTGCAGAGGCGGCTCGCACACCACGCCAGAAACTTTATGGCAAGGCCAGTCTGACGGTTGCCGTTGCGACCATGCATTTCAGCGCCATGGGCGGTTTTGTTGTCACCCCCGACCCGACCGTTCCCGTGCCCGCACAGCTGATTTCCCAGCATTACCTGGCCATCGGTGTGGCGATTGTTGCGACCCTTCTGATTGCCATCGGATTTGTCACGGCACTGGTTGACCGCCAGATGCGTGCGCATGTCAGCAACCGGATGCGCATCCTTGGTGATTCGGCAATCGAGGCCCTTGTCCTGACCCAAAACGGCCGTGTTGTTGACAGCAATGAAAGTTTCCTTCGCCTGACCGGCTCCAAACCGCACGAAATCCTTGAACAGGATTTCCTGGCGCGCTGGCTTCCTGATACGCCCCCAGCGTTTCAGACCGGCAACCTGAATTATGTGGAAACCTCTTTGCGTCTGGATGACCAGAAAGAGCTTCCGGTCGAAGTCATTCGTCGCGAAATTCCCGCCGACGATATTTCCGATGACACCATTATTTATGGTCTGCGTGATTTGCGCGAACGGTATGCCGCCGAAAAGCATATCCGTTTTCTGGCAGAACATGATTCCCTGACCCAGCTTTTGAACAGAACGACCTTTAATGATCGTCTTGGCGAAGCCCTTGCGGAATCAGATGAAACCGGCATTCCGACAACCGTGATGTGTGTCGATTTCGACCACTTCAAGGAACTTAATGACAGCTTTGGCCATATTGCCGGGGACCATGCGCTTCGCGAACTTGGCGAACGTCTGAGCAAGCTGGTAACCGACGAAGTCACCATTGCGCGTGTCGGCGGTGATGAATTTGTTGTTCTGTTACACCATCAGGGCCGCACCAAGGCAACCGAGATCAATGCCCACAGTCAGGAAGTTGCCCAGCAGATCCTTGATTGCATCGCCCTTCCGATCTTTATCAATCAGGAAAACCGGGCAAAGCTATCGGCCAGCATCGGTGTTGCCCATTATCCGGTCGACGGCGCAGATGCCGAAAGCATCCTGTTCCATGCCGATCTTGCCATGTATCGGGTCAAGCAATCGGGCGGGAATGATGTGGTATTTTATTCGTCGGAAATGGACGAAGAATACCGGTTTAAACGCCAGATGGCGTCCAACCTGCGTATCGCCCTCGAAAACCGGCAGCTTGAACTTTATTACCAGCCGCAATGCCACGCCGATGACGAAGAAATTCAGTCATTCGAAGCCTTACTGCGCTGGAACGATCCCGAATTGGGTCAGGTATCCCCCGGCCGGTTTATCCCGATAGCCGAGGAAACCGGATTGATCATCCCGTTGGGTGAATGGGTCCTGCGTACCGCCTGCATGGAAGCAGCCCGCTGGAAAAAGCCGTTGGGCATTGGCGTGAACCTTTCGGCGGTTCAGTTGCAAAAGCACGAACTGCCCGACATCGTCGCCAGCGTCCTTGCCGAAAGCGGACTTGACCCCAAGCGGCTTGAGCTTGAAGTCACAGAAACCGCCCTGATCCACAATCCGGCCCGTTCGATGAAGATCCTTTCGGATATCAAGAAACTTGGTGTGCGAATTGCGATGGATGATTTTGGCACCGGCTATTCGTCGCTTGCCACTCTGCAGAACTTCCCGGTGGATCGCATCAAGATCGACCAGTCCTTCGTCAACAAGCTTGTTGGCAATGTGCAGGCCGGGGCGATTGTCCGCGCGGTGATCAATCTTAGCCGTGACCTTGCTCTTGATGTCATTGCCGAAGGTGTCGAAACCGACGAACAGGCCAACTTCCTGACCGATCACGATTGTCGTGCGGTTCAGGGATACAAGTACGGTTATCCGCGTCCGATTGCCGATTACTGGCACATTGTGCATCCCGAAGAGCCCGTACCGGGCACCACCGAACCGGTGGTCGCAGAAGCGAATCGGCACAGCGGCATCGAAACCGTTTAAAACCGGTTAGCATCGATTCCATCCTATACTAAGGGATAACTCGTAGGGAAAAGGCGACTTGTGACAAATCGGCGGCAAAAAAAGCTACCTTTTCCACGCAGTTGAAAGTTTTTTGACGTTTTTTGAATCAGAAGCCTTGTATCCCGGCCGCTGCCCTGCATATATTTGAGTTGTGTCCTGTCGGGCACTTAGAAGCTACCTGTCAGAAGACGGAGTGAATATGATGAATAAGCGTAAAGCCGTTGCTATCGCCATTGCTCGTGAACAGCAGATTGCCCGTTCCATGGAAATCCTGTTTGCAGGATCCATTGTGGCTCTGATCGCATCGCTACTGGTCCTCTGATCCAGTTACCGCTTTCATCGCATTTTCGATCCCTTTCAAACCAGACGGTTCTGAAAAGAAGATCCATAAGATAGCTTCATGACCAATCGCCACATTTTCACTGCCATCATTACGCGAATTATTTGCCCGGTTGTCTAAGGACACCGGGACGTACCTGTTCGCCTATTTGATGCACTGAAAATCCGTGAGCATTGCCATGACCAATCATGCTTTTGCTGCGTCCCAGGTTGACGCGCAGACCGCCAAATCCGTTTTCTGTTTTTCTGTCCATGCCGCTGCTGAACCCGATGTCATGCCGCGTGTCCTTGAACTGTTTGCCAAACGCAATCTGGTTCCGGCCAGCTGGCATTCCACGGTTGCCGAGGGCAATCGCGGATTTGAGGAACTTCAGATCGACATCCAGGTTCAGCAACTTGAAGCCAAGGTTGCCGAACATATCGCCCGCTGCCTGCGTCAGGTCGTACATGTAAATACCGTCCTGACATCGGAAAAAGGCTATTCAAACTCAGCACTTAGCGCGTAGGCTGTCGGGGTCGTAGCACTGTCGGCGACCCAACCGGCAGTGCGTCCCATCCGACAGGAGTGCCCAATTGGCTTATCTTGACCATATCAATGCCTGCAATAATGCCAATCTGTCGCGTTATGCACGCTTTCGTATTGAAGATCAGCCCGTCGGTGCCGTCCGGTCTGATTTCGCATCAGCCCTGATTGCGCTTGGCCCCGATTTCGTCCGCGACGAGAATGGTGAATACGGGTTTGCCGCGCATATCCAGACGCCAGAGCAGCGTAACGAAGTCCTTGTTACCGCGACCGAACATCTGAAACAGCAGGGCGTTATCAAACGCCTGCACGGCGAGAAGTTCGATATTCGCAAACGTCTCTCCGATGCACCGCTGTGTCAGCTTGACCGATTTGCCATGCCCTATTTCGGCTGCCGATCCTGGGGCGTGCATATGAACGGGTTTGTGCGCAAACCCGACGGCATCCATATGTGGATCGCCCAAAGGTCCAAGGATAAACCGACCTATCCGGGAATGCTTGATAACATGGTCGCGGGCGGCCAGCCGACCGGCCTTGGTTTTCGTGAAAACATGATCAAGGAATGCGCCGAAGAAGCCGGCATTCCCGAAAGTCTGTCGCGCCATGTTCAACCAATCGGGGCGGTATCATATCTTTATGAGACATCCGAGGGCCTTAAACCCGATGTCATGATCAATTTCGATCTGGAACTGCCCGAAGATTTCGTGCCTCATTGTGCAGACGGTGAAGTCGAGCAGTTTGAATTGCGTCCCCTTGCCGAAGTGGCCGAGATCGTCCGGACAGGGTTTGATTTCAAGTTCAACTGCGCGCTGGTGGTCATTGATTTCCTGATCCGGCACGGATATCTGACCGCCGATAACGAACCAAGTTATGGCGAGCTGCTGACAGGGCTGCACCGGCAACTGAATTCCTAAGCTGTCTTTTACCTGAAAAACCAAAAGCACCCTTCGCATTATCGAACGAGTGCTTTTTTCATCGCATCAGACAGCCTGCACAATTATTGGCGGGTATTGGGACCGCCCATCAATGCACCAACTGCCATCACGGTCAGTTTGGCCCGCAGATCGGGATCAAGTTTGTCAAGATCACCTTGCTTGCTGCGTAGTGCCTTGACGGCCTCGTTGATCAGTTCCTGGCGACGTGCATCGGCCTCGGTCGGGATTTTGCTTTTTTGCTTACCAAGTTTGGCATCGGCGGCATTCAGGGCCTTGATGATCTCGTTATGGGGATTATCGGTCTGTTCTGTAAGGGTCTCGGCAAGGGCAAGCGCACGGGCCTCCTCCAGGGACATGCCATCGTCCTGATGGGCGAGTGCGCGGTCTTCGATCCGGCGGGCCTGACGGGCCTGCGCCGCCGTCTGTTCAGCCGATGCGGCGTCACGAACCTGAAGGGATTGCGCATTATTGTACGCACGAATGGCATCGCGGCCCTTCTTGCCAACAAAGACGCGCATCAGCGTTTCCTTGAGCAATCCCATCAATTGATCCTTCGATTGTTTTCCTGCACCGGGACTAAACCATTATGCCCCGAAAAGGGTTTCAAAATCATTGCCCCCAGTGAGAGGCAAAAATTCGAACAATTTAAATATGTTGCGCGACACGGCTTTCTTCAACAGCCAGCATATAGGCAATCAGGGCTTCGCAATCAGCCGTCTGAAGATGTTCAAGGTCACAGACAAAATCGACATTGGCGCGCGCCGGGTCATCCGCATGCCCGACAATGCCGAATTTGACATACTCGGCATCAAGCGCATCAAGGGCTGAAATCAGATCAGCCACACTGACACGGTCTTCCGAGCTTAACGATGTACGGATCAGCACCAGCATATCGGCATCACAGTCAATCACCTGACGGGCGATTGACTGGGCGTCGGAGTGCTGCGGGGCGACATCAACGTCAAAGCCGCCATCAGCAAACAGGGTTGCGACCTGTTTATGATGTGCCTGTTCGGCCGACGAGGCCGTGGCAAGCAAAAGCCGAGGGTGGCGGCCTTCCATTTCGGCAAATTTGGCAAGATTGGTCGCGAGTTGGGCAGACGTCATGATACCTCGCCTTGTTGTGCGCCGACTGACCAAAACGGCATCAGCACAGTGCATGTCAGTACGACATGCTTTGAAAACAGTATCCCTTTCAAAACATGGGCTGACAAGCCTTGCCGTCAAGCCCGGCCTACCAACCCGCCATTTCAAGCGGATTGACGCCAATCACATGACCATGCCCCATCAGAAGAACAAGATACATCGCGCCCCCAACGGCCACATCCCGCCAGCCAATTGCCCCCTTAAGCAATCCGGACGGGGAAAACCGCCGAGTCCCGGCCAAAACAGCATTTTGCTCACTCGACGTCATATCGCGCAGACGGATTTTCTCCATCCGTGTAAACCCGATCAGGGCAAAGATCGCACTGCCGCCGAAAAAGATCAGGGCAACAATATCGCCATTGGCAATCACATGCCCCGCCCCCCACAAGAACATCCCCAATAACAAAGGATGGCGCGTAAACCGGTTGATACCCGGCTTTGCCGGATCAAAGCCCGATTGCCGTCCGATTGATAACGGGCATGGTTGCAAAATCGCGCTGGCCCACAAGATACAAGCCGGAAGCATGGCAATAATCAGCACCTTTGCCTGTACGGGATGGAAGTCCCACAGCCAAAACGACTCCGAAACAATCACTTCGTGGATGACCCACCCGAACAGGACCGTCGAAAGAACCGAGAAACCAACAACATAAACCCGCCGTCCGACAAGGTTGATGATCCTGTTTCGCAGAAGACCCGGAATGACATGTGCACCAAGGAAAACCGCGACCGAGATGAAAAACCAGACCAAAGTGCGATCCCCTCTTTACATTGCTGCTTCAACATGCAAATTGCGCTGTTCTCGCATACGGGCCGGGGTGCGAATCTCCAAGACCCTTGCGTTACGAGATATTAGCGGATACCTCTGTATCCCTGTTTGACATCGGACAATAAGCAACTGCTGACGGGAATAAAACCGTCCGGCAGGCAACGGAACACGGAATATACTCGAAATGAGCTGGACGCCGGAAAAGATTGAATTGCTGACCTCGCTCTGGAATCAGGGCTGGACCACGGCACGCATCGGTGAAGAACTGGGTGTTGGCAAGAATGCCGTCGTAGGCAAGGCACACCGCCTTGGCCTGCCCAAACGCCCGTCTCCGATTCAGCGCCGTGCTGAGGAAGCTGAACAGAAGAAAGCCCCGGCACCCAAACAACAGAGCAAAGGTATCTCGATCTTTGATCTTGGTGCTGGCATGTGCCGCTGGCCGTTTGGCGACCCGGGCGATGATGACTTCCACTTCTGTGGCAAGAAAATCGTTCCAAGCAAACCCTATTGCGACGAGCATTGCGCACAGGCTTACCTGAACGGCAAAAACCCGCGTGAAGACAATCCCCCTTCGCAGCAGGGTGGCCCGGGCAAAGGTCCGCAGGCAACAGCCAAGAAGTAAGATTTAATGCGGCATCCCTGATGCCAGCCGAATAAAAAAGCCGCCCGTTTTACCGGGCGGCTTTTCTTTTGCTATGTCCGGTTAAGACCGGTTAGCGGGTTTGCAGAACATATTTGGCAAAACCGTCCTGGTCCTCACCAATGAAGCTGATATCGTCAGGGGCATTGGCCGCAGCAGATGCTTTGGGGCTGGTGACGAAGGTCACCTTGGACGCATCACCGATCGGTGCAAAGGTCCAGTTGCCATCTGCCTTCGGATCAAGTTCCTTTTCGGTCAGGATGTAATTGGCAAGAACCGTGCGGTTTTCATCCGGGGCCTCGACAATGATGGTTGAACCATCAAGACCCGGGAAGTTACCCCCGCCACTGGCACGGTAGTTGTTGGTTGCAACAACGAACTGCTGATCGGCCGATACCGGTTTGCCATCGAAGCTCAGATTAACAATACGGTGGCTATCGGCATTGATAACTTCGCCGGCCTTGTTGTAACGGGCCGGTTTGGTGACATCGATCTGATAGGTTACCCCGTCAATGACATCATAGTTATAGGTCGGGAAATCCGGATTGATCAGCGGCTGTTCTTCGCTGCTATTCGGGTCGATCTGATTGAACTGGCCAGCTGACATTTCAAGCCATTCACGCACCTGATCCCCATTGAGCAGCACCGCACGCACCGTGTTGGGATAGATATAAAGATCGGCAACGTTTTTAAGCGCAATCTTGCCTTCGGGGATGTCGGTGAAATAGTCCGGACCACCGCGACCACCAGCCTTAAAGGGTGCACCCGCCGACAGGATCGGGATACCGTCATATTCCGATCCGTTCAGGATCTTTTCGAGATACCATTTCTGGGCCTTGGTCACGATCTGGATCGAGGGATCATCTGCAACCAGCGCAAAGAAGCTGTTGATCGGGGCAGACGTCGTGCCCACACCTTCGCGCATATAGGCGATGGTTGCTTCGTGTTCTTCCTTAACCGCGGCAACCACATCCGGGTCGGCTTCGACCAGCGGGGTGATGGTACGGCCTTCGCGCTGGTAGATCGGGCGTGCATCAGACAGGCTGTCAACCACGGTCCAGTCACCGGAATCAGACACATTAAGCGTCAGATCAATCACGCCAAGGTGGCTGCCCCAGAAGCCCGGCATTACGGCTGCAACACCATTGATCGTGCCCTTGGCAACATCGACACCTTCAAGATCGGCGAAGGCTTCGGACGGGAAGACCGTGTGAGCGTGACCAAACAGGATCGCATCAATGCCATCGACCTTTGACAGATAATAGGTGGCGTTTTCTTCCATGCCGTGGCGTTCCATGGTCGACAGACCGGAATGCGGAATGGCGATCACGATATCGGCACCCTTTGCCTTCATCTCGGGCACATATTTTTCGGCCATTTCGACGATGTCTTTGGTAAAGACCTTGCCTTCAAGATTGGCCTTGTCCCACTGCATGATCTGGGGCGGGACAAAACCGATCACGCCGACCTTTGCCTTGTGGCTTTTGCCTTCGTCATCGACGAATTCACGATCAAGAATGATGTAGGGTTCGAAATAGGGTTTGTCGTTTTCGGTGTTGCCATCGCCGTCATCGACAAAGATGTTGGCGCTGACATAGGGGAAATTCGCCCCGGCGATCGAGTTTTCAAGGAATTCAAGGCCGTAGTTGAATTCATGGTTCCCCAGATTGGCCGCATCATAGCCAAGAAGGTTCATCGCCTTGTAAACCGGGTGGGTTTCACCCTTTTTCAGGCCACGTTCCTTGGCCATGTAATCGCCAAGCGGGTTGCCCTGAATAAGGTCGCCGTTATCAAGGAAGACAACGTTCTTGGCTTCGCCGCGCGCGGTTTTAAGAAGGGTCGCGACCTTGGCCAGTCCCACCGTGTCGGACGCACCATCGCGATAATAATCGTAATTCACCAGATGGGTGTGAATGTCAGTGGTTTCGAGAATACGAAGCGATACTGTGCTGTCGGCAAGTGCGGTTCCGCTGGACAATGCCAGAACCAGACCGATTGCAGTTGCCCCTGCCTTACCTGGATATCTCATTTGTCTTTTCCCTGTACGAGTATTCGGTTCAACGACTTTATTCTTGTTCAGATGGTCAGGATTTGAAGATTTTGCGAAAAAGATAAGGCAAACACAAACAGAAACGCCGGTGACACTGCACCGGCGTTTCCCAGATTGAACCATTCCGCCAGTCTCTGCCGTCAATCAGGCAGGCAGACCTTCCGGAGATTTATAGCCTTTGACCACTTCATTGCCCGGTTGCGGGTCATGCGGGACATTCAGTGACAGCACTAGCGACACAAGCGCCATCGCCGCACCGGCCAGGAAAACAGCACTTGGTGAAACCAGCCAGAGCAACCCGAATGCAGCCGGAATGAACACCGCCGCAATATGGTTGATCGTAAAGCTGACACCCGCGGTCGACGAGATATCGGCCGGATTGGCGATCTTCTGGAAATAGGTCTTGATGGCAATCGCCATGGCAAAGAACAGATGGTCGATCACATAAAGACCGCCAGCAATAATGTGGTTTTCGACAAACGCATAGGACACAAAGACAAGGAACAGTCCGATATATTCAAAGCTCAGTGCCCGGCGTTCGCCCCACTTGCCGATCAGCTTGCCGATCTTGGGTGCCAGGAACATGTTGATCGCATGGTTCAGAAGATAAAGCAGCGTGATGGTTGCCGCGTCATATCCGAACTTTTCAACCATCAGGAAGCCGGCAAACACCGTGAAAATCTGTCGGCGCGCACCACTCATGAAGGTCAGCGCGTAGTAAAGCCAATAGCGTTTGCGCAAGATCAGCTTTTTGGTTTGCGGATGCGCATCGGAGAATTTCGGGAAAGCACCCCAAATAAACAGGGCTGTAATGATCGTCAAAGCACCGCCAAACAGATAGACATAGCGGTATTCGATGTTGAACACTTCGAGCATCACCCAGACGATGCCAAACATCACCAGCGACGAAACGGACTTCGCCGAAAGCTGCTTGCCCATCACAAGGGCGGTTCGTTCCTTTTTGACCCATTGCAGGGACAGGGCCTGTTGCATGGTTTCAAAATAGTGGAAGCCAATCGACATCAGAACCGTGGTGCAATAAAGACCGATCACCGTCGGGAAATATCCCGAAATCGCCACCCCGATGCCAAGTACCAACAGTGAAAGCAACGCAAAGGTTTGCTCCCGCAAGATCAGCAGCACGAAGATCGCGGTAAAGGCAAGGAAGCCCGGAATTTCACGCAGGGACTGCAAAATCCCGATCTCGCGCCCGGTAAAGTCGGCCATCTCGACCGAAAAGTTATTCAGAAGCGCCATCCAGGTCGAAAAGGACAGCGGCATCGCAGCAGCCATCAGGATCAACAGGACTTCGGGATTGCGCCATCCCTTATATACCGGCGTATCCACACCCGTGGCCCCGGCGACTTCGCCAATGGGTGCCGCGTGATTACTGGCTTCTGGTATGATTGGTTCCTTGGGCATTTTGTCTCCCCAGACATGGTCGCGTTGGTGGCGGGTCCGTTGTCACAACGTCATTTGGTTTGGAATGCGACCAAATTAAACCTGTTGCATGCCGTCTGTCTTTCGATAATCTGCCATCATATATCGCAAATCAGACACAACGGTGGTTGTAGATGCATCGCCCCACCCCGATTGACGAAGCCCGTCATATTCGCCCGCGCCCCAATCAATTGCCCCGCCCGATCTATGTCCGTATGAGCGATGTTCCCGCCGGTTACAGCATCGGCGCGCACAGTCATGACTGGTGCCAGTTGATCTATGCCAGCGAAGGAACGATGAAAGTCACCACCGAGGCAGGGATCTGGATCGTGCCACCCCAGCGTGCTGTCTGGGTTCCACCCCATCTTGAACATGCGGTGTCCCATGCGACCTTCACCCGGGCGCGCCATATATACATCGACCGCGATGCACCGGTTGATTTGCCAGACCGTTGCATGGTTCTTGATGTCAGCCCGCTACTGCGCGAACTGATCCGGGCGGCAACAGAAATCCCGGTTGAATATGACGAAAATGGTGCCGAGGGACGGATGATGCAGGTGTTGCTTGATCAATTGCGGGCGCCCGACCAGGAAAACCTTCATCTGCCAGCCCCCAAGGATTTCCGCCTTGGCAAAATTTGCGATGCGTTACTTGCCAATCCGGCCGATGACCGGACACTTGATGACTGGTCACAGATTTGCGGGGCATCATCGCGTACTTTGGCACGCCTGTTTTTACGCGAAACAGGGATGCCGTTTCGTGACTGGCGGCAAAAGTTGCGATTGCTTTATGCGTTGGAGAGGCTGGCAAATGATCGCCCGGTGACCGAGATCGCGCTTGATCTTGGCTATGAAACACCATCGGCCTTTATCGCGATGTTCCGCAAGGTCACCGGCCGCACGCCGGGAAGCTATTTCCGCTAGACGATCAGTCCCTATTCGTCCTTGTAGTATCGCAATGGAGGCAGGATATCATTGTCGGGATCAGCATCGACATCATAGCGGCGAATGGCCTTGGCATAAGCCTGACCACATTGACGATTTTGCGCGCACAAATTGTGAATTTCGACCATCATATCCGAAGACCAGCACAGACCGGAATTCCGGGCCTCGGAGGCGCCATGATCGGGTGTGGCGGCTTTGTCCGGTTGGCGGATTTCTTCATGAAGACCTTCGCCGTGCCGTCCCGTCAACATCCGTTCAATAACCGGCATGATGTCTGCAATGCTTTTAAGCACCGTGACGCTATCGCCAATGGTCTTGACCATAGCCAGTGCCATTTCTTCATAGGCATCGGTTGGCGGTGTAATATCGGATACATCCTTGCTGGCTTGCTGGATCAGATCAAAACCTGATCGCGAACGTGCAAGCAATGCCACCGGACTGTGCCAGGCATTGTAATTGGGTTCATTGATCCGGCGTCCCGGCACGATGTGACTGGCCGGTCCCCAGTTTCGCCCCGGATCAGAGAAATTTTTCTCTCCTTTCCGTCGCGAAGGATGTGCGTCTACTGAATACATGTTCACCCCCAGAGAGAATTTTCAGCGGTTCCCTGATTGATCGGCCTGCTTGGTCAATCGGAGCAGGGCCTTGTTTCTATTTTCTGTCTATCACAATCGCGCTTTTCGCAATGTGCAGTGCGTCCAATTCAATATGCACCCAGTCCAAAAAAACACCGGAAAACTGCCTCTTTCGTGCCCCCCACACCTTTAAAAACCCTCTTTGGTATAGCCACTATAAGAATAACTATACCAAAGCGTTTTTGCGTTAGTGGCGATTTGAAAGTAGTAAAATTATAGGAATAGATATCCGGAACCGCGGCACGACAATCCTCAGGAAAGTGTAAAAATACGGACCGGCACACACTTTCTTGCGAGGGGAAGATGGGCACGGATCAGGTTTCCGGTGGCGCGGTCAGTTCATATTTCACGGTCGATACCCTACCTATGCATGAGAGGTATGGTGTCTGGAAAGAGTCCATTGATGTACTGTTTGGCGTCGATGCCGACAAATCAATCCGGGACAATAATTTCACAGCCAGTATTGAATCCCACCTTCTTGGATCGATGATGATCATGGAGGTGACGTCGCGCGAACAGAATTGGGAACGCGATAACCTTCAGATCGCCCGTAACGGTATGGACCATTACGGCATCGGGATTTTCAAGGAAGGCGACCTTTTTTGTGACACCGCCAAAGGCCCGACCAAGCTTCCCAAAGGCGGACTTGTTGTCTTTGACCTGACACAGGAATTCATCGCCCACACCAGTGATCTCAAGGTTATGACATTTGTTGTGCCTCGTCCGCTGATTGAAGACATGGTCAACCTGCCAGATGATCACAGCATGCGGTTCCTTGATCCCAAGAACCCGATGACCCGGATCGTCTATGATCAGATGATGTCCATTCACCGAAACATTGCCCGCATTGGTCAACAACAGGCACAGGTGATTGAGAAATCCTTTTCCATGATGGTGGCGACCTGCCTGAATGACGCGGTTGGCGGTGACCGGGAAACAGTTCAGCACCGTCAGAAGTTGCTTAATCTGATGAAAGTTCGACGTTATATCCGCGATCAGTTGGCATCGCCGGACCTGACACCCCGTAAAGTCGCACGGGACCTCGGCGTATCGCGATCAAAGCTGTACGATTCATTTTCGGCTTATGGCGGTGTCTACCAATATATCCGCGAAATGCGACTGCGCCGGGCAATGTCTTTGCTCAATGACCCGATGCGACATCATTCATCGATTTATGACATTGCCCTTGAATGCGGCTTTGCATCTGATGCCAGTTCATCAGGGCATTTCGCGAACGGTATGAACTGACCCCCGGGGATGTCAGAAACGGCGTCGCGGCCCTTGGTCAAAATCCATCGGCATCAAGCGAAAAAATTGATAACCGCTATGAAAACTGGCTGCATGAACTCGCGGTTTGAGGTGTTTTTCTCTGTGATGACACCATTCCAGGGAAGGCTATCGTCATCCCAAAATAACATTAGAATAAATTAATTTAAAAAAATCGAATTAAAGGACTTTACGAGATTCGTTAACTTACATAACCTAGACGTGTGGATAGGCATGAAAGCCTGACCCAATCCACACCGCATACATTCAATGTAAGTGTCCGCCACGTAGGCAATTGGGGTAGCAAGATGCAACCGGATCAGCTTTCTGCTGGATCAACCAGCACATTTTTTACTGTCGACAATCTGCCGATGCAGGACCGCTTTGGCGTCTGGAAAGAGGCTATTTCCTGCCTTTTCGAAGTCGATGCCGATCAGGAAGTCCGTGAAAACAACTTCCAAACCACCATTCAGTCACATCTTTTCGGTTCGTTGATGTTGATGGAAGTAGATTCCCGACAACAGCACTGGAGCCGGGGCTACAAACAGATTGCCGGCAACGGAATGGATCATTACGGCATTGCGGTCTATGAACGTGGCAGCGTCGAATGCAATACATCCAGAGGTTCAGAGCAACTGCTACCCGGCGGACTTCTGATCTATGATCTGACCCAGCCATTTACCGCCCGAACAACAGATCACAAGACCCTGAACCTTGTCATCCCGCGAGTTCTGCTTGAAGATCAGTTGCAGCACCCCGATGACCATTGCATGCGTGTCCTGTCGCAAGAAGATCCGATGGTTCAAATCATCCGGGACATGATCATTTCCCTGCAACGCAATGTCGGAGACCTCAGTCATGCGCAGGCACAGACGCTTGAAAAAATGTTCCCCGCCATGCTGGCCAATTGCCTGAACTCTGCAAGTTGCGGCCCACGAGAGAACAGTCACGAGCGTCAAAGCATTACCAGTATGGTCCGGATGCGACGCTACTTCCGCGAGAACCTCTGTTCTCCGGATCTCAATCCTCGTCGGGCGGCTCTGGATTTGGGGGTCTCGAGATCAAAGCTTTATAACTGCTTTGCCCCCTATGGCGGGGTTTACAACTATGTTCGTGATATGCGGTTGCGCAAGGCTATTACATTGCTCAATGACCCGCAACGCGCACGTTCATCAATTTACGATATTGCCCTGGAATGCGGTTTTTCGAGCGATGCCAGCTTTATCCGTGCCTTCAGAGACAAATATGATGCGACACCGGGCGAAGTGCGCAACGGCGCAGCTCCGCATCTGCGCAAAAATCACTGCATTATCGGTTTGGCTGATACACAGTTCGAACACTGGATACACGGGTTGGGTTAAGCCTACCCGCACCTCCGCCTGGTTGGGATGACATCTTGATCGGCGAACCGCACTGACATCAATGACGATGCCTGATCAGCTTGCCCAGACCTGTATGGCCCCTTCTTGCTGCAATGACGAGCCATATCCAAACAGCCCCTCCACCGCAAGAATAGGCACATTTTCGGATTTAAACAGATTGATCATCCGCAAGCCAATATAGGCGTTGGGAACCAGTATGATATCGGCCAGCCCAAGATATAACCCGACCAATTCGTCAAGGTTCGACTGATTCTGTTCAATAATGACAACAGGCCGTTGTTCCGAACAACGTGCAAGCAGCCCCCGATCATCTGGCGACATTGCCAACAGATTCTGCATTTTGTCGGTCTTCCCTACTTGGTTGACGACCTGAACCAATGCTTCATGAAACTGTTTTCAATGCCATTGGTACTCTTCTTGACCAGCATCGAGTGTGACCTATTCACACACTACGCACTATTCCGTCAGTCCAGAATTATATGCAAAACGTCCAGATTTTGATGATTTGATCGCAGAAATGGCATTTCGGACCCGATGCGCAAATTTTTGTCAGCCCAGACATGAAATTTTGTCATTCATCGAATTTCACAAAACTCCGCTATTGATTAAGTCAGCGCCCCCCGGAGTTATCTGCAATGAGCAATGTATGGACTGGAATAGGATTGCGTCTGGCCGCAACCGCCCTTTTTGCGGTGATGAGCCTGTTTGTACGCATGGCATCGCTTGAGGCCCCGGTTGGCCAAATCATGTTCTGGCGCAGTTCCGTTGCGATATTGCCGATCATTCTTTACCTGATGTGGCGCAAGGAATTCCCTCGCGCCTTGCGGACCAAACGCCCGTGGGGACACCTTAAACGCAGCACATTTGGCGGCGTATCGATGTTCCTGTCCTTCGTGTCGCTGGCTTATCTTCCGCTTGCACTTGCCACTGCTCTTGGCTTTTTGGCACCGCTTGTGGTTATTCCGATTGCCATTGTGTTCTTACGCGAAAATCCGGGTTGGCTGGTGACGGGCGCAACACTTGGCGGGTTTGCCGGTGTGTTCCTGATCCTGTGGCCCACAATTTCCACACCGGGACTGGACCATGACACCATGATCGGAATTGGTGCGGGGATTGCCTTTGCCCTGACCACGGCATTTGCCAAAACCCAGATCAAGGCCCTGACCACGACCGAGCCATCGGGCACCATTGCCTTTTACTTTGCTGTGGTCTGTTCGATTGGCGGGCTTTTGACCATCCCGTTTGGCTGGGCGCCGGTATCGATGGGTAATCTGGTATGGCTGATTGGCGCCGGCCTGACCGGCGGGCTTGCCCATATCGCCATGACCGAGGCACTGGCGCGTGCCCCGGTTTCGACCCTGTCGGCGTTTGAATATACCGCGATGATCTGGGCCATTGCCCTTGATCTTCTGGTCTTTGGCGTATTGCCCGCCCCGGTCAGCCTGATTGGCGGGGTCATCATTGTTCTTGCCGCCGCACTTGTTGGCTTCAACGATCAGATCATTGCCTTTGCCAAACGGCACACCACCAAACCCGCTATCCGCACCGAACATACCGGAACACCTGCGGAATAGATCAGGTCAGGCAAATTACCACTGAACTCAGGAAGCTTTGCTTTCCTGAAGTTTGGTCAGAGCAAAAAGCGCAAGATTGGTCGGGGTCGGGATACCAAGTTCCGCCCCCTTGCGCACAATATAGCCGTTGAGATAATCGATCTCGCTTGGCTTGCCGCGTGCCAGATCCTGTGCCGTTGACGAAAACTGTGTGGGCATGGTTTGGGCGATCTTTTCAATTGCCTCCCACACATGATCGGGAACAGTAACGCCATCCTTCCTGGCAACAGCAAGGCATTCCTCGACTGCGTTGCGCATCACATCGCCAACGCCTTCGCCTTCAACCAACTTGCCATAAGGAAGCTGCGTAATCGCCGAAAGCGCATTATAGGCACAGTTCAGGATCATCTTTGCCCAAAGCGCACCCGGAGCATTTTCCGAGATTTCAATTGGAATACCCGCCGGGCGCAAGGTATCGGCAACCACCTGACTTTGGTCCGATGGCCCGATCACGAGTTCACCACGACCATGATGTTTGACATGCCCGGCCCCGCCCATACTGGTGGCAACATAAACCACCACCGGAATGACGGGCTGTTCGAGAACCGCACTTAACCGTTCAGCGTTATCCACACCGTTTTGCAAGCTCAGCACAATGGTATCTTTGGAAATGAACGGCTTGATCTGTTCGCCAGCCGACTGGGTATCGGTGGACTTTACACAAAACAGAACGAGTTCTGCCCCGGCAATCGCCGCGGCATCACTGGCCGCGGTTACCGCGACATATTCCTGCGACGTCCCGAAATCGAGCAACAAACCGTCACGGTTCATTGCCTCGACATGGTTGGGACGGCCGATCAGGGTAACGTCATGACCGGCACGCGCCAGCATCGCCCCGTAATAACATCCAACGGCCCCTGCCCCCATTACTGCGATTTTCATGATGCCAACCCTGTTTGAAATTTCACTGTTGGGGTTAGTTTATCCACATCATGACGCAATGAAACAAGGGATTGTTATATTTAAACAATTCCTGCTTCGCGCAGTTTGGCAATCTGGTCGTCACTAAGGTCGGCGACTTTGCGCAGAATGTCGTCGCTGTGCTGACCCAGCATCGGCGGGGCCTTTTCATCGGTAATCGGCGTTTTGGAAAACTTGATCGGATTGGCAACCGTCGGTACGGTTCCTGCGGTCGGGTGATCAAGATGCTTGACCAGACCACGATGCTTGACTTGCGGGTTATCAAAAACGCGATCAAGGGTATTGATCGGCCCGCACGGCACATTGGCCTTTTCAAGGGCCGCAATCCATTCATCGGTGGTTTTTGACACCATGGCCTGACGGATCAACGGCACAAGCTCATCACGATGGGCAACGCGCTTGCGGTTGGTCGCATAGCGTTCATCGGAGGGCAGATCATCCAACCCGGCAACGGTACAGAAACTTTTGAACTGGCTGTCATTGCCGACCGCAAGAATCAGATAACCATCGGCACTCGGGAACGCTTCGTAAGGCACGATATTGGGATGGGCATTGCCCAGACGGCCCGGCGCGTTGCCGGTTGTCAGGTAATTCATCGCCTGATTGGCAAGAACAGCGGCCTGAACATCAAGCAATGCAAGATCAATATACTGGCCTTCGCCGGTTGCATCGCGATGACGCAGGGCCGCCAAAATACCGACCGTCGCATAAAGTCCGGTGAAGATATCGGCAACCGCCACACCGACCTTCATCGGCTGACCACCCGGTACGCTATCCGGTGCACCGGTGATGCTCATCAAGCCGCCCATGCCCTGGATCATGAAGTCATAACCCGGCCGGTCCTTATAGGGGCCGTCCTGACCAAATCCGGTGATAGAGCAATAAACAAGCTTGGGGTTGATTGCCGACAAGGTCGCGTAATCAAGGCCGTATTTGGCAAGACCGCCAACCTTGAAGTTTTCAAGAACAACGTCACTTTGGGCCGCGATATTGCGAACGATTTCCTGGCCTTCGGGCTTGGTGATGTCAATTGTCAGTGACTTTTTGCCCCGGTTCGCCGTCAGGTAATAGGCGGCCTCGGTGGTGTCATTGCCATTGGCATCCTTGGCAAAGGGCGGGCCCCAGCCGCGGGTATCATCACCGGCACCCGGTCGTTCGATCTTGATGACCTCGGCCCCCATATCGGCAAGAGTCTGGCTGGCCCAAGGCCCGGCCAACACACGCGAAAGGTCAAGAACACGAAGCCCGGACAGTGCACCAGTCATCTTATTATCCCGAAAGTCGAGGTGGAAATACGCGATAGAATCAAAGCGGGCGGCAACATCACTGTTGCCGCCCGTTCAAAGCTTGATCAGCCTTCGGCGGAGAAGGCCTGAATGCCGGTTTGTGCACGGCCCAGGATCAGGGCGTGAACATCGTGAGTACCTTCGTAGGTATTGACCGCTTCAAGGTTCATCGAATGACGGATGACGTGGAATTCGTCAGCAATACCGTTACCACCATGCATGTCACGGGCAACACGGGCAATGTCGAGTGCCTTGCCGCAGTTGTTACGTTTCATCAGCGAAATGGCTTCCGGTGCGCCTTTGCCTGCATCAAGCAGACGGCCCAGCTGAAGTGCGCCCTGCAGACCCAGGGTGATTTCGGTCTGCATGTTGGCCAGCTTCAACTGGATGAGCTGATTGGCGGCAAGCGGACGACCGAATTGTTTGCGGTCCAGGGTATATTGACGCGCAGCATGCCAGCAGAATTCAGCCGCACCCATTGCACCCCATGCGATGCCGTAACGGGCTTTGTTCAGGCAACCGAACGGACCGCCAAGACCCTTGGCATTTGGCAGCATGTTTTCTTCGGGCACGAACACATTGTCCATGACGATTTCACCGGTGATCGACGCACGCAGCGAGAATTTGCCTTCAATCTTCGGTGCGGACAGACCGTTCATATCCTTTTCAAGGATGAAACCGCGAATGACACCCTCATCATCCTTCGCCCAGACGACAAAGACGTCTGCGATCGGGCTGTTGGTGATCCACATTTTCGAACCGGTAAGGGTGAAGCCACCCTCGGTCTTGCGGGCACGGGTTTTCATGCCGCCCGGATCGGAACCGTGATCCGGCTCGGTCAGGCCAAAGCAACCAACGAATTCACCGGTTGCCAGTTTCGGCAGATATTTCTTGCGCTGTTCTTCGCTGCCATAGGCAAAGATCGGATGCATAACAAGCGAGCTTTGAACCGACATTGCCGAACGATATCCGGAATCAACACGTTCAACTTCACGTGCAACCAGACCATAGGCAACGTGGTTAACACCCGGTCCGCCGTATTCCTCGGGGATGGTCGGGCCAAGCAGGCCAAGTTCACCCATCTCGGTCATGATTTCACGATGGAAAATCTCGTGACGGTTTGCTTCGAGAACGCGGGTTTGCAGGTTTTCCTGACAATATGCACGGGCCGCATCGCGGATCATGCGTTCCTCTTCGCTCAACTGCTCGTCAAGCAGGAGCGGATCTTCCCATTGAAACGGTGCGCGGCTTGCCATTTGCCTGATCCTTTATGAATTTTTCGATAGAAAGCAGGGGCAGCGCCATAGAAGGGCGAGATGACGCTACCCCTGTAAGCTTATTTGCTTATGCCGTTAAGCTAGGAATTGGCAGCCCAAGTTGCAAATGATAAAAGCGATATAGTTTATGCGAAAAACTCATAAACTGTATCCAGCCCGACAAATCAAAGGTGATGTTTGAGCCGCCGCATTCCCAGCCTTAAGGCCCTAAGTTGTTTTGAACAAACGGCCCGTTATGGCAGCGCCTCGCGCGCGGCTGAGGAATTGTATTTGACGCAAAGTGCGGTCAGCCGGCAAATTCAAGGATTGGAAACATGGCTTGGCTGCAAGCTTTTTGCCCGGGAAAAGCAACGTCTGGTCCTGACACCCGAAGGGGAAAGTTACCTGCAATCCATTCGTCCGGCACTTGATCAGCTTGAAAGTGCTACCCTGACGGTCCTGTCGGGAGGATCAGAAAGCGGGGTTTTGACGGTTGCCGCCCCACCGACATTCGGATCACGTTGCCTTATTCCTTTATTGCCGCAATTTCGCGCCAAGCACCCTGATATTGCGATCAACTTCATCTCGCGGATCGGAATGCCGGATTTTGACCGTGAACAGATCGATATTGCGGTTCTGTTTGGCCAAGGCACGTGGAATGACCTTGATGCCCATATCCTGCATGGCGAGGAAATGGTGCCGATCTGCAGCCCGCAACTGATTGCAAATCTGGATCACCCGGCATCCCCGGATGATTTGCGCCATTTCCCGTTATTGCATATCGCCACCCGCCCGCGTGGCTGGGCCGACTGGCTTATGGCCAGTGGACTGACCGATATTGACGGGGAGAACGGACCAAAGTTCGAACATTTCACCATGGCAATGCAGGCCGCGGCGGCCGGGCTTGGTGTGGCGTTGCTACCGACATTTGCGATTGAAGATGAACTGAGATCCGGACGGATCGTCGCCCCCTTTGGCCCCCCAAAAGCCAGTCCGTTTCACTATTATGCCTGTAGTCCGGCAACGCGCACGCGCCTGCCAAAAATTCGGGCATTCATGAACTGGCTGGACCAACTTGACACAGCCGCACAATTGGCCGCCAAGACCAGCAAGACAGATCACTGATCCTGATCAGGCCAACCAAAACGCGGCAAACCTATTTGATCAGCTTGCCTTTTGACTGGTCAGCGCGCGAATTGCCGACATGCCACGACGACGCAAAACGTCGGCATCTTCCGGGCCATCAACGATTTCAAGCAACCGGACAGTCGCCATCAGGTTACGCTGTGCATTTGGGATTTCTTCAGGCGCCAAACGCCCCATCCCATCAACACCGGCACGCCCGATCTGATTGAGCTTTTTCTTAAGGTCAACCACCGCACGTGCAGCAGAACTTTGGGCTGCAAGCACATCAGAAATACGGGCGGTTTCAGCAATCGCCTCGGCCGATTTTTCTGCGGCCAGAACCTTTTCATCGTCAAAATCCTGGGCAAACAGCGGACGCCCGGGTCCCTTAACCCCTGATCCCGGACCCTGACGGACTTCCATCTTGGGCAAGGCATCGATCACGCGTTCCGGGGTTGCCCCGAACATCGTATCGGCCAAGGCACGCGACACACGTCGACGGGTTTCAAGCAGCTTTTCACCCCAACGCCCATCCTTGCGAATTTTAAACTCACGCGTGATGCGGGTGAATTCGGAAGCATACCAGCGGGCAAGCGACAGGATATGGGCCTCGTCCTTGCCCGTACCAACACCTTGTTCAATCTCGGTCACGGTTTCAGCCAGCAGATCAATAATCAGATCGCCGGTTTCGGCCAGATTGGTTTTTTCAATCGTGCTGTCATCGGACTTGTTCGACAAGACGCGGATCAGCTTGAACAGTTCGCTTGGACGCAGCAATCGCGCAAGAACCGCAAGCAGGAACATCGGTTCGAACCCGGGCTTCGATTTTGAAATACTCAGGAAACGGTCGCGCAACCAGCTTACGTCGTTGGCATCCAGCGCACGGATCGGCGCGGACGGGAACCGGGATCGTACTTCACTGATTTCTTCGCCAACATTCAGGATACGACCAATTTCGGCAAAGGCCTTAAGATGCACACGCGATCCCAGGCTGGTGGCAAGGGCGCGTTCCTGTTTGACGCCATCATGAGAACGGGCAATCTGTTCTTCGATGATGCGCGCACCGGCTTTCCACAATCTGCTTTCGGCAGCGGCCAGTTTATGTTGATCGCGCGAAGCTGCGGCCGCATCAATTTCCTGCATGGCCTCGTTGAAGTCGCGGTCATTTGCGCCGGTGACAACCCGCCAGATCGGCATCAGGGACATCCGGCTGATGCGGATGCTTTTGTCACTTGGCTCACCCGATGTTAGAAGATCTTCAAACGGGTCGCAGAATTGGCGCATCGGGGTCGGGTAACGTTCAGGTTTGAGCGACGCAAGACGCGGGCGCAGAATTTGCAGAATGGCTTCATGGGGCAGCGGTAACTTCGGATCGGCGCGATCGCTTTCAATTGCACGTGTGAAACGTGCAATTTCAGAACCGCTAAGCGATTCAAACAATTGCCCGAGTTGGGAAGCACCTAGTTTTCCTGCGTCTTCAACCTTCATGCAGATTGTCTCCGATAACGTTCGAGACGATCCACCATATCCGCATCAATTTCCCCACTACCCAATTTACGCAACTCGCCAGCCCACAGCATCTGGTTCACACGAACGTCGACCCAGAATTGCTGTTCTGCGGCGGTGATTTCCTCAATCGGAAGGACTGGCGCGAAGCTTGCCACTTCCTCAATGATTTCGCGCTGTCTGACACGATCCGTAGTCGGGCGTTTCTGCCATAGATCGATCATTTCCTGCCAACCATCCAAAATCCACCAAAGTTTTGTGATGGTTTTGCCAATATCCTTTTGCGCCCTGTCCCAATCGGTCAGAACCTTGCCCAGTTCGCTGTTCCAACTGTCGACTTCTTCGACGCAGCGAAGCGCATGCTTATATGTGGCCTGTGTCGCACTTGAAATCCGCCCGGCCATAAACCGATAATCGGATTGTTCGGAGTTTGACCATTCTTCGATATCGTTTGCGAACTTGCTCAACCCTTGCGTCAGACGACGCAACAGTCCCTGACAGCCTTCAAGCTCAAGTCCGACCGAGGCGATCATTTTGCTCCATTCGCCGAGACTATCGATGATGGTGTCATTTGAAACCTTCGCCTCGGAGGCAAACCGGTTCAGGGCCTTGCGTGCGCGCACCTGACCTTCCATGGTCGTCAATTCTTCGCGCTGCATATCCTGCACAGCAGCGCCACCAAGCTGCAGCAAGGCCTGATGCAGGACCGCAAGTTGCCCAAGTTCGCGAGACGATTTCTCATTGCCACCACGCCGGATTGACGTCCGCGCAAGCTCCACTCCGCCAACGCCGGTTGCAGCAACTGCGCGGGCGTGATCCAGCACAGTTTCCGGGCGAATATCTTCGAACTCCAGCAGACGGTCAAACAACATGCGGTCATGGACTGAAAGATCAAAAACATCGCGCAGCGTATCGAGCGGCAACTCATAAGTCCCAAGACCACCGGACAACCCCGGCAGCATGATCATGGACCGACCACCCTTGCCGACAGCAACACGGGCATAGCGCAAAGTTTTGGTGGTGAATGGCGTCCGCACCCCACGTTGAACAAAGGTCTGGGGCAGACACGCCAACGGATCTTCCGGCGCTTGCGGTTGCGCTGGTGCTTTGTGGCTAACGGATTGAACGATCTTCTGTTTGGTCATTATGGGCTTTGATCAACCTGTGCCGGCGCTATTGTTTGTCGCCATTTGATTGACTTGGTTACACCAAATGGCGGCAGTAGATGCAATGCAAAATGGTCGTCGCAACCACGCCAACCATAACTATAACGTGTCAGATCAAATCTGGTCCGGCACGTTCTATCGCACAGCATAAATTAACCGCACAAGTTAACAATAATATTAACGTGTTTTGCCGAGATTTCCGCTATTTCCCTATCCCTTGAGATAAGCTTCCAATCCTCTTGCGCACAAATCCCTATAGCGTTTCCTGTGCCTTTTCCCAGGTTTTCACATAGGCCTTCCATTCCGCGCCATCTGGAATGGATTCATCGACCGTCAAAAAGTCCCGGCTATCGATCATCACCGCGACTTCGTCGGTTTCGACCGGGGCCTTGATCATTTTTTCCTGATAGGACCGCGGATGCGGACCATGCGGAAAGCCGCTTGGGTGGAAGGTCGCCATACCCGCCTTGATTTCGCCGCGACTGAAAAACTCGCCACGATGATAGAAGACGAACTCGTCGACATCTTCATTGGAATGATAAAACGGGACGCGGAGCATCCCGGATTCACCTTCGCCGACCTTCGGAATAAAGGTGCTGACAGAAAAGGTGCCGGTGACAAAGGTACAGTAGGCCGCAGGCGGCACTTTATCCCCAGACGAACGCCTCTTGGACAAATCCCGCCAGTTTAATTTGGCAACACACAAGTCCCCTTCCCAACCTGCTGCATCAAGCGGGTTATAGGGATAGGTCAATGTGGATACTTGCCCCTTGCGTTTGATATGAATTTCCCAGAATGCCTCGTCCTGCTGGGCGCGGAATGCATCATCAATGCTTGGCAAAGTGAACAGCATGGGATCAACAGACGTTCCACCGGCGACCGCATTGGGGTCAGGCAGACCAAAGGCATCTGCCGTTGCCTCGATCAACAGGAACTCGCAATGAGTCGACGGCTCAACACGCCAAGCTGTCCCGCGCGGTAACAGGATATAATCCCCGTCGCGATAGGGTAAATGACCATAGTCACAAAACAGCGAACCTTCGCCGTTATGCACAAACAGCAACAAGTCGCCATCGGCGTTGCGGGCCAGCGCGTGCATCTTGGTATCCGTTTTCCAGTAACGAACTTCCATGGTATCGCTGCGCAAAAACCGTCGTGCCTGTAACGGACAGGCCGGACCGGGGGCAAGTTTTCCCAAGTCAAATGCACGCGGCCTTAGCGGACCTTCAAACGTGGCCCAGCCTACTGGTGGGTGACGATGATAAATCTGTGCGGATGGCCCTTGAAAACCGGCACGTCCAACATGGCGCTGATAGGTTGCCTGATCCGATCCGGGACCGGATGACGGCACACACGAACCTTCGCTGTTGGGAAGCCTGATCCAGTTTGGCATTGTTTCCTCCCGACCCTGTTTGTTGGTGCACCTGTCCTTTGAATTCCGGCAGTTGCACATAAAAAGGATATGAGAAGAAAGCGTCAGGCTTTCAAGTTATGGGGGAAATGTCCGGCCTTTAAACCCAGACAGAAATTGGTGCGCCCGACAGGATTCGAACCTGTGGCCCCCAGATTAGGAATCTGGTGCTCTATCCTGCTGAGCTACGGGCGCATCACGATCAGAAGTCGCTTTCAATTAACAGCTAATCGACATGCGATCAATGCAGGAGCATCACGTAAAGGCGCAATCTCCTGCTTAAATTAAGCGCCTCGTCAAAAGAAAAAGAGCCTTGCAGGAATGCGGTTTCCCGAAAGGCTCTTGTTCAAATGCATCTGTTCAATCCCGCCAGCCATGACTGGTGTGATCGCATATCTGTTAGTTAAAGATACGCTCGATCGGGAAAGAATAGGTCAAAGACAGGATTTCCGTCCCCGGGTTTTCATCACCAATGCTCGCATTCGAGATATGGGAAATCCCCAGGCTCAGACGTTCGTGGCTGTCAAAGCGGAAGCCGAGTTCAAGACCGGAACGGAATTCAATCCAGTGTCCGAGATCTTCGCCATTACCCTGATGGTAGGCACCGACCGAGGTATAGACGCTGGAAACGAAATGATCGCCCCACAAAACGTCAACAGCCAGACCGCCATAACCGTGAACAGCACCTTCTGATGTGACCATCACGCCACCAATCGGGCGAGTCACATCAAACATTGCGTGCTGGGCACGATAATCGATACGGAATTCTGCTGCTTCTTCATCCTGAGTGATATCAACCATACCGGTCGAAAACTCGAGAAGGCCCGAATCCTTGTTATTTCCGAGAATTTCTTGCGCAGATGCTGCGTTTACGAAACCAAAGAAGACACAAACTGCAAGCAGTTTCCCCAAAGTCACTCTCATTAACCAAGTCCCCACTAGATCAATATTTGCGACATATTACTGACGCCCGCGCTAAACTCAACCAAACATTGCACAATTATCAAGCAAAAGTTTTCCCGTCGAACCGATCCATGGCCCGGACCAGTTCGCGGATAATGCCCGGCTCACTTGCTGCATGTCCTGCGTCATCAACGATAATCATCGTTGCTCCTTCCCATGCATTACTCAAGTCAAATGCAGATGTCGGCGGACAAACAACGTCATAGCGTCCCTGAACGATAACGGCAGGCAAATGCGCAATCTTGTCGACATTTCCAAGCAGCTGGTTCGGCGCAAAGAAGCAGCGATGAACGAAATAGTGATGTTCCAGCTTCGCCAAGGCCAAGGCGATTTCATCGCCTTCGAAATCTTCGACCAGGGCTTCGTCGGGCAATAAGGTACAGCAAGTCGCCTCGTAAGCTGACCACACGCGGGCGGCTTCGACAGCGGCCTCTTCACCTTCCTTTCCGGCAAAGATATCGGCATAGCGATCAAGCATTTCCTGCCAGCCCGGGTTGCGATCAAACCCTGCGGTCTCAAGGAAACGACGTTCTGCCTCGGGGAAGAAACGTCCCATACCATCCATGAACCATGCAATTTCACTTTCGCGGCCAAGGAATATCCCGCGCAAAACAAAGGCCAGAACACGTTCAGGGCACGCCTGCCCATAGGCAAGCGCCAGGGTCGAACCCCAGGACCCGCCAAACACCACCCATTTTTCGATACCCCGATCTTCGCGCAGGGCCTCGATGTCGCCAATCAGATGGTCGGTTGTGTTGTTTTCAAGACTGCCGAACGGTTTTGATTTCCCTGCACCCCGCTGATCAAGCAAGATAACGCGGTACTTTTCCGGGTCAAAGAAACGGCGGCTGTTTTGTGATATCCCGGCCCCTGGCCCGCCATGCAGGAAGACAACAGGAATACCGTCGGGATTTCCAACCTCTTCCCAGTAAATTTCGTGTCCGTCGGCACGAGACAACCAACCGGTCATATGAGGAGCAATTTCGGGATACAGCACGCGGGGACCTCTTGTTTGCTGGTGGCAATGACCTGCCACAAGTCTCATGATTGCGCCCCCAAAGACAAGTCTCTATTCGGTTAGCAAACAAAGCCAGTCCGGATTGGCCAGTTCAATATATGGCCCGCCGCGACTTTGCACCAATCCACGCACCCGCACAGTACGTCCGATCCAGTCATCAAGTGCATTTTCGAAAATAGCACCACCGACAAAAAAGCTGCGTAACTCATCGTCCAGTGCGATGGTAAAGTCGCGATGCCATTCCGCCCCGAAATTCAGGTAGCTGCGCCATTCCTGATGCTCCACCGCACGCAGCTTGCCTTCGACCACAACAAAGCGACCGATGGCATCATGCACAGACGGCATTAAGCCGTTCTGCTGGGAACCGCCGCCGGGCATTGCGGAAACCAGATACGCTCGATCTGCCGAGGTATCAGCCCAAAGACCCGCATGCTTTGTAATGGCGTTGCTTTCTGCGGACATCAATGATAGCACATCCCGTCCGCTTTGCGGCAATGCCATCACAAGCCCCGCTGACAGCAATCGCTTTGCCCAGGAAACAGGCGCAAGCCCGGTCGCAGCCAAATCGCCTTGCTCCCTGATTTCGACGCTATAACGCCCAAGATAGTCTGGTGCGTCAGAAAGTTTTCGCCATTCCAGTTTCGCTTGGCGTCCGGAACGCATCCATTGCAGAGCTGCGTCTGCATATTCAGGGACAAATTCGACATCGGCGAGACGCATTTTCACGTCGGGAGCGACAGGATCAACCAGTTCGTCAACCCCATGAATGCTCAGCCCGGACAGCAACTGCCAAGCAGGCAGAGTGATATCAGCATTTGGCATCGTATCCCTGACCGAAACCAGATCGCGGCCACATCGCCATTCAGTCGTCTGCGCATCGCCCAAAGACACACCAAAGACCACCAGACAAATCCACACGGCATGCATCCGCCAATCCCTGAACCGGTGTTTGACCGCAAAATTTCCCCAATTCGCTGTTTTGATCGAGGGATGTGAATGTGTTGAATGATTTCTGAACACGCGTTACCAATTCCTACTTGGTTTCGCCGGGTGACGACAAACAGCTTACGCGGCAAGGCGGCATGAGGAAAGGCATCTATGAACTGGTTGAAATTCGGTCATAAAAAGCACCTGATCGCAATCATGGCGGCAGTCACGATAAGTACATCACTTGCGGGCTGTTCGACCAACCTTGCGACGGGCGAAGACAGCTTTACCGCCTTTATGTCGCCCGAAGAGGAAAAGAAGCTCGGTTCGCAAGAACATCCGAAAATGGTCAAGGAATTCGGCGGGCAATATTCGGAGAAAGACCTGCAAAGCTATGTCACTGAAATCGGTCAAAAGCTTGTTGCAGTGTCCGAAACCCCCAATGACCAGTTCACCTTTACGGTTCTTGATTCGCCGGTCGTCAACGCATTTGCGCTTCCCGGCGGCTATGTTTACATCACCCGGGGTCTTGCCGCCCTTGCCACCAACGAAGCCGAACTTGCCGGGGTTATTGCCCACGAGATCGGCCATGTTGTCGCCCGACATTCCGCACAGCGTTATAGCCGTGGGGTTTTGACCCAAATCCTTGCAGGTGGCTTGTCGGTTGCGATAGGTAATGGCGCAGGCGATCTGATCAACACGGGTGCGAGTGCCTATCTGAAATCGTTTTCGCGTGAACATGAATTTGAAGCCGACATGCTTGGCGTTCGTTATATCACCCGTGCGGGTTACGACCCGGATGCGATGGCGACCTTCCTTGAAAAGCTGCGCGCCCATTCCCGTCTGCAGGCGGTTTTGGCCGGACGATCCGCCGATGATGTCGACCAGTATGATTTCATGGCAACGCACCCGCGGACACTTGATCGCATCCAGCAAGCCCATCAGAGCGCCAATGTCACCGCAGTCCAAAATCCGGAATTGGGTACAGTTCGCTATATGACCGCCATTGATGGTATTCTCTATGGTGACGGCCCTGATCAGGGCTATGTCCGCGGACAGGAATTTGTCCATGTCCCGCTTGATTTCCGGTTTGAAGTCCCGGAAGGCTTCACCATCAGCAACCAGCCATCTGCGGTAATTGCACAGGATGGCAAGGGTGCGCAAATCGTGTTTGAAGGCGCCCCAAAGGCGAAAGATACAAGACTGGATCGCTATCTTCAGGACGGTTTTTCGACCAAGATCACGCTGCGCAATATCGAAATGATCGATATCAACGGCCAGGAAGCAGCCACGGGCAGCGCAGATGTGTCACTGCGATCCGGTTCCGCACGGCTTAGGGTGGTTGTCATTCGTCACGGGGACTCGGCCTATCAGTTCCTGTTCATCACCCCGTTGGCGCAGACCGACAGCTATAACCTGCCGCTGCGGCAGACGACCTATAGCTTCCGTTCCTTAAGCAATACCGAGAAACGGGGTTTTACGCCGCTTCGCATCAAGGTCAGGGCAGCAAACCCGGAATATAACCTGCAGACTTTCATTGATGACATGCAGGTCGACCGCGCACCGGCCGAGACATTCGCCACCTTGAACGGCCTGCGTGATGGCGAAGCACCGGCAACAGGATCGCTGGTCAAAGTCGTCCGGCACTAGTTCGGCGTTAGACCTGAAAAACAAAAAGGCAGCATCCCCAAAAAGGATGCTGCCTTTTTCATTAAGAACCGGAATGGATCAGGTGCCACTTGTGATCTGTTCAGTAATCTTACCCTGACCATCAAGTGCAAGCGCCATCAAAGCCCCGCCACGTCCGGCGCCGCCATCAACAGATAATGTAAATTCGCGCTCCTGCAAGCCTGCCTGCGTGGTCGAAGCACCGCGAATGATACGCGCACAATCGTAATACCGCTCATTGATCGCCTCGAACATCGAACCACCCCACCAGAATGTATCGGTCTGTCCGGTCAATGGACGCGAACCATCAAGCCCGGCATGAACGAAGATCAGGCGACCATCGGTCGTATAGGCCGCGTGTTTCAAATCCGACATCAGCGCCGTATGCCCTGGATGGCGACGCAGGCTATCTGAAAACTGCGACGTCCATTGTGAAATGGCGTGCGCCCCCTGACGCATGATCGACTGGACATGCGCAGGATCAAATCCATAAGCCCGCGCTGTTCCGGCAATACCGCGCGTCAGCATCCAGTCAAAAACTTCGCCCGGGTTCGGGGCAAACTGGATTTGCTGCAATTTGGACAGCATTTCTTCGGCTGCACCGCGCAGGAAGGCTATATCGGCAATATCGACGCCATCCATGGCAATGAAGAAACGGCGGAACAGCAAAAGCTCGTTGATGGTGGCGATCACATCTTGCGCCGTACCATCCCCCCAGTAATTGCCAAGATAAATCAGCCGATCACCGGGCGCGATGCGTTCGGCAAGCTTCAGATGCACAGCACGCAATGCGCCATGATCGCCATTGATCGCGCCGACAACCCAGATTCTCTCAGCCGGCTTTATCGGCGCCAGAACTGCACTCATCGCTGTAACCTGCCTAAAACAAAAATAAAACCGGCCCAAGGATACCTTGTGGGCCGGCTTTTATAAATAGTTGTATAGCTGGACTTATTCAATCAGGCAGCTTTTTGCAGAAGCTTTTCGAGTTTGCCCGATGCTTTGTCCTTGTCGATTTTCTCAATCGCGGCCAGTTCGTCAACAAGGCGCTCAAACGCTGCTTCGTAGATCTGACGTTCAGAGAAGGACTGTTCCGGCTGGGTCGCGCTGCGATGCAGGTCGCGCACAACTTCGGCGATGGAAACCGGATCACCGGAATTGATCTTTGCTTCGTATTCCTGGGCGCGACGCGACCACATGGTGCGTTTTACACGTGCACGGCCTTTAAGGGTGATCAGTGCCGAGTCCATCTGTTTTTTCGAGGACAGCTTGCGCAGACCGGAGTTACCCACCTTGTTCACCGGCACGCGCAAGGTCATGCGGCTGGATTCAAAGGTAATTACATAAAGGCGCAATTCCTGACCCGCGATTTCCTGGGTTTCCAGGCCACCAACACAGCCAACGCCGTGTGCGGGGTATACAACGTAATCGCCAACAGCAAAGGGCAACTTATCCGACATCAAGCATCCTTCCGGCCCATTCAGGCCTGGTCATTCAACTGTAACAATATAGACCCAGTGACGCGAAGAGCTGCACACGACCAAGCTTTTGGCGAAGTCGCGGTTTCAGACAGGAATATAAAAAACGGAGATCCGGGATTTCGGAACGAGCCTGTCGAGCCCTTAACGCGAGTTGCCCACAATAGCACAACACGCCACTGGTTCACAGATTTTTTCGGTGTGCGTGGCTCAATGCAGCCATGCGTTTAACCCGCTGGCAAATGCCAACGGGTTAAAATCGTATAAAATCTCGGGGGTTAGTTCGACAATCAGTCGCCCGCGCCCGGTGCTTCGCTCAGCAATTCGGTCTTGCCGGTTTTGCCGTTCCATTCATCAGCATCGGCTGGCGCATCGCCCTTGCGGGTAATATTCGGCCATACTTCCGCGAACTTCCGGTTGATTTCCAACCAGTTATCCAGATTCGGCTCGGTATCAGGAATAATTGCCTCGGCCGGGCATTCGGGTTCGCAAACACCACAATCGATGCATTCATCAGGGTGAATAACCAGGAAGTTTTCACCTTCATAGAAGCAATCGACGGGGCAAACCTCGACACAGTCCTGATACTTACACTTGATGCAGTTTTCCGTCACCACATAGGTCATGGTGTAACTCCGTACAGGTTGCGAGGCCAGATTGCGGCTGCACCCGCGCTTGGCCTTGTTCTCTCTCTGGGGATTGGGTTATCACGCACCGCTGTTGTGTGCAACTCCAATAAAACCCCATTTTTTTACGTATTATTCTAATTCTGGTGCAATGCGGTAATACAGCAAGATGCGAGCACTGCAAACGCATTGCAAAACTGCGCAGACCATACAGATTTCTTTGCGTTTTTCCAGTTTGCAGACTGCCCGGATAATTGCTTTTACCCCCGCAAAGCCATAGTGTGCTTTTGATCAATTGGGAAACGTGGATATTTGGGGTTGAGCGTGCCAGACAAAAGCCTTGATCAGCAACGGCTTAAGTGGCGAGATCGTTTGTCTGTCAAACAGGCAAGGATCGCAGTTGGCCTGACCCTTTTGATCGGTTTTTTGTTTAGCGGAATTCAGATTGCTTGGGATTTGCGCGAAGAACGAAGCCTGATTGACCGCACAGTGATGCAGGTTTTGGCAACTTTGCGCGAATCCGCGACGCAGGCTGCCTACGGGCTTGATGAAACGCTGGCCGCACGTGTTGTTTCCGGTCTGTTTGAATATGAACCGGTTTACGAAGCGGTCCTTCGCGACAATTTCAACAACATCCTTGCGCAGCGATCAGAAGCACCGATCAACTCCAATAGATCCGCCCTGACCGAAGTGATGTTCGGTGAAAACCACGCCTATGAAATCCCGCTCGTGACTGGCGGCTCGCAAGATCTTGTCGGACATCTGAGTGTTAAAATTGATACAGACCAGATTGCCGACGGCTTTATCAATCGCGCCACACGTATTCTGACATCGGGCATCTTGCGCAACCTGATTCTTGGTCTTGTTCTGGTGGCGTTTTTCTATGCGACACTGACCAAGCCGTTGCTGCTCATTGCCGGCTTGTTGCGCAAAATTGATCCGCAAAATCCGGATCCCTCGACGCTTCATATCCCGCAAATTCACGACCGTGATGAATTGGGCATGATCCTGAAAACCACGCGCGGTCTGATCGAGCGTATTTCAGCCACCCTTGATAAATTGCGCATCACCGAACAACAGGTCCGCGACCGCGAAAACCAGCTGACTGCAATTGTTCAGAACGTAGCGGACGGGATTTTGACCATCACCCCGACCGGGCGGATCGTCGAATATAACGCCGCGACCAAACAGATTTTGGGATTGATGCGCGATGAAACCCCACAAGGACGGACATTGCATGAATTCCTGATGCCGCGTGCCATCCCTCTTCTGGAACACAGCCTTGAAGAACTGGCATCCCGTGGTGCGGACAATCATTCGGTTGAAAAACGACTGACCTTGCCGATCCGCCGCGCAGATCAGGCCGAAATCGAAGTTTCCATCGCCCTGCGCATGATTCCGGACACGGCCACACCGATGATGACGGCAGTTCTGACGGATATAACCGTCCGCAAGCGATACGAAGAACAGCTTGTCTATATGGCCAATCACGACACGCTGACCAATTTGCCCAATCGCAGCATGCTGGAATACAGCCTGTCGAAGGCGCTGGCCAAACACAAAGAAAATGCCAGTTCCCGCCATGGTGCAACGGCGGTTCTATTCATCGACCTTGACCGGTTCAAGGTCATCAACGACAGTCTGGGTCATGATGTTGGCGACCTGTTGCTCAAGGCGGTAGCCGGGCGATTGCAAAAAGTCATCGGGCGTCAGGAAATCGTTGGTCGCTTGGGCGGTGACGAATTCCTGATCATTATCCCCGACCTTAAAGAAACGCAGGATGCCGCCAATTTGTCGCAGGCAGTTCTTGATGCGCTGGCACCGGCCTTTGACATCAAGGGACGCGTTTTGTTTGTGTCGCCTTCAATTGGCATTGCCCTTTATCCGTCAGACGGTGAAGATTTCCCGGCCCTAATGCGCAACGCCGATACGGCAATGTATAGTGCGAAATCAAGTGGCGGCGGGACCTATCACTTCTTTACCAGAACCATGAACGAAAGTGCGATGGCGCGTCTGGTCATTGAAAATGACCTCCGCGAAGCACTTGCCCAGAACCAGTTCGAACTGCATTACCAGCCCAAAGTCGATCTGCGCACTGATCGTATTTCGGGGCTGGAGGCCCTGATCCGCTGGAAGCAGCCGGGACGTGGTTATATTTCCCCGATGCAGTTCATTCCCGTTGCCGAAGAAACCGGATTGATTGGCAAAATCGGCGAATGGGTCATCAAGGAAGTCTGTCGTCAGATTTCCGAATGGGACAAACAATCCATCCCGCCACTGCCTGTTGCGATCAACCTGTCACCCAGACAGCTTATTGAAGGCAGAATTACAGAGACCATATCACGAATATTGACCGAGACCGGGACGCCAGCGGCACGCATCGTTCTGGAGATCACCGAAACGGTCATGATGCAGGACATTAAGAAGTCCGCAGCCATACTTGATGAACTGCGTCATCTGGGTTTGCAGATTGCTGTCGATGATTTTGGTACCGGGTATTCGTCACTTGCCTATCTGAAACGTTTGCCGATCAACACCATCAAGATCGACCGCTCCTTTGTCCGCGATGTGACAATTGATACTGATGATGCCGCGATTACGCGCACGATCATTTTGATGGGCCATAACCTTGGCCTGAATGTCATTGCCGAGGGCGTTGAAACCGAGGAACAAATGGCTTTCCTGCGCGAAAGCGGATGCGACGAAGTACAGGGTTTCCTGATTACGACACCGCAACCCGCTGAAGAAATCGTCAAACATATCCTGCGGATTTCCGCAAATGCCGAGACTGAACTATAATTACCGCCCCGCGAAATATTGAACAGATCACCTGAGTAGACATATGGCCCAACAGCGTTCCGTCCTGCTTGTCGATGACAGCAAATTTGCCCGCCTTCTGGTCAAGGCATTCATTTCCAGCAATTTCTCCAACTGGGAAATTGACGAGGCCGAAGACGGCAACAAGGCGCTCGAAATGGTCGAAGGCAAGTCATATGACTATCTGCTGCTTGATTTCAACATGCCCGGCATGAATGGTCTTGAGCTTGGCGAACAATTGCGCGGTCGCTTTCCCGATGCCGTAATCGCACTTCTGACTGCCAATATTCAGCAGGAAATTCAGAAGAAGGCTGCAAGCCTTGGACTTGAATTCCTGGCTAAACCGCCGACCGAAGAAAAAATCCGCGACTTCATTGCCGCACAGGAAGCGGCGCGATGATCGACCTTAGCGAACTTGAACATGACACGATCAGTGAACTGATCAATATCGGGGTTGGTCGCGCTGCGTCATCTTTGTCGGAAATGGTTGAACAGCCGGTCGAACTGACCGTTCCGCGCATTACCTTTGTCGAACGATTTTCCGATACCGACCTTGCCAGCAAACCAAACGAAGTGGTTTCCGCAGTCAGCCAAACATTTGATGGCCCCTTCAAGGGCGAGGCCATGCTGGTTTTCCCGGAAGAACGCAGCCTTGAGCTGGTGCGCAGCCTTTTGAAAGTCGAAGTACCGCTTGATACGCTGACCGATCTTGAACAGGAAGCATTGATGGAGGTTGGCAACATCATCCTGAATGCCTGTCTTGGCAGCATTTCAAACGTTCTTGGCGAGCCTATCAATTGTTCAATGCCGTCATTTCGCAAACGTGAAAGCAAATCATTGCTGGATGTCGAGGGCGGCGGCCTGAATAATGGCAACAAGCCGGTCCTGATGATCCTGCATGTTCAATTCATGCTGCGTCAGAATGACATCGATGGATATGTGCTGTTTGTCATGGATCTGGATTCCATCCAGATGTTGCGTGAACTGGTTCGTCGTTTTCTTGCCAATTCGCTTGGTTAACTGGTGAGGTGCATGAAAAAGCCATCGCCCACATCCCAACAGGAACCAACACAGTCCATTGATTTGGACCGGGACGGCAATGCTGCGGAACTGTTTGCCGCACTTCTTGATACCGCAGATACAGGACTGGTCGCGCTTGCCCCTGACCGGACAATTTGCCATTGGAACCAATGGATGCAGACCCGGTCGGGCCTTAGTTCCCAGGAGGTCATGGGCAAGGCACTTCACGACGTCTTTCCCGAAACCGGAATGGGACGCGTCAGTGTCGCGATTGAGGACTGCCTGAAATTCGGGATGCCTGCGGTCATATCCCCGTCGCTTAATCAGGGGGCCTTGCCGCTGTCGCCCTTGCCGCAATTTGCCGCAAGCTTTGACCGGATGGAGCAATCCATTCGTGTCCATCCGATCAAGACCAAGAATAACGGCACACTCTGTTCGCTGATTATCCGGGATGTGACGCTTGCCGTACAGCGCGACCGTCTGTTGCGCAAACAGGCATCCGAACTGGCCGATCTTGTCACCCAGTCAAAACGCAGCGAAGACCGCACGAAGGCGATACTGCAAAATACCATCGATGCCATTCTTGTTGCATCCGATGACGGGACAATTGAACCATTGAATTCCCGCGCACAGGAACTGTGCGGCCCGGAAGGCGATCCGGAATTGCGCAACATCATCCGGTTCCTGTTGCCTGACAGCGACCATATCCAGATCACAGCCCCACCACCCGACCGGTTATTGACCGATCTTGGCACCGGTGTGATCGAGGTCCTCGCCTTTACCAAAACTGGCCGTACCGTGCCGCTTGAAGTCGCCATCAGCCATTTTTCCGCTGATCAGCGGTATCACTACATCATTACGCTGCGCGATATTTCCCAGCGCAAGCGTCATGAGATGGAAATTCAGCGCACCATGGCCGAACTTGAACGGTCCAACAGCGAACTTGAACAGTTTGCCTATGCAGCATCCCACGACTTGCAGGAGCCGCTTCGGATGGTGTCGAGCTATACCCAATTGATCGCGCGTCGCTATCAGGGGCAGCTTGACGATACAGCTGATGAATTCATCCATTATGCGGTTGATGGCACACAGCGCATGCAGCGGATGATTGATGATCTTCTGACCCTGTCGCGGGTCGGTCGACATGGCAAACCGTTCCACCCCGTACCGCTCGATGATCTGTTTGATGCCATTGTCGTCAATTTCAAACGCGCTGGTTCTGCCCCCGAAGGCAATATTGTCCGTGAAGGACATCTGCCAACTGTGACCGGGGATGCCAGCCAGTTGCTTTTGCTGTTCCAGAATCTGGTGTCAAACGGCCTGAAATACAGTGATCCCGAAAACGGACGCGTGCGGATCTTTGCCGCCGACACACCCGGCAGCTATCGAATATTCGTTGCCGATAACGGCATCGGTATCGACCCGCAATATCACGAAACCATTTTCGAGATTTTCAAACGTCTGCACGGATATGGGGATTATGCCGGAACGGGGATCGGTCTTGCCATCTGTAAAAAGATCACCGACCGACATGGCGGAATACTTAGCGTGACCAGTGCCCCGGGCGAAGGAAGCACCTTCTGCGTCGAGCTTCCCAAGGAATTGCCGATTGTCGCCGCTACGGAAAGCATGTAGCTTGCAGTTTACGTAAGCGTAAAGATGATTGAGCCCCAATGACCGACAGCTATTCCATCACCGACCTTGCCCGCGAGTTCGAAGTTACCACCCGAACCATCCGGTTTTATGAAGATCAGGAACTGATCTCGCCCGAACGCCACGGCCAGACGCGGATTTATAGCCAACGTGATCGCGTGCGGTTGCGGTTGATCATGCGCGGTAAGCGTCTTGGATTTTCGCTTAAGGAAATTCGCGACCTGCTTGATCTCTATGACGGGGATCGCAGCGAAGTAACGCAGCTGACAACCCTTGTCGACAAGATCAACGAACGTCGCGATACCCTGCGCAAACAGCGCGAGGATATTGATGCGACACTTGATGAACTTGATAAGCTTGAAGAAACCTGTCAGGGCGAACTGACCCGCAAAAAGACTGGCTGATCAAGGTCATGCCGATCAGGTGACGATCACCTTATTGCCCGGCTTCGACTGAAACCGATGACTTGGACAGACGGGCTTCCGATGGACGCGACAGGATAAAACAACTGACCGGGATTGCAACCAGCACCTGGATCATCACCACCCAGCGGTTTTCAATAAAGATCAGAGATGCGGTGATTACCACTGCAAATGCCAGCATCGCCAACATCTTGGCCCGGCGATTGATCACACCATGTTCGTTCCACTGACGGATCGAGGAACCAAATCGCGGATGGTTGCAAATCCAGTCATGCAGGCGCGGCGATCCCTTGGCAAACAACCATGCGGCCAACAGCATGAAAGGTGTTGTCGGCAGCAATGGCAAAAAAATCCCGATGACGCCAAGACCAACCGAAAGCCACCCAAGGGCAAGATAAAGATGCGAGACACGCACGATAGATTTCCTGTTTACAGCCCGTCCCACCCCTGACAGGTTAGACGCCTGTAATTTAGGCGCTGTGATTGCGAAATTCAACAAATAGCCGACTATTATACTCAGTTATTTTCAGTTCCCTCCAACTGTTTGAAATTCCCTGCGGTTCATCATGCTTGAAATTGAAAATGGCCTTTATCTGGATGAACGCCATCTGCACTTTCAGTTTGTGCGTGCATCCGGTCCGGGCGGGCAAAACGTCAACAAGGTTTCAACGGCTGTGCAAATGCGCGTCCGTATCGACGACCTGACGGAACTGCCCCAACGGGTCCGCGACCGTTTGCGCGAACTGGCCGGCAGCAAGCTGACCAACGAGGGGGAAATCATCTTTGACGCCCAACGTCACCGCACACAGGAACGCAATAAACAGGATGCGATTGAACGGTTGCTTGCATTGCTGCGCAAAGCGGCCGAGCGCAAGAAATACCGGGTCAAAACCCGCCCGTCCCTGTCGGCCAAACGCAAACGCGTCGACAGCAAAAAGAAGCGCGGCGACGTCAAGAAAATGCGCCAGCGCCCGATTGACTGACCTCCGAGGAAGCTGGCTACCTCAATCTGGGCAGTCACCAAAGGCTGCTTGAAGTCAGGAAAGCGGGCATTTATGCAGCCAGTCATCCATAAGGGCCGCCATTTCCACCGTATCAAGACCCGTTTGCGACAAAGACTGCCAGGTTGAAAATTGCAGAGCATGACGTGCAACCGCCTGACAAAGCTTGGCCTTTTGTCGGGCACCGGGTTGGTGGACCAGAACGTCTATTGCCAGCATTTCAAGATAACCATCAAACTTGGCCATTTTACCGTCAAGAACAGCGATACAACCTCGGTCGCGATCATATTGCGCCCACATCTGGGCGGTTTCGCTGTAATATTGATAAAGCATACTAAGGATCGCAATTCCCCAATCCACTGGCGCGACGGATGCACGCCATTCCTGTGGATCCGGCGGCGGGTTAAGGTCAAACCAACGAGCCAAACTGACATCAAGCAATTCATGTTCTTCGGGGAAATGACGATAAATGGTCAGTCGCTGAACCCCGGCGCGGTCTGCGATGGCACTTATGGTTGTCTGTAGCGGGCCGACTTCGGCATGCAAAGCAATGGCTGCCTCAACGATTTTCAGATGTGTTTGATGCTGCTGATCGGCACGCAACCCCTTTGTGTATTTACGTTTTGACATTTCAACAAACACCATCGTTACATATTATCGCACCAAACTGCCTCTCTACCATTAATTCAAATGATCACATATGATCACTGGATTAACAACCTGCAATTTCACACGGGTTGCAGCAGCCTTGCTTTGCAATGCGTGTTTGCACTGACTGAACCGGCTTCCTATAAATGAATTGGCAAACACAGGCAGGTACAAGACATGACAATTGATTGGGACCACATCGCCAAGGCAACCTTGCCCGCCCATTGCGGATGGCGGGGGACCTATCGCGTCCGTTATTCGGAAATTGGCGAGAACGGCAAAGTCATGATGCCTGCCCTTGCCGATTACATGCAGGATGCTGCGGGCTGGGGGGCGCGCATTCTGAAACTGGCCTATGACGATACGGTTGATCAGGGCATTGCCTGGGTTCTGGCCCGTATGGTCATTTATATCCGCGACTATCCGGGGAATGGCGAAGATATTCTCGTGGAAACATGGCCATCCGGCGTATCGCGCCGGGTTGCGACCCGCGATTTCCGCCTTACTAACGCCAAGGGCGACGTGATCGGTGTTGCCCAAAGTTACTGGGTGATGTTTGATTTACGTGAACGGCGCGCAGCACAATGGCCAGACTGGATAGAGGAACGCCTTCCCAACCCGCCCGGCCCGAAACTAATTGAACCGCCCTTGCGCCCGGCCACCAGCACCGATCCCCTGCCCGCCATCGACACCATCAAGGCACGGCCATCTGATCTTGATCTGTATGGGCATGTAAACAATGTGCGTTTGATGCAGTGGGTTCTGGGGGCGGCTGGATCGAACAACCGTCCGGATTTCCACCCAGAAAGCCTTGATATCCAGTTCCGCACCGAATGCCGGGTCCATGAACGCGTTGAACTGCGTCATGCCAATGGCTTTGCCGCCGTCAGTCGCGAAGAAGATGGCACCGACCTTGTCCGTGCGCATATAGTGCCAGGTAATCGGCTTGCACTGGCATAACATCTGGCAGGACGCCCTTGGACGCCTTGGCGTGATCAAGGGCGCCTATTGCGTCCCCATCATGGCGTCATACAGATCGGCAATCGGCTTAAAGCTTTTGCGATGATGGGGCGTCGGACCAACATCACCCAAACCTGCCATGTGCTTTTTAACCCCATAGCCAGCATTGCCTTCCCATCCAAAGAACGGGTAGCGAACAGCCAGACGTGCCATAGCGCGATCCCGAACCACCTTGGCAACAATTGATGCCGCAGCAATCGAAAGCGATTTGCTGTCGCCCTTGACCACGGTTTCAACACTGCACGGCAAACCGGGATCGCGATTACCGTCCACAAGCGCCTGATCAGGCACACGGGACAAATGATCCACCGCACGGCGCATCGCAACATAGGTCGCCTGAAGAATGTTGATCTGATCAATCTCGCGGACAGATGCCGCACCAATGCCAACTTCGGCACATTCCATGATTACATCAAACAGTTTGTCGCGTTTTTTGGCTGAAAGCTTTTTGGAATCATTAAGCTCTGCCAGCAGGACAGAAGGCAGCCGTTCATCCCGGGGCAGGATCACCGCCGCCGCTACGACCGGCCCGGCGAGAGGCCCACGGCCGACTTCATCAATCCCGGCAATGCGTCCCTGATACTGATCTTCGATGACAAAATCTGGCATGGCGTTGGTGTCTCTTTGTTTCCACCGTCATAGCAAGCGGCCCGTGCATGGACAATATCGCAGTTTAACCGACCGCGTTAGACGTCCTGCATGCAAACTTCTTATCGGGCCTCATCAGGCCCAATCGAATAGTGAACATAATCGTTACATGAAATATCCGCGATCATACCAAGTCGTTCTGCCAGTTTACATGATGCCAGATTGGCCGGATCAATTGCGGCAACGATCCGGGGTAGTTCAAGATGATTGAGACCATGATCCAGGATGGTACCTGCTGCTTCGAACGCGATACCTTTTCCCCAGTAATCAGGATGCAGTCGCCAACCGATTTCAATATCGGGACCTGTTCCATCCTCGGGAATCAGAAGGACCCAGCCAATGAATTTGTCCGGGTCCTGTTTGGCAAAGATTGACCAATAGCCCAACCCGATCCCGTAATCCTGACTAATCCTGTCCTTGATAAAGGTGCGGTGACGGCCCGGCTCATCCCAAGGCCCGGCAACGAAATCGAGCACGCCCGGGGCGATGTCCATGGCAAGGCAGGCATCAAAATCATCCATGGTGCGCGGACGCAGAATCAGTCGTTGGGTTTCGAAATTCATGCATCCATGTCCGATCAATTCATCCTCGTACGCCAAAGCACACACCATAACAAAACGGCACCGGAAGACCGGTGCCGTTTTCAAATCACAGGTCCCCTGCCTTTCAGGTTTCCTTTTCCTTGTATTCTTCGCTGGGGTCATAGCCTTCTGGCCCGACCGGATCAAAAGTGGCCCAGCCTTCATTCTGCTTGGAAGGTGGCAGATCCTTGTTCGGGTCCACATTCAACAGCATATAGGCCTTGGCAATCAGATTGGCGGTGATCGGCGCTGTCAGGAAGATGAACAGCGTGATCAGCAATTCATGAATGGTGAAATGCCCGCGTTCAATCCAGAAGAACAGCATCGACGCAATCAGAATGCCACCAAGGCCAACAGTACTTGCCTTGGTCGGCGCATGAAGACGCGGCAGCAAATCTTTCAGCTTGATCATCCCGAATGACCCGATCAGCAAGAACAGCCCGCCAATCACGATCAGAAGCGAAATGATGACTTCAACAAAAAACGGCATCTTGTCGCTCCCTTATTCGATGATGTCGCCACGCAAGACGAACTTGCAATAGGCGACGGTTGACACAAAACCGAACATCGCAAACAGCAACGCCCCTTCGAAATACATCGCGGTTGCCTGACCGATCCCGAACAGCACCAACAATGCAATTGCGTTGATCGCCATGGTATCAACCGCCAGAACCCGGTCCGCCGTGGTTGGCCCGACGGTCAAACGATACAGGTTCATCAAAAGCGCCAGCGCCACACAGACGAAGCCGAAATTCAGTGCATATTCGATCATTCGAAAATCTCCTTCAGACGGCGTTCGTAGCGGTTCTTGATATCGTCAACCACGCCCTGGCCATCCGGGGCATGAAGACAATGAACCAGAAGACTTTTGGCATCAGCACTAAGATCAATCGTCACCGTCCCCGGCGTCATGGTGATGGTGCCGGCAAGGGTGGTGATTGCCTCGGGCGAGGTCAGTTCAAGCGGAACAACAACGCATTTTGACTCAAGGCTTTCGGTCTTGCGAAACAGGATCAATCCGGCAACCACAACGTTGGCCACCAGAATGTCCCACATGACGATCAAGCCATATTCACAGATCGCATAGGCATTGCGTACCTTGGGACGACCCGGCCAGAAATTGGCCGTGATCAGCGGAATAACCACCGCAAGAACAAGGCCAAAGATCACCGCGCCTGCGGAAACCTCGTTGACCAGAAACACCCAGACAATCAGCAACGCCAGTGTCAAAAGCGGATGGGGGAGATAACGTTTCATCATTATGATCCTTGTCCTTTCCGCTTACCGGCCAAGCAATGCCAGGGCGTTTTCGCCCAGCACCGCCTGAATATAGCCAGATGTGTTAAAGACCTGTTCGGCAACACCATGCAGGTAGTCGGTGATCGGACCGGCAAAGGCCGTCAAAGCAACCAACCCGCTCAACATGCCGCACGCTGCAACGATCGGCAGGACCGGCCATTTCGCACCTTCGACGGTGATTTCACCTTCGACCGATGCGCTTTTCCAGAACAGGACACTGCCTGCACGGCCAAACCCAATGATGCACATCAGCGACGTCACCAGAATGATTGCCCAGATCCAGACCATGGCATCACTGCCACGGGCGGCATCAAGGATTTGCAACTTACCCAGGAAGCCACTAAGCGGGGGCATCCCGGCCATGGCAATTGCACCGGCAAAGAACAGAACCGCCATAAAGCCCGACTGATGGAAGGTTGGTGCGGTATGCAGGCTGTCGCCATATTGACCGCGGCGTGACACTACAAGATCCGCAATCAGGAACAGGGCCGCCGCCGAGAAAGTCGAATGCAGCAGGTAATAAAGACCCGCGGCAATGCTTTCAGGGGTAAACAGCGCAATCGCAGTCAGAAGCGTCCCCATCGACCCGATCACGGAAAACGCAATCAGACCATTCAGACGCTTGGCCGCCAGAACCCCGGTCATGCCAAGAACCAGCGTAATAAGCGCGGCTGGTAACAGATAAGGCTGTGCGAGCCAGGACATGTCACCCGCCATATCGCCAAACGCCAGCGAATAGACACGCAGGACGGAATAGGCACCAACCTTGGTCATGATCGCAAATAGCGCGGCAACCGGTGCCGGTGCATTCGCATATGTTCCCGGAAGCCAGAAATGGATCGGTACCAGTGCGGCCTTCACACAGAAGACCAGCAGAAGCACCAGCGCCCCTGCGCGCAGAAGGGCCGCATCACCAGGTGCCACATTGGCAACCTGAATGGCAAGATCGGCCATGTTCAGCGTGCCAGTGACCGAATAGATCATACCAACACCAAGCAGGAACAGCGCCGAGCCCGTCAGGTTGATGACGACATATTGCATGCCGGCCTTCAGACGTTCTGCCCCCGCGCCATGCAGCATCAAGCCATAAGACGCAATCAGCAGAACTTCGAAGAACACGAACAGGTTGAACACGTCGCCGGTCAGGAAGGCACCGTTCACCCCCATCAGCTGGAACTGGAACAGGGCGTGGAAATGCTTGCCACGCTGATCCCATTCGCTAGAGGCGAACAGGACAACACCAAGCCCCAGAAGCGATGTCAGGAAAACCATCATCGCCGACAGGCGGTCAAGGACCAGCACAATACCAAATGGTGCCGGCCAATCGGACAATGCGTACATTTCCGGGTCATGACCATTGGCAAATACCACAAGCGAAAGCGTCACCCCGACAAGGGCAACCGTCGCCGTGATCGAAAATACGCGCTGCAACACAATGTCATGACGAACCGCCAATACAATCAGGGCGGCCATCACGGCGGGCAGCACTATGGGAACAACAATCCAGTCACCCATCAGTTTTTGTCTCCTGCTTCGGATGGCGCACCAACCGGGCGACCGTCAACATGGTCATTGCCGATTTCAAGATAGGCCCGGATCGACAGAACAACGATCAGGGCGGTCATGCCGAATGAAATCACAATCGCGGTCAGGACAAGTGCCTGGGGCAGCGGATCGGTATATTCGGTCACACCATCACGCAGGATTGGCGGCATATTGATCGTCAAACGACCCATTGCGAACAGGAAGACGTTCACCGCATAGGAGATCAGCGCCAGGCCGATCACCACCGGGAAGGTCCGCCCGCGCAGCAACAGATACGTGCCGCACATGGTCAGAAGCCCAATACTGCTTGCTACAAGAAATTCCATATCAGGCCTCCTTTTCCGGGGTTGCTGGGATTGCAACAGGTGCTGATGGATCGTGATCCATCGGATCAACATTCACATCAACATGTTCGGCCATGCGTTCAACCTGTGACAGTTTGGCAAGGGCCAGCATCACCGCCCCGACCACGGTCAGGAAGACACCAAGGTCAAAGCCCATGGCAGATGCCAGTTCGAACTCGCCAACAATCGGCAGATGAACGTGGGTAAAGCCGCTGGTCAGGAACGGAAGCCCCGCGACCCAAGCCGAAATACCCGTGATGGCCGCAGCAATCACACCCAGACCAATCATGCCGTGATAGTTCACCTTCATGCGGTTCTGGGTCCAGCCAAAGCCCGACGCCATATATTGCATGACCAGCGCAACCGACACGACCAGACCGGCGATAAAGCCACCGCCCGGTTCGTTATGACCGCGCAGGAAGATGTAAACACCCACCATCAGCGAAAGCGGCAGCATCACCCGCGTAGCCACTACCATCATCATCGGATGACGGTCGGCCGAACGGCGGTTGCTGACCACCCAGCTTGCAAGACGCTTGGCGGCTTCGCCCTGGGTGACGGTTTCAATCAAGGCAAAGATCGACAATGCGGCAATGCCCAGAACGATGATCTCGCCAAAGGTATCAAATCCGCGGAAGTCGACGAGGATGACGTTCACAACGTTGGTGCCGCCGCCTTCGATTTTCGAATTGGCCAGATGATAGGCCGAAATCGAATTCGGCAGATCACGGGTCATGATCGCCCAGATCGCCCCGCCGACGCCAAGACCGGCAGCAACCGAAACGATCACATCGCGCAGCTTGCGGCCGGGCATGCTTTCCTTCGGTGTTTCCTTTGGCAGGATATTAAGTGCCAGCAACATAAGGATAACCGTCACCACCTCGACCGAGATTTGCGTCAGGGCAAGGTCAGGTGCCGACAGATAGATGAAGCCAAGCGACACGATCAGACCAATCACCCCAACCAGCAGCAAGGTCAGCAACCGGTTGTGATGCATGAAGACCGACGCGATACAGGTCACAACAAGCAACAGCCAGGCAATTGCCGCAGGCGGCGAAACTTCAAGAAGTTCACGCGACCCTGACAGGTAATCAGGCTGTGCATAGAAGCCCGACACACCGATTGCCACCGCTGCCATAACCATAATTGCCAGATAACGCTGCAAGGAACCGTTATGCAGGTTGTCCGAGATCAGACGGCTCAATGCGACCAGCTTGACCATTGCGCAGTCAAACATGGACTTGGCATCCGGACGTGACAGATTTGCCGTCGCCGAAAGAAGGCCACCATGACGCATCAAAATAACCGCACCCAGAACAAGTGCAATTGCACTCATGCCCAGTGCCGGGGTCAAACCATGCCACAGGGCCAGGTGATATTCCGGCAACTCACCGCCGATCACCGCACCCGATGTCGCTGCGACCAGCGGACCGGCGATTGTGCCCGGGAACAAACCGATCAGAACCACAAGAACCGTCAGGAATGCAGGCGGTGCCCACATGCCGAACGGCGGATCATGCGGATGATGCGGCAAGTTCTCGTCGCGCGGCTTGCCCAGCCAGACATGGAAGATAAAGCGGAAGGAATAGGCAACCGAGAAGATCGCACCAATGGTGGCAAGCAGCGGAACAAGCCAGTTCTGATCGAACCAAACCGTATGCCAAGCTTCTTCCAGCATCATTTCCTTGGACAGGAAGCCGTTAAATGGAATGACACCGGCCATCGATGCCGCCGAGATAATCCCGATGGTCCCGGCGATCGGCATCAGGTTCAACAACCCGCCGAAACGGCGAATGTCACGCGTGCCTGTTTCATGATCGACAATGCCCGCCGTCATAAACAGCGCGGCCTTGAAGGTCGCATGGTTGATGATGTGGAATACACCGGCAACCGCCGCCATCGGCGTTCCGAAACCAAACAGCATGGTCACAAGACCAAGGTGACTGACCGTCGAATAGGCCAGAAGTCCTTTAAGGTCATGTTTGAAGATCGCGATCCATGCGCCCAGAACCATCGTCACCAGACCGGCAGTCGCAACGATATAGAACCATTCCGGCGTACCCGACAGAACCGGCCACATGCGCGCCATCAAAAAGATACCGGCCTTCACCATGGTAGCCGAATGCAGATAGGCCGAAACCGGGGTCGGTGCCGCCATCGCATGGGGAAGCCAGAAATGGAACGGGAACTGTGCCGATTTGGTGAAACAGCCAAGCAGGATCAGGATCAAGGCCGGAACATACATCGGCGATGCCTGGATCAGATCGGCGTTTTGCAAAATGTCGGTCAGGTTATAGGAACCGACAATGTCGCCAAGGATCAGCATCCCGGCGATCATGGCCAGACCACCCGCACCTGTGACCGCAAGCGCCATACGCGCACCCTGACGTCCTTCGGGCAGATGTTTCCAGTACCCGATCAACAGGAACGATGACAGCGACGTCAGTTCCCAGAAAATCAGAAGCAGCAGAATATTATCGGACAGAACAATACCAACCATCGCCCCCTGGAACAGAAGCAGGAACACATAAAAGCGTCCCATTGGATCGTTCTTTGACAGATAAAACCGCGCGTAAATGATGATCAGCAAGCCGATGCCAAGGATCAATGTTGCGAACAACAAGCCCAGACCATCAAGGAAGAAGGTCACATTCAGACCCAGTTCCGGCAGCCAATTATAACTGACCTGAAATACTTCGCCGCCAATCACAGCCGGGGCCTTGGCCATCAGCAAGATCAGAGCAAGCAGCGTGACAGAACCGGTGGCAGTAGCACATGCATTGCGCCCGGCCCTGATCATTATGGCGGGCAAGACCGCCCCAATGAAGGGAAGCAAAACAATGAGGGTGAGACTCATGAAAGACCCTTATTTTTGGATAATCGCCGCATCGCCCCCAACGCGAGACAGCAAGAAAATTCTGGCAGAAGGTAATATTTGTTCAGAAAATGGTCAAGAAAACCCAAACGGCGCAGCTTTTTGCCTTGCGACTGTCAAGTGAAGCTGATCACCCGTGATTTTGGCGATTTCAACTGACAATTTACTTCCTGCCACCTGCGAGTAGCGATGCTTCGGGCATCATGCGCAACCGCACCATCGCAACCGTGCCCAGTACCGGCCCGATCGACAGCATGGCAAATGCCCCCCACCATCCGGCCCAATCTGCAACAACCGGCACCAGATGGATAGAAACCAGCGCGATCACAAACCCGATGGCATTTTGCATGGTCAGGGCCGTACCAACCTGATGGGGATCGGCAAGTTCGATCACGCAGGATGAAAATTGCGCAGAATCCGCGACCACCGCAATGCCCCAGATAATGCAGATCACCATCAATATGGCAAAAGGTGCGTCGCCAAAGGCACCTGCAATCAAGGCACAAGCGGCACTGACCACCATCGCGGCAATTGTCACCGTGGTCCGGCCAATCCGGTCTGCGTAATAGCCCCCCGCAAGTGATCCGAACGCCCCGACGCCGACAATCGCAAAGGTGGATAATGCCGACCAGATGCCTGGATTTTCGACCATTCGGTCCGAATAGGCCCCATACAGGAACAACCCGATCCAGCCCCACATGGCATAAAGTTCCCACATGTGACCGAAATAGCCATAACAGGCATGGCGCAAGGGTTTGTTAGCCCAGATTTTACCGACCATGCGCGGATCAAAGCGCGGCGACTTTCCCGGTGTTCCGCCCAGATGCACAAACAAAACGGCAATTGCCGCCAGATAGGCCGATACACTTGCCGTAACGATCACCAGCCGCCAATCCAGTGGAACAGCGACCGAAAACAGATGCGGCATGGCCGACCCCATGGTCAATGCCCCGACCAGAAGCCCGACCAGAAAGCCGGTATCGCCGCGTGACCAGGTCGCCACCATTTTCATGCCGATGGGATAGATACCCGCCATACAGACACCGGTGATCAGGCGCAGCAAAATCACGATAATGCCATCGACGGGGACAGCAAGGATCAGGATATTGGCCGTGGCGGCAATGATGGCCGATACAGCCCAGAAACGGCGCGGCTCGATACGATCAGCAAGTCCAAAAATCGCACTGGTCACCGTGCCAAGCACAAAGCCAAGCAGAACCGAACTGGTAAACAGGGAAGACTGCAACGCATCGATATTGAATTCGCTGCGCAATTGCGGCAGCACGGCCGTTGCCGAAAACCAAAGGGCAAGCGCCATCAATTGGCACACTGTTATAATTGAAACAGCAACTCCCTTGCCGGTACGCGCCATCTTCCCCCCAGAATTCAAGGCCGGTGCAATAAAGTGAACGACATCATACAGAACCGCTACCAAATGCCCACGATTGATTGGAACCGTTGGAATTAAAAGAAATGCCGCCGGTCGAAACCAGGCGGCATCAAGTTTCCCGAGCGGGAATAACTGTTGGAAATGATCAAAAGATCAGCCGTGATCACGGCGATCATCAATCACCTTGCCGTCATTGGGCAGCGTACCGGACGGGTTCCATCCGACAACACCGCGCAGCTTGCAAACGCTTGCCATCGTTTCGGCAATGCCATCAATATTGGCCGATGCCTGATCGCCTTCACACAGAAGGGTCATGACATCGTTATCCTGTTCGCGGGTCACGACCAGACGGGCCTTGGAAATGGCCGGGTGGCGTTTGACGATCTCGGCAACCTGTTGCGGATGGACAAACATGCCTTTGATCTTGGTCGTCTGATCGGCACGCCCCATCCACCCCTTGATCCGGTCATTGGTGCGCCCACAGGGGCTTTGACCAACCGCAATGGCGGAAAGGTCACCAGTTGCAAACCGGATCAGCGGATAATCCATATTAAGGGTGGTCACGACCACTTCGCCAACTTCGCCATCTGCAACCGTTTCACCGGTTCCAGGACGGACAATTTCAAGAATGATGTCTTCGGCAACGATCATCCCTTCCTTGGCATCACTTTCATAAGCAATCAAACCAAGATCAGCACTGGCATAACATTGCAACATCGCGATCCCGCGTTCACCAAACCAGTCACGCAGTGCGGGTGGCAATGCTTCGCCGGAAACAAGCGCACGCTTGATCGACGAGATGTCAGCCCCCAGTTCCTCGGCCTTTTCCATCAGGATTTTCAGGAATGATGGCGTGCCGCTATAGCCAGCCGGTTTCAGATCATTGATCGCCTTGACCTGGGCTTCGCTTTGACCAACACCGGCCGGCACAACCACACAGCCACAGGCACGCGCACCGTTGTCAAAAATAAAGCCACCCGGTGTCAGGTGATAGGACAGGCAGTTATGAACGATGTCGCCCGGGCGGAAACCGGCAGCAAAGAATGCACGTCCCATCCGCCACCAGTCATCCCCCTTGCCCTGCGGATCATAAATCGGGCCGGGGCTTTGGAACATGCGTGCAAGGGCCGGAACCGGCGTTGCGTTCAGGCCTGCAAGTGGCAGGTCATTGGCCTGCGCATCAATCAGATCGGACTTGCGGGTGACCGGCAATGTCGCCAGTGCCTGGCGCGAGGTGATGGTCTGTGGATCAATATCGGCCAGAATGCGGGCATATCCGGCCGATTTGGTTTTGGCGTGATGCACAATGCGCGGCAATGCTGCCATCAACCCGGTTTCACGGCTTTCGGGAGTTCGGGTTTCGCGCTCGTCATAATAAGTCGTCAGCATCACACCTGTCTTTCAATCGAAATGGTAACCACAACAAAGTATGGCTCTTACAGCCAGCGTTTGCGACGTTTGTAAGATTTGATGTTCTTGAAGCTTTTACGTTCTTCAGAACCACCACCAAGATAGAACTCCTTGACGTCTTCATTGTTCAGAAGCTCGTCACGGGTGCCATCAAGAACCACCTTGCCGCTTTCCATGATATAGCCGTAATCGGCAACTTTAAGCGCAAAGTTGGCGTTCTGTTCGACGATCAGCATGGTGATGCCCTGTTCGCGATTGATCTTTTCGATAATCCCGAACACTTCCTTGACCAGAAGCGGCGACAGACCCATTGACGGTTCATCAAGCAGGATCATCTTCGGACGCGCCATCAAGGATCGGCCGATTGCCAGCATCTGCTGTTCCCCGCCTGACAGATAACCGGCAAGACCGGTACGTTCCTTGAGACGCGGGAAATACTCAAAGACCATCTCGATATCGTCTTTAACGCCCTTGTCCTTGCGGGTATAGGCCCCCAGACGCAGGTTTTCGATACAGGTCATATCTTCGATGATGCGGCGGCCTTCCATCACCTGGAACAGGCCGGAACGCACGATTTCTTCCGGGCTGCCATTGGCGATTTGCTGGCCCATGAAATTGATGTCGCCACGGGTCACTTCGCCGTCTTCGGTTTTCAACAAACCGGAAATGGCTTTGAGCGTCGTGGACTTCCCGGCCCCGTTCGGGCCAAGCAGAGTTACGATTTTGCCTTGCGGAACTTCAAGCGATACCCCGCGCAGGACAAGGATCACCTCGTCATAAACGACTTCGATGTTATTGACCGACAGCATCGGTTCAGCGGTATCAATTTTGCGGGCCGGCTCTGCCATGGTGTCCCTTTCGAATTATCGCTTTGTGACCTCCCGCTGTCGGAGGCAGTGCATCTTGCGTCTTATGCACCGCCCCCGAACAGTATGGGAGACATTCGTCTTTCTGATCCGGTATTAGTAACCGAGCCAGTCGTCACGACGCGGCAGGGTAACGGTGGTTACTTTTTTCACCGTAACCTCGCCACCTTTGGCACTGCCGTTATAGATATTGACGGTGTTGATGCCGCGATGATCTTCGGCGGTCCAGGTTGCTTCCATGCAAACACCTTCAAGACCTTTCGGTACCCAGTTGGTGCGGGCATACATGCCAGCCTTGATGTTTTCGCCGGTGATGCCACCATTCGCCTTTGCCCATTCCATGGCTTCTTTCATGTAATAAACAGAGCAGATGCCACGGATATAGTGATGGGTGCGGAATTCCTTGCCGGAGCTGTCGGAAACCTTGGAGATTTCACGAACGAGATCCATGCCCGGTACGCCTTCGTCGGTCCAGAAGCTGGTCATGGCCGGGAAGACATAGTTTTCAACATCGCCAATGGTTTTCAGCGTTTCGTAATCACCCGCCCAGATATTGGCGAGCCATTTCGGCGTCGCGCCAACCGTGTCACAGGATTTCACCAGCGACACAACCGACGGACCGAGGTTGCCAAGGTAACCATAGTTGGTACCGGCTTCTTTCATGGTCAGGCACTGTGCCTTGAAATCACCCGGCTTCATCGAAACAACAACCGGTGCGGTTACTTCAAAGCCAAGCTCGTTGGCATATTCAGCACAAGCTTCTTTCGGTGCGTTCGGATACGGGTGGTTATCCCCGATATGCGAGAAGACCGGCTTGCCCGAACCACCCGACTGTTTCCAGTCTTCGGCTGCCCACTGAACCATTGCACGGCAGGCATCGGAATAGGATGCGCCGTAGAAGAAGTTATAAGGAGCCGGCTTTGCGGTTTTCGGGTTTTTCGCGGTCGGGTCGGTCAGGTGACCGGAATAGGACGCGGAATAGACCGGCACGTGATCCTTGGCAACAAAGCTGATCAGCGCTTCGGTATCACCGGTGCCCCAGCCCTGCAACGCGATCATGTTGTTGCGCGAACGCCATTTTTTGTAGTTCGCAATCGCCTGCGGAACTTTATAGGCATAGTCAACGGATTCAGAATCCAGCACCGTGCCATCAATACCGCCGTGGATGTTGACGTAGGACAGCGCGTCACGCACGCCATCAGCATAGAACTTGCCGATAAAGCCGGTTGCACCGGTAATATCCATCAGATGGCCAACAAACACTTCGTCTGCTTTGGCTGCCGAGAACGACAAGCCGGTCGCAACCATGGCGGTTGCTGCAATCAGTCTCTTCATAACGACGTCTCCCTTGGACGTTTTCATAAAAGATAGCCTCCCGGTCTCCCCGTTTTGGTCCCGGCCCTTTTTGTTTTTTAAGCGGGCCGGGTTCGGGGTCTTTATCAGTACGAGAAGGGGTAAAGCTTCCAGTACGCCCTGATCTGTTGCCAGCGATGGGCAAGCCCATCCGGTTCAAAGATCAGGAACAGGATGATGGCCAGACCAATCGCCATCTCCTTGATATAAGCCAGCCCGTCGGTCACAGCCGTCGAACTTGCCCATTCGAAAACACTTAATGCGCTGACACCGCTTTCCATGACTTCGGGCAGAAGCACCATAAAGACAGTCCCCATCAGGGTGCCCTTGACCGATCCAAGACCACCGATGATGATCATGCCAAGGAACTGGATCGACAGCAGAATGGTGAAACCCTCGGCCGAAACAAAGCCAAGGTAGTGCCCGTACATCGCCCCGCCGACACCGGCATAGAAGGACGAGATGGCAAAGCTCATCAGACGGTATTTCGTCAGATTGATGCCCATGATTTCGGCCGACAGATAATGGTCACGTACCGCAACAAAGGCACGGCCATCACGGGTCCGCATCAGGTTGGTCCCCAGCAGATACATCACCACCAGAAAGAACAGCGACACATAGAAGAAGCTGAAATCATCCAGGATTTCATAGCCAAACACATTGATCGGGTTGGCCGCGGCCCCATATGAACCGCCGGTGAACCATTCGGCACGGGCAAAGAAATCTTCCAGAATGAACTGGGCAGCCAAGGTCGCAATCGCCAGATAAAGCCCCTTGATCCGGGCAGCGGGCAAACCAAACAGCATCCCCACCGCCGCCGTCATCAGACCGGCAAGCGGGATCGACAGCAACACCGGAATACCGGTCGTGTTGTTGATCCATGCCGACGCAAAGGCACCAAACCCAAAGAATGCGGCATGGCCCAGCGATATCTGCCCGGTAAAACCAACCAGAATATTCAGTCCCAAAGCCGCAATCGCGAAATAGGAAATCTGAATGAACAGGTTGACGTAATAGCCATCGAGAACAAACGGGATCAAGGCAACGGCAATGATGCCAAGGATCGCCGCATTGCGGATAAAGGTCGTATCGTAAATGCGGGTATCCTGACGATAAGTCGTCCGGAAATCACCGCAGGGACGCATTGAAAATCCAGCCATAATTCGTTTCCTCGTCCCTTAGATACGTTCGATATCTTTGGTGCCAAACAGGCCATATGGCTTGATGCACAAGATGATGATCAGCACATAGAACGGCGCGATCGAGAACAGGTTGCCCCAGTTCAGATACTGGCCGTCAACGAACTCGGCAGTGTTTTCCAGAAGACCAATGATCACGCCACCGACAATCGCGCCGACAATGGAATCAAGCCCGCCCAGAATAACCGCCGGGAATACCTTGATCCCGATAACCGACAGGGCCGAAGACACGCCATTGACCATACCGATGACGATACCGGCGATCCCGGATACCAAAGCCGAAATGGCCCAAGACATCGCAAAAACGGTTTTGACGGAAATACCAAGACTTTGTGCGACCTGCTGATCAAAGGCGGTTGCGCGCATCGCAAGGCCAAGCTTGGAATATTTAAAGAACCAGTAGAACCCGGCCATGATGAACAGAGAAATCACGAAGCTCATGATATAGGCGGTTTCGATCTGCATCCCCAAAAGGTTGACCGAACGGGTTTCAAATACCTGCGGATAGGTTGCCGTAGTAGCACCGAAAATCCACTTGGTCGCGGCCTGGAAGAAGATCGAAAGTCCGATGGTCACCATGATCACGGAAATGATTGGTTCGCCAATCATCGGGCGCAAAACAACCATCTGAAGGATGATACCGAACGCCATCATAAAGAGCAGCGTAAACAGGAAACCCAGCCAGAAGGGCAAACTCATTTCCACAAGGAACGCATAGCAAACCCACGCGCCAATCAGCAGAAACTCGCCCTGGGCAAAGTTAACAATCTGGGTTGATTTATAGATGAGCACAAAGCACATCGCGACGACGCCATAAAGCGTCCCGACGATCAACCCGTTCAGCAGAAGCTGGAACAGAAGTTCGAAATTCATGTTGCCATCCCTGTAATGGCGGTCCGCGATCCGGGGATCGGGACCACAGTTTTGCTGCTGCCTTATTCGGCGGCTTTCGGGGCCGTCTGTGCGACCTTGTTATCTTCGAGATCGACCACCCGGACACTGGTCTGGATGCGGGTTTTCGACCCGTCCTGGAACGTGATCATGGTGTCGATATCAACCTTGTCATTCCCGGCATAAACCGCATCGATGATGTCGGCGTATTTTTCGGCAACCACCCCGCGACGCACTTTGCGCGTACGGGTCAGTTCGCCGTCATCGGCATCGAGTTCCTTGTAAAGAAGCAGGAAGCGTTTGATGCGTTGCGCCTCTGGCAGGGTCTTGTTCACCTCGCGGATTTCCTCGGTGATCATGTCATAGACCTGCGGCTGGGCTGACAGGTTGGTATAGTTGGTAAAGGCAATCCCGCGCTGCTCTGCCCATTTCGCCATGATCGAATAGCGGATACAGATCATGGTCGACAGGAACGGCAGATCCTTGCCAAGAATCACGGCCTCGGCAATGAACGGCGAGAATTTCAGTTTGTTTTCAATAAACTGTGGCGAATAACGCACCCCGGTCGAGGTTTCCGCCAAATCCTTCATACGATCGATCACAACCAGATGATTGTTTTCTTTCTTGAAGTAACCGGCATCGCCCGTATGCATCCAGCCATCCTTGACGTCATCGTCATAAGCGGACTGGTTTTTGTAATATCCGGTGAACATGCCCGACGTCCGGGCAACGATTTCACCAACCCCGTTTTCATCGGTGTTGATCACCTGAATATCGGAATTGTCAAAGGCCACGCCGACCGTATCAAAATCAATATCGCCGGGCTGATGAATGGTATAGGCACCGCAAAGCTCGGTCTGGCCATAAAGCTGACGCAGCGGAACACCCATCGCATGGAAGAACTTGAAGGTTTCCGGACCAATCGCCGCACCACCGGTCGCTGCCGAGCGCAGATTGGAAAAACCAAGACGGTCTTTCAGTGCATTCATCAAAATGACGTCGGCCAGCTTGGAATGACCACCATTGTCGAGTGCGGTACGGGCCAGCGCCATGCCGAAATCAAACATCTTTTGCTTGAATGGCGTGGAATCCATCATGCGGGCACGCACGTCGGCGGCAATGGTCTCCCAGACACGCGGCGCAAGCAGCACGAAGTTCGGACCAATTTCGCGCAGGTCGGCCATCATGGTTTCCTGCTCTTCGACGAAATTGACGATCTGGCGGCTGACCAGTGACTGACCAACCACATAGACCTGCTCCATAATCCACGGAAGCGGCAGGACGGAAACGTAGTTGTCACCCGGATATTTCGGATCGGCGCGCAGATAAGCCGCGCAATGATCGAGAAAATCTCCAGAGTTCAGCATCGCCATTTTCGGCTTGGATGTGGTGCCCGACGTCGTGCACAGGATCGCACATTCATCGCCCTTGGTATCGGCGACCATCTGGTCATAGATACCGGGATTCTTTTCTTCAAGCTCGCGGCCGAGCTCATAAAGCTTTTCGACATCCATCAAACGCGGATCGTCGTATTTGCGCATCCCGCGCGGGTCGCAATAAACAATATGCTCCACCGTCGGGATATCTTCGCCAAGCTCGATCAGCTTGTCACACTGTTCTTCGTCTTCGGCGATTAGAATGCGGGCACCGGAATAGGTGATCAGATAGGCGACTTCTTCATGAAGGCTGTCCTGATACAGGCCGACCGACATTCCGCGCAACGCATGGGCTGCGATTTCGCCCCAAACCCATTCCGGGCGGTTTTCACCAATGATACCGACCACATCGCCCTGACCAATGCCAAGGGCGCGCATGCCAAGCGTCATCCATTTGACGCGGTCGTTGTAATCTTTCCAGGTAAATTCCTGCCAGATGCCAAATTCCTTTTCGCGCATGGCGACTTCGCCGCCCCAGTTGCGCGCATTATAGGCCAGCACTTTCGGGAAGGTATCAAGCGACTGAACGTCGGCATAATCGGGGATATTGCTGCTCATGATCAGGCCACCTGCTCGTCTTCGTCGGTTTCGTCGTCTTCTTCGCCGAGATAGGCCTTTTTGACGTGACTGTTGGCCATCACCTCGTCGGGGAGGCCTTCGGCAATTTTACGACCGAAATCCAGAACCATGACCCGGTTCGAAATATCCATGACAACGCCCATGTCATGTTCAATCATCACAACCGTCATGCCCCACTCTTCGTTGAGGTCGATGATAAAGCGGGCCATGTCCTCTTTTTCTTCGAGGTTCATACCGGCCATCGGCTCGTCGAGCAGGATCAGATCAGGACGCAGTGCAACAGCGCGCGCCAGTTCAACGCGTTTGCGCAAACCATATGACAGCGTACCTGCGGTTGCCTTGCGGATATGGGAAATTTCAAGGAAATCGATCACGTCTTCGCAGAAACGACGATGTTCCAGTTCTTCTTTCTGCGCGCCGCCAAACCAGTAAAGCGGCCCGTTCAGGAAGTTGTTCTTCAGAAGGTGGTGACGACCGACCATGATGTTATCAAGAACATTCATATGGCCAAACAGCGCCAGGTTCTGGAAGGTACGACCAATGCCAAGTTCGGCACGGTCATTCGGCTTAAGCGCCGTAACATCCTGCCCCTTGAACGATACCGAACCCGAAGTCGGGCTATAACGCCCGGACACACAGTTCAGCATCGATGTCTTGCCCGCACCATTCGGTCCGATGATCGAAAAAAGCTCGCCCGGCTGGACGGAAAAGCTGACATCACTCAGCGCACGTACACCGCCGAAAACCAGCGACACATCGCTGATCTGTAAAATAGGACTCTGTGACGTCATGCCGTCGCATTCCTCCCTGACTTGGGCCGCAAATGCCGCAGAACCACATTCGGGTTCATTTTGGTCAAATTCGCGAACCGAGATTCAGTTTCCCTGATGATGTGTCGGTTTATTATTCGACCCTGACCTTACGGAAACCGGGCCTGACACATTTAATAGGCATTTAAGTACCAATTTCAGCATATTGCGTCAATGCAATGATCAGCAAGGGATTGTGACTTTTCTACAAATTCGCATTGCACAATTTAAATTCGCCTGAGACAGCGCTTCTTTCTACCCTTGATTACGTAACGTTATCTGACGCAAAGGCCAATTAAGCCCGCCCTACTTCGTCGCATCGCAAAATTTTTTCCTGATCATGCACCGCACAAAATTCTGCACGGCGGCCGGGTCAATATTGATCGCAAACGGGTCGACCAAAGATCGAATCGCAACGGATTCGGGACAGGTTTTGAACTAATTGATCACGCGCGACCCGCCCGACAGGACTTTCGGCCACCAAAAGATCAAAAGCCCGGCCCACAGACCATGCACAACAGACTCGGCACATGGAAGAACCCCTATTGAAAGGCGAAATGCGCCTTCACATATCGATCAAAGGTTTACCGATGCTTGTTGTACTTTGCCAATATGCTGTGTTCGGCGGGTTTTGTGGAATACCCCTTCACGGGGTCTGGACTTTCACAGGGAATTGTGGTGTAACCCCGTTGCACATACATATGTAGCCGTGACCCGCGTCACGCAACACAGATAGCCCACCGCTCGGCGCTCCGACGGTCGGGGTGTCTTGTCACGACAAGCCCTTTTAACCACCTTGAGGAGGGTCTGATGTCCATTTGTGGCAAAGACAACCTGAAAACGCGCCGCACGCTGAATGTCGGGGACAAGTCCGTCGACTATTACAGCCTCAAAGTTGCTTCCGAAAAACTCGGCGACGTTTCCAAACTGCCCTTCACGCTGAAAGTCGTTCTTGAGAACCTTCTGCGTTATGAAGATGACTTCACTGTCAAAACCGACGATGTTCAGGCTGTTGTAGACTGGCTCAAAGCCCGTAAAAGCAGCCACGAGATCAACTATCGTCCGGCCCGCGTTCTGATGCAGGACTTCACCGGCGTTCCCGCCGTCGTTGACCTTGCAGCAATGCGTGATGCCGTCGTGAAAATGGGTGGCGACGCCCAGAAAGTGAACCCGCTTTCACCGGTTGACCTCGTCATCGACCACTCGGTCATGATCGACTTCTTCGGCACCGACGACGCACTCGACAAAAACATGGAAGTCGAGTTCGAACGTAACGGCGAACGTTATGGCTTCCTGCGTTGGGGTCAGAATGCGTTCAACAACTTCCGCATCGTCCCGCCGGGAGCAGGCATCTGCCACCAGGTGAACGTCGAGCATCTTGCCAAGGTCGTCTGGACCGGCAAGGACGAAGACGGCAAAACCGTTGCGTATCCGGATACCCTGGTTGGTACCGACTCCCACACCACCATGGTGAACGGCCTTGCTGTTCTTGGTTGGGGTGTTGGTGGTCTGGAAGCCGAAGCAGCAATGCTCGGTCAGCCGATCTCGATGCTTATCCCGGAAGTCGTCGGCTTCAAGCTGACCGGCACCATGAAAGAAGGCATCACCGCAACTGACCTCGTTCTGCGCGTCGTTCAGATGCTGCGTGAAAAAGGCGTTGTCGGCAAGTTCGTCGAATTCTATGGCGATGCCCTTGACCACATGAGCCTGCCGGACCGTGCGACCATCGGTAACATGGCACCGGAATATGGTGCGACCTGTGGCTTCTTCCCGATCGATGACGAAACGCTGAACTACATGCGTTCGACCGGTCGTGACGAAGACCAGATTGCCCTGGTTGAAGCATATGCCAAAGAACAGGGCATGTGGCGCGAGCCGGGCTTTGAAGCAGAATACACTGCAACGCTTGAACTCGACATCTCGACCGTCGAGCCGGCCCTTTCGGGTCCGAAGCGTCCGCAGGACCGCGTTCTTCTTAAAGACGCTGTTTCCAGCTTCAATGGCACCTTTGCTGACATGGCACCGGGTGTTGACGCAGACCGTTCTGTTGCAGTTTCCAACGAAAACTATGCAATGAAAGACGGTAACGTCGTTATCGCTGCGATCACGTCTTGCACCAACACCTCGAACCCGAGCGTGCTGATTGCAGCTGGTCTTCTGGCGAAAAAAGCAGTCGAACTTGGCCTGACCAGCAAGCCGTGGGTGAAAACCTCGCTCGCACCGGGCTCGCTCGTTGTTGCTGACTATCTCGAAAAAGCAGGCCTTCAGGATTACCTGGATCAGCTTGGCTTTAACGTCGCAGGTTTCGGTTGCACCACCTGTATCGGCAACTCCGGCCCGCTTTCGGGTCCGATTGCCGAAGCAATTGACGGCAACGACATGCTCGTTACCGCCGTTCTGTCAGGTAACCGTAACTTCGAAGGCCGTATCAGCCCGCACGTCAAGGCAAACTACCTTGCTTCGCCGCCGCTGGTTGTTGCCTATGCTCTTGCCGGTAACCTCAAGGTCGATCTGAACAACGACCCGATTGGCACCGACAAAGACGGCAAAGACGTCTTCCTTAAAGACATCTGGCCGAGCAACAAAGAAATTGCCGACACCATTGCGTCGTCGATTTCGGCTGCGATGTACAAAGATCGTTATGACAACATCTTTGCCGGTCCGAAGCCTTGGCAGGCGATCGAAATCACCGAAGGCGAAACCTTTGCATGGGATGGCAAGTCCACCTATGTCCAGAACCCGCCTTACTTCGTCAACATGGCTGCTGAGCCGGGTGACTTCGCAGAAGTTCACGGCGCACGTCCGCTGCTGATCCTTGGTGACTCTGTTACCACCGACCACATTTCTCCGGCCGGTTCGATCAAAGCAGAAAGCCCGGCAGGTGAATACCTCAAGGCGAATGGCGTCGAAGTTCGTGACTTCAACTCCTATGGCGCACGTCGTGGTAACCACGAAGTCATGATGCGCGGTACCTTTGCCAACATTCGTATTCGTAACGAAATGGCACCGGGCACCGAAGGCGGCATCTCGGTCCATTACCCGTCGGGTGATCAGGGCTGGGTATATGACGTTGCCATGCGTTACCAGGCCGAAGGCACCCCGCTGGTTGTCGTCGCAGGTAAAGAATACGGCACCGGTTCTTCGCGTGACTGGGCAGCAAAAGGCACCAACCTGCTTGGCGTCAAAGCTGTGATCGCGGAAAGCTTCGAGCGTATCCACCGTACCAACCTGGTCTGCATGGGCGTTCTGCCGCTGCAGTTCAAAAACGGCGAAGGTCGCGAGACCTACAAGCTCGATGGTTCGGAAACCTTCGACGTACTGGGCATTGGTGATGGCATCACCCCGCTTCAGGACGTTACGGTTCGCATCACGCGCAAAGATGGCAGCACCGAAGAAGTTGTTGCAACCTGCCGTATCGATACCGAGAACGAAGTTCTTTACTACCAGAACGGCGGCATCTTGCAGTTCGTTCTGCGTAACATGATGAAAGCTGCCTGATTTCAGTCCGAAATCATTAGCTGACAGAAATTCACCCCGCTGGTTCACCAGCGGGGTGTTTTATTTGCAGTTGCCCTTTAACCCCATATAACAATTCCCACATGTGTCCTTGATCCAGAACAATTCTCAGGTACCGCTATTCTGATAGGTAGGGAGATAAACAATTTGCCACCTGACCACCAAAATGAAGAAACCAGGACACCTGAGCAGGATCAAATGATGCGCCCTACCCCAGCCGAAGACCGGTCATTTGGTCAGACGGTCGGGACTTTGTCGCCAGGAACCGTTTTAAGTTGCAGCCCCGCAACCCCGCTTGCGCAAGCCATTACCAAAATGCGCAATGCAAATAACAGTTCCATCATCGCGATAGAGTCGAACAAACCGGTCGGCATTATCACAGAACATGACCTACTTTCGCTGCCTGCGGATAGCCAAGCTGTGCTTTCCCAGCCGGTCGAAATGTATATGTCGCACCCGGTTCATACCGTTTCGGTTCATGCCAGTCCGCAAGCAGCCATCGTGCGCATGCGCGAACGCAATGTCCGTCACCTTGTAACGGTGGATGAAAATAACTGCCTTGTCGGGATCATCAGCCGCACCGACCTGATTCGCCAGATCAGCAACAAACGCCCCTTCAGTGCCAACGACGTCGCCGATGCCCTGCGTCAGGCGACCAGCTTTGTTGATGCGAAGATGCCGATCACCGAATTGCGGCACCGGATGCATAAGGAAAAATGCGATAGCGCGGTTATCACCGGTTTTCCGTCAAATCTCGATGTGGAATTGCAAACTGGTATCATAACCGAACGCGATATTTTGCGTGCATTGGCCGAAGGCAATGATCACCTGACAGCAGGTGATATCGCGACCCGCCCGGTCACCAAGATCAACAGCAATGTGAACCTGAACGATGCGCGCAACATCATGCTGCGCAACAATATCCGGCATCTGGTGGTGAATAATCACTACAACGAAATTGTCGGGGTTCTGTCCTTTGCTGACCTGCTTGAATTTATCGAGCAGGACTACCTGATTTATTTGAATAATCTGAATGATGATAGTGATAGCGAATTGGTAAAGGCCCGCCAGTCACTTGCCCTGGCGCGCAAGCTGATCGAAAATTCCCCCGACTGCGTGATGGTCTGCAATGCCCGCGCAGAAATCGAAGCCGTCAATCCCGCCTTCACCCGCGTAACCGGCTATCAGGCCGACGAAGTGATTGGCAAGAATCCCAGCATTCTGCAGTCAGGTCGCCAGACGCCGGAATTCTATGCCAAAATGTGGTCTGACCTTGCCCGTACCGGCAAGTGGGAAGGCGAGATTTGGAATCGCCGCAAATCAGGCGAAGTTTTCCCCGAATGGCTGACCATCATGGCCATTCGCGACACCGATGGCAGCACAAGCCACTATGCGTCGATCTTTAGCGATATCAGCGAACGCGAACGCACACGCGAAGATATCCTGCGAATTGCCTTTACCGATGAATTGACCGGAATGCCGAACCGTCGGCGTTTTTCGGAATTACTGTCGCTGCATGTCGGACGCGCCCGCCAAAGTGGCCGGCCCTTAACGGTCCTGATGCTTGATCTGGATAACTTCCAGCGCGTCAATAATGCGCTGGGGCACAATGCTGGTGACGATGTTCTGGTTGAAGTATCACGGCGTATCAGCCGCGAACTGGGCCATGATGCAGTCATGGCGCGCGTCGGTGCCGATGAATATGCCGCCATTCTGCCTGATGTGAAGACCGAGCAAGAGGCCCTTAATCTTGCCGAACGGTTGCTGGTCCGCCTTGGCGAACCGCACCTGACCAGCAAGGGCGATGACCTTTATCTTTCCGCCAGCATCGGTGTCGCATCCTTCCCCAAGGACGCCAACGACACCAGCAATCTGTTGCGCTGTGTCGAACTTGCCATGTTGCAAGCCAAGGAACAGGGGCGCAATCGCGTCGGGCGGTTCAGCATCACCATGCAAAGCCAGAAGGGCGCAGACCTTGCCCTTGAAACAGCACTGCGCCGTGCCCTTGATAATGACGAATTGCATCTGGCCTATCAGCCACAATTTGATACCAAAACCGGTGCGTTGTGCGGGGTCGAGGCATTGGTGCGCTGGACGACGGCAAGTGGCGAAAACATTCCACCCTCGACCTTTATCCCGATTGCCGAGGAAATAGGCGTTATTGGCGAGCTTGGTCGCTGGGTAATGCGTACCGCCTGCCGCCAATTGGTCAACTGGCGCAAGGAAGGCCTTCATAACCTGCGTCTTGCGGTCAATGTTTCGGTTCAACAGTTCTACGGCACGGTCGATCTGGCCGAACAGTTGCGCGCCATTCTGGTCGATAAGGGTCTTTCTGCGGACCGGCTTGAAATCGAAGTGACCGAAAGCCTGTTCATGCGCAATATCGAAGACATGCGCGCCAAATTGCAGCGTGTCCGCGATCTTGGCATTCGCATTTCACTCGATGACTTTGGCACCGGTTTTTCCAGCCTGAGCTACCTGCGCACCCTGCCCTTTGACGTCATCAAACTGGATCGCAGCTTTGTCTCGGACATTGATCATGGCGACGAAGGCCGGACTTTGGCCATCACTATCATCAATATGGCGCGCAACCTTGGTAAAACCTGTATTGCCGAAGGTGTTGAAAACGAAGGGCAGCTTGCCGTTCTGCGCGATGCCGGATGCGACCTTGTCCAAGGATTTTTGCTGGGCCGTCCAATGACAGCCGAAGACATTTCGCGCATCGCCACCGCATCGGTTGCCTGAACCTGTCAACGAATCAGTCGCTAAAATAAAAAGGGCGGGAAAAATTCCCGCCCTTCTTGTCTCTGCATCTTTTGCCTGACAGGCTTAGAAGATATCGAGCCCTTTTAGCAGGATGAAGGCAATCGCGACCGGGGCCACGAATTTTACAATCAATCCCCATGCGGTGATCCAGCCGGGTACAACACCATTGTGGGCAATGATTTCCTCCTTGGCTTTGCCCCAGACAACCCAGCCGACAAACAGCGAGATGAACAGGCCGCCAATCGGCAACAACAGGTTGGAACTGATGAAATCCATCAGATCGAAGAAGCTTTTGCCAAAGAAGGTGACATCCGACATCACGCCAAGCGACAGCGACGAAGGGATACCCAGCAAGAAGATGATCAGGCCGATTACCACGGCTGCAGTCTTGCGGCTGACACCACGGTCATCAACAAAATAGGCGACCACCACTTCAAGGATCGACACTGCCGATGTCAGGGCAGCAATACCCAGCAGCAGGAAGAACATGAAGGCAAACAGCGATCCCATCGGCATATGCGCAAACACCGCCGGAAGGGTAATGAAGGTCAAGCCAGGACCGGCACTCGGATCAAAGCCAAAGGCAAAGACCGCCGGAAGGATCAAAAGACCCGCCATCACCGCAACAGCGGTATCAAGCAACGTCACCCATCCCGCGGCACCCGCGATGTTTTCTTTCTTCGACAGATACGATCCATACGTAATCATCGCGCCCATCCCGAGCGAGAGCGAGAAGAACGCCTGCGACAGTGCATCTGAAACCGTGTTCCAGGTTACCTTGGAAAAGTCAGGCGACAGCAGGAAGGCGACACCTTCGCTGCCACCCGGCAAAGTCACCGAGCGAATGATCAAAATGATCAGAAGCGCGAACAAGGCCGGCATCAGGATTTTTGATGCGCGCTCAATCCCCGCACCAACCCCAGCCAAAACAACAAACACGGTCAGCGCCATAAAGATCGCATGGAAGATCAGCGGAGATACCGGGTCAGAAATGAAGTCCCCGAAGATGCCGCCAAGGGCAGCCGGATCTTCAATCGACAATGCGCCGGAAATCGACTTGATCATGTAGGAAATTGTCCAGCCAGCAACGACGCTGTAGAAAGACAAAATCAGAAAAGCCGCCGCAACGCCGCACAAACCGACAATCGGCCAAAGACCGCCTTTGAGTTTGACGAATGCGCCAATCGCATTCTTTTCCGACATGCGGCCAATCACAAATTCCGCCAGCATGACGGAAATCCCGATGGTAAAGACCAGTGCCAGATAAATAATCAGGAAGGCGCCACCACCATTTTCGCCTGCCATATAGGGGAACTTCCAGATGTTCCCAAGGCCAACAGCCGATCCGGCGGCCGCCAAAATAAAGCCGAGGCGCGAGCCCCAGTTTTCACGTTTCATCATTAACCTGCAAACCTTCTTTATCGACCGGCCTCGTTGGAAATTGCTCCCGCCAACGTGCCAGTTCCTCATTTTTGCTTTAACGCAAAGGTTCAAGACGTCCCTCACGTCGGAAACACATTCGCTGGAATGGTTCCGATTGGTCCGCAGCTCTTAACATCAATCTTTAGAAATCTCATTTCGAAATTCACCCAAAAGCCGCAAAAATCCGCCCTTTTGAAGCAATTATAACTTTCAAGTCCTTGTGATTAGGGGTTGATGGGTGTTTTCAGGCATCATGAAAGGCATGAAACATTCTTGCCCCCTTCTTTTTGCCCTTACAGGCGCAATCATGCTGGTTTCCAGCCTTGCCACTGCTGCGCAAAGCACCACCCCGCGCGCCGTCGTGGAACTCTATACCTCGCAGGGATGCAATTCCTGCCCGCCGGCAGACCGTGTTCTTTATGAGTTAAATCAGGAAGATAGCGATCTTCTTGTCCTGTCATACCATGTTGATTACTGGAACTATCTGGGATGGGTCGATCCGTTTTCCGACGCCCGATACAGTGACCGCCAACGCGACTATGCCAGCCGGATGCGCGAACGATATGTCTACACGCCGCAAGTCATCATCAATGGCGATGCCGTTGTACGTGCGACCGCAAAACAAAATATCGAATCGACCAGCAAATCTGTCACACCACTCAGGAACATCTCTGAAATCACGATTACGTCGGGCAATGCAACATCTCCTGCAAGTGGCACAGTTACCCTTCAGGATGCCGGAACAAGCAACACGACGGCACAGGTCGCCAGCCGATTGTGGCTGATCGGCTTTGATCGCGAACATCAACGTGATGTTCTATCTGGCGAAAATGCCGGAAAGCGGCTTGTGCATGCCAATGTTGTCCGCGAAATGACCGATTTGGGCACCTGGGACGGCAAGGCACGTGACATACCCTTTGCCATGAATTCTGCGTGTGACGGCGGCATTATCCTGATGGTGCAAGATGGCCGTGGCGGTCCGATTACGGCCGCATCTGTTGTCCGGTTTTAATTCCGCTTTGTGATCCTTGTTCGTCGACAAGCGTTTCAAAAAGCATGTCCTGATACGATCCCGCCCATTCACCCGTTGGAAACCCTGTCCCTGCTATGCCCGGACATGACCGAGCGAAATTACTCGTCCCTTGTTTCGATTGATTTGAAACAAGGCCGCCGCAATCTAGATCGGTTAAAGAATGGATCATCGACCTCAACCCGTTATAGAATATCGCAAAGACGGTTGAGACCAATATTGTTGAACGGGTTACATGGCAGATTTTAGCGGTTCTGATTTGACCTGCCTGCGCGGCGAGCGACTGGTATTTGGTGGTCTTTCCTTTGCCGCCAAGTCCGGTGATGCAGTTATGCTGCGCGGTCGCAACGGGGCCGGTAAATCCAGTTTGCTGCGCGTCATGGCCGGGTTGTTGTCACCGCGTTCGGGGCAAGTCTGCTGGGATGGCGAAAGCATCGCCGATGACCGGATCGCCCATCATGCCCGCCTGCACTATCTGGGGCATCCGGATGCCGTCAAACCGGTATTGTCTGTGCGCGACAATTTGCGTCTATGGGGACAATTGCGCGGCGTTCAAAACATCGAACATGAAATTGACGCAGCCCTTGATGTGCTTGATATCCATCATCTTGCGCGGGTTTCAGGCCGTTATCTTTCAAGCGGGCAGAAACGCCGCACCGCCCTTGCCCGTATTCTGATGGGTCAAAGCGACCTTTGGCTGCTTGATGAACCAACCGTCGGGCTTGATCGTGAAAGCTGTGGCGAGGTATCGCGCATGATTGCCGATTTCCGGGCACGCGGCGGTATCGTGATTTATTCGACCCATATTGATCTCGAGGTCGATAATCCGACCGTACTTGATCTGGATGAGTTCGCCATTCCGATGGTCGAATGGCTGCTTGAACATCCCGAACTTGATGGCACGTCCCCTGTTTCAACACAGGAGGCCGCCCAATGAACGGCTTTTTTGCCATCCTGCGTCGCGATTTGAGTCTTGCCCTTCGTCAAGGCGCTGATTCCGTGATGGTGGTAGCTTTCTTCATCGTAACGACAACGCTGTTTCCATTCGGTGTCGGACCCGAAGCCAATATTCTTGCGCGTATTGCATCCGGGGTGATCTGGGTTTCGGCATTGCTTGCCGCGATGCTGTCACTTGAACGGGTCTTCCAGACCGATTACGAAGACGGCACGCTTGAACTTTTGACCCTGTCCCCGGTCTCGCTTGAATTGCTGGTCCTGGGCAAGGTACTGGCACATTGGTTGACCACCGGGTTGCCGCTGATCATTGCGGCCCCGTTGATGGCCTTGATGCTGAATATGGATCAGGACGGGTTTATCACCCTGATGGTGGCAATGTTACTGGGCACACCGGCCCTAAGCCTGATCGGGGCGATTGGAGCGGCCCTTATTCTGGGGGCGCGACGAGGCGGCGTTCTGGTCTCGTTGCTGGTCCTGCCTCTTTACATTCCGGTTCTGATTTTCGGGGCCGGTGCGGTTGAAGCAGCCCTTTTGGGCATATCGGCAACCGCACAGTTACAGATCATGGCGGCCATTTTGCTGATTGCACTGGCAGCTACGCCCTTTGCCACTGCGAACGCAGTGCGTCAGGCAATGGAATAACGGACAGAAGAATATGCATCGTTTTGCCAAACCAAGTGTGTTTCTGAAGCTGACCGACCCGATCCTGCCATGGCTGGCCGGGGCAACGGCGATCCTGATTGCCGCCGGGCTTTATTTCGCACTTTTTGCGTCCCCGATTGACTATCAGCAGGGCGATACCGTGCGGATCATGTATCTGCATGTGCCAGCAGCCTGGATGGGGTTGTTCTGTTATGTCGGCATGGCGATTTGTGGTGCCATGAGCCTGATCTGGAAGCATCCGCTTGCCGATATCTGCGCACGTGCCACAGCCCCGATTGGCGCAACATTTACCGCCCTTTGTCTGATCACCGGATCGCTTTGGGGAGAACCGATGTGGGGCACCTGGTGGGTGTGGGATGCGCGCCTGACCTCGATGCTGATTCTGCTGTTCCTGTATCTTGGCTATATCGCGCTGGTGAATGCCTTTGATGATCCCGAACGCGGATCAAAGGCCGGTTCGGCACTGGCACTTGTCGGTGCAATCAATGTCCCGATTGTCAAATTCTCGGTCGACTGGTGGAATACGCTTCACCAACCGGCTTCGATTGTCCGTATGGACGGCCCGGCGGTTGATCCCAGCATGCAGTTACCGCTCGCGCTGATGATCCTCGGCTTTACCAGTTATTACTTTGTCGTGCTGATCCTGCGCGTCCGTCTTGAATTGAATGAACGCCGCATTCGTGCCTTGCAACTTTCGGGGATGTTTGACGAACGCCCCGATCACAAGGATGCAGGTTCACGCAACTATGAAGCGGGTCACAATATGGAGGCCAACCAATGAGTGAATTCTTCTCTATGGGCGGCTATGGCAGCTATATCTGGGGCAGCTACGCCATTACGGCATTTGCGATGATTGCCTTGTTGCTGGCCACATTGCGCGGCCTGCGTAGCAGCAGGATCGAACGCGATCAGCTCGAAGCTGTTCTGCAATCGCGTCGTCCGCGCCGAAACAGAAAAAGCCAGACAGGCACCCCGACCGGAGAATAACTGTGTCCCTTTCCCGTGCAAAAGCCCGCAAACGCCAACGCATGTATATTATCGGTGCTGTTCTTCTGGCAGTTGCCGGTGCAGCGGCATTGATCCTGACGGCGTTTGAAGATTCGGTTGTGTTCTTTTTCAGCCCGACCGAAATCATTGAAAAGTCCCCCATTGATCCTGATCAACGTTTGCGGATCGGCGGACTGGTGGTCGAAGGGTCGGTTCAAAAACTTCAGGACGGCAAAACCATTGCCTTTGCCGTAACCGACATGGCCGAAACTGTTCCGATTTCCTATAGCGGCATTTTGCCCGACCTGTTCCGCGAAGGTCAGGGTGTGGTTGCCGAAGGCCACATGAATGCCGAGGGCACCTTTGTCGCGTCCGAAGTTCTGGCCAAGCATGATGAAAACTACATGCCGCCCGAGGTCGCTGAATCCCTTAAGAAAAGTGGCTATTGGGAAGAAATCGAAGCCAAGAATGCGGAACAAATGCGCAATTAAGCCACATTCTTTCGCCATAAAGCCCAACCAAACGCGTAAGAAAAACCTGACTTTGACGTAACTGTGCCAATCGGTGTCCCGTCACACCACCAGTTCCGCCGCCAGGTATCATCGGGGATTAATCGGGGAAGCCTTAGACGGAGATGCTTGCAGAATTCGGACATTTTGCCCTGCTGCTGATTGTTGCGACAGGGCTTGGGCAAGCTGTATTGTGCAGTCCGTTCTGGCTGCGCGTGCCTGTTCATGCATCATTGCAAGGAAATCCGGTCTTATTGACCGATGCCGGAACGATCACAACCAATGGATCAACAGGTGGCCTGCCCCTGAATTCCCGGGCACATCTGATTATGCCATTTGGCATTCTGGCCATGGCGATCATTGCCCAAGCAGCCCTGTTACATTCCTTCATTATCAGCGATTTCAGCCTGCCAATCGTGGCAGAGGTCAGCCATTCATCGACCCCGCTTCTGTTCCGTATCGGTGCCGCCTTTACGCCTGATGGCGGGGCCATGGTTCTTTGGCTTTTGATGCTGTCACTGGTCAATGTGCTTTTGACCTTGCAGCTGTTCGGTCCGGCAAAATCACCTTATGCGCAAGAAGACGACGGCACGTTGTTTAAGAACGCGATGTCGATTATGGGCCTTCTGATTGCCGTTCTTGGTGTTGCGACATTGATTGATGCAGACCCGTTCCTGCGCATCCCTGTTGCCCCGCTAGATGGCCGGGGCATGAACCCGCAAAGCCAGGACATCTTGCGGGTTCTGCGCGAACCGTTTCTTTATGTCGGACTGGCTGGTCTTGCCGTTATCCATGCCCTGACGCTTTCCGGACTGATCTTTAAGAAATTTGATCGTCGCATTGCCGAAACCTTGCGGTTCTGGACGATTGCATCCTGGCTTTCCCTTGGTGCGGCTATCGCAATCAATGCCTATCGTTCCTATAGCCAGCAGGCATGGGGGAACTGGTGGTATTGGGACACGGCCGAGAACAGCCTTCTGTTGCCATGGCTTTTGACCACCGCCCTTTTGCATTGCCGTGCGGTTCTGGAAAAGACCGAAACGCTTAAAGGCTGGACTGCGTTTCTGGGGCTTTCGGCACTTGCCGTTGGCTGGTTCGGTGTTTACCTGACCCGGTCCGATCTGTTTGGTTCACTCAGTGAAACCCTGAACAAGCCCCATGACAGTGTGGCGCTTCTGATCGGGTTCTGTGTGGTATTTGCCGGTTCTTATTATCTGTTCTGGCGACGCGGCGAAGAATTGGGTGAACCAAGATCGTTTGAACTGGTGTCGCGTGAAAGCAGCATGTTCATCAACAGCGTCATGCTGGCACTTATTGCCGCAGTCGTCCTGATCGGCACGATCTATCCGCTGGTTCTGCGCTGGTTTGATGGCGAGAATATCACGGTTGGCGGTCCTTTCTATGTCGAAGTGCTGGTACCGGTCGTTGTCCCCTTGTTGTTCCTGATGGGATTTGCACCAACACTGCGCTGGCGTCAGGATGAAATGTGGCTGATCGGACGGCGGATGAAGCTTGCCGCCATCCTTTCCGTGATCATTATTCTGTTTGTTTCAATCCGCTTTATTGAACTGTCACCAGCACCGTTGATCGGCATCGGTCTGGCCGGATGGATTTTGACCGCATCGCTGAGTGATCTTTGGGCGCGGCTGTGGCGGCAACCAGATCACGGGGAAAGTAAATATCGCAACCTGCAACTGTTGGGTCCACGGTATCTTAGCATGACGCTGGCCCATATCGGGCTTGCCATCATGTTGGCCGGCGGGGCTGCAAGCAGCATCTGGGAAGAACAGGTTGTTGTCTCGGCCCGCGCAGGCCAAAGCATTCAGGCAGGCCCCTATAACCTTCAATATGAAGGTGTGGCTTTGCTTGCCGGGGAAAACTATGCCACCCGTCAGGCAACCTTCATCCTGTATCGTCATGCCCTTCCTGTGACCGAGCTTTTCCCGGAAATTCGTTATTACCCGATCCGCGGCGTTGAAACCCGCGAAGCCGGTATCTGGCATGGCCGCGATGGTGATCTGCATGTTTCGGTCGGGGATCGGGCCGATGATGGCGGCCGTATCGTTTCGGTACGGTTCCTGCCGATGATGACCTGGGTCTGGGCCGGTATGATTATGATGCTGATTGGTGGCACCTTCAGCATCCTTACACGCATAGTTCTGCGCTTTCAGAAGAATGGAGTTTCCACTTCATGAGATTTTCGCTCGCCGTAATCCCGCTGGTTCTTTTTGCGGCACTCGCCGGGGTGTTCCTGATGAATATCGACAAGGATTCGTCGGTTGTGCCGTCGGTTCTGATTGATAAGCCTGCGCCGGAATTCTCATTGCCCCCGCTGCCCGGACGTGACGCCGGATTATCAAAAGCCGATCTGACCAAGGGCGAAGTATCGGTCCTGAATGTCTTTGCCAGCTGGTGTATTCCATGTCGTGCGGAACATCCGTTGATCAAGCGCCTGTCGCGTGAAGCCGGTGTGCCGGTCTTTGGCCTGAACTATAAGGAAAAAGACCCGCAGGATGGTGTTAAATGGCTTGCAGAACTTGGTGATCCCTATGCGGCAGTCGGCATGGATCTTTCGGGTCGTACCGGAATTGATTTCGGGGTTTACGGAGTTCCGGAAACCTTCATCATCGATGGCACCGGCCAGATCCGCTACAAACACGTTGGTCCGGTGACCGCAGACGTCCTGGAAAAAGTTCTTCTGCCCAAAATCGCGGAGTTAAAAGGATGACCAAACGTCTTCTGATGCTGGTCGGGGCTCTTGGAATTGTGTTGCCGTTGCTGGCATCCGGTCCGGCCATGGCGGTTAACCCCGACGAGATGCTGTCGAACCCGGCCCTTGAAAAGCGTGCCCGCGATATCAGCCAGGAACTGCGTTGTCTGGTCTGTCAGAATCAGTCGATTGACGATTCCGATGCCGAACTGGCGCGCGATTTACGCGTCCTTGTCCGTGAACGGCTGATTGCCGGGGACAGCAACGAAGAAGCCATCGACTATATCGTTGCGCGTTACGGCGACTATGTTCTTCTGAACCCGCCGCTGAAACCTGAAACATACATTCTTTGGGGCAGCCCGGTTGTTTTGGCGTTGCTGGCATTGCTGGCCGTATTTGCATTCTATCGCCGCAAACAGCGCGAAGCATCTGCTGGCACCACCGCATCCCTGTCGCGTGAAGAACAGGCACGCCTTGATGAAATCCTTGGCTCGTCCAAGGGTGACGGAAAAGCCTGATGTTTGAGTTGACCCGAAAATCCAGCCAGCCTGTCGGAGGTGCACGTTGATCTGGGTTGGCCTTTCCGCATTGGCGTTGTTCTGCATGGCTGTCATTTATGTCAGCCTGCCGCACGGCGATGGCAGTGTATTTTCGGTACGCAAAGCGGGATGTGCAATTCTCCCGGTTCTGGTGGCATTCGGTATTTATGCCGTCCTTGGCAATCCGACCTTGCCATCCCAACCCTATGCCGAACGCACCGGGGAAAGGAACCTTGCCGCGGCGGCCGCGGTTGCGGGGAACGTCACCGATCCGAACTATAAAACCGATCAGCAAATCCAAAGATTGCTGAACCAGATCGTTCTGTCGCTTGAAGTTAATCCACGCAACCTTCAGGGCTGGATCGCACTGGCGCGTGGCTCATTACGGCTGGGCAATATCGAACGTGCGGTTGCCGCCTTTGCCCAGGCCTATGCCCTTTCGGGACATAACCCGTTACTGGCCATTGAATATGCCGATACCCGGATTACAGCGCAAAACGGCCTGATCGACAGTACATCGCGTGATCTTGTCCTGCATGCATTGGGACAAATGCCAAACCATCTTCTGGCGCGGTACTATTACGGCATGATGCTGAAACAAAGTGACAAGCCCGAACAGGCTTTGAACGTCCTGCATGATCTGTCTCGGGATTTGCCAAAGGATGACCCGCTTGGCAATGCGACAGACAGCGAAATAAAAGCCCTGCGTGCGCTGCTCGACGCCCGGACAGTCGCACAATAGTGCGGCCTAAGCCCCGAACAGATACAGCACACCAAGAAGTATGGCTGTAATCATCAACAACGTCCCACCAAGTGCGACAAGCTTCATTACCGGATGAAGGTTGGCCAGTTCGCTTTGCCCGGACGCGGAATGATGTTTCGAGCTTTCCTGTTCGGGTGCGCTCTGTTCGTTGAACCGGCGCAGGGCTTCTTCGCCACTCATTGGGGGCATCTTGATACGATCAAGGACCGTTCCCTGTTCCGGGTGACGGTCCCTGTTCTGATGTGCAACCCCATGCGGGTCTTTGGCGTTGTTACCGGTCATGGAACGTTTTGTGCTTAACGTTCTGCCGTCAGACCACTGTCGTCTTCGCCATCCTGCGGCTGATAGGTCGGCCATTGACCGGCCGCCAACAGGTCAAGAGACGGAGTTTCCTGACCAAAGCGCGAACGATACATCCAAAGATTGGCCATCACGCGTTCAATGAACAAACGGGTTTCACGCGACGGGATGCTTTCGATGAAGTAAAGCGGATCGACATTGTCCTTAAGCGCCTTTTGCCAGCGACCAAGATTGCCAATCCCGCCATTATATGCCGCCATCAATTGCAGGAAGCCGTTATCAACACCGTTCTGTTCAAGCAGATGATCAACATATTTCTGCCCAAGCGACAGGTTGATTTCCGGTTCGAAAAGTTCGGCGCGTTTGGCACCGCGATAGCGGGTATTGCCGATATAGCTTGCCGTTGCCGGCATCAGCTGCATCAAGCCGCGCGCACCTGCATGGCTGCGCGCATCGGTGTTAAAACCGGATTCCTGACGCATGAATGCATAGATCAGGGCGCGGTCGACTTCATATCCGCCTTCCGGCGTCCATGGTGGCACCGGATAAAGCGCGTTGACAAACACATCCCCGGTCTTTTGCGCGATATAGCTGCCCAGACGCATGGTCAGGGACGCAAAGTTCGCCGTATCGGTCAGTGCCAGCACTGCACGACGCAGTGCATCGTCGTCCTTGGCAGCTGCCTTGCGCAATTCGCGTTCCGCCTCGTCGCGTTGCCCAACCTGAAGAAGCGACAATGCACGACGACCATGCGGATCAAGCTTCAACTTGTTGGCACGGTTTTCATCAAGTTCAAGGCTGTCCCAGTCAAACACGTCATCGCGACCAAGGGCACGCATCGCAAGCTGCCCATAGAAGGAACGCGGATATTCCGCCGCACGGTTCAGCATCTTGTCGGCATCTTCGAAACGACCAGCGGCCAAATCAATACGCGCAGCCCAGAAGGCACCCGCCGTACGGGTCCAGCTTGATGCGTATTTATTGGTGCTAAGTGCCGCGAAATGCTTGTGCGCGGTATCCATCTTGCCCAGGCGCCAGGCAGTCAGGCCCGCAGTCCAATGCGCCTGTGGCAGATATTTACCCGACCGGTTGGCAGACTCGACCGCCAGTTTCAATGCAAGATCCGGCTTGCCGAAATAATAATATCCCGATGCAATGGATGCGCGTGCCTGATCCTGCTCATAGGCGTCAAACAGGCGTTTGGCTTCCTGACTTTCAAGAACTTCCATAGCACCAGTGGGCCAGCCATTGCCAATCCGGTGACGGATACGGCTTTTAAGTGTGCTCAGTCGCGAACGCTGTGCTGCTGAAAGCTGTTTGGTCGATTTATGGTAATAGGGTTTGATATCTTCGTAATCATACCCGGCACCCGACACGTAATTCCCAACCGGCTTTTTCGGATAGTTTGCCGAACCGCGACGGGTCAGCGCCAGTTTGTAAATACGCGGGGCCTGTGGCAGATCGGCATAGCTTGCCAGCCAGTCACGAAGTTCATTGTAACGCGAACGATAGGCGGTCGGATGCAGGTAACGCTGCGCCAGAACATGCCCCATCAAAACTTTATCAGACAGGCGCGAAATCAGCCGGTCGGCATCTTTCCAGCGACCTTGTTCCTGAACAGAGAAAATCTGTTCGTAAAGTTCTGCATCACGGTCAGAAAGCGGTTTGGGAATAAGGATGGACAGCGCATCGTCAAGTTCGGGATTGCCCAAAGCAGCCTGTTCCTGCGTGTCAGCAACAGCAGGTGACGGCACGGCCATGAATGTCATAGCCCCGAATATCGCGACTAAGAGCCCCTGCCTCAGTGTGGTTTTCACACCCGGCAGGCTTGTTCTTATTGCTTCGATCAAGTTCTAGTTCCCCAACGAGGCTTTATTCCAGCCGCGTGTTTATCCCGAAGCAGTTTGGTCTCGCAACCCGTTGTCTGCGGTGTTCCCCCCGGTACAACGGCGCCTTTTATAGCAGCAATCACCCAAACCGCGAAATCATTTATCTGGAATCAATCACTTGGCGTGGACCTATTTTACGGCACCGACCCTGTGCATATCTCCCATGCGTATGGCAAATTTATCGCCATTTCCTTAAAGTTTTTGTGCAACCGCCCGCAAATCACGCCATGCAAGGCGCTTTTGTTCCGGTGTCCGCAGCAAATAGGCAGGATGGAACATCGCCGTTAAATCGGCCTTGGCGCCATCGGCAAAGATCAGTTCTTTCCAGGTCCCGCGCAGGCGCGTGATCCCGCGGTCTTCTTCCATCAGGGTCTTGGCAGAACTGCCCCCCAGACAGACAACGACCTTTGGCCCGATCAATTCAAGATGACGGCGGACGAACGGTTCACATACCGCAACTTCGGCCGTGGTTGGCTGGCGATTCCCCGGCGGACGCCAGGGCAGAATATTGGTGATATAGACCTCTTCACGCGCCAATCCGATAGACCGCAACATCGCATCAAGCAACTTGCCGCTTGGCCCAACAAATGGCAGCCCCTGCCGGTCCTCTTCTGCACCCGGTGCTTCGCCGACCAGAACCAGTTTGGCCTCGACATTGCCCGTCCCAAAGACCGTGTTGCTTGCCGATTTCTTCAGCGCACAGCCCTCGAACTTTTCAATCGCTTCTTTAAGCTCGTCAAGATTGGTGGCCGCCGCCGCCGCATCACGGGCCGACTGACGGGCTTCATGCGGGGTATCGGAAAGAAGGAAACCGCCATCAGCCCCCGCAGGCACCGGTGCCGGTCCGCCGGCAAGTCCGGCTGGTCTTGCAGCCTGCGCTGGACTACGGTTGCCGCCCGCCTGTGCTTGCGGGGCAAATCCCGGGCGGTTTGCAGCATTGCGGCTCAGACTTTCGGATGCTTTGAAACGGTCAAGTGGTTCGTCAGCAATTGCTTCGTCCACACCCATTTCAAATTGCCAAACCAATGCCTGAAACGGATCGAGATTATTTACATCAAAATCTGTAATTGGATTGCTCATCTACACAAAGGCGGTGTATGTTGCGGCGCACGCGTGATTGGTGCAGTGGATTTTGACCGACTTTAACGATTTTGATCCATATGTACCATATACAAACGCGCGTTAAATCGGTATAGCTATACCGATTAAGCAACAAATGTGAGAAATCAGGGCTTGGGCGAGACCCTGATCGGTGAATACCGGCTTGCTGTCAAACGAACGAAAACAGTTCGACAAGACCGGCAGCCAAAGGAGAGAGGCCATATGGAACGCGAATCCATGGAATTTGACGTGGTTGTCGTCGGGGCTGGTGTATCCGGTCTGTCGGCTGCCATCAAACTGATGCAACTCGCCCAGGAACATGAAAAAGAAATCACCGTCTGCGTGGTTGAAAAAGGTTCCGAAGTCGGCGCACACACCCTGTCGGGTGCGGTGATGGAGCCCCGCTCCATGAATGAACTTTTCCCGGACTGGAAAGAACGCGGCGCACCGCTGAACGTTCCGGCTGGCGAAGACCAGTTCCTGATGCTGAGCGAAACCGGTGCCAAAAAGCTGCCAACGCCGCCGCAGATGCACAACAAGGGCAACTATATCGTCAGCCTTGGCAATGTTTGCCGCTGGCTTGGCGAACAGGCAGAGGCCCTTGGCGTTGAAGTTTACCCGGGTTTTGCCGCCGCCGAAGTTCTGTTTAACGAAGACGGTTCGGTCAAGGGTATCGCCACCGGCGATATGGGCTTGCAGCGTGATGGCACGCCGGGCCCGAACCATGAACCGGGCATGGAACTTCATGCGAAATATACCTTCTTTGCCGAAGGTTGCCGCGGCTCCCTGTCTGAACAACTGATCAAGAAATTTGATCTGCGCAAGAATTCCGATCCGCAAACTTACGGCATCGGCATCAAGGAACTTTGGGAAGTTGCCCCGGAAGTCCATAAAGAAGGTCTGATCCAGCACACCATTGGCTGGCCGCTGACCAAGGACACCTATGGCGGGTCGTTCCTGTATCATCTTGATAACAATCAGGTGGTTGTTGGTTTCGTAATCGGCCTTGATTACGAAAACCCGCATCTGAGCCCGTTTGACGAATTCCAGCGCTTCAAGACCCATCCGAAAATTCGCAAGATTTTCGAAAATGGCCGTCGCATTTCTTACGGCGCACGTGCGCTGAACGAAGGCGGGTTCCAGTCGATCCCTGATCTTGTTTTCCCGGGCGGTTGCCTGATCGGTTGTTCGGCCGGTTTCATGAACGTGCCGAAGATCAAAGGGTCGCACACTGCGATGAAGACCGGAATGCTGGCCGCCGAGGCCGCGTTCGAGGCCCTGACCGCCGACGATGTCCCGGCACAGATGGACAGCTATCCGTCGCGTCTTGAAAACAGCTGGGTCTATCCGGAATTGCACAAGGTGCGTAACATCCGTCCGAGCTTTGCCAAATGGGGCTTCTGGGGCGGGATGGCCTATAGTGCGGTTGATACCTATCTGTTTGGTGGTAAGGCACCTTGGACCTTCAAAAACCACGAAGACCATTCTTGCCTGAAACCGGCAAGCCAGATGCCCAAGATCGACTATCCGAAACCGGATGGCAAAATCAGCTTTGACAAATTGTCTTCGGTCTTCCTGTCAAACACCAACCATGGCGAGGATCAGCCGGTTCACCTGACGCTGAAAGATGACAGCGTTCCGGTCAACACCAACCTTGCCATCTATGACGGCCCCGAGGCACGTTTCTGCCCGGCCGGTGTTTACGAGTTCGTCGAGGACGAAGATAACGGCGGCAAACGCTTGCAGATCAACTCGCAGAACTGTGTTCATTGCAAAACCTGCGACATCAAGGACCCGACCCAGAACATCGTCTGGGTGGTGCCCGAAGGTGGCGGCGGTCCGAACTATCCGAACATGTAAGCTGCTTACAGCTTATCCTCATACAAAAGGGCCGCTTGATGCGGCCCTTTTTCGTTATTGTCTGATGATTGGTTTTCAGTCCGGGGCATAACCAAAAGCGGCTGGCGGATTTGCTGCTGTTTCGGTCCAGACGCTTTTGGGCTGCATATATTCCATCAAACCTTCCTTGCCACTGGACCGGGCATAGCCACTGGCACCGAAACCGCCAAATGGTGACATGACATTGATCGTCTTGTAGCTGTTGATCCAGAACGTCCCGGCCCGAACATTGGCCGCCACACGATGCGCGCGGTCAACGGACTGGGTCCAAACTGCACCTGCCAGACCGAACTTGCTGTCATTAGCGATTGCGACTGCCTCGGCTTCGTCATCAAACGGGATCACCGACAGAACCGGGCCAAAGATTTCTTCGCGTGCGATATTCATATCATTCCGCACATTGCCCAAAACGGTCGGACGCAGGAAATAGCCATCCTGATAGGCATCGCCATCCGGGCGCACCCCGCCAGCAAGCAATTGCGCACCCTCGTCCTGGCCACTTGCAACCAGTCGACGCACAGTCTGATACTGGGCCGCGTTATTGATCGGGCCAATCTGGGTTGCCGTGTCCATCGGATCGCCGACCGGAATGGTGTTTGCACCGGTCACCAGCATATCAAGGAAGCGATCCACCACATTGCGCTGAACCAGAAGACGCGAACCGGCAACACAGCTTTGTCCTGCACCACTGAATATCGCAGCCTGCGCGCCGATCACCGCACGTTTCAGATCCGCATCACCAAACACGATATTGGCCGACTTCCCGCCCAGTTCGAGAACACAGGGCACGATATTCTGTGCGGCCTGGGCGGCGATAATCGCCCCGGTACGCGGTGATCCGACAAAGACAACCTTGCGCGTGGCATCATGCGTGGTTGCCGCAACACCGGTCGTCGCACCAAGCCCGGCCAAAACCGTAATCACACCATCGGGCAGACCGGCCTTTTTCGAAAGGACACCAAGAGCAAGTGATGTAAGCGGCGTCATCTCCGACGGTTTAAGAACCGCGGCATTGCCCGTGCAAAGTGCCGGGGCAAGCTGCCAGCCCGCCGTGAAGATTGGCGCGTTCCAAGGTGTAATTTGTGTGACCACGCCATAGGGTTCGGGACGCGTATAGTTCAAATGACTGGTCGGGACCGGAATAACGTCGCCGTGCAGTTTGTCAGCCCAGCCGGCATAATATTCAAACATCTCGGCAACTTTAAGAACCTCGACCCGGGTATCGCGGATCGGCTTGCCTGCCGTGACGGTTTCAAGAAGTGCAAGTTCTTCAAGGTGATCGCGAACCTGCTGGCCGATGCGCCACATGATCCGGCCACGTTCGGCCCCCGTCATACCCCACCAGACTTTCTGTCCTGCGACGGCGGCATCCATTGCCTGATCGACAACATCAGCCCCGGCATCCTTGAGCGCAAGAAACGCCTTACCAGTAGCCGGATCGATCAGTTCAAACGTATCGCCATTGCCTGGCACCATCGCCCCGTTGACCCAGCTTCCGACTTCCGCGGTCCCAAAAAACGGCACCATTGCCTTGTGATAGTCACGGGCAATCAATTTGGTTTCGCTGGTCATGACTTGGCTCCTGCATGGGTGGGATCACATTCGGTAATTCGGTTAAAGTCGGCATCATCTGCAAGAAGATCAGAACTTTTGCCCCAAATCTGTCCGGCCAGTGCCGAAACAGGCAATGCAACGTCCTTGTCTTTTGCCAGTGCCATGGCAAGGCGCATGTCCTTGCGCATCAGGCCCATGGTAAAGCCGCTGTCAAAGGCACCATTCATCACCCATTTGGGATAATTGACTTCGCTGATCGCACTTCGACCGGAACCGGCATTCAATGCCGAAATCAGGTTTTCGGTGGTGACGCCCGCGGCATTACCAAGCCTGACGGCCTCGCTCATTGTCAAAAGATGGGATGCGACCAGCATATTATTGACGATCTTGACCGCATGTCCGGCCCCGACCGGACCGACATGAGTGATCTTGCCGCCAAGTGACGCAAGAACCGGCATGGCACGCGCGACGTCGGCATCATCACCGCCAACCATCATGGTCAGTTGACCACTATTGGCCCCTGCCGGACCACCGCTGACCGGTGCATCAATCAGGATATGCCCCAAACGGCGCAGGGTCGCGTCAATATCCCGGGTCACATCGGGTTCTGATGTCGTGGTGTCGATCACCAGTCGCGCATCCAGATCGCGGGCAACAAGCCCGTCATCCCCGGTCAGGACCGTTCGGACATGGTTTGCCGTTGGCAGGGACAGGATAATGGTTTTGCAAGCTTCAAACAGCTCGGGCAGGCTGGCGACAATGGTTGCACCGGCGGTTGCGGCTTCTGTTTGACGGTCAGCAGAAAGGTCGAACCCGACAACGGAAAAACCGTCCCGCAACAGGGTCCGGACCATGCCCATCCCCATATTGCCAAGACCGATGACACCAATGGTGCCGGTTTCTGGATTATTCACGAAAATTGCCTCTTTGGTTTCAGACAGCCGGGCGTAATCGGTGAAGACACACTTCTTCCCGTCACAGCACCAAGGCGGTCTGATGTGATTTTTTGATTTTACCATCCGACTTTCCGGTGGATATCGGGCGAACTCAAGATCAATTGGCGGAACATCTTGTTGCCGAAACAGCAACACATATGCTCTGATTAGGTGATCACCCACATACCAAGCCGGTAAGGGTCAACTTTTTGCGCAGCAGCCATCATGAAGATCGACGATAAACCGCTTCGCTATTTCCTTGCCGTGTTTGAAGCCGGATCTATTCGCACGGCTGCCGAAAACCTGCGCATTGCGCCATCGGCCATCAGTCGCCAGATCGCAGCCCTTGAAGCGCATCTTGAAACTCTTCTGATGGAACGTACCAAACGCGGCATCATCTTTACCGAAGCCGGTCATATGGTTGCCGCCCATGCCAGACGCCGGTTCGAGATGGACGAAGCATTTTCAGTCGATCTGGCCGCTGCACGCGGGGCGATTGCCGGGAAGGTCCGCATAGCCACCGGCGAAGGGTTCGTTGTTGATCTGGTCAATCATGTTGTGCGCCCTCTGCGCGACGAGTTTCCCGATATCCGTCTTGAAATCGATGTCGCGGGAACCGAAAAGATCACCCACGGAATCCTGCGCGATGACTACGATATGGGGCTTGTTTTCAATCCGCCGCGCAATCCCGATCTTGAACTTCTGGCCGAGGATCATGCACCGCTTTGCGCCCTTGTCCCGCCGGGATTTGATCTTGCCGACAAGGAAAGCTGTACGCTTTCAGATACACTGAATTATCCGGCTGCCTTGCTGAACCCGCCTTTTGGTGTGGCCAAACTTCTGGCCAATGTCGATCAGGGAAATCGTGTTGCCCATGATGCCTTTCTGACCGCCGATTCGATCAATGTTGCCATCCATTTCGTTCTTTCGGGGGGCGGGATCACGTACCTTCCGGCTTTTGCTGTATCGCGGCAATTGCGCCGTGGCGAGGTCGTTGCAGTCCCAATGACCGACCCGTTCCTTGCCCGGGTTCCATCGCATCTTCTGGTGCGTAAGGGCCGACCAAAAACCGCCGCCGTTCGGGCGGTTACCGGCATGATCCGCGACCGGATGGAGGCATTCGGTTCCGCCTGGTATCCCGAAGAACATTCCTAGCATCCTTCAACCTGTTGCCGTTCCGGCAACAGAAGCATCCCAAAATGGCACTTGCCCAGCCCCCTTCGAGTTTTCATTGTCGGACAAAATTCCGGGTTCAGAAAATGGCAAAAATGTGAAATTTGCCGGCATCCGGATACCACAGGGATGACGCAACCTGTCTGGCTTCTTCGGGACTCCGGACGAGATTGTGTCGAACACGCCACGTCGAGGAGACTTGAAAATGAATGCGCTTCGGGGACAGTTGGAGCTTTGGCGGCTTCATCTTGCCGTGATCATTCTCGGTGCTATTGCCGAATTGATCGGTATCCAGAAAATTTCATTTGGCATCGGCGCCATTTTGCTGCTGCCGTTGCTTTATGCCTTTGTTATGGCCGCACTGATGAACCCGAATGTTATGCCGAAACTCGGCAAATTCATTCGCGAAAAAGAAGTCAAAGCTGCCTCCCCGCTGATCGTTATCGCGATCATGCCCTTCATCGCAAAGTTCGGCACCACCATCGGCCCGGCAATTGAAACCATTATCGAAGCCGGTCCGGCCCTGTTGCTTCAGGAACTGGGTAACCTTGGCACCATCGTTCTGGCCTTCCCGCTTGCGGTTTGGGGCCTGAAAATGGGCCGCGAGGCAATTGGCGCGACCTTCTCGATTGCGCGTGAACCCAACCTTGCGATCATTGCAGACCGCTATACGCTTAAAAGCCCGGAAGGCACAGGTGTTATGGGCGTTTATGTGATCGGCACCCTGTTTGGTACCTTCATCTTTGCCATTCTGGCATCCCTGTTTGCCAGCAGCGGCCTTTTTGACCCGCGTGCCCTTGCCATGGCTTGTGGTATCGGCAGTGGCTCGATGATGGCGGCTTGCACCGGTGCATTGACCGAAGTTGTTCCGAACATGAAGGACGAAATCCTTGCACTGGCCGGGGCCAGCAATCTTCTGACCTATGCGACCGGCCTTTATGCGGGCCTGTTCATCGCACTTCCGATTGTCGAAAAACTTTATAACGCGACCGCTGGCAAAAATGATCTCGCCACCGCGAACAAGAAGGAGGCTTGATCATGTCTGATAGCGCAGTTGCAATGGAACGTACCCGTCCGAACATCAATCTGACTGATCACGCCGTCACCCTGATCATTGTGTGCCTTGTCGGTCTGGTCATGAACACTGTTGGTCCGGCCATTCCGCTGGCAGATGGTTTTGTCGGCATGGTCGTGATTTATCTGATCTCGATGGTCGGTTTAATCCTGACCCGTTTTGCGCCTTTCTATCTTCCGAGTGTGGCCTGGATTTCGCTGGTCGGGATCGTTGCGACCCTGCCCTGGACACCGGGCTCGGAATGGATCGTTGCACAGGCCAAATCGGTTAACTTCCTGGCGCTTGCAACCCCGGCCCTTGCCTATGCCGGTTTTGCCATCGCCAAGAAAGAAATCGAAGTCGCCAAGCATTCCGGCTGGAAACTGGCACTGGTTGCCTGCCTTGTATTCCTTGGCACCTATGCCGGTTCTGTTCTGGTTGCCGAATTGATCCTGCGTCTTCAGGGTTCTTGATCATCTACCCCATAAACGGGGACAATTGCGTCCCCGTTTATCCTGCGGGTTCTTGTTTGCAAACTGACAAACCCGCCCTTTCTGACACGCTACAGAGTATGCAGATGACTGTCTCCAATTGCTCCCCTCATCCTCGTGCCACCGAACTTGCTGATGAGTTTAAATCCTGGCGTCATCATTTGCATACTCATCCCGAAACCGCGTTTGAGGAAAAGCTGACCAGTGCTTTTCTTGCGGAAAAGCTTGCATCCTTTGGCCTTGAAGTTTCAACCGGCATGGCCAAAACCGGGGTGATCGCAACCCTGAAAGGCAACAAGGGCAACGGCAAGCGGATCGGGCTGCGCGCCGATATGGACGCGCTTGATATCCATGAACTGACCAATCTGCCCTATGCATCCAAGCATCCGGGCAAGATGCATGCCTGTGGCCATGACGGCCATATGACGATGCTGCTTGGTGCTGCAAAAATCCTGTCCGAAGCCCCCGATTTTGCCGGAACCGTTGAATTCATTTTCCAGCCTGCCGAAGAAAACGAAGGCGGCGGTCGTGAAATGGTCAATGAGGGGCTGTTTGAGAGCCATCCGGTCGATGCCATTTTTGGCATGCATAACTGGCCCGGACGTGATGTTGGCACCATGGCGATGAAAGCCGGTCCGATGATGGCCAGCTATGACATCTTTGAAATCAATATTGACGGCAAAGGCTGTCACGCAGCCATGCCCCACCTCGGCCGCGATCCGATCACAGCCACCGGGCAGGTCTTGCTTGCCCTTCAGACCATTGCCGCACGCAACGTCAATCCGCTTGAAAGTGCGGTAATTTCGCCGACCCAGATTTTCGGCGGTGACACCTGGAACGTCATTCCTGACACCGCAACCATTCGCGGCACAGTTCGGACATTCTCCCCCGCTGTTCAGGATCTGGTCGAAGAACGCCTGAAGGCCGTTGCCAAATCAACCGCAGAGGCTTTTGGCTGCTCGGCCCGTGTGATGTATCAGCGCCGCTATCCGGCAACAATCAACAGCGAAGCCGAAACCGCCATTGCACGGGCTGCTGCCATCCGGGTCGTTGGCACCGACAAGGTTGATCCCAATCCGGAATCATCGATGGCCAGCGAAGATTTCGCCTTCATGCTGAATGAAAAGCCGGGAAGCTATGTACTGCTTGGCAATGGTCCGACCGATGGCAACTGTTTGCTGCATAACGCGGCCTATGACTTTAACGATGAAGCCATCCCCTATGGCGTGACCTATTGGATCACGCTGGTAGATGAATATCTTGGTGCACGTTAAGCAAATCAGCCATATACAAGTTTTTCCTTGTGCAGGTTTCAATCTGCGCGTTCAATAGCCGCCCTTTTTCAACGGCGGTTAGACGGACATGAAGATTGCAATCGTGACACTCGACGGTTTCAACGAGATCGACAGCTTTGTTGCCCTGTCGATCCTGAACCGTGCCAAGGCCGATGGCGTGACCGCTGCGATCACAGCACCCGGTGAAACCGTAACATCGATGAATGGTGTCACCGTTTCGGTGCAAAAGCCGATGTCCTTTGTCCGCGAAGCTGATGCCGTATTGCTGGGAAGTGGCATCCATACCCGTACTCATATTGATGACACGGCAATCATGCGCGAACTTGCCCTTGATCCGTCACGCCAGTTGATTGGCGCGCAATGTTCCGGGGTTTTGTTCCTGTATCGTTTGGGTCTTTTGCCAGCAACCATCACGACCGACACCAAAACCCGCCCGCTGCTTGCGCGGACCGATACCGTGGTTGAAGATCGCCCGCTTGTTGCGCAGGGCAATATCGTCACCAGTGGCGGCTGCCTGTCTTCAAGCTATCTGGCCGGATGGTTTCTGACCAAGGCGGTTGGTATCGACAAGGCAATGTCGGTTCTTGAAACCGTTGCCCCGGTCGGTCAGCGATCACAATTTGGTAAACAGGCGCGCGAAATCATTGGCAAACAGCTTGATGTTCCGGCCAAACGGCCACTTTATTGCTAGGCCGACACCCTCATAATCCGCAGTTTTCCACACTTTTACCGTAACAGCACGTCGGCAATCGGATTTGCCGCTGGGGACTTGTTGCAAATGCTTTGCCTTATAATTGCCGACTGAGTAGGCTAAACCCGAAATTCAGCATGGTGTTGATCAGATCATGACAGCACCGACCCGGAATTGCGGACGCAGGACAAGCCTTTGAAACGTCAACTGTTACACATCATCATTCCGATGACGGCACTTGCTCTTTCGGCCTGTGGCACGATGCCCCGGCAAACCGAAAAGGTCGAGTTCCAGTATCCACAATCCGATGGTTTTTCGGGCAATTTCCTTGCGGGCAAGGCAGCCCAGCTTGAAAACCGGTCGAACTATGCCGCACAGTATCTTCTGCGCGCCCATGAACTTGAACCCGATAATGCCGAACTGCGCCGCCGGGCGTTTCTTGCACTGATCAGTGATGGTCGCATTTCCGATGCCAGTGCCATCGCAAGCCAGCTGCAACGCGAAAATTCCGAAGATTTGTTTGCCGCCTTGACTGTCATGGATACCGCAATCCACGAGGACCGGTATCAGGATGCGATTGATGTAGTCTCGGCCTTGCCGCAACGTGGCATTAATGCACTGATTGCGCCGCTGGCAAAGGCTTGGCTTTACGCCGGTTTGAACAAGAAAACCGAGGCACTGACATCCCTTGATGAGATGCAGGGCAACGGTGCACTTAGCCCGCTTTCGGAATATCACCGTGGTTTAATTCTGGCCTATTTCGATGATCTGAACGGGGCAGAACGCGCCCTTGCCAGTGCCTATGGCGATCCCGCCGATGCGCCGCTTCGCGCCGCCGAGGCGCTGGGTGCGGTTTATGAACGCAAAGGTCAGGTCCAGAAAGCCGCCCTTCTTTATCAAAGCTATATGGATCGCCATCCGCAATCCCTTGCCATGCCATACCACCTTACCCGTCTGGACCGTGGTGAACCGCCATTGGCGACCATGCAGACACCGGCAAGCGGCCTTGCAGAAGCCTATCTTGATATCGCGACCCTGCTTAGTCAGGAAAATGCGGTTGATCCGGCACTTTTGATGGCGCGCTATTCCCTTGCGCTGCGTCCCTATGATGACATTACCCGCCTTCTGGTCGGTGAAGTCATGGAAGTTCAGGAACGCTATGACGCGGCCATCACGGTTTATAGTGCCATTCCCCATGATTCCCCGCACAGCTGGAATGCGCGTCTTCGCACAGCATCCAGCCTTGAACAGGTCGGGCAGGCAGACAAAGCCATCGCCATCCTCAAAGACATGGTTGCCGAACGCAAAGACCGCCCGGATGCCTTGATCCAGCTTGGTGATATCCTGCGCATTCAAGGTGACTATGCCGGTGCGGCAGATGCCTATGACAAGGCGATTACACGTCTTGGCGGCGACACCGTTGTTGGCTGGCGATTGCTGTATCGTCGCGGCATTGCCCATGAACGGGCTGGCGACTGGAAAAAGGCCGAGTCCGATTTCCTGCTTGCACTCGAAATGGAACCTGAACAGCCCTATGTCCTGAACTATCTCGGATATAGCTGGGTCGATATGGGCCTGAATATCAAACAGGCAGAAGACATGCTTAAACGGGCTGTCGAATTACAGCCTGATGACGGCTATATCGTCGACAGTCTTGGCTGGGTTTATTACAAACTCGGCCGGTTTGAAGATGCCGTCGAACAGCTTGAAAAAGCGGTTGAGCTTAAACCCGATGATCCGACCATCAATGATCATCTTGGGGATGCCTATTGGCAGATCGGGCGCTATCACGAGGCACGTTTCCAGTGGCACCGCGCCCTTTCATTCAATCCGACAGAAGAATTACGGACCACCGTCGAAGCCAAACTTAATGGCCAGGTCCCAAATGTTGCGCCGATTGTCGTAAACAACTGAGCTACTCGGGAAGAAACATCCATGTCTGCGACCTATAGCGAACAGGCACCGGCAAAGATCAACCTGTTCTTGCATGTTACCGGCAAACGTGACGATGGCTATCACCTGCTTGAAAGCCTTGTCTGCTTTACCGCTACGGGTGACGTTCTAAGTGGTGAGTGCCGCGATGATGGTGCAATCAATCTGACCATTACCGGCCCGATGTCGGCAAGCCTTGTACTTGATGACACCCGTGACAACCTTGTCGTGCGCGCAGCCCGCCTGCTTCAGGATGAAAGCGGTACGGCGCTTGGTGCTGATCTTGTTCTTGACAAGCGCCTGCCGGTCGCATCGGGCATTGGGGGTGGTTCTGCCGATGCGGCGGCGGCAATCCGTCTTCTTTGCGATATGTGGCAGCTTGATCTGGACCAGAAGGCCCTTGCACGCATTTCCCTGACACTTGGTGCCGATGTGCCGGTTTGCCTGCATGGCAAGACATGCCTGATGTCAGGCATCGGCGAAGAATTGACCGACTTGCCTGATCTTCCGGAAATCCCGATGGTCTTGATCAATCCGGGCAAGGCAGTTTCCACACCGGAAATTTTCAAGACCCGCGAGGATGAAGGCTTTTCGATTTCCGGTCTTTGGGACATTGAACGCGAATTTTCCAGTGGCGCGTCACTGGCCGACGCATTATCCGACTGCGGCAATGACCTGACACTGGCTGCGACCAGTATCCTTCCCGAAATTTGCGATGTGCTTAATGCGCTGGCCCGTGAAGAAGGCTGTTTGCTTGCCAGAATGTCGGGCAGTGGTGCCACCTGCTTTGGGATTTACGACACCAAAGAGCAGGCAGAAAAGGCCGCAAATGCCATTGCTTCACAGCATGTTGACTGGTGGATTTCTCCGACGCAAACCCTGTGCGAACAGACCCGCGAGCTGTCAAATATCGGGGCATCTTTCCCGGACTGAGGCCGGGATAAAAAAACCTTGAAATAGAGGGTTGCACTCTTGTCGCGGGGACGCTATTTTCCGCGCCACACACGCTGATGGGGCGTGGCCAAGTGGTAAGGCATCGGTTTTTGGTATCGTGTACCGTAGGTTCGAATCCTACCGCCCCAGCCAAGACAAACCGCTTTGAGGTTCTCCTCAAAGCGGTTTTCTTTTTACCTGATGGCTGCCTTTTCTCAACCTTTGGAAAACTGATCGTTGCACGCTGCTCGAATTGCGCGTGACAGTCCCCATATTCACACTGTAGCGTTCAACTGTCTGGCAATGGACCAAGGTCCTGACGACAGAAGTCCTTGGGGCAGAATGTTATTTCAGGGGGATCAAATGACGACAGGGGACACAGAAAATCGTGATAGTACGCAGACTTTACTGCGGCCGCGCGATGTTGTGATCCCTTTCCGCAAGCGTATCCTGATTGCTACCGCACTGATCCTATGCCTTATTCTGACGGACGGGGTTGTTGATTACGTTACCGAACATGCCCGTCAGGAAACCGCCCTTCAGATCAATATGAGTGGCCGTCAAAGGATGCTGAGCCAACGTATCAACGGCTTTAGCCAGATACTGGCCAGAAACGATCAAACGACGGCCGTAGAAGACAGCGAAATCCGTCTTGCCCTTCGCGATGCCATCGACTTGATGGAAAGTTCGCACCGGGCACTGGTGAATGGCAGTCAAAAACTTGGTTTGCCACCCTCGGATGGTGCCATTCGCGATTATTACCTTGAAGGCACCCCCTCCCTTGATCGCGAAGTGCGATCCTTCCTTGCCGCGGCCAAGCGGGTTCTGGAAAGCAACACTCCCAATTACAGCAGCATCCTTTCCCTTGATGCGGAATATATCCGACGGGCCGCCTTCAGGCCGTTACTTGAGATGCTTGATCGTGCTGTAACACTTTATCAGCGCGATGCCGAACGCCAGCTTATGATCAGCACCCAAGTATCGTTTGCGATGCGTGGCGCCATGATCCTAAGCATTTTCGGGGTGATGTTTGGCATTGTCTGGCCGATGATTGCGATCATACGCAGCAGCCTTCATCAGTTTGCCGAAGAACGAAATCGCGCCAATGCCGCCAGTCAGGCCAAGTCGGAATTTCTGGCCACCGTCAGTCACGAAATCAGAACCCCGATGAACAGTATTCTCGGACTTTCCGGATTACTGGCCAAGGGCGAGATGGCAGCAAACCTGCAACGCTATGCCATTTTGATCAATGAGTCGGCCAAGGCCCTTATGGTTATCGTCAATGACGTCCTTGATCTGAGCAAGATCGAGGCGGGCAAACTTGAAATCGAACATATTACCTTCTCGCCACAAGATGTTGTCCGCAACACCATCAGCAGCTTTGGCAGTGTGGCTGCCGAAAAGAAACTGGAGCTGCGCACCATCATCGCCGACGACACCCCGGCCCTTGTCGAAGGCGACCCGACCAGATTACGCCAGATATTGTCGAACTTTGTCGCAAATGCCCTGAAATTCACCGAGGCCGGGAATGTCACCGTCAATATGTATCGCAGCGATCGCCTGTCCGAACATTGGGCCGATGTTGTCGTGTTGCGACTGGAAGTAAGTGATACAGGGATCGGTTTTGATGAGGTAACGAAGAAAGGCCTGTTTGAGGCCTTTAGCCAGGCGGATCAGTCAACCACGCGCAAATACGGGGGCACCGGACTTGGACTTGCCATTGCCAAACGCCTGACCGAAGCAATGGGTGGCAAGATCGATGCATCCGCCGTCCCCGGCGAAGGTGCGACATTTTGGGTCGACATTCCCTTCACACCGGTGCATCCGGCCCTGACTGATCCGGACAGGGGATCAACGCGCTTCCTTCATGACCTTTCTGGCAACGAAGAAAAGGAAGAGCCGTCGGGTGATATCCGGAAAATACTTGTCGTTGATGACAAGGAACTCAACAGGATTGTCATAGGGGCGTTTCTTGAAAAAGGCCCCTATGAGGTCAGCTATGCCTGTGATGGCCGGGAAGCTGTCGAAATGGCGGTAGAAACCGGATTTGACCTGATCCTGATGGATGCGCAAATGCCGGTCATGGATGGATCAGAGGCCCTTCATGCCATCCGCAAGACACCCGGCCCATCACGCAATGCACGCATTATCGTTGTAACAGCCGACGCCCTTGAACAGGCCGAAAACCGGTATCTTGCCATTGGGTTTGACGGCTATCTGTCCAAACCCCTGACACAGGAAATTCTGGCCCGCGTTCTGCGGACCATGAATTGAGCCAATCACGCGGTTAGAAACAATCACCCTGACGCGATCCTTCGCGGCCAACCTGTTTGGATTCATGCATTGCGATGTCGGCACGCGACACCAGTGTCTCGACCGTGTCGCCCGGTTCCGCAATCCCGAGACCAATGCTGAGATTAAGGTGCAATTCATCATCTCCGGCGCGGAAATCGGCTTCGCGGACACGATCACTGAGACGTTGCAGATATTTAAGCGCCCCGGCGGCACCGGTTTCCGGCATCAGGATCAGAAATTCTTCGTTGCCCCACCGCGCAATCACATCGGTTTCCCGCATCAGCTCCGACGAAACCTTGGCAAACAGTTCAAGCGCCTTGTCACCGGTATCATGACCATATTCGTCATTCAGCTGCTTGAAGTTGTCGTAATCCAGCAAACCGACAATCAACTGCTTCTCATAACGTTTGGCGCGTTCGAGTTCGGCTTTGAGGCATTTCTGCATATAGCGACGGTTATAAAGCCCGGTTAACGGATCATGGGTCGCCAGACGTTCGACTTCCTTGCGGCTGGCCTCAAGCGCATAGGAATCGCTCATACGACCGATCGTTTGACCAAGCCACGATGCAAACAGTCGAACCAGTTCTATATCGGTTGCTGAAAACGCGCGGGTCGGTTCCGGGCTTGAGAAATTGAGCGTACCATAACAGACACCGTCAACCATGACCGGCGCACCCAGATAGGCCTCCAGCCCGAAATTCTGGTAGCAGGGATGGGTACGGACTTCACTGTCCCCGACATGATGGAAGCCACACACGTCATCAGCATTGATCACGTGTACGCAATAGGTATTGCCAAGTTCGAACGCCATACCCGGTGTCAGAGCGTTTTCAGGATGTCGCGCCTGTTGGATTTCGTATTTGTTATCGACAATTTTGCTGAAAATACCGATTGGTAGTCCGAAATGCTCGGTTCCCAATTTCAGAATGGCATCAACACGTTGTTCAAAACTCAGATCCTGCGAGGCGGTAATCTGATGCAACTGGCTCAGTGCATGTTCGGTTGGCTGCCTGCTTGCAGAAGTCGCGCCACCATTCTGTTCTGTATTCATTCTCTCACCAACCGTTGCATCATTAACAGCCACAGGGAACCGCCCAATGGCATATGTCAAAACGTAGATTTATGCGAGGCTGCTTAACGAACAATTACCGCCCCTAACCTATTAAGATTAGACTGGTTCCATACGTTTGCATAAGGCTTTCCGCTGCGCGGATCGCAAGTTTCGAAGTCCTGTGCCAAATAGCATTCGCATCACCGTTTCATGGCCGCCTTCAACGCCCGCACCCGATCCGTATCAACCGATACCCGCCCGGCATCATAGCCCGATCCCGCCGCATCGCGCTTGCAGGACGCATGAAGTTCATCTGCCCCGGTGACATCAAGGATATCGCTGGCATTTGCCGCAGTCACCCCCGCGCCGGGCAGGATGACGATCCGGTTCCTTGCCTCCGTGATCAGGTGCGCAATGACATTGCGCCCTGTCATCGCATCAGGCGCACCACCACTGGTCAGAACCCGGTCAAATCCAAGCTCAATTGCCTGTTCAAGTCCAGCCAACGGATCAGAAAGTTGATCAAAGGCACGATGCAAAGTCGTTTGCAGACCTTCGCAAGCGGTAATCAGATCCTTTAGGGTCGGCTTATCAAGGACCCCCGCATCATTAAGCACCCCAAACACCACTCCGGCGGCACCATGTTCACGGGCCAGGGAAATTTCGCGTTTCATGATCGCAATTTCGGACGCGTCATAGCGGAAGTTCCCCGGACGCGGACGGATCATCACCATACAGGGTGCGGGAATATCGGATATCCGTTCCATCGCACCCGGACTTGGCGTCAATCCGCCAACTGCCAGCGCAGAACAATATTCAATACGGTCGGCACCGGCATCAACCGCGCTTAGGGCATCCTGAAAACTTTCAACACAGATTTCCAGCATTGGGTGATACTGCTGACCTGATCCCTGCTTGTCAGTCATTGGTCGTTACAGTCCGCTGACCAAGATGCAGCATTGCCGCCCCGCGAAGTCCCCCGTCCTTTGCAAAGGTGCCCGGCACAACGAGTGGGGCGTCGTAACGCCCCAGAACACGATCACGCACCAATCCATCAATTGTGGAAATGATGACTTTCTCCGATGCCATTCCACCGCCCACGGGCACGCAATCGGGATCAAGAACATTAACCATCAGGGCAAGTTCGCGTGCCACCAGTTCGCAATAAATTTCGACCGCACGTGTGGCATGGGCATCCCCGGCACGCCAGGCATCGGTGATTTCAAAACTGGTGACCGGATTACCGCTTATCTGGGAATGGATATGTTCAAGACCGCGCGCACCACCCCATGCATCAAGGCATCCTGTCTGGCCACAGCCACATTGAACCGGGGCAAGGCCGTTACGGATCAAAGTACCGGTGACGTCGTTGCCATGGCCCCATTCGCCGCGAATGCCGCTTTTCCCACCGATGAAATGTCCATCAACAACAATCCCGCCGCCAACACCGGTCCCAAGAATAATGGCAAAGACAGTTCGGGAATCTTTGGCAGCCCCGCTGATTGCCTCGGCCAGGGCAAAACAATCGGCGTCATTTTCCACCAGAACTTTGCGGTTCAGGATGGTTGAAAGTTCCGCAGCCAACCGCCATCCCTTGATCGCCGGAACATTGGCCGAAATGACGGCACCCGTTTGCGGATCAAGCCCGCCAGCATAACTGATACCGATATCAGGACGTTCACCAAACTCGGTATCGGCATCGCCGATCAGATCTTGAATGGCTGCGACAAATGCATCCAGATCGTCCTTGGGTGTTGGCATCTTGCTGTGAAGCATGACGTCACCGGCATCACTAAACACCCCGAACTCGATCTTTGATCCGCCTATATCAAAGGCATATTGCATCGCGCCTACCCCGCCTTATCGTTAAAGCATATTGCCTTAAATCTGCTTTGGATATGGGGATACACCAACATGTTTGCCCCAGCAAAAGGAAACGGCACCTGCCCGTCTGGACAAGTGCCGTCATTAGTCATGCAAGATCGTGTGTGATCAGCCGCGCAAACGCGCTGCCAGATCATCATATCCGGGCATCTGGTCAACCGGGCCGAGGGCCGTGATGGTTGGTTTACCATCCAAAAGCGCCTTGCCGGACCGCCGTACACTTTCGATATCGACCGCATCAATCTTGGCGACGATTTCTTCCATGGTTTGCGGGCGGCCGAAAATCTGGATTTGACGAGCAAGGGTTTCACAGCGACCGGAATTGCTTTCCATCGCCATCACCACCGACGCCTTAAGCTGTGCACGGGCACGGGTGACTTCTTCCTCGGTCAGATCATTGGTGGCACGCACCAGTTCATCACACATGACCGGCATCAGTTCGGCAATGTCATTTGCCCCGGTCCCGGCATAGATCGAGAACAGGCCACCATCAACATAATGCGACGAGAAGCTGTAGACCGAATAAACCAGCCCGCGCTTTTCGCGGATTTCCTGGAACAGACGCGATGACATGCCACCACCCAACAGGGTGTTGAACACCTGAAGGTCATAGAAACTGTCATCAGTGTAGGACACAGTCGGAAGACCGAAAATCACATGAACCTGTTCCAGTTTGCGGTTTTCGATCCGGCTGCCACCTTCGTATTTAAGGGGCTCCATATCATGTTCTTCATGGACCGGCAGGCCGTCGAATTTCGACGCGACCATATCGACGACGCGGTTATGTTCGACCTTGCCCGATGCCGAAAACACCATGCGTTTCGGGCTGTAACGGCGCGACATGTAATCAAACAGATGATCACGCGTCAGCGACGATACGTTTTCCGGACTTCCAAGGATCGAGCGCCCCAATGCCTGATCAGGAAGGGCTGTTTCCTGGAAATAATCGAAAATGATGTCGTCGGGCGTATCATTGGCCTGACCGATTTCCTGCAAGATCACCTGACGTTCGCGTTCAAGTTCCTTGGCATCCAGCGTGGAATGCTGAAGGATATCGGCGATAACGTCGATGGCGAGTTCCTGATCTTCGTGCAGGACCTTGCAGTAATAGGCCGTGTTTTCACGCGACGTATAGGCATTCATCTGCCCGCCGACAGCTTCGATTTCCTCGGAAATCTGAAGCGCAGAACGACGACGCGTGCCCTTGAAGGCCATATGTTCAAGCATATGGGAAATGCCGTTGATATCGGGCGTCTCGTTACGAGCACCAACATCAACCCAAGTACCAAGGGCCACTGACTGCACATGGTCAAGGCGGTCGGTCGCGACAATCATCCCATTGTCAAGCTGGGTAAGCTCGACTGTCATATAGCATTACTCCTGTTTTTCACATCACACCCAATCATAACCGATCTTCAGGCCGCACGCCGGTTTTTACGGACATGCGCCATCAAGGTCGCGACATCATTGGACATGGCTTCGACCTTTTCCGGTCGGTCATATAGATCAGAAAGACGCGGCGGCAAGTCCGGATAGATACCGGAGGCCTGCTTGACCGCATCGGGGAATTTCGCCGGATGTGCGGTTGCCAGTGCCACCATCGGCACCGACTTGTCACGGTTGCATTCGCGGCCCGAAACAATGCCGATCACGGAATGCGGATCAACCAGTTCACCACTGGTTTCCAGAATATCCTTGATCGCAGCTTTGGTCGCGTCGTCATCAAGACGATAACCGTCAAAATGTTCACGGGCACGGGCGAACTGCCCTTGCGACATTTCCATCACCCCGGTTTCACGGAACTTGGTCAGCATCTCGGCAATCGCCAGACCATCGCGGTCATAAAGATCAAACATCAAACGTTCAAAGTTCGAGCTGACCTGAATATCCATCGACGGGCTAAGGGACGGTTCGACACCTTCCATCTTCATCACGCCAGTTTCAAAGAAGCGCGCCAGAATGTCGTTGCGGTTTGCCCCAACGACAAACTGCTTGATCGGAAGGCCCATCTGCATCGCTGCATAACCGGCATAGACATTGCCAAAGTTACCCGACGGGACAGAGAAGGAAATTTCGCGTTCCGGCGAACCAAGCTGCACACCAGCCCAGAAATAATAGGCGATCTGGCACATGATGCGCGCCCAGTTGATCGAGTTGACCGCAGACAGGCCAACTTCATCCCGGAAGCCATGATCATTGAACAGGGCCTTGACCAGATCCTGACAATCATCAAACGATCCTTCGACCGCGATGTTATGAACGTTGTCAGAAAGGATCGTCGTCATCTGACGGCGCTGAACTTCCGAAACGCGACCTTTGGGATGCAGAATGAAAATGTCGATATTTTCACGATCACGGCACGCCTCGATCGCGGCAGATCCGGTATCACCGGATGTTGCACCGACAATCGTGATGCGCTCACCACGCTTGGCCAGAACATGGTCAAACAGACGGCCAACCACCTGAAGCGCATAATCCTTGAAGGCCAGGGTCGGACCATGGAAAAGTTCCATCACCCAGTCATTGGCACCAAGCTGTTTCAGCGGGGCGACGGCTTCGTGATCAAAACCGTTATAGGTATCTTCCAGAATGGCCTTAAGGGCCCCGTCATCAACAGTGCCGGCAACAAATGGCTGGATCACTTTGAAGGCGACTTCGGCATATGTCAGAGTTCGCAGCGCACGAATGTCATCCTTGGAAAAAGTCGGCCAGGTTTCGGGGACATACAGACCACCATCACGGGCCAAACCGGCAAGAAGAACTTCATCGAACTGCAATACGGGGGCGCTTCCCCGCGTGCTGACATAACGCACTAGACCTGCTCCTGCATAAGGCGAATACCAGTTCCGTGCATTCGGGCAAAAATCGCACCAAAACACACTCCAACGCCTGAGTTAGTGAGGGGTTGGGCCGATATAGTCAAGGGACAATCAAGCAGAGCAGCCGTGTCATACGCATTATCGCGCAAGCACTTGCTAAATGACGGACAAACAGCGGAAATACCGCTACTTAATCGTGAAGGGATATGCCATGTTCCTTAAGCTTGGCCTCGGCAAGGGCGGCACGTCGTACCACCGTTCGATAGTTACCAAGCAGGATTCGCAAAATCGCGCGGATGAAACGATCTGAACCCGACATCTTCTTTTCAAATGTCTGGCGATTGATCGCAATCAGAACGGTGCGCTCGGTCGCACGTGCTGACGCCATCCGGGGCTGATTATCGACCAGGGCAAGTTCACCGAACAAACCACCGGCTTCAATCGTGCCAAGAATGACTTCCTCGTCCCCGTTCATGGTTTTGAAGACTTCAACTTTGCCTTCTTGTACCACATAGGCCGCGTTTCCCGGTTTGCCTTCCCGGAAAATAACCTGATCCGTGGCAAAGACCTGTCGATCCATGACCTTCTTGTTGCCGTCGGTTATTCCCATATAACAGAAACGCCTGTGAAGATTAAAACGGGCTAGACCAATGTATAAGCGATTGGTATTACTGAACAATCCAGTACATTCGCGCCGATTAATACTAGCATATTACTGCGGGCATTCAATCGGTTTTACGCACCGTACCTGTTGATCATATGGGCCTTGAAGGCGTCAACACCAAGAACCGAACCTGTTGCCGATTTCAAAATCTCGTCCGTCGAGCGGCTCGATGCCTGACGATGGATATTTTCACCGAGCCAGGTCATCAACGGCGCGAAATCGCCACGTGACAAGGCTGCCGGAATTTCCGGGTTCGCGGTCTTCGCTGCGGCAAAAATCTGCGCCGCAGACATCGCGCCAAGGGTGTAAGTCGGGAAATAGCCCCATGCCCCGGATGGCCAATGGATATCTTGCAGGCATCCGTCGCGGTCATCTGGTGGCGTGATGCCCAAAAGCTTTTGCATCATGTCGTTCCATGCGCCGGGAAGGTCGGCAAGCTTCATATCGCCTTCGATCAGGGCACGTTCAATGCGATAGCGCATGATCACATGGGCCGGATAGGTAACCTCGTCGGCATCAACACGGATTAGGCCCGGCTCAACCCGGGTGTAAAGCCGATGCAGGTTCTGCGCATTCCAAGCCGCGTCATCACCACCAAAGGCCTGTTTGAAAACAGGGCCCGCATAGGTCAGGAATTCCTCGGACCGGCACGCCTGCATCTCAATCAGAAGCGACTGGCTTTCATGCATGGTCATACCGCGTGCCTTGCCAACCGGCTGGTTCCGCCAGTCTTTAGGCAGGCCGCGTTCATACATCGCATGGCCGGTTTCGTGCAAAACCCCCATGATCGCCGAGGTAAAATCATTCTCGTCGTAGCGCGTGGTGATACGCACATCATCAGGAATGCCACCGCAGAACGGATGATGCGAAATATCAAGACGCCCATGGGCGAAATCAAACCCGACCGCCTTCATCAAATCCAGACCAACCCGGTTTTGCGTTTCAATCGGGAACGGCCTGGTTGGCAGAACCGGTTTGTCTTCACTTTTTTGACGTTCGATGACATCGGATGTGAAATCCGGCAGGAACGCCTCAAGCTCGGCAAACAGCGTATCTATGCGGTCCGAGCGCATCATCGGATCATACTGATCAAGCAGCGCATCATAGACCGACGTTCCAAGGGCATCGGCCTTTGCCTTGCCCGCTTCGATCGACAGATCGAGAACTTCCTGCAATTTCGGCAGAAGCCCCTTGAAGTCATTGTCCGCACGTGCGGTCCGCCAGGCAACTTCACACCGGGTTTCGGCACGCGACATTTTTTCCACCAGATCAGATGGAACCGCAGTGCCATGAACCCATTTGCGTTTCATCTCGCCCAGGTTGGCTTTTTGCCAGTCATCAAGCGCCTCGCCCTCGGCCTGGGTAATCAGATCACCGAGTTCCGGCGCCTTCATCATTTCGTTTTCCAGAACGCTCAACGTTGCCAGCTGTTCCGAACGCGCCTCTGCCCCGCCATCCGGCATGATCGCCGCCATATCCCAATGCAACATCTGACTGACATCAGACAAAACATCCATGCGATGGAAGCGGGCTTCGAGCTTTTTATATGCGTCGGTCATCGGGGCTCCTTGGCGTTGCTGATATCAGGTCAACGCCGCGTTCTGGTCATTCGGCTAGACGGATCAAGACAGGAAAACTACGCCCCATCGGGGCAGCAGGGCCACACGGGTTATGCGGCCTTGCTGTTTGTGTCTGCGTCTTTTTTGTCATCATTCGGGCGACGATGATACAGGACGAAAATCACAATCAACGACAAGGCAAGGCTGTACCAGGTGATCGCATATTCAAGGTGGTTATTTGGCAACTCAACCTTTGCCTGCCCGCCCATCGGCAACCCGCCCGCAACCGGTGTGTCATCAAGTTCCAGATAATACCGGCTTGCCAGATCGGCACCCGTATCTTCGGCCATGTGATCGACATCGACATAGAACCACTGATTTGCCAGAGGATCATTTTCCGGCTGCGCCCAATGTTTGGTTTTGGGCAAACGCAGAACGCCGGTCACGTGGACCTGTCCATCGATCTGGCTTTGCGGGCGCGTTTTCGGATCACGGTTTTCTGCCGGAACCCAGCCACGATTGATCAGAATGATCCGGCCATCTTTTTGTTCAAGCGGGGTGATCAGCTGGAAACCGATATTGCCGCGCTGGGTGCGCGCCATCAGGTATTTTTCCTGATCGTTCAGGTAACGCCCCTCGGCAAAGGCGGCGCGAAATGCCATTTCGGGTTCGACAACCGTATCAATCGGAACCGCAATCGGCGGCATATGCGACTGTGCCTGACGCTGTTCAATCAGGCCCTGTTTCCAGAACAGTCTGTCGACCTGCCAGGATCCAAGCCCCAGCAGGATGATCAAAGACAACCCGACGCAAATTTTCATCGCCAGACTAGGGCGCGTTTTAAGTAAAGACATTAACTGAAATCAGTCCTGTTGGGATGTCGATCTATGACGATATTGCAGCGCCACCATGAGACCTTTTAACGGCCTAAGCAAGGCCAGTGTCACACCAACAATCACCGGGCCCCACAAAAGCGCATGCAACCACAAAGGCGGCATATAGCGCATTTCGACCCAAAGCGCCACGGGAACGACCAGAAACCCGAGGATAAAGATAATGAAAACAGCAGGCCCGTCACCGGCATCGTGACCGCGCATATCCAAACCACACACGTCACATTTCTCGCGCACGGTCAAATAGCCGGAAAACAGCTTTCCCCCACCGCAGCGGGGGCATTTGCATGCCAGCCCGGTACGAATGGGGGAAATGTTTGGATAATAATCATCCATGATCTTGGACCCGGCCTTTCGGGTCAGAGCGGCTTATTCGCCGCCCCAGATATAGACTGCAAAGAACAGGAACAGCCAGACCACGTCAACGAAGTGCCAGTACCAGGCTGCTGCTTCCAGACCGAAGTGGTGATCAGGTTTGAAGCCACCCTTGATCGCGCGCATAAGGCAGACGGCCAGGAACACCGTTCCGACAAATACGTGGAAGCCGTGGAAACCGGTCGCCATGTAGAAGGTCGAAGAATAGATGTTGTCAGCAAAGCCAAACGCAGCGTGGCTATATTCATATGCCTGCAGGCACAGGAAGATCACGCCAAGCGCCACGGTGATTGCCAGCCCCTGGACCATGTCCTTTTTCTTGCCTTCGATGCAGCCATGATGCGCCCAGGTAAGGGTGCAGCCCGACAGCAGCAAGATAAGAGTGTTCAGGAACGGCAAATCCCACGGATCAAGAACTTCGACACCTGCTGGCGGCCATTCGGTTACGCCCGGGCTGAAGATCACAAAGGCATTGTGGAAGAATGCCCAGAAGAAGGCGACAAAGAACATCACTTCGGATGCGATGAACAGTGACATGCCATAGCGCAGGCCGATCTGAACGACCTTGTTATGGTAAATCTTTGACTCGCTGATTACGTTGCTCCACCAACGGAACATCACAAACAGGATGCCTGCAATCCCGATCGCCGCCAGCCAGAAATCTGCCGGTGCGCGATCCGAATGCATGAACATGACCATGCCACCAGTAAACAGACCAGCCGATGCTGCCGCGACAAGCGGCCACGGGCTTGGGTCTACCAGGTGGAACGGATGTTTCTGAGCATGATCACTCATTCCTTGCCCCCCTCAATCCTTACAAAAGAAATTCAAGTCGCTTTGTTAAACTGAGACATACAGTCCGCCGATAAGCGTTCCGTCAGCCTCCCTGATCTTCTTCCCCGCCTGGTGCTTCAACCGTGGCATCTGCCTTGAAGAAGGTATAGGACAGGGTAATTGTCTTCACGTCTTGGGTATTGATGTCTTCTGCAATGGCAGGATCAACATAGAAACTGACCGGCATGTCGACGCGCTGTCCCGGTTCAAGGGTTTGCTCGTCAAAACAGAAACACGCGATCTTGTTGAAATATTGCCCTGCCTTAAGTGGTGTAACATTGTAAACCGCCTGCCCCGTGACCGGTTTGACAGACATGTTTTCGGCCACGTAATAGGCCAGATTGTCTTCGCCAAGATGAACGGTGATTTCGCGCTGTTCGGGTTTAAATTGCCATTGCAGGCCCGAGTTTACATCCGCGTTGAACCGGACCTTGATGGTTCTTTCGGAAACCGCAACAGGTGCCTCGGTCGCGACCTGGGTTGTTCCACCAAACCCGGTCACCTGACAAAACAGCTTGTAAAGCGGCACCGACGCATAAGCCAGACCGACCATCGCGCCGACAACAAACACGCAGCTAAACAGGATCTTCCTGTTCTGCGCCTTTGTTTTATCAATCGGCTTCTGATCGGTCATCGTGCCCGGTTTCCTAGCTCATCTTCAAAATCGTAATCGCAAAGAACAGTGTCGCCAGACCACCAAGGATGATCAGGAACACCAGATTCTTCTTTTTGCGCTTGGCAAGATACGCCTCAAGCTCGGCCTTGTTGTCCTGTGCCTGTTCGCTCATGCCATAAATCCAACCAGCCAAACATCCGCAACCATCGCCCCGAACAGGACAAACAGATACAGGATGGAATATCCAAACATCTTGTGCGGCGCGCGTTCTTCAGCATCGCGCAACACGCGGATCGCATGGCGCAAGAACAGAAGCCCGGTCAGGCCTGCCGTCACACCATAAAAAACTCCCAGCAACCCGGTCGCGACCGGCACAAAGGTTACCGGCAAAAGCAGAATGGTATAGATCAGCATCTGCTTTTTGGTTGCCGCTTCACCGGCCACTACCGGCATCATCGGCACCCCGACCTTGGCGTAGTCACCGCAGCGGAACAGGGCCAAAGCCCAGAAATGCGGCGGTGTCCACATAAAGATAATCATAAACAGCGCAATCGAATTAAGGTCGATCCCGCCGGTCACCGACGCCCAGCCGATCATCGGGGGGAAGGCCCCGGCGGCACCGCCAATGACGATATTTTGTGGTGTGCTGCGTTTAAGCCACATGGTGTAAACGAAAACGTAGAACGCAATCGACACCGCCAGCAAAGCCGCAGCCGCAAAATTGATGGCAACCGCCATAACGGTCACCGAAACGATCGACAAAGCAATGCCCAGTGAAAGGGCTTCGTCTGCCGGTACGCGCCCCGCCGGGATGGGCCGGTTCTGGGTGCGTTTCATGTGGATATCGATATCGCGATCATACCACATGTTAATTGACGCAGCCGCGCCACTGGCGACAGCGATACAGGCGATTGCCACGAGTCCCAGAAACGGATGGATCGATCCCGGGGCAATCAACAGACCAACAGCACCGGTGAAAACCACAAGGGTCATCACACCGGGTTTGAGCAACGCGATATAGTCGCGCACCTCGGAAATCGGCAGCTGAGCTGCGTTTTCAAGCGCAATGGTCTGGTTAGCAACCTGCTTGGTCATGGAACTCTGGTCTTCTCTTCTTGGGGCGGAAAGGCGTCCCCCGCAAATAGGGTATGCGGGGGACTTAAACCAGTGTCACTTACTTGATACGCGGCAGTTCGTCAAAGGTATGGAACGGCGGCGGAGAGCTGACGGTCCATTCCAGGGTATCTGCGCCTTCGCCATACGGATTTGCTTCGGCTTTCTTGCCACGGATGAAGGCATGCGCCACCACACCGAGGAAGAAGATCGTCGCGGCAAAGGAAATATAGGCACCATAAGACGATACAAGGTTCCAGCCTGCAAACGCATCCGGGTAGTCGGCATAACGACGTGGCATACCGGCCAGACCCAGGAAGTGTTGCGGGAAGAAGGTCAGGTTGACGCCGATAAAGAAGAGCCAGAAGTGGATCTTCGCACCAAGATCAGAAATCTCGTAACCCGACATTTTGCTGAACCAGTAATAGAAGCCCGCAAAGATCGAGAAGACGGCACCAAGTGACAGAACATAGTGGAAGTGCGCCACAACGAAGTAGGTGTCATGCAGCGGCAGATCCATGCCCGAGTTCGCCAAGATCACACCTGTCACACCGCCCACAGTGAACAGGAAGATAAAGCCGATAGCCCAAAGCATCGGAGCACGTAGGGTAATGGAACCACCCCACATGGTCGCAATCCACGAGAAGATTTTGACGCCTGTCGGCACCGCAATCACCATCGTTGCCGCGGTGAAATAGGCACGGGTGTCAACATCCATGCCGACCGTATACATGTGGTGCGCCCACACGATAAAGCCGACAACACCGATCGCAACCATCGCGTAGGCCATGCCGAGATAACCAAAGACCGGCTTGCGCGAGAAGGTCGAAATGATGTGGCTGATGATGCCGAAGCCCGGCAGGATCATGATGTAAACTTCCGGATGCCCGAAGAACCAGAACAGATGCTGATACAGGATCGGGTCACCGCCACCGGCCGGATTGAAGAAGTCCGTGCCAAAGTTACGGTCGGTCAGAAGCATAGTGATTGCGCCACCAAGAACCGGCACAGCCAGAAGCAGCAGGAAGGCCGTTACCAGCATTGCCCATGCAAACAGCGGCATCTTGTGCAGGGTCATGCCCGGCGCGCGCATGTTAAAGATGGTGGTGATAAAGTTCACCGCACCAAGGATCGAGCTGGCACCGGCAAGGTGCAGGGCAAAGATCGCCATATCGACCGATGCATCCGGATGGCCAATCACGCTCGAAAGCGGCGGATAAACGGTCCAGCCCGTACCGGCACCGCTGCCAACAACGGCAGACAGCATCAGCAGCAGGAAGGCCGGAACGATCAGCCAGAACGAAATGTTGTTCAAACGCGGGAACGCCATGTCCGGCGCGCCGATCATGATCGGAACGAACCAGTTGCCAAAACCACCAATCATGGCGGGCATGACAACAAAGAACACCATGATCATGCCGTGTGCGGTCACAAGCACGTTGAAGAACTGGTGATCTTCAATGATCTGGGTTCCCGGATGCGCCAGTTCCATACGGAACCAGACCGAGAACGCGCCACCGATCAAACCGGCGATCACTGAGAAAATAAGATAAAGAGTCCCGATATCCTTATGGTTGGTTGACAGGAACCAACGGGTAAAGAAACCGGGGGTATGATCGTGATCATGTGTGTCAGCGTGAGCCATCAATCTCTCCCTCACTCTGCCGATGCCACTGATACCGATGACGGCAAGTCAGCAGATGCGAACTGTTCTTGAGCCTTGGCTACCCAGGCTTTGTATTCTTCCATGGTAACAGCTTTGACTGCGATCGGCATATAGGCATGGTTCACACCACACAGCTCCGAACACTGCCCATAGAGCGTCGTACCGGCATATTCACCCGGAATGCGGGTCCAGGTTTCATTCAGACGGCCCGGTACGGCATCAAGTTTGATGAAGAGAGACGGCATGGCCCAGTTATGGATCACGTCATCAGACGTCATGATCAGACGGATATTCTGATCAACAGGCAGAACAACCGGGTTATCAACATCCAGAAGGCGGTTCTTGCCTTCGGCAACAGCCGTGTCCTCATCGATCATGAGGGAATCAAACGTGAAGTTGCCGTTATCGGGATACTCGTATGTCCAATACCACTGTTTGCCGATGATCTTGAGCGTAAGGTCGGCATCCTCGACACGGTCTGCAAAATACAGCAGACGGAACGACGGGATCGCGATGACAAGAAGAATAAGCACCGGAACAACAGTCCAGACCACTTCCAGAAGGGTGTGGTGAGTTGTTTTCGACGGCACCGGATTGCGCTTGGCGCTGAAGCGGAAAAGCACATACAGCAGCAGCAACAGAACGATCACGGTAATGATCGTCATCAACCACGTCAGCAAAATAAAGAAATCATGGCCTTCAACGGCCACAGGAGAAACCGGCTTTTGCAGCCCAAGCTGCCACGGCGCGGGTTGACCAACAGCAGCAAGTGCCGAAGCATCAAACCCGACGATTACCGCCAATCCCAACAGAAAGATGGGAAATAGCTTCTTGATCGACATGCGAATCTGCCCCCTCGCATTACATCTCAAGGCGATATGCCTCAATTTTCTCCGCCCCGATCCCGATGATTGATCCGATGACGGCCCCTCTCAAGGACATTATCACGTCTCAACCAAAGATTAAGCACAGAACGGGCCAGAGCATTTCCTCTGACATATCTTATTCTTAATAAGCCTGCACCCGAAAGTACATCTGTAAGGCAGGCAAATAGCGTATCTTCGGCACCTATTCCAGAAAAAACCTCGCTGCAATGCACAAAAAATGTATTTGATAAAGTTTCAAATTATCGCTGTGGTTTCACTGAAAACATTCGAAAATACCCACCCTTAGATAGAAAAACAGCCATTCCCGGAGCGAGATTTCGACGCATTCCAGATTTATTGCTTTGCAATATAATCGGAAAGAGACTTTGGAATCTCTTCAACCAATGGATAAATTGCGTGCCCGATTTTCGCACCGTGTCACGACACGTTTCGGCACCTCGTACCGCTACGTCTTATTGGCGTTTTGCCAAAAGGCTCTTTCGAAGGGCGAATATTCGGTAAGCATTTGTTTACGAACGCGATTCGCACGCGTGCAAGAAGTACGGACAATTACGGATATCGCGCTGAAACTATGCTCTGACACCTTGAAATACAGGCAATTTGTCGCATATCAGTAAAATGAAATTGGTTGGCTAGATTGACTTGGGGGACTATTCTACCCAAACGTATGCATCCAGACATCCACGTGGGGTGGCCGCCATGCAACATTTTGGCCCGGATGCCGACTGACAATAACAGAGGTTCGCGAATGGCTCGTCAAGGTAGCAAAAGACTCTTTACCGCCGAGATGCGGCTCCTCAATAAACTTGAAAATATGACCGATATGGTCGCCTTTCCGACGGAAATGCCAACCGAAGGACAGGGCGCTGGCGGGGCAGATTTGTCCAAGCTTCATACTGCGATCGAGGACCTCAAGCTTGAGCTTTTGTCCGACATCCGCATCATGATTGAAGAACAGAAAAAGCTGAACAATCAGTCCAATGATGATGAGCAGGAAGATGCCCGCAAGGAACTGCGCCTTCTGAAAACCGAAATTCGTGCACTGGCACATTCGATTCAGGAAACCAAACGCGAAATCGCAGCCCTTTACACGGCACCGGAAGACAATAGCGGCACCCGCATCAATATCGTCAAAGGCGAACTTGATTCTGTCGTGGCCGCAACCGAAGACGCCACAGCAAACATCCTCGAAACCGTTGAAAAGATTGATTCGGTTGCCCACAATATCCGCTCTGCCGCACCCGATGAATACACACAGGGCCTGGCCGACGATATCGTTGAACTTGTGGTGAAGGTCTTTGAGTCCTGTAACTTCCAGGACCTGACAGGTCAGCGCATCACCAAGGTTGTCAACACCATGAAATATATCGAGGAACGCGTGAACCGCGTGATCGAAATCTGGGGTGATGATGACTTTGCCGACTTTGATCTGCCGCCTGATCCCAAAGGGCTCGACAACCTAGATAAAACTGTCACCAAGGCACCACAGAACGCACAGCGCGTCAGTCAGGACGAAGTGGACCAGATCTTCTCGCAAGCCGAGATTGATGCTCTGTTTGATTGATGTGACGCCCTGTCACGTCAAACGACAAAAGCCTGCCACATCGGCAGGCTTTTTCTTTGGCATTCACGTGGATAACCCGGCCTCAAGCGTGACCAGCTTCGCCCGACAGCAATTCAGGAGCAAAGCCCAGTTTGGAAAACGCCTGTTCCCATTTATCTTCGCAATCAACATCAAACAGAAGATCCGGGTCCGCATCGACATGCAGCCAGCCATTGGCAAGAATTTCACTTTCAAGCTGGCCACTACGCCATCCGGCATAACCCAGTGCGAGGATGCGGCTTTTTGGTCCCTCGCCCAAGGCAATCTGTTCAAGGATATCAACCGTCGCCGTCACCGAAACACCCGGATCGACATGCAGGGTCGCCTCGTTTGAGAAATCGGTGGAATGCAGGACAAATCCACGGCTGCTTTCGACCGGGCCGCCAAAATGAACCTGAATATCTTCGATGGTTGGTGCCGGACGCGCGATGCCAAGCTGCTCTAGCAATTCCGGGAAGGTGATGCTGTCGATCACGCGATTGATGACCAACCCCATCGCCCCGTCCTGATTGTGGGCGCAGATATAGACAACACTTTGCGAAAAGCGCGGATCACGCATGCCCGGCATTGCCACCAGTAACTTGCCGCCCAGATATTCGCCTGTGTCTTTACTACGCTCAGCCATCTCGCAACTCTTTCTATCCTGTTTCACAAAGCCTAGCGCGATTATCGGTTGATTACCATCAAGAACCCCGGAAACAGTGACAAAACATCCACCGTTTGCACCACTTCTCTCTATTCCAGATGTGGGGATTAGGTTCCACCACCGCCAACATTTAGCCGAACTTTTCTACCATCCAAAGATGTCGACAAACCGCGAAATTGAGCCAAAGCAATGACGCCAACTGATAAACCGGTCACATAGTCGTGGCTTGATTTGATCAGCAGACCGGACTACGCCTTCTTCTATGGTCATTTGCCCAGATTGCGCCACATGCATGACCCAGAATTCGTCTGTCAAATATCGGCTATTCAAGGACCAAGACGTGCTACGCCACCTGATCATTCGTTTTTCATTATTGATAATCTTTCTGGCCCTGTCCCTTGGCGCAACAGGCGTGGCCAATGCCGCCTCGGACATGGTGTCGAAATGGGTTGATGAAGACTTCGCGTCAGTACGTCTGATCGGTGCCCAGACACATATCAACGGTTCAGATACCCTGCGCCTTGGTCTTGAATTTGAATTGCAGCCCGACTGGAAAATTTACTGGCGCAGTGCCGGGGATGCCGGTTTCCCGCCGCAGCTTGACTGGGCCGGATCACAAAATGTCGGCGATGCAGAAATTCTTTGGCCTGCTCCGCACCGTTTTTCGATCTTTGGTCTCGAAACATTCGGCTACAAGAATCATATCATTCTGCCGATTGATGTCGCCATTCCCGATCCCGACAAGCCAGTCTTTGTTGATCTGAATGTTGACTATCTGGTGTGCAGTGACATTTGCATCCCTTCAAGCGCCAGCTTCACACTTGATATCCCGACATCGGCAACCGGAACTGATGGCGCAAGCACCTCGATCATCAGTAATCAGGCCCACCAGATTGAAAAGTTCGTCTCGCGGGTTCCTCTGACGGGCGATGATCTTCCGGTATCTATGACCAGCCTTGTACTTGATGAAAGCGGCGGCCAGCCGATCTTGCATCTGGGTATCAAAGGTCTGGCAAGTGCCGGTGTCAGCATTGACGACATCCTGATCGAAAGTACCCTGCGTGCCGGCTTTGGCAGTCCGAAGCCCGGCACGGCAGCGGGAAATAGTGCGGAAGACATACAGTATTTTGACCTTGCTGTTTTCGGACTGGCGAACGACCAAACCCTTGATCAGCAACCGCTTACCATCACGGTAATAGCCGGGGCTTTGTCCGTCGAACAACCTGTTGTTGTCGGCGCAACCTTCCCCCAAAGCGGGACCACAACAGCGCCCCCCGCGTCACCATCGCAGGCCAGCACCAGTATTTGGTTGATCGCGGTCTTTGCCTTGCTTGGCGGGCTGATCCTGAATGTGATGCCCTGCGTATTGCCGGTGCTGTCGATCAAGGTCATGTCCGTGATCAATGTCCGCGAACAGGATATCATGCAGGTCAGATACGGCTTCCTTGCCAGTGCAGCAGGCATTATCACGTCCTTCTGGCTGATCGCCGCCGTACTGGTTGGCATCAAGCTGGCGGGCGGATCTATCGGCTGGGGCATTCAGTTCCAGCAACCATTGTTCCTGACCGTCATGACCATCATTCTGGCGCTGTTTGCCCTGAATATGTGGGGACTGTTTGAAATCACAGGTCCGAACGAACTGGGTAATGCGGCCAATGACGCGATTACGGATCAGGAAAACCGTGGTCACCACCTGAGCAGTCATTTCCTGACCGGCATGTTTGCCACCTTGCTTGCCACTCCGTGTTCTGCACCGTTCCTTGGCACCGCCATCGGGTTTGCACTGGCCGGGAGTATCGCGGATATCTTCCTGATCTTTACCTTGCTTGGTATTGGTCTTGCCCTGCCCTATCTGGCGATTGCCATTCAGCCCCGCGTCGCACATCTGCTGCCTAAGCCGGGACGCTGGATGAATGTGGTGAAGGTCATTCTTGGGCTGGCACTGATTGCAACGGCGATCTGGCTGTTGGGTATCCTGTCGGTTCAGGTTGGCCTTAACGGTGCCATTGCGGTTGGCCTTGGCCTTGTTATCGGGTGCATCTTTGTCTGGGCCCGGTCCCGTAGCACCAACCTGCGTCCGCGCTTTACCTTTACCGCCCTTGCGCTGACCGGCTTCATGGTCGCGCTGTTTGCACCGGGCTTTACCAAGCCGCCAGCATCGGCAGGCATGGCAAAAGGGTCAGGACAGCTTGAATGGCAGGCTTTCGCCCCGGAAACCATCCCGGCCCTTGTCGCAAGCGGCAAAACGGTTCTGGTTGATGTCACAGCCGAATGGTGCGTCACCTGCCAGGTCAACAAGAAGCTGGTTCTTGAAACAGCGGACGTTATTGATGTGCTTGGCGGTGATGACATTGTCCTGATGCAGGCCGACTGGACCCGCCCTGACCAGAAGATCGCCGATTATCTGGCGTCCTATGGGCGATTTGGCATCCCGTTCAATGCAGTGTTTGGTCCAAGCGCACCTGAAGGCATCCTGCTTTCGGAGCTTTTGCGCAAAGACATGGTGCTTGATGCCCTGCAATCAGCCAGCGGCAACAAGATCAGAAGCCTTGCCGATCGCAATCCGTAACCACACATCAATGAGCAGCAATTTGAACAGCCTCAAACGGCCCAGAATTCAAGTTCTTAAAAACTCTGCTTCATAGCATTGAATGTCTGGTGAATTTGTAGTTTGATTCACCACCAAGTCATCCTTCGCGCAATCAACGGGATTGCGCATTCACACGGAGATACCCATGACCATCACAGTCGGCAATGAGATCCCGGACGTTACCCTGTTCCGCGCGACCAGCGACGGCCCGGAAGCCGTCAATGCCAAAGAATTTTTCGCAGGCCGCAAAGTTGTTCTGTTTGCTGTTCCGGGTGCCTATACCCCGACCTGCTCTGCCAAGCATTTGCCGGGTTTTGTTGCCAAAGCTGATGAAATCAAGGCCAAAGGCGTTGATGAAATTGCCTGCCTGGCATCCAACGATGCCTTCGTGCTTCAGGCATGGTCGGTAAGTGAAAAAGCCGACAACATCACCATGCTTTCGGATGGCGATCTTTCATTCGTTGACGCAACCGGTTTGGAACTGGATCTGACCGGTCGTGGTCTTGGCAAACGCGCCAATCGCTTTGCCATGATTGTTGATGACGGCAAAGTCACCCATCTTGCTGTTGAAGAACCGGGCGTATTTGAAGTTTCCAGCGCCGAAGCGGTACTTGCGAAACTCTGATCCGGCTTGGGGAACAGACCTACAAGCACAGAAAGCTCCGCAGGCACCTGCGGAGCTTTTCTTGTTTAGGCCATCACTTAATTCTTAGCGCGGCAGCAGGACCGGAATCGGTTCTTCATTGCTGTCATAATCGCATTCGAATGTCGGATTGGTGTGTTTTGCAATGAAATGCACAACACCTTCACGGAAGGTCCCTTTGATCGGTGACCAGCTCATGAAAACACCGCCGCGGCCGTCATATTCGCGAATGTCCGGGTCACGTGCGAGTTCCTGGAAACTGTGTCCAAGATCCTCGGTTGCGCCTGCAACCAACCAGGACGGTTTCAAACCGCCATGCCAAAGCAGATAAACACCACCGACACCGTTCAAGCCGAGATCTCTGATATCATCAAGCATGAACAGACGATAGTAATCCCCACGCGGACTCTTACGCCATTTGATATCCTGCGCCTTGGGCTGACGGATACCACCAAGAGACCAAAATCCCATTGCAACCTCCAAGCACGCTAAAACGCGTGCAACCGTATGTTACACGCATCCCAACAACGCTTATTATTCTTATAGGTAAAAAACTACCCCAACATATGTAAACGATTAGTTGACATCAAAAGTCAGTAAATCGCCAATTCCTCCTTCTTCGGAAGGATAGGGTTAGTCTGTTACCTTAAATATGGGAGGAAAAACAAGGTTTTCATCCTTAATCGAACAATTTGTCGATGTCGTCCTGGCTGATACCCTCGCCTTCGAGTTGCGGACCATTCAATAGATCAGCATCCTCAATGACTTCTTTATCTGCACCTTCGGGCATCGGAAGATCGGCAAATGCGTCTTCGCCCCAGATCAGGATCATGTTGTGAACGCGCTCTTCAACGAATTCGAGTGTGCGGACAACCTTGTTAATGCGCTGCCCGGTAATGTCCTGGAAGTTACAGGATTCAAAGATTTTCGTTACGATAAACGCAATCTGTTCAACGTGATCGGCAACAAAATCACTCGGCGCCGAGTTTTTAAGCGTCATCGCCAGATCGTCAATCTGCTCGGCTGATTCCAGAATGGTATGTGTTGCCATCTCGGTATCCTTGACGATGGCGTCAAGCTCGGAAGCAGCACTGACCAACCGGTCGTCCCGCGCCTTTGGGTGGCGCAGCGATGCGATCTGGATTTTGGCCTTGTGGATGTGCTCGTTCATTTCTTCGATCTGGGTACGAATCAGTTCCAGATCGTCACGGTCGGGTTCGGATGCACCGGGCCGGTTGCTATGTGTAAAGGTGCTTGAAACCGGCTCAGGTAATTCATCAATCGGTGCATCGTTCGAGGCAACCGGTGCCGCCATAACGGCGTCGCTATTGATTGTTGCACCGGATGCCACTGCTTCGCGCAATTGCGAAACTTCACCGCGCAAGGCGCGAATTTCATCGAGTACAGCCTGCGTCAAACCCGATGGCTCGGCCACCGCACCTGGGGATGGCAAAGAAGAAGGCATGGCTGCACCTGCACCCATTCCACTTTCCAGCGACGGATCAAAGAATGAATCCGACCAATCTTCTACGACCCCACCTGTCCGCTCTTTTAACCGACGTTCGGCAGTAAACACCTTCTGAACACGACGAGACATGATTGACTTCAAACCTCCAGAACGGGCAAGGCCCGTTCACCAAATCCCCAAACGCACCGTTTAACGGTGTCGTTCATTACCTTTCGAACAAGTATAAAGGTGCAGATTGCAACAAGTCCAATGGGTTTCAAGTACAAGTCCTTGAAAAAGAACACCCCGGCCATGGACCGGGGTGTTTTCAAACATGTAGTAGCGTTGCGTATCAAGCCGTTTCCGGCTGCCAGCGCAAAACAGGCTTACGTGCCGCTGCCGTTTCATCAAGACGACGACGCGGCGTCAGGTATGGTGCGTTCTTGAAGAACTCCGCATCGCCCGACTCGGCCTTTGCCACAAGTGACAAAACAGCGTCACAGAACTGATCGATCGATTCCTTGGTTTCGGTCTCGGTCGGTTCGATCAGCAATGCCCCATGAACGACCAGCGGGAAATACATGGTCATCGGATGGAAACCTTCGTCGATGATCGCCTTGGCAAGATCAAGTGTCGAAACACCGGTATCTTTCAGGAAGCTGTCATCAAACAGGGCTTCGTGCATGCAATAGCCAGGGAAAGCCACGCTGAGCTTTTCCTTGAGACGTGCGAGAAGATAGTTCGCATTCAGAACCGCATCACCGGATGCCTGACGCAGACCATCAGCACCGTGACTCTTCATATAGGTCAAAGCACGGATGAACATGCCCATCTGACCGTGGAAACCTTTCAGACGGCCAAACGGCTTCATGCCGTCATTTTCGTCTGCGGTTTCAACCAGATGGAAGCCGTTTTCGTTACGTACGACATATGGGATCGGCGCATAGGGTGCCAATGCCTCGGAGAACACAACCGGCCCGGAACCCGGTCCACCGCCGCCATGCGGGGTAGAGAAGGTCTTGTGCAGGTTGATATGCATCGCATCAATGCCAAGATCGGCCGGGCGAACACGACCAACAATGGCGTTGAAGTTTGCACCATCGCAATAGAAGTAACCGCCTGCGGCATGCACCAGATCGGCAATCTTGCGAACATCACGTTCAAACAGACCACAGGTATTCGGGTTGGTCAGCATGATACCCGCGACATCGTCGCCAAGCTTGGCTTCGAATGCGGCCAGATCAACACGGCCATCCTCGGTTGCCGGGATCGAATCCACAGTAAAGCCGCAAGCAGCAGCCGTTGCCGGGTTGGTGCCGTGTGCAGATTCCGGCACCAGAACACGACGGCGATTTTCACCACGTGCATCAAGTGCCGCACGGATCGCCATCATGCCGCACAGTTCACCCTGTGCACCGGCCGCCGGTGACATGGAAACGGCAGGCATACCGGTCAAAACCAGCAGCCAGTGCGCACAGGTGTCGATCAGTTCCAGGGCACCCTGAACAGTGCTTTCCGGCTGCATCGGGTGCAAATCGGCAAGACCGGGCAAACGCGCGACTTTTTCGTTCAGACGCGGGTTATGCTTCATGGTGCAGGAACCCAGCGGGAAGAAGCCGGAATCAATGCCGAAGTTCTTCTGCGAAAGGCGTGTGAAGTGGCGAACCACCTGTGGCTCGGACAGGCCCGGAAGACCGACGTCACTTTCGCGGTCAAGACCACCAAGACGCGACTTGGTTCCTTTGGGTTCCGGAAGGTCGACACCGGTACGGTCCGGCTGACCTTGTTCAAAGATCAGCTTTTCTTCCAGAACAAGTCCACGGTTGCCGGTATGGGTTGCGAACGTCATGCCAGCGCCTCCTTCAATGCGGCCGCAAGGGCTGCGATATCTTCGTCGGTGTTGGTTTCGGTAACCGCGACCAAAAGGTAGTTGTCCAGATCCGAACGGTTCGGATACAGACGCGACAGCGGCACACCACCCAGAACACCCTCGGCAACCAGCGCCTCGACCACTTCGGCGGCCGGTTTGGTCAGCTTGACAGTGAACTCGTTAAAGAAGCTGTCATTGACTACCGAAGCACCCGGAACCGCATCAATTGCGTCTGCTGCCTTGCAGGCATTTTCATGGTTCAGCGTTGCCAGACGACGATAACCATCTTCGCCAAGCAGGCTCATATGCACTGTAAAGGCCAGCGAACACAGACCAGAGTTGGTGCAGATGTTCGAGGTCGCCTTTTCACGGCGGATGTGCTGTTCACGGGTCGAAAGGGTCAGAACAAAGCCACGCTTGCCGTCCTGGTCAACCGTTTCACCGCAAAGACGACCCGGCATCTGACGAACCAGTTTCTGCGTGGTGGCGAACAGACCGACATAAGGTCCGCCATAGTTCAGCGCATTACCAATCGACTGACCTTCGCCGCAAACGATGTCTGCACCAAAGCTGCCCGGCGACTTGATCGCACCGAATGCAACCGCCTCGGTAAAGACAACGACAAGAAGTGCGCCCTTGGCATGGCAAAGATCTGCCAGACGGGTGTGGTCCTGAATACGGCCAAAGACGTCCGGATACTGAACAACCACGCAGGCGGTCTGATCATCAATCAGTTCGCCAAGTTCTTCGACGGTTGCCTGCTGTTCCGGATTGCCATCGCGACCGGCAACTTCGGTATCGCTGTACTGGCAATAGGTTTCCGTAACTTCGCGGTAATGCGGATGCAGACCACCCGACAGAACGGCCTTTTTACGACGGGTCGCACGGCAGGCCATCAGAACAGCCTCGGCACAGGAAGTCGCGCCATCCCACATCGATGCGTTTGCCACATCCATGCCGGTGATCGATGCCACCTGGGTCTGGAATTCGAACAGATACTGCAAGGTACCCTGTGCGATTTCCGGCTGATAAGGCGTATAGGCGGTCAGGAATTCACCGCGCTGGATGACATAATCAACCGTTGCAGGAACATGGTGACGATAGGCACCTGCACCCAGGAAGCTCGGCACACTTGATGCGCCGATGTTTTTGGCCGCAAGCGCCTGCATGTCGCGTTCAACCTGCATTTCGCCAAGGTGGCTTGGCAGATCGACCGGCGCATCAAGCAACGCACCATCGGGCACATCGCAATAAAGTTCTTCGACCGATGACGCCCCGATGGTTTCAAGCATCGCGGCGCGATCAGCGCGGGTTAGGGGAAGATAACGCATATTACAGACCTTCGACGAAGTCTTTATAGGCTGCTTCATCCATCAGCTCGTCGAGCTGGGATTCATCAGTCAGCGACATTTTGAAGAACCAGCCATCGGTTTCCGGTGCTTCGTTCACCAGTGCCGGATTTGCATCAAGTTCTTCGTTCACTTCAACGATTTCACCATCAAGCGGGGCATAGACATCGCTTGCGGCCTTGACCGATTCAACAACGGCTGCATCGCCGTCCTTGGTCAGTTTTTTGCCAACTTCAGGAAGCTCGACATAAACGATATCGCCCAGCGACTGCTGTGCGTAATCGGTGATGCCAACAGTTGCGATACCGTCTTCGAGTTCGATCCATTCATGTTCCTGCGAGAATTTCTTAGCCATTTTATTTGTCCCTGTTGATCGTATGTCTACCGGGCGGCAATGCCGCACATTCTCAAGAATTGCGGCGATTAACCGCGGAAATAACGATGCGGTGCGAACGGAAGCGCAACCACCTCTGCCGGGCGGGCTTTGCCACGCACCATAAGATCGACCTTGGTGCCCGGTTCGGAAAATTCAATTGCCACATAGCCCATTGCAATCGGACCATCGACCGTCGGGCCGAAACCACCACTGGTAATTTCGCCGATTTCTTCGCCGTCGCTGTTCAGAATCTGGGTGTGTTCGCGGGCAGGTGCCTTGCCTTCGGGCTGGATGCCAACGCGTTTGCGATCCGCACCATTTGCAAGCTGATCAAGGATCACATCCGCGCCCTTGAAACCGCCCTCTTCACGACGGCGCTTGTTGATGATCCAGTTCAGATCGCCTTCAACCGGGGTCGTGGTGGTGCCGATATCATTGCCATAAAGGCAAAGACCGGCTTCCAGACGCAGCGAGTCACGGGCACCAAGGCCAATGGCCTCGACCTCTTCCTCCGCCAGCAATTTGCGCGCAAGTTCTTCGGCACGGTCATTGGGCACAGAAATTTCATAGCCGTCTTCGCCGGTATAGCCCGAACGGGTGACAAAGCAGGCGATGCCGGCAATATCAATCTCGGCAAAGCTCATGAATTTCAGATCGGCAACAGCCGGGGCAAAGCGGGCCAGAACATTGGCAGCCTCGGGTCCCTGAAGCGCCATAAGCGCGCGGTCATCGATTTCTTCAAGGGAAACGCCGTCGCCAAGATTGGCGCGCATATGGACGATATCATCATCCTTGCAGGCCGCATTGATCACCAGAAACAGGCTGTCACCGGCATTGGTGATCATCAGATCGTCAAGGATCGTGCCATCGTCCTGGGTGAAGGTGGAATAACGGGTGCGGCCCTGTTTCAGGATCGCGATATCGCCTGGCACAAGCTTTTCCAGCTCGGCGACACGGTTTTCACCGGTCAGGCGGACCTGCCCCATATGGGACACATCAAACAAACCCGCTTTGGCACGGGTGTGAAGGTGCTCGCCCTTGACACCAAGGGGGTATTGCACCGGCATATCATATCCGGCAAACGGCACCATTTTTGCGCCAAGCTCGATATGGAGGTCATAAAGGGCTGTTTTAAGCAGTTCGGTCTGATGATCGGCCATCAAGCTCTCCCGGACAGTCGTTGCGAAACATAGCCGACCAATGGCCAACCACATTCCCCCTCTGTCTTGGAGCCTGAAAGAATCACAGCCGACTTGTCGTGACGGTCTGCTTACATCTTCGGCGAGGCGGTCACCGGCAAATCAAATTGATGCCGCCTGCTTTCCAGAGTCCCATCTCCCCGCGGTCCGTTTGCCTGAGAGTTTCCGGGGTGGTTGCTCCTTCGGCGTCCGCGCAATCCGATATGGACCGTGGCACTCTCCCACGGGGATCACTTGGGTATGCGTCCTTATACGTATTTCAATCCCGGTCGACCAGCCCCAAAATTCAGGCATTCGTCATACCGGGATTTTCAACCGGTGGCGTTATTTCACGCCGGTACGACGATTATATTCCAGCTGATCCGCATTCAACTGGAAACCAAGGTAAATCTCGTAATCCGGGCCGGTCCAGACGTCATCAAGCGGCACCGAAAGCGTGACCTGCTCGTCACGAAAACGCGCCATATTAAGGTTGTCTGCGAACGGAAGCGTCACATCAAACACCGATTTCTGAACAAACTTTCCGGACGGATCGCGCAGTGCGACAAAATACTGGAAGGCCGTCGTGCGGCTTTGTGCCGCCGGGCCAAGTTCGGCCTTGATGATCGGGCTGATGATGACATCAAGCGTCTTGTCATCAAGATCATATCCGCAATCGCCAAGATAACCTTCAAACTCGGCTTCGACGATTACATCGGTCAGATCTTTGCCAGCACCGCTGAACTGAACAAGGGTTGCGGTGTCTTTTGGCAGATAGGCCGCCGGGCAGGTCGGAACAGCCGGTTCTTCAAACATGTTGCCACCACATGCACTCAGCAATCCACCAACCGAGACCATACCCAATGCACAAACGCGCCGCAGTCCGTTACCGATCGTCATCCAAGCCTCTATCAAACCATCTGTTTTATGACCTGTGCGTGTGTCGCACGGCCCGCGCGCAGTCTATGCTGTCACTGCCCTGCATACAACCCGCTTCGGCGATCATCGCCAAATCAGAACCGCAAAATCATCGCGTATCAGCCCTAGTCAATCCATGCAGAGTCATTGCGCCGCAAGATCAGGCAGGTTATGTAACGAGAACGCTTGAATAACTGCGCTGGGCGATGCCCTGGCTCATTTTGGAAACCGGACCTGTATCATGTCAGACAAAGCCAATCTTCGGATCGTTCTTGCCAACCCGCGCGGCTTTTGCGCCGGGGTCGACCGTGCGATTGAGATCGTCGAAAAGGCGCTCGAAAAATATGGTGCGCCGGTTTATGTCCGCCACGAAATCGTCCACAACAAATTTGTGGTCGACCGTCTGCGCGACATGGGTGCGGTATTTGTCGACGAACTTGATGCGGTTCCAGATGGTGTGCCGGTGATCTTTTCGGCCCATGGCGTTCCGAAATCCGTGCCGGAAGCCGCCGAAACCCGCAAGCTTGAATATCTTGATGCGACCTGCCCGCTGGTTTCCAAGGTGCATCGCGGTGCCGAACGCCACTTTGCCGATGGCAAGCATATCCTGTTGATCGGTCATGCCGGTCACCCGGAAGTCATCGGCACAATGGGCCAGTTGCCACCGGGCAGCATGACCCTGATCGAGACCGAGGAAGACGCCGAAAAGCTTGAGGTTACCAATCCGGAAAACCTCGCCTTCGTGACACAAACCACGCTTTCGCTGGATGACACGGCCAAAATCATCGAAATCCTTCAGCGCCGTTTCCCGTCCATTTCGGTGCCGAAGAAAGAAGACATTTGCTATGCGACCACCAATCGCCAGCATGCGGTCAAAATGATCGCCGAGAAGGCTGATGCGATTCTGGTACTCGGTGCGCCGAACTCGTCAAACTCCAACCGTCTGGTCGAAGTTGCCAAACGCGAAGGATGCACACGTTCGGTTCTAGTTGAACGCGCCCGTGACATTGACTGGACCAAGCTTGAAGGGATCGAAACCCTTGGCATCACTGCTGGTGCGTCAGCCCCGGAAGTTCTGGTCGAAGAAGTCATTGATGCCTGCCGCGAACGTTACGACGTTACGGTAGAGACCATCACACTGACCGAAGAAAATGTGACCTTCAAACTGCCGCGTCAGCTTGCAAGCTAAGACCTTTTAAATCTTTACCTTTCAGATCAGGACCACGATAGATCCAATGGCCGTCTATACCGACGTTTCAGACGAAGACATCGCCCGTTTTGTTGCCGAATATGATATTGGCGATGTGGTGTCGTTCAAAGGCATTGCAGAGGGTGTCGAAAACACCAACTTCCTGCTTCAAACGACCGAGGCGCCATTTATCCTTACCCTGTATGAAAAGCGCGTGAACCCGGATGACCTGCCCTTTTATCTGGGTCTGATGGATCATCTTTCGGCCAAGGGGCTTAATTGCCCGACCCCGATCCACGGAACCGATGGGGTTGCATTGCGTCGCCTGTGCGGTCGCCCGGCGGCGATCACATCCTTCCTGCAAGGCATGTCACCACGCCGCATCCTGCCCCATCATTGCGCAGGCCTGGGTATCGCCTTGGCCAAGCTGCACACTGCTGGTCTTGATTTCGAAATGTATCTTCCCAACGCACTGAGCGTTAAGGGATGGCGCGGACTGGTCGAAAGTTGCCGGGAACATGCCGATGATGTTGAACCGGGTCTTGGCAAAATGATTGGCGACGAGATCGCCTATCTTGAAGCGCACTGGCCCCATGATCTGCCCAAGGGCGTCATTCACGCCGACCTGTTCCCGGACAATGTATTTTTCTTCCCGGGCAAGGAAGACGTATCTGGACTGATTGACTTCTATTTCGCGTGCAATGATCTGCTTTGCTATGACATCGCGATCTGCATGAATGCATGGTGTTTTGAACCTGATAACAGCTTTAACGTTACCAAGGCCAAGCACCTGTTATCGCAATATGGCAAGGTGCGGTCATTGACCGATGCCGAAATTGCCGCATTGCCGATTTTGGCCCGCGGGGCCAGCCTGCGCTTCTTGCTGACCCGCCTTTATGATTGGGTAAACACTCCCAAGGACGCCTTGGTAACGCCGAAGAACCCGCGCGAGTATATCAATAAACTGCGCTTCCATCAGCGGGTCGAAAGTGCTGCTGCTTACGGACTTGATTAAGGATACCCATCGATGACTTCACAAGGCAGCGGCGATAACCACGTCGAGATTTACACCGACGGCGCATGCAGCGGCAATCCCGGACCCGGTGGCTGGGGCGCAATCCTGCGCTTTAAGGGTGTCGAAAAGGAATTGTCGGGTGGTGATCCTGAAACCACCAACAACCGTATGGAAATGATGGCCGCCATCAGTGCGCTGGAGGCCCTTAAACGGCCGTGCGTCGTCGATATCTATACCGATAGCAGCTATGTCCGTGACGGCATTACGAAATGGATTTTCGGCTGGCAGAAACGTGGCTGGAAAACCGCGGACAAGAAGCCGGTGAAGAATGTCGAACTGTGGCAAAGAATGCTTGATGCATTACGCCCGCATAAAGTCGAATGGCATTGGGTCAAAGGCCATGCTGGCCACCCTGAAAACGAACGTTGTGATGAACTGGCCCGAATGGCTGTTCCAAAATAGTGAAATTTTCGGCCAATTGCCGACAACTGCTTGAAGCTTAAATACTTCGCTCCAAAATAGATGGGGTAGCTGGTCACAACTAAATATTTATCAGGAAAACAAAATCAAACTTGCGTTTCGAACAACTTCCGGGTTGATTCGACTCAGATATAGGAGTGTTGGCTCCCATACAAACGTCGAGTAAAGTATATTTGACTAGCCTAAAGTGGGTGCCCCAGGAGAGAACGCTTGTCGCGCGGATCGTACGGCTTTTTACAACGCAAGTCCTTAAGCAGCCGGCTGCTATTCATAGCATTGCCGCTGGTTTCCCTGTTCTCGCTCGCCCTTTTCATTGTCTTTGGCTACGTCAGCTACAAGGTGTTGCGCGATGACCTGAACGGCAAGGTTGAACAGACCGCCGATATCAATGCCCGCGTTCTTGCGACACCTTTCTGGTATCTTGATGTCGACAATATCGAATCCGCGCTGAACGCGATGGCACGGGATCGTGACATCGTCGCGGTGCAGGCACTTGGTGCGGATGGCACCGAATTTGCCCATACAGGTGTTTCCCAATCCGAACTGGCCGACACATTGCGCTTGTCGCGCCGGGTCTATTTCGAACGTAACAATGTGCGCCACGATGTCGGCGAACTTGTCATCTACTTTACCGATGCCCGCGTTCAGGACCTTCTGTTCCGCCGTATCGCCATTGATATGATCCTGTTTGGATTGCTGATCGCAGTGGTTGCCGCAAGCCTGCTGATCGCAAACAAACGGTCGATCAAGGAACCGCTGAACCGTCTTTTGCATTCCATTCGAATGACCAAGCATGGCCGTTTGCGCCGCCCGGTGGAATGGAACAGCTCGGACGAGCTTGGCCTTCTGATCCGCGAATATAACGAAATGGTCGCCCTTCAGGGACAAGCACAGGAAGAAGCCCAGCGCAAGCAGGCCTTGCTTGAAGCCACCCTTCACAATATCGGTCAGGGCATATGTCTGTTCGATCAGGACCTTAATCTGATGGTCTGGAACGAACGTTATATCGAGCTGCTTAATCTGCCACGTGATCTGGTCAAGGAAGGCACGCCGCTTTCCGATATCCTGCGCTATAACGGCGAGCGCGGCGAATATGGCGATGTCAGCATTCAGGCCCTGATTTCTGATCGTGTTGCTATTGCGCGCCGGCGTGAACCCTATCGGATGGAACGCACCCGCCCGAACGGTCGCGTCATTCAGGTTGATCACAACCCGATGCCCGGCGGCGGTTATGTTGCGACCTATACCGACATTACCGAACGTAAACAGACCGAAGCACGGATGCGCCATCTTGCCGTTCATGATGTGCTGACCAGTCTTCCGAACCGGACACTGTTCCTTGACCGTCTGCGTCAGGCATTGCTGTCGGCCCGCCGGTTCCAGCGCGGTGTCACGGTTCTGTTTGTTGACCTTGACCGGTTCAAGGACATCAACGACCACTTTGGTCATGACGTTGGCGACCTGATGATTCAGGAAATGGGTCAGCGTCTTTCGCGGATCATCCGGGATTCGGATACTGCCGCCCGTCTTGGCGGTGACGAGTTCGCGATCATTCAGACCGACGTCCAGAACATCGAAGACACCATCGCCCTTGCCCAGCGCATCATTGACGAGCTTTCCCAGCCGTTTGATTGCCGTGGCATCCGCCTGCATTCAACGGCCAGTGTCGGCATCACCCTGTTCCCGGAAGACGGCGAGAACCCAGAACAGCTTGTCAAAAACGCCGATATGGCGATGTATGCCGCCAAGGCCGAAGGGCGTAACAATTACCGCTTCTTCCTGCCGTCGATGCATGAACGGGTCAAAGAACGCAAAACCATCGAGGAAGATCTGCGCAACGCGCTCGAACAGGATCAGCTCGAACTTTATTATCAGCCGAAAATTGATTGCCGGACCGAAAAGGTCGTCGGTGCCGAGGCGCTGGTGCGCTGGCATCACCCGGAACGCGGTCTTATCCTGCCGGGCGAGTTTATCTCGGTCGCCGAGGAATGTGGTCTGATCAACCGGCTTGGTGCCTGGGTTCTTGAAAAGGCCTGCAAACAGACACAAGCATGGCGTGATTCGACCCTTCCGGGTCTGCGGATTGCGGTCAACCTGTCACCGGCACAGTTCCAGGATGCCGAACTGGTCGATAGCGTGACCAAGATCGTTCGCGACACGGCTCTGCCCGAAGGCACGCTTGAACTTGAAATCACCGAATCCATTCTGATGAACAACCCGGAAAAAGCAGTTTCGACCCTTAAGGAACTGAAAGAGCTGGGTGTTACAATCGCAATTGACGATTTCGGGACCGGCTATTCATCGCTGAACTATCTGAAACGGTTCCCGGTCGGATCAATCAAGATTGACCGCTCCTTCGTCAACGATATTCATGTTGATCTTGATGACAAGGCAATCGTCGATGCGGTTATCGGCCTTGGTCACAGCCTTAATCTTGAAGTGGTTGCCGAAGGTGTGGAAGAAGTCGAACAGCTTGAATATCTGCGTGAAAAAGGCTGCGATTTCATTCAGGGCTTCCTGTTCTCCAAACCGCTTCCGGCGACCACGTTTGAAAGCTGGGTCAGCGAACGCCACAGCCGTGTTCCCGAACGGGTTGCCGCCAAGTCCTGATCCGTATCGATTTTCCTGAAAACAGCCTTGGCTTCGCTTTGGCTGTTTTTCGTTGAAGGGACCAGCCCCGATGCGCCCATTTCATGAAATCGAACAGGCCGCCATTGCCCGCAAAGGCAGTGAAGCAGCCCTTGCCGCGGTCCTGATCACACCAAAATCACCCGATGAAATCGCGGCCATTCCGGCAGATCGCTGATTATCGGAATTCAGCAAATCGGTCTTTCAGGCCGGGTTTAGCTGGAAGGTGATTGAAACCAAATGGCCACGGTTTGAAGAAGTCTTTGACGGGTTTGATGTCGGCCGCCTGTCGATGATGCATGACGAGGACGTCGAACGGCTTTTAAAGGCCGACGGTATCGTTGCCCATGGCCCCAAGATCAAGTCCGTTGGCGACAATGCCCGTTTCCTGCAATCACTTGGTGATGCGTATGGGTCGGTCGGCGCATTCTTTGCCGAATGGAAAAGCGGGGATTACTGCGACAATTTGCGCATCGTGCAGAAAGGCGGATCACGCCTTGGTGGTAAAACCGGCCAGGTTGCCCTGCGCCGTATTGGCATGGATACGCCGATTTTTTCCAACGACGTAATCGCGGCCCTGCAGAACGAAGGCGTGATTGCCAAAATGCCTTCCTCGAACAAGGATTTCGCATCCGTCCAATCCGCCCTTGATCAATGGCACAAAGGATCTGGCCGACCCCTTACCCAGATCAGCCAGATCCTTGCATTTTCGGTTGGGTAAAGAACCTCAATAAACGGCAGCTCCGCGGTTTTTATCTTCGATAGAAGCCGGTTTCACAACGAGTTCTGACGATTTGCGATCAACAAGATCGACGATTTCGGATATCACCCGCACCAGCTGGTAATCCTTGGGCGTATAGACGGCCGCCACCCCCATCTGACGCAGAACCAGCATGTCTGCCTCGGGAATGATTCCGCCAACAACAACCGGGATATGACCTGCGCCTTGCGCACGCAGACCATTCACCACCTCGCGCACCAGCGGCACATGCGATCCTGACAGGATCGACAGACCGATAACATGGGCGCCTTCATCAATCGCGTTGCGCACCAAGGCATCCGGCGTCCAGCGAATGCCATCATAAAGAACTTCAATACCGGCCTCGCCCGCCTTGACGGCGATCTGTTCCGCCCCGTTTGAATGCCCGTCCAGACCGGGTTTGCCGACCAGCATTTTCATGCGTTCGCCAAGTTTTTCGGAAACCTCGTCCACACGATAACGCAGGTTCTGAATATTTTCTTCGTCGCCTGTCACAATCATCGATGTAATCCCGGTTGGCGCACGATATTCGCCAAACACCTCGCGCAGGGTTTCTGACCATTCACCGGTGGTCACACCGGCATGGGCACAGGCAATGGAACTTTCCATGATGTTGCGCCCCTCGCCCGCCGCCGACTTCAGGGCATTAAGGCTTTTGGCCACCTCTGCCGCATCACGATCTGAACGCCAGGCTTTCAGCTTTTCGATCTGTTCCTGTTCGGCCATATCATCGACCGTCAGGATCGATTTTTCACCCGATGTCAGGGGTGATGGTTCAGTTTCGGTAAAGGCATTCACACCAATCACCCGGGTCAGACCGCATTCAATATCGGCAAGCCTGCGTGCATTTGACCGCACCAGTTCCTGTTTCATATACCCGCGATCAACAGCGGCAATCGCCCCGCCCATGGCATCGATCTTTGCCAGTTCCGCGCGTGCCCCTTCCTTGAGGGCACCAACCTTGCGTTCAATCGCCGGATTGCCGTCAAACAGGTCCTCATATTCCAGAAGATCGGTTTCATAGGCCATGATCTGTTGCAGGCGGAGCGACCATTGCTGATCCCAAGGACGCGGAAGACCAAGCGCCTCGTTCCATGCAGGAAGCTGAACCGCACGTGCACGTGCATTTTTGGAAAGCACCACGGCCAACATCTCGATCAGGATGCGATAGACGTTGTTTTCGGGTTGCTGTTCGGTCAGGCCAAGCGAATTGACCTGCACGCCATAGCGGAACCGACGATATTTCTCTTCCTCGATGCCATAACGATCCCGGGTGATTTCATCCCAAAGTTCGCAAAATGCCCTCATCTTGCAAATCTCGGTCACAAAGCGAATCCCGGCATTCACAAAGAATGAAATGCGCCCCACCACCTTGGCAAAATCTTCTTCGGGCACCTGACCCGAATCGCGAACCGCGTCCAGAACCGCAATCGCCGTTGCCAGTGCATAGGCCAGTTCCTGCTCCGCCGTCGCCCCGGCTTCTTGCAGGTGATACGAGCACACATTCATCGGGTTCCATTTCGGGACTTCGCGATAGGTAAATGCCGCAACGTCGGTAATCAGCTTCAGGCTGGGTGCAGGCGGGAAGATATATGTCCCGCGCGACAGATATTCCTTGATGATGTCATTTTGCGTCGTGCCCTGCAGACTGTCGCGTGGCGTGCCCTGCTTTTCGGCAACCGCAATATAAAGCGACAAAAGCCAAGCCGCCGGGGCGTTGATTGTCATGGATGTATTCATCTGATCAAGCGGGATGCCGTCAAACAGCGTCATCATATCGCCCAGATGCGAGACCGGGACACCGACCTTGCCGACCTCGCCGCGTGCCAGAATATGGTCCGAATCGTAACCGGTCTGGGTTGGCAGGTCGAACGCGACGGAAAGCCCCGTCTGCCCCTTGGCCAGGTTTTGACGATACAGGGCATTGGATGCCGCAGCCGAGCTATGACCCGCATATGTCCGGATCAGCCACGGGCGATCACGTTCCGGCTTTGCTGCGCTGCGTTTGTTTTCCATCGACATCGCGACCTCTTGTATTTTTATTACCTCATGTCTTTTCGATAATTTCGCATTTACGTTATTAAATTATCTACTGGACATCACATGGGTAATTATATAACAATTTGTGCAACGCGATAAAAGCGAAAACAAATATCGCCCCGGTTTTATCGGAATGAAATCCGCAGAAAACAGGGAAACGCCCAGGGAAAATAAAACAAATTCTGTGGCTTGGAGGTTTCGTCGACCGCAACGCAGCATCGGTAATTTAATTACCCTGCCATCCGGATCGACCCGAACAAGGAGTGAAGGCCATGAACACCACTGCTGAAGTGCTGCCTTTCCGTGGCGGTCAGGAAGAAAAAGATCTGTATGAAATTGGCGAAATCCCGCCGCTGGGTCACGTGCCCAAGAATATGTACGCATGGGCCATTCGCGAGGAACGCCACGGCGAACCCGATACCGCCATGCAATGCGAAGTCTTGCCGGTCACCCAGCCCGACAGCCACGAGGTACTTGTCCTTGTGATGGCAGCCGGTGTGAATTACAACGGCATCTGGGCGTCGCTTGGCAAACCGATCTCGGTTTTCAATTCCCATGACTGCCCGTTCCATATTGCCGGATCGGATGCATCGGGCATCGTCTGGGCGGTTGGATCAAAAGTCACCCGCTGGAAAGTCGGTGATGAAGTCGTCATTCACTGCAATCAGGATGATGGTGATGATGAGGAATGCAATGGCGGCGATCCGATGCTGTCTCCGACCCAGCGCATCTGGGGCTACGAGACCCCGGACGGGTCATTTGCACAGTTCACATGCGTTCAGGCACAACAATTGATGCCGCGCCCCAAACATCTGACCTGGGAAGAAAGCGCGTGCTACACCCTGACCCTTGCGACCGCGTATCGCATGTTGTTCGGGCATCGCCCGCATATCCTGCGTCCGGGCCACAATGTTCTGGTGTGGGGCGCGTCTGGCGGGCTTGGCTCCATGGCGATCCAGTTGATCACCACAGCCGGGGCCAATGCCATCGGGGTGATTTCTGACGAGTCAAAACGTGACTTCGTTCTGGGGTTGGGCGCCAAAGCGGTCATTAATCGCAAGGATTTCAATTGCTGGGGTCAGCTTCCTACGGTCAATGGTCCGGAATTTGGCGACTATATGAAAGAAGTCCGCAAATTCGGCAAAGCGATCTGGGACATCACCGGCAAGGGCAACGACGTTGATATTGTCTTTGAACATCCGGGAGAACAAACCTTCCCGGTATCATGCAATGTCGTAAAGCGTGGCGGCATGGTTGTGTTCTGCGCGGGAACAACCGGCTTTAACCTGACCTTTGATGCGCGTTTTGTCTGGATGCGTCAGAAACGCATTCAGGGCAGCCACTTTGCCAACCTGAAACAGGCCGCACAGGCCAACAAACTGGTGATCGAACGCCGCCTTGATCCAAGCATGTCCGAAGTATTCAGCTGGGAAGACATTCCGCGCGCCCACATGAAGATGATGCGCAATGAACACAAACCCGGCAACATGGCTGTTCTGGTTCAGGCCAAACGCCCGGGCATGCGCACCCTTGAAGAAGCAGTCGAAGGCTAGTCCCACATTAATCTTCGACTGATTGCTGGCACCCCAAACGCGTTCTCGCCCGATCCGCGTGCGGGGTGCCACCACCCTTCTTACACGACATCAACCAAGTTTCGACCAGTGCAATCGCCCCACACGATTGCCGGGCAAAGGACCAAGCAAATGACTGATACCGCCCTGCTTCCTGATCTTGACCAGCTTTGCGACGATGCACTGACCGCATTGGCATCACTTTATGACGCCACGGAAAATGCCGTTCGCGCACAGGTCACCGTTGATGGCCGTATTGATGCCAACGCCTTTGACGAACACCAGTTCGCCGCCCATGGCTTTGCCTGGTTCACGACCTATGTCACGGCCCTTCAACAGATGAAGGCATGGTCAGACAGACTTGCGACACAGGGCAAACGCGGACGTCTGGAAACCCTTATTCTGCAAGTCGCCTTTGGCGAATATCTGGCCCAGATCAAGGGTGGCATCCCGATGTCACAGGGGGAAATCATCCGCCTGAACACACTGGGCGCAAGCGAAACCGACATTCAAGCCTTTTGCGCAAGCCGTGCTGTCACGGTTCTGTCGGCCCATGGCAATTCGGATGCGGCACGACGTGCGATTGCCACTGAAATAGAAGACAGCCTCGATACCGGCCGCTTTGGTGAAACCGGCCTTGAAGATGAAACACTTGATCTGGTCCGTGATCAGTTCCGGCGGTTCGTCGATGAAAAAGTAAGCCCGCATGCCCATGGATGGCACGAACGAGACGAATTGATCCCGATTGAAATTGTGACTGAAATGTCCGAACTCGGCGTTTTTGGCCTGACCATCCCCGAAGAATTTGGCGGACTTGGCATGGGCAAAACCGCGATGTGTGTCGTGACCGAAGAACTGTCACGCGGTTACATTGGCGTGGGATCACTTGGCACTCGTTCTGAAATTGCCGCCGAACTGATCCGTCTTGGCGGCACGGATGACCAAAAGGAACATTACCTGCCGAAACTGGCATCGGGTGAAATCCTGCCGACTGCGGTCTTTACCGAACCCAATAATGGCTCCGACCTTGCCCATCTGCGCACCCGTGCAATCAAGGATGGCGACATCTATAAGGTGACCGGCAACAAGACATGGATCACCCATGCGGCCCGGTCGGACCTGATGACGCTTTTGACGCGAACCAACCCGGATGAAGCCGGGTATCGCGGACTTTCCATGCTGCTTGCCGAAAAACCGCGTGGAACTGACGACAACCCGTTCCCGGCTGACGGTATGACAGGCGGCGAGATCGAGGTTCTCGGCTATCGCGGCATGAAGGAATACGAGCTGTCCTTTGACGGGTTTGAAGTACCGACATCCAACCTTCTGGGCGGCGAGGAAGGCCTGGGATTCAAACAATTGATGGCAACATTTGAATCCGCCCGTATTCAGACCGCGGCCCGCGCCGTTGGCGTGGCACAAAATGCGCTTGAGATCGGCATGCGCTATGCCAAGGACCGCATCCAGTTTTCAAAACCGCTTTTCAACTTCCCGCGGGTGTACGGCAAAGTTGCATGGATGGTTGTTGAAACCATGATTGCCCGGCAACTCACCTATTTCTCGGCCGTTGAAAAAGATCAGGATATTCGTTGCGATATCGAAGCCGGGATGGCCAAGCTTTTGGGCGCGCGCGTGGCCTGGTCGAACGCCGATAATGCCCTTCAAATTCATGGCGGCAATGGCTATGCGCTTGAATATCAGATCAGCCGCGTTCTTTGTGACGCCCGTATTCTGAACATTTTCGAAGGTGCTGCCGAAATTCAGGCCCAAGTTGTGACGCGCGGACTTTTGGGGCGCTGATCAGCTAACAGGTTGAAAGCCGAAACTTATTTGCATTGCGAACCGTGGCCCCTGTGACCAACGAGGGCAAACTTGGCCCGTCAACCTTGACGGGCCGCTTTTCTATATCAACCTAAAGTATGATATATTTTACACTTACCTCTAGTGATAGACTGCACTGATATAAACACAGAAGCCTGAAAATCTGTGGGAAATAGGCCCAATTGCCGTTCAGGGAAAAGGGGAGGAACGTTTAAATGAACCATACCTCTGCGATGCCGGAAAATACAATCTATGCGCGAATAAGCGAAACCAAAGATCTCTTTGCACAACATGCAGATCGGATCGCTGAAAGCCTGATTGCAGAACTGCTTGGAACAGGACAAAGCAGCGCGGATAAAAGCGCGCCGCAAACCCTTGTTCCTGACCTTGCCAAACAATTTCGTGCGCTGGCCGCTGCGACATCGGCGGACGTCTTCAATCACTGCTTTGCCAACCATGCGCTGGCCAAGGCCGCTTCCGATCTGACACCGGATGCAATCGTCCTTGCCTATTACAAGGCCGCCGCAAATTGCGCTGCATTGGCATCAAGCACCAAGGGCATTCGCCCGACCCCGGCCCTGCTGGATGCGGCACGTTGCGTCCTGATGGCTGACATGGGCAATCTGATGGGCAACCTGCAACGACAGGCATCCCAACAGCGGGCATCGTCGGAAATTCAATCGATGTCTGAAATCATCGAACGCGAAACCGACAACATCATTTCCGAAGTCGGCTTTCAGGCCGGGCGCACCAACGATGTTGCGCAAACAATGGAAAAGGATGCCGGCGAGTTATCCCAACTGGTTGAACGCATCACCTCGACCACCGAAATCGCCAGCGGCAATGTCGCCACAGTCGCGTCCGCGACCGAGGAATTGCAGGCATCAAGCCACGAAATTGCCGAACGCATTCACAAGACCAACGACATCGCCGGTCAGGCCGTGATCCGTGCGCAGGAAACATCGCATACGATGAACAGCCTGTCAGAAACCGCAAGCGAGATCGGCAAGGTTGTTGATATCGTCAAACGCATTTCCGATCAGACCAAGATGCTGGCCCTGAACGCCACCATCGAAGCCGCACGCGCCGGGGATGCAGGCAAGGGCTTTGCCGTGGTCGCCAACGAGGTCAAGAACCTTGCGACCCAGACCGAAAAGGCAATCCTTGATATCAACTCCCAGATAACCGCCATTCAGGGTGCAACATCCGAGGCCGTAACCGCGATTGAGGGCATCGGTGGCGCAATTGACGAGGTCAGCCAGCTTTCTGCCGATATATCGGCATCGGTAGAGCAACAAACAGCGGCAATCGGCGAGATTTCGACCAGTGCGCAAGAAGTTTCCACCCACATGCGCGGCATTTCCAGTGACATTGAACTGGCAAGCCAGAAGTCACAGAACGCCAGTGAAACCGCAGAAAACCTTCGTATTCTGGCATCCAACATTCGCAATGATATCAATGAAATGGAAAGCCGTTTCCGGACTGTCCTGCGCAGCACGGAAAGTGCCAACCGACGCCACGAAGACCGCGTTCCGATTGCGGTTGATATCAAGGTTGATTTTGGCAGCGGAGACATCCGCAATGGTGTCACCGCCGATATGTCGATGGCAGGGCTTCTTGCCCGCATTGATGCCGCAGAAAAGGATCGTAACAAGCCGATCACGATCACCATGGTCGACGGTACGGTTCTGCATGGCGTAATCAAGGCTGTTTCGGCACTGGGCACCCATGTTCAGTTTACCGAAGTCGACGAGAAGGCCACCCAGGTCATTATGGGCCATCTTAAGAAAACCCACGATCACGACAACAAGATTGCCGAACTTGGCAAACAATTATCCCTTGATCTGGCAAAGGTTCTTGAGTCCGGTCTGCGCAATAACGAGATCAAGCGCGAAGACCTGTTTAACCCCCGTTATGAACCGGTTTCAGGCAGCGATCCGAAACAGTTCATCACGCCATACATCCCGTTCACGGACCGTCATTTCACACCACTTCAGGAAGCGATCCTTGAAAAGGACAAGCACATCGTCTTTGCCGCGGGTGTTGATTTCAATGGCTACCTTCCAACCCATAACAAAATCTATAGCCACCCCCAGCGCCCCGGCGAGGCCGCCTGGAATATGGGCAATTGCCGTAACCGGCGTATTTTTGATGACCGCGCCGGCTTGATGGCAGCACGCAACACCAAGCCGCATCTGCTGCAAACCTATTTCCGCGACATGGGCAATTCCGTCGTCTTCATGAAGGAATGCGACGTCCCGATCATCGTGAATGGCGAACAGTGGGGCAACCTGCGGATCGGTTACCGCGCCTAACCCCTCGGAACCGAGCAAACAATAAAAAGAAAACACCCCGGTTCATAACCGGGGTGTTTCAATATTGGCGCCAACACCGGCAATAATCCGGTGAAAAATCAGCTGTGCGAATGCAGGATTGCCTCGGCAATTTCGCGTTCGATTTCGGCCGGATAATCATAGAAGCCCGGCTTGAACGACGCCGCCCCACCCGATGCCAACCAGTCAATGCCACGGATCAGAATGGCCGAGAACGGATCAAACAGATCCTTGCCCGAACCGCCCATGCCAGGTGCAAGGTTCAAAAGGCTACCGCGGTTCAGCAAATAGACTTCGCGGCTGTTATCAAACTCAAACTTCTCGATATAGCGGCGCATTTTCGTGCGTTTCTGGGTATCAAGCCAGGCAACGTCGATCTCGGTATTGGAATGACCGACATTAACCAGAATGGCGCCACGACGGGCCTGCTTGATCTGCTTTTCGCCAAGAATGCCCGAAAGGCCGGTTGCCGTCACAATGATCGCACATTCCTTGATGCCATCTTCAAGACTGACGACACGGCATCCGTGATGCTGGGCCTCAAGGGCGCGCACCGGATCACGTTCCGCAACCGAGACCACCGCACCAAGATTGCGCGCACGTTCGGCAACACCACGCCCAACCGGACCAAAACCGATTACCAGAACCGAACGACCATACAGCGCAAGACCGGTTACGTTGGAAAAGACCGGCCACATTTCCTGGGCCACGTGATGGCGGTTATGCAGGCGGTCCTTGATCGCGATGTCGTTCCAGTTAAAGACCGGGAACGAATAATCGAGCTTTTCAACGCGGTGAACGCCCGTCGTCGTGGCTTCAAGCGCACCATCAACTTTATGACCTTTTTTCACGAAGGCCTCGATCAACTCGCCGCCCATATCGGCAACGATATCGGCCGGCTCGGACGACAGGATATCAATGCTTTTGGCGTATTCTTCGGGCGTCATACCGGAAAAGGCATGAACCTCGACCCCGTTTGCCGCCAGATAGGCCGCCGCGACATCATCGGTACTATCGGGATTGCACGCCCCGACCTTGACCTTTGCCCCGGCCTTTACGAAAGGCAACAGGGTCGGAATGGTGTCTTCAAGCACGTGCTGGAAACTGACAATCGTCTTGTCGCGCAGATCGCGTTTGGCGACATAGTTTCCATATTTCGCCGTTACCGGGCAGATGACTTCACGCCATGCAAGCGTCTCGTCATTGATCTGGGCGGCAAGGGCGGCGTCCTTGATGCGGCTGGTCATCGATGTGTCTCTTGAATTTCATGGGGCCAATAAACTCCCCACTTGTTAATGGCTGCCTGACCGGATGGAAAGCATTTCTGACCATCCGGTCAATTTTTAGCATGGCAGCACACAAGCAATCCTAGTCGCGTGCCGGAATATCAAGCCCGCGCTGAACCGCCGGACGAGCAAGTCCGCGTTCAAGCCATTGCGGCACATTGGACAATTTATCAAACTCGACCAGATCGCCTGCGCCATAGAAACCGATCAGGTTCCTGACCCAGCCAAGGCTTGCGATATCGGCGATGGTATATTCATCCCCCATGATCCAGTCACGCCCCTCGAGACGGGCTTCAAGTACGCCCAAAAGGCGCTTGGATTCGGTGACATAGCGATTAAGCGGTCGCTTGTCCTCGATCTCTTTGCCTGCAAATTTATGGAAGAAACCGATCTGACCAAACATCGGACCGATGGCCGCCATCTGGAAATAAACCCACTGGATGGTTTCAATCCGCGTTGCCGGATCAGATGACAGGAACTTGCCGGTCTTTTCCGCAAGATATTGCAAAATCGCCCCGGATTCAAAAAGCGCAAGCGGTTTGCCACCCGGTCCGTTCGGATCAAGAATGGCCGGAATTTTCCCGTTCGGATTAAGCGACAGGAATTCCGGCGTCCAGGTTTCATCCTCGCCGATCTTGATCAGGTGCGGTTCATATTCCAGTCCGGTTTCTTCAAGCATGATCGAAACCTTGACCCCGTTCGGAGTCGGCAGAGAATAGAGCTGAAGTATATCGGGATTTGTTGCCGGCCAGCGTTTGGTGATGTCGAATGCGGACAGGTCTGCCATCTGATTTCAATCCTTGTTGGTGGGCCCAATGATCGCAAAACCATGAAACAGGCTTTGCATACAGGCAATTACATATCTTCAGGATTTAGCAGATCAGGACCATTTCGCCAGTACCGGCAGCCAAGACTTTGGAACAACTCCAAACGGAACGGACCCGCCAGATAAAACAGGCGGGCCCGACCGGACTGCGACATCGCGATATATTACCCCGCAAATGTCACGTATTTCCGTTTGAAATCACACCTTACCAGGCGCGGTATTTCAGGAATTTGCCATCAAGGGTAATGACAACGCGGTCACCCTTCGGGTCTTCCTTGCGTTCGATATACATTTCGTAATCGATCGCACTCATGATGCCGTCGCCGAACTTCTCGTGGATAATTTCCTTGATGGTTTCACCATACACACCAACGATTTCATACAGGCGATAGATTGCCGGATCGGTCGGCACTGCCTGATCCCAGATTTTCATCGGGGATTCCTGAATGACAGCCGATGCTTCGGGTGGCAGATCAAACAGGGCCACCAGCATGTCGGCCTTGTCTTTCGGTGCCGAATTCATGCCAAAGCAAACAGACGTCGTCCAAACCGGGGACATACCGATCTTGCTTGCGATCTCTTCCCAGCCAAGCCCTTTGGCTTTTTTGGCGTCGAGGATCATTTCTTTGATGTCAGCTTTTTTCATGGGTTTACTCCACTTCTGATACAGCACGTTGTTTTGATTAGTCGGCGTTATTGACCGCGCGCTTGCGCGCATCGGGCTTGCCGCCTGTTTCTGATGAAATTTCCGCCCCGGCATTTGCCCCGAAACGGACAATCTTCGGTGCAGCTTGCGTGTCACCATCCTGTTTTCCGGCAAGTTCACGTGACCGTTTGGCAAGGAACTCGACCAGATGATTTCGGATATCGTAGTAATCGGGATGATGGATAATGTTGGCCCGTTCGCGCGGACGCTCGATTTCGACCTGAACGGATTCTGCAACCCGGGCATAGGGACCGTTGGTCATCAACAGGATGCGGTCCGCAAGCAGGATGGCTTCGTCAACATCATGGGTGATCATAAAGACCGTCTGATCAGACCCCGACCAAATCCGGATCAGTTCATCCTGAATACTGCCACGGGTCAGCGCATCAAGCGCACCGAATGGCTCATCGAGCAAAAGCAATTCCGGCTGGATCGCAAAGGCACGTGCAATCGACACACGCTGGCGCATCCCGCCAGACAGTTGCGAAGGCTTGCGCAGTTCTGCCCCACCCGCAAGACCGACCAATTCGAGATATTTCATCGAATGATCGTGAACCTGCTTCTTGCTCCAGGACTTGTAACGTGCCTGAACGGCAAAGGTGACGTTCTTGAGTGCTGAAAGCCAGGGCAGCAGGGAATAGTTCTGAAACACGATCCCGCGATCCAGACTTGGGCCAGAGACCTCCTTGCCATTCATGATGACAGCGCCGTCGCTGGGTTCGTCCAGACCTGCAAGAATGTTCAGGATCGTTGATTTGCCACAGCCGGAATGGCCGATGATGCAAACAAACTCGCCCTTTTCGATGCCAAGATTGACGTTTTCAAACACCGTCAGGCTTTCCCCACCCTTGGGGGCCTGAAAACGTTTGGTAAGATTTTGTACGCTCAGGAATGGCGTCGACATATCAGGTCTCCTTATTCCTGGTACTGCACAAGACGTGCGCAATAGGCGAATGCGGTATCAAGCAACATGCCGACCAGACCGATCATCAGGATCGAGAACACAACACTGGTCAGATCAAGGTTGTTCCATTCGTTCCAGACGTAGTAGCCAATGCCGGTTCCACCGACGAGCATCTCGGCTGCGACAATCACCAGCCATGCAATCCCGATGGAAATGCGCATTCCGGTCAAAATGGTCGGGGCTGCCGCCGGAAGAATGACAATCCATGCCGTTTTGAACGCCCCAAGTTCGTGGGTTCGCGCCACATTGACCCAGTCCTTGCGCACCCCGGCGACACCAAATGCGGTATTGATCAGCATCGGCCAGATCGAACAGATGAAGATGACAAAGATTGCCGATGCCTGGCTGTCCTGAATGACGAACAGTGCCAAGGGCATCCACGCCAAAGGCGAGATCGGTCTAAGCACCTGAATAAAGGGATCAAGCGCCTTATACATCAGGGGCGACATCCCGATCAGAAAACCGATCGGAATGGCAAGTGCGGCGGCAAGGAAATAGCCGGTCAGAACACGATACAGCGAATAACCGATCTGGATGCCAATCCCCTTGTCGTTGGGGCCTGCATCATAGAAAGGATTGCTGAGTTCTTCCCACGCCTTGCCGATCACTGCCGAGGGCGGTGGCACGGCTGCCTTGGGCTCTGCCCCGCCCATCAGAAGTTCATATTCGGTAAGTTCGCCAGAAAGATTTTGCTTCGGGCTGGCGGCCTCCCAAAGGCCAAGGAAGACCGCCAATAGCACGAGTGACAAAACCAAAGCCCTGGCATTCAAGGATGCCAGCATATCAGCTTACCCCTTTGCCAATCGCAAAGCTGTTGACATAGGCTTCGGGCTGATCGGGATCAAAGGTCTTGCCCATGATCGTATAGCTTTTATAGGTCGAAGTCGGAGCCTCATATCCAAGGTCTTTCATCACCTTGGCACAATCGGTCGCGACATAGACTTCTTCGGCGATTTTCTTGTAATCGATATCGCCTTCGATATAGCCCCAGCGCTTCATCTGGGTCAAAATCCAGACGCCCATCGAATGCCACGGGAACGGATCGAAATCGATGCGATCAGGAACGTTTTTAACTTCGCCCAGACCATCGGCATAACGACCGGTCAGGACCTGTTCGATCACCGGAACCGGCTGGTTCAGATAGTTGGCCGGCGCAATCGCCGCCGAGATTTCCTTGCGGTTTTCCGGTTTGGCTGCGTATTGGGTCGCATCAACAATCGATTTCAGAAGCGCGCCATAGGTGTTTGGCAGTTCTTCGGAAAATGCCTTGGAACATGCAAATGCACAGCACGGATGGCCTTCCCAGATATCCTTGGTCAGGGTGTGCAGGAAGCCGATTTTTTCCCAAACCGCACGCTGGTTGAACGGATCGGGTGACAGATAACCATCAAGGTTACCAGCACGCAGGTTTGCGACCATCTCGGGCGGCGGAACAACGCGAATCTGGATGTCTTTATCCGGGTCCAGACCATGTTCCGCGACATAGTAACGCAGCAGGAAGTTGTGCATCGAATATTCGAACGGCACACCAAACTTGAAGCCTTTCCACTGTTTTGGATCGCGCTTATCAAGATGGTCATTGTGCAGAACGATGGCCTGACCGTTGATGTTTTCAACCGCGGGCATCAGGAACGGAGTTGCGGTTGATCCGGCCCCCATCGAAATCGCCAACGGCATCGGGGTCAGCATGTGCGACGCGTCATATTCATTATTCAATGACTTGTCACGGGCCACCGCCCAGCCAGCGGTTTTGATGACATCAACATCAAGACCGTATTTTTCATAAAAACCCATCGGCTGCGCCATGATAATCGGCGTCGCGCAGGTGATCGGAACAAAGCCGATATTAAGTTTCGATTTTTCCGGCGTGCCAAGATCATCAAGAATGGCTGCCTTGACCTTGTCAATTGGCAGGACCGATGCCAATGCCGCCATCATGGTGCTGCCACCAACCATCTTGGCAAAGGAACGACGCGAAATTTCATTGTGCCCGAAAACCGAGCGGACAATCGCGCTGTCGATGGCACGATCAAGGATTTCTTCGCTGCTTTCCGGTGCCTTCGCGGCCATATCGCTATGTGCCGGCATCGACGCCAGATCGTGTTTTACGCCATGATCATGTTCAGCATGTTTATGCCCACCGCTTGATGCACAAGCATCGCAGCCACAGGACTTGCTATGACGCAGGTCGGTATCGCCGCTAAATGGATCACCCAGACTTTTGACTGACATTTGATCACCCCCTGTTTTGTTACGCCGTCGTTTGACAGCACCAGATATTCAGTCGGGGTATCAGCAACGGGCGTGCCAGTTTATTGCATTGCGGTATTTTCGTTGAAAACGCTGGACTCTTGGCAAAACAGCAGGCAACCTTGCCATATACGAAAAATCGTAATTTACGATAATTCGTAATCACAACTACGAATTATCGTAGGAAATACAAATGAACCACGACGTAAATCAATCTGTTTCAAGGTCTTTGGAGTCACTGCACCTGCAAGCTTTGCTGGCGCATACGCATCCGACAATTCTGGTGCACCCCAAAACCGACAGCATTATCTTTGCCAACGAGGCCGCAGCAAAGCTTCTGGGACGCAGCATTGACGAGTTGAAATCATCGCGGATGAGTGCGCTGCACAAGGGGCAAGTACCCAGCCTTGTCGTCTTTAGCCAGGCCGCCCTTTATCACGGTTTTGCATGGACCCGCGGGTTGGATTTGACCCGCCCGGACGGAACCGAACTGAAACTTGAACACGAAGCCCGCGCCATCATTCTTGATGATGAAGAATACCTGACTGTCACCATCTCGGACCTTGATGCACGCCACCGCCGCGATGTCGATTCCGAGGCCGATGATTATCTGCGCGAAGGCATATCGGAATGGCGGCGCGCCGAACGGTTCTTTCGCGAGATCGAGCGCGAAAACCAGTTGATTCTGGGCGCTGCGGGCGAAGGGATTTATGGCGTGAATTCCGATGGCGTCACCACCTTTGTCAATCCGGCGGCCGAACGTATGCTGGGCTGGACGGCAGAGGAACTGGTGGGCAGGGAAATTCATTCGATCATTCACCATTCCCATGTTGATGGCGAACCCTATCACGCGGCGCAATGCCCGATTTACAACGCCTTTCGCGAAGGCATCGTGCGACGTGTGGATGATGAAGTCTTCTGGCGCAGCGATGGCAAACCGATCCGGGTTGAATACACATCGACCCCAATCCGTGACCATGGCCTTGTCATCGGCGCGGTCATTGTCTTCCGCGATATTACCGAACGTAAAATCGCCGAGGAAAAACTGCATATCGCCCTGGCCGAAGTCGACCGACTGCGCGAACGACTGGAACTTGAAAACGCCTATCTTCAGGAAGAAATCCTGTCGACCAACAACCACCATGAAATCATTGGGCAATCCGATGCCATTCAGGGCGCCCTTAAACAGATTGATCTTGTTGCCCCGACCGATGCCAACGTTCTGATTACCGGGGAATCAGGAACCGGCAAGGAACTGATTGCACGCGCCATCCATCAGGCCAGCACACGGTCCGATCGCGTTCTTGTCCGCGTGAACTGTGCGGCCATCCCGCATGAACTGTTTGAAAGTGAATTTTTCGGCCATGTCCGCGGGGCCTTTACCGGCGCGATCCGCGACCGCGTCGGACGGTTCGAGTTGGCAGATGGCGGCACCCTGTTCCTCGATGAAGTCGGTGAAATCCCGCTCGAACTTCAGGGCAAGTTGTTGCGCGTCCTACAAGATCAGAAGTTTGAACGCATTGGCGAGGAACGCACACGTGAAGTCAATGTGCGCCTGATTGCCGCGACCAACCGCGACCTTAAGGAAGAAGTCCGTCAGGGACGTTTTCGCGAAGACCTTTATTTCAGACTGAATGTCTTTCCGATTGAATGCCGACCTTTACGCGAACGACCCGATGACATTCCGCCACTTGCCGCCCATTTCCTGCGCAATATCTGTCAGCGCCTCAACATTGCCCAACCGACACTGACCAAGGGACAGGTTCATGTCCTGCAAAATTATGGCTGGCCGGGTAATGCCCGTGAACTTGAAAACGTGATCGAACGGGCTGCCATTCTGGCCCATGACGGCAAGCTGCATTTCGACCTGCCCGATTTCAGCACCAGCAAAAAGCCGCCCGCACCAAAACCCGCCCCCACACCCGCACCAATCAAATCGATCCTGACCCGCGAAGAACTGCGTCAAAGCGAATATGACAATATCATTCGCGCCCTGACCGAAACACGCGGCAAAATTTTCGGGAGTAACGGTGCGGCAACGCTGCTTGATATCAAACCAACAACACTGGCATCGCGTATCAAGAAATTCAAAATTGATCGCCGCGACTTTGCCCATGACAGTAAAAGCATCGAATAAAACCGAAAAACTCCCATCTGCGGTTGCCTGCGCCAACAGTTTGACGCAGCATGACACCCCTCGGAACCAAGTTTAAAAAATCAGACCTTCGCGAAATGCCTGCACCCCGGTTGCACGACCCTGGCCGCGGGATAAATTCGAAGGCAACAACAGGGAAGAACAAAGATGGCTGCATTTCTTCAGATTGGCGTGCTGCTGGCGATGGGTGCCGTGGCAGTCGTTCTGGTACTGGGCATCATTTCGATGGCGCGCGGCAAGGATGCCCGCAAGTCCAACAAATTGATGCAATTGCGCGTATTGCTTCAGGCCGTCGCCTTGTTGCTGCTGTTTATTTTGTCGATGATGGCACTTGGCAAATAAGCCCCGCACATTCTCCCACCTGAATTGGATATCGGACGACAGATGGTTCAACTCACCCGCATTTACACAAAATCCGGCGACAAGGGTAAAACCGCCCTTGGCAATGGCACCCGCGTTCCCAAAAACTCTGTGCGTGTCGAGGCATATGGCACCGTTGACGAAACCAATTCCGTGATCGGCGTTGCCCGCCTTCATGCCGAAGGCGAAGTTGATGCAATGCTGGCCCGAATCCAGAATGATCTTTTCGATCTGGGCGCAGACCTGTGCACGCCTGGCGATGGCAGTGACGACAACCCCGAACAACCGGCCCTGCGGATCATTGCCAAACAGACAGAACGCCTCGAACAGGAAATTGATCAGATCAATGCCGGCTTGGACCCGTTGAAATCCTTTGTCCTTCCGGGTGGCAGCGCACTGTCTGCGCAGCTTCATGTTGCGCGTACTGTATCGCGTCGCGCCGAACGTCTTATTGTTGAACTGGCCGGGATCGAAGCCATCAATCCGGAGTGCGTACGCTATATCAACAGACTGTCAGATCACATGTTTGTCCTTGCCCGACACGCAAATAACGGCGGCAAGGACGACATTTTGTGGCAACCCGGCCTGACACGGTAACGAAAAATAATTGGATAAAACCCTGTTAATCGGCGGATTTGTGCCGTATCAAGGTTGAGAAGGGCATCAAAATCTCAGTAAAGAAGTTATCGTTAACGTCAACCTCTTTACGTAAATTGACAACCTGCGAAGCACCCCCTATTGTGCATCGCGGGGAAAACAGTAACATGCGGGCCGCAGCAAACTGCCTTGGCAGGGAGCAGAAAGCCCATAGTTTCGACAACAAAAACGAACAGGTCTGTCATGAAGGTTCTTGTCGCCGTTAAGCGCGTTGTGGATTACAACGTCAAGATCCGAGTCAAACAGGACCAGTCTGGCGTTGAATTGAACAACGTCAAAATGTCCATGAACCCGTTTGACGAAATCGCCGTTGAAGAGGCTGTCCGCCTCAAAGAAGCAGGTACTGCGACCGAAGTGGTTGCTGTATCGCTCGGCGTTAAACAGTGCCAGGAGACCCTGCGCACCGCCCTTGCCATGGGTGCCGATCGCGGCATTCTGGTCGAAACCGAGGATGAGCTGCAGCCGCTTGCCGTTGCAAAACTCCTGAAAGAAGTCGTCGCCAAAGAAAACCCGGATCTTGTGATCCTCGGTAAACAGGCGATTGACGATGACGCCAACCAGACTGGCCAGATGCTGGCTGCTTTGCTGGATTGGCCGCAGGGTACTTTCGCATCCAAAGTTGCCATTGCTGATGGCAAACTTGACGTTACCCGTGAAGTCGATGGCGGCCTTGAAACCGTCAAGCTTGACCTTCCGGCGATCGTCACCACCGACCTGCGCCTCAATGAGCCGCGTTATGCGTCGCTGCCAAACATCATGAAAGCCAAGAAAAAGCCGCTCGACACCCTGAGCCCGGCCGACCTTGGTGTTGATACCGCGCCGCGCCTGAAAACCCTGAAAGTGACGGAACCGCCGGCACGTCAGGCAGGTGTCAAAGTTGCCGACGTCGCAGAGCTTGTCGACAAGCTCCGCAACGAAGCAAAAGTAATCTAAGCGGGGATCAATAAAATGAGCATTCTTGTTATTGCCGAACACGACAATACCGAACTGAAGGCAGGCACGCTTAACACCGTTGCCGCTGCCCAGAAGATCGGTGGCGACATTACTGTCCTCGTTGCTGGTGAAAATTGCCGTGGTGTTGCAGACGCAGCTGCCAAGGTTGCCGGTGTTTCCAAGGTTCTGGTTGCAGACAATGCAGCATATGGCCACTTCCTGGCCGAGAACATTGCAGGCCTCGTCACCGAACTTGCTGATGGTTACAGCCATGTTCTGGTTCCGGCTTCGACCTCGGGCAAGAACTTCATGCCGCGCGTAGCAGCATTGAAAGACGTCGCACAGATTTCTGACATCACCGATGTCGAAAGTGCCGATACCTTTGTTCGTCCGATTTATGCCGGTAACGCACTGGCAACCGTGCAGTCGACCGACGCACTCAAACTGATCACCGTTCGTACCACGGGCTTTGATCCGGTTGCTGCCGAAGGCGGTTCTGCTGCCATCGAAGATGTTGCTGTTGTTGCCGATGCCGGCAAGTCCAGCTTCGTTGGCCAGGAACTGACCGAGTCGGAACGCCCGGAACTCACCGCCGCAAGCGTTGTCATTTCCGGCGGTCGCGGCATGGGTTCGGGTGAAAACTTCCACCTGATCGAACCGATTGCCGACAAACTCGGTGCAGCTATTGGCGCTTCGCGCGCTGCGGTTGATGCCGGGTATGCTCCGAACGACTGGCAGGTCGGCCAGACCGGCAAAGTTGTTGCACCGCAGCTATACATTGCTGTAGGCATTTCGGGTGCTATTCAGCACCTTGCCGGCATGAAGGACAGCAAGGTCATTGTCGCAATCAACAAGGACGAAGAAGCACCGATCTTCTCGGTGGCGGATTACGGCCTTGTCGGTGACCTGTTCGAAGCCCTTCCCGCTCTGGCGAGTGAACTCGACAAATAATCTGATCCCTATTAGGGTCAAAGCAATGAATTCTGTTGTTTTGACCCTAGGGGACGAGTGGGGAACAAATGGCTTCGTTGGAAGATATTAAAACCATTGGCGTAATTGGCGCCGGTCAAATGGGCAATGGCATTGCGCATGTGGTCGCCCTTGCCGGTTACGACGTCCGAATTCTCGACATCTCGCAGGATGCCCTTGATAAGGCCATCGGCGTGATGGACAAGAACATGGACCGTCAGGTCAAGAAAGAGCTGATTACCGCAGCGCAAAAAGATGCTGCACTTGCACATATCTCAACCGGAACGGAATACTCCTTCCTTTCGGATTGTGATCTGGTGATCGAAGCGGCAACCGAGAACGAAGAGATCAAGAAACAGATCTTCAAGGCTCTTTGCCCAGTTCTTGGCCCCGAAGCCATCATCGCGACCAACACTTCCTCGATCTCGGTGACCCGTCTGGCATCCTATACCGATCGCCCGGCGAAGTTCATGGGGATGCACTTCATGAATCCGGTGCCGCTGATGAAGCTGGTGGAACTGATCCGTGGTATTGCCACGGACGAGACCACCTATCGCACCATTCATGAACTGACCAAGAAACTGGGCAAAGACACGGCAAGCGCCGAAGACTTCCCGGCCTTCATCGTCAACCGTATCCTTCTGCCGATGATCAACGAGGCGATCTACACCCTTTATGAAGGTGTGGGTAACGTCGAATCCATCGACACGGCATTGCGTCTGGGTGCGAACCATCCGATGGGCCCGCTGCAACTGGCTGACTTTATCGGTCTGGATACCTGTCTTTCGATCATGCATGTCCTGCATGACGGTCTGGCAGATACCAAGTATCGCCCTTGCCCGCTTCTGGTCAAATATGTCGAAGCCGGTTGGCTTGGCCGCAAGGTTGGCCGCGGCTTCTATGACTATAGCGGTGACGAGCCGGTCCCGACCCGCTAGGGGCTGCTTTAAAACATTCGCATTTTCAAATTAAAGCCGCTGAAATCTTCAGCGGCTTTTTTTGTTGCAATCAGACGGCCAAACATCTGGAATACAGGAAAATCCAACCCGCACAAATGTGATGCCGGGACTGAAGGAAAAAGAAGTCTGGAGGCCGTCCGAAATGTTTCTCGGGATTGATGTCGGCACATCGGCCGTCAAGGCCCTGTTGATTGACGAAAACTCGGCGACGATTGCCGAGACAGATGTTCCTTTGTCTGTTTCCAATCCCCACCCGTTCTGGAGCGAACAGAACCCGTCCGACTGGTGGAATGCCACCCTTCGCGCCATTGATGAACTCCATCGCCAGAACCCGACGGCCATCGCAGCCACCCGTGCCATCGGCCTGTCAGGCCAGATGCATGGCGCGACACTGCTTGATGTGCATGATCGACCGCTGCGTCCCGCGATCTTGTGGAATGACGGACGCGCCAAACAGGAATGTGACGAGCTTGATGCCCTGCTGCCGGATTTGGGCTATCGGGCCGGTGTCGCCACCATGCCGGGCATGACTGCACCCAAAATGATCTGGCTTCGCAAACACGAACCTGACCTGTTTACAAAGATCAAAACCATCTTGCTGCCCAAGGATTACATTCGCTTTTGCCTTTCCGGGGAAAAGATCACCGAAATGTCGGATGCCGCAGGTACATTGTGGCTTGATGAAGCACAACGCGACTGGAACGAACAGGCTGTTGCCGCCTGCGATATTTCGATGAATCAACTTCCGACCCTGGTTGAGGGGTCAAACATTGCAGGCACCCTGCGCGCCGAATTGGCCAATCGCTGGGGCATAAAACCCGGAACCATCATTGCCGGTGGTGGCGGCGATGCGGCCACGGGTGGTATTGGTGTCGGGGCTGTACGCCATGGCGATGGCTTTATCTCGCTTGGCACCTCATCCCAGATATTTGTCGCGTCCGACAAATATCGCCCGAAGCCCGAAGAATTGCTGCACAGCTTTACCCATGCCATTCCCGGCCACTGGTTCCAGATGGCGGTGCTGCTGAACGGTGCAAGTTGCCTGCAATGGGCGGCAAAGCTTTTGGGTGAAAGTGATATCGGTGCCCTGCTTGATCGGGTGGAAGCACACCATCATGCGCCGTCGGATATTTTGTTCCTGCCTTATCTGAACGGTGAACGTACGCCGCACAACAATCCTTATGCACGCGGAGTATTTTTCGGGCTTGGCAGTGACACATCACGCGAAACACTGGTTCAATCGGCTCTTGAAGGTGTCGCTTTTGCCCTTTCAGACGCGCAATCACGCCTGCACGCCGCCGGAACACGTTGTGCATTACCCGGTGTGATTGGTGGCGGTGCGCGCAGCCGATACTGGACACAGCTTATTTCTGACATCATGGGTGGTCCCCTCGCCCGTTATCAAGGCGCGGCGAAGGGACCGGCGTTTGGTGCGGCGCGACTGGCGCGATTGGCACTGGGTCAGGAAAGCGTCGAGGAAGTCTGCCAGAAACCTGTGATCGAGGAAGTCATCGAACCCGATATGTCCCGCCATGAATCCTATCAGCCACGATTTGCAAAATTCCGCCGCGTTTACACCGCTCTTGCAGAAGAATTTACCCCGTCCTGAAAACATCCCCGTCTTTGGATCCTTCCCGCTTTGCCGTCAAACAGCGGCATCAATATTTTTTAATCGTAATATCCTGTTTTGATCCGAAACCTTCTTTAAACCACTGATCTGGTACCAATATTAGTATGAGTATTAGTTTTCTGCCATTTGGATAGGTCATGAGTATTGTCGTCGTCGGAAGTTCGAACATTGATTTTGCAGCCCGTGTTGCGAAGCTGCCCCAACCCGGTCAAACCGTCCTGTCCAAGGGATACATATCCGGTCCTGGTGGCAAGGGCTGCAATCAGGCACTTGCTGTTGCCCGGCTGGGCGTTCAACCGATCTTTATTTCGAAGATTGGCGATGATGCGCTTGGACGGCAGTTGATTGAAAGTCTGGCTTCTGATGGCATGGATACCAATCATTTGATCATTGCTGACGCAGCACAGACCGGAATGGCATTAATCTCGATTGATGAATCCGCTGAAAACATGATCACCGTTGTTGGTGGGGCCAACATGACGATGACCCGAGCCGACCTTCATGAAAAACAGGACCATTTGCGCAATTGCGACTATTTGCTGTTGCAGCTTGAATGTCCTGTGGTCGCGGTTGATTGCGCCATCAAATATGCCCGCGAAGGCAACGCCAAGGTCATCCTTGACCCTGCCCCGGTTCAGGATCACATGGTCATGCGCGATCTGTTGGCCCTGACCCATATCGTCACCCCCAATAACAGCGAATGTCGGGCCATTACCGGCATTGATCCGGTTGATATAGAATCAGCAGTCAAAGCAGCCGCCATCCTGCATGAAATGGGGCCTGAAACCGTGATCATTAAAATGGGCAGCAAGGGGGCCTATTACTCGTCTGGCGGCGAGACAGGCATGATCCCGTCCTTTACCGTCGATGCAATTGACACCGTTGCCGCCGGAGATTGCTTTAATGCAGGCCTTGCCGTGGCCCTGCATGGCGGGCAGCCCTTACCCGATGCGGTACGCTTTGCCTGTGCGACAGGTGCGCTTGCCACCACCCGTAATGGCGCAGCCGACGCGGCACCAAACATCGAACAGGTCCTGTCACTGATCGAAACAGGGCACTAGGAAAGCAGCTTTGAATTTCCTCAGGACGCCTGATCAATCAGGTCGTTGAAATAGGTAATGACATCGGGCGCATCCCAAAGTGCGATGCCTTCAAGCTTGCCGCGAACCACACCATTGGCATCAATCACAAAGCTGGTCGGAAGGCCGCGCGCGCCCATCTTGCGCGCGGTTGCGCCGCGCGGATCAAGAACAACATCCAGGTTCTCGATTCCATTCTTTTCAAAGAATTCCGTAACGGCCGCCGCACCACCCCGATCCTGACTAAGAGCCAAAAGACGGAACGGTTTGCCATCCATCTCGGCAGCCAACCGGTCAAGTTCCGGCATCTCCTTGACGCATGGCACGCACCATGTCGCCCACAGATTAACCAGAACAACCTGTCCTTTCAGGCTGTTAAGCGCAATTTCCTGATCATTTTCATCGACAAATGTTACGCCTTCGGGCAAAGAACCGCCATCAGATGGGACAACCATCTTTGAAAGTTCTTGCGGGAATTGCGTATCTGCAAAGGCAGGGGTTGCATAAATGCCCGATATGGCGACAATCACGCCAAGTTTTACGTAACGAAGCAATGCCTTCACAATACCCAACCTTTCCAAGACTGCGGATCAAAATGACCGATCAAAACGCCACCGACCAGAAAAACGCCAACTCCCTGTGGGGAGGTCGCTTTGAAGCAGGCCCGTCAGCCATCATGGAAGAAATCAATGCTTCCATCGGCTTTGACAAACGCCTTTACGCCCAGGACATCCAGGGTTCCAAAGCCCACTGCGCGATGCTGGTCAAGCAGAACATCATTCCCGCAGAAGATGGCGAAAAGATAACCAATGGTCTAGACCAGATCCTTCAAGAAATCGAGAGCGGTCAGTTCAACTTCTCAAGCGCGCTTGAAGATATTCACATGAACGTCGAAAGCCGCCTGCGCGACCTTATCGGTCCGGCAGCCGGTCGCCTTCACACCGCACGTTCGCGTAACGACCAGGTCGCAACCGACTTCAAGCTTTGGGTTCGCGACGTTGCCCTTGCCGATCTGGAAGCCGGTCTGAAGGGCCTTCAGGACGCCCTGATTTCGCAGGCAGAAACCCATGCGGAAACCATCATGCCGGGCTTCACCCATCTTCAAGCAGCCCAGCCGGTGACCTTTGGCCACCATCTTCTGGCCTATGTCGAGATGTTTGGTCGTGACCGTGGTCGCGTCGCCGATTGTCGCACGCGCGTGAATGAAAACCCGCTGGGTTCGGCCGCCCTTGCCGGGACGCCTTATCCGATTGACCGTCATATGACAGCAAGCGCGCTTGGCTTTGATCGCCCGACCGCGAACTCGCTTGATGCGGTGTCGGATCGTGACTTTGCGCTGGAATACCTGAACGCTGCCTCGATTGCTGCCATGCATCTGTCGCGTCTGGCCGAAGAAATGGTCATCTGGTGTTCGGCACAGTTCCGCTTTATCGGCATGTCCGACAAGTTTTCGACCGGCTCGTCGATCATGCCGCAGAAACGGAACCCGGATGCCGCCGAACTGATCCGTTCGAAAATCGGCCGTATTGTTGGTTGCTATAACTCTTTGATGCTGTCGATGAAGGGCCTTCCGCTGGCCTATTCAAAAGACATGCAGGAAGACAAGGAACCGGTCTTTGAGGCCCATGACCACCTTGGTCTGTGCGTTGCGGCCATGACCGGCATGGTTGCCGATATGAAGGTCCATGCCGATAACATGCGCGCTGCTGCCGGGGCCGGTTACACCACCGCGACCGACCTTGCAGACTGGCTTGTGGCTGAACTTGGTATGCCGTTCCGCGAAGCCCACCATGTGGTTGGTGCAACCGTGAAACTGGCAGAATCCAAGGGGTGCGACCTTGATCAGCTTCCGCTGGAAGATCTTCAGGGGATCGAGCCGAAAATCACCAATGCAGTTTATGACGTCCTGACGGTCGAAGCATCGGTTGCTGCCCGTCAAAGCTTTGGCGGAACGGCACCGGTTCGCGTCAAGGAATCGGTCAAGGCTGCAAAGGAAAGGTTTTTGAAATGACCGCATCCTTGCTGAAACGCAGTACCGTTTTCACGCTGGCAATCATGCTGGGTCTTTCGGTTGCGGCATGCGGCAAAAAAGGCCCGCTTGAACCGCCGACCGAAAAAGGCAACGAATATCCAAGGGACTACCCCGCGAAATGAACCATTTTGAATATATTGATGGCGTGCTTCACGCCGAAGGTGTCTCGATCAGCGAGATGGCAGACAAAGTCGGCACGCCGTTTTTCTGCTATTCCACGGCGACGCTTGAACGTCATTACAATGTCTATGCCGATGCATTCGAAGGCCTTGATGCCACTGTCTGCTTTGCGGTCAAGGCAAACTCCAACCAGGCGGTCCTGAAGACCCTTGGCAATCTTGGTGCCGGTGCCGATGTGGTATCGGTTGGGGAAATGCGCCGCGCCCTGCGTGCCGGTATTGATCCTGCCAAGATCATCTTTTCAGGTGTTGGCAAGGCCGATGCCGAAATGCGCGAGGCCCTTGATGCCGATATTGCCCAGATCAATGTCGAAAGCATCCCGGAACTCGTCGAACTGAACCGCGTAGCCATCGAGATGGGCAAAAAGGCGCGCATCGCGCTTCGCATCAACCCGCATGTTGATGCCAAAACCCACGAAAAGATCGCTACCGGCAAGGCCGAAAACAAATTTGGCATCGACTGGACCCGCGCGATTGAAGTTTACCGCGATGCAGCGGCAATGGATGGCATCGAAGTCACCGGCATTGCCATGCATATCGGTTCGCAACTGACCGACCTTACCCCGTTCCGCGAGGCATTTACCCGCCTTGCCGGTCTGGTCGAGCAGCTTCGCGAAGAAGGCATCCACATTCGCAATCTTGACCTTGGTGGCGGTCTTGGCATTGCCTATCAGGGTGAAACACCACCGCTTCCCGATGCCTATGGGCAGATGGTTCGCGAAACGGTTGGTCATCTTGGTTGCCACATCACCCTTGAACCGGGCCGCCTGATTGCCGGAAATGCCGGCATCATGGTATCGCGCGTCATGTACATCAAAGACGGCGAAGCCAAACGTTTCGTCATCCTTGATGCGGCGATGAATGACCTGATCCGCCCGACACTTTACAGCGCCTATCACGAAATCATCCCGGTTGATGAACAAGGCGAAGATGACGTGCAGGCGACCGTTGATGTGGTTGGTCCGGTTTGCGAAACCGGCGACACCTTTGGCAAGGATCGCAAGCTTCCTGACGACCTTAAGGCAGGTGATCTGGTCGCTGTCATGTCGGCAGGTGCCTATGGCGCGGTGATGTCGTCGACCTACAACACCCGTGCGCTGACCCCGGAAGTTCTGGTCAAAGGCAACAATTTCGCGATTGTTCGCCCGCGTCAGGAAATTGATCAGCTGATCAATATGGATCAGATCCCGGCCTGGCTCGGCAACGAATAAGCTGTCAGAAAGCGCCCATAAAAGATTTTCAGGTGGTCCGTACCTTGCGGACCACCTTTTTTATTTCGTCTCCACACATCGAATAGCTTGACCCGACACCGCGAAACCCCAAGTTTTAAAGGGAACGCGTTGCACCATAATGTTGCAACATATCGACAATCCGGGGCCGCCAGTCGCATGTCACTGATACCACCCTATCCCGAAATGGAAGGCCATGTGTGCAGGACGCGCATGGTTCTGATTTGGGAAGCGGTATGGCCCTGTCTGATCCCGTTTCTGTCAATTGCGTTACTGACGGCCGGGCTGGTCTTGACCGGGACATTCGAATTCCTGCCTGCGACCGGGCATATTATGTTGCTGTCGGTATTGTCGGTGACGGCGATGATCGGGTTTTTATCACCATGGCGGAATTTTCGCTGGCCGACCCGTCATGACATCCTGAACCGTCTGGAACGGGAAAACGGCCTTAAGAATAACCCGCTGCAAAGCCTTGAAGACCACATTCATGAAACATCGGACCCGCTGACCAGTTATCTGTGGCAACGCCAGTTGGGCCTGCATGAAAAGGCGCTTGCCGATCTGCGTACGCCGCTACCCGCCCCGGCAATTACCCGCATTGACCGGTTTGGACTGACGGCCATCCCGGTTCTTCTTATCTTTGTCGGATTGCTCGCCGGACATGACCATATCTCCGAGCGCTTTTCCAAGGCATTCAGTCCGTTGCAAAGGCTCGGCGCGGCTGATTTCAGCGCAACCCTGTGGGTTACGCCGCCTGCCTATACCGGACAGGTTCCACGGGTTCTGCGCTTTGCCGCGATCAGCACCGAAAATGCCCCCTCTTCCTCTGATGGGACAGCTTCTGCTCCGCAAAGTGATGTCATTTCGGTACAGGTTCCGGTTGGATCGACACTGGATGGCAGTATTTCCAGTATCTGGAAGCCGACATTAACCGCCCCGGACGGAGAACGTGGCTTCACCGAAAGCAGCGAAGACAGCTATGTCCTGTCGACCAATATCGCGCAATCCGGCCAGTGGCGCATATCGGTTTGGGGGAATGACCGGCTGACGCTTAATATCGAGCTGGTCCCGGACGAAGCGCCGAACCTTTCCTTTGTCAGCTCGCCTGCCATAACCCGGCGCGATCATGTCCGGCTGGATTATGTTGCCACTGATGACTATGGCCTTGCATCTCTTGATCTTGTCATCACCCCGGCACCCGATGATGGCTCTCTTGATCAATACGGGCCAATTGATCAGATCGTGATTGATATTCGCGGCGAAGATATTCGCGAAACCGCAATGCCGACCCGCATTGAAGGCCCCCGCTTCCTTGATCTTGTTGCCCACCCCTGGGCCGGGCTTCCGGTCAATATCCAGATGCATTCCAAGGACAATGCCGGTCAGCTCAATCAAAGTGATATCCGTTCGCTGATGTTGCCCGAACGCGAGTTCAAACATCCGGTGGCCCAGAAACTGATCGCGATCCGTCGCGGATTGTTGCGGTATCCGGCCCGGGCACTTGAACTGCATCAGGCAATGTTACCGATCCTCTATGCCCCGCAGGCCTTCAATGGCCATATCGGTGTGTTCCTTGCCCTGTCGGTTGCTGAAAACCGGCTTGCCGCCAATCTCGACAATCGTGATGTCCATCAAAATGTGGCAGGACTTCTTTGGCATATCGCCGAGGAAATCGAGCGCGGCAGTTACGGCATTGCAGAACGCAACCTGATGGAAGCCGAAGAACGCCTGCTTGAGGCCCTTAAAAACCCGGACATTACCGAAGGCGAGATTGCCCGCCTGATCGACGAATACCGTCAGGCCCTGAATGAATATCTTGCCGCCCTGACCCGCGAGAGCCCGCAAGTAGGCGAAGACCAACCCGAAGCATCGGCAACCCTTGAACAACAGGACCTGTCACGGATCATTGATCAGATCGATGCCCTGATGCGTGCCGGCGCACGTGATCAGGCCCGTCAACTGATCGACCGGTTGCGCGAACTTGTCGAAAACATGCAGGTGACGACCGGTGAAGGCGGCATGGATATCACATCGACCTTGCGAGACATGCTTGATGGCATGCGCGATCTTGCCCGCCGACAACAGGATCTGATGAATCAGGGGGACAATTCATCGGCGCAATCCGGGCCCGTTCCACGCGCCAATCAGCAACAGGGCCTTGCCGATGATGCCCGCGAAATCATGAACAGCCCCGGCATCAACCAGTTTGGCGATGTCAGCGGTATGAATACGGTCATAGACGCGATGCGCGGCGCAGCAGAGGCGCTTGGGCACAATCGATCCCACGAGGCCCTGCAACTTCAAAGACAGGCCATGGACGCCCTGCAACAGGGTATTGGCGAAATCAGCCGCGCGCTTGAAGGGCTGAGTCAGATGTCCCCGATGCTTGAAGAACTCGAAGGGTCTGGACGACGCGATCCACTGGGTCGTCCAGTTGGGGGGGATGGCACCACGACCATTCCCGATGTGAACACCCTGGAACGGGCATGGCGGATTATACAGGAACTTCGCCGCCGTTCCGGCGACCCGGATCGCCCGCAGATCGAACAGGAATATATCGACAGGCTGCTTAAACGGTTCTGATCCGGTTGGTCGAGATCATCCAGCCACGCCCGATCCAAAACAAAAAAGGCAGCGATGAAACGCTGCCTTTTCTTTATCTGTTTGGGCCCGGTTCCTTACGGCTCGACCGCTTCGCGTGGGTCAAGGAAGGTCACCTGCAAACGGGTTGCGGTCGGGTTCGGACGACGGATCTTGGTTTCGACCGTCATGCTTTCGCCAACCGGCAACATCTGTTGTTCCATCGGCATTTCCGCACCAGCCGTTACCTTCGATTCGTCATAGACCAGCGGAACCTTTTTGCGCTGTACCACACGATCAAGCGGATCAAGAAGCTCGATCAACAGATACGGCAACGGACGCGGTTCTTCGCTGATATTGACGATCTCGGCACGGACGACAAGAACATCAATTCCGTCTTCATCTTCACGGGTCGGCGGCAATTCCCGAATATCAAGACCTTCACCGACATGGGGCACATCAAGCCCGATCAGGTCGTAGACCTTGGCAATCGGCGGCCATATTTCGATGACCTGATCCTTGGCGAAATAGCCACCCGCACCGATCCCGCCAATAAGAACCAGGAAGATGATCCAGCCGATGATACCTTTTTTCTTTTTAGGTTCCGGCTTCGGGTTATTGCGAATCAGCTGCTGCGGAATGGGCGGCGGATCGGGAATTCTGTCTGCATTTTCAAAGCCCGGATCAATCGGACCACCGGCCATCCGGTCCTCGTTGAAATCAGCACCAAGCGACCCTTCCTGATTAAAGGGCGGTGGAAGATCATTTTCCGGTGCAGCCGGTTGAGGCGCAGGCTTCTTTGCCCCCGGAGGATCCTGATGCCAGCTATTGCCGCAGCTTTTACAGCGCACGGTTCGGCCTTTGGGGCCGATTGCTTCTGTTTTAACTGAGTATTTCTTTGAACACTCTGGGCAAGTAATGATCATTGCAAACCTGGCATTTCGATGACAGCGGCATCAAACATGGGGGGCAATAAAGCTGAACCACCAACGGTCCCCCAATCGCGTCGGCAGTTAATTACACTATATGTAAATAGCCGCGATTTAACAGACTGTTAAGCACAGATAACAGAAGCTGCCCGGATTTGGGTGTCTAAACGTTGCCTAAAGTGCGCGAACATGGCATCCGAAAGCATATAAAAACCGGGTAAACCGATCTGGTTTTTTCCGATATCGTCACGGCGGGCGCGGTTATCAACCCCGCCAAACCATCGGGAAATCCTTGATTTTTTACTCTTTTGCACGCCAAGCTAGACCGTCTTCCTGCCAGATGGAGCACCGATTTTGACCGAAGTTGTCAGTTTCAGGAATGTCGGGGTCCGATACGAATCCGGGCCTGAAATTTTGCGCGACCTGAACTTTTCTTTGGGCCGTGGCAGTTTCCATTTCCTGACCGGGGCTTCGGGGGCGGGCAAATCGACCCTGATGCGGCTTCTATATCTGGCGTTGCGCCAAACCCGTGGCGAAATCAATATTTTTGGCCGCGACAATATCCGAATCCCGCGCGAAGAACTTCCGGCGATTCGCCGCAAGATTGGTGTCGTGTTTCAGGATTTCCGCCTGATCAATCATCTGACCACATTTGAAAACGTTGCCTTGCCGCTGCGTGTTGCCGGGGTCGAAGACCTGCAAATCAGAAAGAACGTTACCGAACTTCTCGAATGGGTCGGACTGGGGGATCATATCAATGCACAGCCATCGCGTCTTTCGGGTGGGCAGCAACAGCGTGTTGCTATTGCGCGTGCCGTCATCGGACGCCCGGCCCTGCTGCTTGCCGACGAACCGACGGGCAACGTTGATGACCGCATTGCCATGCGGTTGCTGTATCTGTTCGAAGAACTGAACAAACTGGGCACGACTGTCCTGATTGCCACCCATAACCGCCAACTGGTCAGGCGATTTGGCCATACCCAGTGGCTGCTCGAAGGCGGCACACTCCACGACGTCACTCATAGTAGCTGATAGCCAGAACGACCCAACCAACCGGATCAACAGGACCGAACGACGATCATGGCATTTCGCGCACCACCATCGCACCTTCCGCTCGAAAGCGATTCTTCCTCGCGCTTTTTGCCGAGTATCGTCGCTTTGATGGTGGCGTTGCTGACCTTCTCGATTGTCGGTCTTGCCGCCCTTCATGACAGTGTCGGTCGATGGTCAGGCAAGATCGAAGGCAGCCTTTCCATTCAGGTGCCGCCGACCGAACTTGCCAATCGCACCCCGGCCGAACGCGAAGAAGCCCTTCAGAAAACGGTTGATACCATCATTGACGAGATATCAAACCTGCCCGGCATTTCCCGGATCGAGGAACTAAGTCCCGACACCATGGCCGCACTTCTTGAACCATGGCTTGGCCCGGATGAAGTGGTCAGCGAACTTCCAATACCGCGCATTATCGAAATCACCCCTGAAACCGGTTTCAATTTTGATGCTCTTGAAACCCGGCTGGGCACCATCGCGCCCGAGGCTGTTCTTGATGATCATCGCATCTGGATCGAACGGATTGCAGATGTGGCGTTTTCGGTCGAACTTGCCCTTGTTCTTCTGATTGTCGTGCTGTTTGGCGCCACCATTCTGTCGGTGGTATTTGCCACCCGTTCGGGTCTTTCGATCCATCACCGGATCATTGAATTGCTGCATCTGATCGGTGCGCAGGATGGCTATATCGCCAAACAGTTCGGGCGCTATAATCAGCGACTGGCCTTTTTCGGTGCGTTGATCGGACTTCTGATCGCCCTTCCGGTTTCGGCATTGATTGCGTGGCTTGGTCTGCGGGCCGGATGGCCGATCCCGTCCCTTGTTCTAAGCCCGGGCTTCATTGCCCTGATCGTTGCCATTCCCTTCATCGTTGCAATGGTTGCCGGGATCACAGCCACCCGCACCGTTCTTCGGGTATTACACCGGATGTTGTAAGGCGCAGCGGAGCTTCGTATAGTCCGTTGTTGACCTTCTTCCCTTTTGGGATCATGGCCTTGGCCATCTCAGGAGTTCCGAATATATGCCAGCCCACCGCTACCAAGGCCCGCATTCATGAGCAAGCCCCCGCTTAGTGTTCAGCACCGCCGCCGGTTCCGCCGGTTTCGCTTCCTGCTTTCAACCCTGATTATCCTGGGTCTTCTGTGGGCCGGGGGATTTGTCTGGTATGTCAATTCTATCCCGGTCACCGTTGAAAACCCCAACCAGCGCACTGACGCCATTGTGGTTCTGACCGGTGGCAGTGAACGGCTTTCCGAAGGTCGCCGGTTACTGACCCATGGCATGGCCGACAAACTGTTCATTTCCGGTGTCTATCGCGGGGTGGAGGTTGACGAACTTCTTTCTGTTGGAAAATCGGACCCGCGCCTGATTTCATGTTGTGTCGTCCTTGGTCACATCGCGGAAAACACCCGTGGCAATGCACTGGAAACCGCGATCTGGGTACGTGATGAAGGCTATAAAAGCCTGCGTATCGTTACCGCAAACTACCATATGCCAAGATCACTTCTGGAATTCAAAAGCCTGATGCCTGATGTCGAAATCATCCCGCATCCGGTCTTTCCCGATACGGTCAAGATCGAAAATTGGTGGCGCTTCCCGGGCAGCACAGCCTTGATCGCCAGTGAATATAACAAATTCATGTTTGCCAGCCTGCGGAACTCGTTGTTGCAATGGCTACCAGGTGAAGGCCGCCCGGTATTGCCAAGTCCCGGCGGCAATACCCCTGCACCGCAGGAATATTCGGCATCCAATGCCACAGACAAGAACAGCTAGGGTCACAGCCCCGAACAATCAGCGTTTTCCGATTGCAATATAGCTGTTACAAAGCAGCAAAGATGACGGTCATATGAATGGGAATTGACCAAAGGCGTATGAAGGACGTTTCTGAATGAGAACCCTCCGCGCGTTAGTGTTTAACGTGTTGTTTTTTGGCGGCACCGCGATTTTGTGTCTCAGCCTGCTGCCCTTGATGTTGTTCGGGCGCAAGGCCAACCAGTTCGTCGGTCATGTCTGGTGCCGGTTGGTGCAGTTCATGCTGCGCTATTCTGTTGGTATGCGCAGACGCTTTACCGGGCTTGAAAACCTTCCTGAAGGCCCCTGTATTCTTGTGGCCAAGCACCAGTCTGCGTGGGAAACCCTGACCTTCCATACGGTCGTTCCTGACCCCGCCTATATCCTGAAAAAAGAACTGACCAAGATTCCGGTCTTTGGTCAGTTCCTGACGCTGTCGGGTCAGATTGCAGTTGACCGTTCCGCCGGTGCATCGGCCCTTAAAGATATGATCAAGGGTGCGGCCAAGGCATTGAAAGAAAACCGTCAGGTCATCATTTTCCCGGAAGGCACGCGTACCCCGCCGGGCTCAAGCCAGCCATACCACCCCGGTATTTATGCGCTTTACAAAGCGTTTCCCGAAACCAAGGTCATTCCGGTTGCGCTTAATTCCGGGATGTTCTGGGGACGGCACAGCTTCATGAAATACGGCGGCTTGGTCACGATGGAATTTATGAAGCCGATCGAGCCCGGACTTGATCGCAAGACCTTCATGAACGAGGTCAAGGAACGGATTGATAACCGTACCAAGGAACTTGAATCCGAAGCGCAGAAGGAATTCCATCTGCCGATGCTGACATCCGATGATATCGAGGCAAGGCAGGATAGCGCGTCCTGATGCCTCAGGGTCCCGGCCCCACAGCCAGTCCTGATATAGAAATTGAAAAGGCCGGTGATGCGTTTTGCATCCCGGCCTTTTTGATGTCTGGGGTTTGTCGTTAAACCCTAGGATTTCTTGCGGGTCGCCTGCCAGATCCCGAACGCAATCAGCACAATCCCGCCCAGATGATACATGTGCAATTCTTCACCAAGGAAGATGATTGCCAGGACGCTGGCAAAGACCGGCATCAAATACAGGAACACACCGGCATTGGCTGGCCCGACAATCGCAACACCCTTGTTCCAGAACAAATATCCAAGGAAGGCTGGCCCAGCACCGATATAGAAAATCTTGAGCATATCGGGCCATGCCGGATCAAGATGGGTGAAGAACGGTTCGCCATCGACAACCACCGACCATGCATAAAGCGGGGTCAGGAAGCACAAACCGATCAGGGCAGAGACAAAAACAAGGCTTAGCGGATGAACACCTTTGGGCGCACGCTTAAGCAACATTGAATAGGCCGCCCAAACCATCGCCGAGATCATCGCAAATACATCGCCCGACACGAAATCCATGCGGGCAAAGACCGAAAGATCACCTTTGGCAATGATGGTCGCTGTACCGGCCCCGGCAACAAGAACCCCGACCCATTGGCCGAGCTTTGGCTTATCGGCACTCAAAACTGCGGCAAACAGCAGGACCCATACCGGGGTTGTCGCATTCAGAAGACCGGTATTGACCGCGGTTGTGTTGTAAGCCGCCAGATAGATCACGACCGAAAACAGAAATACGCCGGTAAAGCCGATCAGGAACATCGACATCTTGTGCTGTGCCATCAGTTTCAGGTCACGGCCAAGATATTTGAAGCAAACCGGGAACAGCATCACCGCCGCCACGACCCAGCGCCAGAACGACAAGGCTTCAAACGGAACCGTCGCATTTACGCCACGTGCCACAACATGGTTTGAACCCCACATCATCGCGCAGGCCACCAGCATCAGATAGGCAATGGTCATCGGCGTTTGATCGCCTGTCGATCCGCTGGTTGCAGTTGGTGTATTGGCCTGTGCCATCAGATACCAGCCCCCATGTTAATCTCGCCATATTCGCGGCGGACAAGATCCATCAGATCATGCAAGGGCGGATCAACGATCCCCATTTCATCAAGATGCAGCACGGTATTTTCCAGATATTCAAGGTTGGGGCCGACACTTCCATGTGCTGCCACGATGATTTCAACAGCAGTACGCACCGGCAAATTCCCGGCATATTGCTGATGGGTGGGGTCGGCGACATAGGTATGCGCAATCACGGTTCGACCGTCTTCCAGTTCGACCTCGACGTCGGCCGGTATATAGGTGTTGGTCACAAGTTCCCGCTCGTCGAGATAGGCCTTTACGGCATTCCAGTTTTCCGGCGCGATGCGAAAAGCATTGCCCACGCAATCACCCCCCGAATTAAGGCCAAGAACCAGCCCCGGATTTTCCGGTGTGCCGCGATAATGATGGGAATAGATACAGAACGACCGGTGATAGCCGCGTAAAAGGGCACGTGCCCGTTCCGCAAAATCAAATCCCGGTCGCCACAACAACGATCCGTATCCAAAGACCCATTTTTCGGCGGCGTCGCTCACCATTTCCTCCGGTCGCGTTTCTTTATGGTTTCTCAGATTACGTGAAACTAACGTTTCATGATCACCAATGCCACCCCAAGAGCAGCAATTCCAAACCCGGCAAATCCCAGCATGCCAAGATGTTCGTCAAACAGAACCCAGGCAAAGAACGCAGCAGTTGGCGGCACAAGATAAAACATGCTGGCCACCCGGGTTGCTTCGCCCTGCTTGATCAGAACCATCAGCAACATGATCGCCCCGATCGACAGAACAAGCACCAGCCACGCCATGGCCAGAATGAAATTCGTGCTCCACTCGACCGTAAGATCATCCTTGAACAGGGCAACGATCCCGACGAAGAACGCAGCAGCGATATACTGGATGACCGTACCGCTCATCAAATCCATGCCGGTACAGAAACGCTTTTGATACAATGTTCCCGCCGTCATCCCGAACAGGGCCATAACCGCCAAACCGATGCCAAGCGGCGTGATGCCAATGCCATCCCCGATCTTGGGCAGCAGCACAAGTGCCACGCCAACGAGCCCCAGAAGAAGCCCGCCCCATTGACGCATGGAAACCCGTTCCCCCAAAAGGCTGCCAACTACCGACGCCGTCACAACCGGCTGAAGGCCGACAATCAGGGCGGCAAGCCCCGATGGCAGGCCGGTATCAATGGCCCAGAACACCCCGCCAAGATAGATGCCATGCACCAGCATCCCGGCCGTTGCGATATGGGATGCCTCGCGCAATGTTTTCGGCCATCTGGCCTTCAGCAACATCACAACCGGCACCATCAGAACAATCACGATGGCAAAGCGGACAAACAGGAAAACGAACGGATCAGCATATGGAAGGCCGAACTTGGCCCCGACAAAGCCGGTGCTCCAGAGAAACACAAAGACAAACGGCATGATCCGGCCAAATGCCGGATGGTTGGTGGCAGACATGGTTATCCCCTATAACCGAACCCGGCGGGCAATGCTTTTTGGGGCGCATCTCCCACCGAATGACAGTCTGCGGCCGCGGACTGTCCTTGTTATTCAGCGGGCTTTTTCTTGCCCTTTTCGTCGCTTTGGCGATTCTCACCCTCGGCGGAGAAGTTGGTGAAATACTGACCCGCATCAACAATACCGCGGCGAATTTCGCGGGTACGGGTAAACAGATCAAACAACTTGTCGCCTTCGCCCCAGCGAATGGCACGTTGCAATGCCATCAGGTCTTCCTGGAAACGTCCAAGGACCTCAAGCACCGCTTCGCGGTTATTCAAAAACACGTCCCGCCACATGGTCGGATCGGATGCGGCAATACGGGTAAAGTCACGGAAACCGGTCGCCGAAAACTTGATAACTTCCTGACGCAGGGCGTCTTCAAGATCGGTTGCCGTTCCGACAATCGTGTAGGCAATCAGGTGCGGCAAGTGCGAGGTAATACCAAGAATACGATCATGATGATCGGCATCCATGCATTCGACAAACATGCCACATGCTTCCCAAAGGGCTTTGACCTTTGCGGTTGCGGTTTCCGGTTCCCCTGCAATCGGGGTCAGGATGCACCAGCGTTCCTCGAACAGTTCGGGAAAACCTGAATCCGGACCGGAATGCTCGGTCCCGGCAAGTGGATGGCCCGGAACGAAATGAACGCCTTCGTCGAGATGCGGGGCAATGTCACGAATGACAGATTGCTTGACCGATCCGACATCGGAAACAATCGCACCCTTTTTCAATGCACCGGAAAGCTGTGCGCCAATGGCTTCGTTTGCCCCCACCGGCGCACAGATCATCACCAGATCCGCATCACCAACCGCTTCTTTGATGTCGCAATAGGCCTCATCGGCAATGCCAATTTCAAGCACACGGTCACGGGTCTTTTCAGAACGCACCGCACAGGTAATCTTGTTGGCAAGGCCGTCGCGTTTGATGCGACGCGCCATGGATGAGCCAATCAGGCCCATGCCGATAAAAGCGACAGTTTCAAAAAGCGGTTGGGATGCAGTATTGGTCATTTTATTGGTTCACAAAGTCTTTGATGGCCTGAAGACAGATGTCCATTTCTTCTTTCGTGCCGATGGAAACACGAAGCATCTGCGGCAGACCGTAGGCACCGATTTTGCGCGGGATCACGCCACGGGCCATCATGAAATCATTGGCAGCATCAGCATTCTTGCCTTCGCCTGCCGGGAATTCGATCAGCACAAAGTTGCCATAGCTCGGATGCGCGATCAGGCCATTGATGGCATTGATCTCGTCACGGAACCAGGCCAGCGTTTCCGCATTGTGGCGCACGCATGCATTGACGAAATCATCGTCATCAAGGGCCGCAACACCGGCTTCCTGGGTCGGCAGCGGAACGTTGAACGGGTTACGCAGACGCTGCAACACATCGGCAATTGCCGGCGGAGCATAGCACCAGCCAAGACGAATGCCGCCAAGACCATAAATCTTGGAAAATGTGCGGGTCATCACGGTGTTATTGCCCGCTTTCACCAGTTCCTCGCCCGCGCTGTAATCTTCCTGACCGGTCATGAATTCGGCATAGGCCGCATCGACCACCAGAACAATATCCTCGCGCAGGCCATCCCGCAGACGCTTCATCTCGGCATCAGAGATATAGGTCCCGGTCGGATTGTTCGGGTTGGCAACAAAGACGATCTTGGTCTTGTCAGTTACGGCTGCAAGCAGCGCGTCAACATCGGTCGTCATGTTAGCTTCAGGTGCGGTCACCGGTGTTGCACCAACCCCCATTGCCGCAATCGGATACATCAAGAAGCCGTGCTGCGAATACAGAACCTCATCGCCCGGACCGGCATAGGCACGGATCAAAAGGGTCAACAGTTCATCAGAACCGGCACCGCAAACAAGTTGATCGACTTCAAGGCCGTATTTCTCGGCAAGCTTGTTACGCAGAAGATCACAGCCACCATCCGGGTAACGATGCAGACGGCTTGCAGTGTTGCGCAGAGCTTCCATTGCCTTGGGGCTCGGGCCAAGGGCACCTTCGTTGGATGACAGCTTGATGATGCGCTGGGAACCATCAGTGCTGGATTTGCCGCCTTTATACGGCGCAATATCAAGAATTCCGGGGCGTGGGGTGGGCGCAGACATAACGTAGATTCTCCCAGAGGAAGCGGCGGCCAAAAGCAGCCAGCCAGAAATTGTTAATTCAGTGCGTCTTCTGATATCGGCACCGCATAGGCACCAACCACGCGCAGGCTTTCGGGGGCAAGCCCCTGCTCGGACAGCGTGGCCTGAAACGCATCGGCGCGATTACAAAAGAATCCCGGCACATCAACAAGAACAAAACGCCGATCCGCCGCCGTATCATCAGAAAAGCCAAGGATTGTCGCGCCGTCGATGCCATCCGCAATTTTTTTGCGCACGGTATCCATCGAAATTTCCTTCGACAGGCTGACAACGAACAGAGTCCGGTCATCGCCACTATCTTCAAGATCAATCGCGGCAAGCACAAAGCCCTCGGTCTGTTCACCACGGCCAACCGGACGTCCGCCAAATGGCAGTTTCGACACGACCTTGACCGGGGTTTCATCGGTCAAAAGCGTCCACCAAGGCATGGCTTCGCCAAGTTCGGGTTTCGGGAACACACCAACCGCAGCCCGACCGTCTTCAAGGGCGCCGAATGCTTCGCGCGGGATATCAAACTCGATGATTTCGTTCAGACAGCCGAAATTCAAACGTGCCAGTTCCCAGCAATCCTGCCCATCGGCATTGCGGCAAAGTGCAACGGTGTACGGGGCTTCAAGCCGTGTCCCCGCCGCAATCATTTCGCGCCAGATCTGGATCAGGGCCGATTTCGGAAAGGCACCATCATGACGATTGACCAATGTCCGCATGATGCGGGCTTCACGAGCCGGACGATAGGGCACTTTGACCTTGCCACCGGCTGCAATCACACGGTCCTTAAAGGCCCCGACAGCCTGGACAACTTTGGTGCGCCGAATGATCAGGAATTGCAGGGTCTGATCGATTTCATCGATTTCGCCGCGCAAGCCATCAAGGTCAAGATTTGCCAAATTTTCGTCGTTACACGCCATGATTCACTCTTTTGTAAAACGGCGCACAGTATTAGGACAGGGCCACCGAATTGCAAAGAAAAGATTGACTAAACCCCACCGTATTCCTAGCTAGGACAGACTGACTTCCATCATTTTGAAGGAAAGTCAGGCCTTGTTGACAAGGATAACAACACTTCAGGGAAGAACGATATTCATGTCCTCAATCGCCGACACCCAAAAACGCCCTCCGCTACCCGGCCATCATATGGTTCTGGGGGAGACGGACAAGCTGCGCCTTGATAGCGGTGTCGAGTTTGGTCCCTTCACGCTGGCCTATCAGACTTATGGCGAGCTGAATGCCGATAAATCAAACGCGATTCTGGTCTGTCATGCCCTGACCGGGGACCAGTATGTCGCCGATGATGTTCATCCGATTACCGGCAAGGAAGGCTGGTGGCGTGAAATCGTTGGCCCCGGCAAGATCATTGATACCGACAAATATTTCGTGATTTGCAGTAACGTGATCGGCGGTTGCCTTGGCAGCACCGGCCCCAAGGATATCAACCCGGAAACCGGCAAGCCCTGGGGGCTTGATTTTCCGGTGATCACAATCGCTGATATGGTACGCGCCCAGACCATGCTGATTGATGCGCTTGGCATCGACACCCTGTTTGCGGTGATTGGCGGCTCCATGGGCGGCATGCAGGTTCTGGAATGGTGCAAAAGCTATCCCGAGCGCGTTTTTGCAGCGGCCCCGATTGCAACATCCTTCCGCCATTCCGCACAAAATATCGCCTTCCACGAAGTCGGCCGTCAGGCCGTTATGGCCGACCCGGACTGGTGCGGGGGAAATTACCTGCTCGAGGGCAAAAAGCCTGCGCGCGGTCTTGCCGTTGCGCGTATGACCGCGCACATCACCTATCTGTCGCAACCGGCCCTGCATCGCAAATTCGGTCGCAAGCTTCAGAACCGTGGTGCGATCACCTATAGCTTTGATCATGATTTTCAGGTCGAAAGCTATTTGCGCCATCAGGGCAAAAGCTTCGTCGACCGATTTGATGCCAACAGCTACCTCTATATCACCCGCGCGATGGATTACTTCGATCTGTCGATGGAATATGACGGCAGACTCGCCGAAGCCTTTACCGGATGCAAAACCCGGTTCTGTGTTATCTCGTTCTCAAGCGACTGGTGCTTTACCACGGCTGAAAGCCGCACCCTTGCCCATGCCTTGAACGCCGCATCATGCAATGTCAGTTGTGTCGAGATCGAAAGTGACAAGGGCCATGATGCCTTCCTGCTCGATGAACCCGATTTCCATATGGTTCTCAGCGGCTTTATCGAAGGTGCAGCACAAGGCCGGGGGCTGAAATAATCATGAATAATACCGTTTCAAATATCACCTCTGCCACACCTCATAGTGACCGCATCCGTGTCGACCTTCAGCTCATTGCTGATATGGTTGAGCCGGGCACACGTGTTCTTGATATCGGGTGCAGCGATGGCGAATTGCTGGGCTATTTGACCCGTACCAAGAATGTTGACGGGCGCGGGCTTGAGCTTTCCAACGAAGGCGTGCGCAACTGCGTTGCCCAGGGACTTCCTGTGATGCAGGGGGATGCGGACCGTGATCTTGGCGATTATCCCGATGGCGCATTTGATTACGCAATCCTCAGCCAGACGCTTCAGGCCACCCAGCGCCCGAAGGAGGTTCTGTCGGAATTACTGCGCATCGGCAACAAGGCGATTGTGTCCTTTCCGAATTTCGGTCACTGGCGCGCCCGGTTTGATTTGATGTTCCGCGGGCAGATGCCACAGAACCCGAACCTTCCGATCATGTGGTACGAAACCCCGAATATCCATTTCTGCACTGTTCGTGATTTCGTCGGTCTGTGTCGTGAAATGAACCTTAAGATCGAACGTTCGATGGTTCTGAATGAAAGCGGATCGCGTGTTTCAATGGACAGCCATTCCGGCTTTGCCAATTTCTTTGGCAATCAGGCCCTGTTCATGTTGAGCAAGTAACAGCACCCCAAAGAACAAAACGACAAACGCCGCACCCCATGTTGCGGCGTTTTCTTTTGCCATCACATTCCGCGATCCTCTGCGTCTGTATCCATCACGGTTCATCCTTGGGGTCAGACAATGTTTTGCAAACTTCATCACTTCATTCGGAGCAGTGCCGTCATCGCGCTCATCGGCCTTCTTGCCGCATGCAGCCAAAAGGCCGAAACACTGAAATTGTCTGTCACCCAGTTCGGTGCAGCAACCGAAGCTGCCTTTGACGAATATGATGCCATCCACAGCGCGCAATTTGCCCCCTTCCCGAAATCGGAAACAGACAAACGCAGCACTTTTGTCGCCAATATGTCGGCCTTTAGCGGACAGGTGACGCCTGCCAATATCGGCACCTTGCTTGATCCTGATGCGGTTAAAATTTCACCCGCTGTTCGTGATCAATGGACCACAACGCTAAATGAATTGCGCAACCAGTATCAGCAATTCGTCGCCATCTTTGACAATATCGAAGCAGGTTCTGCCCTTGGTGCATCGGCTGTCACCCAGTCGGGGCCGATCCTTGAAAAGCTGCGCAGTCAGTTGGCGACCATCACCCGTGATTTTGCGACCAACCCGCCCGGATATCTGACACGGCGCAGTACGCTGATTGCCGAACTCAACGAGATCCGTAAAACCGATACCGACGAGCCCGATACCCAGGCCCTGTATTATCAGATCTGGTGGCAGCAATGGGATGACCTGATCTCGTCCGAACAGGCAATGCAGGCCGAAACATTGCGTGAATTCCTGACCGCGACGAAACTTGGCGAAAAACTCCAGGGCCAGATTGATAACTATGCCAAGCTTGATATAGCGTCCCTTTTGGGTGCTGTTGAACAGGGCATCACACTTGCCGGGCACATCCATCAACTAAGCCCGCAGGAACTGGTGAACGAAGGCACAAACCTTCTTGAAACCGCAACAAACTGACACAGGGGGATGAAATGACTGACAATATCAGCACTTTGATCACAGCTGCCAGAATGACCTATGAACAGGCCGAGATCACGTATCAGTCTTCCGACATCAATCAAAAACTCGCAACCAAACCCGAACTGGATCGGGCCGCAGAATTGCTCATCACCCTTCAAACCAAACAGCTGCAAGGTTCGATTGTTGTGACCGATCAGGACGTTGCAGAAATGCAGTCGCTTCGTGACAAGGTCAATAGCGCTGCAACCCTTCAAAGCGGGTTGATGTCGATGGCAGCATTGCTTTTGAAATTTGTCTGATTGTGTTCAGCCTAGCGGAACAATCAGGTCCAGCGGTGGGCATCGGCATCATCTGATGCCTTTGCCTCGACCCATTTATCATCACCGTCCGGCGTTTCTTCACGTTTCCAGAACGGCGCACGGGTTTTCAGAAAATCCATGATGAAGTCACAGGCTTCGAACGCCGCCCGGCGATGGGCAGACAGGACAATCACCAGAACAATCCGTTCGCCCGGCAACATGCGGCCAAAGCGATGTACGATGCGGATAGCATCAAGTGGCCAGCGGCTTTCGGCCTCGCCCGCGATCTTTTCCAACTCGCGTTCGGTCATGCCGGGATAATGATCAAGTGTCAGGGCAGAAACCTGATCCCCGCCATGAATGTCGCGCACCAGCCCGACAAAACTGACCGCCGCCCCGATATCGGCACGGCCATCTGTCAGCGCCGAAAGCTCGGCACCCGGATCGAAGTCAGCTTGTTGAACAGAAACGCGTGACATGGTCCCAGCCTGGAAATTCGAAACTCAGTCGAGATGCTTAAGCCCGGTCCGCAGATAGATGTAACCGGTCTGAACCGTCACAATCCCTGCAATCCACAACAAGATATCACCAATCAGGATCGACGGAATCATATCGGGCGATGCTTCCCCGACCAGAAGAAACCCGATTGCCAAAATTTGGGCCGTGGTTTTCCATTTCGCAAGGACCGTCACCGGCAACGGAACTTTCAGTTCGGCCAGATGTTCACGAAGGCCCGAAACCATAATCTCGCGGCACATGATGATGACCGCCGGCAAAACCGAGAAACCGGAAATACGATCAAACGCCACCATCATCATCAAGGCAGCAGCAACCAGAAGCTTATCGGCAATCGGATCAAGGAAACGACCAAGCGGCGATACAACATTCATGCTGCGCGCCAGATAACCATCAAAGAAATCCGTCACACCGGCAAAGGCAAACAGTGCAAAGCCGATCCAGTTTCCGGCCGGACCGTCAATGTAAAACGATGCGACCAGCGCCGGGATCACAACGATGCGCGACATGGTCAGCAGATTGGGAATCTGGTTCTTCATGGACAGGCCTGCTTACGGATATTTATGGCGGCGGTTTTACGCTTTGCGCAGGCCACCTGCCCAAAGCCGGGCAATTATTAAAGCCTTGAAGCGCATACCACAAGGGCCGCGTGCCCATTGTTCGCCAACGCGTCAATCAATTGCGAATATGATCATTTTGCCTCATGAAAATGATCATAAATCTTTCGGGCGAGGGCTGCACTGATGCCTTCGACCGCTTCAAGGTCCGACAAACCGGCATCGGCAACCCCGCGGGCCGATCCGAAATGATGCAAAAGTGCCTTTTTGCGCGCCCCGCCAACACCGGGCACCGAATCCAGAAGGCTTTTGCCGATCTGCTTGGCGCGTTTGGCACGATGGGTGCCAATCGCCCAACGGTGTGCTTCATCACGCAGGCGCTGGATGAAGTACAAAACCGGGTCTTTCATATCAAGACGCACCGGGGCCTTGCCGGGGATATGCAGCACTTCCTTACCGGCATTACGATCAACACCCTTGGCCACGCCAACCAGCATCACGTCTTCGATACCCAGATCTTCAAGAACTGCGCGTGCAACACCAAGCTGCCCCAAACCACCGTCAATAAGGCACAGGTCCGGCCATGAGCCATTTTCACGATCCGGGTCTTCTTTTTGTGCGCGGGCGAACCGGCGGGTCAGAACTTCGCGCATCATGGCAAAGTCATCGCCGGGGGCGATATCGCCCTTGATATTGAACTTGCGATAGGCGTTTTTCATAAAGCCTTCGGGTCCGGCAACAATCATCCCGCCCACCATGTTCGTACCCTGGGTGTGGGAGTTATCGTAAACCTCGATCCGTTCCGGCGTGCTTTCCAGATCAAGCTTGTCAGCAAGGTCTTCAAGCAGTTTGCGCTGGGTCGCACTTTCGGCCATGCGGCGCCCAAGCGCGTCCTTGGCATTGGTCAGGGCATGCTCAACCAGCTTGCGTTTGCCACCCCGCTTTGGCACCAGCAATTCGATCTTGCGGTTGTTATTGATGCCCAATGCATTTTCGACCAGTTCCTGCCCCTCGATCTCGTGGGACAGGAAAATCTGTTTCGGGGCCGGTTTGTCGGCATAGAACTGCCCGACAAAGGCCGACAGGATTTCGGGAATTTCAGCAGACTGTTCGTGGCGCGGAAAATAGGACCGGTTGCCATAGTTTGATCCAGACCGGAAAAAGAACACCTGCACACAGCTTTGGCCGCCTTCCTGATGCAGGGCGATAACGTCGGCTTCTTCCACACCTTCAAGATTGATGTCCTGATGGGACCGAATTTGACTAAGCGCGCGGATACGGTCGCGATACATCGCCGCCTGTTCGAATTCCATGCGTTCCGACGCATCCATCATGTCAGCTTCAAGCTGTTTGAGGATTTTCTGGCTCCGCCCGGTCAGAAAGTCACGGCAGATATCAACAAGCCCGTCATATTCGGCTTTGGAAATCCGGTCGACACAGGGGGCGGCACACCGCTTGATTTGATACAGCAAACAGGGGCGCGACCGGTTCGAGAAAACCGCATCCGTACAGGACCGCAACAGGAATGCCCGCTGCAAATGGTTGATGGTGTTATTCACCGCCCACGCCGATGCAAAGGGCCCAAAACAACTGCCATCCTTGGCACGCGCACCACGATGTTTGACGATGCGCGGGTAGTCATGGTCCTCGGTGATCAGGATATAGGGAAAGCTTTTGTCATCGCGCAAAAGGATGTTGTAGCGCGGCTTAAGCTTTTTGATCAGGTTGGATTCAAGAAGAAGGGCTTCGGCCTCGGTATGGGTGGTGATGATTTCCATCCGCACCGTTTGGGCCACCATGCGGGCAATACGGATCGGCAATTGCATGATCCGCGTATAGGCCACCACCCGTTTCTTAAGGTTCTTGGCCTTGCCGACATAAAGAACACGGTCCTTGTCATCGAGCATCCGGTAAACGCCCGGCGCGCCTGGCATGGTTTTCAGGGCATGTTTGATCGCATCAACACCACGTGCCGCACCACCCCGGTTATCGTCACCGTCAAGCGACAAACCGATTTCCCGTTTCGGGGCATCATCCCCGGTCGGGTTTTCGGAGGGAACTGGTGGCTTCATTTAGGCGCTCCGCGATCACACAAATACATTCAAAGTTGTGACAACCGTCACTGTCTTTCCCGGCCTTGGAACATAGCCGAAAAGATTAACATCGCAACAGCGCGACAGGGAATCGCCCCGGAAAAAAGATGTCCACCAAGACTGTGGATAACTATGTGGGTAATAGGGGGGCTTAATCCTGCACCCCTTGAGAGTCTTAACGTTCTGTGAAGTGCCCAAATATTGAGCAAAACATCTAAGTTATTGATTTATATCGAAAAAAATACTGTCAACCTGAAATCATTCAGTAATACTGTCGTAAAAATCGAAAATTTTCCTTTGAATCCATTCGCCCAGATGCTTGTGAATAAGGGCCGATGCGATTCGCCCCAAGGGAATCACAGAGTCCCTTGGGGCGTCCGTTGGAAAAAGTAAATTTTTTACCGAAATTCGACGTAAATTAGCGCGCGATATTGTAACGTTCGATTTCGACCCCGACCGCCGCGACGTCTTCAAAAACGTCGAGCTTTTCAACCCGGACGATCACCTTGCGAACCCGGGTGTCGGTCAGACACATATCAGCAAGTTTTTCCCCAAGAGTTTCCACAAGGTTCACGTGCCCGTCCTGACAGATGCGACGGGTGCCAACCACCAGATCCTCGTAACTCAGTACGGTGGTGATATCGTCATTCTGAACGCCGTCACCTTCAAGCACGGCCAGATCCAGATTGATCCGCACGCGTTGAGGGGCTTCCTTTTCGTGGTCATAAACCCCGATCGAGGTATGGATTACCATATCACGCACGAAGACGCGACGCAGGCTGCCTGCCCGTTCTGCATGCGGCAGATCGGCAAAGGGCAATGTCGTAATTTTGGCATCCTGTTTCAGGCCTGCGGTCATATTCCGGTCTTCCTTGTGCTGCTTTTGGGCGTGGAATATCGATCCACGTCATGCCCGTCCGGCCAATATCAGGCATCACTGCCAGACATCATTCTATTGGCTTGTCATCCTGGTCACTGGGTGCCCAATCAAGATGCTGCCCGCCGTCAAGGGCTAACATTTGCCCGGTGATGGCAGGCGCGGCAAGGAAAAATCGAACCGCATCGCAAATCTCTTGCGGGTTTGTCCCCACTTTCAGGGGCGTTTTCGAACATTGCTGATCGAAAATATCCTGTGTTTGTCGGGTACTAGGCAATGCCGGGCCCGGCCCGATGGCATTGACACGAATTTTTGGTGCCAACGCCAGTGCAAGCGTCTGTGTCAGGGTCCAAAGCCCCGCCTTGGACAGGGTATAGGTCATGAAATGCGGGTTCAGGTTCCAGACCCGCTGATCAATCAGGTTAATGATCAGACCTTTTGCATCACCCGGAAGACGTTTGGCGAATTCCTGTGACAAAACAAAAGGTGCTCGCAGATTGGCCTCCATATGAAGGTCCCAGCCATCGCGCGTTGCGGTCTGCACATCATCATATTCAAAGGTCGAGGCATTATTGATCAGAACCCCCATCGTCCCCAATGCCACCTGTGCTTCGCGGAAGATGCGATGGGTATCTTCCTCGCGGGCAAGGTCGGCAGAAATAACACAGGCACGTTGACCAAGGGCACGGATTTCATCGGCAAGGATTTCGGCATCCTTGCGCGAATGATGACAATGCAGTGCCACATCAAAGCCGTTGCGCGCCAGATCAAGTGCAACCGCCCGGCCAATCCGTTTGGCCGCACCAGTGATCAAAACCGTCTTGGGCATGTGTGCGGTCATTACTGTGTCGTCCCCCCCTGCCATCCAGCCCGATTGGCCGGTCTGATAATTATGCCGCTACAAGTTGGAAGACATAGACCAAATAGGCAATCACGAATGCAGCACCGGTAATCCGGGAAATGTTACGCAATGCATAGGCAACAATCAGCAATACGATAGTTACCGCCAACATGATCCAGAGATCGGAATTCAAAATCTGTTCCGGAACCGGGATCGGGGCAATCAGCGACACACCACCAATGATCACCAGAAGATTCAAAAGGTTGGAGCCCAAAACGTTGCCAAGCGCAACATCGGCATGCCCACGGAATGCCGCAACCACGGATGCAGCCAGTTCCGGCAAGGACGTTCCGAATGCCACCAGGGTCAGACCAATAACTGCCTCGGACACACCGAACTGGCGGGCAACCGTGACACCACCTTCGACAAGCCATTCTGCGCCGAACATCAGGGCAGCAATACCAATCAGGGTGGCAATGATCGGCTTTACCCAGCCGGTCGGCACTTCGCCGACTTCATCAACCTCGTCCTCATGCAAATGGCTGGCATCGCTTGGCATGTTCTTGTCATGCTTGTAGGTAAAGTACCAGATCGCAATCAGGACACACAGCATCAGCGCCCCTGCCCAGCGGTCAATCGCCCCGAACATGCAAAGCCCGACAAACAACACGGTACCAAGCAACATGGTCCCGCCATCGCGGACCACCGTCACCCTGCTTGCCGCAACCGGCTTAAGAACCGCAACAGCCCCCAAAATCAGCAAGATATTGGCAATATTCGATCCGACCACATTGCCCATCGCGATATCAGCCGTTCCCTTAAGGGCGGCATTCAGTGACACGACGAATTCCGGTGCGGATGTTCCTGCTGCAACGATTGTCAAACCGACAATCACCTTGGAAACACCCAGCAAAAGAGCAAGTCCGACGGCACCACGGACAATGAACTCGCCACCAGCAGTCAGAAAAACAAGACCGGCGATGATCTGAATATAGGGAATAAGCTGTTCCAAGATGCGTTTGCTCTTATTGACTGTCAGTTACGGGGGCGCCAGTTCAGGCAGGCGGAACATGGCATTTGGCACCGGGAATAGCAAGTCATCAGGACATGACAATTGTCACACCACCCGGCGTAACAGCATCGCTGCGCCCTAGGAAAATTAGGCAATTGCGGCTTTGAAATAGATCAATTCCAAACGTGTAAATTGCAAGTGCAGGAAAAATTTCCACAGGACGGACACCCCGGTTTCCGCTATCCTTTTAATCTCGTTATTTTCAAATATTTATCTGCTTTGCCGGATTGATTCTGACCATGCATCACAGCGTCCTGTTCGAGCTGTTTCTGATCCTGACTGCGGCGGTTGTCGCGGTACCCATTGCGCATCGGCTGCGCGCCAATTCAATTATCGGCTTTCTGATTGGCGGTTTTTGCATCGGTCCGTTCGGGTTCGGATTAATTACCGAACGCGAAGATATTTCGACCGTCGCCGAACTCGGTGTCGTGTTCCTGCTGTTTATGATCGGCCTTGAACTGTCGCGGGAACGGTTGCGCGTCATCGGGGGACGATTTGCAGCCTTGGGGCTGTTACAGATTCTGGTCTCGATGGCCGCCATCATGGGGGTTCTGGCCCTGCTGGATTTGCCCTTGGCGACGTCGCTTGTAATTGCCGGGGCGCTGGCATTGTCTTCGACCGCCATCATTCTTAAGCAGCTTTCTGATGACCGGCAGCTTAATACCCGGTTTGGTCGTGCCGCCCTTGCCATCCTGCTGGTTCAGGACGTGGCGGTTGGCCCGTTCCTTATTATGGTGCAGGCCGCCGGCGATGCCGGAACAGAAACCAGCCCCTGGATCAGTATCCTGCTTGGATTTGGCTCGGTCGCCTTGCTGCTGGTTCTCGGCCGCTATTTGCTTCCAACCCTGTTTCGCTATATCGCGTCACTCAAAAACCCGGAACTGTTTGCCATTGGCACACTGTTTGTGGTTCTGGCCGCCAGCACCCTGACCGAAGTTTCCGGGCTGTCGATGGCGCTGGGTGCCTTTATCGCCGGTGTGATGCTTGCCGAAACTGAATTCCGCCATCAGATCGAAGCCGACATCGCGCCATTTCGTGGCGTATTCCTGTCGCTGTTCTTTATGTCGGTTGGTATGTCGGTTAATGCCAATGTCGTCATTGATCAGCTTGGCAGCGTGATCCTGTGGTTGATCGGGTTACTGATCATCAAGACGGCTGTTCTGTATTTTCTGTCGCGTGCCGTTCAGTTTGAACGCGGTTCCGCGGTCCGGGTCGCCATGAGCCTGGCCGCCGGTGGCGAGTTTGCCTTTGTCATGTTCGCCCTTGCCGCCCAGAACGGTGCCATCCCGCGTGATCTTGCCGCCATGCTGATCCCGGTGGTTGCCATTTCCATGGCCCTAACACCGACCCTGATCAACCTTGGTCACAAGATTGAGGAAAAACTCCATCCCAAGGAAGATGATCAGCTTGGTCCGATTTCAGATGAAACCGATGGCATTCACCAGCATGTCCTTGTGATCGGAAGTGGCCGCGTTGGCCGCGTTCTGGCGCGCCTTCTTAAAACCCGCGACATCCCCTTCATCGTGCTTGATAGCGATGCCCAGCAAGTATCGCGCGGCCGTGCCGAAGGATTGCCGGTTTTCTTCGCCGATGGTTCACGCCCCGAAACATTCCGTGCTGCCCATACCGACGAAGCCCGCATTGCCGTTGTGGCCATGGGCAATCCCCATGCAACGGAAAAAACCGTGGCACTTTTGCGCCAGCATTATCCGCATCTGAAAATCTTTGCCCGTGCGCAGGACATCACCCATATCGGTCCCCTGTCCCGCAGCGGCGCGGATGCTGCCATTCCAGAGGTTCTTGAAACAGGTCTTCGGCTTTCGGACCATGTTCTGTCGGCTTGTGATGTCCCGCAGGAAGATATCGATGCCGAAATCGCCAAGTTCCGCCGTGCAGATATGTTGTTGATGAACGAGTTGGCCCCGCGAACCCAACGTAAAAAGGTCCCGGAGGCCCCTGTCACGGCACCCGAACCCCCGGAAACAACAATCCCAACGCCGACTGAGGCCCAACCGGTGCCGGATACCAAACCGGCGAAGGCAACAGCCCGAAAGCCGGCCACACGAACCGCAGCAAAGAAAACCACGTCCCGCAGGACCGCGACCAAAACGGCAGCAACCAAGAAAACACCGGCGCGCAAGGCACCAGCCAAAGCGGCCTCCACCAAGAAATCAACTTCGCCAAGCCCAAGCCGGACCAGCAAGACGACGCCCAAAGACGACAGTTAAATGCAAAACCCCCGCTACCATCGGCAACGGGGGTTTTGTTTATCTGAGATCCGGCAAACTATCCTTGGTCGGATCAGGCCGCCGTTTCGGAATCAAGCGCATAACCGGCTGCGCGCACGGTACGAATGATGTCGCGGGTACCCTTGACGTCGTTCAATGCCTTGCGCAAGCGACGGATATGGACATCAACCGTACGGGTTTCGACATAAATGTTCGGTCCCCAAACAGCATTCAAAAGCTGCTCGCGGGAGAAAACACGTCCCGGATGTTCAAGGAAATAGCGCAGAAGACGGAATTCGGTCGGTCCAAGATGGATGGCCTTGCCATTGCGGCTGACACGGTGGGCGGCAAGATCCATTTCGATATCGGAATAGACCAACTGCCCTTGTGGTTGCGCCGGGCCAGATCGACGCAGCAACGCACGAATTCGCGCCAGCAATTCGCCAATCGCAAACGGCTTGGTCACATAATCATCGGCACCGGTATCAAGACCGCGGATACGATCGCCTTCTTCGCCACGTGCTGTCACCATGATCACCGGCAAATCGCGGCTTTCCGGTTTACGACGGATCTGACGGCAAACCTCGATCCCCGACATCACCGGCAGCATCCAGTCCAGAAGGACAAGATCAACATGCGTTTCAGCAAGGATTTTCAACGCTTCGTCACCGTCACCGGCTTCGACTACCTGCATCCCCTCGCGTTCGAGGTTGTAGCGCAACATGGTTACGATTGCAGCTTCGTCCTCGACGATAAGAACCGTTGGGTCCATCTTCCTATGCTCCAGTGTCAGTCATTCGGTTCGACAACAGCAAAGTTTGCTGCGTCGTTTTTTGGCCGGTCAATTGCCGGCAGGTCTTCGCCTTTGATCCGGTAATAGATCGTCTCGGCGATATTGGTTGCGTGATCGCCAATACGTTCGATGTTCTTGGCGATGAACAGCATATGGGTCGATGCCGTGATGTTGCGCGGATCTTCCATCATGTAGGTCAGCAATTCGCGGAACAGCGAATTGTACATATCGTCGACTTCCTGATCGCGTGCCCAGACCCGTTCGGCCTTTTCCGCGTCGCCTTCGATATAGGCATCCAGAACGTCCTTGATGATTTCCTGGGCCAGTTTGCCCATATTCGGGATCACCTGAACCGGACGGATCGGCGGGATCTGGTTCAAAACCTGGGCGCGCTTGGCAATGTTTTTCGCAAGATCCCCAATACGTTCCAGATCATTCGACAGTTTCAGGGCCGTAACGACCTGACGCAGGTCATCGGCCATCGGCTGGCGCAGGGCCAGAAGACGAACCGCGAAATCCTGAACTTCCTGTTCAAGTACGTCGATGCGCTGATCCGAAAGGATGACTTTCTCGGCCAGTTCGGAATCGCGCTTTACAATCGAGCGGATCGCAGAGATCAGCTGACTTTCTGCAAGCCCGCCCATCTGCGAGATAATGTTGTTCAGACGGGTCAATTCTTCGTCGAACGAACTTACGATATGAGTTTTGTCGTCAGCCATTTATGCGTTCTCCTCGTGCCGTCGGCTTAACCGAAACGACCGGTAATATAACCCTTGGTGCGCTCGTCTTTCGGGTTGGTGAAGATCTGATCGGTTTCACCAACTTCTACCAGCTTGCCAAGGTGGAAGAATGCGGTCCGCTGCGATACACGGGCGGCCTGCTGCATGGAGTGCGTCACGATCACGATCGTGTAGTTCGAACGCAGCTCGTCAATCAGCTCTTCAACCTTTGCCGTGGCAATCGGATCCAGTGCCGAGCACGGCTCGTCCATCAGAATGACTTCCGGGCTGACAGCAACCGCACGCGCTATGCAAAGACGCTGCTGCTGGCCACCGGAAAGGCCGGTCGCCGGGGACTGAAGACGGTCTTTGACTTCTTTAAGAAGACCAGCCCGTTCAAGCGAGGTCATGACGATTTCATCAAGCTCGTCACGCGAATTGACCAGACCATGAATACGTGGGCCATAGGCCACATTGTCATAGATCGATTTAGGGAACGGGTTCGGTTTCTGGAACACCATGCCGATGCGTGCACGCAACTGAACAACGTCGATATGCTTGTCATAGATATCGCGGTTATCAAGCGTCACCTTGCCATTGATAGTCACACCGTCAATCGTATCATTCATGCGGTTCAGGCACCGCAGGAAGGTTGACTTGCCACAACCGGACGGACCGATCAGCGCGGTTACCTGGCGTTCAACGATATCAAGATTGACGTCAAACAGCGCCTGGTTATCGCTATAGAAAAGATTAAGGTCACGGGCCGTCATTTTCGGGCTTGCGACCGACGGCTCTGCCGTCATTGCGCTCTGGGATACAGCAGCCATTTTACCACTTCCGTTCAAATTTTTTGCGCAGATACACAGCCAGTCCATTCATCAGGATCAGGAAGGCCAGCAACACCATAATCGCCGCCGAGGTTTTCTCGACAAAGGCACGTTCCGGGCTGTCTGCCCACAGATAGATCTGGACCGGCAGAACTGTCGCCGGATCAAGTGCACCACCCGGAATATCAACGATGAAGGCCACCATCCCGATCATCAGAAGCGGGGCAGTTTCACCAAGGGCCTGCGCCATACCGATGATCGTACCGGTCAGGATGCCTGGCATTGCCAGCGGCAACACATGGTGGGTCACTGTCTGAACCGGGGATGCGCCAAGACCAAGGGCAGCCTGACGGATTGAAGGCGGAACCGCCTTGATCGCTGCACGCGATGCAATGATGATCGTCGGCAAGGTCATCAGAGCCAGCGTCAAACCACCAACAACCGGGGCCGAACGCGGCAGATGCATGACATTGAGATAAACCTCAAGACCGAGCAGACCGAACACAATCGACGGAACAGCGGCAAGGTTGTTGATATTAACCTCGACAATCGTCGTGAACCGGTTCTTCGGTGCGAATTCTTCCAGATAAACCGCGGCCAGGACACCAATCGGGAAGGACAGGAACAGGGTAACAAGCAGGGTATAGAATGACCCGACCGCAGCCCCCCAAATCCCGGCAAGTTCCGGTTCGCGGGAATCACCACTGGTAAAGAAGCGTGAATGGAATTTCTTTTCCACCGCGCCGTCACTGACCAGCGCGTCATACCAGCCGATTTCCTTGTCATTCAGGCGACGGCTGCCTTCATCAACATTGGCATCGATATAGCCCTTGTTGAGCATGTCGAAATCGTCACCCGAAATCAGCCAGATCTTGCGCGTCTGACCAATCAGGTTCGGGTTTTCCATGACACGTTCACGCAAGTCATAGGACGCCCCGCCCGAAACAACGCCATACAGGTCGCGTTTGTCGCGACGGTCCGTGACGTCCGGGAAACGTGCAAGCAACGCCTTTTTGATCAGGTCATCGAAATTGGCCTTGCCGATAACTGCGGGATCCCCCGTGCCATTCGGATCGATCTCGGCCGGATCAAAATTGATTTCAAGCTGAACATAAGTCTGGAAAAACGCGGTATAGCCCTTGGAGCCAATCGAGAATGCCAGAACAAACAGGGCCAGAAGCGCAACACCGATTGCGCTCAGTCCATAGATTTTGAAACGACGTTCAGCGGCGTAACGTTTTTTGATGTTACGTGCGATCTTCGGGCTGTCCCAATCAACGGGCTTCTGCACCTTGTCCGAGATCACCTTTGCTGCGGCTCTATCTTCCATGAGGGATGCCATATCAGTCATATTTCTCGCGATACTTCTGAACTACCTTAAGGGCAAATACGTTCAAGCCCAAGGTGACAAGGAAAAGAACCAGCCCCAACGCAAAGGCCGATAGGGTTTTCGCACTGTCAAATTCCTGGTCACCCACCAGAAGGGTTACGATTTGAACAGTCACGGTGGTCACGGCCTGAAGCGGGTTAACCGTCATGTTGGCAGCAAGACCAGCCGCCATCACCACGATCATGGTTTCACCAATCGCACGCGACACCGCCAAAAGAACCGCACCGACGATACCGGGCAATGCTGCCGGGAAAATCACGTGGCGGATGGTTTCGGATTTGGTAGCCCCCAAACCGTACGAACCGTCACGCAGGGATTTCGGCACCTGCGACATCACGTCATCAGACAGCGACGATACGAACGGGATGATCATTACGCCCATGACCAGGCCCGCAGCCAGCGCACTTTCGGAACTGACATCAAGACCAAGCACCGCACCGTTATTGCGCAGGAACGGCGCAACGGTCAGGGCCGCAAAGAAGCCGTAAACAACTGTCGGAACACCGGCCAGAATTTCCAGTGCAGGTTTGGCAACCGCACGGAATTTCGGTGATGCATATTCGCCCATATAAATGGCCGAGAACAAACCGACAGGAACCGCAACACACATCGCAATGATGGTGATCAGAAGCGTACCGACAAACAGCGGGATCGCACCAAACGCGCCTTCCGATGCAACCTGGTCTGCACGGATTGCGGTTTGCGGGCTCCATTCAAGACCAAACAGGAATTCAACCGGGCTGATCTTGCTAAAGAAGTGTAGTGCTTCGAACAGAAGCGAAAAGACAATACCAACCGTCGACAGGATCGCGATGGCCGAACAGGCAATCATCATCCAGCGGAAAATGCGTTCGACATTATTACGTGCGCGCAGTTCCGCCGAGATTTTGCGATAGGAAAGAGATACGCCCAGAACCGAACCGCTCAGCATCACGACAATCATCGCCGCATTGGCAATGGTCTGCAAATTCGCCAGACGCTGTCCAGCATCGATAACTTCGGGCACAACATTCAGGTGCTGTCCGTTACCGGCTGCGATCAGCGAAATACTGTTCAGCGCAAGTGACAGTTGTCCGGCATCACCGGTAATTTCGGCAGGCAGTTCGGAAATGATCATCGCTTGGATGATCGATCCCTGAAGCGAATGCCAGACAAGCAACAGCAACAATGCAGGCAGGCCGCACCACAGGGCCACATAGGTCCCGTAATGAGCCGGAAGAGAATGGAGGTTACTGTACCGTCCACCCGAAAGGGCCACGGCCCGCTGGCGTCCGAAATAGAAGGACAAAGCACAAAGTGCCGCAACCGCGAGCAACAGGAAAGACAGGGACATTCCGCTAAATCCGTTTGTCAGGTGAGCCTGTAGGAATCAGATGAGAGGCCAATAGGACAAAAACAATAAATAAATCAAGCAAGGAAACAAAGAAACCGATGGCAGCATTCGCCGCCATCGGTTGAAAGATCGCGTTACATGCTCAGCGGAGCAAGGTTGGTCGCAGCATTGCGAACTGCTTCGCGCTCAGCTGCATCCATCGGGATGAGGCCACGGTCAGCAAGGTAACCTTCGTCACCGAAAGCTTTTTCCGAGGTGAACTCAGCCAGGTATTCTTTCATGCCCGGGATGGTGCCGACGTGTGCGTTCTTTACGTAGAAGTAAAGCGAACGGGAAACCGGATACTCACCAGCAGAGATCGCTTCGAAGGTCGGCGAAACGCCTTCGATTTTCGAGCCCTGAAGCTTGTCACCATTCTGGTCAAGGAAGGAGAAACCGAAGATGCCAAGTGCATCGTGGTTTGCTTCGAGTTTCTGAACGATCAGGTTGTCGTTCTCGCCAGCTTCAACATAGGCACCGTCTTCACGAACGCCAGCGCAGACAGCTTTGTGCTGATCTTTGTTGGAGTCTTTAAGTGCTTTGATAGCCGGGAACGAGTTGCAAGCTTCTTCGAGTACCAGCTCGGTGAAGGCATCACGGGTACCGGAGGTCGGGGGCGGGCCAAGAACTTCGATTTTGATGTTCGGCAGGCTCGGATCGATTTCCGACCAGGTGGTGTAGAAGTTATCAACCAGCGAGTTGCCGTCTTTGGAAGGAACGGTTTTCGCCAGTGCCAGGAAGATCTGTTCTTTGGTCAGATCGATTTCCGGTGCTTCGTTCGAGTTCGACAGAACGATACCATCGTAACCGACTTTAACTTCGGTAACTTCGGCAATGCCGTTCTTTGCGCAAGTTTCAACTTCCGACTTCTTGATGCGACGCGAAGCGTTGGTGATGTCCGGATGCTGTTCGCCAACACCGGCGCAGAACAGCTTCAGACCACCGCCAGAACCGGTTGATTCAATAACCGGCGTTTTGAAAGAGGTGGTTTTACCGAATTCTTCTGCAACTGCGGTTGCAAACGGGAAAACGGTGGACGAACCAACGATACGAATCTGGTCACGTGCCTGGGCAGCGCCAGCAAAGGCAACGCTCATCAGCGCCGCAACAGCAAGAGTCTTCTTCATGGTATATTCCCCAATGGTTGTTCCACTTCGGAACGGTGCAACGATCTGCGAGGCGGACTCTACCGCTGGGTGCTTACGGTATTGTGTCGCTTTTGTTAACGTTATGTGACAACGTATCAGAGCAGTAAAAACGCGGTGCTTTATGATTATTTTTCAAATCATTAGATGATTTTCGCCCTTGTCCGAAAAAGGGGAATTTCATCCTGTTTTCAGGCTGAAACGACCTGATTGCGACGGACTGTAACAAAAACTGTCACATATACTGGTCCCTGCCGAACTGTGGCGGCGGTCCCATAGACCCATTGCGGATTTATCCCCCCGCCCCTTTACATCCGGGTCATTCCACGCAACTGTGAAAGACAGGGACAGCAACAGGCTGCATCATCCCTGATGCAGCCATAATCAGGAGAACAACATGAGCAACGCGTCGATTGACGAGATTCAGCAACTGATCCAGAAGCTGTCGGGCGAACTTGGTGAAATGTCCGAGGCGGCCTCTCGGCATATCGATGACCTGCATGTTGCCGTCAATAATGTGGCATCCCACGTTCTGGCCATCGAAGCCATTCTGGCCCTTGTTGCCCAGAAGGTCGAAATTGATGACGCCGCAGCCATCGAGTGGATTCGCGACAAAACCGCTGCTTATTCCGAGGATAGCTCCGAAGGTTCCGCTGCCGAAGGCATCGCACAAAGCCTTCTTGGCAAGGAAGTTTGATCCCATACTTTATCGGGTATCTGGGTCGGGTATCGGGCAAGAACGGACGCGCTTCGAAGTCCAGCAGCGCACATCCATAACCCGGCAAGCAGCCTGTAAGCTGGTGAATCCTCAATCGCTGACAATAAAAAAGACGGCAGGAAATCTGCCGTCTTTTGTGTTTTTGTCCACATAGAACGAAGGTCTTGGGCTATGACGCCAGGGTCGCCTCGCCAAATCCGGCCTTCAGCTTGCCCGGAACCGGACCACCGGCCGCCCAGTCAAGCAACTGCACTGTATGAATGACTTTCAGATCATCTGTTTCGATCTGAACCATGCAGCCGATATTGCCGGTCGCCACCAGATCGGGTTGAGTCGCGCGGATATTGCCGCGTTTGCGTTCCTGAAGCTTGCCCGCGATTTCCGGCTGCAACAGGTTATAGACACCGGCCGACCCACAGCACAGATGACCTTCGGCAATTTCGACCACGTCAAAACCGGCCTGTTTCAAAAGATCACGCGGCGGACGGGTGATCTTTTGCCCGTGCTGCATCGAACAGGCCGAGTGATAGGCAACGCGCGGACCGCCATGGGCGGCATCTGCAAAGACACTGCCATCAATATCCAGACTTGCCAGATATTCGGTAATATCCTTGGCAAGGGCTGAAACCTTGGCTGCCTTTTGGGCATAGGCCGCATCATGACGCAACATATGGCCGTAATCCTTGACCGTTGTGCCGCAACCAGATGCGGTAATGACAATCGCATCCAGACCCTCGCCGGCGATTTCGGCACTCCAGGCATCAATATTGCCTTTGGCCTGATGATGGGATTTCTCTTCCTTGCCCATGTGATGGACAAGTGACCCACAACATCCTGCACCCTGGGCAACGACCACTTCGATACCAAGGCGGGTCAGTAGACGAACTGTCGATTCGTTGATCTCTGTTTCCAGGACCTGCTGTGCGCAGCCGGTCAGGATTGCCACACGTCCCTTGCGTTCACCAATCGCCGGAATGATCTGTGGTTTATCAACCCAGCTCGGCGGCGGCATATGGCGCGCACCCATTTTCACCATGCCGCGCAGGCGCCCGGGCATCAGTCGTGCGAACGGTGATGCGAGTTTTGCCCCGATCATCGACAGACGGAACAGGGTCGGATTGGGCACCACAAAGGCCAGCAATTTGCGCAACAGCCGGTCACCCAACGGTCGCTGATAGGTATTTTCGATATGCGCACGCGCATTATCGATCAAATGCATGTAATCCACGCCCGACGGGCAGGTGCTTGTGCAGGACAAACAGGACAGGCAACGATCAAGATGCTTTACCACTCGATCGGTTGCCGGTTTGTCATTTTCCAGCATGTCCTTGATCAGGTAAATGCGTCCACGCGGGCTATCAAGTTCATCACCCAGCGTCACAAAGGTCGGACAGGTCGCCGTACAGAACCCGCAATGCACACATTTGCGCAGGATCTGTTCACTTTCGGCAATCATCGGATCGGCAAGACGGGCCGCACTGAAATTGGTCTGCATTATGCGTGTCCCCCGTCACTTGCAATTGGCCGGGTTCGCCCCGGATTAAGGATGCCTGCCGGATCAAAATTATCGCGGATTTTCTGATTGATGCGGGCCAATGCCGCGTCTTCCGGATGGAATACCGGAACGGCGGCGCGCATGTCCGCCGGGGCACGCACCAGAACCGCTTGGGCGTCTTCGGATTGTGCGATCTGGCGTACCTGACCGGCCTTGGCATCATCACCGGGCAGCAGCAGCCATATCTGGGCCCCGGCCCAGTCCATCATGACCTGACCGCCGGTTTCTGCCGCCAGTTTTGCGGCAATTCGTCCCCCCGATGCGGGCGCACCCGAGACCCGCCACAAAATCCCGGTTCCCCCGGAAAACGGCATCACATCCGCAACCGATTTCCAGAATGAATGACTGTTGATCGTGTGCAATTCCTCGGTAGTGCCAAATTCCGCCAACAGTTTACGTAATGCTTCGCAGCGCCAGGCAACCGACGGTGCCGGTCCTTCGACACGAAGTCCGACAACACCGGATGACATGGTAGATGCGACATCAATGCCCAGCTTGGCGATGTCACTTGCCGCCAACCAGGCCGCAGCCGAAACTTCGTTTTCACTGCCCATTGCGCGGGTCATGGCCGCACCGGCACGTTCGATATCATCACAAGCAATCAGAACGGTCCGGGTCTTTTCATCACATGGCATCACTTTCATGGTGATGGTGTGCATCACGCCAAGCGTTCCAAATGAACCCGACATCAGTTTTGAAAGATCAAAACCCGTAACGTTCTTCATCACCCGCCCACCGGATTTGAAATCTTCGGCCCGGCCGCTGATTGCCTCAAACCCCAACAGATGATCGCGTGCCGCCCCGACCTTGATCCGGCGCGGACCGGAAAGGTTGGTTGCAATCAGGCCCCCGATAGTCCCTGCATTTTCCGCACCCCCATCACCAAGAAGCCCCGGAAAGTTTCCGGCCTCAAAATGAAATTGCTGGTTCTTTTCACGTAAAACTGCCTGAATTTCGGCAAGGGATGTACCCGCACGAACGGACAGAACCAGTTCTTCCGGTTCGTAGAACAACACGCCTGACAGTTTCGACAAGTCCAGAACATGGTCTGCGGCAACCGCATGACCAAAGGCCCGCTTACTTGCTGACCCGAAAACTTCCAACGGGCTGTTTGTCCCGACTGCCCAGCCAATCGCCTCGCGCAATTGTTCGGGCGTGCTTGGGGTTATGACTTCCGCCATTGTGATTTCTCTCTTCCTCTCGTGATCCGTGCCATCCGGGAAGTGGGCCCCGATGACCGGATTTTTCTTGTCGTCTCTCGCCCGGGCCTAGAAGCGCGGGATATCCGGGAATTTGTTGGCAACTTCGCGGGCATGAAGGGTTTTCAACTCGCCACACCCATGCAAGGTCGGGAATACCTTGCCGGGGTTGAGAAGCTCGTCCTCATCGAAGGCCAGTTTCAGGCGCTCCTGATGCTTCATGTCATCTTTGGTGAACATTTCCGGCATCAGATCACGCTTTTCGACACCAATGCCATGTTCGCCCGACAGAACGCCGCCAACTTCGACACAAAGTTTCAGGATATCGGCACCGAATTCCTCGGCCCGTTCCAGTTCGCCGGGCTGGTTGGCATCAAACATGATCAGCGGGTGCAAATTGCCGTCCCCGGCATGGAACACATTGGCCACACGCAATCCGTGACGTTGCGAAAGCACCTGCATCCCGGTCAGAACTTCGGCAAGGCGGGCACGCGGGATGGTGCCATCCATGCACATATAGTCAGGCGAAATACGCCCGATTGCGGGAAAGGCGTTCTTGCGCCCCGACCAGAACAGAAGTCTTTCTTCTTCACTTTCGGAAATGCGCGAATAGACCGCGCCACATGCCTTGGCGATGGCCCCGACCTGCTCGATCAGATAGTCGACCTCCACCTTGGGACCATCCAGCTCAACCAGCAACAGGGCTTCGACATCAAGCGGATAACCGGCATGAACAAAATCCTCGGTCGCCTTGATCGCCGGGGCATCCATCATTTCAAGTCCGCCGGGGATAATCCCGTCCGCAATGATTTTGGCAACGCAATTGCCACCTTCTTCGCTGCTGTTGAAGCCCAAAAGAAGCGCACGCGCCGTTTCGGGTTTGCGCAGAATGCGGACCGTAACTTCGGTAACGATGCCCAGCAATCCTTCGGAGCCGGTAATCACCCCCAAAAGGTCATATCCGGTCTGATCAAGCCCCTTGCCACCGATGCGAAGTACTTCGCCCTCGATTGTGACCATCTCAAGCCCAAGAACATTGTTGGTCGTCAGCCCATATTTCAGGGAATGCACGCCGCCGGAATTCTCGGCAATATTGCCACCGATTGAACAGGCAATCTGGCTGGACGGGTCCGGCGCGTAATAGAAACCTTTGTGCTCGACCGCACGCGTGATGCCAAGATTGGTGACACCGGGCTGCACGACAGCCGCCCGGTTGTCCCAGTCAATTTCAAGCACGCGGTTGAATTTCATCATACTAATGGTAATCGCGTCCGCCATTGGCAGTGCCCCGCCCGAAAGACCGGTGCCCGCACCCCGCGGAACCACGCGGATTTTATTTGTATGACAATATTTCAGAATGGCTGCGACCTGCCCGGTATTTTCGGGCAGGACCACAATCATCGGAAGCTGGCGATAGGCCATCAATCCGTCGCACTCATAGGGCCTGAGCTGATCCTCATCGACAATTACGCCACCAATTGCGGGAACAATGTCGCGCATGGCAGCAATAATGTCCTTGCGACGTGCAAGTGTGTTTTGGTTCGGCTCAGGCATCCTAAGCATCGATGGTTACTCCTTCAATTCGACCAGCAAGTCCTTGCTGTCGACCTGTGTACCGGCAGGTGCGTGGATTTTGGCCACCACACCGTCCTTTTCCGCGTGAACCGCGGTTTCCATTTTCATCGCTTCAAGCGAACACATCACATCACCGGCTTTGATTTTCTGGCCTTCGGCAACATGCACCTCGACCACAAGACCCGGCATCGGGGCTGCAACATGCAGCTTGTTGCCATCTTCGGCCTTTGGTTTTGCCTTGCCCGACGCCGCCAAAGTCTTGTCGGCAACCTTGACCGTACGGGGCTGGCCGTTCAATTCGAAGAATACCGTGCGATGGCCTTCTTCATCACCGAATTCCGACGTCGCCAGATACCGGATAACAAGGGTTTTACCCTTTTCCAGATCGACCGAGATTTCCTGGTTCTGGTTCATCCCATAGAAGAAGACCGGGGTTGGCAGAACGGAAACATCGGCGTGGTGACTGCGATGTTCGGCATAATCAAGGAACACCTTGGGATACATCACATAGGATGCAACTTCGGCGTCGCTGATATTGCGATGTGTTTTCTTTTCGATTTCCTTGCGGGTGGCCTCGAAATCAATCGGCGGCAATGATTTGCCCGGACGATCTGTCAGAGCTTCGGCACCTTTAAGCACCTTGCGCTGCAGGGCGGGCGGGAAGCCGCCAACCGGCTGACCGATTTCACCACGGAAGAACGAAATCACGCTGTCGGGGAAGGCGATGTCCTTTTTGGGATCCTGGACGTCTTCCTCGGACAAGCCCGATGTCACCATCATCAGTGCCATATCGCCAACAACCTTGGAGCTTGGCGTCACCTTGACGACATCGCCAAACATCTTGTTGACCGCGGCATAGGACTTGGAAACTTCCGGCCAGCGATCTTCAATCCCCAAGGCACGGGCCTGCTGGCGCAGGTTGGTATATTGGCCGCCCGGCATTTCATGGACATAGACATCGGACGTGCCGCTGCGAATGTCGCTTTCAAATCCGGCATAGTAACGACGGATTTGCTCCCAATAGGTCGAGACTTCCTTAAGTGCCTCGGTCTTGAGGCCCGGATCACGGGGCTGACCGATATAGTTATTGGCAATCGAACCAAGACTTGGCTGCGACGTTAGGCCCGACATTGAATCCATCGCCGCATCAACCGCATCGACACCGGCATCAATCGCGGCAATCACGGTTGCCGCCGAAATGCCGCTGGTATCGTGGGTATGGAAATGGATCGGAATATTGACCGTATCTTTAAGCGCCTTGACCAGTTCGGTCGCCGCCGCCGGACGCAAGACGCCCGCCATATCCTTGAGACCCAGAATATGCGCACCTGATTTTTCAAGCTCGCGCGCCATATTCACATAGTAATCAAGGTTATATTTCGGGCGGCTCTTGTCATAGATATCGCCGGTATAACAAATGGTCGCTTCGCAAAGCTTGTCGGTTTTAAGAACCGATTCCATCGCGACTTTCATGTTTTCGACCCAGTTTAACGAGTCAAAGACACGGAACACATCCATGCCATGTTCGGCCGCCTGCTTGACGAAATAATCCACCGCATTGTCGGGATAGTTCGTATAGCCGACCGCGTTTGACGCACGCAGCAACATCTGGGTCAGAATGTTCGGAACCCGTTCGCGCAGCTTAACCAGACGATCCCACGGATCTTCTTTCAGGAAGCGCATGGCAACATCAAACGTCGCCCCGCCCCAGCATTCCAGCGAAAACAGTTCCGGCAGACCATGCGCATAATAAGGCGCAATTTCGAGCATATCGAACGTCCGCATACGCGTCGCAATCAGCGACTGATGCGCATCACGCATGGTCGTATCGGTCATCAGGACACGTTCCTGATCCTTCATCCAGCGCGAGAAACCCTCTGGCCCCAGTTGATCAAGCTTTTGCTTAGTACCGGGACGGATTTCGCCAAGATCGATGGATTTCGGCATGACCGGATCATGCAGATTGCTTGGAACAACGCGGCCTTCGACTTCCGGGTTGCCATTGACGGCAACCTCGCCAATGAAGCGCAGCAAACGGGTTGCACGGTCACGACGGCGCACGAATTTGAACAGGTCCGGCGTTTCGTCAATGAAGCGCGTGGTATATTCACCCGCCCGGAATTTCGGGTGGTTGATCAGGTTTTCAAGGAAGGCCAGGTTGGTGGCAACACCGCGAATACGAAACTCGCGTAATGCACGGTCCATGCGATCCACGGCCTCGCGCGGGGTACTGCCCCATGCGGTGACCTTTTCAAGCATACTGTCATAGAACGGCGTGATCACTGCACCGGAATAGGCCGTGCCACCATCCAGACGAATACCAAAACCGTTGGCCCCGCGATAAACCTTGATGATCCCGTAATCGGGGACAAAGTTGTTTTCCGGGTTTTCCGTCGTGATACGACACTGAAGTGCATGGTCACGCAGTTTGATCTTGTCCTGCCACGGAATACCGGTTTCTGACGGGAAACCGATGCGGCCACCCTGGGCAATCAGGATTTGCGCCTTGACCAGATCAAAGCCGGTCACACATTCGGTAACGGTATGCTCGACCTGAATGCGCGGGTTGACTTCGATGAAATAGAATTTGGATGTATCAACATCCATCAGGAATTCGACCGTACCGGCATTAACGTAATTTGCCGCTGTTCCAAGCCGGATTGCCGCGTCACAGATTTCCTGACGCTGATCATCATTCAGATACGGAGCCGGTGCACGTTCGACGACCTTCTGGTTACGGCGCTGAACGGAACAATCACGTTCATACAGGTGAACCAGTGTACCGTGCGTATCGCCAAGCAGCTGAACTTCAACATGGCGTGCACGACGGATCAGTTTTTCAAAATAAACTTCACCATTGCCAAAGGCGGCCTCGGCTTCGCGGCGGGCGGCCAGTACCTGATTGGCAAGGTCTTTGCCATTTTCAATGACACGCATCCCGCGTCCGCCACCGCCCCAGCTTGCCTTAAGCATCAGCGGATAGCCGATTGCCTCGGCAATGCGGGTGACTTCCTTCATATCTTCGGGAAGTGCACTTGATGCCGGCATCACCGGCACACCGGCACTTTCGGCCAAATTGCGCGCAGCGACCTTGTTACCAAGGACCCGCATCACATCGGAATTCGGACCGATAAACTGAATTCCGGCCTCGGCACAGGCATCGGCAAATTCTGGGTTTTCAGACAGGAAACCGTATCCGGGATGGATCGCATCGACATCAGCATCACGTGCAATGCGAAGGATGTCCTCGATATCAAGATAGGCGCGAATAGGCTTGTTGCCCTTGCCCACCGCATAGCTTTCATCTGCTTTGAAACGGTGAAGGGCGAAACGGTCCTCGTCAGAGAAAATCGCAACGGTGCGAATGCCAAGCTCGTTGGCAGCTCGCAAAACACGAATCGCGATTTCGCCACGGTTGGCGACCAAAAGTTTACGGATACGCTTAGGTGCAGAACGCGTCATTGACACCGGGCTCCTACCACATTTTCCTGGCAGGAACGTGCCTGTGCGCGCCTGCCAAAACCAAGTGAAACGCCACGATATGGTCCCGGAATGCGTTGCGGTGCGGGATGCCTGCAACGCCATACCTTTTGTGGCGGAACAAGATGCCTGCACGTAGAGATCTTGTGCAATGCATCCAGAGCTTTTGGCGCCCGGTGGGCAGGCGTCGTTTCTGGTATATGCGCATTGCCCTCTCCCTGTCAAAGCATGATCTCATGAATTGGTAATACCAATTGAACAAAAGCAAGACCAGCCGCTTTTCACCATGTGGAACGAAATGCGCATATGGTGCCTTGTCACGGCTTGGAAATCCGCGATCTTTCGGCGACTTTTGTGACAGATATGCTATTGTCCGCCCGAGGAAAAACACCCAAATCCTGAAACGGTTACGCCCATGCCGAAGCTCAATCTTCGACTAAAGTTCCTGCTGCTTTCCATTTTGCCACTGGTTCTTGCGGCATCGGCCATCTCCTGGCTGGTCTTTGCACAGGCCGAAAGACTGGCCGAGGCCGAAATCAGAACCTTTGAACGCAACATCCTTGAAGCCCGCAAGGAAGAACTCAAAAGTTATCTCGAACTGGCTTTGGCATCGATTGACCATATCTATTCGGTGGCCAGTCCGCTTGATGCTGTTTCCAAGGAACGGGTCAAGGCCATCATCGAAGACCTGACTTATGGCGAAGACGGATATTTCTTTATTTATGACCGCGATGGCACTGCCCTTGTCGAACCGCCACAGCCATGGCGCGTCGGGCGCACCTATTGGAACTTGCGCGACATTAACGGCAACACCGTCATTCAGGGCCTGATCTTTAACGCCGAAAAGGGTGGCGACTTCATGCGCCATGTCTGGGAAAAACCGTCAACCGGCGAACCCACCGAAAAGATCACCTATTCGCTGATGCTTGATAAATGGGACTGGATGATCGGCACCGGCATTTATATTGACGATATCGCCGAACAGGTCACCGAGATCGAGACAGAGGTTTCCACCCATATCCGCGAAACCACGATTTCTATTATTGGCGTAACCATCCTTGCGGTTCTGCTTGTTGGTATTTCCGGAACGGTCGTCACACTGTCCGAACGCAAACTTGCCGATTCCAAGCTTAAGGAACTGACCCACCGCGTGGTTGACGTGCAGGAACAGGAGCGTCTTCGGGTGTCGCGCGAACTGCATGACGGCATCAGCCAGATACTGGTTTCGGTCAAATATTCGGTCGAAACAGCCATCGCCCGGATTGGACAGGCACGCGAAAACGCGATTGAACCGATGGAAAAGGCCGCCAAACGATTACAGGACGCCATTCACGAAGTTCGCCGGATTTCGCGCGACCTGCGCCCGGCGGTGCTTGATGACCTTGGCCTGAAACCGGCCATCGAAAGTATGTGCGCGGAATTGCAGGACCGTTCCGGCATTCTGATGGAAATCAAGATCGACAATATCGACAAGCAACTCGACATCGCCAAAAAGACCACGCTGTATCGTGTTTTGCAGGAAACCCTGACCAATATCGAACGCCACGCCGATGCAACCGTCATCAAGATATCGATCAAACGCGAAGGGCCCAGTGTTGTCATGCGCATCACCGATAACGGTGTCGGCTTTGAAACCAACCGTTATATCCGCAACCGCGATCCGCGTGCCGGAATCGGATTGCGCAATATGCGCGAACGTATGGAATTCCACGGTGGCGGGCTTTCAGTACGCTCAGAACCAGATGATGGCACTAAAATCACTGCATTTATTCCCGCAACCAGCCAGAATGATCTACCCGACAGACCAATCAGAGGTTAATCTGGCAAAATAGTTACCGTTATGCGACAGGACCAAGTTTCGATCGATGAACAGTTCCAATCAAATCTATTCCACCGCCCGCCCCTTGCGCATTCTGCTGTGCGATGACCACGCCCTTGTGATGGACGGTATCCGTTCGCGACTGGAATGTTTTGATCATATCAACATCATTGGCGAAGCCAGCAACGGCGTCGAAGCCCTGTCGCTGGCCCGCGAACTGCGTCCGGATATCGTTTTGATGGATATTTCGATGCCGGTGATGAACGGTCTGGAGGCCGCGGAAAAGTTCCGCGAAACTCTGCCTGATACCAAGGTTGTCATCCTGTCGATGCATGAAAACCCGGAATATCTTCGCACCGCCCAGCAGGCTGGCGCCAAGGGCTTTATCCTCAAAGACGTGTCGTCAAATGACATGGTTCGGGCCATCGAGGCTATTGCCAATGGCGGTGAAGCGTATAGCTCGACCTTTGACCGTATCAGTGCCGGTGAAGACAGCACCAGTGATGGCGTGCCGCTGACAACACGTGAACGCACCGTTCTGCGCCTCCTTGCCAAAGGGGCCAGCAACAAACATGTCGCACGTGAACTTGATATCAGCGTGCGCACGGTCGAAACCCACCGCCGAAACATCAAACGCAAACTTGATATCGACAGTTCTGCCGGTCTTGTCCGTTACGCAATCGAAAAAGGTCTGGTCACGCTCGACACCAACGCCTGATCGTCCGGTTCCGGTCTGGTTTGTGACGTGCGAGATACGACTTTAGATTGATTTAACAAATGAAACCGGTACATTGGTCAATGGTTTGGATTGATTAAACTTTTCATCTGACGTCACGCTACCTGTATATAACTCCTTGATAGGCGGAACGTGTGAACCATTCAGTAAGCTATACATTCCGACCCGACCTTGCGCGGTGCCGCGATTGTGGCGTGCGAAAGTTTGCGCTGTTTAACAATATGACGGACGAGGATTTCAAACTCGTTCATATGCCGGTCGAAGACATTACTCTTCCGAAACGCGGTACGCTTTACAATTCCGGCGATCAGGCCCAATCCATTTATACCTTGCGCAGTGGTCTCGTAAAACTTGTCCACTATCTTCCGGACGGCAATCAACGGGTTGTGCGACTTGTGCGACCCGGCGGCACCATCGGACTTGAAGCCATCGTCAGTGATTGCTTCACCCATCACGCCGAAGCCATTCAGGACAGTCAGCTTTGCCGCATTCCGATTGCCGTGATCGAGAAACTGGATCGCGAAAGCCCCCGTCTGCACAAACAGGTCCTTAATCGCTGGCATCAGGCAGTGATGGATTCAGATAACTGGCTGACCCAGATGTCGACCGGGACAGCCCGCGAACGGGTGGCCCGTCTGTGTCTGTTCCTGAACGATCCCGAAACCGGCACCTGTCAGTTGCCCGGCCGCGAAGATATCGGTGCGATGCTGGGCATCACCACCGAAACGGCCAGCCGGATCATTGCCGATTTCAGACGTATTGATCTGCTGGATTTCCAGTCACGCAATGTCTTCCGTCTCGATCTCGACGGCCTTAAGGATGTTGCAGGCATAGATGAAGACCGGCTTTCACTGTCATTCTAAGAATGTCGTACCTATCTGGCAGCCTGTTGCAAGGTTGTCTGGAATGCCGAGTTGGGCCCGCAAGACGCCGCCAGCCTTTCATATTCCTGGGGGGTGTCGATCTGGCGCTGTTTTTCCCGACGGCGGCGATCGATATCTTTTAACCGGCGCTTGAAATCCCGACCATATTCCGACGAAAGCCGCCGCATGGCCCCCGGGACATTATCCGCGGCAAGCGGAAACATTGCCCCTACCTTGATCACAACATCCCTGATCAGATCATCAAGGGCAACCCGAATATCGGCTTCCATCCCCTGATTGACCTTCACATGTTCGCCTTCATGGGCATAGACCGCATCATATTCGCATGTGCCGCGCGCAAGCTCCGATGCGACATAGACCAGATGTTTGATCACATCGACTTTGGGACTGACCCGCACCAGTTCGAGACAATAACGCCCATTGCCAACTTCACGTGGTTCAAAGCGCATATCAAAGGATGCCTGCATTTCATATTCGGTCAGGCCTGCCACCACATAACGCGGATTTCCGCCCGCACGGCTGTTAAGCCATTTCACGGAACGGTGGCGATCAAGCATCGGATCCATGTGATTGAATTCAAGTCTGGCTTCGGGACTGCGCGTCGAAACACATGATCCTTGCGCCGCGACCGGTGTCGGCACAACCAGCAATGCCACACAGATCACAAGGCTGCAAAAAAGGTCCGCTATCCAGTTCGCCATGTGATCACGATAAAACAAACAACATCCTCACCAAAAGATCACAATGGGTTCTATAGTGCCTGACATCAGACGTGGCTTACCTTTTCCGCGCATTCCACACAAAGCGGCGTTGTCGGGTCAAACTCCAACCGCTTCTTTTCGATATTCTCGCCGCAATTATGGCAATGACCGTATTCATCATCGCTCATCCGCTTCAGGGTCTTTTCAATCCGGTCCAGTTCCGCGTTGCGGCGACGTTCCTGTTCAAGATGCATCTGCTGATTCTGAAGAGCATCCATTCGCGACAAACGACCGACTGCCTGCTGATCAAGCTCGACCGGCTTTCGATAATCTTCTGAATGGTTTGAATGCGCCAGAATGTCGGCGCGCCTAGCTTCCAGACGCGTGCGCAGTGCAACCAGATCAATATCTTTACGGTCCGTCATGCGAAACCTCGTGAACTGTGTTGTTCTTCCTACCTTATATGGGGATCGCGATGGCCGTTTCGCCAATCCCCCGGATCGAATTCACACCACAGCCCCGAATTTCAAGTGCAATTGCCACAGGCATCGACCAGCTTTTCCATTGCGGCCTTTGCCTCGTCATCATCAAGCCCCTCGGCTTTGATGTTTTTCTGGATTTTACAACACAGGGCAGGTCCACCGGGGAATGGCTTATCGGTCCAGAACGGCGCCGTCGTTCCGAAATATCCGGCCTGATCAAGGAACGACACACCATAATAATAAGCAGCCCCGACCGAGTTATAGAATGTCGGGTCATCAATGAAGCCACCATCGGGTGTCATCGATTTGGTCAGACACCATTCCAGCACCAGACCGATATCGGCCGATGCATTCTTTTGCATATCCGCATCAACCTGTGACCAGCCAAGGTCAAAGATCTTGGTCACATCATAATTGTTGTGATTGTTGAAATCGCCATTGTGTTTCCAGCCGAAAGGATAGGCATCGTCACGGATCGCAAGCGTGGTCTGGAAAATCTGTGGCCATAAATCGACCTTGCCGTGCTGATAGGAAATATTATGGAAAGTCAGGCTCAGATCGCTGCTTTTCAGAACACCCTGATCAGGTGTGTCGAACCAGCCGCCCCAATATCCGCTTTGATCGTCCTGCCAGTTATCAAGCCACTGTTTATAGGCATCGATATAATCCTGGGTCAGGTCAAAGCCCTTCACATAAGTCTGAAAATAGTCGCGGATTTCGCTTTTGAAACACATCTGTGAAAGTGTGGCTGTAACCGCACCCAGCGCATCACGACGATCAAGACCATCTGCATAAATCTTTGATGTTTTCTGGCTTTCAAGCCAGGCGACCATTTTCTCGGGCGTTGCGATTGGCGCCATGAAGGCAAAGGGATATTGCGGTGCTGTCCCGGCATCGGCCAACGTATTGACCGCATCAATCATCGCATCGACTTTCAGGAACCATTGATCATAACAAGGTCCCCATGAACCATCGCTTGGCACCTGGTCTTCGGCCCAGCTTTGATCCGGGTTCTCCAGCGAAGCCGCAAAGGCATCAATCTTGGTCGCAAGCGTGTCCCAGTCGGCGGTATACATCAACAGCCACTTGCATTCGATCATCCGCTGATCAGATGCCGCCATGCTGTTACCGGTCTGCTGAATTGCAATCAGCTTGTCCTGCAATGGGGCCAATTTCGCAGCATAGTTTTCCTGCTGCGTCACATAATCCGGATCGAACGCACAAAATTGTTCTTCAATCAGCTTGGTAAAATCTGCCATTGGCCTTTTGCACCTCCCCTTGACGTATTTGACCATCAGCATGACAAAAAATCTCGTAATGCCAAGGAATTAAACGATGGCGCATTTCACGGAAGGCAGCCGTAGATGCCCTGCCCGAAAAACATAAAGGGAATGAAGATTATTCTTCGACCAGCCAATTACGAATGATGCGCAAGGCCCGATCCGGATCGGTATCAACCAGCTTGGCCGCGACATTGGCTTTTCTGCGATCAATCATGCCTTCGATCCCGGCAACACTGATCCCGTTGGCCTCTTGCCCGGCGGCGATAACACTTGGCGTTGCCGATGTTCCTTGCAACCGTTCGCGCAATGCGACATCCGTGCCCGGTTCATATTTCGGAATCGGTGCCGTCGGTTTCGGTCCTTTCATAAAGGACCCTCCACCATTTTCTTGTGACTGTTGCTTGTCGTTTTGCGCCACGACACCTGTCCTGTCGATAAGCAGTCCGTTTGACCATCCTGATTATATGGCGACTCGTCGCAGGAAAGGAACGCCCCTTAATGCGATTCCGGGACAATAAAAAGTCAAACCCTCTAAATTAGTCACCATTAAACTTTAGTCGAATATGTATGAGCATAGCAGCTTCGCCACTACGCGAATCTCAACCATAAATATTAATAAATCCAGTTTTGAACCTTTTCGAATTCACGTCAAAACCTTTCAAACCTGCGGAATTTCAATGAAAAATCTATCCTGTGGATTGATGCAAGCTATTGGAAAAAATCAATAGAACGGAACGAACATGTAAATTATCTTTATATGATAAAGTTCGTATTCCTTCATTTTGGGGTTTATCACGCGCACAGGTCTATTTACCTTTTTATCCACTCAAGATATTCACCACCTTTGAGTAGTTTTTCCGATACCTTCGATCAGAGGCTGGAAATACCGCGGGGGCGCAGCGTCTTTTGAAAAAGTTTAAGTACATCTTGATCGCAGCACTGGGGGCCGTTCTGGTCAATTTCCCGGATGTGCGTGCTGCTGAATTTGGTGAATCCCCGACCCTTGCCCAACAGGTTGCAGAAGGCAAGTTGCCACCTGTCAGCGACCGCCTGCCGACCACACCGATGATTGTCACGCCGAACGAAAAGATTGGTGTTTATGGCGGCACCTGGAAAATGGCGCAACGCGATCAGCGTGATCAGGCTCTGCTGATCCGCAATATCGGTTATGAACCGCTTTTGCGCTGGACCCCGCAATGGACATCGACCATTCCAAACGTTGCCCTTTCCTTCCAGCCCAGCAACGATGCCACAGAATTCTTTTTCCGGCTGCGCCCGGGAATGCGCTGGTCAGATGGTGCGCCCTTTAGTGCTGATGACATCATCTTCTGGTATCAGGACATCCTTCTTAATCCGGCCTTTGCCGATTCAGTTCCGGAATGGCTGATTGCCGGTGGCAATGCCGTGCGGGTAGACGAGATTGATGACAACACCATCGCGTTTCGTTTCAGTACGCCCTATGGCCTGTTCCCGACAGCATTGGCGCGCCCAGAAGGCGTCGAACCGGTAAGCTATCCCGCCCATTTCCTTAAACCGCTTTTGCCGAAATACAATCCAAATGCGGATAGCGAAGCACGCAGCCTTGGCTTTGCGGGATGGAAAGAACGCTTTATTGCGGTGTTTGGAACGCCCGGCACGATTGATGATCCATCGCGATGGCTTAATCCGGATGTCCCAACCCTGAATGCCTGGGTTCTCACCGGTGTTTATGGCAAGGATGATCCGCTGATTGCCAAACGCAATCCCTATTACTGGAAGATTGATCCGGCCGGCCGTCAGCTTCCCTATATCGACGAAGTTTCACTGACGCTTGTACCGTCGAAAAGTGCCGCAGGTGACGCAGCGATTGCCGGCAAGGTGAATATGCAGGAACGCCATGTCAGCACGCGTGCGGACGAAGTTCTTGCCGCCAATCACGATCTTCAGCCCTTTACGCTGATTGAAAGTGACATGAACACCTTGACCTTGTCATTGAACCTCAATGACAAGGACCCGGTACTGCGCGATATCTTCCAGAACAAGAATTTCCGGATTGCGCTGTCCCATGCGATTGATCGCAACGATGTCATTGCCCGGTTTGTCCCCGATGCCCTGCCTCATCAGGCCGCACCGCGCCCGGAAAGTCCGCTTTATCACACCGTTCTGGCCCGTCAGTTCATCCATTATGACGCCGCCCTTGCAACGGACTATCTTGCCAAGGCCGGTTTGCATCAAACAGACAGTGAAGGCTTCCTGCTGCGTCCGGATGGTAAACGCCTGTCCTTTACCATCGACACCGAAGGCGCAAACCGCTTTGCGATCCTTGATGCGGTGATCCAGTATTGGCGGGCAATCGGCCTTGATGTCAGGGCGCGCAACCTGCCGCGCGACGAATTCTTTGCTATGCGCGAACGCAATGATCATCAAGCCAGTGCATGGGGCGGTGATGGCGGCCTTGATGCGATGGTCATTCCGATCAACTATCTGCCAATGTCGGCCGATTCGTCCTGGTTTGCGACCGGATGGGCCAATTGGTACGTCAATCCCAACAGCCCGAACGCAATTACCCCGCCCGATGAAGTGCAAAAGCAGCTTGCGCTTTATAATCAGCTCAAAGAAACCGCGAACGCTCAAAAACAAAATCAACTGATGCGCGATATCCTCGACATCAGCGCAGATCAGTTTTACGTTATGGGTATTGCTTTGCCGCCAAACAGGAAAGGCGTGGTTGCCAAGAACTTCCACAATGTTCCAAAAGTAATTCCGGCGGCATGGAGCTATGCAACACCAGCACCAACCAACCCAAGCCAATACTATATTGAGCAAAAGTAACTGGTGCGCGGGAGACTGATCTCGCACAGGGGAGACGACGAGGCGTGAAGAAGCTGTTAGACCGAATGATCGGCAGCCTGGTTTTCAAGATTGCGCTGGCAATCGTCATTGTGGAAACCATTCTGCTTGGATTGTTTGGCGGATATTATGTCCAGTATTTCGGCGCGGAAATTGATCGCCGTATTGCGGAACAGATCAGCACGCCTGGCCGCCTTATTCAGGACGAACAACTTAAAATCTCGATCCTGAGCGACGCCGACCAGATGAAATTGCTGCTGGGTGATCACTTGCAGCAAGCCATGGCAATCGGCTTTGACGGCACGATCTATCACGCGATTGATCCCTTTATCATCGGTAACTCGATCACTGTCGTACCGGATTTCCCGGTTGATCAATTGCGTTCGGACCTGACAGAGCCGACATTGTTCACGACCGACGATCAGGTTGGCCGCAGTATCGTTTCGATCACCCCGCTGTTCAGCCTGAACGCCAATCAGCCCTTCATGTTTGTCTATCTCAAGGTTTCCACCAAAGGCCTTGAAGAAAGCCAGCGCCAAATGCAATCGGTGCTGCTGGTCGGGTCAGCGATGTGTATCCTGATGACATCAGCCCTGATCTTCTTGTTCACCCAGCAAACAGTCCTCAAACGCCTGATCACAGCAGCCCAGTTTGTGAACAAGATCCAGTTGGGTAAGCTGAGTTCGCGCCTGACTCCGATGGGACGCGATGAAATTGGCACGCTTGAACGCGGCCTTAATGCAATGGCCGAAAGTCTGGAACGCCGCACACAGCAACATCAGATTGCCCAGGATGCCCTGCGTGACAGCGAAGAACGTTTCCGCGACTTCACCCTGTCCTCGGCCGACTGGTATTGGGAAATGGGTGCGAACCTTAAAATCGCGTTTGCGTCCTACAAGTTTTATCAGCTGATCGAAGAAATCAACGGATCACCACAAGGCCAGTCCTTCGACCGACTTGGCCTGACATCCGAACACCCGGAAGGCTGGCATTATCTTCAACGTCGGCTGGATGCCCATATGGCGTTCCAAAATGTCGAGTTTTCCTGGGTCTCGCGCAAAGGTGAAAAGCATTACGGCCGCATCAACGGGGTTCCGGTCTTTTCGCTTGATGGCCGTTTCAACGGCTATCGCGGCACCGGCAGCAACATCACCGCCCAGCATCGCGCAACCGAAGAACAACAGGCCCTGCAACGTCAACTTGCCACGTCGCAAAAGCTTGAAGCCGTTGGTCAGATGGCTGGTGGTGTTGCCCATGAATTTAACAATTGCCTTGCCGGTATTCTGAGCTTCGCCGAAGTCGCCAGGGCAAAGATCGACGATCGCGAACGGGTCAAAGAATATCTCGACCATGTGATATCGCTGGGCGAACGTGCGACCAGTGTTGCCGATCAGCTTTTGATGTTCTCGCGCCGCCGGATTGATCAGCCAACCAATGTACGGGTCCAAAGCATCTTCTCGGAAATGGAGAAACTGCTGATGACCCTGTTGGAACACCGGATCGAATTGCAAATCTGGTCTGACGAGCCTGAACTCTTTACCCGTGTCGACCCGACACAGCTTTCAGCCTGCATTCTGAACCTTGCGATCAATGCCCGCGATGCCATGCCTGATGGCGGCACACTGCAAATATCGTCGCGCAGTGTCGACATCCCGCCACTGGCCCAGCGTGACCCGGACGAGGACGAAGACAGCTATCCCAACGAAATCGCCGGTGAGTTTGTTGTCATCACGGTTCAGGATACCGGGACCGGCATTCCCGACGACATTATCGGCAATATTTTTGAGCCCTTCTTCTCAACCAAGGAACCGGGCAAAGGCACCGGGCTTGGCTTGTCCATCGTCCATAGCTGGGTGGAAGAAGCACACGGATTTATCAATGTCGAAAGCGTTGAAGGCGAAGGGACAACCTTCTCGGTTTACTTGCCCCGGTCCGAAGCCGGATCGGAAGCAGCCCTTCGTGTTGATGAAATTCATGACTTCCCGGGCAACGGCGAACGGGTTCTGATTGTCGATGATGAACAGGCCCTGCGAACCACCGCGCATATCATTCTTGAAGATGCCGGTTTCCGGACTGCAACGGCCAAAAGCACCGAAGAAGCGCTGGAAGTTCTGATCCAGGCGGAAAAGGATGATCCGTTTGATGTCATTCTGACCGATGTGGTGATGTCTGGCCGTAGTGGCCCGCAACTGGTGATCGAGGCCCTGCGATCAAACCCGCGATATGGCGTCGTCTTTATGTCGGGCTATCCGGCCCGATCGCGCAAGGAACTCGACAAGCTTCTTGGCAATTATGTCTTTGTCAAAAAACCGTTCCGTCCAAGTCAGTTGCAAAAAGCCATCCATGATGCCATTGCTCTGCGGGCTGAACGTCAGCGGACTTAAGTCATCGAAAAATACAAGACAGGCCGCAATGCCTGTCTTTTTATATCGCAGGGATGCGCAACCCGTACAGGTAAATACGGCCCGCCCCATCGCGCAATGATTAAAAAAATATTTACGCAAATTCACCCGTAAGTCACTCTGCGAAAACCAGTTTCTTCTGCCCGCTCTCTGCCGGGAACCCCACCTGTGACAACCGTCACTTTTTTGCTGGCAATTAATCCCTACCTTAAAGTCATAGAGATTGAGTGATGTTCTCTTCGATGGGTGCCCCACCCTTTTGGAAAGGATGACGAGGTCAACATGATCGGTTCGGTTCAAGGTTCAGGTTTAAGCGCAGCAGCACAGGCTGTTAATGATGCCATCACCCCCGGTGGTTCAGGCCCGTCTTTGCCGTTTGCCGCCGCTGAAGGCGCGATCAACAAGGCCACCGGCCTTGCCAAAGTTATCGGTTCCATCGTTACCGAACATCAGCCGCTTCAAACCAGTGGTCACCGCGGCACACGCGTAAACATTCTGACGTGATTTTTTCCCTCCGTTAGCTTCCTCCTTGGGGTGGTCCAGAACCACCCCTTTTTGTGTGCCCGTCTAAAGGCTTAGCAATAGCCCATCATGACAAGTCCCCTTGCACGTGCTAAGGTCAGGGCCGGATTTTCATTTGGATAGCATGATGGTCGCCAACAGAATCGGTACAGGCTCGTCCCAAACGGGACTGCAGGACGCCCGCAACCGCCCACAGGGATTGCCCGGGGTTGGTGGCCGCGTGACTGCCAATTCCGATCAACCATCTTCTGACAGCTTTATCGCCGCACAGCTCGCACGACTGCGTAATCTGATCGCAACCGATCAAATTGATCACAATGCGCGGCGCGGCACATATCTGAATATTCTGCTCTAGACCGGGACAGATTGGACGGGTGATGGCGCAATGCCAGAACACCCGAAAGTAAAAGGCGGACCACAAGGCCCGCCTTTTTGCCTGCTCGCTTCATCCGTCACGAACAAAGAAAAGTGCCCCGTACCGAAGTACGGGGCCAGTTCAATTGTCCAGGTGTGTTGGACAAGGGAGCTTGCGCAAAAGCGTGATCAGATCACGCAGTTGCCTGGTTTTCGCTCTCGGAGCGAATAGGGTGTTCCAGCTTGTCGACGATTTCCTTCGGCACGATCTGCCAGAAGTTGCCGCGTTCACGATCCCAGTTATCAAGGATCGTGCGTGCATAACCACTTTCGGTTTCTGCAACATGCTCTTCAATGAGCGCACGGCAATGTTCGTCCCAATGCTGGGTTTCAATGCGCTGGTAAAGGATGGAGCCATCGTTGACGACATCGGCAAAGGTGCCCTTAACGTCATAGATGAAGGCCATGCCACCGGTCATACCAGCACCAAAGTTTTCACCAACCGAACCCAGGATGACTGCGGTTCCGCCGGTCATGTATTCACAACCGTTCGAACCACAACCTTCGACCACAACGGTCGCACCGGAGTTACGGACACAGAAACGTTCACCGGCCTGACCGGCAGCAAACAGCTTGCCAGCCGTCGCACCATAAAGAATGGTGTTACCGATGATGGTGTTTTCGTTGGTCTTAAGCGGGCTGCTCGGACGTGGACGCAGAACAATCGTACCGCCCGAAAGGCCTTTACCAACATAGTCGTTGGCATCGCCCTGAACTTCGATCTTCAGACCCTGAACCGCAAAGGCGCCAAGCGACTGACCAGCCGAACCACGCAGACGGACATGCAGGTGGCCCGGTTTCAGGCCGGTCATGCCGTATTTCTGCGTGATCAGTGACGACATCCGGGTCCCAATCGCACGCTGGGTGTTCTGGATGTTGTACTGAAGCTGCATCTTTTCGCCGTCTTCCAGAAGCGGACGGGCATCCTTGATCATCTGCGCATCAAGGGTATCCGGGACTTCGTTCCGGCCTTCGATGGTGCAGAAGCGTGCATGATCACCGGCATCAGCCTGTGCAAGCAGCGGGTTCAAATCAAGGTCAACAAGGTCTTTCGCGCCACGGTGAACCTGCTGAAGCAGGTCCGAACGGCCAATCACGTCTTCAAGCTTGTCATAGCCAAGCTCTGCCAGAACGTCTTTGACTTCCTCGGCCATGAAGGTGAACAGGTTGACCAGTTTGTCAGCCGTACCGACGAACTTGGCACGCAGTGCCGGATCCTGGGTACAGACACCAACCGGGCAGGTGTTCGAATGGCACTGACGGACCATGATGCACCCAAGTGCGATCAGTGAAGCCGTACCGATACCGAATTCCTCTGCACCAAGCATTGCGCCAATCACCACGTCACGACCGGTTTTGAAACCACCGTCAACGCGCAGTTTGACTTTGTCACGCAGGTTGTTAAGCGTCAGAACCTGGTTCACTTCCGACAGGCCCATCTCCCACGGAACGCCTGCATATTTGATCGAGGTCTGCGGGCTTGCACCCGTACCGCCGTCATAACCGGAAATCAGGATCACGTCGGCTTTTGCCTTGGCAACACCAGCGGCAATCGTACCAACACCCGAACGCGACACCAGCTTCACGCAGACGCGGCAACGCGGGTTGATCTGTTTCAGGTCATAGATCAGCTGCGCCAGATCTTCGATTGAATAGATGTCGTGGTGCGGCGGCGGAGAAATCAGGGTCACACCCGGCGTCGCATGACGCAGCTGTGCGATTTCAACCGTAACCTTGAAGCCCGGAAGCTGACCACCTTCACCCGGTTTTGCACCCTGGGCGACCTTGATCTGAATTTCTTCGCAGTTGTTCAGATATTCAGCCGTCACACCAAAGCGACCGGACGCAACCTGTTTGATCGAGGAACGCGCATTGTCACCGTTCGCACGCGGACGGAAACGTTCACGCGACTCACCACCTTCACCGGAGTTCGATTTCGCACCGATACGGTTCATTGCAATCGCCAGTGCCTCGTGGGCCTCGGTCGACAATGCACCGTGGGACATGCCCGGGGTGACAAAACGTTTGCGGATTTCGGTGATGCTTTCGACCTTGTCCTGATGAACTGCGGTACGGTCACTACGGAAATCAAGAAGATCACGCAGATGAAGCGGTTCACGCGAACGCAGACCTTCAGAAAACTTGCGGAAGGTGTTGTAGCTGCCCGTGGTGACAGAGGACTGCAACGTATGGATCAGCGGACCGGTCCAGACGTGGCGTTCGCCACTGCGACGGTATTTGTAAAGACCACCAACCGGAAGGCTGACGACATTGCCGTTAAACGCTTCTTTATGCTGGGCAATCGTACGACGCTGGATACCCTGAAGACCGATACCCGAAATACGCGACGGCATGCCCGGGAAGAATTCAGCCACCAGCGAACGCGACAGGCCGATACTTTCGAAGTTATAGCCACCGCGATAGGAACTGATGATCGAGATGCCCATTTTGGACATGATCTTCAGAAGACCCGCGTCGATTGCGGCCTTGAAGCGCTGCATGACTTCGGCGGTGCTGTTCACATTCGGGAACAGGCCGCGTGCATAACGGTCAAGCAGACCTTCCTGTGCCAGATAGGCGTTAACCGTGGTCGCGCCAACACCGATCAAAACGGCAAAGTAATGCACGTCCATGCATTCTGCCGAACGCACGTTCAGCGAAATGTAGGTACGCAGCGACGTCTTCACGAGGTGGCTGTGAACACCACCGGTCGCAAGGATCATCGGAATGGCTGCGCGTTCTTCGCTGATCGACTCATCGGTCAGGATGATGTGCAAGGCACCGCCACGGACGGCTTCTTCTGCTTCACGCTGGATGCGGGAAATCGCATCACGCAGGGCAGTCTGGCCACCATTGATGTCAAAGGTGGTGTCAATTTCGACAGCCGTGTCGCCCATATAGCCGCGCATTGCGTCATATTCAGCGTTGGTCAGAACCGGGCTTTCAAGCTGAAGCAGGTCGCACTGGCTTTCGTCTTCTTCCAGAACGTTGCCAAGGTTGCCAAGGCGGGTCTTCAGGCTCATGACGCGCGCTTCACGAAGAGAATCGATCGGCGGGTTGGTCACCTGCGAGAAGTTCTGGCGGAAGAAGTGATGCAGACCGCGGTAACGATCAGAAAGGATCGCAAGCGGGGTATCATCCCCCATCGAACCGATGGCTTCCTTGCCGTCTTCACCCATCGGATGAAGGATCAGCTCAAGGTCTTCATGGGTCAGGCCCATTGCCTTTTGCAAACGCAGAAGACGTTCTTTTTCGATATGGGACGGTTCGGTATGTTCCGGCGAAATCAGGTCATCAAGCACCTTGGTGCGACCAACCCATTTCGACCAGTCACGACGATTGGCAAGCTTGTCCTTAAGCTCGGCATCGTGGAACAGTTTGCCTTCGGCAAGGTTCACCGCAATCATCTGGCCCGGGCCGAGGCGGCCTTTTTCGATGCAGGTTTCTTCATCGATATGAACCATACCGGCTTCGGAACCGGCGATCAGAAGACCGTTACCGGTTACCGCATAACGCAGCGGACGCAGACCGTTACGGTCCGTACCACCCATAAGCCATTCACCACCATAGGCAGCAAGTGCAGCCGGGCCGTCCCACGGCTCCATCACGGCGTTGCAATAGGCATAAAGGTTTTTATAGCTGTCAGGCGTCGATGCCTTTTTCGACCATGCTTCCGGAACCATCATGGTTTTCACCATCGGAAGGTCACGGCCCGCACGGATCATCAGCTCGAACACGGCATCAAGGGCTGCCGAGTCAGACGAGCCCGGCTGAATAACCGGCTTCAAATCATCAATGCTGTCGGCGAACACTTCGTGCGCCATACGTGCTTCGTGGCTTTTCATCCAGTTGACGTTGCCGCGCAGCGTGTTGATCTCGCCGTTATGGGCAAGAACACGGAACGGCTGAGCCAGCGGCCAGCTCGGGAAGGTGTTGGTCGAATAACGCTGGTGATAGACGCAGAAGCTCGAAACAAAGCGCTCGTCACGAAGATCCGGATAGAAGGTATCAACGTCTTCTGCAAGGAACATGCCCTTGTAGATGATCGAACGCGACGACATCGAACAGATATAGAAGTCCTTGATCGTCTCGGACAGGACTGCCTTTTCGATACGACGACGGATCGCATAAAGGTCAATCTCGAACTTTTCTTCGTCAACGTCGCTGCGGACGCCAATCAGAACCTGTTCGATTTCCGGGCGGGTCTGGTTTGCTTTTTCACCGATGACCGAAACATCAACCGGGACCTGGCGCCAACCAAGAATGCCGTAACCCTGCTTCAGGATTTCGGTTTCAACGATCGCACGGCAACGTTCCTGTGCGGACATGTCGATACGCGGCAAGAAGACCTGACCAACCGCGATCAGGCTTTCCGGGGCTTCCTGGTTGATAACCTTAAGGTAAGCCTTGAAGAAATCCTGCGGGACCTGAAGGTGAATACCAGCGCCATCACCGGTCTTGCCATCGGCATCAACCGCACCACGGTGCCAGATTGCTTTCAGTGCTTCGATCCCGGCTTCAACCACTTCACGACGCGGCTTGCCGTCAATCGCACCGACAAGACCCACACCACAGTTGGCATGTTCTTCGGCCGGGTCATACATGCCGCTGGCTTCGAGATGCGCTGCGTTTTTCTCAAAACGGGCGATATCGGCTGCACCGCGGCTCTGATCCATTTTGTCCTGAACGATCTTGTTCATAACTTCTCTCTCCTAATGCGGCAGCGGGCTTAAGCAGCAGCTTCTTTGCGCGCCAGCAAATACTCATCCATCCGGTCTGCCGCATCGCGGCCATCGCGGATCGCCCAAACCACAAGCGATGCACCACGGGCGATATCGCCAGCAGCAAACACGCCATCAAGATTGGTCATCATGGTGCGGAAGTCGATTTTGACCGTACCCCAACGCGACACACCAAGTTCCGGTGCCCCAAACAGGGTTGGAAGATCTTCGGGTTCGAAGCCAAGTGCCAGAATGACCATATCGGCATCCATGGTGTAGCTTGAACCTTCGATGATTTCCGGGCTCTGACGGCCACCGGCATCGGGGGCACCAAGGCGCATTTTTACGGCACGAACACCGGTAACCTTGTCATCACCAACAAAGGCTTCCGGGTTGGTCAGCCAGACAAACTCGACACCTTCTTCCTCGGCATTCGCGACTTCACGCTGGGAACCGGGCATGTTGGCACGGTCACGGCGATACAGACATTTGACCGATTTCGCACCCTGACGGATCGCGGTACGAACACAGTCCATGGCGGTATCACCACCACCGATCACGACAACATTCTTGTCCTTGGCATTCAGCGTTCCGTCTTCATATGCCGGAACCTGATCACCCAGACCCTGACGGTTGGACGTGGTCAGATATTCAAGTGCGGGATAAACATTGCCAAGACCGGCACCCGGCAGTTTCAGTTCGCGGGCTTTGTAAACACCGGTCGCGATCAGAATGCTGTCATGCTTCTTGCGCAGATCATCAAGGGTCGCATCGCGGCCAACCTCGAATTCGGTGTGCATAACAACGCCACCTTCTTCAAGAAGTTTGACACGGCGTTCAACCACATCTTTTTCAAGCTTGAAGCCAGGAATACCATAAACCAGCAGACCACCAATGCGGTCATAACGGTCATAGATATGGACTTCATATCCTTTAAGGCGCAGCTGCTCTGCTGCGGCCATGCCACCCGGACCACCGCCGATGATGCCGACCGACATACCATTTTCCTTTGCCGGCGTCGGGGCTTTGACCCAACCGTTCGCAAAGGCAGTATCGGTGATGTATTTCTCGACAGAGCCGATCGTGACCGCACCGTGGGTTGACTGTTCGATAACGCAATTGCCTTCGCACAGACGATCCTGCGGACAAATGCGACCGGTAACTTCGGGCATGTTATTGGTTGCAGCCGAGATAGCATAAGCTTCCTCAAGACGACCTTCAGTGGTCAGGCGCAGCCAGTCCGGGATGTTGTTATAAAGCGGGCAATGGGCCTGGCAGAACGGCACACCACACTGGGAACAACGCGACGCCTGATCGGCAGCCTTGTCGTCCTCGAATGCTTCATAAATTTCGTTGAAGTCAGTCCGACGTTCGGACGCCTCTCTTTTGTGCGGATATTTTTGTTCGAGATGAACAAACTTCAGCATCTTTTCTGTCATGATCGCCCTCTGGAAGGGTTTTATGTTGCGGGTTTCGGCTTGTATACGTGTCAAACACGCAAGAATCTAGCACAAAATGCACTATAGGTCAGTTTTACTGACATAAATATCCGCACTTTTTTTCCGGTTTTCCAGATTTTCAACCGGAAGCCTGCTGTAATAATGTTTCATTGGTACCATTATGGTACTATTTATACATTTCGCCGAATCACGCTAAACTGCTATAAGCGATCAGTTTTTAAAGAGAACAGGCACCGAGGCCGGCGTGACCCTACAGCACATTATCCTTCTGGCAGTCGTTCAGGGGATCACCGAATTCCTTCCCATCAGCTCATCAGGCCATCTCATTCTGGCACCTGCCCTGACCGGCAGTCCGGATCAGGGTTTGTTGGTAGATGTGGCCGTCCATGTCGGCACTTTGGCAGCTGTTTTGATCTATTTCTGGCGTGATGTATTCGCGATGATCGGCGGATTCGTTCGGCTGTTTACCGGGCGAATCAACGCCGGTGCCCGCCTTGCACTCCATATTATCCTTGCGACCATCCCGGTTATTGGCGTCGGCTTTTATCTTAAAGTCTCGGGGATCGAGGAACAGCTGCGCTCGGTCGAGATCATCGCATGGGCGACCATCGGGTTTGGCATTGTCCTGTGGATCGCTGACAAGATCGGCATGACAATCAACCGTCTTGAACATATGCGCTGGGGCGGTGCACTGTTTATCGGCTTGGCACAGGTTCTGGCCCTGATTCCCGGCACCAGCCGTTCGGGCATCACGATGACTGCTGCCCGCTTCATGGGGTATGAGCGTTCCGACGCAGCACAGTTTTCCATGCTGATGTCGATTCCGGTGATTTTGGGCGCAGGCCTCCTGGCCGGGATCGATCTTCATCAGGCAGGCAATATTGCCCTTAATGAAGATATTCTTCTGGCAGCCGGGCTTTCCTTCCTGACCGCTCTGATCGCAATTGCCGTTTTGATGAACTGGCTGAAACGATCCAGCTTCACCCCGTTTGCCATCTATCGCATCTTGCTGGGTGGTGGCCTTCTGGTCTGGCTGTATTTCTATAACGGTGTACCGCTGCCCTTTATCGGCGGCTAAGCAACCTCCGATCTGAACCAAGAGCCCCACATGTTTATCCGTCCCCTTGATCCGGTGGCCGACGGCCCCGCATTGCACGTTATTTTTGGCGATCCGGAATGCTGCACATGGCTTCCGGAACCGGCCTTTGCCGATCTGGATGCCACGATTGCCAAACTGCGTGACTGGACAACCGGATTTGAAGCCACATCATGGGCGATCTGCGAAACGCCTGATGGCCCGGCTCTTGGCCGGATTGCGCTTTATAATGTCGGGCGCGACAAGGATGTGTGGGAAGCAGCCTGCATGGTAAACCCACAAGCACGCGGACAGAACTATGCGGCACGCGGGCTGCATTTCTCAGTTCAATATCTGTTTGAAAACACCACTGCGCGCCGGGTCTTTGCCGATATCGACCCGGACAATCACGCATCCATCAGAACATTCGAAAAGCTCGGCTTCACCCGCGAAGGTGTTTTGCGCGGGGAATGGGAAACCCATATTGGTATTCGCGATTCGGTGATTTTCGGATTGCTGCGCAGTGATCCGCGGCCCGACATCCCGAACCCGCCCCAATTCATCGCGGGCTAGTCCGCCCGAATATCGACGGCATCAGTCCTGCCAGATCGGTCCACCCGACAGAATGATATGGGCACGTGCCGGATCTTCGGGGGCATAGTCGGAATCGTCAACAAAGCGCATCAGGAACGGCTCGTGCGACAGCAGGAATTCCAGTGCACCGGCCTGCACTTCGTTGGAACCGATACCTGCTCGCAGGTCATCAAGCCCCATGCCGGTTTGGGCCACAAGGCCCTGAAGCAATTCGTCATCCCCGACAATATGGGCGATGGCGCGAATGGCCAGCGTTTCCGCAGCTTCCTTGTTCATATGACATCACGTCCGAGAATTATTTGAACCACTTGGCCTTTGCCATTGCCCGCCAGATAACAAGTCCGGCAACAACAATCAATGCCGCAGCAATCCCGCCAAGGCCATTGCCCGCCATCAACACCAGCCCCCAGAACCCGACGGTTCCAAATCCCACCGCAAGGCTTAGAAAGGCCGATTTGGTCAGAGTATCCTGATTTTTCTGGGCGGTCTCGGCGCGTTTGATTTCATCGACGATTTCATACCAGGCAAGCTGCTGCCAACGGGAATATTTCAATCCCTTGCGCGGACCTTTGCGCAGGAACTCGTCGAGTTGCTTGACGATATTGGCCGCACGTTCTTCCGGGGCGACATATTTGCCGATCCGTTCCTTCTTGCGCGGAGCATCGTCTTCTTTCTCGATCATATTCACCGGTTCTCTTCCGTCCTGCCTTGCACAAGCGTGCCTTGCCCAAATGCCGACCCTAGTCCCAACCGATTTAAATCAAGTAAACCGCAAACCAATGTGCATTTCGTCACAGGAAGGACGACTTTTGCCCCGCAACAGCGTCCTCGGACACCCTGCGCATCGTGATATTCATGAAAAAAGCATTTTGTCGGCCGAAAAAATCGACCCTGTTTTTCATTAAAACAAAGACTTGTCGAACGGGCGCTACGCAAAGCCTACACTTTCGAACAGTTCCACTCTGTAAACCGTGAAGTGCCGCTCACACATATGTATTATCTCATATTCATTGGACCCGCTGATGCAGCCTATAATCAAGACCTTCGGACGCCTGCTTGCTTGCAGCGTTTTTTTACCCTCTGTCGGATTGGCGTCCGGTGATAGCGGAACAAAAATCGTCGCATCCTGCAGTCCTTGGCCCCCTTATGTTGTCGAAGGTGAACGGCCGGGCGGAATACTGGTCGACTATGTAGAAGAATTGCTGAACTCGTTTGGCTATAAGGCACAAATCGAAATCTACCCATGGAAACGGGCAATTGATTCGGCACAGGACGGCACAGTTGATGTGATTTTCTGCGCCGAAGCAGGGCAAGCCAAGACCTATGGGCTGGAATATGAGTTTCCGATTTTGATCAGCGACACGATCTTGCTATCACATCGGGACTACCCGCTTGATTCTGCACAACTTTGGCATCATCGCATCGCGGTTGGCGCCGGGTACTGGTATGGCGATGTTTTCGAAAGCCGTCGCGACGATGTTGATATAATTGAAGTGGTCGATGACCTGTCAATCATGCGCATGATCGCAAGCAAAAGAGCCGATGGCGGCCTTATGGAAAAGGCCGTGGCCGACACCCTGATTCACACCTATCCCGAATTGGGGGAAATGCTTCACATAAGTTCGCAACCCGTCGCGACCCAGACATTCTACTTTGCGACATCGCCTGCCTCGGATCTAGACATGCGGCACCTGCGCCGTCATCTGGCCATCGCCAAACCACGACCGATCATCCAGCAGGTAACAAACGACACGAACTAGAACCGGCCAATCCCGATCAACACGGGATGGCCCATCGCATTGCCTAGGCAACAACAAGTGCGGTAACGGCGATAACGCCAAATGCGATCAAATGGATCATCTCACTCTCCTGAGTTCACAGAGAACACTTCACGCCCCATACAGGACGCAATCCCGCCAATAGATGACGAAAGCATCTTCTAATCTGCAAAACAGGTAATTTAATGGCGCAATCAAGCTCTTTTGGTGCTCGACCTGCTGCGTGGAATGTATCTGACTTTGGGGAATGGTGCGGGCGGCCGGACTTGAACCGGCAAAGCCTTTAGGGCCGGCGGATTTTAAGTCCGCTGCGTTTACCAATTTCGCCACGCCCGCAATGCGTGTCGCAACCGGTTTAAAACCGGTGAAACAGGGTTCTAGCGCGGCTTTGAAGTTGGCGCAACACCCTATTGTCCTATTCACCGATCCCCGTTGATTTGGCTCTGTTTTGCCCGTCCCGGATCAAGAATGCGGCAGAATTGCCCGCCTTGTTCCATATTCCCTGCACTTTTGGCCTGCACCATTCCCGCTGTTCACCAAACAACGCGCTGCGTCTTATGAACAGGCATCTGAAAACCGTGCTGACCGCGACGGTATGCATCACAACAGCGACCCTGTATTACCACCGCGGTATATTTCCGCGTTTCATGACGCTGGCTTTTGCCAGCGAAAATAACGCGCGCCCTGATCCCGTGATCCTGCACAGCGAAACACTTAACCGTGCGGACAATCGTCGACGTCATATGAACCGTCTTTACGACAAGATGGACAATGACCTGTATGAAAGCACCCTTTCGCCCCTGCTGTTTGACGATTTCGTCGATCCCGTAAACGAGGCATCCCCGTCCCTTTATCTTGGCACAGGCAATGATCCGACCGTGGAGGTTTTTGGTGGTCGTGCCGCACTGTCGTCACTTGCGCGCAAGATTGATTTCGACAGTGCCGCGGGCACCTTTCCCACCCAATCCCGCAGTGTGCGCGTCCCGATCAGCATCTGGGTTGTCGGCAACCACACCGATCTTGAAAACCGCGTCACCCGATCCGGATATGATCCCGGCATCAGCGGCGATTCCGTCTCGATTGACAGTGGTGTTGACTACCTTCTGGATGACGGCCTTGTTGTTGGTCTTGGCATCGGATGGAGCAACACCCTTGGCGAAACAGGCGCCCGGCAATTGCGGTATCGCGAAAGCAATCTGGCCGTATCGCCCTATTTCGTTGCCCGGATGACCGACTGGCTTAATCTGCGCGGCAGTCTGAGCTTTGGCAAAAGCATGATCAGTCAGTCCGCCATCGAAGCCCCACCCACCAGCATGCGATATGCCGAAAACCTTGAAAGCAGCACCTTTTCCAACTCTATCGGGTTTGCCTCCAAGTACGAGTTTGGTGGACTACCCCTAAGTGTGCAGCTTGATGGCGACGTGATCACGGCCCACGAATATATCGATGCGGCACGTGCCACCGATGGCGGCGTGGTTGGCGCAAACACAGCAAAAACCCGACTGTTTGATGCCGCCCTTGAAGCCCGCTATCAGCTTGATTTTGGCCCTCACAGGATCATTCCGTTCGCAGGTCAGGAAGAAACCATTTCCCTGCTGAACCAGAATTACGGACGCAGTGGATCAACCCGCTATTACGGTGGCTCGGACTATCGATATGATCCGCTTGGCTTTGATATGAGCATCACCGGCTTTCGCGAAATCGCAAATAGCAGCCAGCCACTTGAAGGCATCCGTTCGGAACTCGCCCTGACCCGTGATCTGCCGCAAAGCTATGTAACGCTTCAACCCTTTGTCACGGTCGAAACCACCAACCTGTATCTCGATACCGGGGGCGGGATCACCCAAAGCTGGGGCGCACTTCCCGGTCAACTGAGCTTCGAGGTGCGGCGCAAATTCACCTATGAGGTGCAACATAGTGACTATACCGGGCTCCTTACCATCGACTTTCCGTTTTGATCGGCGAATTTGCGCGCCGAATATGCCCGAATGCGCATCTTGCTATTGGCGTTCACCCCCGTGACAGGTAGGGTGCACACACAAACACCCGTTACGCTAATACCAGCAGGTTTGCGCCATGAACAAGCCCGACACACTCAACAAGTCCGCCGCGGATACGCCAACGCTGACCCCGCCGGTCTTTGATCGGGATTTTCAAAAACAGTTCATCGATCTGTTGCTATGGCGGCGTGATGTGCGCCGGTTCCGGACCGACCCGATCCCGCAGGATGATATCAACGACCTGATCAAGGAAGCCTGCCTGGCGCCGTCCGTTGGCAATTGCCAGCCATGGCGCTTTGTAAAGGTCAATGACCCGCAACGCCGCAAGGCCATCCGCGACAGCTTCGAACGGGCCAATACCGAGGCCCTGAACGACTATCACGGCGAACGGGCAAAAATGTATGCCTCCCTGAAGCTTCAGGGCATGGATCAGGCCCCCGTGCAACTTGCTGTTTTTGCCGACGAGGAAACCGAGGCCGGCATGGGCCTTGGACGCAAGACAATGCCCGAAATGCTGGATTATTCAGCCGTCGCCGCGGTGCAGCTTTTGTGGCTGGCGGCCCGCGTCAAAGGCATCGGAGTTGGCTGGGTATCGATCCTTGAACCAGAGGTCGTTGGCAAGACCCTTGAAGTTCCCGAACACTGGCGCCTGATCGCCTATTTGTGCATCGGCTACCCCGAAGAAGACCATATCGTACCCGAACTGGTCCGCGAAGGTTGGCAGGATCGCATTGATCCCGACGCCCTTACCCTTGAACGTTGATCCCGCCAAGGTTCAAGCCATTATCAGAACAACTATAATCCCCATCACAAGGATATCAGGATGTCTGCCGAGAAAGGCCAATCAAACGCCCCCGAAAAGCCCGTGAAAAAGGGTCTGTCGAATGGCGTCTATTTTAAGATCATGGGCTATTTGCTGACTGCTGGCTGGGTCGGCTTTATTCTGGCAGCATCGGGTGGTGATACGGCACACCCCCTGTTTGATTATATCTTTGTTGTGCCGCTGGCAGGCTGGATCATCGGCATGATTGTCGCCCGGATCATCATCAAGAAGTCCGGTGCAGACCGGCCATAAGTGCGTCGGCATTCCGAAAAACAAAAGGCACCGCACAGGTGCCTTTTTTTCATGTCCTAGTCATCCCGGTTACGATGGGATGTGCGTTCATCCCGGTATCGGTCATCATCGGAAAAACCGCCAAGATTCATGATCCCGATGCCAAGACTGATCCCGCCAAAGGTGATGAACAATCCGAAAAACAGCAAAAAGATAAAGATCGGTGCATCCCGCGATGACATCGCAAGGCTGTAGATCCCGCCAATATCAAAAAACAGAACCAGACAGCCGAACACCAGCGCCCCAAATCCGCCATAGGCCGTGTGTTCAATCATGAAACGCACAATGGAACGGGCTTCACGCGCAGCCTTGCTGTTACGAACCGCGTCTTCCGAATTCGGGTCTGTGTTGTTTTCCATACCGGTCATGTCCGATCCCTTATCAAGGTCAGAACAATTCTAGACAGTATTTGCGCAAAGGACTTTGACCAAACGCAATCAGTTGTGACCGGCTCGGTGTCTATGCGACTGCCGGACCGGTGTCTTCGATAACGTCGCGGCCATTGTCCGTGATCGCCAGTCGAATCCGCTCGGCCGCCTGATTGACGTCATCGGGATTTTCCCCGCGCACCACCAATGTCGTGCCAAGTTTTCCTTCGCGCAGGAAAGGATAGGACCCGATATCGGTTTCGGGGAAATCGCCCTGAATTTCTGCCAGAACCTTGGCAATCGTGCCTTCGGGGATATAGCCGCCCACCGAACGCGACACCATCGGCTTGCCACCGATCAGCTGGTGTTTGATGCCCTGGAACATCGCCTGCATGATCATCGGCACACCGGCCATGACATAGACATTTTCCATACGGAAACCCGGCGCCTTGGAAATCGGGTTCTGAACAAGTTCCGCACCAACCGGCACATGCGCCATACGCAGGCGCGCTTCGTTCAGGTCTTCGGGTTTCTCGTAATGGCTTTTAAGAAGATCATGTGCCTCGGCATTCAGTTCGATCGCAACCCCGAACGCCTTGGCAACGCATTCCGATGTGATGTCATCATGGGTCGGGCCAATCCCGCCGGTGGTAAAGACGTAATCGAACTTGGCACGACATTCATTGACGGTGGCAATGATGGTGTCTTCGATATCGGGGATCACGCGGGTTTCGGCAAGACGTACGCCGATCTTGTTCAGCTCTTCCGCCAGATAAGGCAGGTTCTTGTCATGGGTACGGCCAGACAGGATTTCATTGCCGATAATAATCAAACAGGCACGGACCGGATCAGACATCACTTCCCCACAACTTCAATCGTGTTTTAAGACACTGGATCACACCGCCATCGGGCGTGGATCACAGGAAATCGCGCAGCATCGCAACCAGTGGCACGTCAGCTGGTGGCATCGGATAATCGCCCAAACGCACCGGGCGCACCCATTTGACCTGCTGACCTTCCATCGGGGTAATTTCCCCTTTCCAGACGCGGCACAGATAAAGCGGCATCATCAAATGGAAATCGTCATAGGTAAACGAGGCAAAGGTAAAAGGCGCCAGGCAGCTTTCGGTGATATCGATGCCAAGCTCTTCCTTCAGTTCCCGCACAAGGGCCATTTCGGGGGTTTCACCCGGTTCGACCTTGCCACCGGGAAACTCCCACAGGCCTGCCATGGACTTGCCTTCGGGGCGCTGTGCAATCAATACACGATGATCCGCATCCACCAGCGCCACTGCACTGACAAATACTGTTTTTTCGGGTGTCTTACCCTGGCGCAGGTCAACCGACATGCAGCCTTTATCTGGTTGTTGTATCGTCATGGGATTGTTGTATCGCGCAAAATTGCCTTCGCCAAGAGCCGAGCGCATCCAACTTCAATTTAGCCACCAAGCATGCGCCGGGCTTGGGCGAAATCCTGCGCGGACAATGTCCTGTTTCCACCAACCTGTGCCCAGCCGGTCAGATAATCCACCGCACGATACCCCTCGTCATCTGCATTAAACGGATCCGCCCCGGCCGCCATCAGACTTGTCATCACGGCCAGACTGGCAGAGGCCGCCGCGTAATGAAGGGCAGTCCGATAACCATGTTTCGGCTCCTCGCCAGGACCGGTTTGACGCGTACGGGCATTGATATTCGCCCCATTGGCAAGCAACCAGTTCACAGCCGACAGGTTGTTCTTTTCGGCTGCGGCCATCAGGGCCGTTTTGCCCTGACCATCCGGGGATTCCATATCGGTGATGTAGCCACGCACATATAGCATCGCCAAGATATCGGGACGTCCCACCGCAAGATGAAGCAATACCCCCTTATCTTTATCGCCCCCACACAGCGCCTTTGACTTGGCATCGCTGACATCCATCGCATTTGGCAAACTGGCAAAGGCCGATGCTGGTTGCTTCTGAAAAATCATTGCCCGGATCATCGTAACCGGAATTGCACCACCACAATCTGCACCAAGCGTCGTTGCAAACAGCGTCCGCTCGGCGTTGGATTGTGCGGCTTGCGGGTCGGTACCATTCTTGGTCCAATATTGGATCAGGCCCGATTGCGCTGTGCGCCCCAAAACAATGAGCTGTTCGAACTCCGAACGCCTTTCGGGCATGACTGCGGCCCAGCCGTCATAGGGCAGCACATCCGTCACAGGTGCCCGTGGCAGTGTTTCAGGCGCGACCATTGCACGTTGCAAGGCATGGGTCTTTGCCAATATCCGTTCAATTGGAATGGCTTCACCCGATGTGGCCGTATCTACAGCGACTGAAAAACTTGCATCAATAAACGCCGATACTTCGTCCAGCGGATAATTCTTGATCGCTCCACGTCCCCAGATACATCCTGCACGTGGCAAAGTACCGTCGCGCTGATCCCCATAAACCGGCGCCAGCGCCTTAAGCATCCCCGGCTCCACCCGCAAAACCGCACACGGAATTGCATAAAACGACGGATGCGAAACGGAAACACCACTTGCCGATGCCATGACCACCGTCGGGATAAGGCTTTCAAGCGTTCCGTCATAGGCACGCAGCGGTCCGACCCGCTTACTTAAATCCGGATCAACCTTTTCCGAAATTACAGCGTTAAGAGCCGTCTGCATATCAAGGATCAATGCATCCCGTTCGGGACTGACAGTTTCAATCGCAAAGCGGATCAATATCTGATCAAGAACACCAAGCCCGTCTGTTCGCGTCGCAATTCGGGAAAATGCGGCTTGCGGGCTGGAAAGAATGCCTGCAATCGCCTTTTCATAGTCGGAACTTTGGGCAGAGGCCGGCACGGCACGGAAAACGGCCGTCAACATTGCGACAGAAATCAGCAATCGCAGAAACATTCTTGGTCGTCCCGATGTCAGCCCAACAAGCCATTTGGCAAAGAAACGATCTTCTGCTTCGTTTGCCGCGTATAGATTGATGTTGTTATGACCTTTATTGATTTGAATGGCCAATGCGCGTTTTGACACTAACGACCAATGTCCTTGTTGCCGCATTCCTTCTGACGGGATGCGACAAACTTGGTGCTTATAACTATTGGCAAGCCGGGGATTTCAAGCCCGATATCGCTGATCTTTCCTATGGTGAAGATCGCCGTCAGAAGCTTGATCTTTATCTGCCAGATGAAGCTTTTCAACCGGCACCGCTGTTGATCTGGTTTTATGGCGGATCATGGGATTCGGGGGATAAGACCAAATATTCATTCGTCGCCAAACGCTTTACCGAACTTGGCTACGCGGTGGCGATCCCGGATTACCGGCTGGTGCCCAATGTGCATTTCCCGGCCTTTATTAAAGACAGTGCCTCTGCCATTGCCTTTATGAAGAATTACGCCAACGAAAATGTCGATCAGATCAAAACCGGTCCAGTTGTCTTGGCCGGCCATTCAGCAGGCGCTTATAACGCTGTGCAGGTGGTAGCAGATCCGGTTTACCTCGGTGATGTCGGACTAAGCCCGAAAGACATTGCTGCGATCATTGGACTGTCGGGGCCCTATGATTTTTACCCCTATGATGTGAAAGCAACGCAAGAAGCATTCGGCGATACGCCTGCAAAGCAGAGCCAACCGGTCGAGATGGACCTATCTCATATGCCGCCACTTCTTTTGATCACCGGCAATCGCGACCACACCGTTTTTCCGCGCAATTCCCGTCGTCTTGCGGAACTGGCCCCAAATGCCAAATTGGTCGAAATCGAAGAAACCGGCCATGCAGGCACCCTGATTTCATTGGGTTTCTATCTGACCACCAATAACGCGGTTCTGGGACCCGTTACCGATTTCCTTGGGCAACATTTGCAGATGAACTGATCCCAACAAAAAACGCGCCTCCAACCGAAGGCGCGTTTTTTATCTCAAACTCAGCATTCCGATCAGGAAAGCTGACCGTGGCAATGTTTGTATTTCTTGCCAGAACCACACGGGCAAAGCTGGTTGCGTGCAACACGGCCCCAGGTCGACGGATCATTCGGGTTTGCATCGCCAGCGGCCTGACGCGACTGAACGGTTCCGCCTTCTGATCCCTGTTCGTCACCATCAAGTTCGTCACGGTTTTCGTGCATTTCCTGCTGAGGACGGCGGGCCTCAAGGTCTTCGGGGCGCGGGGCAGACTGCAATTCAACATGGGACAACATCTGGGTCACACGTTCACGCAGGTTTGCCAGCATACCTTCGAACATGTTGAAGGCTTCGCGTTTGAATTCGTTCAGCGGGTCACGCTGACCATAGGCGCGCAGACCAATGCCCTGACGCAGATGATCAAGTGCCAGAAGATGCTCTTTCCACGACTGGTCCAGAAGCTGAAGAACAAGGCTTTTCTCGACCTGGCGCATGATATCGGCACCATAATTCGCGACCTTGGCAGCCATCTTCTCGGACGAGGCTTTTTCAAGACGCTCGCGCATGACTTCCTGATCGATGCCTTCTTCCTTGACCCAATCCGCAATCGGAAGGTTCAAGCCAAGCAGACGGGTGATCTCTTCATGCAGGCTCGCGACTTCCCACTGTTCGGGATAAACTTTGGCCGGGCAGAATTTATCAACCATCTCTTCGATGACTTCGGCGCGCATGTCTGCGACGTCTTCGGCAACATGCTTTGCCTGCATCAGGTCACGGCGCTGTTCATAAACGACCTTACGCTGATCGTTCATGACATCGTCAAACTTCAGGACATTCTTACGAATGTCGAAGTTGCGCGCTTCAACTTTCTGCTGGGCCTTTTCAAGCGCCTTGTTGATCCACGGATGGTAAATTGCTTCACCTTCCTGAAGACCAAGTTTCTGAAGCATACCGTCCATACGCTCGGACCCGAAAATACGCATCAGGTCATCTTCAAGCGACAGGAAGAACTTCGAGCCACCCGGATCACCCTGACGACCGGAACGACCACGAAGCTGGTTATCGACGCGGCGTGATTCGTGACGCTCGGTCCCGATCACAAACAGACCGCCAGCCGCCAGAACCTTTTCCTGATCGGCTTTGACTTCGGCTTTGATCTTTTCAATCGCTTCGGCACGTTTGGCTTCGTCGGTAACATTGCCAAGTTCGTTTTCAACACGCATCTCGACGTTGCCGCCAAGTTTGATGTCCGTACCACGACCGGCCATGTTGGTCGCAATGGTGATTGCGCCCGGCGCACCGGCCTGTGCCACGATCAATGCTTCGCGTTCGTGCTGCTTGGCATTAAGAACTTCGTGCGGGATTTTTTTCTGTTTCAGAAGGTTCGACAGAATTTCCGATTTCTCGATCGAAACAGTACCAACAAGGGCCGGCTGGCCGCGTTCGTGGCATTCGGCCAGAAGTTCGGAAATCGCGATCCATTTTTCATTGGCCGTACGATAAATCTCGTCATCGGCGTCTTTACGGGCAACCGGGCGATGGGTCGGGATTTCGACAACCTTCAGGCTATAGATTTCCTCGAATTCCTCGGCCTCGGTCATTGCCGTACCGGTCATGCCCGCAAGGGTCGGATAGAGACGGAAATAATTCTGGAACGTGATCGACGCAAGCGTCTGGTTCTCGTTCTGAATTTTCACATTTTCCTTGGCTTCAAGCGCCTGGTGCAGACCATCGGAATAGCGACGGCCTTCCATCATACGACCGGTGAATTCGTCAATGATGACGACCTTGTCGTCCTTGACGATGTAATCGGTGTCTTTCTGGAAAAGCTTGTGCGCACGAAGGGCCTGATTGACGTGATGCACAAGGTGAACGTTGGCAACATCATACAACGTGCCTTCGGTCAGGATGCCCATTTCCATCAAAAGCTGTTCCGCGTGCTCGGTCCCTTCTTCGGTCAGGGTCACGGCACGGGCTTTTTCGTCTTTCTCGAAGTCTTCTGCGGTCAGCTTCGGGATCAGTACATCAATTGCACGATACAGTTCCGAGCTGTCCTCGGCCGGGCCGGAAATGATCAGCGGAGTACGGGCTTCGTCAATCAGGATCGAGTCGACTTCATCGACGATCGCAAAGTTGAACGGGCGCTGCACCATGTCTTCGAGGCGGAACTTCATGTTATCGCGCAGATAATCAAAGCCCAGCTCGTTGTTGGTCGCATAGGTGATGTCACAGCCATAGGCTTCACGGCGCTGTTCATCGGTCATGCCATGCATGATCACGCCAACCGAAAGACCAAGAAAGCCGTAAACCTCGCCCATCCATTCCGCGTCACGGCGGGCAAGATAGTCGTTGACGGTCACGACATGAACACCCTTGCCTTCAAGCGCATTCAAATAAACCGGCAAGGTCGAAACAAGCGTTTTACCTTCACCGGTTTTCATTTCGGCAATTTTGCCCTGACACAGCACCATCCCACCCAGCAGCTGTACGTCATAATGACGTTCGCCGCGAACACGCTTGGATGCCTCGCGGATGGTGGCAAAGGTATCAGGCAGAATATCTGTCAGGCTCTCGCCATTCTTGAGACGTTCGCGCAGCCAGTCTGTGCGGGCGCGCAGTTCGTCGTCAGACAGCTTTTCGACATCGGGTTCCAGGGCATTGATTTGCTCGACCGTGGCCCGCAGGGCTTTGACTTCACGATCGTTAGCTGAACCGAAAATTTTCCGGGCAATGACGCCGAGCATTAATACGTTCCTGAACAAATGAATAAAGACACGAAATAGGCAACGGCAGAAAGCCGAGCCCGATCACAGATAGAACCCTGTCTGCCATCTGTCAACGGAACGAACCAATATCACTAATGTTGGGCGGAGATTTAGCCGCCACGAACGCGAAAACCCTTGTCTCAAGGGACTGTCAAACCGGACAAAACATTCATTGCAGAACACACAAACTTCTTCTGGCGCCTTCGGGCTTGAGAAAAGCACAAAAAAAACGTATTATTTGCTCCACAGTTTTAAACTTAAACGAGCATGTAGCTCTGTTTTGGCTATCGGGGGATACCCTGATCCACACGCCAAAGATATCCTCAGGAGGAGGAAATGGTAGATTTCTCCGCGCTTAATCCGTTCCGACAGGGCCAATCTGCCCTCGGCGATGCGCGTCAGACCCTTGGCAAACCCAATCCGGCAACAAGTCAGGATTCCGCGCAGGCAGATGCAAATGCGCGTACCCGGATTGATCCGGTTGCCCTGTCCGACGATGCTCTGGCGGCACAGAACCAAACCCAACAGCTTGTTCCTGCTAACGGCAAATCCCTTTCCAGTAAACCGCTGAGCACCGAAGAGGTGTTTGAACGCGCCCTTGATGCGTCGCTTGAGATGATTCGCGGCAGCGTTCAGGAAATGTTTGCCCTGTCCGGCATGACCGAGGAAGACGCGATTGCCGCAACCGATGCGATGTTTGACGGCATTCGTGATGCCGCCAAGGGTCAGGACCAGTTTGAATTTTCGTTTGATCAGGCCATCGCAAGTCACAGTAAAACTGCGATATCCTATGCCGGTGCCAATGGTGCCGCTGTCGGGGTTTCTGAATCTGCCATGATGGCGGTTCAGTCACTTGATATCAGCATCAATAACGAAACCGGCGAATTCTCGTTTAACTATCAGGCCGCCAAGATCGAAGTCGTACGCACCGAAGCCATTGCCATTGGCAACAGCATGGGCGCTGCTTTGGGCGCACTTGGCGCCGTCATGGACGGGCTTGGTGGTGGATCGCTTGTCGATATGCTTGGCAACCCGGCCAATGCGGATAATGGCGGATTGCTGTTTGATATTAACGACAACGGAGTCGCCGAATTCATTCGTGAATTGATGAATGCAACCGTTGGCTCTGACAACAGCGAGACCACTGACGGCGAAAACGGCACCTCAACGCCGGCGACCGGTCAATCGATTGCTGCCGAACGGATGGCGGCGCTGAATGCGCAGATCACCGAACAATTCATGGAACAGGCAACCCTAATCGTACGCAGCATCAGTCAGGCCGCCCCGCAGGAGGGTTCAGGTGACAATCAGCTGAAACTGACCGTTGATATGTTGATGCCAATGGGACGTTTTGGCCAGGATGGCGGGAACGCAACCTTTACCTTCCCGACAGGCGAAACTGTCCCGGTGATGGACCCGTCCCAGCAACAGGATGTTCTGATTTAACGACGCACGGGATGTCATCTGACATCCCGCAGCCCTTCAGGAAGGAGGCGCTGAATGTTTGACCACAGCACACTGACAAACCCGACGGCACATCAAAATGCCGCCGCACTTGCCGCGTCTCAGGCCCCGGCACAAAGTGCTGTGACCAATGATGGCGCGCCTTCGGGTGGCAAATCATCAGACGAGGGCAATATTGCCCGTCAGCGGTCGATTGTTGATCAGATTGATCTCAGCATCGAAGCCAACCAGCGCATCGAACAAAGCCTTGATGCTTTTCAGGGGCCGGTATTCGAATTCACATCAAGCGCCCTTGATGTGTTCAATGCCCTTAAACCGGCAATGGACGAAGCCCAAACCCGCATGAACCGCGAGGCCTTTATCGTTCTTGCCATGATGGGTGTCCCCCCGGCAAAGGCGCGCGCAATTGCCAATGCGATGACCGGCGGCGACCCGGGCGAGCTTGGCATATCCGGGGCAAACGGTTCTGGCCGGGCGATTTCGGCACAGGAACTGTCACTGAATATCAGCACCGGAAACGGTCAGGTTAATCTTGGCGAATTGTCCATCTCCTCCAGCCGGGTCGAGATTGATTTCAGTGCCTTTGAAGCCAAATTTTCCCAAATCGGCGGGCAGGCCAACATCTCGATATCGGAATTCAAAGCCCATATCGAAATGGTCCGCATCGAAATTGCCCAAGCCTTCCAGCAAGACCCGCTGATCCTTGATCTTGATGGCAACGGTATCGACATTACCAGCCTCGAAAATGGCAAACAGTTCGACATTGATGGGGATGGCACCCTGGATCAGACCGCCTGGATACGTGGTGCGGATGCCTTGCTTGCCCTTGATCGCAATGGCGATGGCAAGATCAATGATGGCCGCGAACTGTTTGGCGATCAAAATGGGGCCAAGGACGGTTTTGAAGAACTTGCCAAATATGACGACAATCTTGATGGCCTGATTGATAAACAGGACGGGGTATTTTCATCCCTTGTGCTGCTGCGTGCCGATGGCAGCCAGCAAAGCCTGACCGATGCCGGTATCAAGTCGATTTCACTATCCATGATCACCCCGGTTGATCAGCGCCTGATTGGCGGTGATCTGGTCGCACGATCCGCATTCGAACGGGATGACGGATCGGTTGGGCAGATTGGTGAAGTCTTCTTTGACGTAAAGGCCTAGACACGGCCGCCAAATTTCACAAAACAGCAATTCCTGCACCGGTGCATCAGGATACCCGACAGCTATGCGTGCCTGGTCTGTCTGTTTAATCGGCACCCGGACCAGCATTTTCGCCCGATACGCATATAAAATATCGGGAATTTAAGCATTTCACATTTTGGACAGAATGCTTTGCGAAAAAGCCGGACTTCCACGGCGAAGCCTTGTGCATAATCCGCTTATGTGATTTACCCGTGGAGAGAGGCACTGGGCTTGAAGCCCGCGAAATTAAAGTCTGGAGAAACTATGCTGCGCAATACCCTTCTTGCCGCGTCGCTGGCATCCGTCATTTTTGCATCCCCTGTCTTGGCACAGGATGCCGCGCCGAAAGAAGACCCGGTTCTGGCGACGGTCAATGGCGAAGAAATTCTGGAATCCGAAGTCCGTGCAACCCAGCAGGGTCTGCCGCAACAATATCGCCAGCTTCCTTTCGAGATGCTCAAAGCGGATCTTCTGACCCGTGAAATCAATCAGCGCCTGCTGATGATTGCCGGTAGTGATGCAGGCCTTGCCGATGACGAAGAAGTCAAGGCACGCGTAGAAGCGCTTGAGCGCCGCGTCGTTGCAGAAACCTACCTTGATCGCGCCCTTGACGATGCCGTCACCGAAGACGCCATCAAGGCAAAGTATGACGAATTCGTCGCAAGCAACCAGCCGGAACCGCAGGTCCATGCCCGCCACATCCTGCTGGAAAACGAAGAAGACGCCAAAGCCATCATCGCCGAACTTGATGACGGTGCGGACTTCGCCGAACTCGCCAAGGAAAAATCCACCGGCCCGTCCGGCCCGAATGGTGGTGATCTCGGCTTCTTTAGCCGCGGCGACATGGTTGAACCGTTTGCAGATGCCGCCTTCGCAATGGAAGCAGGCACCCATTCCAAAGAACCGGTTCAAACCCAGTTCGGCTGGCACGTGATCAAGGTTGAAGAAATCAAGGAAGGCACGCAGCCGACCCTTGAAGAAGTTCGCCAGCAGCTTGTTGCCGAAGTTACCCGCGATGCCATCGACGGCATTGTAGATGACCTGCGCGCAAAGGCCGATATCGTCAACAATGTCGAAATCGAAGCCGCAAAAGCAGCAGAAGAAGCTGCGAAGAATGCTCCGGCGGAAGAAAAGAAGAACTAATCAGCTTGGCTTAAAGCCGACTGATCTGGAATTCGCTTGAACCAAACGGGGTGCGGCCAATGGCTTCGCCCCGTTTGTTTTGCCGATCCTGTATCGGAATAAATGCATTCTGCTGCTTGCTTTTCGTCACCATTGCGGCAGGATAAAACAAACTTGTCCATTTAAGGAATTTGCACAGATGGTTGCGACTTCGCTTTCACCGCTTGCCCCCGCATCATTCCCAGACCTTCCGGCTATTGCCGGGGTCAAACTGCATACCGTAACCCTTGGCATCCGCTATAAGGGCCGCCCGGACGTTCTGTTTGCAGAACTTGAAACCGGCACCCAGGTTGCCGGTGTCTTTACGACATCGACCACCGCATCGGCGGCAGTTCGCTGGGGACGCGAGGCACTCAAGGGCGGGACGGCACGTGCATTCTTTGTCAATGCCGGCAACTCGGTCGCCTTTACCGGCAAAGCAGGTGAAAAGTTCGTCGCAGACAAGGTCGAACGTGCTTCAAGTGCACTTGGCTGTGCCAAGAACGAAATCTTTACCGCATCAACCGGTGTGATCGGCGAACCGACCACGGCAAACCGCATTACCGATGCAATCGATGATCTTTTGGCAAATGACGCAAGCTGGCTTGATGCCGCCAAGGCGATCATGACCACCGATACCTTCCCCAAGGGCGCGTCGGCCACCGCCAACATCAACGGTACCAAAGTCACCATCGCAGGCATCGCCAAAGGTTCGGGCATGATCGAACCGAACATGGCCACCATGCTGGGCTTTGTCTTTACCGATGCGGCAATCCCGCACAATGTCCTTCAGGCATTGCTGTCTGATTGCAACAATCGCAGCTTCAATGCGATCACCGTTGATAGCGACACCTCGACCTCGGACACCCTGTTGCTCGCAGCAACCGGCAAGGCCGGAAATGCGTCGGTATCAGATGTCACCGATCCGGCAATCGCCGAATTCAAGGATGCGCTTGAAGGCGTTCTGCGCGATCTTGCCCATCAGATCGTTCGTGACGGTGAAGGCGCAACCAAATTTATTACCGTCAACATCACCGGTGCCGTGAACGAGAAGGAAGCCAAAATTGCCGCCAAGGCAATTGCCAACTCGCCGCTGGTTAAAACCGCGATTGCCGGTGAAGACGCCAACTGGGGCCGTATTGTTATGGCGGTCGGGAAATGCGGTGTAACGGCGGATCCCAACAAGCTTACCGTCGCAATCGGCGGCATTACGCTTGCCAAGAACGGCGAACGTGTTGCCGATTATGACGAAGGCCCGGTCGATGCCCATATCAAGGGTCAGTATATCGAAATTGCCGCCGATCTTGGCTTTGGCGACGGTGCTGCCACGGTTTGGACCTGTGATCTGACGCATGGCTATATTTCGATCAATGCGGATTACCGCAGCTGATCTGCCATCTGCTGGCATCAAAAATACAAAAACGCCGTCCCTTACCGGACGGCGTTTTCTTTTGGGCACCGCATATGGATATGGATGCGGCTATCTGCGGCGCGGAACATTACCGTTCAGGATCAAACCGATATTGGTGCCTTCAAGTTCGACCTCGTTAAGGTCGGTATCGCCAAAAGCAACACCGGCGATATTGGCCTTGGTCAGGTTGGCCCCGGTCATGCGGGCTTCCTCAAAGACCGAGTTGCGCAAATCCGCCTGTTCGAAATTCACGTTACTCAGATCGGCCCGCCACACAGTTCCGGTTTTCTCGCCCTTTTTGTCGCGTTGATCGACCCCGCCAAATTTGACACCCTGAAATACAGCTTCCGAGCAATCGGCATTGGACATGCGTGCACCATCAAGGACCGCACCGTTCATCTTGACCTTTTGCATGTTGGTTTCGCGCATCGAACACATGGCAAGGATGGTATCGACAAACAACGCCCCGCGCAGATCGGATTTATCAAAACACGCACCTGACAAATCCAGCCCCGAAAAATCCATCCCGCTAAGATCACGCCCGATCGCAATCATCGGCACGCCGGTTTTCCCGCTGGTGGCAAGCCATTCACTATGGCCATTCACCAGATCACGGACGTCCTCGGCCAACGGTGCCGTCGGCGTCCCGCCGCCGATGGAATAGGATGTATTTGCCTGACTTAAATCCACATCGGTCATATCGACATTGCGCAGATTGGCACCACTCAAATCCGCCCCGACAAGCTCACACCCGGCAAGCTTCGCCCCTTTAAGGTTGGCGTTGCGCAGCTTGGCCCCGTTCAGGTTGCAGCCGGTCAAATCCGCGCCTTCAAGATTGACGGCAAACATGTTGGCGTCACTCATATCCGTATGGGCAAGCCGCGATCCGGACATGTTGGCACCGGCAAGGTTCGCACCCCACATCATCGCACCTTCAAGGTCGGCATTACTCATATCGGTGGTTTTCTTGACCGGGCGATGCTGACTGCCTTCAAGCACCACCATTATCCCGGCCCGAAGATCAATACCCGTCAGATTGGCATAGCGCAGCTTGGTTCGCGCCATATTGGCACCGCGCAAATCAGCTCTGAGAAAACTTGATCCTTCAAGATCAGCTTCAACAAAGTTCGCGCCGAACAGATCGCAATAGTCAAAGCAGACATGATGCGCAGTTGCCTGAATGAAATTGGCACTGGGCAGGACGGCTTCCTGCAAGCTGATCTTGCTCATCTTGATACGGGACAGATTTCCATTACGAACCTGCATCCGTCGGCCGCCGGGCTTTTGATTAAGATAAAGCTGATGCAATTTGATTGCATCAATCAGCTCGGCACGCTCTGTCATGTCACCAAAAGTCCCCCAAGGCGAGATCGCGTTGATTTTTATTCACCTAATAAACTGCAACAATCAGGTGCCGCGCAATGCAAATCGCATCACGCTAATACGCGTTTTATTTCTAGCGGAGGAATTCGTTCTTTGTACCCTATCTTGATGGACAGGGTATCGGGCAGACGGCCAATACTATTCCGGAATCGTGCCACTCAGGATAGAACCGATATTGGTACCACTAAGGTCAACTTCGCTTAGATCTGTCTCGCCAAAAGCCACACCGGCAATATTGGCTTTGCACAATTTGACGCCCTTCATCTGGGGCGCTTCGAAGACCGAGTTTCGAAGGTCGGCCTGCGAAAAATCGGCAGATGTCAAATCTGCGCGCCAGACGTCACCGGTCTTGTTTCCTTTGGCATCGCGTTGTTCAACGCCACCAAACTTAACCCCCTGACAAATGACCTTGCTGCAATTGGCATAGGACATCCGCACGCCGTTCATGATCGCACCACTAAGCCGCGCACGACTGAGATCGGCATTGCGCATTGACGTCATCGCAAGGATCGCATCAACAAACAAAACACCCCGCATGATGCAGTCATCAAAACAGGCTGCCGACAAATCCAGCCCCGAAAAATCAAGTTCGGACAAATCACGCCCGGTCACATTCAATGGGCTTCCGGCAACGCCCCCGCTGGTCAGCCATTCGGTGTGACTGTTGATCAGTTCCCGGATATCTTCGGGGAGTGGCGCAACCGCTTTGCTTCCAATCGAGTTGGCAATATTGGCCTGCGACAAATCCACCGAAGACAAATCGACATTGCGAAGGTTGGCCCCGGTAAGATCGGTGCCAACAAGCAAACTGTCCTTTAACCGTGCACCTTTAAGGTTTGCGTTCTTAAGCTTGGCCCCCGAAAGGTTGCACCCACTCAAATCCGCCCCGGCAAGATTGACCGCAAACATATTGGCATCGCTTAAATCGGCATCCGCCAATCTTGCCCCGGAAAGATTGCTTTCGGCCATATTGGCCCCCGAAAGGATCGAGCCCTGCAAATCGGCATTGGCAAGATCGGTGGTGCGCTTGACCTTTTTTTCTCGTCCGGCATCAACAATCACCATAACCCCGGACCGAAGATCAGCCCCCTTTAGGTTGGCGTGGCGCAGTTTGGCACGCGCCATATTTGCCCCGCGCAAATCAGCACGGATGAAGCTCGACCCTTCAAGATCGGCTTCGACAAAGTTGGTGCCAAAAAGATCGCAGAAATCAAACTTCACATCACGGATTGTTGCCTGAATAAAGTTCGATCCCGGAAGTACAGCATCTTCAAGACTGACCTTGCTCATCTTGATGCGAGACAAGTTTCCATTGCGCAATTGCATGCGCCTGCCCCCTGGCTGCTTCAAAACATACAGCTGGTGCTTTTTTATCGCGTCAATCAGTTCTGAACGCGTTGTCATTTAATGGATCGTGCTCCCGTCGATCATAAGACAATACGCAAATGCTCTTTGTTTTCATTTTTATGAGTGTACCTGTCCTTGCTGATTTACATTCTGACAAAATATGACATTTGGGCAAAAAGTGGTTTGAATATAGGACCTTACACCATATATTTATATACTCTTGTATAGAAATTCAATACCAGAACTCATTGCCTTGCGTCATTCGTGGACGACATTTCTTCGACCCATAATTTCGATCGTATCGGCCAAGCCGGAACCGAATGCATATTTCAGACCTTTCTGATTTAATCCGCCAATCTTGTGTTGATCTGTCACAACGACCATCTGCAAGGACAGTCAAACGATCAGAATTGAATCAAGCACATGCACCACATCCTGTTTGTCGATGACGACACCAACATTCTGTCCGGATTGCGACGGCAACTTCGCAGTGCGCGTCCAAAATGGAATCTGCATTTCGCGACAAGCGGTGCGGATGCACTGGCCCTTGCCAAAGACATGAATTTCGATGTGATCGTTTCTGACATCCAGATGCCGGGAATGGATGGCATCACCCTGCTTGAAACACTTCAGGAAACCCATCCCGATGCTGTGCGCATCATCCTGACCGGCCATGCGGACAATGCGTCCTACCTGCGCACCATCGGTCCGGCCCACCAGTTTCTAAGTAAACCGTGCGATAATCAGACCCTGATCGACAGCATTGAAAATGCACTGGGTCTTCGTCAGCTTCTTCAAAGTCCGGAGCTGCGGACACTGGTCGCAGATTCCAAAAGTCTGGCCTCCCCGCCCGACACCTATATACGCCTCGAAAACGCATTTTCAGACCCGAACTACAATCTCGACAGCATTTCCAAAATCGTTGAATCTGATATCGCCCTGACGACCGAGGTCCTGAAACTGACCAATTCGTCCTATTTTGCGGTCACACAGAATGTCGCGTCCGTTGCCCACGCGGTCAGGATGCTGGGCATGGAAACGTTAAAGGCGCTTGCCCTGTTTGTAGGTCTGTATCGCGGCTTTGACGGCCCGCCCCGTCAGGCGGCGAACCTCAAACGCCTGTGCCATCGCAGTCAACAAATCGGCGTTACCGCTGCTCTGATCGCCGAATATGAAAAGCTGCCCCGTGATATTTGCCACGCAGTTCCCTGTATCGGGATGCTTAGCCACATCGGCACGCTTATTCTTTATGCCAACCGGCCAGATGAAATGGACGCTGTGACCAAGCGTGTCGAAATCGAAGGCATTTCCATCGATCAGGCCGAAACCGAACAATTCGGGGCCGGGCATGCCGAAATCGGCGCCTATCTTCTTGGTCTTTGGGGGTTCCCGGCACCGGTCATTCAGGCAGTTGCCTATCACCATCGCCCGATGGACCTGCCCCACAAGGATATGAACGCCCTGACCGCGATTTATGTGGCCCAGCACCTGACACGCGAAATCGCAGATCGCGAAAACAGTCAGGATGTCGAAAGCCAGATCGATATGGCCTATCTGTCTTTGATTGGTAAAGACGACCGGATTGAGGAATGGACAAATATCGCCCGTATCGTGTCCCTGAAATACAGCGAGTTGACCAACAGCTAAGAACCGGTTTCGCCAAAAAGTTGCACATCCCGCATCATAAGGCTTTCCGGGATTTCCCGCCTGATTTCAGGTAAAAACGCCAATACCCTCCTCATATGCGGACTATGATTTGCGCGGGTTTCTCCCCATGTAATGGGCAAGGAACACGCATAAGAGGCAAATCATGAGCATCATCCTTTTCGTTGATGATGAGAATAACATTCTGGAAGGTCTGCGACGCCGACTGCATTCGGCCCGTCCGGACTGGAAGCTTTCCTTTGCCCAAAATGCAGAAAGCGCAATCACGCAAGCCGATAAAATCGAGCCTGATGTCATCATTTCCGATATGCGCATGCCCGGAACGGATGGCGCCGAACTTCTGACATTGATGCAGCAAAAGCATCCGCATAGTGCGCGGATCATCTTGTCCGGATTTAGCGAACAGGAAGCCGTGTTGCGCACGGTCGGCCCCGCCCATCAATATCTTGCAAAGCCCTGTGATGACCAGTTGCTGCTTGAAACCATCGATAACGCCCTGGATTTACGCCACCTGCTGACCAACCCTGACCTGCGCGCGTTGGTTGGCGGTATTGATACACTGGCCTCCCCGCCAACAACCTATACCAGTCTGGTCAAGGCGCTTGAAGACCCGCTTGTCGGCAACGAAAAGCTGACTTCCATTGTTGAGTCCGATATCGCCCTGACCGCCGAGGTCCTGAAACTGACCAATTCCGCCTATTTTGCCATTCGCCAGAAAGTCACGTCGGTTTCGTTGGCCATTCGCATGATCGGAATTGATACGCTTAAGGCATTGGCACTGTTTACCGGCCTTTTTCGCAGTTACGACGGCCCCAAAGCAGACGCATCCCGGATGATGCAGCTCTGCCAGCGCAGCCAACAATTGGGCGTTTTGGCAACCCTGATCGCCGAACAGGAAAAGCTTGCCCCTGAAATCGTCAATGTGATGGCTGCCGTCGGGATGCTTAGCCACACAGGAAGCCTGATCCTTTATGCATTCCGGTCTGCGGAAATGACTGACATCATCAAACGTGTCGAACACGAAGACATCCCGGTCTATATCGCCGAACGGGATTTGCTGGGCGCAGCTCATCCGGAAATCGGGGCCTATTTGCTTGGTCTGTGGGGTTTTCCCAGCGCGATGGTGCAAACCGTTGCCTATCATCACCGCCCGCAAGATACCCCGCATAACCAGATGAACGCGCTGACAACCATCTATGTCGCGCAAAACCTTGCCCGCGAAGTTGCCATCGAACGACGGACCGGCAAAGCGCCGGAAAGCCGGATCGACATTGAATATCTGGAACGTCTTGGCAAAGCCCACCGCCTTTCGGCCTGGCGCGAGACCGCAAAACTTGTCGAAGAGAAATATTGCGAGCTCACCAAGTAAGGGAGACACATGTCATGGAAGATCCCCTTATTCTTTTCGTTGATGACGACGAAAACCTGTTGATGGGGCTAAAACGCAAGCTGCGTGGCAAGTTCAACTTTGACACCGCGCTTGGCCCGTCCCAAGCCATCGAAAACATCAGGAATGGCGCAAAATATGCAGTTTGCGTCGCCGATATGCGAATGCCCGAAATGGACGGCGTACAACTGCTGGCCGAAATCGCAAAACTGAGCCCCGACACCGTCAACATGATGCTGACCGGCAACGCAGATCAGAAAACCGCCGTCGAGGCCATCAATCAGGGGCGTATTTTCCGGTTTTTCAACAAGCCCTGCGACGACGAAGATCTGATTGCCGGACTGACCGCCGGATTACGGCAATATCAGCTGATCACTGCGGAAAAGGCATTGATCGAACAAACCCTGGCCGGAAGCGTCAAGGTTCTGACCGAAGTCCTTGCCCAACTGAACCCGACGATTTTCGGCAAGGCCATGCGCGCCAAAAGATGGTGCGACAGAATTGCCGCGTCGGTCGGTTATCCGCATCCTTGGGAACTGGGACTGGCCGCACTGCTGGCGCCGATTGGTTATGTCTCGTTGCCGCCCGACATTCTTGGACGCCTTGGCGCGGACAAGGCCCTGCAACCACTGGAACGCGATGTCGTGCGTCGTACGCCAGAAGTCGCGCGCAACCTGATTTCCAATATTCCGCGGCTCGAACAGGTTGCCCAGATCGTCTATCTGCAATATCGCGACTATGACGGATCGGGATTTCCCGCCGACGGCCCCGAAGGCAAAGACATTCCGCTTGGGTCACGCATCCTGCGCATTTTCAATGATCTTGGCAAAATCGTTGACGGTGATCTGGTTGTGAAACAACATTTTGACGAGTTGCGTCAGAAACCCAAACGTTATGACATGGCGCTGCTTGACCAGATCGAACAGGAACTGGCCGAGGTCGATCCCGCCTATGACAATGTCGCCTATCCCGAAGGTACGGAACACGACATCTATCTCAAACATCTTCGGATGGGTGATTTCCTGATCACCGATATCGAAACACTGGATGGCCACGTTCTATTGACCCGCGGCAATTATGTTTCTGAAGTCCAGCTGCAACGATTGCGGGTCTTCCAGAAACTTCATCAGTTTCACGAACCAATCCGTGTAAGGCGGGGTGGCCATGACGATGAAGATTAACCACGATCACACCTGCGATTGGAAAAGCCATGACAGAAGATCGGGATAGCGTCGAAACCCCAAAGATACTGAGCGGCGGCGAAGAACTTGCCGCCAACGAGGATTTGCTCGACGAAGCGCTCAAAATCCCGGCCCCTGCCGATATCCAGAAACGCTTTATGGCGCTGCTTGGCGAGCAACGCCGTCGCAAGATTGAAGTCACCCAACGCCTCAAAACCATTCTTGATACGGTGGTTGAAGGGATCCTGATTGTTGATGCTGCGGGCGTTATTCAGGACTTCAATAAATCTGCCGAGGAAATCCTGCGCCCGCAAGGCAATGAATTGCTGGGCATGTCGGTGGATGTGATCTTTATCGATCGCAAGATGACCGTTCGCCACAGATTGCTGAACCGCTGCATCAATATCAGTTCGGGCACCCTGAAATACGACTATACCGAAACCATGGCCCAACGCCTTGATGGTGACAGCTTTCCAATGGAAATCATCGTCAGTCCGGCCAATTTCAGTTCAGAAATGAGTTATCTTTATATCTTTCGCGATATCACCCGCCGCAAGCAGGCTGAAGAATCGCAAAAGAAACTGGAAGAAGACCTGCGCGAAGCCCTGAAACTCGAGGCCATCGGTCATCTTGCCGGCGGGATCGCCCATGAGATCAACACGCCAAGCCAGTATATCCGCGACAATCTGAAATTTCTCAATGACAGCTATGGTGCACTGTCGCGCGTTCTTGGTCTTGCATTACAGACATTGTGGAAAAACCGCGCCCATTTACCCGAAAACACCTTCGAGGAATTTGCCAAACAATTACGCGATTCCGACATGGAATTCCTGCTTGAAGAAATCCCGCATGCCACCCAGCAATCCCTTGATGGGATCAATCAGGTAGCGCGCATCGTCCTGTCGATGAAGGAATTTTCACATCCCGGCGGCAAGGAAAAAACCACCACCGACATCAACAGGGTTCTTTCCAACGTTCTGGTCATTTCGCGTAACGAATGGAAGCATTACGCCGAAGTCGTTGAAAAGTTTGATCCGGAAATTCCGCATATCCCTTGTTATATCAACGAGATCAATCAGGTCTTCCTCAATCTGATCGTCAATGCGGTTCAAGCCATTCAGGAAGCCGGACGCCCACCGTCCGTGGGTGAAATCATCGTCAAAACCACCTCACTTGATGACAGCATCCTGATCAGTATTTCCGATAACGGCACAGGCATTGCCAAGGAAAACAGATCGAAAATCTTCAATCCGTTCTTTACCACCAAGGAGGTCGGCAAAGGCACCGGTCAGGGATTATCCATCACCCACGATATTGTCACCGTGCGCCATGGCGGTCGTATCTGGTTTGAAACCGAAATGGGCAAGGGAACCACATTTCATGTCTTGCTTCCGGCCGAAGATCGCACAGGCAAGCCGGCAACCGAATAAGACTAGCGCGGCGCAAACAGGATAATGCCCGCCCCGATCAAGCAAATCAAAAGTCCTGTCAAATCCCAGCGATCAGGGCTTGTCCGTTCGACCGCCCACATCCAGAAAACCGATGCGGTAATGTAAACCCCGCCATAGGCGGCAAAGGCCCGACCGGCGAATTCGGCATCAACCCGGGTCAATATCCATGCAAACAGTACAAGCGATGCAATGCCCGGTACAATCCACCAGATCGATTTGCCTGACCTAAGCCAGGCCCAAAAGGCAAAGCATCCGGCGATTTCTGCAATCGCTGCAAAGATATAGGCCGCAATGCTTTGCATTTATCTTCCTGTTTGATCGGCGATCAGAATGCCGGGCGCAGATCACCGGCATATTTACCCGCCCAGTTGGTCAGAACCGGGGTCAGATAGTTTTTAAGGATTTCTGCCTTGGCATCATCAATCACACCATGTTTGCGTAACAGACCACCCATGGCAACTTCTGCACCGCGCTGGGTGCCGTCATCGATCTTAAGGGCAACACCCAACCCTTGTTTCGGGAAGGCCGCGCAATAAACGCCCTCTGCCCCGACCTTGACCAGCGCATCCTCGCCGCATTCCTCCATGATCCCGGTACAGAAACGGCCCGTGCCCGCGACCATGAATGGCGCATTGGCACATCCCGTGCGAATGCGTTTGATCGCATCAATACGCTTGGGATCAAGTCCCGACGGATCGGCCATACGCGCCATGGCAAGACCCAGATCACGCAGGCGCATACCGATCACCGGAATGCCACAACCATCAATACCGCGCGGGGTCGATGAAAGATCACAATCCCCCATTTCTTCGAGAACCTTGATCAGGCGCTGCTGCTCGGGATGATCTTCATAGATATAACCCGTGGGATCTTCGCCCATCTGCACAATGGTGCTGAGGAAGCCGGAATGTTTGCCCGAACAATTGTTGTGCGCCTTGGTCAGGGTCACATGATCAGACGCCTGTTTGATCCCGGCAGCGGCACTAAGCGAATAATGCGGCGCGCATTCAAGCGTATCAACGCCAAGGCCGATCTTTTCAAGCCAGGCCTTAACCGTCTGGGCATGGTCCTCTTCCCCGTTATGGGATGAACAGGCCAGCGCGATATGCTTGTCTTCAAGACCAAATGCCTCGACCGCACCGCTTTCGACAAACGGGATCGCCAGCAACGGCTTGATCGCAGAACGCGGATACATCAGGGCATCAATATCCCCACCCTGATCAATCACCGTCCCGTCCGCCTTCATCACGACATAACGTCCGCGATGGAAACTTTCGACCATCTCGCCACGGGTGGCTTCGACCAGAATCGGATTGGCGGCTTGGGACATCATTATGCTCCGGCATATGTGGGACTATTCTTCCTATGCCCGAAAGATGGGTGCCAATGCAAGCACCGCCAACCTTTCACGCAAAAGACGCCCTCTTCCGGTCAACCGTCACGGTGCCTTGGGCAACGGGATCGCCGTGTGATTTTTATATTCCTTCAGAACCAGACTGGATTGTACATCGCGTACATTGGGCATCGACAACAACTGATGGGTGACAAATTCCCCAAAGTTTTCAATGTCGCGCGCCACCGCCACAAGCAGAAAATCCTGTCGCCCGGTCATCGCCCAGCATGACAGGATTTCCGGCAAATCATTCATGGCACGGGCAAAGTCCTCGGCCCCGGCTTCGGTATGACTTTGCAGGCGCACCTGAATGGTTGCCAGCACACCAAGACCAAGCTTCTTGCGATCAAGAAGGGCGACCTGCCGTTTGATCACCCCGGATGCTTCAAGCTGCTTAAACCGGCGCAAACAGGGGGACGGCGACATACCAACCATTTCGGCAAGCTGCACATTGCTGATGCCTGCGTCTTTTTGCAGGGCCTGAAGAATACGAATGTCGGTTGCACTCAGGATCAGGTCGGTCATTTTCAACCCCAAACAGAACATATCAGGTCACAATATATACATCATAGCCGATTTTGATGCCGTATTGGCCAGAAAATGACATTTAAATTGATGTAAAATTGTTTCCATAAACAGGCATAAGAACCCCAACGAGGACGGCCATGAATCAGGGAAACAATCTGCGTGGCGATTACAGCCACATTAATGACGACTACACCATTCAACAGGACTGGGACAAATATACCGACGCCGAACACGATCTTTGGCGCAAACTGTATGCGCGCCAGTCCCGTATCTTGCCCGGCTACGCCGCCGAGGATTACATTCGCAATCTGGAAAAGCTTGATGCCGCTGGTCAAATTCCGCATTTCGGCCGGGTCAGCGAACAATTGCATGCCGCCACCGGCTGGCATCTTGTCGCGGTGCCGGGGCTTGTTCCCGATGATGTGTTTTTTGATCATCTTGCCAACCGGCGCTTCCCGGTGACGGTCTGGCTGCGCAAGCCCGAAGAAATGGACTATCTGGTCGAACCCGACATCTTCCATGATTTCTTTGGTCATGTGCCGATGCTGTATGACCCGGTCTTTGCCGATTACCTTGCCGCCTATGGCGCAAAGGGGGCAGAGGCCATTGCAATGGGCGGCCTGAAAAACCTGGCGCGGATGTATTGGTACATGGTGGAATTCGGCCTGATCATGACCGAACATGGCCTGCGCGCCTATGGTGCGGGCATGTTGTCATCACAAACCGAAACCATTTACTCGGTGACCGATTCCACCCCCAACCGGGTAGCCTTTGATCTCGAACGGGTGATGGCAACCGACTATGCGATTGATGATTTCCAGAAAACCTATTTTGTTCTGGAAAGTTACGATCAGCTGTTTGACGCCATGAAAACCCCGATGGCACCGATTTATGAACGGCTTGTCGATAAACCTTCTATCGATCCGAGCACCACGTTACCAACTGACCGGCTGTATCACGTGCACGGAGACGCCGAACGCATCATCGCCCTTGGCCAGGAGCCGCACCAAACCGAACCCCACAGACAACAACGCCCTGCATAAAGCAGGGCGTGGCGGTCAGATCAGATGTAACGGATCAGATGCCTAGCAGGCACTCATGGAATGACCCAGCACCCGATTAAGTTGCTCCAGCACCACGGTCGGGCTGGCGTCCTTGCTGATGAAGTCGGCGGCACCAAGGGCATCTGCCTGCGCGCGCGTATCTGCATCATAATGGGCCGAGAAGAAGAACACAGGCACATTCACCGCATCGGGATAGCGGCGGCGAATTTCACAGAACGCTTCAAATCCGCTCATACCCGGCATTTCGATATCAAGAATGATCGCACGCGGATAAAGCCCGTCGAGTTGATCAATCAGATCATCGGCACAATCAAAACCGGCCACGTCATATCCGGCGCGACGCAACACTGTTTCAAGTGCGGCCTTGGCACTGGGGCTGTCGTCAGCAAACGCAACAAGTCCATCAGGACCAATTTGCGACGTCATGGCGCTTAGCGCGTTCATGGATGGCGATACTCCGAATTTTGGGACAGCCCCAAATTGCCAGATGAAAATGTCAAATTGGTTAAACCTGCCGATTTTTTGCCACATAGCTTTGGCACCCCCGATTCTGCCGCCTCGGCATCAACATGTCCGTAATGTCGGCGCGATACCCATACCGCCCATGTGCAACGCCGAAATATTCAAGGAAACCTGACACATGACGCTACGGAAACATCATCGATCGCAGTGCAACTAAGCCTAAATAGGTATTTCCATGCCTATTTACGGAATTAATGTCAGATGCTATAAACCCGCCTGTCGCGAATGTGATCTGGAAATATCGTCGGGAATCCGGTGCGCACAGGCGTTAACGCATTGTTGTCAAACCCGGAACTGCCCCCGCAACTGTAAGTGCCTTGATCCGAATCCTGTGGCACGAGTCAGAATACCGATGCTGTTTCCATGGTTTAAATTGGGCCGGGCGGGGTGTACCGGGCACTGGGAATCCGTACTAAAATAAAATTTGGAACGTTTCGTCACCCAAGGACCATATAGAGTCCGATGACAAGAACCGACCAAGCCGGGAGAAACCATGTCCGACCCGTTAAAACTTGCATCCGAATTTCCGTCTGCCGATTACCCAAGCTGGCGCAAACTTGCCGAACAAGCCCTTAACGGGGCCCCGTTCGACAAGAAACTTGTCAGCAAAACAGATGACGGTTTTTCCATTCAGCCGATCTATACCAATGATGATCAGGATGATGCAACTCGGCTTATTCACGAAGTCCTGACCGCAACGGTCGAACCCCGTGAAACCGTAACCGGCTGGGACATTCGCCAGCTACATGCCCACCCCGACCCCAAGGCAACCAACGCCGCCATTCTTGAAGATCTGGAAAATGGCGCGACCTCGATCACGCTTAGGCTTGATGCCGCTGCCCGTCAGGGGCGCGAAATTTCATCGGGCGAAGTCGGTGTTGACGGGGTTGCAATCCATTGCCTTGCCGATCTGCAACTGACCCTTGATGATATTTATACCAACCTTGCTACCATTGGCCTTGATGCCGGTGCCGCCGGTATTCCCGCAGCCGCCCTTCTGGCCGCCCATATTGCAAATACCGATGGCGCAGACGAAGCAGCACCGGCCTTTAACATCGACCCGATTGGCACCCTTGCTGCTACCGGCACCCTGCCCTGCAGTGCCGAGGACGCGATTGGCCATGCGGCATCTGTTGCCTGCGAACTGATTGATCTGTTCCCGCTGGCCACCGCAATTTCGGTAAATGGCGCGCCTTATTATAACGCAGGTGCTACTGACGGGCAGGAACTGGCATGCTTGCTGGCATCGGGTGTGACGTATCTGCGCGCCCTGACCGATGCCGGAATGGCTGTCGATCAGGCGGCAGGGGCGATTGTCTTTAACGTTGCCATCGGTACGGACTTCTTTGCCGGAATTGCCAAGCTTCGTGCCCTTCGCATGATGTGGAGCCGCGTGATTTCCGCATCGGGCGCACAGGATGCAACGATTTCGATCAATGCGGTATCGGCCGAAATGGCGCTGACCAAGGTTGATCCGTGGGTCAATATGCTACGCACCACTGTCACAAGCTTCGCCGCGGGCCTTGGCGGTGCCGATAGCGTAACCTGCCTGCCCTATGATCATCTGATTGGCCTGCCCGATGGTTTTGCCCGTCGTATTGCGCGTAATACCCAACTGATCTTGCAGGAAGAAAGCAACGTTCACCGTGTGATCGACCCGGCCGGCGGTTCATGGTTCATCGAAAACCTGACCAAGGAACTGGCACAAACCGCATGGGGCAAGTTCCAGTCACTCGAAGCATCCGGTGGTATCCTTAAGGCCCTTGCCAATGGATCGCTTAAAGCTGAAATCGAAACCGTCTGGCAGGAACGCGAAAAGCGTCTGGCAACCCGGCGTGATCCGCTGACCGGCGTTTCGGAGTTCCCAAACATCGCCGAGGCCAAAGTCAAATGCGGTGCCCCGGATCTCGAAGCCATTCAGGCCGATGCCAAAGCCCGTCAGACCAAATATGACGGCACCGTCGGCAAAGACCTGAATGCGATGATGGAGGCTGCCCGCGCCGGTGCCACCATCGGTCATATCTTTACCGATCTTTTTGGCACCAGTGCTGCGGCCCGTATTTCGCCACTGACCCCGCATCGTTTGTCAGAAAGCTTTGAGGCCCTGCGCAAACGTTCCGATGCGCACAAGGCCAAATCGGGCAGCTTCCCGCAAATCTTCCTGGCCAATCTTGGCAAAGTCGCCCAGCACACCGCACGCGCGACCTTTGCCCGGAACTTCTTTGAAGCAGGCGGGATCGAGGCCATCACCAATAACGGCTTCGAGGATGCCGATGCCGCCGCCAAGGCCTTTGCCGAAAGTGGTGCAAAAATCGCCATCATCTGCGGGTCCGATCCGCAATATGGCGACATGGCAGGCACCGTTGCCAAGGCACTGAAATCTGCCGGGGCCAGCATGGTTTATCTTGCCGGACATCCGGGCGATGCGCGTGCTGACTATGTGGCCGCCGGGATTGACGAATTTATCTATGTCGGGGCGGATGTTCTGACGATTTGCGGCACTGCACTTGACCACCTTCTTGGCAAACGGGGGGAGAAATAACCATGACCCGCATTCCTGATTTCTCCGACTTTCCGCTGTTTGACGGGGCTTCTGCCGGGGCCAAGGACCCGTTCCAGTCGGCACCCTGGACCACGCCAGAAGGCATTGACGTCAAATCCGTCTATGGCCCCAAGGACCTTGACGGCATTGACCATCTTGCCACCATGCCCGGTATGCCGCCTTTCTTGCGCGGCCCCTATCCGACCATGTATGTGCAACGCCCCTGGACCATTCGCCAATATGCCGGTTTCTCGACCGCCGAAGAATCCAACGCGTTCTATCGTCGCAACCTTGCCGCGGGTCAAAAGGGCCTTTCGATTGCCTTCGACCTTGCGACCCATCGCGGTTATGACAGCGACCATCCCCGCGTGACCGGTGATGTCGGCATGGCCGGTGTGGCAATTGACAGCATCTATGACATGCGAACCCTGTTTGACGGCATTCCGCTTGATCAGATGTCGGTTTCCATGACGATGAATGGTGCGGTTCTTCCGGTCATGGCGCTTTATATCGCGGCGGCCGAAGAACAGGGTGTGAAACACGAACAGCTTTCAGGCACCATTCAGAACGACATCCTCAAAGAATTCATGGTGCGCAACACCTATATCTATCCGCCCAAACCATCGATGCGCATCATTTCGGACATCTTTGCCTTTACCTCGCAAAATATGCCGAAATTCAATTCGATCTCTATTTCCGGCTATCACATGCAGGAAGCAGGCGCGACCGCCGATCTTGAACTGGCCTATACCCTTGCCGATGGCATTGAATATGCCCGCGCTGGTCAGGCCGCAGGTTTGCCGATTGATAAATTTGCGCCGCGTCTGTCCTTCTTCTGGGCGATCGGCATGAATTTCTTCATGGAAATCGCCAAAATGCGCGCCGCCCGCATGATCTGGGCCAAGCTGATCAAACAGTTTGATCCGCAAAACCCCAAATCCCTGTCGCTGCGCACACACAGCCAGACATCAGGCTGGTCCCTGACCGCACAGGACGTGTTTAACAACGTCGTCCGCACCTGCGTCGAGGCCATGGCATCAACCCAGGGCCACACCCAGTCCCTGCACACCAACGCACTGGACGAGGCACTGGCGCTTCCGACCGATTTCTCGGCCCGGATTGCCCGTAACACCCAGTTATTCCTGCAACAGGAAAGCGGCACCACCAATGTCATCGATCCGTGGGGCGGTTCATATTATGTCGAACGCCTGACCCGCGATCTGGCCGAAAAGGCATGGGCCCATATTGCCGAGGTCGAAGAACAGGGCGGCATGGCCAAGGCAATCGAGGCCGGCATTCCCAAAATGCGCATCGAAGAAGCCGCCGCCCGCACGCAAGCACGCATCGATAGCGGTCGTCAGACATTGGTCGGCGTAAACAAATATCGCGTGACCGATGATCGCCCGGTCGACGTGCTTCAGGTCGATAACGCCGAAGTCCGCCGCCAACAGATCGCCAAGCTTGAACGCCTGCGTGCCGAACGTGACAATGGTGCGGTCGAAAATGCCCTGACGGCCCTGACCAATGCCGCCGACAGTGGCAATGGCAACCTGCTTGAACTTGCCGTTCAGGCCGCGCGTGCCAAATGCACCGTCGGCGAGATTTCCGATGCACTGGAAAAGGTCTATGGACGCCATCAGGCGGTTATTCGCTCAATCTCCGGCGTCTATAAAACCGAGGTCGGGGCCGATAACGAGGCCCTGGCAAAAGTTGATCGCCTGATCACCGAGTTCGAAGCAGCCGAAGGCCGCCGTCCGCGTATCCTAATTGCCAAGATGGGGCAGGATGGCCATGACCGTGGCCAGAAAGTCATTGCCACGGCCTTTGCCGATCTTGGCTTTGATGTTGATATCGGCCCGCTGTTCCAGACCCCGGAAGAAGCCGCCAAACAGGCTGTTGAGAACGATGTTCATATCGTTGGTGCAAGCTCGCTTGCCGCAGGGCACCTGACCCTTGTGCCGCAGCTTCGCGCCGAACTGGACAAGCTTGGCCGTGAAGACATCATGATCGTTGCCGGAGGCGTCATCCCGCCACAGGACTTTGGCAAACTGTTCGAAGCTGGCGCAGAGGCGATCTTCCCGCCCGGAACAGTGATTGCCGAGGCAGCGGGTGAACTGCTAGAAAAACTGAAACAAGCTGGCGAGGAAGCAGCCTGATCAGGTTGCTTCCACCGGCTTTGATGCCTAACCTGACGGCGGGCATATTTCCATGATCCGGCACCCGCAAAGGAACCATCGGTGAAAGAAACACTGCGCACCATACCCGCAGGCACGGGCGGCAATATCAGCCCGCGCAAAGCCGTGCGCAGACGGGTTCTTTCGACCGATCAACTGGTAGATGGTGTGCTTGCCGGGGATCGTACCATCCTGTCACGGGCGATAACCTTGGTCGAAAGCCGCAATCCGGCCCATTTCGAACAGGCACAGGCCGTTCTTGCCCGCCTGATGCCCCATACCGGCGGTGCCCATCGCATCGGGATCACGGGTGTTCCCGGTGTGGGCAAATCAACCTTTATCGAGGCCTTTGGCAAAAACCTGACAGGTGCAGGTAAAAAGGTCGCGGTTCTTGCGGTCGACCCGACCAGTGCGCGATCAGGTGGCTCTATTCTCGGTGACAAGACCCGCATGAACGAGCTTTCCATTGATCCCAATGCCTATATCCGCCCGTCGCCCAGCAGCGGCTATCTCGGCGGGGTCAATCGCATGACCCGCGAAACCATTCTTCTGTGCGAGGCCGCCGGATTTGACGTGGTTCTGGTGGAAACTGTGGGCGCTGGTCAAAGCGAAACCATGGTAGCCCAGATGACCGATTTCTTCCTGGTTCTGATGCTGCCCGGTGCCGGGGATGAATTGCAGGGCATCAAAAAAGGTGTTCTTGAAATCGCCGATCTGATTGCAGTTAACAAGTCCGATGCCGACCCAGCCAAGGCCCGCGAGGCCAAACGTGAGTATTCCTCGGCTTTGCGAATTTTGCAGCCGACAAGCAAACATTGGCGTCCGCAATCAGTGATGGTCTCCGCCCTGATCAATGACGGGCTTGATATCATCTGGGACCTGATCAACCAGCACCGTGCAGTAATGGAAAAGGAAGGCGAATTTACCGCCAAACGCGCCCGTCAACAGCGCGACTGGATGTGGACGATGCTGCGCGACCGGTTGCTTGAAACCTTTACCCATCGTGATGACGTCGCAAGTCGCCTGACCGCGCTTGAAACAGATGTCCTGTCAGGCACCACCAACCCGACCGCCGCGGTCGAGGAATTGCTGGGCCTGATCAAAACAACCAATCAGACAAAGTAAAAGGCCGCACTGCTTTGGTGCGACCTTGATAATCGGGGAACGCCGGATGCGTTATTTCTTGTCTGCTTCGGCAGCAAGTTTGTCCTTCAGGACTTTAAGCTTTTCGAGCGCATCGGTGATTTCCTTGTCCAGATGGGCAAGGCCTTCGCGTTTCTCACCCGACACAGCTTCGAGTTCATCCAGCGCCTTCTCGACGATATAAAGCATTTCCAATCCCTCCTTGGTTATCTGCCGTGACCTGATCGGCCATGATTATAGCACCAAGTATCAATCAACTGGTCTTTCAGTTCAAAGACATAGATCAATTCAAATTAAAATAAGATCAGGTAGCAGTTTGTTCAAGGCGTTCACGAAGCACCTGAAGGCTTTCCGCCGTCGATTTCAGCACTTTCTCAAGGCCTGACAATTTCTCGCGAGCTTCGCGCGAAACGGCTTCAACTTCGTCAAAGGCACTTTCGAAAATATACAGCATGCTTTTCACTCCTGCCCGGCGGCATTACCGGGCGTTTCTTGGTTGTTTTTGATGCCTATAAGTTAGTCCTGAAATTCGCTGGAAAGGTGTCAGCAATGCGCTATTTTTGCCTCAATTCGGCAGTTACCGGCATCGCTGCGACATTGCTGCTCTGTGATTTTTCAACGGCACGTTTGTACGGTTTGTGGTAAAAGCCGCCCTCTGATTTCAGGAAACAGGATTAAACGGCGATGACGCATCTGGTGCTTGCACCGATGGAAGGACTGGTTGACTGGCGCGTTCGGCAATTGCTGACTGCGACGGGCGGCTTTGACCTGTGCGTCACCGAATTTATCCGCGTGTCGCAGAACCTGTTTCCCGCCCATGTCTTCCATCGCTATTGCCCCGAACTTTTGAATGGCGGCAAAACCCTTTCGGGGGTGCCGGTTCTGGTTCAGTTGATGGGGCATGATCCCGAGTTAATGGGCGAAAACGCCGCCTTTGCGACCACACTTGGCGCGCCGGGGATCGATATCAATTTTGGTTGTCCGTCCAAGACCGTGAACAAACGCGAGGCCGGTGCATCGCTTTTGAAATGCCCGGACAATCTGTTTCACATTGTCTCGGCGGTGCGTCGTGCGGTTCCGGCCGACATTCCGGTCAGTGCAAAAGTCCGTCTTGGGTTTAGCGACAAGGAACTGTTTCTTGATATTGCCCGTGCCGTCGAAGCAGGCGGTGCGCAACATCTGACTGTTCATGCCCGCACCAAGCTTGAAGGCTATAAGCCGCCTGCACATTGGGAATATCTGGCACGCATCCGCGAAGCCATTTCAATTGGCATGACCGGCAATGGCGAAATCTGGGATGTCGCCGATTACGAAAAATGCCGCGATATTTCGGGCTGCGACAGTTTCATGATTGGCCGTGGTGCAATTGCCGCCCCCGATCTTGCCAACCGGATCAAGGCATCTGAAGGCGGATCATACCTGCCCAAGGAAAGCTGGGCCGATGTCCTTGCCATGTTATTGGCCTATTGTGATCTGATGGAAACGGACGGTGCATCTGAAAACCATCAGGCCGGCCGCATCAAACAATGGATGGCCCTGATCCGCAAAAGCCATGCCCAGGGTGCTGCCTGTTTTGATGATATCAAACGTATCCGTGCAATTGGCGAACTTCGCGCCAAACTGCAACATGATATGTCGTTGCCGGAAAACCAACGGAAAGACATGCCAATTGCCGCAGAATAGCCTTATGACAACTCATTCTGCCGATTGAAAAATCACGAGATCGGATTTATTCTGGCTTTTCACCAGACAGGAGCCTTATGCGCAGCAGCCCGATAATTTGACCTTTGTTCTGACATCCGTTCATACGGGTGGCGGGATTACTGTATTTGCGCATTAAATTCTGATCTGGAATTCCCATGACTTTTCCTGAACTGACCTTGCGGGCATTTGAGCCGCAAGATACCGACCGTTTGCTTGATATCTGGCTGTCAGCATCGCGCCTTGGGCATCCGTTTTTGGGCGATAACATCCTGTTGGCACAACGCGACATCGTCCGTGATGTTTATCTGCCAGGCGCGGAAAACCACGTTGCCGTACTTGACGGTCAAGCGGTTGGCTTTATCGGCATGATGGATTGTTTTATTGGCGGGCTTTTCGTTGACCCCGCCCATCACGGACACGGTATTGGCCGGGCCTTGGTCGACTATGTAAGCCAACAAAGGCCAATGCTGGAACTTGATGTCTATGCCGACAACAAACTCGCCCCGGATTTCTATCGTAAACTTGGTTTCCACGAAGTTTCAAGGCGTCCGCACGATGATGAAGGACTACCGTTCGAAGTAATCCTGATGCGCCGCGGATAACAGGGCCTGAAAGCAAAACGGGGTGGCTCCAAAACCACCCCGTTTTCTGTGTTCGGCCTTCAGGATTTAGCAGTTGCTGCCAAATCCGAAATCATCCGCATTCAGATCATCCGGGTCATTGACCCCCATCAGAGTAACCGATGCATCATTGCCCAGTTCGATGACGACATTGCCATCAACGTCGATATGCATGTCATTCTGAATCTGGCTGAAGTTGTTATAGTTCCACTCCGACAGATCAATGATGTCTTCGCCCGGCGTAAAGTCGGTGATGATGTCGTGACCATCGGTTTTGCCGATCTGGAACGTATCCCAACCAGTACCACCGGTCAGGGTGTCATCCCCGGCACTGCCATAGAGATGGTCGTTGCCCGCACCGCCCAGCAACAGATCGTCACCGGCATTTGACCACAGGGTGTCGTCACCGGCACCACCATCAAGGGTCACATTGCCATAGCTTTCGATATCACTGGTCAGATCGATGATGTCATTGCCGTCACCGGCCTCGATCACCTCGATACCGCTGATACGGACGTTCGACGCACCTTCGCTGACACTGTCACGCAGGAACAGGGCGTCGTCGCCGCTGGTCATCTGCAGGGTGTCTGTACCTTCACCACCGATAAAGACATCGTTGGACTGGTTATAGCCACCCAGATTGACATATTCGCCAGTGCCTTCGTCACCACCATCATCATGGCCCCAACCGTTGCCATTATGGTTATCGTGACCCCAGCCGTTATCATGCTGATGACCATCTTCACTTGGCGATCCGTCATTCAGCGCGTACCAGCTATTACCCCAGGTATCGTCGGCATTGTATTGCAGAACATCGTCACCGGCACCGCCGTTGAGAATATCGACGCCATTGCCGCCACTGATGGTATCGGCACCCGATCCACCCCAAAGGGTGTCATTGCCTTCACCGCCATCGATAACGTCATCACCCGCATTGCTCCAGACGATATCATCGCCGGTACCGCCAAGGATTGTAACATCGCCATAGCTGTGCGTATCGCTGGTCAGATCGATGATGTCGTCACCGTTACCGGCATCAATCACCTCGATATTCGAGATGCGCGGGCTGGTACCCGGATCGGTAAAGGTATCATCCAGGAACAGGGCATCATTGCCACTGGTCATCGACAGGGTATCGGTCCCGTCGCCGCCATCAATGATATCCTGCGAACGGTTGTAACCCGAAAGATTGATCTGTTCGTTGGAACCGGCCATACCCGGATCGCCAACGTTTTTCGCAGCATAGCTGCCGCTCCAGGTCGCATCCTTCTGATATTCGATGGTGTCATTGCCCGCACCGGCATCGATGATGTCCGAACCGCTGCCACCATTGATCGTATCGTTGCCTGCACCGCCCCAGATGGTGTCATCCCCGGCATCACCGCCAAGAACGTCATTGCCATCAAGGCCGGACAGCAGGTTCGAACCATCATCACCAAACAGGTAATCATTGAAGTTCGAACCGATCAGGTCCTCGATCGACGACAGGATGTCATTGCCCGCACCGCCGGTTGCCGACCCGCTTTCAAGGTTAACAGCCACCGCCGAGGTCGCATCGGCATAGCTTGCCGTATCACGGCCAGCCCCACCGACAAGCGTGTCATGTCCGGCCCCACCAATCAGGGTGTCATTGCCTGCATCGCCATACAGCTTGTCATCGCCATTGCCGCCACTCAGCGTATCGGCATCGTCACCGCCATAAAGCTTGTCGTTGTTCTCGCCGCCATCAAGGACGTCGGAACCCGCGCCGCCATAAAGAGTATCGTCACCGGTGCCGCCGGAAATGGTGTCGTTGCCAGCCTCGCCATACAGCTTGTCCTGACCCTGACCACCGATGATGGTGTCATTGCCGTCACCACCCCAGACACGGTCATCACCCGAACCGCCATCAAGCGTATCGTTGCCCGTACCGCCGGTGATGGTGTCCTGACCGCTGCCGCCTTCGACAAGGTCATCGCCCTCGTCACCGCCAAGCACGTCGTCGCCATCACCACCATAAAGGCTGTCATTGCCTTCCATGCCGGTCAGGGTGTCCTGACCATTCAGGCCATAGACCGTGTCATCACCCGACAGGGCCGCGATGGTGTCATTGTTGCTGGTGCCGTAAAGCAGATCGTCATACGGGGTCGGTCCAGTCGATGCCTCGATACCGACAAACATATCCGCATTCAGCTGATTGATCGTGATGCCAACCAGGGTCAACGTGCCCTGACCATTAAGATCAATGACAGTATTGCCATTCACCTCGGTCATAAGCCCCTTAAGCGCGGTCCAGTCATCGACATCAAGGGCGGCCAGATTGATCTGATCTTCGTTCGGATTGAAGCCGTGTACGACCTTGTCACCGGAATTGTTGGAAACAAGGATCTGATCCGAACCTGTTCCACCGGTATAGGTATCGTCACCCGCACCGCCATCAAGCGTATCATTGCCCGAACCACCCATCAGGGTATCGGCCCCATCGGTTCCGGTCAGGGTGTCGTTACCGGCACCACCATCCATCACGTCATTACCGGCACCACCGGACAGAACGTCATCGCCATCGCCACCATTCAGGGTGTCGTCGCCATCACCGCCCAGAAGCGTGTCGTTGCCCGTACCGCCATCAATGGTGTCATTACCGGCATCACCCGACAGAAGGTCATTGCCCGCACCACCTGCGATGCTGTCATTGTCGTCGCCGCCATAAATGACGTCGTCGCCGCCTTCACCATCAAGGCTGTCGTTACCGGCCGAACCATAGATGGTGTCGGTTTCATCACCACCGGTGATGGTGTCGTCACCGTCCATGCCGTCGATGTAATCATCGCCGCCGCCGCCATCCATGACGTCGTTACCGGCACCACCGACAAGGGTGTCATCACCGGCACCGCCTGCAATCACATCATGGCCGTCGTTACCATCAAGGGTATCGTTGCCATCACCACCGGAAATAACGTCATTGCCGCTGCCACCGGTGATGGTGTCATCGCCTGTGCCACCCGAAAGGTTATCGTCGCCTTCCATGCCGTTGATGGTGTCATCACCGGCACCGCCATCGACCACGTCATTCCCGGCAAGCGCGTCTATATAGTCATCTTCGTCGGTACCGATCAGGACGTCATCGAACGGCGTTGCGCCACCGTCATTTTCAATGCCGACAAACATATCGGCCGAAACATCGTTCAGACGGACACCAAGCAGCGTGACCGAGCCTTGATCACCCAGATCAATCACCGTATTGCCATTAACTTCCGACAGAAGCGGGGCAAGTTCGGACCAGGTGCTGATATCCAAAGCATCGAGCGAAATCTGATCAACGCTGGTGTTGAAGTCGGTGACAAGCTTGTGACCGATCAGGCTGCTAACCTGAATAAGGTCGGCACCCGAACCACCACTCAGCGTGTCGTCACCTTCGCCACCATCAAGGGTGTCATTGCCGTCGCCACCGATCAGGCGGTCCGTACCGGCACCACCATCAAGGTAATCATCGCCTTTTTCACCGTTCAGGTAATCGTCGCCCTCGCCACCCAGCAGGGTGTCGGAACCGTCACCAGCCCAGATCGTGTCATTGCCAAGACCCCCATCAATGGTGTCTTCGCTGACATCTGCCTCGACATTGTCGAAGGTGTCATTGCCATCGCCCAGATCAACTTCGTTGTTCTGGCTGTTGCCATAGACATAATCGTCATGGGCCGATGCGATGACTTTTTCGAAGTTGGCAAGAATATCACCCGCCGCATCGCCATCATAGGCACGGCCTGCTTCACCCGGTGTCTTGGCATTGGCATCGGTTTCACCAAGGTAAATCTCGACGCCTGCGTCCGATCCTTCAAAGCTGATCGTATCGCGGCCTTCGCCACCATCAAGGTAATCGCCACCGGCACCACCTTCGATGGTGTCATCACCGGCACCACCCAGAATGGTGTTATCACCGCTTGATCCGGTCAGAACATCATCGCCGTCCGAACCAATGATATTTTCGATGCTGCTGATGCTGTCCGATCCGGTCGCATCCGAGCTTGCAGTTCCTGCTTCGAGATCGACCGTCGCACCGTTGGCGGCATTCATATCAAGGGTATCTTCACCCTCGCCGCCATCAATGCTGTCATCACCGGCTGCGGCAATCAGGCTGTCATTACCTGCACCGGCATCGATAACGTCATTCCCCGCACCATCATTGATCGTATCGGCACCATCGCCCGCGACAATCGTGTTGTCGGCGTCGCTGCCCGTAATGGTGTCTGCACCATCCGAACCGATCACGTTTTCAATGCTGGTCAGGCTGTCATTTCCGGTCTCGGCCGAGGATGCCGTGCCTGCACCAAGATCAATCGTTGCGCCATTGCTGGTCGATGCATCAAAGGTATCGGAACCCTCGCCGCCATCGATGCTGTCATCACCGGCACTTGCGATCACGGTGTCGTCACCCGTACCGCCATTGATAACGTCGCTGCCCGCACCGGCATGGATCACATCATTACCGGCACCACCCAGAACGGTGTCATTGCCCGCATTGGTCCACAGGGTGTCGTTACCCTCGCCACCATCGACCGTGACATCGCCATAACCATGGGTCTGGCTGGTCAGATCGACAACGTCATCACCGCCACCGGCATTGATGACTTCGATTCCCGAAATCGACGGATCGGTTGCACCGTTGTCGTGATCACCATCCAGAATAATGGCATCGCCACCATCGGTACCGACAAGCGTATCAACGCCTTCGCCACCGGCATATTGGTCATCACTGATACCAAGGCCATCAAGGCTTGCGACATCGCCGGTGCCATCAACACCCGGGCTTCCGATATGGTCGGTGTCATCGGCGTCCGTTCCTGTGCGGTCCGCACCGAACTGAAGAACGTCGTCACCGGCACCACCGTCAAGCGTATCGCTGCCTTCGCCACCGGTCAGGGTATCGTCGCCGTCACCACCATCAAGGGTGTCATCGCCGGAACCACCGCCAAGCGTATCGCCACCTGAACCACCACTGATGGTATCGTCCCCGCCACCGCCATTGATGGTGTCATCACCATCGCCACCTCCGAGCGTATCGTCACCGCCGGTCGCGATGTTTTCGACACCTTCGAACTGATCCGGGCCAAGCTGATCAAGGGCAACGCCAACCAGCATGATCGTACCGCCCGCCGGCAGGTTGATCACAGTATTGCCATTGCCGTCCTCAGACAGCAGGGCCTTAAGGTCGGTCCAGGCCGTAATGCCCAGATCCGGCAGGGAAATCACATCTTCATCAACATCGAAGTCGGTAACGACGTCATTGTCCGTACCATCTTCGAAGATCAGCTTATCGGCACCCGCACCACCCGAAATGGTGTCATCACCATCACCGGCGGCAATCGTGTCATTGCCTGCACCGGCATTGATAACGTTGTCACCGGACGAACCGGTAATGGTGTCATCACCATCACCCGTGGTCAGGTTTTCAAAGCCGGAAATGCTGTCATTACCGGTTTCGGCCGAGCTTGCCGTACCAGCGCCCAGATCAACCGTCGCGCCACTGGTAGCTTCGGACAGGTCAAGCGTATCAGTGCCTTCGCCACCCGCAAGGGTATCGTCGCCTGCACCGGCCATGACCGTATCGTTGCCGGCACCACCGGAAATCGTGTCATTGCCGGCACCGCCGTCAAGGACATCGTCCCCGCCATTGCCGGAAATCACGTTATCGCCGTCAGAACCGGTAATCGTGTCAGAACCGGCACCACCGACAACATTTTCAAATCCGGAAATGCTGTCATTGCCGGTCTCGGTCGAGGATGCCGTACCTGCACCCAGATCAACCGTCGCACCACTGGCGGCCTCGGACAGGTCAAGCGTATCGGTGCCTTCACCACCAGCAAGCGTATCGTCGCCTGCACCGGCCAGCACGGTATCGTCACCCGCACCGCCGTCGACCGTGTCGTTACCCGCACCGGCATTGATCACATCGTTGCCGTCGCCACCATCAAGGGTGTCGTTACCTTCACCACCATCAAGGCTGTCATTGCCGGCACCACCTTCAAGAAGGTCATCGCCGCCATTGCCGACAAGAATGTCATTGCCCAGACCACCGGTCAGGGTGTTATCCCCGTCCGAACCTGTCAGGGTATCGTTCCCCGCCGAACCGATCAGGTTTTCAATGCTTGAAAGCTTGTCGGTTTCGGTCGTGCCAACCTTGGCAACACCGGTGGACAGGTTCGCATTCACAGCAGCATTTGCGTTGCTGTAATCCGCGGTATCAGTGCCATCGCCGCCGCGCAGGGTATCGTTGCCCGCGCCACCGACAAGGGTGTCATCACCGGCACCGCCATCAAGAATGTTGGCTTTGCTGTCACCTTTGATGATGTCGTCATGGTCCGAACCGGTAACGTTCTCGACCTGATAGATCGCGTCGTTCCCCGCACCGCCGGTGGCGGTGTAATTGGCCAGATCGACATCAACACCGGACGTGGCATCGTCATAAATGACGGTATCGACATCGGCACCACCGACGATGGTGTCATCGCCTGCACCACCGCGAAGTTCATCTTCGCCCGTGCCGCCAAGCAGGGTGTCATTACCAACACCACCATTGATCACATCATCGCCGTAACCACCATCGAGGTAGTCATCACCGGCACCACCGTGGATGTTGTCATCACCCAGTTCACCGCGAATGGTATCGTCGCCCGCGTTACCCCAAAGGGTATCGGCACCCGAACCACCATTGATCGTGACATCGCCATAGGAAATCGTGTCGCTGGTCAGATCGACCACGTCATTGCCGTCACCGGCATTGATGACCTCAACCCCGTCAAGGCGCGCGCCATCGGTGACGGTTTCATCAACAATTGTGTCAAAGCTGATGGATCGGACAAAGAAGTCACTGCTGTCCGAACCGCTGGAGCCGCTGGCATAGGGCTCGCTTTCAAACGCGATATAGCGGAATTCGACCGAGCTGCCAGAACCGTCAGTGACGCTGATGGTTGCCGTACCGACACCATTGCTGGTGTAGGTAATCGTGCTGCTATCAAGCGTACCGGAAGCCACAAGGTTGCCATCGGCATCAAATGCCTGCCAGGAACCAACCTCGCCGCTGGCTTCGTTGGCCATGAGGTTGGAAACCTGAACCGTTGCGGTGGTCGCATCGGCACCAAGATCAACAACGATTGCTTCGCTTTCGCCGGTTGCGGCGTTGTGGTTGATCTGGCTGCCCGCCGGGCTGCCACCATCATTGCCAATGCCGTTACCGTCAAAGGTCACGGTGTCATCTGCCGCCGCAAGGTTCAGCTTGCCGTTTTCATCAACAAACGACGTCCCGAAGTCAAAGGCATACAGGTTCGCATCCGCCCAAGCGGCCTGAACATCTGCGGCACTTGCCGATTCCGTCAGGCCAAGCGTACGGGTTTCGACGGTCGGCTCGGTGGTTTGACCATCTCCTAGTTTCGAACCGTCAAGGATCAGCGCATCACTGCCACCGGTCATATTAAGAGTGTCGTTACCCTCGCCACCGATAAAGGTATCGTCGGAAATGTTCTTGCCGCTGATACCGGCAAGATCGCCCGTACCATCCACACCCGGGCTACCGGTATGTTCGGTGGTATCGCCGGTGTCGGCTGTACCATCGGCTTCGAAGTTCAGAACGTCGTTGCCCGAACCACCGTCAAGGGTGTCATCGCCCGAACCGCCCGACAGCGTGTCATTGTCATCACCACCGGCAATCGCATCATCACCGGCACCACCGGTAAGTGTATCGCTGCCAGTACCGCCATCGATGCTGTCATTGCCGGTGCCACCATCAATGGTGTCATCGCCATCATTGCCAAGCAGCGTGTCGTCACCTGCACCACCGGAAACGGTGTCGTCACCGGCAAGCGCGTCAATGGTGTCGTCTTCGTCGGTACCCAGCAGATCATCGTCATACGGGGTCGCGCCGTCGGTGATATTGTTAAAGTCATCTGCGCTCAGATCACTCAGACCAACATTGATCAGGGTCACCGTACCGCCCGCTGGCAGGTTCAGAACCGCATCACCATTACCGTTTTCACTAAGCAACGGCACAAGATCGGCCCAGCGTTCGATGCCAAGATCATCAATCGAAAGCTTGTCTTCGCCCGGGGTGAAATCACTGACCACATCGTCATAGACGCCATCGGCAAAGACGAACGTATCCGCACCTGCACCACCGGAAACGGTATCGTCGCCTGCACCACCATCAATGGTGTCATTGCCTGCACCGGCATTGATCACGTTATCGGCGTTCGAACCGGTGATGACATCATCACCGGCACCGGTGATGACATTTTCAAAGTTCGAAATCTGGTCATTTCCGGTCTCGGCCGAAGTCGCCGTACCCGCACCCAGATTGACAACCGCATCACCCGATGCGTTCGACATATCAATGGTATCAATACCGTCGCCGCCATCCAGGCTGTCATTGCCCGAACCGGCTACAACCGTATCGTCACCGGCACCGGCCATGACAAGGTCACTGCCCGCACCATCGGAAATCACGTCATTCCCGGCACCCGCATCGATCAGGTCAATGCCATCACCGCCGTCAATAGTATCGGCACCGTCGCCGGTCGAGATGGTGTCGTCGGATGCGCTGCCAACAATGGTATCATCGCCCGATCCGGTCACCAGATTTTCAAACCCGGAAATGATATCCGCACCGGTCTGGCTGCTGTTGGCGGTGCCATCTTCAAGATTGACCGCAACATCAACCGTCACATCGGACAGATCAAGGGTATCCGTGCCTTCGCCACCCAGAAGGGTATCATTGCCGAGGCTGCCTGCGATCGTATCATTGCCTGCACCGGCATCGACAAAGTCGTTACCTGCACCGTCATTGATCACGTCATCGCCGTCACCGGCATTGATTTCATCATTGCCCGCACTGGTCCAGACCGTGTCATTGCCGGTCCCGGCATTCACAGTTACATCGCCATATGCGTCGGTCTGGCTGGTCAGATCGACAACGTCATCACCTGCGCCGGTATCGATGACCTCAATGCCGCTGATTGACGGTGCGTTCGAACCGTCTGCGTGATCGTTATCAAGAATGATCGCATCCGCACCCGACGTACCAAGAAGCGTATCAACACCTTCGCCGCCATCGAACTGGTCATCGCTGATACCAAGACCTTCAAGATCGGCAACATCGCCGGTGCCATCAACACCCGGGCTGCCGACATGGTCGGTTTCATCGCCAGCCTGACCGATACGGTCGGCTTCGAACTGAAGGACGTCGTTACCGTCACCGCCATCAAGCGTATCGGAACCGCTACCACCGCTTAGCGTATCATCGCCGCCACCGCCGGAAACAGTGTCATCACCGTCGCCACCGCCAACAGAATCATCACCGTCACCGCCATCGACGCTGTCATTGCCATCGCCACCACTGACCGTGTCGTTGCCGCCGCCACCCTGAAGGGTATCGTCGCCGCCACCGCCGTCTACGGTATCATCGCCATCATCGCCGTCGATATTGTCATCGCCATCGCCGCCGCCAAGGGTGTCTTCACCGGGCGTTCCGACATTGGCGACATCCTTGAAGTGATCCGGCGTCAGATCACCGACCGCCACACCGGCAAGCGTTACCGTGCCACCAGATGGCAGGGTAATGACAGCACCGTCCGGTCCATCAGACAGAAGCGGCTGCAAATCGGTCCAGGCCGAAATCCCGAGATCCGGCAGGGAAATCACATCGGCATTCAGATCAAAGTCGGTGACCAGATCCGCATCGGTGCCATCGCCAAAGACAAAGGTATCCGCACCGGCACCACCCGAAAGCGTATCGTTGCCTTCGCCTGCGGCAAGCGTGTCATTGCCTTCGCCACCTGACAGGATGTCGTCGCCCGCACCACCGTCGATCACGTCGTCACCGGCACCGCCATCAATGACGTTGGCATCGTCCGAACCGGTAATGGTATCGGCATCATCCGACCCTGTGACATTTTCAAAGTTGGCAATCGTGTCCGTACCGGTATTGGCACCACTTGCCGTACCTGCGCCCAGATCAACTGTAACGCCGCCCGTCGTTCCCGACAGATCAAGGGTGTCGACACCCTCGCCACCATCAAGATTGTCATTCCCGGCATCCAGGGTCACCGTATCGTTGCCTGCACCGGCATCAATCGTGTTATCGCTGTCCGAACCGGTAATGGTGTCATCACCATCGGTCGCAATGACGTTTTCAAACCCGGAAAGACTGTCGACACCGGTCGCATCGCTGCTTGCCGTGCCCGCACCCAGATCAATGGTTGCACCGTCTGCGCCGGACATATCAAGCGTATCGGAACCATCGCCACCAATCAGGATGTCATTACCGGCACCAGCCGCAATCGTGTCATTGCCCGTGCCGCCGTCGATGGTGTCGGTACCTTCGCCACCATCAAGGACGTCATCCCCGGCACCGCCATCGATCACGTCGTCACCAGCACCACCATGGATATTATCGGCACCTTCGCCGCCATAAATGACGTCATTGCCATCATTCGACCAGATGGTGTCATCACCCTCGCCGCCGTCGATCGTGACATCGCCATAGGAGTGAACTTCGCTGGTCAGGTCGACAACGTCGTTACCGGCACCGGCATCGATATTTTCAATATCGACAATTGCCGGGTTGGCCGATCCGCCACCGGCATGATCACGGTCCAGAATAATTGCATCGTCGCCAGAACCGGCAACCAGGGTGTCATTGCCCTCGCCACCGACAAAGCTGTCATCAGAAAGGTTCTTGCCGGAAATATCGGCAGTTTCACCGGTGCCATCCGTGGTCGGGCTGCCGACATGATCGGTGGTTTCACCGTCCGCACCGATGCGATCACCTTCGAACGACAGAACGTCGTCACCGGTTCCGCCATCAACAAGGTCCGCGCCCTCGCCACCGGCAAGGGTGTCATTGCCTGCACCACCGGTCAGGGTATCGTTACCGGCACCGCCCGACAGGATATTGTCGCCGGTCGAACCGATCAGGGTGTCATCACCCGCACCACCGGTCGCACCTTCGATACCATCAAGGGTATCGACGCCATCGGTCGCCGTACCGGTACCGTTTTCAAGATCGACAACAACCGCGTCGGTCTGGTCGGAATAATCAACGATATCGTTGCCGTCGCCACCGATCAGGGTGTCGTCACCGGCACCGCCCGAAAGCGTGTCATCACCGGCACCGCCATCAATGACGTTATTGGCATCGTTACCGGCAAGCGTATCGTCATGATCCGACCCGATCAGGGTCTCAAAGCCGTCAATGACGTCATTGCCTGCGCCACCGGTTGCCGTTCCGGCATCCAGATCAACATTTACGCCACTTTCCGCATCTTCGTAGGACAGGACATCATCGCCCTCGCCGCCAATAAGGGTGTCATCACCGCCATTGCCATAAACGGTGTCATTGCCTGCACCGCCATCCAGAATGTTGGCATTTTCATCGCCAATCAGGATGTCATCACCGGCACCGCCGGTAACGTTTTCGATGCTTTCAAGGGTATCATTGCCTGCTTCGCCGGTCGCGGTTCCCGCGCCCAGATCAACAGTCACACCTTCGGTCGTGTCGGCATAGTCGGCCGTATCGCTGCCTTCACCGCCGCGCAGGGTATCGTCGCCCGCACCACCGATCAGCGTATCGTCACCGGCATCGCCATAAATATCATCGTTACCGGCCTGACCGTCGATGATGTCATCGCTTTCAAGGGCGTGGATTTCATCGCTGATCTGGCTGCCGGTGATGTTGTCTTCGAACTCGGTGCCGTAAATAACGTCATAGCCAAAGAAGTTCTTCGGCGTCAGGTCGTCCACAGACACGCCTTCAAGCGTGATGCTGTCATCGCCGACCGTGATCACGGCATTGCCGTTCTCGTCGTCATACATCTGATCGCGCAGGGTTGCGTAATCCTCGATGCCATATGACGACAGATCGATCATGTCTTCTTCGATATCAAAGTCGGTCGCGGTGTCATGTCCGCCGCCCGGCTTCAGAACGATCATATCTTCGCCGTCGCCGGTGATGATCACGTCATCGCCAGCACCGCCAAACAGGGTATCGTTGCCCGAACCACCATCAAGGGTGTTGATGCCATCGCTGCCGATCAGGGTATCGGCATAATCGGTACCGATAACACGTTCGAAGTTACGAACAATGTCATCACCTGCGGCACCCGTCGCATATTCCTTGATCAGGTCAACCGTGACGCCGCCATCAACATTGGAATAGTCGACCGTATCCAGATCGCCCTCGCCACCATCAAGGATATCGTCGCCTGCATCACCATAAACCCAGTCATCACCGGCACCGCCTTCGACGATATCATCGCCTTCGCCGCCCATGATGGTGTCATTGCCTGCTTCACCCAACAGGATGTCGCCACCGGCACCGCCATCAATGATGTCGTCACCGTCACCGCCACTGACTTCGTCGATACCGTCGCCTGCATCAATCACGTCATTGCCTGCACCGGCATTGATCGCATCACCACCAGCACCGGACGAAATGGTGTTATTGCCGTCGTCGCCGGTAATCTCGTCATTGAAGTCGGATCCGACGACATTTTCGATGTCATTAAGGGTATCGGAACCCTGACCGGTTGCTGTTCCGGCATCAAGATCGACTGTAACGCCCTGGGTTGCACCGCTATAATCAACGGTATCGGAACCTTCGCCGCCATCGATCACATCATCACCGGTACCACCGACAAAGCTGTCATCACCATCAAGACCCGACAGGGTGTTGTTCTGGTCATTGCCAATCAGAACGTCGTCATGGAGCGTACCAATAACGTTTTCGATGCCGTCAAGGGTGTCATCACCCTCGCCACCGGTCACTGTTCCGTTTTCAAGATCGGCAACAATGCCTGCATCTTCGGTCGAATAATCAACCGTGTCATTGCCTTCGCCACCGATCAGGACATCCGATCCGGCACCGCCGACCAGCGTGTCATTACCAACACCGCCATCAAGGGTATCGTTGCCGTCACCACCGATCAGACGGTCATTGCCAACACCGCCATCGACCGTGTCATCACCGCCCAGCGCATTGATGATGTCATCACCATCGCCACCGATCATTTCATCGGCGTCGTCGGTGCCCAGACGGACATCAACGCCAATAAAGTTATCCGCACTCAGCTGGCCTGCCTTGACACCCTGAAGGGTGATGGTGTCACCACTTTCCAGACTGATGGTCAGATCACCGTTGGCATTGGTGCCAAACAGTTCTTCAAGCGCGTCGTAACCCGCGATATTAAAGCTGGTCAGGTCGATCTTGTCGGCGCCGACATTGAAGTCGGTGATGGTGTCATTGCCATCGCCCGGATTGAAGATCACCTGGTCGGCACCGCTGCCAAGGGTCAGCGTGTCATTGCCTGCACCGGCGTCAAAGGTGTCATCCCCTGCGCCACCAACAAAGGTGTCGCTTTGACCACCGCCGATAAAGGTATCGTTGAATTCCGAACCGCGAACAATTTCGATGCCATCAAGGGTATCGGTTCCGATCGAAGAACCGCTGACCGTATTGTTGCTGGTATCAACCACAACTCCGGCTTCAGAGTCGATATAGCTTGCGGTATCAACCCCGTCGCCACCGATGATGACATCATCACCCGCACCCGACAGGATCGTGTCGTTACCGGCACCACCATCAATGGTGTCATTGCCGCTACCGGCCGAAATGGTGTCGTTACCGGCACCGCCTTCGATCAGGTCGTCACCGGCGCCCGACGAAATAACGTCGTTGCCGTCACCACCCAGAACCGTATCGGCACCCGCACCGGTATTGATGGTGTCGTTACCCGCACCACCATCAACCAGATCCGCGCCATCGCCGGTGGTGATAACATCTTCACCAACACCGCCTTCGACGGTGTTATCACCATTGCCTGCATCAATGACATTGCCATTGTCATCGCCAATGATCAGGTCATTGCCATCACCCGTGACGACATTTTCAATGTTGGTAAAGCTGTCGGTATCGGTGCCATCGGTCGCCGTACCATTGGTGAAATCAACTGTCTGATCACCGGTGAGGTCTGAAAGATCAAGGGTATCGTTGCCCTCGCCGCCATCAATGGTGTCGCTACCAGCGCCACCACGTAGCGTATCGTCGCCCGCACCGCCAAGCAGAACGTCGTCACCGGCACGACCATCAAGCACGTCATTGCCAGCCCCACCGCTCAGGGTGTTGCGGCCGCTATCACCGCGCAGCGTATCGTTGCCACCCGAACCTTCAAGGTTTTCAAAGTTCGAAATGGTGTCGCCCGTGCTGGTTACACCGGTCTGCAGATCAATCGAAACGCCATTTTCATCGGCATAGGAAAGGGTATCTTCACCTTCACCACCATCAAGCGTATCGCGGCCTGCGCCACCGGAAATGGTGTCGTCGCCGTCTTCACCCAACAGGATGTCATTGCCTGCACCACCGGTAAGCGTGTCATTACCGCTGCCCGCCAGAACCGTATCGTTGCCGGCACCACCGGTAACAACATCATCGTGGTCCGACGCAATAATTTGTTCGATACCGCTAAAGGTATCCGTGCCGGTCGCATCACCGGTCGCAATGTTGGTCTGCAGATTGATGTTCAGGCCGGACGAGGCATCCGAATAATCAAGCGTGTCGGCACCTTCGCCACCGATATAGGTGTCATCGCCAAGTTCACCGACAAAGCTGTCATCACCGGCGCCACCATTAAGGATGTCATTGCCAGCCCCACCGGTCAGCATGTCGTTACCGGCACCGCCATCGATGGAGTTAGCGCCATCGTCACCGGTGATGGTATCGCCGTAATCCGTACCGGTTACATTTTCGAACCCGGAAATGGTGTCATCGCCATCGGCACCACTTGCCGTACCCGCACCAAGATCAATGTTCTGTGCGCCCGATGCATCAGAGTAATCAAGCGTATCGGTACCGTCACCACCCGACAGGGTGTCATTGCCTTCACCACCGGCAATCAGGTCATCGCCCGCACGACCATCAATGATATCGTCGCCTGCGCCACCGATCAGGGTGTTGGCATCTGCCGAACCGGAAATGCTGTCATCGGCATCCGAACCGGTAACATCTTCGATATTACTCAGAAGATCGGTACCATCGGCTTTCTGGGCAGTTCCGGCTTCAAGATCGACATCAACACCCGTGTTGCTGCCGCTGTAATCCATACGGTCCTGACCGGCACCACCGTCTATGACATCGTCGCCAGCACTGACATTAAGCACGTCATCACCAGCACCCGCCAGAATGGTATTGTCCGCATCCGAACCGGTGATGATGTCATTACGGCTTGTTGCGATGACATTTTCAACATTCAGAACGGTATCGCCGGTTTCATCATCGGTTTCGCCGGTGCCAAGATTGATCTCGATACCTTGCTGCTCGTCGCTGTAATCGACCGTATCAACGCCATCACCACCATCGATGAAGTCGTTGCCCTTGCCGCCATCCAGCGTGTCATTGCCAGCACCACCAAGCAGGGTGTCATCACCGTTGCCACCAAACAGGATGTCGTCGCCATCTTCACCAGACAGAACGTTGTTCAGCTCGTTACCAAGAATGGTATCGTTGAAATCAGAACCGGTAATGTTTTCGATATTTTCAAGCTGATCGGTACCAAGCCCGGTTACCGTGCCTGCTTCCAGATCGGCCGTAATCCCACCGGTGGCATTACGATAGTCAACGGTATCCAGACCCGCACCGCCGCGCAGAACATCATTGCCGCCCGTGGCAATGATCGTGTCATTGCCTGCACCGGCATTGATGCTGTTATCGCCACTGTCACCGGCCAGTGTATCGGCATGACCGGAACCAACAATATTCTCGATCCCCGACAGGGTATCATCACCCGCAGCACCGGTTGCCGTCTGTTCTTCAAGATCGACCGTTACACCACCCTGAGCATTGGCATAGCTGACCGTGTCACTGCCTTCGCCACCGACAAGCGTATCGTCGCCGTCAAGACCTTCCAGAACGTCGTCGCCTTCGCCGCCAACCAGCAGGTTGTCGCCATCAGAACCGGTCAGGGTGTCGTTGCCAGCACCCGCAACGATATTTTCGATGTTGCGCAGCGTGTCATTGCCACCTTCTGTGGTCGCTGTACCCGTATTCAGGTTGGCGGTAACCGGACCGGTTTCATCGCTGTAATCTGCGGTATCAACACCATCCCCACCATCAAGGATGTCGTTGCCTTCGCCGCCGATCAGGGTGTCATCACCATCACCACCAAAGATGCTGTCATCATCTTCAAGGCCATAAATCGTGTCATTGCCGTCAAGACCCGACAGGGTATCCTGACCGTCGGTGCCAAACATGGTGTCATCACCACTGGTCCCGACGATGTCGCGAACACCGATAAAGTTGTCAGCCGTGATATCATCAAGGCTGACGCCCTTAAGGATCATCGACGTGCCTTCACCGAAATCGATGACAAGGTCACCGTTTTCGTTTTCAGACATCAATTCATAAAGTTCGCCATAGGTATCAATACCAAGGCCGGTAATATCGATCTGGTCTTCGCCAACGGCAAAATCGGTGACTGTATCTGTGCCGTCATTCGGTCCGACAACATAAACATCTGCACCCGTACCACCAGTCAGCGTATCATCGCCTGCACCGCCGGTGATCGTATCGGCACCGGCACCGGCACGAATGACGTTGTTGCCGTCATCGCCGGTAATAATGTCGTCAAATTTCGAACCTGTGACGTTTTCAACACCACTCAGGCTATCGGTGCCGTCTGCACGGGTTGCAGTCCCTTCGGACAGGTCAACGCTGACAGCTTCACCATTTTCATAGCTGACGGTATCGATGCCTTCGCCACCCTCGATGATGTCATCACCGGCACCACCAATCAGCAGATCGTTGCCAGCACCACCATCAAGCACGTCATCACCGGCACCGCCGCTCAGCGTGTTGTTGCCATCGTCCCCGATCAGGGTATCGTCATGATCCGAACCGGTAACATTTTCGATGGTTTCAAGGGTATCGTTGCCATCGGCACCGCTTGCGGTACCCGCTGACAGGTCAACCGTGACACCGCCTTCGGCGGCACTGTAATCGGCAAGGTCAGTACCATCGCCACCGATCAGCGCATCATCTCCGGCCCCGCCGACCAGCTTGTCATTGCCTGCACCGCCCAGAATGGCGTCGTCACCGGCACCACCCGAAATCGTATCATCACCACCATTACCGATCAGCGTGTTGGCGCCGTCGTTACCGGTGATGATGTCTTTCTGGTTTGAACCATTGACGTTTTCGATATCAATAAGGGTATCTTCGCCCGCGACACCACCTGTACCTGCTTCAAGGTCAACCGTGACACTGCCGCTGGATTTGTAATCAACGGTATCCTGGCCTTCGCCGCCATCAATGATGTCTGCGCCCTGACCACCGATGATCGTGTCATCACCGCTATTGCCATAGATGGTGTCATCACCGGCACCGCCGTTGATGGTGTCATTGCCGCCAAGACCGTCGATAATTTCTTCGGACGATGTCCCTTGCAGAACATCATCACCCTCGGTCGCACCAAGGGATTCGATATCAACAAAGTTATCCGCGCTCAAATCTTCCGGCGAAACACCGTTCAGCGTCATGATGCGATCATCAACCGTGATCACGGCATCGCCGTTCTCATTGGTGCTGATCAGCTTTTTAAGCGCCTCGAAATTCGGGATATTGAAGGCACTGAGATCAATCTTGTCTTCTGACGGATCAAAGTCGGTCACCAGGACTTCGTCGCTGGCATTGTCCAGAACAAAGGTATCGGCACCTTCGCCACCGGTAACAACGTCACTACCTGCACCGGAATTGATGGTGTCGTTACCGGCACCACCGTCAATTGTGTTGTCCTGTACCGATCCGGTCAGGATGTCGTCATGGTCAGAGCCGATCAGGTTTTCGATATCAAGCAGAGTATCTTCACCGTCGGCACCGGTTGCCGTACCGGCACCAAGATCGACATTTACACCACCGGATGCATCCGCATAGGTAACCGTATCATTCCCGGTATCACCATTAAGGACGTCATTGCCTTCGCCACCGGCCAAGGTGTCATTCCCGACGCCGCCATCAAGATAGTCATCACCGCCACGGCCATTCAGAATATCGTCGCCAACGCCACCACGCAGGGTATTGGCATTGTCGTCACCTGACAGCGTATCGTTATAGGAAGACCCGGTAACGTTTTCGAAATTCGAAATCGTATCGGTTTCCGTACCCGAACTTGCCTGATTGGTTTCAAGATCAACTGTGACACCGCTTGTCTGCCCCTGATAGCTCAGGGTGTCATTACCCTCACCGCCATCAAGGACATCGTTGCCGGTTCCACCGCTGATAACGTCGTCGCCCTCGCCACCGGTGATGGTATCTGCACCAGCATCGCCAGAAATGACGTCGTTGCCCGAACCACCATCAATCGTGTCGTTGCCGTCACCACCTGTAACAGTGTCATTACCGGCTTTGGCATCGATAACATCGCTGCGGTTTGTACCTTCGAGGATGTCTTTGTTTTCAGTCCCCTCAAGCGAACGGATACCAACAAAGTTGGCAAAGGTCAGGCTGTTGGGATCAACGCCTTCAAGGGTGATAACCGCATCACCAAGCGTGATGGTGGCGTTTCCAAGCGCATCTTCACCAATGAAATCAGCGATATCAGAGAACAGTTCAAGCCCGTCTATCCCCTGAATATCAATGACATCATTCGCCGGATTGAAATCGGTAACAACGTCATTGCCGCTGTCTGGCGAAACCACGAAGGTGTCGGCACCGCTACCACCGGTCAGCGTGTCATCACCGCCGCGACCATCGATGGTGTCATTCCCGGCTCCGCCAATAAACACGTCATCGCCACTGCTGCCCAACATGGTGTCAGCACCAGACGATCCTTCGATAACTTCGAAACCGGAAATCTGATCGACGAAATTGCTGCCCGTTACAGTTCCAGCTTCAAGATCAACAGAAACACTCGGATTAAGCGTGCTGTCCGCGCCCGAGTTATAGCTCAGCGTATCCGTGCCTTCGCCACCGGTCAGCGTGTCAATGCCGCCACTACCATAAACGGTGTCATCGCCTGCACCTGCATCAATAACGTTGCCCTGGCTATCGCCATAGATGACATCGTTGCCCGATCCCGTAACAACATTTTCAATGCTCGAAAGCGTATCGGTGCCATCGCCACTTGCCACGCCATTGACAAGGTCAACCGTTACACCGCCCTCAACATCGGAATAGTCGACAGTATCAATACCGTCACCGCCAAGAAGGGTGTCATTCCCGCCACCACCGGCAAGAATATCGTCGCCATTCAGGCCCGACAGAATGTTGTCGCCGTCATCACCGGTGATGATGTCGGCATTGCCCGTACCGATAACATTTTCAAAGTTCGAAATCTGCGACGTACCGGAATCGGTTACAGCCGTTCCGGTCGCAAGATTGACATTCAGGCCCTTCTCACTGCCAAAACCAATGGTGTCGTTGCCTTCACCACCGTCAATCGTGTCATTGCCACCGACACCGCGCACCACGTCGTCGCCCGCACCGGTAGAAATAACGTTATCGCCCGATGTTCCGACTACCGTGTCATTTCCGGCACCCGTAATGACGTTTTCGATTTCCGAAACCTGGTCAACTTCCCCGGTTTCGGTATCACGTGCCGTTCCGGTCGTCAGATGGACATCCTGTGCGGTATCACGTGCACTCAGATCAAGGGTGTCGTTGCCCGCACCACCGATAATCGTGTCATTGCCATCCTCGCCAAAGAACAGGTCATCACCCGCACCACCGTCAAGAGTGTCGTTGCCGCCACGACCAATAATCGTGTCGTTACCGTCACCACCGGCAAGGACGTTTACACCGCTATCACCGGAAATCTCGTCGTCATAGTTTGACCCGATGACGTTTTCGATACGATCAAGAACATCATTGCCATCGGCACCGGTCGCTGTTCCAGCTGCGAGATCGACCTGAACACTGCCGTTTGCACCCGAATAATCGACGGTATCAATGCCTTCCTGGCCACGCAGGGTATCATTGCCCGCACCGCCCGAAACGGTATCATCGCCATAGCCGCCCGAAATGACATCATCACCGTCACCACCACTCAGGGTGTCATTCCCGCCGTAACCGTAAATGGCGTCATTGCCGCCAGTACCGGTTTCAACATCGTCATTTTCAGACTCGAAGATACGACCAAATCCGCGGAAATCATCCGCGACAAGACTGTCACTGCTGACACCTTCAAGGGTCAGAACACCCTGTTCGCCGAAATCAATGACGGTATTGCCGTTCCCGTCATCCGACATCATGGTTTGCAGGGTCGCGAAATCCTGAACACCAAGGCGCGACAGGTCGATAATGTCTTCTGAACCGTTGAAATCGGTAATGGTATCGTTACCGAAATTCTCGGTCAGTTCGAAGTCATCCTTGCCCGATCCACCGGTCAGAATGTCATCACCTGCACCGCCGGTCAGGGTGTCAATTCCAGCCCCGCCTTCAAGGACGTTATTGCCGTCATCCCCGGTAATATGGTCGTCAAAATCCGAACCAATGACGTTCTCGACCATCTGGACGACGTCATTGCCCGAACCGCCCGTCGCGGTTTCGTTCGAAAGATCAACCGTAACCGCGCTGGTCGCGTCGCTATAGCTGACGGTATCGGTACCACTGCCACCCTGAATGTGGTCGTCACCGGCACCGCCTTGCATGAAGTCATCGCCGGAACCACCAGCCATAACATCATTGCCATCGCCACCGATCAGCGTGTCATCGCCGGAACCACCCTGAAGAACGTCGTCGCCGGCACCACCATCAAGGCTGTCATTACCTTCGCCGCCCTGAAGAAGGTCATCACCTTCTTCTCCCAGCAAGACGTCATCACCGGCACCACCCTGCAAAACATCGTCGCCAAGGTTGCCTTCAAGCGTATCGTCGCCGCCATTGCCCTGAAGCGTGTCGTTCCCGCCGCCACCACCAAAGTGGTCAGCGTCATCACCGCCCTGAACCAGATCATCGGCAGCCGTCGGAGTGTTATCAAAGGCCGTGGCCCCGGAATCATCGCCCGAGCCGCCGTCGCCCGAAGACGCATCCTCACCGTCAGTCGCGGTTTCGCCTTCGGCTGATGTGCCGGTATCTTCCGAACCGGCTTCACCTTCGGTCACGCCACCCTGATCCGTGGTACCGTCGCCTTCAGACGCACCGGTCTCGGCAGAACCAGAACCATCGGTCCCATCATTTGTGTCAGACGCCGGATCAGACGCTGGATCACTGGCATCAGCACCCGAAGCCGTATCTTCACCATCTGTATTGGCGCTATCACCGCCAGTCGTATCGGCACCGGCCTGTGCGCCCGACGTGGTATTGTCTTCCTGCGTGGTGCCACCTTCGGCACCAGTGGTATCCGTCCCGATATCAGCGCCGGTGTCTTCACCCGTCGCATCAGAACCATCACCACCCGCGGCATCAGGGTCGCTGCTCTCGCCAGTCGTATCTTCACCAGCGCCAAGCGTATCAGATCCATCTGATCCCGAAACCTGGTCAGCACCCGCATCACCACCGGTATCAGAGCCTGAACCATCAGATCCGGATGCGTCCGAACCAGATGTATCGGATGTATCGGTTGCGCCAGTTTCGCCGCCGCTACCGGTCTGGGTTTCGGCTTCTTCATCAGTGCCGGATGCGTCGCCACCTGCGTCACCAGCGTCAGTTCCACCAGTGTCAGTTTCACCGCTGGCACCGGTTTCACCGTCGGTTGCGCCGCCAGCTTCCGCACCGGATTGACCAGAGGTGTCACCGCTGTCGCTTGTGTCGGACGCACCGGTATCGACGGTATCACCACCGTCCGAGCCTGCTACGCTATCCGAACCAGAATCGCCCGCAGCACTTTCACCATCGGTTGCGCCCGAGGTATCGCCGGAACCGGAATTATCGCCAGTTGCCTCATCACCATCGGCCGAACCGGAATCTGTTCCCGCATCGCCACCGGCCGCATCGGAACCGGCAGACGTCGCGTCGGTCGAGCCACCTTCGCCGGATGTGTCCGATCCGTCCGTCGCACCGGATTCCGCACCTGCGCCAGTATCACAGCCGGCATCGCCATTGGTGCTGTCGCCCGCACCCGCATCACCAGAACCCGAACCGGTTTCACCGGCTCCGGAATCTCCGGCACCTGAAGCGCCTGTCTCGGCACCACCGGTTTCCGTACCACTTTCGACCGTCTCGCCAGCGCCAGCATCAGAGCCGGCCTCATCTGAACCGCTCGTATCAGAACCGGTCGCGTCCTCGGAACTGCCATCGGTGGTATCCGTGCCCGAAGATCCGGTCGTCGAATCATCGGATGAACCGGCACCGGCATCTGAAGCACCGCCATCTGTGCCGCCAGTATCGGGACTGTCCGAACCGCTACCCGACGTTTCGTCACCCGCGCCAGCCGTATCGCCAGTTTCGCTGCCAGATGTGTCTGTTACTGTATCGGATGTATTGACCTGCCCCGCACCGGAACCAAGATCAACATGGACGCCCTGCTCGGAGTCGCTGAAATCAACGGTATTTTCGCCTTCGCCACCATCAATGACATCGCTGCCACCGCTGGATTTGAAGGTATCGTCACCCGCACCGCCCGAAAGGGAATTATCGCCGGAATTACCGGTAAGAACGTCGTTACCGGACGTCCCTTCAACATTTTCAATCCCGCCAAAGGAAACACGGTTTGCGCCCGTCGCATCGGTCGCAACACCCTGTTCCAGATCGACACGCATGCCGTCTGCGGCACCATCAAGTGACAGGGTATCTTCGCCCGCACCACCATCAACACTGTCGATGCCGCCACCCGACGAAATCACATCATCGCCGTCAGAACCGACAATCGTATCGTCGCCAGACGTGCCATCAATGACATTTGCCGCGTCTTCGCCCGACGCATCAGAACCGTCATCGGCAGCATCATCGGAAACAACAGTTACCGGTGCAATTTGCGGTGCATCGACAATGGTGACATTTGCAAGTTCGGCCTTGCTGACACCCTGAAGAACCAGAATATCGCCAGTCGAAAATGTGATGATGACGTTACCTGCACCGTCATCAGCGGCAAGTGACATCAGATCAACAACACTGCTGACACCAAGGTCGGTCAGAGCAAGTTCGTCTTCGGAAACATTAAAATCGGTGATCGTGGTTTTTTCAAACCCGCTTTCCAGCACAAAGGTGTCGCGTCCTGCGCCACCGGTGACCACATCCTCGCCTTCGCCCGACTCAAGGATATCGTCACCATCGCCACCAATCAGCGTATTGTTCGCGCCATCACCAACAAGAATATCGTCATAGGCACTGCCGATGACGTTCTGCACATTGGTGAAAATCTGATTTGCGGATGAGGGGGAATTGCCATCGCCCTGCGAACCGGTTTCGGAATCAGAATTAGCCGCTGCCGAATCATCTTCCGCGCGACTGTCGAGAACCTGTTCAATATCGGTGTCGGTGATACCAACACCATCATCTTGATTGGCGGGCGAAGCCAAGACACATACTCCCTACTTGGGAATTATTTTACCTGATCCCGATCTGCGTGATGCAACGTAGAATCGATTTATACAGTAGTATAAACCACCACCAACAGACCATCAACCACTGATAGCTTGAAAATCAAGCTGCTTTAGTTTTTTTTCATGTTTTTTGGGGATTTGGAAGCCGGAAATACAAACTGTCAGATTCTGTCAGGTTGTATAGGTCAGATCAGACCATCGACCAAAACGTGCAGAAGCCTATTGTTCGCGGAAAGCCCGCTCGAAACTGGTGGTAATCGGGGAAAACAGGTAGGCCAGAATGGTGCGGGAACCCGTCACAATCTCCAACTGGGCAGGCATACCAGGGGATAGTATCATGCCTTCATGCTCGGCTAGGCTCTCGGCATCGATCTCAACCATAGCCTGAAAATAGGATCGACCTTCCGAATCGGTAAGGCGATCTGGCGATACATCGGTCACCACACCCTTGACCGGGGCGAACCAGCGCTGGCTAAACGCTGTGACGCGAATATTCACACCAAGCCCTGTGGAAACCACATCGATATCGTTGGGCGAAACCCTTGCCTCGATCACCAGACGGTCATCAAGTGGTACGATTTCCAGAATTTGGGCACCCGGCGGAATAACCCCGCCCACGGTGGTGAATTGCATGTTGGTCACAGTGCCGTTGCGCGGTGCCTTGATGTCGGATCGCACCAAAACGTCTTCCGCCGAACGCAACCGTTCATTCAGATCTGAAATCTCGCTTTGAACATCGCGCAATTCGGTATTGATCGACTGAAGATGGTCGCGCATCAACTGCGACTGGCTTGCCTTGACCTGCTGGATTTGCTGTTCGATCCGCGCGATATCGGCGGAATACCGCCCGATATTACCAAGCGTTTCGACCAAGCGGCTTTCAAGCTGAAGCAACCTTGTCCGTCTGGCATAGCCAAGCTCGACCATCGGTTTGACCATCGCCAGCTCTTCCTTGACGATGCCCACCTGTTGCTCTGACGCTGTTTTCTGCTCGCGGGTCCCAACGATTTCGCGGCGCAATTCCTTGATCCGCTCGTCATAAAGATCGACCTCGCCCTTGAAAGCACTGCGGCGGCTTTCAAACAGGGTCCGCTGCGAGTCCGTGATCGAGAAATAGCGCGCATCATTCAGCACTGCCGGGAACACCAGATCATCTTTTTGTTCACGTTCGGCGATCAGGCGCGTCTGGGTCGCCAGCGAATTCAGATAACGGTTGTTGAGAAGATCAAAACTGGCGCGGGACCGCGTATCATCAAGTTTGATCAAAACATCACCCGCCTTCACCCGCGCGCCATTGCGCACCAGAATTTCGCGAATGATGCCGCCTTCAAGATGCTGCACACTCTGTCGGCCGGAAAACGGCGCAACCACGCCACTTGCAGTTGCCGCAGAATTGACCTCGGCCGTTGCCGCCCAAAGAAACACCGATCCAAATCCAAGAACAAGAATCAACAGACCAAGCCTTACCAACGGCTTGACGTCGGTATCAAGTTGACGGGCGGTTGGTAATTGCACTCCTGACATCAGGCACCACCCCGTCGACGTTCAGCTGATCCCTCAACAACACGCAACTGCGGCCGCCCCCGCTGTGGAACATCGCCCGAAGGTGCCGTTTTGGCCTGCGCCCGACGTGCCGCAGCACGTTCAGCAGCCGCACGCTCGGCATCTTCACGCACCTTGCGCATCCGCATGGCGGCGTCTTCGCGTGCCTTTGCCGCGGCCTGGGCGTCGGTCAATTGACGCTTGGGTGCCGGGACCTTGCGGGCCTCGGTTTTCTTTCGTTCCGGTTGCGGTTTTGCGGCGGCCTTTACACGCGGACGCTCGGTCTTTTGCGGCTTTTCTTCATCGGACCAGCTGACAGATTTCTTAACCGGCGCAGGTTCTTCAACCTTTGGCGTCACCGGACGCATCGTCATCATTGTTCCGCCCGGCGTGGGTTGCGGCTTCATTTCCGGCTTGATGCCTGCCGCTGCCTTCGCGGCCTGCACCCGACCGGAGCCGGTTTCACCTGCAAGCCCAAAGTCCTCGATCTCGGGTATTTCGTCTTCTTCCAGATCAAGCATATCCATAACACTGGCGGGATGCTGCCCCATGGCCGAATTCTTTTCGACAATCGGGCGCGGTGCCTCGGGATTGGGGACTTCGATCTGTTTGGGTGTGATGCGCATTTGCCCGTCGACATTTTCTGCGGCACTTGCATCTGCTGCCACTGCGGCCTGTTCCGGCACGGCCGCCGGGCGGGCGGCGGGCGGCAGACCACGGGCAATATCTTCGACTTGAACCGTCGGCTTGCCGGGCGGAAGCTTTGGCGCGTTTTTGACGGGCACCACCTGAATTTGACCATCCGCAAGCGCCAGAATGGCATCGGCGCGGGCAAGAATGGCGCGCTCATGACTGACGATAAAGGTCGTGATGCCGTTCTTGCGCAACACATCAATCAGATCGCTGATATGGGACACCCCGATATCATCAAGGGCGGTTGTCGGCTCGTCCAAAAGCAACATGCGCGGTCTGGAAAACAGGGCCGCGGCCAACGCGATCAACTGGCGCTGCCCACCCGAAAGGTTCCGTCCACCTCGATCGACACGCGTGTCATAACCATCTGGAAGATCAAGGATAAACTGATGCGCCCCGGCCAATTCTGCGGCCTGGATAATGTCGCGCATCTCGGCATTGCCAAGACGGGCAATGTTTTCCGCAATCGTTCCGGGGAACAGGAACGGGTTCTGCGCCAGATAGCCGATCTGCGCGCCGATATCAGCGCGATCAACACGTGATGCTTCAACATCATCAAGCTTCACCGACCCGGAACCGGGCAACCATATCCCCATAATCAGCTTCAAAAGCGCGGTTTTGCCAACGCCATTAAACCCGGCAATCGAAATGATCTGTCCGGGTCCGGCCTTGAACGAGAATCCTTTGAAAAGAACATTGCGACTGTTTGGCGGTGCAAAGACCAGACGATCCACACTGACGGCCATACCACGCCCTCGCGGCAGCGGGGCCGGAACCGTCTGGCGCTTATCAAGCAAGATCTTGTTCAGACGCTCAAACGAACTGCGCGCCGCGTTCCAGCTGCGCCAGGCATTCACCGCCCCGTCAAAGGGGGCAAGCCCGCGCATGCCAAGGATCATCGATGCGACCATGATCCCGATGGTAATGCTTTCCGACAGGACCAGATAGGCACCAACCCCGATAAAGCACACCTGCATCGCAAGTCGGATGAAATGCGAAAGTGTGGTCGATGTGCCCACCCGGCGGCTGGCCTGACCTTCCCAGTAAAGGGAATCCGACTGGTCCGCCTGCCAGCGCTGGCGCGCTGACTGGGTCATGCCCATGGCTTCCATCGCCTCGGCATTGCGGACATAGGTTTCTTCCTGCGCGATCCCGCGGTTCTGGCTTTCTTCGGATCGGTCGACAGAAATCTTGGCCGCCGCCTCGTTGGCAACAGCAATCGCAATCAGCAACACCGCCCCGCCACAGGCCACAAGACCAAGACGGGTATCAAAGATAAACACCACCCCGATATAGACCGGCGCCCACATGAAATCGATCAGGGCAAAGGGCCCGCTTCCGGTCAAAAAGCCGCGCAGACCATAAAGATCGCGCAAAGGCCGCTGACGCATCGGCGCACCGCGTGCCGATTGCTGAACGACATGGGCAAAAAGTTCGCCGCCCAGACGCAGGTCAAGTGCTGTTCCCACCCGGATCAGAACCCGCGAACGCAACTGTTCCATCGATGCAATGAAAAGCAGGACAAGCCCGATCCCCAGCGTCAAAAGCGCAAGCGTATCTACCGAACGGCTGGAAAGGACGCGGTCAAAGACCTGCATCGAATAGATCGGGATCACCATATTCAGAAGGTTGATCACCATCGAGAATCCGCCCACGAGCGCGATCGACCGCCAGAACATCCGTTCAAGCGGGGTGCGATCCCCCTCACGTCCCGCATCCGCTTTGCGGGTTGGCCGGATTTTGTCGAGTAGACCCATTCAATCCTTCCGTTTTGCCACCATTGGCAATCGCTTCATCATACCATGACGCCAAACTTTGGCATCTTGCTTTCACGCATGGCAAACGCTCCGCGCAACAATGCTGCGACGGGCAACCTAGCCGATGGCATACTGCCACTATTCAGTTGGAATATATAAGGATGTGTTAAAATCACGCCACAAATCCCCGTAATTCATCGCCTTATCATCGAACTGACGCACATCTTAACGGTATAGGTCTGCGTTCATCCCTTGAGTAAACGGGCAAGCAGTGCAATCCTTTTCCCATGCGCCAACCATTTGCCATCGTTATGTTTTAATTGGTGCGCCCGGCTTGAATTGCGCAAGGACCCCTTTCGTCCCTATCTCCGGGGAACCGACATGCACCATTTTGAAATGCAACCTGCGGATCGGATATGACAAATAACAGCCCGCAACTTCCGGCATTCATTCAACGCTTTCTTGCCCTTGAACCGGGCGGAATTTCCCATGCAGGCGGCCTGATGGCCTGCATGATTGGTGTTCTTGCGGCCTGCGCCTGGATGCTTGGCGGCATATCCATGATGATTTCGGCCGGAATTGCAGTTGCCCTGATGCTGGCACTGACCCCGATGATCTCGCCGGAAATCCTGATGAAAATCCTGCGTGCCCGACCGCTTTTGGCCCGTGATCATCCCGCCATTCATGAAATGGTTCATTTACTGTGTGAACGCGCCGGACTTGGCCATGATCCCAAACTGTTCATCCTGCCGGGCAAGGGCGCCAATGCGATCACCACCGGCACGGATGACAACACCACAATCGCAATTTCCGATGACGCCCTGCACAACCTGTCACCGCGACAGATGCGGGCGATCCTTGCCCATGAAATCGCCCATGCATGGCACGGCGACACCCGCATCCTTTTGATCACCGATGTCCTTTATCGCGCCACATGGACCATTGCCCTGTTTGGACTGGCGATCTTTATCTTTGGCGACTTCAATCCGCCTGCATGGATGGTCGTGCTGTTTGGCGCGGTGCCGACAATCAGTTTTTTGCTGCAACGTGCGGTCATTCGCGACCGGGAATTTGCCGCCGATCACGGGGCAAGTGATTTGTTAAACGGCCCCGAAGACATGATTGATGCCCTGCTTCATATCGATCAGATCAATCGCAAACGCTTGGGCGTCATCCCCTATCGCAGCACCCAGCCCCCCAGCCTGCTTGATACCCATCCATCTGTCACCGCCCGGATCAAGGCGCTTCGCGCGCTTAAACCCGGCACATGGCAGAAATTCTTTGAAAACCGCAATATGCCCAACCCGTAACAGACCATGTTGCCACCCCCTGATAAAAACGGAACTGATCTTGGCCCGTGCCCGATCTGTGAACGTCCAATGATCGCTGGCGCCAGTGTTGATCGCCATCACTGGCGCCCGAAATCAAAGGGTGGAACCGAGACCCAATGGCTGCACCGCGTCTGTCATCGCATGATTCACCGCCTGCTTGATGAAGCCACGCTTGCACGCGATTACGATGATCCCGCAAAGCTCAAAACCCACCCGGACATCCTTAAATTCATCGCATGGGTCCGTAAAAAGCCCGCCGACTATGTTGACTGGCCCGAAAGCAGCGGTCGTTACGGGCGTAATCGTGGCAAGCGGCGCTAGATCACGTTGCCTGATCTGTCAAAAGACAAAACAATTCCCAACTTGACCATTTACCTGTCAGACTAAGACCGATACATGACCCCGTCCCGGGTCCATCATGACAATGCCCGCAGCCGATTAACCGTCTTTTTCAGGGAAAACCGATGCCAAGCTTTGACATGCTCAATGATCTGATCCCGGTCTTTGTCACGCTTTTTGTGATTATTGACCCGCTGGGTCTGGTTCCGGTTTTCATTGTCCTGACCCAAGGCACCAGTGCTGCCCATCGTCGTCGCATGGCGATCCGCGCTTGCCTGACCAGCTTTTTCATCCTTGCCGCCTTTGCCCTGATCGGCGAGGGATTGCTGGGCATTTTCGGCATCCATATGCCAGCCTTCCGCATCGCTGGCGGAACGCTTCTGTTCCTGATCGCGCTTGAAATGCTGTTTGAAAAACGCAGCCAGAAACGTAACCAGCGCGCCGAACAGGTTCATCAGGAACTCGAAGAAGACCACGAAGCCGAAAAGGCTGAAAAGACGAAATCATCCCCCACCGCAAACGCCACTGCACCCGGGCCCACAATCCCGGATCACGAAGCAGACGATATTTCGATCTTCCCGATGTCGATCCCGTTCCTCTCAGGTCCCGGCGCCATCGCCTCGGTCATGCTGTTGATGGGCAAATTCGAAGACAATATCGCCATGCAGGCCAGCGTGATTGGCGTGGTCGCCGTTGTAATGGCCATCGCCTTTGTCTTCTTCCTGGCATCGAACATCGTCGCCAAACGCCTCAGCCCGACGGTCGCCACTGTGGTATCGCGCCTGCTCGGCATGATCCTTGCGGCCCTTGCGGTTCAGTTCATCATTGATGGCATCAAGCAGGCGTTTTTCCAGTAACGCCCCCCCAACGACGAACAACCTTCCACCATCACTGGCGCACGCCCCTGATCAAAGCTATACTTCACACAGTTCATGCACCGCACAGAGAAAAGTGATGACGCCGTCAGCAGCACTTGAACGCCACAAGGAAGCCATCCGCAAAGTTGTTGAACAACACCATGCAAGCAATGCACGTGTATTTGGCTCTGCTTTGCATGGCAATGACGGCATCAACAGCGATCTTGATATCCTGATTGACCCAACACCTTTGACAACCATGCTTGATATTGGCGCCATCCGTTGCGAACTGCGCTCACTGCTTGGCGTTGAAGTCGATGTATTAACTCCCAATGCGTTGCCGGATTCTTTCCGTCAAAAAGTCCTGCAAGAAGCAAGACCAATATGACGTATAGCAAAACGCGGCTTCGGGATTATCTTCTCCATATCCGAGAATCTATTGCGCGCATCGAACAATATACCAGTGACCATGACGAAACCCGGTTCTTCTCTGATCAGCTTTTGCAGGACGCCGTCATCCGCAATCTGGAGATCATTGGCGAAGCTTCGCGAAACATAACGCGAAACTTTCCTGAGATCGCAACAGCCAATTCCAACATCCCATTTGCATTTGCCTATGACATGCGAAATGCGCTGGCGCATGGCTATTTCAAAGTCGACATGGAAATCGTTTGGAACACAATCCAGCGCGATCTGCCCAACCTTGACCAAAAGGTTGCTGATCTTATTGCCGACACCGACTTTTCCGACAACTGACATTTACCAAAGCACGAAGTCAGCCCGCCTTGGTCAGCGCAACCAGCTCGTCATGCAGGGCCTTGGGGATCGTTACCCCGTTTTGACGGCTGCGTTCGCGGGCCTCGAACCGGCGTTGTGATGGCAGGCGGGCCCCCTGTGCGATGATGCGTTCAAACAGTTCTTCGGCATGATCAAGATGCTTTTGCGCCTCCGCACCAAGGAAGGTTTCCGGGGAAAAGGCGATAATGATCTCGCCGTGATGCGGATTGCCCGGTGCATCTTCGGACGCGGCATGGGTTTCATGGCCCAGCACATCACCAATCAGCGGCCCGGCCAGCAAACCGATCATGGTCGAAAGGGCGGAGCCCTTGTGCCCGCCAAATGTCAGCATCGCCCCTTCCAGTGCCTTGGTGGCGTCCGTGGTCGGCTGGCCATCTTCATCAATCGCCCAGCCTTGCGGAATCTCCTTGCCCGCCCGGCGATGCAGTTCGATCTCACCGCGTGCAATGACGCTGGTCGCGAAATCAAACGTATAGGGCTTCTTGCCCGGTCGCGGCCATGAAAAGGCAATCGGGTTGGTTCCCAAAAGCGGCTTTGCACCACCTGCGGGCGCGACAAAGGCATGGGTCGGCGTCATCGCCAAACCCACCAGCCCTTGGGCGGAGATCTGTTCAACTTCCGGCCACAGGGCCGAGAAATGGAAACTGTTATTGATCGCCAGAACCGAAATCCCGCAATGGCGCGCTTTTTCAACCAGATAAGGCAAGCCTGTTTCAAACGATAAAAGCGAACAGCCCTTATGCGCATTGATGCGCGTGATCGCCGGGGCCTGATCGATGACTTCCGGCAGCACATGGGTATCAAGCCCGCCATTGCGCGCGGTCTGCACGCACCCGATAAGTCGATACAATCCGTGGGAATGGCATTCGTCAATCTGTGCGGTGACAACACTGCGCACAATGGCACTTGCATGTGCGTTGCCAAACCCGTTGTCTTCAAGCACGGCAAGACCAAGTTTTTCGGCCTGTTCAATCGATAGGGTGACGGTATCGGTCATAGGGGCTTCCAACTCTGTAAACACATTCAGTTCGATGAACTGAACTGTGGTGGGGCTTAACTGTTGCTGAGTCCCGCATGGGCAAGGGCAGCAATCAGATCGGTACGGGTAACAATACCGATGATCTTGCTATTTTCAACCACTGGCACCGCATCACAGGCCCCATCCGCCATCAGAGGCAACAAAGCCGCAATCGGCGTACTTGCCGTCGCACGCGGTTCGGTCACTGACATGATTTCAATGGCGCGTACCGGCACGCTGCGTTTTCGATCCATCAGGCGCGCCATTGCCGCCATCAAGCCACGATCAAGCCGTAACGCATCTTCACGCGCCCGCCGGATCAGATGGATCTGGAAAATCACACCAAGATACTGCCCGCTGCCATCCACCACCGGGAGCGAGGTAAAACTGTGCCGACGAAACAGATCGGCAACCTCGCCAAGGGCAGTATCGGCACTGACCGTCACCAGATCACGCGACATGATATCGCCCGTGGTTAACGGACCCGTACGATGGGACGCGACCTGCAATTCTGCGGCCCCGATCAGGCGTGCCAAATCCTCGACACCAAGATTAAGAGACTGGCGATATTGTTGCAGGATGGCATTAAGTTCATCCTCGTCCAGCCCAAGGCGCTCAATCGGCGGGCGGTCGGATGTCTGATGAATGCTTTTGTCATCAAAATGCCGAAGCGGATATGTCCGCCCTGTCATGCGGGCATAGGCCATCGCAATCAGAACCAGCACAACGGTAATCGCCGCCACCGGCGTCAGGACGAACTGAAACCCCATCTCGCTTGCGATATCCGGGCTGAGTGCCGCAACCATCGCAACCGCCCCGCCCGGCGGATGGACCGCACGCACCAGAATCATTGCCGAAATGGCAAGCCCGACGGCCAATGCCACCGACAGAACCACATCATCAATCACCAGACAAACCGCGATCCCGACAAATGCCGCAATCGAATTACCGACAATCGCAGACCAAGGCTGGGCCAACGGACTGTTGGGCACAGCAAACAGCAGTACGGATGACGCTCCGAATGGCGCAATCAGATACAGCCCCATCCCTTGCAAATCAAACAAGGACAGCAGAAATCCTGCCACCCCCAAACCGATCAATGCACCAACACCGGCACGAACAACCTCGAACGGTGTATCAAAGGGCATCGCAGGCAAAAGCCCGCGAATGTAATTATGTTTCATTGGTACGTTTCACAAATACGTTCAATATTGAACGCAAAAACAGTGTTTAATTTTTATAAATTGCGTTTGCTTTACGTACTTTGAATCATCTGCTTGGTCAATCTCTCTCACGACATTCCAATCGCAAATGGGAGGACAAGTTGCCCCCATTATCCTCACGTGCAATATTTACGCGCAAATCAATCCCAGCGCTTCGCCGCACGCAGGATCGCATCGGCACCGATCTGGTAATGATCATAAAGCGCGATGCTATCGCCGCACTGGCCAAAACCGTTCACGCCAAGCGGCGCCACCGCATGGCCATGAACCGATCAACTAGTCACCTCTGATTGGCATCACCACGGCATTTTCACATTTGCTCAGTATGAACCTTTATACATTGCCTTTAGCACGTCATTGATAATTTGGATCACGCTTTTGTTAGTATCAGTCAAATATTTCAATATCTGATTATCGAAGGAGAAAACAATGTTTACAGGTGCAAACTGGAACTCATACCATAAGAATGGAATACTCGTACTCCTAGGCATCAGCATAACGTGCTTAGCCTATTTTGCAGACGCAACACTTTCCAATACCGATTATAGAGCCGTTCTTTTTTTCCCATGCATTGGTACCTAGTTTATTAGCTACCGCACTTGCAGCTAGTTCTGCATTCATGCTTTACAGCAGCAAGACAAGACTATCTAAAGCTAGGAATGGTTTCTGCGTCTCCATCTTCTGCCTGGCCGCAGCTTTCATCAGCGGATTATCTTGGGGATTTACTGCTGATGCGCATACTACTTTAGTAAGAACCGACTTGAATGAACGTCAGAAACTCAACTGTACTATAAAAGCCATAAACAACTCTGCCGGTTGGGATATACTTATTCCCGCAAAAGTTGCACAACAAGTGCTCGATGAATGCCGTCAATAAAGGGTTAGTGAGGGCTACCCGCCCTCACTAAACTACACAAATTAATCCCAACGCCTTGCCGCCCGCAGGATCGCATCGGTGCCGATCTGGTAGTGATCATATAGCGCGATGCTGTCGCCGCACTGGCCAAAACCGTTCACACCAAGCGGTGCAACCGCATGACCACGGACCGAACCAAGCCAGGCAAGGGCGGCAGGATGACCATCAATCACCGTGACAAGGCGGGCATCGGATGCCAGCGGTTTAAGCAGGTTTTCAACATGCGACATTTCGCCCTTTGCCTTGCCTTCAAGGCGCGCGCGTTCCAGATCCTGCCATTCATTGTAAAGCCGGTCGGTGGAGGTCACGGCCAAAAGGCCCAAGCCCGGATGATCTTCGGAAAGCTTTTCCCAGGCGACAATTGCCTCGGGCGCCATCGCCCCGCAATAAGCGATGACCATTTTGCAATCCTTGCCCGGTTCACGCAGCCAATAGCCACCGGAAACGATTTCCGATTTGGTGGCATCGGAAAGATCACGTTCGGGCTGTGCCAGCGGCTTGGTCGACAGGCGCAAATAAACCGATCCGCCCTTGGGTGCCTGCAAATGATCAAATGACCAGCCCATGATGGTGGCAAGCTCATCACCAAAGCTTGGCTCAAAGCTGGTCAGGCCGGGCTGCCCCATGCCGATCATCGGGGTCGAGATCGACTGATGCGCGCCCCCTTCCGGGGCAAGGGTAATGCCGCTTGGCGTTGCCACAACCATGAACCGCGCATCCTGATAACAGGCATAATTAAGCGCATCCAGACCACGCGCAATGAACGGATCATAAAGGGTGCCAATCGGGAATAACCGTTGCCCGAACAGGCTGTGCGACAGGCCAAGGGCCGCCAGATTCAAAAACAGGTTGTTCTCGGCAATGCCGAGTTCAACATGCTGGCCCTGCGGTGATCTGATCCATTTCTGGGCCGAGGGCACCTTGCGTTCGCGGAATTCATCGGCCAGTTCTTCGCGACCAAACAGACCGCGCTGGTTCACAAAGCCGCCAAGGTTGGTCGACACCGTCACGTCGGGCGATGTGGTCACGATGCGATCCGAAAGATCGCTATCTTTCATCTTCGCCAGTTCATTCAGGATTTTGCCAAATACTTCCTGCGTGCTGGATGTTTCCACCCGCGCATAGGGCATTTCAGGAATGGCGATGACCTCGGCCATTTTATGACGCGGGGCACGGTCATTGAACGGCGCATTGGCAATATAATCGCGGACACGCTCGGCACTGACATCAAGGCCCGCCGCCATATCCCATTCCTGCCCGTCGGCAATTTTGTTCTGAAGCTTGAAGGCATCCATCTGCGGGATATTCATCAAGCCCGCATGGTTGTCCTTATGACCCTGAAGCGGCGTGGCATAGCCCTTGACGGTATAGGCAATAAACACTGTCGGCTTGTCATTGGGGACCGCATCAAAGGCATTCAGAACCGCCTCCATGCAATGCCCGCCCAGATTGGTCATCAGATCATGCAGGGCATCATCGTCATAATCGCCAAGCAGGCTTACCAATGCATTATCGCCGGGCATATCGGACAATATCTGTTTGCGCCACGCCCCCCCGCCCTGGAAAGTCAGGGCCGAATAGATATCGTTTGGCGCATCATTCAGCCATTTCTTAAGCGACTTACCACCCGGCTTGGCAAAGGCATCATGAAGCTTGCGGCCATATTTGATGGTGATCACGTTCCAGCCAACCGCACGGAAGAACCGGCCAATAACCCGGAACAGATGCGCATCAATCATGCCATCAAGGCTTTGGCGGTTATAATCGATCACCCACCAGACATTGCGAATGTCATGCTTCCAGGTATCCAGAAGCGCCTCATAGATATTGCCTTCATCAAGTTCGGCGTCACCAACAAGGGCAACCATGCGACCGGGCTTTTCACCCTTGGGCAGCATATCCTTGTAACGCAGGTAATCCTGCGTCAGGGCCGCGAAGTTGGTCACCGCCGCACCAAGCCCGACCGAGCCGGTGGAAAAATCAACCTGATCCCCGTCCTTGGTGCGCGACGGATAGGACTGCGCGCCACCGAACGAACGGAAGTTTTCAAGCTTTTCCTTGGTCTGACGACCGAACAGGTAATTGATTGCATGGAAAACGGGGCTTGCATGCGGCTTGACGGCAACCCGGTCCTGCGGACGCAGAACATTGAAATAAAGCGCCGTCATAAGCGTGGTCATGGAAGCACAGCTTGCCTGATGGCCGCCAACCTTGATGCCGTCGCGTTTCGGACGCAGATGGTTGGCATTATGGATCGTCCAGCTTGACAGCCAGCGCACCTTCTTTTCGATCTGACCAAGCATCTCAAGGTCTTCGGCTTTGACATTGCCGGTGCTGGTTGCTTCGATAATTTCGCCGATTTCCGGGGCGGCATCCTGTGCTGACATATTCCTGATCCCTTTTCACGCCTGATCTTCCGGGTCTCTTTCGGGCGCCTCTTTGGGCCCGTGATATTCCGGTATTGGATTACCGATTTTTAGGCGCCTATTACGGAAATCAAGGGATGACACATGCATTTCACACAAGATTCGTCACATTTGCTTCAAATGTGGAATCGCCTGCGACAATCCCGCTCGAACCTTCGAATTTCCCGTCTGAAACAATATTTCGCGGTTTTGAAACTCCTATATGGAAGGGGCGATTCGCCCAGCGAAGTTTCTCAACCATTCTTTCTAAAACTTGAAAGCTCACAACAACTTTTAATTGACACGAAAACTTGAAATAATAGCAATATATGCATTGCCTAGTATGGATTTGGAGTCCCAATGAATACCGAGATACTTCAGTCTAGCAACATTGCAATTCACTTTGATATTCCCGCGCACGGATTACCCCTTAAAACATTCGTAGAAACGGCTTCCGCAGCAGAGGAAGTCATTGAATCTTTAATTGATCAAATCTTCAATGGCAGTGTGGAATACTCTCTTATTGTTTTACCACCGGAAGTAGGCTCCTTCCGCAGCAAGCTAAAAATAATTGTGATCTCCGTCGGTGCCGCGCTACTTCCTGCTCTTGCAACCGATTTTACATCAGGGTTGATAGAGGGGCTGACTAATCGAAACCCCAATGAGTGGGGCGAATTGGCAGGCCAAGAGCTACGCAATCTATTCTCGTCCGAGGCAATCGCAGATGAACCAGAGGAGGAGCAAACCTCGTTCATTCGCAGTCAGGAATGTAGAGCTGTTGCCAAGATGTTGGCTGCTGCGACAAGTACCTTCATGCAAAGGCCAACGAAAGAATTGATCGAAAGCAATATCTCGACCGAGATGTTCCGGGAGGCATTCGCCGCGCGGAACGCATTTTATATAGCATGTCTCGAACATCACGAGATTTCAGGAGTCAGCTTTGCCGATACCGAAGACTTCGAAGTCCCTCGATCCGCATTTATTGAATTGCAAACAGTAATCCCTCCCAAAGTTGAGGAAGAAGACGAACTGCCGTGGCATGTCGAAACGACGACAATTATCGTTTCATCACCTAACTGGGCAAAAAGTGATAGCAAAAGGCACTGGAAGGGCAAGGACTCAGACGGCCATGATCGCTATTTCACGATTGATGACGACTCATTTTGGTTCCTTGCAGAACATGAAATGCTGAATTTCCATTTTGCAGATCGGCTACGAGTGCAAATCAAATACCATCTGATTGATGATCGAAAGATACACAACACCGTACTACGGGTGCTTCGCTATAATAGCAGACCTGTATCAGAGCCTCTTTCTGAAGACGAACTTGAGGAACTAATTGGACCGCATAAAAAAGGTGAGAACACCCAAAATCAGTTCAATTTATTTGACGACCAATAAGATGCAATACGCCATGCCCCCCACGTAATATGGAAGCAGCAATCAACGCAATCATCAGGCAAAGGCAATCAAATAACCCTGCCACAAAGCACACCAATCACAACGAATGGTCGCAGGTTGAAGATCGTCTGATTGTGTAGCGACCAAACCATCCGTATAGTCCTGCGCTCATATCGCACTATACATCGCTATTATCCCGGAACTCTCTTGGTTTTCTCCGCTTTTATCGCCGCTATCCGCAACACATTCAGACACAGCGCACAGACGATATTGTTTTGCGCTTTACTGTGTACTTTGCCGGGGTTTGCCCCGGTCAAAGCGGATGAAAACACCTTACAACCCGCTGCACCAACACCCGGGCAAGAGATCAGGCTGCCGATGGATCAGCAGTCGGCCTATTGCAAGGGCATCACACCGTGGGATCAATATTCGGAATATCATGTTGAACTATTGCGCCTTGCCACACGATTAAGCGGCAAGGACATCAAGATCACGCCGGTTTGTATGGATTACCCGACCGAGGAACGCCGGGTATCGATGCTGCTTGCCAATGATCCGATCAATACGGTCTATTTTGGCACGTCGCAGGATCGCGAAGACAAATTGCTGGCGGCCTATGTCCCGATCTATCTGGGAACGACCGGGCTTCGGCTTTTTATGGTGCGCGATGACAACCTTGCCGCTCTTAATGGGGTCAGGTCGATCAATGATCTTCGCAAATTTTCGATGGGCCAGGGGCTTGGCTGGCCGGATTCAAAAATCCTGATCGAAAACGGCTTCACGGTTGCCGACGGACGTTACAAGACCCTGCATAAGATGCTCGATGCCAAACGGTTTGATCTTTATCCCCGCGCCTTCTGGCAGATCATCGGGGAATGGAGCTGGATGAAGGATCAGGCACCAAACATCACGGTATCACCGGGCATTGCGCTTTATTATTCGCAGCCGATCTATTTCTTTTTCAGTCCCAAGGAAACGGAGTTACGCGATGCGGTGCAGATCGGACTGGAACGGGCCTATTCAAACGGTTTGATGTTTTATCTTTTAAAGAACCACCCGGAAACAGCACCGTCTTTTCATCTGATTGATTTGCGAAAACTTCGCGTCATTCTCGGAACTAACGAAAATTTGTCGGAAAAATCAAAAGAATCCATGAATAAATACGGACTTTTTGATTAAACCCCCGCTTTAAGCCGAAAAGAGAAACCTGACGCGCCAGCGGGGTACGACCCGATCGGCATGAACCTGCCTTATGTCCGGGCTCTGGCGCTGTGGGGGATGCGCGTCAGGTCAAAAGCCGATCTGTCAAAACAGACCGGCTCTCTCTTCCTCCCCAGAGGTTGTCCTGGAAATCCGTGTTGCCGGATTATTCGGCCGCAATCGCCATCTCGCCACCATCAAGCGCATTGGCAAGATCGGCCAGGATGTCATCAATGCTTTCAAGACCGGCCGACAGGCGGATCAAACCGTCGGTGATCTGATATTCGGCGCGTTCTTCGGCGGTATAGGTCGAATGGGTCATGGATGCCGGATGCTGGATCAGGGTTTCGGCATCACCAAGGCTGACCGCACGGGTGATCATATTAAGACCATTCATCAACTTGCGGCCCGCTTCGATCCCGCCTTTAAGTTCGAATGCGATCATGCCGCCAAAACGGTCCATCTGCTTTTTCGCCAGATCATGCTGCGCAAAGCTTTCAAGACCCGGATAGTAAACCCGGTCGACTTTGGGATGGGCCCCCAGAAACGCTGCGATTTTTTCGGCATTGTCGCAATGGCGCTCCATCCGCAGTTCAAGCGTTTTAAGCCCGCGCATCACAAGATTGGCATCCTGCGCGGATAATACCGCGCCGGTCATGTCCTTAAGACCGACCAGACGCACCTGCGTCATATCTTCAAGCGAACCGATCACCGCACCGGCCATAAGATCACCATGACCGCCAAGATATTTGGTGGCCGAATGCACAACGATATCCGCCCCCAGTTCAATCGGGCGCTGCAAATATGGCGTGCAATAGGTGTTATCAACCACCACCTTGGCACCATGTTTATGGGCAATTTCGGAAATTGCGGCGATATCGACCAGACGCATATTCGGGTTGGCCGGTGTTTCGAAATAGACAATCTTGGTCTTGTCCGAAATCGCCTTTTCAAGCTCCGCCGGATCAGTCAGATCGACATGGGTATGCTTGATGCCAAATTTTTCCAGACCATGCCGGAAATAGGCAAATGTGCAGCCATAAAGGGTGCGATCAACGATGATCTCGTCGCCCGGTTCGATAAAGGTCCAGCAGACCGAGGTAATCGCCCCCATGCCCGATGCGGTCGCAAGGGCGGCTTCACCACCTTCAAGCACCGCCAGACGTTTTTCCAGAAGATCCAGGGTCGGGTTGGAAATACGCGAATAGATAAAGCCCTGCTCGTCACCGGCAAAGAACCGCCCGCCCTGCTCGGCCGTTTCGAACGCAAAGGTCGAAGACATGTAAACCGGCGGGTTCAGCGCGCCATTATGGCTTTGCGGATCATAACCGTGGTGGATCGCACGGGTGGCAAAGCCGGTTTTGGCAACATTGCTGTGGCGGGTGTCATTGGCAGACATGGTAAGACTCCTGAAAAGATGTTTCTTGCCCTCCACTCCGCAATCCGCGTGCCAGATTGCAAAACCCGCACTTTTCAAGGCTTTGGCCGAATGCACTACACCATTTGTGTAAACAATTATTTACACGCAAACTGTCTTAACCACTTAAATCCGCAAAAACACTGGAAATCAGCATCTTGGACGCGTACAAATTTCGTTACAGTGTAAACTTATCGGTACAGACATGCGGTTCGAAATTCGCGGCGAGAACAGATTGGGCATCACCCGTGATGTCATCAACGTCCTGACCGATCATGGTCTGGATATCCGCACGTTCGAAGTCACCACCCATTATATCTATGCCGACATCCCGGCCATTCGCCCGGACCGCTTTCCGCTTTTGGCCCATTCCCTGAAACAGATCCCCGGCATCCTTGATATCCGAGAGATTGAACGCCTGCCCACCGAACGCAGGCGCGCCCAGCTTCACGCCACCCTTGCCGCCCTTGGCGACCCGGTGATTGCCGTTGATGCCAATGGCCTGATCGCACAGGCCAATCCGGCGGCACAAGCCATTGCAGGCAGCAACGAAAAACCACTGCGTGATCAGGATATCTCAAGCATACTTGTCGAACCATCCATTGAAGATTTACGCCAAAGCGGTTTTCGCCTGCCCGAACATGAAGTCACACTTGGCGGGCAAACCTATTTGCTTCAGGTCGAACCGATTGGTCATGTCGATGACGGATCGGACGCAGCCGATGACGAACCCTGGGGCGGCGTCATGGTCTTTCACCGGGCGGCACGGCTGGGCCGGGTGATCACCGCCCTTCAGGATCGCAGCCACACCGGGTTTGACGACATTATCGGCAACAGCCGCACCCTGGCCCGCGCAAAATCACAAGCCCAACGGCTTGCCGGGATTGACGCCCCGCTTCTGATCCTTGGTGAAACCGGCACCGGCAAGGAGCTTTTTGCCCGCGCCTGCCACCGCGCCAGCAACCGTGCCGATCAACCGTTTCTGGCCCTTAACTGTGCCGCCATGCCCGAAAGCCTGGCCGAAAGCGAACTGTTTGGCTATGCCGCGGGTGCATTTACCAGCGCGCGTCGCGGCGGCAAGCCGGGCCTTTTGGAACTGGCCGATGGCGGCACGCTGTTTCTTGATGAAATCGGCGAACTGACCCCGTATTTGCAGGCCAAGCTTCTGCGCGTTTTGCAAGATGGCCGCTTCCGCCGCGTAGGCGGCACCGATGAAATCACGGTCGATGTCCGCATCATCAGTGCGACCAATCGCGATCTGGAAACCATGTCCCATGACGGTACCTTCCGCGAGGATCTTTATTTCCGCCTCAATGTCCTTGGCATCACCCTGCCGCCCTTGCGCGAAAGGGTCGAGGATATCGACGATCTTGCCAAATTCTTCATGGCCCGCACCGCCCAGCAAACCGAACGCCCGACCCCGCATCTTGCCAAGGACGGACTTGACTGGCTGCGCGCCCATGACTGGCCGGGCAATGTGCGTGAACTCGAAAACACCCTGTTTCGTGCTGTCGCCCTGCTCGATGGTGATATCCTTGGCGCCCGCGATCTGACCAGTGCCGCAACCGGCACCACAACAACACCCGACATGGCCGCAGCATCGGAAAACCCCAATCCATCCGACGCCCAAACCACCCCGTCCAGCGGCCCCGACCTGATCACCCGGGCCTTGGCGCAGGATGACTTCAATGCCGGGCTTGATCTTTTGGAACGTGAAATGCTGGTACGGCTTTACCCGGATTATCCAAGCTCGCGCAAATTGGCAGAACGACTGGGTGTTTCGCACACATCAATTGCCAATAAACTCCGTAAATACAACATCGGCACCTAAGGCGAATTACACACCCGCATATTTCAGATGAATAAGCGGATAGGGCCGCCCCTGCCTGTCAAGGGCCGAGCGCCCGATGCGTACAAAGCCCATCTTTTCATAAAAACCGATGGCCTGCGGATTTTGCTCATTCACATCGGTTGTCATCGCGGGATGAAGCACCAGACCATGGCGCAGAAGAGCCGCGCCAATCCCCTTGCCGCGACAGGCCGGGTCGACAAACAGTGCCTCCATATGACCACCATCAATCAACATGAAACCAAGCGGATAATCTTTGCCATCGACCGCAAGCCAAAGCGGCACATCGGGCAAAAATCCACAGACAAGATCATCAATCGCAAGACGATCCTCCGGCGTCAGGAAATCATGGGTGGCATCAACGGCACCACGCCAGATTTCAATAATGCGATCCCCCTCACCGGGTCTGGAAGCTCTGATAGTTATCATCGCGGCAATTTAATTCTGTGTCCGTCTCCTTACAAGCAAACCTTTGGGGTAACACATGTTTTCAAGTCCATCAGCGCGCCTTGCGATAATTGGTCACACCACTTCTTGCCAGTTTGGTTGCAGTGCGGCATGATCCTTCCAACTTAACAAGAGGAACAAACTACTCACCCTCAGGGAGAAGAAATATGCTGACAGGAAAACGCGCACTCGTAACCGGCTCCACCAGCGGCATCGGCCTTGCCATGGCAAAGGCACTTGCCGGTGCGGGCGCGGATGTGATGCTCAATGGCTTTGGCGATGCCGATGCGATCGAGGCCACCCGCAAATCCCTTGAAACCGAATATGGTGTCACCGCCTTCTATAATGGCGCGGACCTTTCAAAGGCCGACCAGATCGAAGCCATGATGCAGGATGCCGAAGCCAAATTTGGCGGCGTCGATATCCTGATCAACAATGCCGGCATTCAGTTCACCGCCAATGTCGAAGATTTCCCGGTCGAGAAATGGGATGCGGTGATCGCGATCAACCTGACATCGGTTTTCCACACCACCCGCCTTGCCGTTCCCTATATGCGCAAGAAAAACTGGGGCCGGATCATCAATACCGCCTCCGCCCATGGCCTTGTCGCCTCGGTACAGAAGGCGGCCTATGTTGCCGCCAAACATGGCGTGATCGGACTGACCAAAGTCACCGCCCTTGAAACGGCCGAAACCGGTATCACCGCAAATGCCATCTGCCCGGGCTGGGTCCGCACCGAACTGGTCGAACGCCAGATCGAAGCACGCGCCAAAGATGCCAACATCTCCATCGAAGAATCCGCAACCCGTCTGGTCTCGGACAAACACCCGTCCAAACAGTTCGTCAGCCCCGAACAGATCGGCCAGACCGCGCTGTTCCTGTGTTCGGACGCCGCTTCACAAATGACCGGCACACACCTGTCGGTCGATGGTGGCTGGACGGCGCAGTAAGCAACATGCGCGAGTCTAAAAAATGCTTATAGCATACAACAGACTCGTGCAGCCCAGCTTATCGCACACACAACCCCCCTTATTTCCCTATGCATATTAGCACTTGCATGATACCAAAGATTACTCGGCGGCCAAATGCATGTGAAAACACTGACCAATGACAAGCTCAACGCAAATTTTCCTCGGGAAAATAGCTTTACGATTAGCTCCTAGCCTTTACCTGCGCAAGGTAACTCATTGGACAAAAAATCACCTTCAAGACGTCCAACCTTTCTTTTTATCCTTTGATTGCGATACGAACAGAGATGCGGAAGCGTCACTGAAGATACAAAGACAGCTTCACAAAGCTAACATTCGCGCCGCTTACGCCATTCCAGGCGCACTACTAGAAAAACACTGGGGCACTTATCGCGACCTCCAAGCGCTTGGTGGATATTTCGTAAACCATGGATATCGCGAGCACGCAGCTATAGACGATACAACCGGTAAACCCTATTCCACATTCACGTACCGCGATGAAGATAGAGACATATGGCAACGAGATATTGTTGATGGCCACAATGCAATACAAACCCTGACTGGCAACGCGCCCTATATCTTCAGAACTCCACATTTTGGAGAGTTCAACAAGCCACATCAACTCAGCGAGTTATACAAGTTTCTCGCCACTCTGAATTACAGAATATCAACATCCACCACGCCAGTCTTTAGCTACATTAATGGCGGCATGTACGGTGGTGGTGCAGGCATTATTGAAATACCATTGAGCGGATCTATCGCTAGACCATCACAACTCATCGACAGCTGGGGCTTCCTCTCAGCGCCTGATGCACTGGGCAGGAATGCTCTCATACGAGAACTCAAATCTTATTTAGCGACCTTGTCGTCTGGATCGAAACTACTGACAAACATCTACTTTGATCCAGCTGATATTGCAGATGACCAGGAAATACTCGATTTACTCGTCAAATTCGAGCCGCACTGCAACAGCGGCTACGACAACCCGACCCTTGGCAAGATGTATTGAAAATGCACTCATGACCACACTCCCTCGAATTCTTGTCATTGGGTATTGCTACCCACCCACGGCCAGCCCGGAAGCTTTCGTCACAGCAAAGCTCCTGAGGAACATTCCCAACTGTAAGATTGACGTCTTGACGCTTGAAGCCGGCCTTGTCAGTAATTTCCGCGACCCGGAAATGGGTAAATACGCTCAAGACATTAATGGCGAGGTGTTCAAAGTAAACCCCTCCTTACTCGCCAGAATCCTTTGCCGCTCGCCAAGACTCCCGTTGCGACCAGACAGATGGCTGCTTGCTAACAGCAGTGTGCGCAAAAAGGCTCTGGACTTACTGCCAAACGGCTACGACTGTGTCGTCACGAGATCACAGTATCACTCCGCCCACCTGATAGGACTCCACCTCAAAAAGAGGTTCCCTGAACTCCCATGGATTGCGTGCTTCTCCGACCCTTGGTCCAATTCTGACCACCAAAAGAATGTGCCACTATTTTCGGCTTACAGTCGAAACTTGGAGAAGAAGGTCTTGGCGAATGCTAACCAACTAGTATTCCCGACCGAAGGCCTCATGCTGCACATGACCAATAACGATAAAAACCTTCGACAAAAATCATCTATCGTCCCTCACGGATACGATCCCCGCCTCTATCACGACAGCGATGAACTCACCAAAAAAATCCCTGCAAATGGAACGACAGAGTATTGCTGGCGAATTTTTGGCTCCTTTTATGGCAATCGCCAGCCAGATATACTGATTAAAGCCCTTCAGTTAATTAACATCCCTAAAGGAAAAAAGGTCCGAATTGAAATCTACGGCACGGCGCACGAGAAGTACACCGAATTAGACCAATTTAATACGAAGTACAACGATCGAGAAATACTGTATATGGGTCAAACGCCACACAAGAATGCCCTGAGACTCATGCAGAACTCTGACTTATTGATTGTGGTTGACAGCACCGAGCTTGAACAAAGCTTCTACCTTCCCTCAAAGATCATTGATTACTTTGGCAGCGGAACACCAGTGCTCTCTATTTGCCGCGCAGGGACTGTGGAAAATATTACCATTGCAAATGGCCACCATGTTGCGAACATTGACGATACCCAATCCATCTCAATCGCGATGGAGAAAGCAATAGAAAGAGAAAAAAGTCAAAGAACAAGAAAAAAAGCTATCACGGAGTACGACGCACATGCAATCGGGTCAAAATTTCGAAAAATTATTCAGTCAAATCATCAATAAATTGCCACAATCAGATCAAATAAATTCTTACAAAATAGGAATACTTACCTCATTTTTATTAGTAATACCATTTTGCAAAATAAACGCAAACGGACTAGACATATCATTATCGGGAAAATCACAACTAATATTAATAAACGTCACAATAATATCATTAATTATAGCAACAAAATTAAAAATTAAAGATATTACAATCCCATCGCTAATACCACTTATAATGATTTCATTAATTTATTTTTCAACATCAATAAACTCTGATTTATTTGCAAAATCCACAGAAAGGGCACTAATAACACTCATCCCCTCATTTCTCATATTAATTCTCATTCAAAAAATAAGAAATATAGATATTTTTTACGTCGGAATAATTAAGTCCTTATCTTATATTTGTGCGTTTTCTGTATTATACGCCATAATTGGCATAATATACAGCAATAACTACATATCAACACGATCTTATGAAATAATTGACATTCAAATATTTGGATTGAAGCTGGAACAAATAATCGCCAATAGAGCATTTTACTATGGAAATGACAAATTTTACATCCAAAGGCATGCCGGCATACTCCCCAACCCAAATGGCTTGGGACTGCTTTGCGCAATCATATTCGGCTTCTCCTACAACAAGTTGCTATCCCGACGAATGCGAAATTTCATCCGCATAGTCTCGATAGCAGGTTTGATAATTTCTTTCTCCCGGATGGGAATTTTATTATTCGCTGTAACTACAGTATATATTAACATCAAATCTTCAAATATACGTCAAATTTTCACAGCTTTCTGCTTCGTGATCGTAATTTCATTTAGCTTAGCTGTATCATCATTTTCCGCCACTCAATCACACCAAGCAACATTTCTGCCCACCATTTTAAATCACGAAGTTTTCAGCTTGGGAGAACGCAGTCAATTACTAGCCGCAGCATGGAATGGATTTATCAACAACTGGCTAATTGGCGTTGGTTTCGGCGTAGGATCTGATTACCTGTTCCCTGACGCATCAAACATCAAAGCAGTCCATTCGGTATTCATGAACTCTCTGGTTGAAACAGGAATTTTTGGAACATTTTTATTAACTACGATTTGGATTTCACCAATATTCATTTCCAATCGTTCAAAATTGAGATCCGATAATCAGTCAAATTTTTCGCACATAACTGCCGGCGTCCTACTAGGACTTTTTGTTGCAGAAGCATTCGATTTAAGCGTAACCAGATTCCATTACATACACTTGATATTCGTTGCCCTGCTTGGAATTTGGCTATCCCTTCGACAAAATGCCAACGTGTCAGAAACAGAAGATGCTCACAGTTCTCAAACGCCATAACTGCCTCGCGAGCCAATGGAACCACGCCGCTGACAACATTGGCGGCGCCTGGGCATGGCATCGATGGGAACTTCTTGAAGCACGCAGCAATTGGGCTCGTACGAGTGATTTATCCTTTGCGATTGCAGATCAACAGGACAACTCAAAACTCTTGGCTCTGATCCCACTTGTCGCTGTCCTGCCGAAACGTGCCCAACACTTTCTAGGACCGCATCTTGAAAGTACCGGAGGGCCTGCCATTGACAGCAAGCTGCCTAGAAGAACACAAGACAAAGTGCGTGCGCTGATAGCACAGGAAATCGAACAACTGGCGCAACGCGAAGCAGCAAGAAGAGTGGACCTTTCATGTCCGCCACTAGCTCCGGACCTCGTGCTTGCCTCACATCCCCTTCCAAACCCTTTGTGCCATTTTGGCTACTCCGATGCTTCTACACAATCCTGGTTGCTTAATCTCGCCGACATGGGCGAGAACGAGATTTGGTCGAACCTAGAACATCGTTGCCGAAAACAAATTAACAAGGCAAAACGCAACCAGTTATCGGCGGACTTGATCACACCGGACCATTCTTTACTAGATACTTACTATGCCCTGCATCTGGAAACTTGCCGTCGCAATAGCATCCCCCGGCATCCAATAGGATATTTTGAGTCCATATTTAACGATGTGGCTGAGGCTGGTTTGTCCAAAAGCTGTATCATTAAAAGAGGCTCTACTATTCTGGCGATTCATAATTTTCTGGTCTACAAAAACAAGGCCCTTTATTGGACGACAGCCGGAAGTAATGATGCCTTGAAGCTATGCGCAAATGATTTTGGTATCTGGCATGCCATAACCGAATTCACCAAACATTCGGTAGATCATTTAGAATGTGGCGAAGCATTTCCGGGCCCACGACAGGACAAACTGAAGGGCCTAAACGACTTCAAAAAGTCATTTGGCGGCACTTTGTATCCTTATTTCCGCGGGCAAAAAATTTACCGTCCGATTACTGAGGCGATAATGGAGATTGCAAGAAATCTGCGACAGGGCGGGACGAAGAAGTGAACACAACAGAACAACAGCACTTTAATGAACGCGCTGCAGGCTACGAGACCGAAATCGGGACAGAATATCCACAAGCACTTAAGTGGCGCTTGATTGAGAAGTATTCAGGCGCAGGTCAAACAATCGTAGATATCGGAGGCGCAAATGGCCGTCATGCAGTCGACCTCGCACGACATGGCCGTAAAGTAACCTGCGTCGACTTGAGCCCCGGCATGCTCGAACAAATGCGTCTACGTGATGAATTTCTGAGTCTCCAGGAAGAACAGCGACCAACCCCTGTCGTATCGAAAGCACAATGTTTACCCATCGCCAGCAATTCGGCGGACATGGCCTATTGCTTTGCCACTCTTCTATTGATGCCAGATCAGGAAGAAGCAATTTCCGAGCTTGTACGCATCGTAAAGCCCGGCGGCTTCATCATTCTGGATATTGCCCGTCCATGGAATGTGAGTTGGTTCTACTGGGACCGCCACTATAAGAAGCTTGGCTTTCCCGGTATATTTCCCTTGTCATCAGCCCGGACAAAAAAACTTTTCCTGAATCTGAACTGTTCTATGTTGGAGAAAATCGCCACCGGGCTCCTAAGCCAGCTCCTGTATCTACCTTTCATAGAAAATGGCACAAACTTGCGTAGCTGGATCCACAAGAAAGGACAGTCACCAGATATCGACGGCAAAATGACCGCAATACTTCCAGGTTTTGCCAACCGAGACTACATCGTACTGCAGAAAGGCCTCTTACCTTGATCCACAAGGCATCCAGGAAAACGCTTGGCTTCCTGAAAAGCGATCTCGGTGTTCGATTTGTTGCCGAGGGGTTTGTACGATCCAACGCCTTTATACTCACTCCTCTTCTCTCCTGGTCTTTGGGGGCTGCTGTTTTTGGCAGCTACCTTCAAATCATGAGTCTGTCATTTGCGTTTGTGCCACTTGTTTCGGCGGGGCTTGGCTTCACACTCATCCGCAAGCTGGCAGGCCACAGCGACAGCTCCGACGCCCCAAGATTGCTTGTCGCAGCAATCACAATTGTCAGTATTCTATGCCTGATACTTGTCGTAATTCTCGCACTTGCGATCGAAGAAATCGCAACTTACCTGTCGCTTGTCTCTATCCAAAACGCAGACTGGCTGATCTTCGCCATCCCCGTTCTAGCTTGGCTCTTTGCTATAGAAGCTCTGATCGGTGAATATTTACGGGCAATGATCAAAGCTCGAAAGTCTCTCTATGCCCAGATCGCGGGCTTCGCGATTCAAATGTTGCTGATTGCGGTCATTCTGACCTTTGGAAGACTAAGCTTGGAGACAGCGTTATTTGCGATCGCCGCCGCAAAATTTTCGGTCATTTTATGTCTTTTGACACCAGAATTAATCCGCCTATCCAGGTTTGATCATTCAAGAAACAGGAGCAACCTTCTTCAGGTTTCCATCAGCGGCCTTCCCTTCATGTTGGCTGGACTTGCTGAATGGGCAGGCAATCTCGGAGACAGATTGATTGTGGGACGTTTTCTGGGTGCAGAAGCCGTAGCACAATATGGTGCCAGCATCATGATTTTATCCATTCTATCTGCGTTAGGCGCCCCAATATGGTGGCTGCTTTTCCCAAAAATTTCGGGACATGTGCGCAGAGGAGAGATTGACGATTGCTGTCACGTGGCAAAGTGTCATACAATGCTATTTGCGGAGTTGGCGCTGCCTGCATTAGCGTTGGCAATTTTGATCGTTAACCCCGCTGTTTCGATACTATTGAACAGCCAGGTCGGCAATTTGACACCGGTAATCATCGTCGCGGGCTTTGCGATACTCACATCGCAGATGACGACAGGCTGGGAATATTACCTTGTCTCCATTTCATCCGGAAAAAGATTGATGTCTGCTGCAATTTCTTGCTCATTGCTCGGCTTCATCACCGCATGGCAACTTGCGCCAATATGGGGACTAACCGGTATCGCTTGCGGCATACTCCTAGGTAAACTGTGCCTTGCAGCATTTTTTGGTATCACTGCGAACAGAAACGGCTTTGACGGATGGGCTTGGCCCTTCGCCAAGATTGCGGCACTCTCATGCACAAACAGCTTGTCATTGATCGCCACCTATTGGTTGGTACAAGGCCTAACTCAGTCCTTGCCACCGATCTATGAAATTGCAATCACTTTGCTGATATATACCATAATCTATGGTGCCGGAAGATTGCTGCTTAAACCTGCTCTGCCGCTGCCAAGCGTTTGATGAGGATCTCTGATATCACCTCAGCGGCTTGACCTCTGCCCTGAATGTCACGCCATTTATTGACAGACGGCTCATCCACGTCCGCCGACAGCGTTCGTTCGAGCTCGTCCGAAAGTCTCGCACCACATGCTCCCGCGAGCTTACCCAACCCAAGATCAATAATCTCGGGTCGTTCCGTAACATCGCGCATTACAATAATTGGCACGCCACAATATGGGGCCTCTTCCTGCATCCCACCAGAATCACTAATCACGACACGGGCCTTTGGTAGAAGGGTCATCATTTCGTCATACGGCAGTGGCTCGACAAAATGCAGATTAGGCAACGCAGAGTCAAAATGGCGTTCGACAGTTTCACGAACTTTTGGATTGGGATGAACGGGCCAAACGAAGTCAATTTCCGGATGGTTTTTGACGGTTCCTTCAAGGTTTTCGCAAAATGCATCCAAAGCCCCCTGCAGGGCTTCTCTGCGATGCATGGTTACAAGCACAAAAGGCTTACTTCCCGGATGAAAATGCTCGCCATCGCCAAACCGCTGAAGCCCGCTGTTTTCTTCCTGCGTCGCGACCAGACTATCAATCCCCGGATTTCCCACAATGTGAATGCAGTTTTCCGCAATCCCCTCTTGCAGAAGGTTCTCCTTCGCAATTGGTGTCGGGGCCAAATGTATCGAAGCAATACGCGCAATCATTTGCCTCAACCCTTCTTCCGGCCAAGGATTGTTGATGTTGTGGCTTCTTAAGCCGGCCTCGACATGTGCAACCGGGATATGGTTCAAGAACCCTGCCATAGCCCCGCCAAATGCGGAAATGGTATCCCCCTGCACAACAACAAGGTCAGGCTTCCTTGCCTGAAACTCTCGGTCCAGCGCAGAAATCACACGTCGCTGTATTTCGGCAGCCGGTTGCGCATGGGTCATCAAGTCAAAGTCAACATCTACCTTCAAGTGAAGGCTGTGGATTGCTTGGTCCATAAGACTTCTGTGTTGCCCCGTCGAATAGACGCGTACACGTGCCTCACCCAGCTTCGCCCGCAAAGACCGAATAACCGGCGCTAGTTTAATGAACTCCGGCCTAGTTCCTGCGACGATTGCAATGTGCTTTGGTACGTTGGTAGTCACGCGATCTTATTCCTCGTTTGACGAGTGCGGGAAATCATTAGTGTTTTGCGATAGTAGATCAGCCATGCTTTTTCCAGCAAAAACAGGCGAGAACCACTTTTCAAAATGTTTTCTACTGGCATTCCCAATTTCCAACCATCTTTCACGGGATGCGCTAAAACCTTCAAAGACATGCTTGTAGCCTTCTGCATCTCCTTGGCACCACAGGATGGGTGCATTTTCATACTCGCTGGCAGCAAATCTATCGGGCCGATTTAAGATAACCGGCAAACCGACCAGTCCGGCTTCAATCACTGTTTTAGGGATTTCGGCATAAGAAGTGTGGGCAGCAAAGACGTCAAATTTTCTGAGAGTTTCGACCAGCTCTTTATTACGCATAGACGGTATAAAACGAACTGTGGTTTCTTTTCCATTACGCTCCACCCAGTCTTTGAGATCGGACAAGCAAGGACCATTCCCGATAACCGTTAAATGCCATCCTTCAAGGTCTCTAAGACCATGCAGAATTGGAAGCGGGCTTTTGCCCGGAACCAAACGACCAACAGTGACAATTTTCAAAATGCCGCTCGCTGAATAACTGGTTTTGGCGTTCTCTGGCCCTACGTCGACCGCATTCGGGATGACGCAGACTTTCGATCGATAGGCGGCCGGAATAGAAGCAATGATCGGACTATATACAGGTGCCAAAACATCAAGGTTTTTGTGCGCAAAAGCCCGCGCACTTCCCTCCAGAAATCGTATGCATTTATTTTTTAAAGACAGCTTCGCTGTCGGAGGCAGGTGCGTAAACGTTGTATGAATACTCGCAATGGACCTGCACTTTAAGGCATCTGCCAAAATGGCAGCAAATTTGCCCGCAAATGTATCGCCGTAGGCGCGCACCACAAAATTATCCTGTTTGGATAACCGTGGCACAACTTCCCGCTTCACAACAACACGCATCAAAACTGCAGAAAAGCCCACCGACCGAAGCAATCCAGAAACAGATAGCAAGTTTAGGGATATGAAAGAATATTCCTTGGAGCCGCACAGGTAACCAACAACTTCTTTTGCCGCATTGTCCTCAACAAGAGAGATAACAACAACCCGTTGAAACCTGTTGTCCGGATTGAAGTATCCAGGAGAAAGCTCTCCTTTTTCAGCCCATTCGGTAATCCGGGCAGCAACAACGACAATCAGGGTTTTCGACAAAACCAAGGTCCCTTAAGCAACAATGATATTCAATATTCGAACTTAGCGGTCAGAGATGCAAATTTTCTAAAGAATAGCTTACCCCTATAAACCAATCGAAATCTGATAGAAAGTTTGTCGAAGACCTAAGGTCTTCCTGCGGTGAACTACTGCTCACACAAAAAGACCCGACCTGCTCTTGAGCTTGGATGCCACATCAAAAGTTTCTGTTCCAAATCAAGGGGATTGAACGTTCAGAAAACCTGCATCCAAAATGAAAAAGCCCCTCGACCAGTCCGGTCAGAGGGGCTTTTTCATGGTTGGTTTCGAAAGATTGATCAGTCTTTCGGCGTGCAGGTCATGCCATTGCGTTCGGCATTGGCAAGGCAATCAGATTTCTTCGAATAGCCCTGCGTCGAGGCCCCGACGATATTGCCGTTCTTGGCGGTACGTCGCCAGCGCCAGCCATCCTTGCCTTCGTAAATTTCCCAGCGGTCACCGCGCTGATCGGTACATTCAGACATGCGTCACCTCGTTTGCTACGTTTTATCCCGTTGCAAGGATGACGCCCGAACCGATGGTCTGTGACGCAAAAACTTACGATCCCAAATACCGCCCAAGATGCTCCACCAGCATCCTGATTTTCGGGCTAAGGTGCCGGTTGGTCGGATAGATCGCCCAGATGCCTTCGTCTGAAGGCTGATATTTGGTCAGGACCGGGATCAAATCACCGCTGGCGATCCAGGGATCAACGTAATAGTCGGGCAGTTGCACGATCCCGATCCCCTTAAGCGCCGCATCAAGCAAAGCCTGCCCGCTATTGGCATGGATCGATCCGTGAATGCGGATGGTGCGTTCGCGCCCGTCCTCTTCAAAGCGCCAGTAATCAAGCGTCCCGACAAGGCAGTTATGGTGATTAAGCTCCGAAAGGGAATAGGGCTCGCCGCGCTTGGCGATATAGCTTCGTGCTGCACAGGCATAAAGACGGCGGGTCGAAAGTTGCTGGGTCATCAGGCTTCCGGTCGTGCCCTCCAACCGGCCCAGACGGATCGCCATGTCATAACCTTCAAGCACCAGATCAAGCTTCTGGTTGGTGAAACGGCACTGGACTTCAAGATCGGGATAGCGCGCCACAAAATCATTCACCAGCGGCGCAATCACGGTTTCCCCATAGGTTGTCGGCGCGGTCAGTTTCAGCTTGCCGCGCGGCACCTCGGTCAGGTTGCCAATCGCGCGCTCCGCCTCGCCCAGACCATCAAGCAACTGACGGCAATGCTGATAATAAATCTGTCCGGCCTCGGTCACGCTGACCTTGCGCGTGGTGCGGTAAAAAAGCTGGGTGCCAAGCTTTTCTTCAAGGGCGGTGACCTGTCGGCTGACCTGGGCGACTGAAATGCCAAGCTGCTTGGCCGCCGCGGTAAAGCTTTGGCGTTCCGATACGGCGATAAATTCGCTGATCCCGTCCCAGGCATTCATGGCAATTGGCCCATATTATTACACAACAGTAAAAGTCATTTACCAAAATACCGGATTATCAAACTGAGTGAAATAAATAGACTGTTGCCATTATCATTTCTTTTGCCGGAGGAGCGTCATGAGCGCCGAAACCATTACCTGTAAAGCCGCCATCGCATGGGAAGCGGGCAAACCGCTGTCGATCGAAGAAGTACAGGTCGCACCGCCCAAGGCCGGCGAAGTGCGCATCAAAATCGTTGCCACCGGCGTTTGCCACACCGATGCCTTTACCCTGTCGGGTGACGATCCCGAGGGCATTTTCCCGGCCATCCTTGGTCATGAAGGCGGCGGTATTGTTGAATCCATCGGCGAAGGTGTGACCAGCGTTGCGGTTGGCGATCACGTGATCCCGCTTTACACCCCGGAATGTGGCGAATGCAAATTCTGCAAATCGGGCAAAACCAACCTGTGCCAGAAAATCCGCGTCACCCAGGGCAAGGGCCTGATGCCCGATGGCACCACCCGTTTCTCGCAGAATGGCAAGCCGATCTTCCACTATATGGGCTGCTCGACCTTCTCGGAATACACTGTATTGCCGGAAATCTCGCTTGCGAAAATCAACAAGGCCGCCCCGCTTGAAGAAGTCTGCCTGCTGGGCTGTGGTGTGACCACCGGCATGGGTGCCACCGTCAATGCGGCAAAGGTTAAACCGGGTGATTCGGTTGCGGTCTTTGGCCTTGGCGGTATTGGACTTTCGGCAATCATCGGCGCACAGATGGCCGGTGCCGGTCGCATCCTTGCCATCGATCTGAATGAAAAGAAATTCGAACTTGCCAAACAGCTTGGCGCAACCGATTGCATCAACCCGAAAGACCATGACAAGCCGATCCAGGAAGTCATTGTCGAGCTGACCGATGGTGGCGTTGACTGGTCGTTTGAATGCATTGGCAATGTCAATGTCATGCGTTCGGCGCTTGAATGCTGCCACAAGGGTTGGGGTGAGTCGGTGATTATCGGCGTTGCCGGTGCCGGTCAGGAAATCTCGACCCGTCCGTTCCAGCTTGTGACCGGTCGCGTCTGGCGCGGTACTGCATTTGGCGGCGTCAAAGGCCGTTCGCAGCTTCCTGATTATGTTGAACGCTACCTTGCCGGCGAATTCAAACTGTCTGACTTCATCACCCACACCATGAAGCTTGAAGACATCAACGAAGCATTCGACCTGATGCATGAAGGCGAAAGCATCCGTTCGGTTATCCATTACTGATCATTGATAGTTTGATTGAAAATCTGCGCCAGTGCCGGAAAAACTCCGGTACTGGCCGATCAGAAGGAGGCCCGAATGGGTATTGAAAACGCGTCAAGCAACAAGGTGTTTGGCGGCTGGCAAAAGCAATACACCCACCCGTCTGCTGTATTGGGCTGTGACATGCGCTTTGCCATCTTCCTGCCGCCACAGGCAGGCAACGGCACCAAGGTTCCGGTGATGTACTGGCTTTCGGGCCTGACCTGTACCGATGAAAACTTCATGCAAAAGGCCGGTGCGTTTCGCGTTGCCGCCGAACTCGGCATTGCGATTGTCGCCCCGGACACCAGCCCGCGCGGCGAACACGTCCCTGATGACGAGAACGAGGCCTATGATTTCGGCAAGGGTGCGGGCTTTTACGTCAATGCCACCCAGGAACCCTGGGCACGCAATTACCGCATGTATGATTACGTGACCAAGGAACTGCCGGAATTGATCAAGGATCACTTCCCGGTCAGTGACGAGGCCGTCATTTCCGGCCATTCGATGGGCGGGCATGGTGCGCTTATGATTGCGCTGCGCAATCCCGGCACCTTCAAATCCGCCACCGCCTTTTCACCGATTACCAATCCGATCAATTGCCCGTGGGGCCAAAAGGCACTTGGCAATTATCTGGGCGATGACAAATCGGTCTGGAAGGCATGGGACAGCTCGGAACTGATGAAGGCCGCCACGGCAAGCGATGCCCGGACACCGGCACTGGTTGATCAGGGCGATGCCGACGGCTTCCTTGCCGAACAGCTTAAACCAGAAGCCCTTGAAGCTGCTGCCAAGGCATCAGGCTATCCACTGACCCTTCGGATGCAGGATGGCTATGACCATAGCTATTACTTCATCTCGACCTTTATCGAAGATCATATCCGCTTCCACGCCAAGCATCTTGGCCTGAGCTGATTGCACCCCGATCTTCGGTTTCCCCCGGCACGCCGCCACGTACCCGTCTCCCCCCTGGCGTGTCGGGGGCTTTTGCCCCCTACTCAGACACCATTAGTCGAAGCTGCGCGCCTCAATCGCATCGGCAACATCATCGGCCATTTTCAGGGTCCTGATAATCAGGGGCACGATCATCGCAAGGATGGATCGATCAAGGCCGCGGGCGCGTTGGGCATCGCGGATTTCCGATGCCACCGTGGCAATCACCGGGATAAAGCGCAGCACCATTGAAATGGCGAGGCTGACCTTTTCCGGGTTTACCCCAACAGGTTTCAATGGACGCATGGCACGTTCAAGCGATGCCAGCATATCGGATGTTTTGGTGGTCAAAGTGACGAGGGACGCAAACATCACGATGGCGGCAATCCGGGTGATGACAAGCAATCCCGCCTGCCAGTCATTCAGCCAAAGCTGAACCGCAAAAAAGATCGCAAGCAGCCACGCCACCGGCTTGATCTGAGCGGCCAAGACCGGCCAGCCAAAACCGCAAACGCGATAAAGTGCGATCACACTGATCAACACAAGCCCCACCACCGGCCAGTCGGGGATCAGAAACACCCCGGTACCAAGCGCCACCATCGCAAGGATTTTGGCCCCGGCCTGTGCGCGATGCAGGGCTGAGTTCCCCTTGATATAAAGGCCGGCGATCATGCCATCATCTCGCGATAGATGGCGATGGCCTTGGCCGGAATGTCATCAACGACGATCTTGCCATTTTCAAACACCAATACCCGGTCGTACCCGGCAATCAGATCAAGGTCATGCGACACCGTAATCACCGTCTGGTCCAGATCGGCAATGGCGCGTTCAACCCGGTTGCGATTGCGCAGGTCAAGCAAGGTGGTTGGTTCATCCAGCACGATATAGCGCGGCTCCATCACCAGAACGCCGGAAATCGCCAGAAGCTGTTTTTGTCCACCACTCAGCAAATGACTGGGATGGGTTTTGAAAGCCGACAGATCATAGCGCGCAAGGATTTCATCAATGCGACGATTGATCTCGTCCTTGGGCAGTTTCAGGGCCTTAAGGCCAAAGGCCAGGTCTTCTTCCACCACCGGATAGACGATCTGGTTATCGGGGTTCTGAAAGACAAAACCGACATGGCGGCGGACCTTGCGGCCATCCTTGGCCGGGTCAAGATCATCGACCAAAACCCGCCCGCCGGTCGCGGTTTGAAGGCCATTCAGAAGCCGCACAAACGTGCTTTTGCCCGATCCGTTGGCCCCGATGATCCCGATCCGCTTTTCGCCAAGCGTGATATCGATACCTTCAAGGGCGCGGCGTGCATCAAATTGCACAGATACATTTTCAAAACGGATCATGGGGTTGGCTGTCCGGCGTTCTTCGGGAAAGGGTGCTGATCAAAATCAGCAGAGAACGGGCGCAAGCAGACCGCAAAGGCGATCTCTGCTTGCGCCCATAAGACGTCAGGCTGATTTGGAAATCAAGGGGTACGAACGACGCACCGCAAGACATGCCGCGGTTGCAATCGCCACCTTGATCACATCACCGATCAGGAACGGTGCCGCGCCAACAGTTGCCTGCCAATAACTGATTTCGGCCACCACCGCGACCCAGGCATTGCCAAGCGCATAAAGGACAACAATCCCGCCAAAGGCAATCGACAGGGCCGCATTAACGACATTCAGGCTGTTCCAGAACTTCTCGATCAGAAGCCCGATAACAAAGGCCGAAATGGCCCAGCCAAACATGAACCCGCCGGTAACCCCGATCATCACGCCAAAACCACCTCGACCACCCGAAAGCAAAGGCAAGCCAAGTGCGACCAGCACAAGGAACAGCACAATCGAAAGGCCACCGCGACGGGCACCCAAAATGGCACCGGCCAACATCGGCCCCAGTGACTGGGCCGTTACCGGCACACCGGTAATCGGAAGTGTGATTGGCGGAAACAGGCCAAGAACAGCGGTCAAAGCTGCAAACAAGGCGATATAGACGATATCTTTGGTCTTCATGTAACGGTTCCCATTCCCGTTATAAGACGGCCCTGCATCAACCCCTTGCGCAAGGACGCCTTTCGTTAACCGGTCCGCCCGACCGGCTCAACGCGATATGGGATAACCGCAAATTTTCATCCCGCCAAGCAAAATGACATCGCCATCATCGGGCCGAATGCACCCGCCCGATGATAAGCAATGAATTTCAAAAACTTAGTCCTGATCGCCTTCGACAAAGGTTTTAAGCCGCATAAGGGCAGATTCCCAACGTCCCGCCACCTGATCAAGATAGGCGCGTGCCTCGGCAAGTTGTTCTGGGCAAAAGGCATACTGGCTTTCACGTCCGACCTTGTGACTTTGCACCAGACCCGCGGTTTCAAGAACCCGCAGATGCTTGGTCACGGCCTGGCGCGTCATGTCGGCATCATCGGACAAAACCGAGATCGAACGCGGCTTGCCATCGGCCAGACGATCAAAGATCGCCAACCGTGTCGGATCGCCCAAAGCAGCGAACATGACCGAAAAATCACGGTCATGTTCGCCATATGCAGGATTATGTTCAGTTTTCGACATGTTTCTTGATGTTTTCCAACTGGGCACCCCAGCCATGTGTGTTGGCCCGCAACGCATCAGCAATGCGATGGGGTGGCAGGTTATCAAATCCGGTTTCACGCACCCGAACTGATGTTTGACCACCACCTTCTTCAAGCCAGAATTCGACAAGCGTTTCGGGTTCGCCGCTGTAATCCACATCGGGATCAACCGCATATGGATGCCATGTATAGGCGAAATAGGCCGGTTCCTCCATCGCCTTGATCGTCGAATTCCAGGGCACATGGGTAAAGCCGTCAATAGTGATCATGCCCTTGGACACCTTGCCCACCACAAACGGGCCTTCGATATTGATCCCGAACCATGCACCGAATTCCTTGGAATCGGTCAGGGCCTTCCAGACGCGGGAACGGGACGCTTTGATCTCAATCGATTTTTCAATGGTATTTGACATTATGCAACCTCCTTGTTGCATTTAATCTGCCAGATGATTTTGGATTACGCAACCAAAAAGTTGCTCTTATGGATAAGACCGTTCGGAAACCCCATCAAGCCTCTGTCTAAGTGACCACCCAGAGAGCTGGCGCATCACCTCACCGGCAATGTATTGGGCTTTCATCACGATTTCTCCAGTTTCGACACGGCCCGGTTGTTCGGACGAATATCTGTTTTCCACAAACTTTGGCAAACTTCCCGAAACACGAGCCATACGCTCGAAGTCTGCATCACCGTAAACCTCGCAAAATGCGTTCACGCAGTTAGACATGTCATGATTTAGCTTCTTCAACTGCTGGTCGGTGTATCCAGCTGCTGATAGTCCCGCTTTGATAGTCAACTCTGCGGCAAGCAATCCACTTTGTACCGCCCCTTGAAACTCGAAAGGACTACACAACGTTGCTGCTGCGGCTTGGAGCTGATATTTGGCCAATCCAAACTTTGGAAGTAGTCGCTCTTCCAAGTGACGCGCTTCGTCGAACCCTTCAAAACCAGCTCCAAAATCGAAAATATCAATAAACTGGTCTGCAAACTGATTGAAAAAAGCTGGGTTCATCGCAAGAAGCCTTTTCTGCATATCACTCATGTCAGTGAGTCGCAGAATGTCGAGCTCAACTGTTCCATAGATCAATGGAACACTTATTTGGATGAAAACGTCGCGGAACATATAAACACCGCCATGCACACCGCCAATCGCAAGATCCTTTGACCGGTACATTGAAGAATGGAGCTCTTCAATCCTCTTGACCAAAGGGTTTTCATTTACGCCGGCGAACTGGTAACTCTCATGCCCAAGCTGCCTCATAACCGACTGGATTACCGGAAACACACGCCCTTTGGGTGCAACCCCGTCAATAAACGCAGCATTGTCAGCTGTAACAATAATCTGCATGAGCTCTTCATCCTTAAGTGCCATTGGCTCCCCCTTTTTAAAACTCAATGACACTATACACAAACGCCCGGCCATTTCTGGCCGGGCGATGCGTGCTCCCGTCATCCTTGGGTCAGTGCCGCTGACAATGCAACGGACAAAGCCCGTGCAGCTTTCCTTATATCCCCATATCAGGATGCTGCGGATTGGCGGAGCCCCCCTGTCTCGATGATGAAATTCTTGACGTCGTCAAGACCATCCATGGCCTTGAGATTGGTAAACAGGAACGGACGATCCCCGCGCATTTTCCTGGCATCACGGTCCATCACGCCAAGATCGGCACCAACAAGCGGTGCCAGATCGGTCTTGTTGATCACCAGCAAATCGGATCGTGTAATGCCCGGTCCACCCTTGCGCGGGATTTTGTCCCCGGCCGATACGTCGATCACGTAAATGGTAATGTCGGCAAGCTCCGGCGAGAAGGTCGCCGACAGGTTATCGCCACCCGATTCAATAAAGATCGCCTCAAGGCCTGCATGTTTGGCAGCCATATCTTCGACCGCCGCCAGATTGATCGAGGCATCTTCGCGAATGGCCGTATGCGGACAGCCGCCGGTTTCAACACCGGCAATACGATCCGGCGCCAACGCGCCCGACCGGGTCATGAATTCGGCGTCTTCGCGGGTATAGATATCATTGGTGATGGCCGCGATATTGAACTCGTCGCGCATGGCCTTGCACAGGCGCTCCAGAAGTGCGGTTTTGCCCGAGCCAACCGGCCCACCAATTCCGATACGAAGGGGAGAACTCATGATCTAAATAGCCTCGTATATTGGGTTTCGTGTTTCATCGATGTCCAGTCGATCAATGGGGCAGATGCCCCGAGATCGGCCAGTTCGGCCGCCATCGCGTGATCCACCGCGACGGAAACCGCGTGATCAAGGGATGACAGGGACCGAACCCCATCGGTCTGACCAAGCGGCACCAGACGTACCGCACTGGAAACAAGGTTTGCCGCCATGGCATGCAAATAGGCGGTCAGGGCATCACAGAGCGGTACTTTGGCCTCGGCCGCCGCAATACCGACCGCCACCGGATAGGATGGCAACCGATCATCACCGCGCATCCGACCGGCCCAGCGTGACAGCATCCCGTCGCCCCAGACCTTTTCCACCGTCGAGACAAAGGCACGTCCCTGTGCAGTTGCCTCCAACGCCATTTCAGATGTCCCGCGCCAGCAATCGGCTTCGATACCGATGTCAAAAAGCGCATCTTCATCACCGGCAAGGGCAGCCCGCCATGCTGCACAAAACAGCACCGCATCAATCCGCCCGGCTCCGAATTCCAATACCCCTTCAACCCAGTTGATCAGGCTGTCGGCCGAGCTTACCCGTCCATCTTCCACCGCATATTCCACACCATGGGAATATGTATAGGCACCGACCGGAAATGACGGACTAAGCCAGGTCATCAACCGCATCAGGCCCGCGGGGTTAAGGGTCAGGGTTTCAGTGGTCATGCGGTTTCCCTGCGGTATGGGCGTGGGAATGGCTGTGATCACCGTGGCTGTGTGAATGACTGTGTGAATGGCTATGGCTATGGCTGTCATGACTCTGTTTGTAGTCATGATCCTCATGATCGAAATGATCATTGCCGTGGCTATGGCCATGCGCCCCACCAAGACCGTGATAGGCCCCGTTTAACGGATTGAATGGTGCAATTTCATTTTCGACCACTCCGCCAAGGCCGGTAATCATATCGCGCATCACATGATCATCAATGATCCGCAACCGCCCGTCTTTAAGGACCTCGACCGGGGTATGACGATTGCCGATATGCCAGGCCAGCTTGGCCGCGGCAATCGGGTCGGATGCGGTAATGGTCAGAACCGGCTCCTCGGCCGCGCGCACCACAATCACCCCGCCATCAACAAGGCGCAACCGATCCCCGTCGGCCAGACGCACCGCATGCGGAAGATCAAGCAGGAAAGGCTCGCCCGCATCATCATGCAGGCGAATACGGCGACGGTGACGGTCAGAAAAGACCAGTGTCACCGTACCGCGGACCTCGGATGTGTCGGTGCGATCGACCGGGATATGTTCAATGGCGTGACGCATAAAACTGATCCGATCAGAACAGGAAGTAACGTTGTGCCATCGGCACAACATCCACCGGTTGACAGGTCAGAAGTTCCCCATCCGCCGTCACCTGATAGGTTTCCGGGTCAACTTCCATCACCGGAAGCGCATCGTTAAGCTTCATGTCCTTTTTGCCGATATTGCGCGTGTTCGATACGGCCAGCAATTCCTTGGAAAGCCCGAACTCGGCAGCAATTCCGGCATCAATGCCGGCTTGCGAGACGAACGAGAAACTCGATTTCGCAAGTGCATTGCCATAAGCACCAAACATCGGACGATAATGAACCGGCTGTGGCGTCGGGATCGAGGCATTCGGATCGCCCATCGCTGCGGCAATGATCATCCCGGCCTTGACCACCATGTCGGGCTTGGTGCCAAAGAACATCGGCTTCCAGACCACAAGATCGGCAATCTTGCCAACTTCGATGGACCCGACATGGGACGCAATGCCCTGCGCAATTGCCGGGTTGATAGTGTATTTGGCGACATAGCGTTTGGCACGGAAGTTATCATTGCCCTTGCCCGCATCTTCGGGCAGTGCGCCGCGCTGTTTCTTCATCTTGTCGGCGGTTTGCCAGGTGCGGGTGATGACCTCACCCACACGGCCCATGGCCTGACTGTCCGACGAAATGATCGAAAACGCGCCAAGGTCATGCAGGATGTCTTCGGCCGCGATGGTTTCGCGGCGGATACGGCTTTCGGCAAAAGCCACGTCTTCGGGGATTTTCGGATCAAGGTGATGACAGACCATCAACATGTCCAGATGCTCGTCAATCGTGTTGACCGTGAATGGACGTGTCGGGTTGGTCGAGCTTGGCAGAACGTTGGCTTCACCACACAGCTTGATGATGTCCGGCGCATGGCCACCACCGGCACCCTCGGTATGGAAGGTGTGAATGGTACGGCCCTTGAACGATGCGTGGGTATGTTCGACAAAGCCGCTTTCATTCAGCGTATCGGTATGGATCATGACCTGAATATCAAGGTCATCGGCAACCGAAAGGCTGGTATCAATCGCGGCCGGTGTGGTGCCCCAGTCTTCATGAAGCTTAAGCCCGCAGGCCCCCGCCTTGATTTGCTCAATCAACGACCCCGGAAGGGTCGCATTGCCCTTGCCAAAGAAACCGATATTCATTGGAATGCCGTCGGCGGCCTGCAACATGCGGGCAATATGCCACGGACCGGGCGTACAGGTGGTGGCGTTCGTACCCGCCGCCGGGCCGGTACCACCGCCCAACATGCTGGTCACACCGGAATAAAGCGCATCTTCAACCTGTTGCGGGCAAATCCAGTGAATATGGGCATCAATCCCGCCCGCGGTGATGATATTGCCTTCACCGGCAATGATTTCGGTGCCCGGGCCGATGATAATATTCACGCCGGGCTGCACGTCCGGGTTTCCGGCCTTGCCGATCCCGGCAATGCGGCCACCCGTGATGCCGATATCGGCTTTGATGATGCCGGTATAATCAAGGATCAGCGCGTTGGTGATAACGGTGTCAACCGCCCCTTCGGCGCGCGTTGCCTGTGACTGGCCCATGCCGTCACGGATAACCTTGCCACCGCCGAATTTGACTTCTTCGCCAAGGGTGGTGAAATCCTTTTCGACCTCGATGATCAGGTCGGTATCGGCCAGACGGACTTTATCGCCAACGGTCGGGCCAAACATGGCCGCATAGGATGGACGATCAATTTCATATGCCATGTATCGTTCCCCCGCTCAGAGCTTGCCGTTGATTTTGGCGTTAAAGCCGTAAACCATGCCGGACCCGGCATATTTCACCAGATTGACCTCACGCGACTGGCCCGGTTCAAACCGGACTGCCGTCCCGGCCGGGATATCAAGGCGGAAACCGCGGGCGGCTTCGCGGTCGAAATCAAGACCCGGATTGGTTTCATAGAAATGGTAATGCGATCCGACCTGCACCGGACGATCCCCGGTATTGGCCACCATGATGGTTTTGGTTTCGCGTCCCTCGTTAAGAATAAGGGTGCCTTCCTTGGTAATGATTTCACCTGGAATCATCTGCTTACCCCCTTAACGGATCGGTTCGTGAACGGTGACAAGCTTGGTTCCGTCCGGGAACGTTGCTTCGACCTGGATTTCATGGATCATTTCGGCAATGCCATCCATCACCTGATCGCGTTTGATCACGGTGGCCCCGTCGCGCATCAAAGCCGCAACAGATTTGCCATCACGCGCCCCTTCGACGACATAGTCCGTGATGATTGCGATGGCTTCGGGGTAATTAAGCTTTACCCCCCTTTCAAGGCGATTGCGTGCGACCATGGCCGCAACCGAAACCAGCAGCTTGTCCTTTTCGCGTGGCGTCAAATTCATGCCTGCCTACTCCTTGGATCCACCGTTTTAAATCTCCCACAAACGCGGCAAACGTTCGGGAAGCCCCCTTGTCTTGTGGCGGAACTGTTTCCACCAAGCACCGTATACCCGGCGCAATTTCATCGGTTCACGCGCCATGAAACGCGCAATCACAATTCCCTTCATCGCGGTCGCACCGCACAGGACATCATCCCTTGCAAGGCCCGCCGATGCCTGTTCAAGACAGGCGCGCGCATCATCAAGGTGATCTTCGACCCCATGCCCGACCAGAATGGCCGTGGCATTGGCGCGCGCGCCGTCAAAGGCCGCCGCATGATCCAGAATACGCAACACATCGCCTTCAAGATGCAGCGCATCCCGCCACACCGGACGTCCGTCAATCGACACATCCCATGCGTCGCGCGCCAGTCCGGCTTTAAACACTTCACCACGCGCCAGACGGCCAAACACCATCATCTCGCCGGCAAGAACCCGGCCGGTTCCCGATGCGGAAATCGTCGTTTTGCGCTTTAACCGTGCCTGATCAAACAGAATCGATTCATGGGGCAACCATTCAAGCCAGCCGCCATCTTCGACCATCAGATCAACCGACATTTCGCAGTCCGGCCCGACAGATCGGTAAACTTTCTCGGCGGCCTGCGCGGTAAAAAGGGCGGATGCCCCCGCCTCAACCTTGCCCGCAAAGGCAAGCTTGTCACCGCCAACCATCCCGCCCGACGTTGTCACCAGAACCGCCGTCGTCAAATCCCCCGCCACCGGACGCGGGAACAGGATTTTCATCGGATCACGGTAATAAAGATGATCAAGGGCAGCATGCCCGCCCTGATGGGCAGGACCGGACCCCTGACAGAATGTCACCTCGGCGCGGCCATCGGTAATGATGCGCGCGGGCGTTCCAATCGTTGCTGTATCTGCATTTTGGGACGCAGATATCGGGGTTTCGAGTTTGCTAAGCTGCACTAAGCCACCTGAATTGTTTGGCCCGTTTAATGAACCTGATACCGTTTGCCGGTAATTCCAAGGGGCGTAACAGCAAGATGCGGGCCAATCCCCGAAACCATGCCAAAACACGGATTTCGGGGTTCATTGGTCTGATCAATCACGCGAAAGTTGCGCAATTTTTTGGCAAATGCTGATCAAACAGTCAGATAGGCGCGGACTTTTTCACGGTCGAGCGTATCCTTGGCACCGGACAAAACGACCTCGCCACGCTCAAGAACGACAATCTCGTCGGCCAGTTCATGGGCAAATTCGAAATATTGCTCGACCAGCAAGATCGCCATATCGCCGCGATCGGCCAACTGTTTGATAACGCGCTGAATATCCTTGATGATCGACGGCTGAATACCCTCGGTCGGCTCATCTAGCACAAGCAATCTTGGGCGAGTCACAAGCGCACGCCCGATGGCAAGTTGTTGCTGCTGACCACCTGAAAGATCCCCGCCGCGACGGCCCAGCATGTCGCGCAGAACCGGGAACAGTTCAAAAATCTCGTCGGGGATATGGCGCATGGCGCGTGGAAGGGCGGCAAACCCGGTTTCCAGATTTTCCTTCACCGTCAAAAGCGGAAAAATCTCGCGCCCCTGCGGGACAATGGCGATCCCGTTCGCCGACCGCCGCCAGGACGGATCGCGCGAGATATCCTTGCCTTCCCATTTGATATTGCCATCGGCAATCGGGTGCTGACCAACAACGGCGCGCATCAGCGATGTTTTACCAACCCCGTTACGCCCCAGAACCGCTGTTACCTTGCCTGTTTCCGCCCTCAATGACACTTTGCGCAGGGCATGGGACGCGCCATAAAACAGATCGATATTGCTGACATCCAGCATGATGACATTCCCCCTAGCGGCCCAGATAAACTTCAATGACCCGCGGGTCTTTTTGCACGTGATCAAGACGGCCTTCGGCCAGAACCGATCCTTCGTGCAGAACGGTCACCTTGCAATCAAGGTCACGAACAAATTCCATGTCATGTTCGACCACCACAACCGAACGGTCCTTGGCGATCGAGCGCAAAAGCTTGGCGGTTTCCTCGGTCTCGGAATCGGTCATCCCGGCCACCGGTTCATCGACCAGAAGCAATTCGGGTTCCTGCATCAACAGCATCCCGATTTCGAGCCACTGTTTCTGACCATGCGAAAGATTGGCAGCCGTTTCATCACGCTTGTCTTCAAGCATGATGGTGACCAGAGTCTTTTCGATCTTGATCTTCTCGGCATCGCTTAACCGATGGAACAGCGCCTGAAACACGCCGCGCCCGCCCGAACAGGCCAGAAGAAGGTTGTCAAAAACCGTGTGGCTTTCAAATACCGTCGGCTTCTGGAATTTACGCCCGATGCCAAGATTGGCGATCTCGGCCTCGTCCATTTTGGTCAGGTCGATCTCGCTTTTGAACAAGACGTCGCCGGTATCGGGCCGGGTCTTGCCGGTGATGATATCCATCATCGTGGTCTTGCCCGCCCCGTTCGGGCCGATGATGGCACGAAGTTCGCCCGGCTCGACATAAAAGGACAGACTGTTAAGCGCCCGGAACCCGTCAAAGGTGACCGAAACACCGTCGACATACAGAATGGTTTCCGCCCGTGCTGATTTGACCTGTGGCTCGTCCGAGGCATGTGTTTCCATGACAGCAGCTTCGCTCATGCCTTGCCTCCTTCATCTGCGCGGCGTTTACGCCAGCTCGTCAATAATGATTGGCGATCTGCCGACCCGAATGCCGGGATCGCGCCAATCACGCCTTTTGGCAGGAACAGCGTCACGGCAATGAAAAGCCCGCCCAGGAAGAACAGCCAGAAATCCGGCATCACCCCGGTAAAGAAGGTCTTGGCATAGTTGACGATAAACGCGCCAAGTACGGCACCATAAAGCGTCCCGCGCCCGCCGACCGCGACCCAGATGACGATTTCAATCGACAGGGCCGGGGCAAATTCGCCCGGATTGATGATGCCGACTTGCGGTACATAAAGCGCACCGGCAATGCCCGCCATGACAGCGGAGACGGTAAAGACAAACAGCTTGTAATATTCCACCCGGTAGCCGGTGAAACGCACACGGCTTTCGGCATCGCGAATAGCAATCAGAACCTTGCCCAGACGCGACTGGGTAATACCGCGCGCCACGATATAGCACAAACCAAGGAACACGCAGGACGCCACAAACAGTCCGGCACGCGTGCCATCGGACTGCAACGAGAAGCCCAGCAAATCCTTGAAATCCGTCAGACCGTTATTGCCGCCAAAGCCCATATCGTTGCGGAAAAATGCTAGCAACAGCGCATAGGTCATGGCTTGTGTAATGATCGAAAGATAAACACCCGTAACGCGCGAGCGGAAGGCAAGGAACCCGAACACAAAGGCCAAAAGCCCCGGCACAAACATCGCCATGACAATGGCAAACCAGAACATGTCAAAGCCGTACCAGTACCAGGGCAATTCCTTCCAGTTCAGGAACACCATGAAATCCGGCAGGATCGGATCGCCATAAACCCCGCGATCACCGATCTGACGCATCAGATACATGCCCATCGAATAGCCGCCCAGCGCAAAGAACGCGCCGTGGCCCAGCGACAAAATACCACAGAACCCCCAGATCAGATCGACACTCAGCGCCAAAAGCGCATAGCAAAGATACTTCCCCAAAAGGCTCAACATCCAGGTCGGCACATGCAACGCCGATCCTTCGGGCACCAAAAGATTGCCCGCCGGAACAAGGATGGCCGCCGCAATCAGGATCAAAAGCAGGATCATCCCGCCCCGGTCCTGCAGGAGCCAGCCAACAACCGGCGTCATTTTGTATTTTTGACGATAATCGGTCATGGATCAGGCCTCCACCGCGCGACCTTTAAGGGCAAACAGGCCCTTGGGTCGTTTCTGGATAAACAGGATCAGTGCAATCAGGACAAAGATCTTGGCCAGAACGGCACCTGCCACCGGCTCAAGGAACTTGTTGACGATGCCAAGGCTGAACGCGCCCAGAACCGTCCCCCAAAGATTGCCAACCCCGCCAAACACCACCACCATGAAACTGTCGATGATATAGGTCTGGCCAAGGTTCGGGCTGACATTTGAAATCTGGCTCAGTGCCACACCGGCAATCCCGGCGATCCCCGAACCCAGACCAAAAGTCAGCGCATCAACGTAGCCGGTCCGAATGCCAACCGATCCGGCCATGCGGCGGTTCTGGGTCACGGCACGCATCTGAAGACCAAATGCCGTGTAACGCAGAACCCCGGCAATGCCGGCCACCACAATCACACTGAACAGGATGATCCAGAGACGGTTATAGGTCAGGACAAGTCCGGTCGAAAATTCAATTGCGCCACTCATGAAATCAGGTGCGGTAACCTGCTGGTTGGTTGCGCCAAAGATCGAACGAATGGCCTGCTGAAGCGCCAGACTAACCCCCCATGTCGCAAGCAGGGTTTCAAGCGGACGACCATAAAGGAAGCGGATCACGCACCGTTCAATGACAACACCAACCGCCCCGGCAACAAGGAATGCCGCCGGCACAGAAATCGCCAGCGACCATGCCGATCCCGATGGCAGAAACGGCGCGAGCGCCTGTTGCACCACAAAGGTGGTATAGGCACCAATCATGATCATTTCGCCATGCGCCATATTGATCACGCCCATCACACCAAAGGTGATGGCAAGACCAACTGCCGCCAGCAACAGGACCGAGCCCAGACTGATACCGCGATAAACATCGCCAACCGTCTGCCAGGTGGACAGGCGACGCTCAACCGACGAAAGCGCGTCCTTTGCCGCCTCGACGACTTCGGGCTGATAGCCTTCTGCCTCGGCACTGGCAACGAACTGTGACAGGACAGCGCGAATTTGCGGTGTGGTTTCGCTGGCCAGAACCGCAATCGCGGCCAAACGTTCATCGGTGGTTTCACCAGCCGCCAGCGCCATGGTCGCCTCGGCCAGTTGCATGCGCGCCAGCAGGGTTTCATCTTCTTCGCGCTCGATTGCGCGCAAAAGCAACGGCAACATCGCCGGATCACGGGCATCCATGATCTGTTCGACCGCCGCGGTACGGACATTGATGTCCGGGCTGAACAGGTTCAACGTCGCCAACGCATCACGCAGCGCCCCGCGCAAACGGTTATTGACCTTGATCTTGCTCAGTTCCTTGGAACTGCTTTCACCGGCCACTTCGCCGCTAACGATATCGATATGTGTGAAAACCTTGCCCTTTTTGGTGGCGATCACGACATGTTCGTCGCTATCGCGCACATAAAGATCGCCATCCAGCATGGCCTTAAGGATCGGGGCCACGCGCGGATCGCCATCGGCGGCCATTTTTTCGATCACCGCAACCTTTTTGGTCGCACTGTTATCATCAAGCTGTTCGGCAATATTTCGAAGTTCTTCGTCGCTAAACGCCTGCGCCATATCGGGCGCGACGGTTGCAAGCATCACGACACAGGCAACCACACCCATCATTCGGGCTGCCATGTTGCGCGCTGTGCAAACTGCAAACGGAGAACGGCGCAGTACTGAAAAAATGCCCTTGCGCATGATCACCAAACCTTTGAATTCAAATTGGAAAATCAAGAAAAGAAATCATCAGGAAACTTTGGCAATGCCATCGGCCTGATACAGAACGGGCCGGTCGCGCAAACACGACCGGCCCATCCCAAAACCAATTAGTACATCGGTTTTTCACAGTTGCCGCAGACCCACGGATAGGTCCAGTCGGCGGTCAGCTTTGCGCTTTCCGGCAGGAAGTCCGACCAGGCATCGCCAACGACGGTGCCTTCGGTTTCCCAAACGATGTCGAACTGGCCATCATCCTGAACCTCGCCGATCAGAACCGGCTTGGACAGGTGGTGGTTGGTGTTCATGACAGCGGTGCCACCGGTCAGGTTGGCAACTTCCTGGCCATACATGGCCTGGCGAACCGCATCAACATCGGTGGTGCCAGCCTGTTCAACAGCCTGTTTCCACATGTTAAAGCCGATATAGGTTGCTTCCATCGGGTCGTTGGTTACGCGCTTTTCATCACCGATGAAGGCGTGCCATTTTTTGATGAAGGCAGAGTTGGCATCGGATTCAACCGACTGGAAATAGTTCCAGGCAGCAAGATGACCAACCAGCGGCGCGGTATCGATACCGGCCAGTTCTTCTTCACCAACCGAGAATGCAACAACCGGAATGTCTTCGGCTTTGATGCCCTGGTTTGCGAGTTCTTTGTAGAACGGAACGTTCGCGTCACCGTTAATGGTCGAAACAACGGCGGTTTTCTTGCCAGCAGAAGCAAATGCTTTCACGTCAGCAACAATCGACTGCCAGTCGGAATGACCGAACGGGGTGTAGTTTTCCATGATGTCGGCATCGGCAATGCCTTTGCCGTTCAGGTAGGAACGCAGGATTTTGTTGGTGGTACGCGGATAAACATAGTCGGTACCAAGAAGAACGATACGTTCTGCCCCGCCACCATCTTCGCTCATCAGGTAATCAACAGCCGGAATGGCCTGCTGGTTCGGCGCTGCACCGGTATAGAACACGTTGCGCGAGCTTTCTTCGCCTTCATACTGAACCGGATAGAACAGCATGCTGTTCAGTTCCTCGAACACCGGCAGAACCGATTTGCGCGAAACAGAGGTCCAGCAACCAAAGACAACAGAAACCTGATCTTTTTCGATCAGTTCACGTGCTTTCTCGGCGAAAAGCGGCCAGTCGGATGCCGGGTCAACGACCACAGCTTCGACCTGTTTGCCAAGCAAACCACCATTCTTGTTCAGATCATCGACCAGCATCAGGACAGTGTCCTTCAGCGTGGTTTCAGAAATCGCCATCGTACCCGAAAGAGAGTGCAGAACACCGACCTTGATGGTATCTGCTGCCTGTGCGGCTGACATTGCCATTGTCGACAATGCCAAGGCCCCAGCGCCGACAAGCGCCTGAAGCTTCTTATTCATTTATAGCCTCCACTGCGAGTTTATTGCACCGCAGTGATGCTTGCTAAAACCGTGCCAGATTCTTTTTCAAATAGAATAAAATCAAGAATCGAGGGATTCCCACGCAATATGCCACTATTTTACAGCCGATTTCAGGAGAATATTTGCGGAAGCTGCATTTTGCATGATCAATTTTCAATCATAGATTAAATAATGATCATTTTTTAATCACATTGACGCCACATTCTTCACCGCTTATTTGATGGGCAGAAGTTTTGTCTCCACTGCGGTTATTGCACCACAATTCACCCTGCTGGGGGCTGCTTCTCGCCTCGCCGGTTCACCGGCGGGGCGTCATAATTTTCAGGGCTGATTACTCTGCGGCAAGAACGATCCGGTTCGGATCAATCGAGTCAATCACGCCACGGATCTGATCACGCAACCAGACCAGACCGACATCCTTGTCCGTCCACACCGCCCAGTTCATCGTCACCGGCGGGAATCCGATATCAATCGGCATCGGACAGAATGAAAGCCCGAATAGCGGTGCATACTGGATCGCAATCCGGCATGGCACAGTTGCCACGACCGGGGCGTTGCGGGCTGCTGCCAAAAGCGGCATGAAATCGGGTGCCGCCATCACAACATTCAGATCAATCCCCAACCCTTGCAACGCCGCGCCGACGCATCCCGCGACATTTTCGGTTTGCGACAGTACCGCATGACGGGATGCCAGATATTGGGCACGCGTGATGGGCGCACTCAGCCCGGTCAGTTCCGGGTTAAAGCAGCATGCCACTTCGGAATTGAACAACAATTCCCCGTGATGGCCGGTTTGCAGCTGGGTCTTGCACCCGATTGCCAGATCAATCTCGCCATTATTGATCATGGTATCGACGGTATCGGTCGTAATCGAACGACTTAAAATCTTGGTTCCCGGTGCTTCGCGCTGAAGATGGCGCACCAGTTCCGGCAACAGGATCATTTCCATTTCGCCGGTCACACCCAGACGAAACACGCGCTCCGCCTTGGCCGGATCAAAACAATCGGTCGCCTGAAGGGCATTTTGCGCCTGTGAAAGTGCGGTTCGCACCGGACCTGCCAATGCGCGCGCCTTGGCGGTCGGTTGCATTTTTTGACCCACACGCACGAACAATTCATCGGCCAGCAACATGCGCAGGGTCGATAAATTGTGGCTCATCGCCGACTGACCAATACGCAGCTTTTCCGCTGCCTTGGTGACACTCATCTCTTGCATCATGGCGTCAAACGCAATCATGAGGTTGAGATCAAAGGACCGTAAATTGAAATGATCAATATTATCCATGACTGGCATCGATTTGATTACTGACTGAACCCACTATAGCTTTTCCCCACAAGCTTACAACCCGCCGGTTCCCCACCGGCACGATTTGAGGGAAAAGAAAATGTTATCACGTCGCGAATTGCTTAAAGGCACGCTTGCCGCCGGTGCCGTCGGCGCGATTGGCAGCACGGTCTTCGTACCGCTGACCGCCAAGGCAAAGGCCCCGCTGGTCGGCACACAGGCACCGGGCTATTACCGGGTTATGGTGGGTGACGTCGAAGTCACCGCCCTTTCTGATGGCGTTGGTCTGTTTCCGATTGCCGACCTTTATCTTAACACCACGCCCGAACAGGCGCGCCTTGCCCTTGCCAATGCGTTTCAGGGCACGCCCACTCATCTTTCGGTCAACACATATTTGCTGAATTTCGGTGACCGTCTGGTATTGCTTGATGCCGGCACCAGCGATCTGATGGGACCGGCACTGGGTAAACTTCCGGCCAACATCATCGCATCGGGCTATCACCCCGATCAGATTGATGATGTTGTCATCACCCACGTCCATCCCGATCATACCGGCGGCCTGACCCTTGGTGGCAAAAAGGTCTTTGCCAATGCCACGGTCCATGCCCCGCAGCCCGATGCCGATTTCTGGCTGAGTGCCGAAAGCAAGGCCGCGGCCCCCGACGATGCCAAGGGCTTCTTTGATCAGGCGGCGGCCTCCCTTAAACCCTATATCGACAGCAACACCTTCCAGACCTTTGCCCCGAATGCACCGGCCATCCCCGGCCTGGTCAACACGACCTTCCGCCCGGGCCACACACCGGGGCACAGCGCGCTTTGGATCGAAAGCAAGGGCGAGAAGTTTGTCTATTGGGGCGACATCACCCATGGCGACGTTGTTCAGTTTGATGAACCCGGCGTTGCCATCGCCTTTGACAGCGATCCCGATCTTGCCATCAAGTCGCGCGAAGCCGCCTTTGCCGAGGCCGTTTCGGAAAAATATCTGGTTGCCGGATGCCATATTGCGTTCCCGGGCATCGGTCACGTCCGCGAAGACACGACCATGTATGACTGGGTGCCGATGAATTATCGCGCCGACGTCTAAACACTTCACGATCCCCCAACCGGCACATTAACGCAAAAGGGCGGCCGCATCACGCGACCGCCCTTTCTGCTGATAAACCGGGATGGAAAAACCCTTATTCCGGCATGCCCGCACGGATCCACTGCCCGATCTGGGCGCGCTCCTCGTCGGTCATCTCTGTCAAATTGCCAAGCGGCATGGCCCGGCCAATTACGGCTTGCGCCAGAATGCGCTGCGCATTGGCTTCAACCTGGGCCAGATCATCAAACATCACACCCGCCGGGGCTTCGTCGAAGCCCTCATCCCGCGGATTGGCCGAATGACATTGCGTGCAACGGGTCTGCACAATTGCAAGGGCGTGATCCGCACTGATCACATCTTCGTCCGCCAGCTTGACCGCATTGGGATCATAGGATGCAAACATCGCAAGGATCGCCATACCAACACCCGCAGCCGGCAACTGCCAGACAATCGCCTTGCCCGTCCCGCCGGCATTGCGCGTGTTAAAGAAGTGACGCACCAGACCACCGATGATCAGGATCAGGCCGACAATCACCCATGACTGGTCATGGGAAAACAGCATCGAATAATGGTTGCTGATCATCATCAGCAACACCGGCAGGGTCAGGTAGTTGTTATGCGTTGAACGCTGCTTGGCCTGAAGACCCAGTTTCGGATCGGGCTTTTCGCCTGCCATCAGGCTGGCGACGACCTTTTTCTGGTTCGGGATGATGATACGAAACACGTTGGCGGCCATGATCGTCCCGATCATCGCACCAACATGAATGAATGCGCCGCGGCCGCTAAACACATGGGTAAACAGATAAGCCGCCACCATGATCAGGACAAAAAGCGCCACCGCCAGTGTATCGGTGCGTTTGCCAATCGCGCTTTTGCAGATGATGTCATAGATCACCCAACCGGCAAACAGGCTGCCCAGACCAATCAGGATCGCATCCATCTTGGTCAGCGCCAGAACGCTTGGATCGATCAGATAGCTTTCCGCACTCCAGTAATACATGGTGACCAAAAGCGCGAAGCCGGTCATCCAGGTGAAATAGGCCTCGTATTTGAACCAGTGCAGATCAGGCGGCATCGAGCTTGGCGCGACCATCCATTTATTGACGTGATAGAACCCGCCGCCATGGACCATCCATGCTTCGCCATAAACGCCCTCATCCATGCCCGGACGCTTGCGCAAACTCAGATCAAGCCAGACAAAATAGAATGAAGACCCGATCCAGGCGATGCCCGTAATCAGATGCGCCCAGCGCAGGATCAGGTTGATCCAGTCCTGAAACAGAATATCCACGGTGCTTGAAACCTCCGTCACGCCCGGATGCAGGTTACGGATTTCTGCCTGCGGGCCGCCCCTCTGATGGTTGTGATCCGCCCTGCATATCCCCGCACAGTTCGGAACCATTCAAATCAATCTCTTATCTTCTCCTAACACAGCCCCCTGATCGGCTCTATTATTAAGGGGCCGAGCATAATCGAAATGACTTTCAAACTATTCTTTAAAATGGCACAGTGTGCGCCGATAAATAGAATATAGAACGATAATAAACGCCAGAATTCACCTCAGGAGCTTCCCGCGCCATGTCCGATTTTGAGGACATCCAGATTTTTGTCCGCGTTGCCGAACTTGGCAACCTTTCTGCTGCCGGTCGCGAGTTGCGCCATTCAGCAGCCGTGGTGTCGAACCGGATTGCGCGCCTTGAAGAACGCCTTGGCGTAAGGCTGCTTAACCGGACCACACGGCGCGTCAACCTGACCACCGAAGGCGATGTATATTACCGGCACTGCCTGCGCATTTTATCGGAAATGCAGGAAGCCGAAAACGCCATAGCCAACCAGAAAAACACCACACGCGGCCCGGTAACGCTGACCTGCCCGGTGGCATTTGGCAATAAATATGTCGCGCCGATCATTCCGAAATTCGTCGAAAAAAACCCCGACGTGCAAATTCGCCTGCATCTGTCCGACCGGCTTTTGGACCTTTTGCAGGACAAGGTCGATCTTGCCATCCGTATCGCCGAGCTTAAGGAAAGTTCCCTGATCGTGCGCAAACTTGCGGCCAACAAACGCATGCTGGTGGCAAGCCCGGATTATCTGGCAAAGCACGGCACACCGCAAACCCCAGCCGATCTGATGAACCACAATTGCCTGCTTCTGCGCTTCCCCGGCTCAAGGCAGTATCAATGGACCCTTTCGGGCCCGAACGAAGAACCACCCGTCACCCTTGCCGTTTCCGGATCAATGGATTCCGATAATGGCGAAGTTCTGACCCGCTGGTGCCTTGATGGTCACGGCATTTCGCTAAAATCAAACTGGGAAGTTGGCGAACTGGTCCGCGATGGCAAGCTCAGGGTCGTCCTGCCCGATTATCAACCACCGTCACACGCGGTCTATACGCTTTACCCGGAAAACCGGTACCTACCGACCCGCGTGCGCGCCTTTGTCGATTTTCTGGTATCCGAATTTGGTGGCACCCCGCCTTGGGAACGCTAGACCAACAATGCAAAACGCCCCGGCACTCTGCACGGGGCGTTTTGGTATTTAACGGCTACTCGAAGATCAGCGCTTCGCCTGATCCAGATAACCACTCAAAACCGCTGCCACATTAAGTCCGATTACGTCATGGGCGTAACCGCCTTCCATGACAAACACGGTCTTAAGGCCCAACCGCCCGATCATCTGACCGATCCGGTTAAAGTCATCGGTCTGCAATTTGAAGTCACAGATCGGTTCGGCTTCATGCGCATCAACGCCAAGCGCGATGACAAGTGCATCGGGCTGCCAGGTGACAAGTTTTTGCATCGCCTTGGCAAAGGCCTGTCCCCACGCCCCGAAATCACTGCCACCGGCAAGCGGGATATTCAGGTTTGCACCAGCCCCGTCATTACGACCAGTTTCATTGGCATAGCCCATGAAGAACGGGAACTGATGGGTTGGATCGGCATGGATCGAAATGGTCAGAACATCGCCACGTTCATAGAAAATATCCTGCGTGCCATTCCCGTGATGGTAATCGATATCAAGGATCGCAACCTTTTTCGCGCCCTTGGTGATCATATGCTGGGCGGCAATCGCCGAGTTATTGAGGAAGCAATATCCGCCATAACGATTGGCATGGGCGTGATGTCCCGGCGGACGGGTCAAGGCAAAGGATGCAATGCCGTCATTCCATGTGGCATCGGCCGCCGACGTCACCGTCTGCGCCCCCCAATAAGCAGCCTTCCAAGTACCCGCGGTAATCGGTGTATCGCTTGAAATCGCGAACTGGCCAAGACGCGCACTGATATGTTCGGGATGGCCACCCGAAAAACCGGCCGTCGGCCAGACATAGGGGAAGGCATCGCCGCTTTTGCCGGCTTTGGTCCATTCAACCCAGGCATTTTCGATGAAATCAAGATATTCGGGATCATGAATGGCCCGGATCGGGTTCATGCCATGATCGGTGGGATCCACAAGCTGCGCCTTGACCGCATGGGCCACCGCATCACGAATGATCGGAATACGCCGGGCATTTTCAAAACAGGGCACCATACGCCCGTGATGCATTTCGCCCGCACCGTCATGGGCATCATGACGGGAATTGAAAAAGACGCGCATAACCCCGTTTCCTTGTTTCGAGATGACGACAGGGCGCCATATCTGGCACCCTGTTTATGTGTTGCGCTGTGAAAGCGGCTATTTCTTGGCGGTAAAAAGAAGCTTCTCGATGGTATCGAGGAACCCGCCAAGATGCTTGCGCAGATTTTCCGACTGTTCGGCCAGACGTCCGGCCATATCGCGTGTGGTATCGGCGGCAACACCGGTCCGCCCGGCCATGTCGGACACCACGGTGATGTTGTCGGTCACTTCCTGCGCACCACTGGATGCCTGTTCGACATTGCGCGTGATGTTCGATGACAGGCTGGCCTGGGTTTCAACATTACCCGAAATCGTATCGGACCGAACGGCAAGATCATCAATCACACTGGCAATTTCGCGGATCGCCCCGACCGATTGTTCAATCGCGTTCTGGATGTCCTGAACTTTTTCCTCGATGCTTTCGGTCGCCTTGCTGGTCTGGTTGGCAAGACTTTTGACCTCGTTGGCAACGACGGCAAAGCCCTTTCCGGCTTCGCCTGCACGCGCGGCTTCGATGGTGGCGTTCAGGGCCAGAAGGTTGGTCTGGGCTGCGATATCACGGATAAAGCTGACCACTTCGACAATCTCGCCAGCCGCAGCTTCAAGTTCGCCAATCCGGCCATCAGTTTCCTGGGCAAGACCATTGGCACGATTGGCGATATCAACCGATTCACGGGCCTGCTCGGACACAGCACGGATCGACTGGTTCAGTTCCTCGGACGCTGATGAAACCTCGGTCACGTTGCTTGCGGTCTGGCGCGCAGCGGCCGCAACATTGGTCGAACGTGAACTGGTTTCATGGGCAATGGTGTTGGCTTCGCCCGATGCCTCGGCCAGGGCCGAGGCGGCATTGGCAATATCGTCAACAGCTGCAAACGATCCGCTTTTGAAGTCACTCAGGATTTCAGAAAACCCTGAAAGTTTCTGTTCAATCGATGCGGTCGCGGCATTGATACGCTTGGCCGATGACAGATATTCACCGACAAGGCCGGTTTCGACAATCCGCCGATAATAACGGTTTTCCGAAACAGCGCCCATCGACGCCGCACTTTCGCGCAAGAACGCGTCATTCCGGTCGATCAGGCGGTTGATCGCAACAAACAGCTCGCGCATGTCCGGATGACTGTCGACATTGGTGATACGGGCCTCGTAATCACCTTCTGCAGCAGCCAGAACAACGTCCAGCGCCTTTTTGATACCTGCTTTCGAACCACCAAATATCGCCATTGCGAACCTCGAACCTTCGATTTAGAGACGCCCAGGGTCAGGACCTAGAGACTTTGGATAAATTGATCATATGCCAAACCGGCATCTGACAGTTTCTTGGCAAGCAATTCAGACGCTGCATTCATGCCGTCCTTGCGATTGCTTGTACTTTCTTCGACTTTGCAAAGCTCCGCATATAGCGGGATGATCTTGCTACGCAAAATAGCGGGATCAGCAACCCGACGGTTGGAGTGATATCCGATCACTTTGTGACCGGAATCAAATGTCGGTGTCACATGGGCATAAACCCAATAATGGTCGCCGTGTTTCCCCATATTCAGGACATAGGCAAAGATCTCCTTGCCGGAACTGATATGGTCCCACAGCAATTTGAAGATGCATCTTGGCATATCGGGATGACGGATCATGGAATGCGGCTGACCGAGAACTTCATTCTCGGTGTAATCCGACAAGCGCAAGAACACTTCGTTAGCATAGGTAATATGGCCCTTAAGGTCAGTTTTGCTAACGATCAGTTCTTGTGGCTTGAAGTGACGTTCCCTGCCGGATGGCTTGATCACCGGACGCTTATCACTCACCTTGACACCCCGTTTAATCTTTTTTTTGATCCCAATGCGCAAGTCGCTTGGGAGCTGAATTATTGAAGTATCATGCAACCTTAATAGAGCGAAGAAAAAATGTAAATTTTTCATACGCTTCATGCACAGTTTACAACGATAATTTTTAGAATTCCTCTAAGCGAATGGTCGGAATTCCTGACTGTAGCAAGCAGCGAAACGACTGCAAAATTTGCAATATTTGAAACCTGGCAACTCTGGCACGTTTTGTTCCTCCCCCGACCGGGGGATGCGCCCGTGAACAATTTCACATTTTATAGAAGCGCAGAGGCATCCCGGGCCCATCCAGTCACAATAGCAACCAAATACCGGGCTCGACGTATCAGGAGAACCAGATGAAGAAGATCGCCCTTTCATGCGCCCTGCTTGCAGGCTTGGCGGCATGCCAAACAACAGACAATGTCGTTCGCACCACCAATGTCAGTTTGCTGTCATTGCAGAAACCGGAACTGGCAGTCGGTGATACATATTCCTATTACCTGAATGGTAAACATGAAACCACGACCGTGACAGCAGTTGGAGCAGACACCTTCAGCTTCGAAGTCACCGAAGGTCCGGGTGCTGGCTGCACATTTGAAGGGGCAGGCTTCGTTTCACCCGACGTAAAATGGGAAAATTGCGAAAGCTCGACCGGCAGCCAGACACTTGAACATACCGGCGATATCTGGCCGCTGAAGGTCGGCAACACCGAAAGCTATGCGATCGAAGGCACCGACGGAACCGACACATGGTCCAGCAACCGTGAATGCAGCGTTGCAGGCATCGCAATGGTCACCCTTGGCACCACCACGATCCCGACCTACGAGGTCGTCTGCAAGGACAAATCGAATACCCGCACCTGGTTCTATTCGCAAACCCACAAATGGCCTGTCAAATATACCAAGGTTAGCAAGAAACGTGGTCTGGTCGAGACCCGCGAACTCGACCTTGGCCAGAAGGTCGGTTAACACCGGCTTTTGGGATGCTGTTTGATGTCGCGATCCGAATTCCGGCATCCATTCGGGTCTGCGTTTCCGCACTGGAACCAGACCCGGCATCCCTTGTTCGGCAAGATACCGAAACTCATTTTGACGAGGCCTTCTCCTCATTGAGCGGAATGATCATTTGCACGGCCAGTCTTACCAGTTCCAGCCGGTCTTTGACCCCTGTCTTGCGGTAAACGCTGCCCAGTTGCGATTTCACCGTTTCCGGTCCCTTGCCCAGATGATCCGCGATTTCACTGTTGCTCAGTCCGCGTAACACCGCATCAAACACATCTGTTTCGGTCCGCGTCAGTGCAAAATGATGTTTGAGAAGATCCGTATTGATATCGGTATACCAGAAGGGATCGACAACTGTTGCCAGCACACCGGAAAACTGCCCGCCAAATGTCCCCTGTCGTTCTCGCAAAGGGGCCAGATCAAGCAAATAGGCACTGCTTTCATTCACGCGGCTGTTAAACCGAAGATTTTCCGAAGACTTGCTGAAAAGGTCGGGTTGGCCCAGTTTCTGAACAGCACTCGCCAACCGCCGCGCATCCTGACCATCGCGCGCGGTAAGTCTTTGCCCCGCACCAACAATCAGAGCATCCCGACTGTCAAGAATGCGACTGAATTCTTCATTGATGATAATGATCTCGCCTTTGCCATTCAAAATGGCCACGCCAATGCGCAATCGGTCCAGAACATCCAAGAACGCACCATAGCGATGTCGCAACAGATGAACAGGACGATTCATCTCGAGGACTTTCGTCATGTGCGGCCCGATAAAGCGCAGTTTCTCTGCCGCCTCTACCGGATCAAACGGACCATCATCGCGGTAATGGACGGTCAGAATGTCATAACCGCTGGCATCCCTTGAAACACACATGCCCGCTGCTTGATTACATCCTGTGACCTTTTCCAGCCATGGGTAAAAGCGTGACGGGGATCTGTCTCCGTTGCGATGACGCACTTCATCGCCAATCGAGAACTCATAAAGATCAAGCTGATGACAATAGGCAGAGCTGTCATTCTGATTAAGACCGAGGCTCAGATATTCATCAATTGATGCCTGTGTGATCCAGCTATTGGAGTGGAAGGAGTATTCGGAGATTTCGGGTCGTACATTTTCGACATGTACCGCGATGGCATTCTTGCAACGCAATTCACCTGCAAGCCAATCCAGTCGATCTTCCCAAAGTTCCGGCGCAATAGCAGCTTCGTACAACAAGGGAATCATTTGGTTCAAAAGAGCAAATTTCTTGTCACTGAAAGTCACGTGCGATCAGCCCCTGCGGTCTATTTATGCGACAAGTCTGTTATTAGAGGCATAAACGTCTGCCAATCCAAGATAAAAATGGTAACAGGTTGAAACAAACACGTGGCTTATGCGCATCGATGCACCGACTTTTCCGGCACGAAAGCACCCGCCACCTGGATAAAACACGCCGCTTCCTGATTTCTCGACGCGCAAACACATCGCCAGGCAGCTATCTGTAGCCGACACTATCTTCGTTTAGCGGAATGATCATTTGAACCGCCAGACGAACCAGCTCAAGGCGGTCATTTACCCCGGTCTTGCGATAGACGCTGGCAAGTTGCGACTTGACCGTTTCCGGTCCCTTGCCCAGATGTTCTGCAATTTCACTATTGCTTAAACCGCGCAAAACAGCGTCAAAAACATCCGTTTCGGTTCTGGTCAGGGAAAAGTGCCGGTTCAAAAGGTCGGTATTGATATCGGTGTACCAGAACGGATCGACAACGGTTGCCAATACGCCGGAAAACTGGCCGCCAAACGTACCATGTCGTTCGCGCAGCGGTGCCAGGTCAAGCAAATAGGCACTGCTTTCATTGATCCGGCTGTTCAGGCGCAGGTTTTCTGATGCCTTTTCGATAAAGGCCCGCTGCCCCAATGCCTGAATTGCATTCGACAACCGTCGGGCATCCTTATCATCCTTCGCTGTAAGCTTTTGCCCTGCCCCGACAATCAGCGCATCCCGGCTATCAAGGATGCGGCTGAATTCCTCGTTGATGACGACGATTTCGCCATTGGCATTCAGGATCGCAACACCGATGCGCAGCCGATCGAGCACGTCAAGAAACGCCCCATATCGATGGCGTAAAAGATGAACCGGCCGGTTCATTTCCAGAACCTTGGTCAGGTGCGGGCCAATGAAACGCAGTTTATCCGTGGCTTCGGACGGGATGAACGGCCCGTCATCACGATAATGGACGGTCAGAATGTCATAGCCCGCAGCATCCTTGGAAACACACATCCCTGCGGCCTGATTGCATCCGGTGGTTTTTTCAAGCCACGGATAAAACCGGGATGGCGCCATATCACCATTTTGGTGACGGACATCGTCGCCGACCGAAAAGTGATAAAGCTCCTGTTCGTGGAAATAGGCCGAACCATCATTCTGGTTCAGACCAAGGCTCAGATATTCGGCAATTGCTTCGCCGGGCACCCAGCTATTGGCATGAAACGAGTATTCGGAAATTTCAGGCCGGATATTTTCGATATGCATGATGATCGCATTGCGCGTACGCAACAGACCAGCCAGCCAGTCTAACCGTTCGGACCACAGTTCCGGTGAAATCGCAGCTTCGTAAAATTGCGGAATCAGTTTGTTATATTCGTGAAACTCGTCCGAAGACCACATCCAGCCCGCATCCAAATTTGACTCTCGAATTAGTCAAACACCGAAAAAACATATATATCAAGAAGTACTGACCTTCGTGGATCAATACGGGCACCCATCCCAAGGGGATTTCATGAGCAAAGATTTGCGAAACTTTCCATATCGTGTGGTTATCCACGAACGACATTCGGCCCAAGGCGTTCTTGACTGGCTCGATAAAAACGTGCGCAGCGATATGTGGACGATGGGAATTCGCAATATTGAATTGCCACGATCCAACCAATCGGCACCCTTCGTCGATATGGTGATCTATTTTGCACGACGAGAAGACATGGAACTGTTTCGCGAACGCTGGGCCGGTCAGGCCCGCGAACACAAGGTCAAGCTGCATGGCTGGCGGGCGGCCCTTTATGCGATTCTTCACCCCCGCACCGAAATGATCGCCTATGAAAAGACCGAAGCCCCGGCCCGCATCCGCCCCAAGAATCCGTCATAAAGAAAAAGCCCCGCGCAAATCAATGCACGGGGCTGCGTCATTTAACCGATCAGCAAAGACCGGAAGTCTGACTTATTTCGGCAGTTCGGCATCAATGCCCTTGATGTACCAGTCCATGCCAAGCAGCATGCCGTCATCAGCAAGTTCGCCTTCCTTCACACGCAGTTCGCCAGCCTGGTCATAGATCGGACCGGTGAACGGGTGGAATTCACCCGAAGCAATTTTAGCTTCGGTTGCTTCTGCCAGTGCTTTTACGTCATCAGGCATGTTGGTGTACGGAGCCATGTCAACCATACCGCTGTCGATGCCGCCCCAGGTGTCGGTCGACGTCCAGGTACCATCAGCAACTGCTTTGGCACGTGCGACATAGTATTTGTCCCAGTTATCAACAATTGCGGTCAACTGTGCCTTCGGTGCGAACTTGATCATGTCAGAAGCCTGACCGAAACCAAGAACGCCACGGTTTTCAGCAACCTGAAGCGGTGCCGGGCTGTCGGTATGCTGAACCATGATGTCTGCACCCTGGTCGATCAGCGCCTTGGCAGCATCGCCTTCCTTGCCCGGATCATACCAGGTGTTCGCCCAGACGATTTTCACTTTGACGTCCGGGTTAACCGACCATGCGCCCATCATGAAGGAGTTGATGCCACGCACAACTTCGGGGATCGGGAACGAACCGACGTAACCAACGATGTTCGACTTGGTCATTTTACCGGCGATGACGCCAGCAACATAACGGCCTTCATAGAAACGTGCGGCATAGGTCGACAGGTTGTCGGCACGCTTGTAGCCGGTTGCATGTTCGAACTTCACGTTCGGGAACTGCTTGGCAACTTTTTCGGTCGGGTTCATGTAACCGAACGAGGTGGTGAAGATCAGGTTGTGGCCGGTCTGGGCCATCTGACGGATCACACGCTCGGCGTCTGCACCTTCCGGAACGCTCTCGACAAAGCTGGTCTCGGCACCGGTTTCAGCCACGATGGCCTGACGACCGATGTCATGGCGGTAGGACCAGCCATGGTCACCAATCGGACCAACATAGACAAAGCCGACTTTAACATCTTCGGCCTGGGCTGCACCCATGCCGGTCGCAAGAGCACCAACCGCTGCCACAGCAGCAATCGTGCGCTTCATGAAGCTTGCATTCATTCGTTTAGGTCTCCCTGTTAATCAGCAGATCAGGATTTAAACACAATCCACTAAGCAATCAATGACACGTTCACACCGTAACCAAGACTCAGTCAAACCGATCACACTTTTAACCGGTTTTGCCAATCGCCTTGTGTGAGTTTTGGTCCGGCATGATCTTTCCTCCCGATGGGCCGGAACATCATTTGGCGCGTTCCTGTCCCCCAAGCAGACCGGCCCTTAATGGGCCGGCCGGAACGCCTGACCGATACAGGCAGGCGCATTCAGTCTGATTTTCGCACGGTCACTGGAAATAATCACCAGCACGATAATCGTCGCCAGATATGGCAGCATCGACATGAACTGGCTCGGCACATGAATGCCTGCCCCTTGCGCATGAAGCTGCATCACCGAAATCAGGCCAAACATATAGGCCCCGGCCAACAAACGGCCCGGACGCCAGGTCGCAAACACAACCAGCGCCAGCGCGATCCAGCCGCGACCCGCCGTCATGTTTTCCGCCCACATCGGCGTATAGGAAAGCGAAAGATACGCCCCGGCAAGCCCCGCCATCGCCCCGCCAAACATGGTGGCAAGATAGCGGATCTTGATCACGGAATAGCCAATGGCATGGGCCGAATGATGCGAATCCCCAACCGCCTTAAGGACAAGGCCCGCGCGCGATTTCGCAAGGAACCAGCCAACCCCGAACACCGCCGCGATTGAAAGATAAACCAGGAAATCCTGCCCGAACAGGATCGGACCAACCACCGGAATAGCGCTGATGCCCGGGATCGAAAGACCCGGCAGCGGCTCAATCGCGAAACCGACAAACTTCGAACCGACAAGGGCGGAAAATCCGATCCCGAAAATGGTCAGTGCCAAGCCGGTTGCCACCTGATTGGCCATCAGGGTCAAGGTCAGGAACGCAAAGATCAGCGACATCAAAACACCGGCAATCACCGCGGCAACAATGCCCAGAATGGCCGATCCGCTTGATGCGGTAACAGCAAATCCGGCAATCGCCCCAACCAGCATCATGCCTTCAACGCCAAGGTTCAGAACCCCGGACTTTTCGGTGATCAACTCACCCGACGCCGCCAGCAAAAGCGGGGTCGATGCGGTAATCACGGTCAGGATAAAGGGTACAAGCCATTCCATTATGCGGTTCTCCCTTTGGCCGCGGTTGAACCGAAACGAATGCGATATTTGGTCAGAACGTCACAGGCCAGCAGGAAGAACAACAATATCCCCTGGAAAAGCCCGGTAACCGCATTGGGAAGACCAAGCGTAATCTGGGCAAGCTCTCCGCCCAGATAGGTCAGCGCCATGATCAAACCGCCAAACAGAATGCCGACCGGATGCAAACGCCCAAGGAAGGCAACAATGATCGCGGTAAAGCCATAACCCGGTGAAATCGACGGCTGCAACTGGCCAATCGGGCCTGCAACCTCGAACAAACCGGCAAGACCGGCAAGAGCACCACCCAGCAACAGGGTAAACCACACCATGCGTTTCTGACGGAAACCGACATGGCGGGCGGCCTGCGGGGCCTTACCAACCACGCGAAGCTGGAACCCGATCACCGATTTAGACAGCAACAACCAACCGGCAATCACCACAAACACCGCTACCGCCGTACCAAGATGCACGCGCGTGCCGTCATAAATGATCGGAAGCAAACCGGCATCCGGGAACGGACGCGATTCCGGGAAGTTGAACCCTTCGGGGTTACGCCACGGACCATGAACCAGGAAGCTCAGGAATAGCGTCGCCACATAGGTCAACATCAGGCTGGTCAGGATTTCGTTGGCATTGAATTTGGTGCGCAGCAAGGCCGGGATCGCAGCCCAGAACGCACCGCCAATGGCACCCAGAACAAACATCGCCGGCAGCAAAAATGCGCTTTCGCTGTCATGGAAATAAAGTGCCAGACCACCGCCGAAAATCGCCCCCATGGTCAATTGGCCCTCGGCCCCGATATTCCAGACATTCGCCCGGAAACCAAGGGAAAGACCAACCGCAATGATGACAAGCGGGGTTGCCTTCACAAACAGCTCGGAAATCCCATAGCTGTTATTGATCGGCAAAATGAAGAACGTATAAAGCGCGTCGAACGGGTTCTTGCCCATAAAGGCAAAGATGATCCCGCCAACCACCAGCGTCATGAAAATTGCCAGAACCGGCGACAGATAAACCATCGCCTGTGAGTGCTGGCGACGGGGTTCAAGCCTGACCAACGCGACCTCCTACTTCTGCGGTGTCGTTCGCCGGGGTCGCGTCGGCTTCAAGATCATGAAGCCCCCCCATCAACAGACCAATTTCTTCAATACTGACATCGGCCATCGGGCGCGGTTTGGACATTTTGCCTTCCGACATCACCACAACCGAATCACAGATGGCAAAAATCTCGTCGAGATCCTGGGAAATCACCAGAACCGCCGTGCCCTTGGCCGCCAGATCAAGCAAGGCCTGATGAATGGCGCTGGCCGCACCGGCATCGACACCCCAGGTCGGCTGCGAAATCACCAGAACACCCGGGTCCTGAAGGATTTCACGCCCGACGATAAATTTCTGAAGGTTACCGCCCGAAAGCGACCCTGCCTCGGCACCCGAACCAGTCGTGCGCACATCAAATGTCTTGATGATGTTATCGGCAAAGGATCGGGTCGGAACTTCACGGATCAAACCACGCGCGGCAAGCGCCATACGACGGAACGCCGTCAGGAACCCGTTTTCCGACAGGCTCATATCAGGGACGGCACCATGTCCATTACGTTCTTCAGGCACAAAGGCCGCGCCAAGACGGCGACGGCGACGCGGGCCGAAATGGGCAACCGATTTGCCGTCAATCTTGATGCTGTCCGGGGCGGCCTCATGTTCGGTCTCACCGGCAAGCGCCTGGAACAGTTCGTTCTGGCCATTCCCGGCAACACCGGCAACGCCCATGATCTCGCCGCCACGGACCTGAAGATTGATGTTCTTAAGGTGAGTGCCAAACTGCTCGTCACTGATCAGCGAAAGGTCGGTCACATCCAGACGGACATCGCCAAACTCGCGCTGCTTACCACGATCAGGCGCAACCAGTTTTTGACCGATCATCATTTCGGCCATGGATTTTGCGGTTTCCTCGCGCGGGTCACAGCCGCCAACCACCTTGCCACCGCGCAGGACGGTCGCACGCTGACACAGTGCTTTGACCTCGTGCAGCTTGTGGCTGATATAAAGGATCGCACAGCCTTCATCGGCCAGACGACGGAGCGTCTCAAACAGCTTTTCGACTTCCTGCGGCGTCAGAACCGAGGTCGGCTCATCCAGAATAAGCAGCTTGGGGTTCTGCAACAGACAGCGCACGATCTCGATGCGCTGACGTTCACCAACCGAAAGCGTATAGACATGGCGATCGGGATCAAGCGGCAGGCCATAGGTCTTTTCGACCTCGATCACTTTCTGACGCAGGACCGCCATATCGCGCACATCGTTCATGGCAAGCGCGATATTTTCAAGCACGGTCATGGTTTCAAACAGCGAGAAATGCTGGAACACCAGACCAACGCCCATTTCGCGCGCGTCATGCGGACTATGGATCGTTACCGGCTTGCCTTCCCAGATCAGGTCGCCCTGATCGGCCTGAAGCACGCCATAAATGATTTTCACAAGCGTACTTTTGCCTGCGCCGTTTTCACCGAGCAGCGCATGGATTTCGCCAGGCTCGATACGGAAACTGATATCGTCATTGGCCAGACAGCCCGGAAAGGCCTTGGTCACGCCGCGCACTTCCAACTGCGCAGGTGCATTCCCCTTCATTGCTTCTGCCCCGGCATCACCGGTCATTGACGTCACTGTTGCCACCCCTATTTAGCGATATGATTTACAAGGCATTTGCGGTTTTACCGCATAACGGATTGCAATCAAACGGTCTCAATATGCGATCTTGTCGGTTTTGGCGTCCCAGGCGGCAAATACTTCGCGCGCTTCGGGCAAATCGACATGAACAATTGGCAAGGAACGATCATGGATCGGCTTTGCCACTTCATCATACAGGAACTGATCATCAAAACCGATGGCAGCAGCATCTTCGCGGCCATTGGCATAATAAATCTTGTCAAGACGGGCCCAATAGATTGCCGAAAGGCACATCGGGCAGGGTTCGCAACTGGTATAGATTTCACAACCCGACAGATTGAATGTACCCAGCGACGTACAGGCAGCACGAATGGCGCTGACCTCTGCATGGGCAGTCGGATCATTGTTGGAGGTCACATTGTTCCATCCTTCGGCAATCACTTCGCCATTGCGAACAATGATTGCCCCGAACGGACCACCGCATCCCTCTTCCATTTTTTTCCGCGACAAATTCACGGCATGGCGCATATGGCCTTTGGCGTCACACACAGCCAAATCTCCTTTACGAAACCCCTGATCTGGTCCCCAGATCACCTGATTGGGCCGTCATTTCGCGGCCCTTTATCATTAAAAACACCTTCAATGAAGGTTTTAAAATCACACGACCCCGTCCGAAGCGGATTTGGTCGTCTGATTTTGTGCCATCTGTGCTTCGCGCACGGACAACAATTGCGCGGCAACCGATGCCGCAATCACCACCGGCTGTTTGCCGGTAATGCCTTGAATCCCAATCGGGCAGGTCAAACGGCCGATTTCAACCGCCCCCAACCCACGATCAGAAAGACGTCGCACAAAGCGCGCACGTTTGGTTTGGCTGCCGATCATGCCGACAAATCCAAGATCACCCCGTATCAAAGCTGCCCGGCAGATATCAAAATCAAGCGCATGGTTATGCGTCAGGATCAGGACATGTGCGCCTGCCGGAATGTCGGCAACTTCCAGCTCCGGCCTATCACTTTGGCAGATATGAAGGTTTTTGCCGCCGATCCCTGCCAGATAATCTTCACGCGAATCGACAAGATGAATGTCAAACGGCAACGGTGCCAAGGCCTGCACAACTGCCTTGCCCACATGCCCGGCCCCGAAAACCCAAAGCGGGGTCAATGCGTCGTCAAGACGCAAACATAATGTCTGCACACCATTCAGGGCGACAACCCCGCCGCGCTGGGTGCCAAAACCGGACGCCAGCATTGCCGCCTGCGCACTGTCTGCACCGGCAATCTGCCACCCGGCCCCACCGGCCGAAACCGGCATCATCAACCAGCGCCCCGATTGCGAAACCGGCTGGCGGGCAACATCGTCCAGCACCGCACAAAGATCGGCCTTCCGGGCGCTATCAAGCAGATGGAACCCGACCTCGACCGACCCACCGCAACATTGACCAAGCCCCGGCCCCAACGGGAACCGCACAATCTCCGACGTCGGGATCAATGCCTGATCGCTGCCAAACTGCGCACGCACCCGCAAGGTCACCTGATGTTCAAGATTGCCGCCGCCAATCGTGCCCGCAACCTGCCCCCCCGCAATCAACATGAACGCCCCGACTTCGCGCGGGGTCGATCCCTTGATCGCGGCCACCGACACCAGCATCACCGGGCCGGGTGCAGACAGAACATCAATGTGATCGCGCAGCGACAGGGTCATGGCTTCATTCCCCTGCAACCGAAACCGGCTGACCGGATTGTTCTATCATGCGCTTGGCGACATCGGCCACCGCATACAGAACCGCTTCGGGTGTTGCCGGTGTATCAAGGTTTGGCACCACCTTGTGCCCCGCAACCGATGCCACCGCATCGGCAATCGCACGATGCACCGAAATCGCCAGCATCAGGGGCGGTTCACCAACAGCCTTCGAACGATGAATGGTTTTTTCCACATTGCGTCCGGAAGACCAAAGCTCCAACCGGAAATCATCCGGGCGATCCGAACAGGCCGGAATTTTATAGGTCGACGGCGCATGGGTGCGCAGATTGCCTTTGCCATCCCACCACAATTCTTCGGATGTCAGCCACCCCATGCCCTGAATGAAGCCGCCTTCGATCTGCCCCCGGTCAATCGCCGGGTTCAGCGACCGTCCGACGTCATGAATGATATCCACCCGCGTGACCTTGTTTTCGCCGGTCAGGGTATCAATCAGAACCTCGGAACAGGCCATGCCATAGGCAAAGTAATAGAACGGCCGCCCCGATGCAGTTTCACGGTCATAATGGATTTTCGGCGTCGCATAATAGCCGGTCGCCGACAGCGACACACGCGCCAGATAGGCCTGCTTGATCAAATCGGCAAAGGCCAGTTCCGCCACATCCCCGACAATGATCTTGCCCGGCACAAAGCGTACCAGTACTTCGGCCACACCATACTTTTCGGCTGCGAATTCGATCAGGCGGTTCTTGATCGTCATTGCCGCATCACGCGCAGCCATGCCGTTCATATCCGCCCCGCTTGATGCCGCCGTGGCCGATGTGTTTGGTACCTTGCCGGTATTGGTCGCGGTGATCTTGATCTGATCAAGGTCGATCTGGAATTCTTCGGCGACGACCTGGGCAACCTTGATGAAAAGCCCCTGCCCCATTTCCGTGCCACCATGGTTCAGATGCACCGATCCATCCTGATAGATATGGATCAACGCACCCGCCTGGTTAAGGAAGGTGGTGGTAAAGGAAATGCCGAACTTCACCGGCGTCAAGGACAGGCCCTTTTTCAAAACCGGACTTTGGGCATTAAACGCATCGATCTCGGCGCGGCGTTTGCGATAGTCACTGGCCTTGATGATATCGTCGGTCAGTTCCGGCAAAACGTTATCTTCGACCAGCATGTGATATGGCGTCGTGTTGCGATCCGTGGTGCCATAATAGTTGGCGATACGCACGTCCATCGGATCGCGCCCGATGGTCATGGCGATTTCATCAATGATGCGTTCAATCGCCACCATCCCCTGCGGCCCGCCAAATCCGCGGAATGCGGTATTGGACACAAGGTTGGTTTTGCAGCGATATGATCTGATTTCAACATCGCCAAGGTAATAGGCATTGTCGGTATGGAACATCGCACGGTCGGCAATCGCCGCCGACAAATCGGCCGAAAAGCCGCAATTGGCGGCATATTGAATATCAAGGCCGCAAATCCGCCCGTCATCATCAAAACCGACATCATAATCGACGATAAAGTCATGGCGTTTGCCGGTCATGACCATATCATCATCACGGTCCAGACGGAACTTGGCCGGACGTCCGGTTTTCACCGCAACAATGGCTGCCAGTGCCGCCCATTGCGATGCCTGCGTTTCCTTGCCACCAAATCCACCACCCATACGGCGCACTTCGACGGTTACTGCGTTGGCCGGACGGCCAAGCACATTGGCGATATTGTGCTGTACTTCCGATGGATGCTGGGTCGAACAATGCAAAAGAACGTCGCCATCCTCTTGCGGGATCGCAAAGGTGATCTGCCCTTCCAGATAAAAGTGATCCTGCCCGCCAATTTCCATCCGCCCGGCATGGCGATGCTTGGCCTTGGCAAGGGCTGATTTGGCATCGCCCTGTTTCATCACATGCGGCGGGGCGACGAATTGCTGCTTTTCCAGTGCCGCATCAATCGACAGAACCGCTGGCAGTTCTTCATATTCGATCTCTGCAAGTTTGGTCGCTGCACGGGCCTGCGCCCGGGTTTCGGCGGCGACGCAAAATACCGGCTGCCCATAGAACTGCACGATGCCATCGGGCAAAACCGGATCATCATGGGTATGGGCCGGGGACACGTCATTGACACCGGGCACATCATCAGCGGTCAGAACGCAAACCACACCGGGGGCCGAACGCACCTTGGACAGATCCATCTTCTTGATCTTGCCATGCGCGATATTTGCCGCACCGGGTGCCAGATGAAGCGTGCCATAGGGTTCGATAATGTCATCGATATAGACCGCTTCGCCCGCCACATGTTTCGGGCCGCTATCATGTTTGGAACTCGACCGCACCCCACCCGAAAGACCGGCGGTCGGCGCGACCAGATCATCCATTTCCACCTTGGCTTTCTGATCAGACATGGGCTGCCTCCTTGCCGACAAGGCGGGTGGCAATTTCGGGTGTGTTGGTTTCGATAAACAACTTGGTCAAAAGGTTCTGGGCAACCAGCATCCGGTATTCTTTCGATGCCCGCATATCGGTCATCGGCGCGAAATCCTTGGCCAGTGCCAGTTGCGCCGCATTCAGGCTGGCTTCATTCCAGTCCTGCCCGATCAGGGCGGCTTCGCATTTGGCGGCCCGCATCGGGGTGCCTGCCATGCCGCCAAATGCCGCACGGAAATCAGCAACCTTGTCTTCGATAACCTTGATCGCAAAGGCACCAAGCACCGCGGTAATATCCTGATCAAACCGTTTGGAAATCTTGTAGGCCCTGAACACCACGCCTTCGGCCGGTTTGGGCACAATCACGCTTTGCACAAACTCGCCCGCCTGACGGTCCTGCTTGCCATAGGTGACAAAGAAATCTTCAAGCGCGACTTCACGCGTTACATCGCCCATGCGCAGAACAATCTTGGCACCAAGCGCAATCAGGGCCGGTGGCGTATCACCAATCGGCGAGCCATTGGCAATATTCCCGCCCACGGTTCCGGCATTACGAATTTGCCGCGAACCGATACGGCGCACCAGTTCCCCGACATCGGCAGCAACCTGACCCAGCGCATCATGGGCGCGGCTATAGGTCACACCCGCTCCGATGATCAGGGCATCTTCGGTTTCGCTGACCGATTTCAGGTCTGCGACATCGCCAATATAAATGATCGGGTCCAAACGTTTGAGCATCTTGGTCACCCAAAGACCAACATCCGTCCCCCCGGCCAGAACCGTGGCATCGGGATGCTGGACCAGAAGTGCGGCAAGCTCGTCAGATGTTTGCGGCGCGTAATAGCGCCCGGCCGGCTGTTCAAGTGCAAGCGTGCCTGCACCATCGACCATGGCACTCAGACGGGCCGCAACATCCGCACGGCGTTTTTGTTCGCCCGCGTCATTGGCGGCAACTCCGCCGGCCTTGCGGGCGGCCTCGATGATCGGGCCATAGCCGGTGCAACGGCACAGGTTCCCGGCCAGCGCATCATTGATCGCACCCCGGTCATCTTCCCCGCCATCAAGCCAAAGCTGATAAAGGCTCATGACAAAGCCCGGCGTGCAGAACCCGCATTGCGATCCATGGGTGTCCACCATCGCCTGCTGCACAGGATGAAGAGTGCCGTCGCTGGATTTAAGATGCTCGACCGTCAAAAGCTGTTTGCCATCAAGGGTCGGCACGAACTGGATGCAGGCATTGACCGTACGATAGGCCATACCGCCCTTGCCATCCGGCTCCCCCAAAACAACCGTACAGGCACCGCAATCACCCTCGGCACAGCCTTCCTTGGTGCCTGATTTGCGTTCGGACAGACGAAGATATTCAAGCACGGTCATCTGCGGATCAATATCACGCAGGCTGCGCTCTTCGTCCCCCAGAAGGAAACGGATATCAGAACGGAAAGAACCGGTCGCATGCACCATGATCGACCTCAGCTTCCGCGATAGGTGGAATAGCCGAACGGCGACAGCAACAGCGGCACATGATAATGCGCCTGCCCGTCCGAAATGCCGAACCGGATCACGACCTGATCAAGGAATTTGGGATCGGGAAGTTTTGCGCCAATCGCATCGAAATAATCCCCGGCATGGAAAACAAGCTGATATTCACCGGGTTTGAAAGAGGCGCCTTCAAGCATCGGCGCATCGGTGCGGCCATCGGCATTGGTCACGGCTTCGGCAACCAGATCATCATGACCATTGCCAAATCGGTGCAACTCAATACGGATTCCAGCAGCCGGACAGCCTTTTGCCGTATCCAATACATGGGTAGTCAGTCGTCCCATGCCGGGCCTCCTCTCTCTTCTTCTTAATTTTGTGGTCGATCGCTTCTCCCCGTGGTCGGCATTCTGGTTATGTAATTCTGTGCCGAACCAATTTTGAGCGATTTAAAAAGGGTCGCATTAGGACCCACCCTCGGGAAAGAGGGGATAAAGTGAAACTATATCAATAATTCTTTGAAAAACGAATGTAACAGTTTAAGGCACTATAGAATGCAATCAGGGCAAAAGCCTTGGGAGACCGCGTAAAACGTGGCCCGACCTACCTTCCGTCCAGGAACATTATCAAAACCGTCTTGATAGTGCGGCACTTATTCGGCCCGGCCAGCAGAGGTTCTTCCTTGCTGTGCCGTAACCTATGGTTAATGCTACACCAAACGTCCCGCACAACAAAGCCGGGTATGCAAGAATTCAGGAGAAGGTTCAGATGAACGATCAGACATATGCGCGCGACTTGATCGGCTATGGCGAAAACCCGCCCAAGGCCAATTGGCCCAACGGGGCCCGCGTCGCTGTTCAGTTCGTCCTGAACTATGAGGAAGGCGGTGAAAACTGCGTCCTGCACGGGGATCGTGCCTCCGAGGCGTTCCTGTCGGAAATCGTTGGTGCTGACATGCGCGAAGGTGTCCGCCATATGAGCATGGAGTCGATCTATGAATATGGATCGCGTGTTGGCGTCTGGCGCATCCTGAACCTGTTCCGCGAACGTCAAATTCCGATCACCATCTTTGCCGTCGCAATGGCCCTTGCCCGCCACCCCAAGGTTGGCGAAGTTGCCATGAAAGACGGTCACGAGATTTGCTCGCACGGATATCGCTGGATTGACTATCAATACATTCCCGAAGACATCGAACGCGAACATCTGCACAAGGCGATTGATATCATCAAGGATGTGACCGGCGAACGTCCGCTTGGCTGGTACACCGGCCGCACAAGCCCCAATACCCGTCGTATCGTCGCCGAAGAAGGCGGCTTCCTCTATGACGCCGATGATTACAGCGACGAACTTCCGTTCTGGAGCACCCAGACCGAAAAGCCGCATCTGATCGTGCCCTATACCCTTGATGCCAACGATATGCGTTTTGCCGCCCTTCAGGGCTTCAATTCCGGCGAACAGTATTTCCAGTATCTCAAGGACAGCTTCGATACCCTTTACGAAGAAGGCGGCGAAACCCCGCGCATGTTGTCACTTGGTCTGCATTGCCGGCTGGTCGGGCGTCCGGGCCGCTTTGCCGCACTGAAACGTTTTGTCGATTATGTCCAAAGCCATGATGACGTCTGGTTTGCCCGCCGGATCGATATCGCCCGCCACTGGCGCGAACATCATCCGTTTGGCGGATAAAACCGGCACAGGAAACAAGAACACCATGTCAGAAACCACCAAATCCCTGTTTGAAACCCGCCCGCCCGGCACATTGGCCAAAAGCGCCTTTGTCTCGCATTATGGTGGCGTCTATGAACATAGTCCCTGGATCGCCGAGCAGCTTTATGATCGCGGCATAACCGACGCCCATAACACGCCCGCCACTTTGGCCGATGCCATGGCAGCCGTGGTCAACGGGGCGGTTGATGCCGACAAGCTGGCACTTTTGCGTGCCCATCCCGATCTTGCCGGGAAACTGGCGCTTGCCGATCTGACGACATCGTCGCAGAACGAACAGATGGGGGCGGGCCTTGATCAATGCAGCGCCGATGAACTGGCCCGCTTTACCGAGCTGAATGACCTTTACAAACAGAAGTTCGGCTTTCCGTTTATCTTTGCGGTCAAGGGGTTCCATCGCACCGACATTCTTGCGGCCTTTGAACGGCGGGTGAAAAACGACGTCGAAACCGAATTTAACGAGGCGATCAATCAGGTCCATCGCATTGCCAAATTGCGGCTTGAAGCGCTGTAGGGCAGACTTCGGGCAAACCGAATTGATCACCGAATAATAAACGACCATTTCAGGATTTTACGATTATGAGCCATCAGGAAAATCACGACGCACCGGAATTTGCACGGAAGTTTGTCAACCTTGCCGATGAACGTCTTGGCGCAGAGGCCATTTTTGCGACGGACGATTTCTTTGCCGACAAACAGCGCATGCTGCAAACCGCCGGAGCCATCTTCTACCCGGATCGCTATGATGATCACGGCAAATGGATGGATGGCTGGGAAAGCCGCCGCAAACGTGTCGAAGGCCATGATTACTGTGTTGTCCGCCTTGCGACGTCGGGCCGGATTTATGGTGTTGATATCGACACCAGCCACTTTACCGGCAACTTCCCGCCCGCTGCATCGCTTGAAGGCTGCTATTGCCCGAATGGCGATCCGGCCGATGATGCAAAATGGGATGAGATCGTTGCGCCGATGGGCCTGGGTGCCAGCGCCCACCACTATGCCGACGTTACCTCGGATGCCATCTATACCCATGTCCGCCTGCACATTTACCCCGATGGTGGTGTTGCGCGTCTGCGTGTCTATGGTCGTCCGAACCGCGACTGGACCGAAATGGCCGCCAAGGGCGAACAGGTCGATCTTGCCGCCATGATCAATGGTGGTGTGGTTGTTGACTGGTCGGATGCCCATTACGGCAATCCGAACGCCATTCTGGCACCGGGCCGCGGGGTCAATATGGGGGATGGCTGGGAAACCCGTCGTCGCCGTGAACCGGGCAATGAATGGCTGGTGATTGAACTTGGCCATCCGGGCGAGATCGAAAAGATCATCGTTGATACCTGCCACTTCAAGGGCAACTACCCGGACCGTGTTTCCATTCAGGGTGCCTATGTCGACGGTGAAAAGGACAAGTCGCTGCGTGCGCGTTCGATGTTCTGGTCGACCATCCTGCCCGAAAGCAAAATGCAGGCAGACCATATCCACGAATTTGATGCCGCAAGCCTGTCGGTCAACGGACCGGTAAGCCATATCCGGATCAACTCGATCCCCGATGGCGGTATCAGCCGTCTGCGTATCCTTGGCAAACCCGCCACCAAATAAGGGAACTTGCCGTTATGAAGCTTACGGTCGAACATCTGACCCCGGATGCCTTCGCCCCGTTTGGCGAGGTGATTTCGATTGCCACCGCACGCGACAGCTATCCGATCAATCTGGGCACCACCACGCGGTTCCACGACATTTCACGTGTCGATGTCGCAGACGAAGGCGGTGCCCCGATCATCAGCATCTTTCGCGGAACGCCCCGGCCCAAACCGATTGAAATCAAAATGATGGAACGTCATCCCCTGGGATCACAGGCCTTCATGCCGCTTTCGGGCCAGAAATTCCTGATCGTGGTGGCATCGGGCACCGATGATCCCAAACCGGAAAACCTGCGCGCTTTCCTCTCGGACGGAATGCAGGGCGTGACCTATGCCAAAAACGTCTGGCATCACCCGCTTCTGGTGCTTGAAGAAGACAGTGATTTCCTGATTGTCGACCGGTCCGGCCCGGGCAACAACCTGAACGAGGTTGATCTGCCACTGGTCGATGGCGAAGTCATCACGCTGGATTGGGCCTAAGCCCTTCTTGTGTGCCGTCCTAAAATACGTTGACGGTTTTCACATAGCCAGCGGCAGTCTGCCGCTGGCTTTTTGATGCACACTTTCTGGCGTTTGCATGGCCAGTGCAAGGTGTGGTCTCTTGGTATTATAGGCAAGAACAGCTTCGGCGACCAATCGCTTGAGATCTTCGA
>NZ_JPWF01000020.1 GCF_003326675.1 Thalassospira profundimaris
TCATTTGCTCTACCAACTGAGCTATGCCGGACCAGTGGAGGCGCGAGCCGGAATCGAACCGGCGTGCAAGGATTTGCAGTCCTCTGCGTAACCACTCCGCCATCGCGCCTTCGCGTTGGCTGGAGCGGTGTATAGCCTCATAGAATACGACCCGTCAAGCACCCAATTTTACATTTTTTGAACAATGTGTTGTTTCTCCGCCCAAGAGTAGACAAACCGCCCGGGAAATGTTCCCGGACGGTTTGTGTGGTTGTTAAACAGGCAAAGTTTTGACGGGGCGTTACGCCGTTGCGTTGCCAAATCTGCGCTTAAGCCACGGCCCGATTTTCTCTTCGCGCTCCTTGCTTGGTGCGAAATCAAGATTGGCAATCGTATCGAGTGCATGTTCGACTTTGAACGGGACAGTTGCACCGGGACCTTCGATATGGATTTCACCTGCTGCGCCCTCGGGGATCGGTTCGGACAGGGAAACTTTGCTGCCGCCCATCGAAAGGTCGATTGTTTGCCCCTTGATGGACCGACCACCAAATTTCACAGTGACGCCAAGCTGTACATCAAAACGAGGATCTTTGCGGCGGTTGACTTCCGGTGTTGCGGTGCGGACGATTCGAACAAGGCTTGCACGAAGTTCAGCAATGCTATCATCGACTTCTTCGGCAATCTTGTTCATCTGTGCTGCGCGTTCGAGGTTGTCTTGGGCCTCGGAGGCAACATGGCCGATTTTTTCCGTAACTTCGTTGGAGGCCTCGGCCGTCTGAATAACGTTGCGGGCGATTTCCTGCGTGGCGTTATCTTGCTGACGGACGTTAACAGCAACGCTCGAAGCAACTTCGTCAACGCGACGGATGCTGGCGGTCATTTGCTGAACCGTGGAAACAACCGATTCCGTCACATTCTGGATTTCGCCAAGCTGACGGGAAATTTCCTCGGTTGATTTGGCTGTCTGGTTGGCAAGGTTTTTGACCTCCTGGGCGACAACGGCAAAGCCCTTGCCTGCGTCACCGGCACGTGCCGCTTCAATCGTTGCGTTCAGGGCCAAAAGGTTGGTCTGGGCAGCAATGTCGCTGATAAGTTCGGCAACTTCACCGATTTTGCTAACACTGTCTTGCAATGAGTTAACAGTTTGCTCGGCACTTTCACCTGCCTGATTGGCTTCGGCCGTAAGGGTGGTGGCTTCTTCGATCTGACGGGTGATTTCGCGGATCGATGCCGCAAGTTCTTCAGACGCGCCGGAAACTGTTTCGGCATTGGCAAGTGCTTCGTGGGCGGCCGCCGCAACACTTTCCGAGTTTTCGGATACCCGTTCAGACGATCCTGCCATCTCGCCAGCCGCAGAGTTCAAGCGCTGTGTCTGATCGATGATGGATTGGACAACTTTTTGAAGTTCTTTTTCAACCGTTTCGGCAAGGCCACGCAACGCGCCAATACGCTGGGTATTGGCCTTGGCGTCGTTTTCTTCGCGTTCAAGCTTGTTATAGCAAAGTTTCGCGTGAAGGGCGCGGAGTTGCTGAATTGCCGGTTTGAAGTCAGACACACTCGGCATCTTGATGACATAACTGGAATCGTTGGATTCAATCGCATCAAAATCGCTTTCCATCTGCGCAAGCGGACGGGTGAGTTTCCGGATCAGCCAAATGCCGTAAATGACTGTGAGTGCGACAGTAATCAGCAGTACTATGATTTCGATTGCGACGGTCGAGAAGAATGTGTTTTCGGCATCTTCAACCCGTTCGTTTGCAATCAGGTTTTGCAAAACCGAAAGATTACCGATCTGTTCGGTCAGTGGGTCAATTTTCTGATAAAGCTCGTTCTTTACCAAGGCATCAAGCGCCGCACTGTCCTTTGCGACAAAGATTTTGCGCAGACGATCTACAAGCTCATCCGCGACCGGCAGCATTGTCTTAACATCTTGAACGATCGGGGTTTCACGTCGGCCCAGTTCGCGGGCGAGATATACATCGAGGTTGGATTTGATCCGGGTTTTCGCCAAATCAAGGCTTTCAATGCCTTCTTCCCATGTGAAATTGCCGTTGCGGACCTTGTGGGATGCGTCCACGACGAAAACGGCATAGTCATCAGATATCTGTTTTAACAGGTTCAACGGTTTGACGCGGTTATGAAACAGACTTTCCAGTGATAGCTGCGTTTTGTATTCACCGTTAAGCGCATATCCACCAAGAACAAGCATCAAGACAATCATTGTTCCAAAGGCAACGGTAAGGCTGCCTTTGATGCTGGACATGAAGTTGGCAAACTTGGCCTTTGCTGTGGTTTGGACGATTTCACCATATTCCAGGCCGACATTTTTTGCCTGGCCTTTACGGATATCGGCGTAAACGCGCTCGGCTTCTTTCTTTTCAAAATCAGTGGGCTTGGTGCGGATAGAGACGTAGCCGGTAATCTCGCCATTTTCGATCGTCGGGGTTACGTTTGCACGGACCCAGTAATGATCGCCATTCTTGGCGCGGTTCTTTACCAGACCCTGCCAGGGCAGTCCTGCCTTGATGGTTTGCCAAAGATTGGCAAAGGCCTCTTTGGGCATGTCGTTGTGGCGGACAATATTGTGTGGCGATCCAACCAACTCATCTTCGTTAAAGCCACTAATGTCGACGAAGGACTTGTTGGCAAAGATGATCCGCCCGCCAGAATCTGTTTTCGAGACAAGGATATCCTTGTCCTTCATCAGAACTTCGCGGTTCGTTACCGGTCCATTGTCACGCATTGTATTCCCCTGGATGTCACAAGCAAATTCGGTTTGGTAATGAAAAAATCGAGCTGTCAGGAAGCAGGTATCAGGTATCAGGAGACTGGTGGGCAATCCCATTCGCCCCCATTAACCCTGCTTTGCCATATGTTTAGGCGCTGTTTTGCTAATTCAAGTGATGCTAACTCAATTTTTCGAAGAATTCGTACTACAAAAACGGTCTGTAAATGATTGAGATACATCAAGTTACCAGATCAGGGACGGAAGCCGGCGGAGATACGAGATGCAAATTGGAAAAGGCAAAACAGGTGCCCGACACCATGTTGTTTGGAACTTTGGCGCGATATTGGCGCGCAATGGTCAATCAGATAGCACTACCAATACGTTAAAATCGTAGCAATACATTGATCCGATGTTGTCAGGTGCTTATGTGCTGACTATAAACAGGGCAACTACCGCAGACGTCTTTGGGGACAATGAAGGCTGTTGCGGTCTTTTTCTCGCGAGAATTTTCAGGTCAGATAATCATGGATTACCAAGTCGCACGCCATAACATGGTGGAAAATCAGGTTCGGACCAACAAGGTTACCGATCCGCTGGTCATCGCTGCGATGGAGGAAGTTCCGCGCGAACTTTTCCTGCCTGAAGGCAAACGCGGCATTGCTTATGTCGATGAAGATATCCCGGTTGGTGATGGTCGTTTCGCGATGGAGCCGATGGTTATCGCCCGTCTGATGCAAAGCGCACAGATCGCCGAGACCGATGTTGCACTGGTGATCGGTGCCGGTTTTGGATATGGCAGCGCCCTGATTTCCCGGGTTGCCGAAACCGTGGTTGCGGTTGAAAGCAACAAGGAAATGTCAGCAGCGGCAGAAGCCGTATGCCAGAAACTGAACTATGACAACGTAATCGTCGTCGAAGGCGATCTGGCGTCGGGCTATGCCAAGCAGGCCCCTTACAACGTTATCGTCTTTGATGGTGCGGTCTGTGAAGTGCCGGCAGCGATTCTTGATCAGGTGGCCGAAGGTGGCCGTCTTCTGGCAGTTGTTCGTGAAGCTGGTAAAGTCGGCATCGCGCGTCTTTATGAACGCGAAAACGGCGTTGTTGGTCATCGCGATCTGTTTGATGCAAACATTCCGTATCTTCCGGGCTTTGAGCCGGTCGAAAGCTTCGTCTTCTGATCCAAGATATTGCCCGGAACGTTCCGGGCAATTCTTTTTGTACGTGCGACAAGATGCAGGGGCCGATGGTTCAGGAACTTTCATGCCGCGAATTGGCCCAGCGCCTTGAACAGAAGTCATCGATCTGTCTTCTTGATGTGCGTGAAGATTGGGAAGTTGAAATCTGTATGATCGGGGAGTCTGTGCATATTCCGTTGTCGGAATTGCACAATAGATTTGGCGAACTGTCGCAAGATCGACCAATCGCCATTATCTGTCATCATGGTGTTCGCAGTCGCCATGCCGGAATTTTCCTTGAGGAATATGGATTTAAAGATGTTTTTAATGTTACTGGCGGTATAGATGTCTGGGCGCTTGAGATCGCGCCTGATATGACGCGCTACGATTGATTGCCGTAACGATCGTGAAACGGGGCAAAATACTTTTTTTCGTTCCAAATGCCTCTTTTCTTGGAAATTTTTGTTTCCATCGTTACCATACGTGAAACTGCGCCGGGGTCGGGACTTGGTGTAGGATTTTACAAGGGTAGATAAATGATAAAACGGTTCTTGCTGACGTGCAGTATTCTTGCGACCGGAGGAATGGTTGCTGGTGGCGCATCTGCAGAAAGTCTGGAAGACGCTCTCATCAAGGCATATCAGAGCAACCCGACACTCGAAGCCGGGCGTGCATCCTTGCGTTCGACCGACGAAGAGATTTCGGCAGCATTGTCCAATTGGCGTCCGAGCGTAACGCTTTCCGGTGATGCCGGGCTTCGTGAATCCAACACGGAAGTGAATGGTTCGGATACGGATAACAGCCTGACACCTTATACGGTTGGGCTTAACGTAACCCAGCCGCTTTATCGTGGTGGTCGTACGACGGCACAGACCGAGCGCGCTGAATCTCGCATTCAGGCCGCACGTGCGTCCCTTCGCTCGACCGAGCAGGATGTGATGTTGCAGGTCGCAACTTCCTATTTCAACGTGCTGCGCGATACCGCTGTTGTTGAGCTGAACCAGAACAACGTTCGTGTTCTTGAACGTCAGCTCGAAGCAACCCGTGACCGCTTTGCCGTTGGTGAGGTAACCCGTACCGACGTTTCACAGGCCGAAGCCCGTCTTGCCGGTGCCAAGGCTGATCTGATTTCAGGGCAGGGTGCGCTGGCCAATACACGAGCACAGTATGAGCGCCTTGTTGGCAATTCGCCGACCAACCTTGAAATCCCGAACCCGCTTGCCGGTCTGCCGACCAGTGTTTCCGACGTTTTGTCGATTGCACAGGGGCAACATCCTGACGTCTTGCAGGCAATGTATACCGAAGAAGCGGCACAGTCTGACGTTCGTTTGAACGAAGGTTCGCTTTATCCGGAAATCAGTCTTTCGGCTGGTGTCGAGCGTGCGCACGAAGCATCGACCGAAGACCTGACAACCGACAGTGCTGATATCATCGCGTCGATTTCGGTACCGCTTTATCAGCAGGGTGCTGTTTTCTCCGGTGTTCGTGCCGCGAAACAGACTGCCGGTCAGGCCCGTATCCAGGTTGACGAGGCACGTCGTGCCGTGATCGAAAACGCGACCAGTGCTTGGGAAAATCTTGTTACGGCGCGTGCAAGCATCGAATCGCAGCAAGCACAGGTATCCTCGGCAGAGGTTGCACTTGATGGCGTTCAGCGTGAAGCATCCGTCGGGTCGCGTACTGTTCTTGATGTTCTTGATCAGGAACAGGAACTGTTGCAGGCCCGTGTGGATCTTGTCGGATCGCGTCGTGATGCCGCGGTCGCAGAATTCCAGGTCAAGGCTGCTATGGGTGCGCTGAATGCCCAAGTCCTTGGTCTGCCAGTCGAAGTTTACGACACTGAGTCCAACTATAACAAAGTCAAGGGCCAGTGGTGGGGAACAGACTGACCTGCTAGGCTTTCAGGGCAGGGTGCACAACATCCTGTCCTGATTTCACTTCTGGATCGGTCTGGTTAAATGACACTAGTGCGGAATTATAAATATGAGTGACGGGCAACAAGAACCTTCAATGGAGGATATCCTCCAGTCCATCCGCAAGATTCTTGCAGATGAGGGGGATGATGAAAAACAGGAAGCCGCTCCTGAACCCGAACCAATGCCAGAACCGGAACCAGAGCCAGAACCTGAGCCGGAAGAAGAAATCGACGAACTCGTTCTTGATGAAGAACCCGAAGAACTAGAGTTTGACGATGAACCGGAAGAACTCGAACTCGACGAACCGGAAGAAGACCTCGAACTCGACGATATGCTCGATTTTGACGAGACTCCGCTTGAAGACGAGCCGGATCCGTTCGAAGACGAGTTCGAAGAGCCCGAGCCGGAACCAGAACCGGCAATGCCGGCACTTTATGACGAAGATGATGACGAACCGCTGATTTCGAATATGACGGAATCGTCGGCGACCGGCACCATCTCTGAACTGGCGCAAGCCGTTGCAAAGAAACGTGCTGTTGCGCTTGGTATCAATGCTGGCCATGCTACTCTTGAAGATTTGGTGCGCGATATGTTGCGTCCATTGCTTAAGGAATGGCTTGACGAAAACCTGCCCTATATGATCGAACGCCTTGTGAAGAAGGAAATCGAGCGGATTGTGAACCGCGCCGAAGACCTGTAGGCGAGCCGATAATTGTTTTAAAGCGGCGCGCCCACGGTGCGCCGCTTTTTCTTTGGATGATTGATTAAACCCGCAGCGGATCAAAAGACCATGTTGGAGAAGACCTACAGCCCGGCCGAAGTCGAAGCCAGACTTTACGAAAAATGGGAAAAGTCGGGGGCGTTTGCCTGTGACACGGCATCTGGTGCCGATCCCTATGTCATTATGATGCCGCCGCCCAACGTGACCGGCAGCCTTCATATGGGGCATGCGCTGACCTTCACGCTTCAGGATATTCTTATTCGTTATAACCGTATGAACGGTAAGGATACCCTGTGGCAGCCCGGAACCGACCACGCAGGTATCGCGACCCAGATGGTTGTCGAACGCCAGCTTGGCGAACAGAATGTAACGCGCCATGATCTTGGCCGCGAAAAGTTCGTCGAAAAGGTCTGGGAATGGAAAGAAAAATCCGGCGGAACGATCACCAATCAGCTGCGCCGTCTTGGTGCATCGCCTGATTGGGCGCGTGAACGTTTCACCATGGACGAAGGTCTGTCGGCTGCTGTTCGCAAGGTATTCGTTACCCTGCATAAACAGGGCCTGATTTACCGCGATAAGCGCCTGGTGAACTGGGACCCCAAGCTTCTGACAGCGATTTCCGATCTTGAAGTTGTTCAGAAAGAAGTCAAAGGCCATTACTGGCACTTCAAATATCCGATCGAGGGCCGCGATGGCGAGTTCATCACGGTTGCAACCACGCGTCCGGAAACCATGCTGGGCGATACCGGCGTTGCTGTTCATCCGGAAGACGAACGGTATAAGGACCTGATCGGGCAATATTGCATTCTGCCGATCGTCGGTCGTCGTATCCAGATCGTTGCGGATGAATATGCCGATCCTGAAAAAGGATCAGGCGCGGTTAAAATCACCCCGGCCCATGATTTCAATGACTTCGAGGTCGGCCAACGTGCTGGTCTTGAGAAGATCAACATCATGGATGACAACGCGTGCATTAATGAAAATGCACCGGAAGAATACCGTGGTCTTGACCGTTTCGAAGCCCGCAAGCAGATCGTTGCCAAGATGGACGAGCTCGGTCTTCTCGAAAAGATCGAAGACACTGTACACATGGTGCCATATGGCGACCGCTCGAACGTTGTCATCGAACCGTATCTGACCGATCAGTGGTTTGTTAATGCCGAAGTTCTGGCAAAGCCGGCCACCGAAGCAGTTGAAGATGGCCGTATCCGTTTTGTCCCGAAAAACTGGGAAAATACCTATTTCGAATGGATGCGCAACATTCAGCCGTGGTGTATTTCCCGTCAGCTGTGGTGGGGACATCGTATCCCGGCATGGTTTGGCCCGGATGGCGAATTCTTCGTTGAAGAAACCGAAGAAGAAGCAATTGCCGCAGCAAAAGCGCATTATGGCAAGGATGTTGAACTGACGCAGGAAACTGACGTTCTTGATACCTGGTTCTCGTCGGCACTTTGGCCGTTCTCGACCCTTGGCTGGCCGGATCAAACCCCAGAACTTAGTAAATATTATCCGGGCGATGTTCTGGTTACCGGCTTTGACATTATCTTCTTCTGGGTTGCTCGCATGATCATGATGGGCATGCATTTCATGGACGGAAACATTCCGTTCAAGGATATCTATATCCATGCGCTGGTCCGCGATGAAAACGGTCAGAAGATGTCGAAATCCAAGGGCAACGTCATCGACCCGCTGGAAATCATCGACGAGTATGGCTGTGACGCATTGCGCTTTACCCTGACGGCACTTGCCGCGCAGGGACGTGACATCAAACTTGCGACTTCGCGTGTTGAAGGTTACCGCAATTTTGCGACCAAGCTTTGGAACGCGGCCCGCTTTGCCGAGATGAATGAATGCAAGCCGGTCGAAGGTTTTGATCCGGCAGCCGTCAAGTCAACGCTCGCACGCTGGATCGTCGGTAAAACCGTCGAGGCCGCCCGTGCTGTTGGCACTGGTATCGAGACATATCGTTTCAACGATGCCGCAAGTGGCGCATATCAGTTTGTCTGGGGTTCGTTCTGTGACTGGTATCTGGAATTGGCCAAGCCGGTCCTGATGGGCCAGGACGAAGAAGCCAAGGCCGAAATTCGTGCTGTGACGGCATGGGTTCTTGATCAGATCCTTCTGATCCTGCATCCAATCATGCCTTATATCACCGAAGAACTTTGGGAACAGATCGCTGATAGCCGCGGCAACATGCTGATGTCGGAAAGCTATCCGAAGTTTGATGATGGCCTGATTGATCGTGCGGCCGAGGCCGAGGTTGATCTTGCAATCCGACTGATTGGTGACATTCGTGGTGTTCGTTCTGAAATGAACGTGCCGCCGGCTGCCGAGGTACCTGTCTATCTGGTTGATGCAACTGATGCGATGAAGTCTGCTGTTTCCGCACAGGAAGCACAGGTGAAACGTTTGGCACGTGTTGCCGATATCGGTTTCAAGGGGCAGAGCGATGTGGAAGCCATTGCCAAGGGTGCGATCCAGACCGTTGTTGACGGTGTTGCAGTCTTTGTTTCTGTAGCCGATTTCATTGATGTGGCAGCCGAGAAGTCGCGTCTTGAAAAGGAAATGCAGGACAAGACCAAATACATCAAGGCACAGGAAGGCAAGCTGTCGAATGAAAAGTTTGTCAGCCGGGCCCCTGAACATATTGTTGCGACCGAAAAGGCCAAGCTTGAGGAAGCCCGCGACACGTTGGCGAAACTCACCGAAGCCTATGACCGTATTGCGGCAATGTGATCGGACAAAAGACAAGAAGAGCAAAGGCCAGCCCACGAGGGTTGGCCTTTTTCTTTGGATTGTCGGTCTATACCTGTGGATGATGCAGATTTTTCACCGGAAGCCCCACGAATCGCGTAGATTTTTGAAGTCCTGCCTTGTGTCGGAATTAATACCCGTGTTGTTATCAGGGCTTGATTGGATTTCCCGTAAGAATGCGCCGCTGAATGCTGATTGAAGAATGCCCCTACATTGAGCCGGTCGATGCATATGGTGCGTTTGCACCCTTTGCCGACAGCCATTTTCTTGATTCCGGCGAACGGGATCGCTTTTCCTATATCGTTGCGTCTCCGCTGCATAAACTGGTGTCCAAAAATGGACAAGTAACCCTCGATGGTTTCCCGTTTCCCGGAAATCCTTTTGATGTGCTGGGTGATTTGTTGGCGCGATATCCGCAGGAACGCGACGATGAACTACCACCGTTTCAGGGCGGGGCTGTCGGCTATTTTGGCTATGAATTAGCACACCAGACAGAGACGCTGCCACGGGCCAAGAAGGACTGGCTGGGAATGCCCGACATGATGGTCGGGATATACGATCTCGTGATTGCCTTTGATCAGGACAATCGCAAGATGTGGCTGATTTCAACCGGAATGCCCGAACGTTGGGGAACTGCGCGAAAACAACGCGCCGAGGAACGTATGGCGGTGTTGCGCAAGTATCTCAAACTTGCCAAACCGTTATATGATGTTCCCGCGGTACCGCACGTACCAGACGTTATCAAATGGCAATCAAACTTTGATCGTGCGGTGTTTGAAACCAAAGTTCAAAAAGTCATTGATTACATTTTTGCCGGAGACATTTTTCAGGCAAATCTGTCGCAAAGCATTCATGCCGAATATCCCCGCGATGCCATCCCCGAGCGGTTTGGCCTGTATCGGCGCCTGCGTGAAATCAGTTCCGTACCATTTGGTGCCTTCCTGAATTTCGGGGATTGCGCCGTTTTATCGAACTCCCCTGAGCGCTTTTTGAAGGTTCGTGACAGGCAGGTTGAAACCAAACCGATCAAAGGGACGCGGCCACGTGGCGATACGCCACTTAGTGATGCCGAGCTTGCGCAAGAGTTAATGCTTTCTCCCAAGGATAGGGCGGAAAACATTATGATTGTAGATCTTTTGCGAAATGACCTGTCGAAAGTGTGCAAGCCGCATTCCGTAAATACACCAGCAATTTGCGCGCTGGAAAGTTATGCCAATGTGCACCACCTTGTGTCGACAGTGACCGGCACATTACGCGACGGCAAAACGGCTGTTGATCTGTTGAAGGCAAGCTTCCCTGGCGGGTCGATTACCGGCGCCCCGAAAATCCGTGCGATGGAAATCATTACCGAACTTGAACAAACAACGCGCGGGGCCTATTGCGGGGCAATTGGCTATATCGGGTTTGACGGTTCCATGGACACCAATATCGCGATCCGGTCGCTATGCGTGAATGGCGGGAAAATGGCATTCAATGTCGGCGGGGGGATCGTTGCCGACAGTGATCCGGCGCTTGAATATGAAGAGACACTGGTCAAGGCGACCAAGATGTTCGAGTTGTTTGGTCTTGATGCCGAGGATATCGCGCCGTGATCCTTCTCATTGATAATTATGACTCATTTGTCTTCAATCTGGCGCGCTATATCGAAGAAATCGGGTACAACGTTATTGTTGTCCGTAATGACGAGATCGGCCCGGAACAGGTTCGTAAACTGAACCCAAAAGCTATTATTTTCTCGCCAGGTCCGTGCGGCCCCGATGAAGCTGGCAATAGTCTGAGCCTGATCGAAACGCTGAAGGCTGAATATCCGATGTTGGGTGTCTGTCTTGGACATCAGTCCATCGCACAGGTCTTTGGTGGCTTGGTCAAGCGTGCAAAGCGCCCGGTTCACGGAATGACGTCCGAAATTCGTCACAGCGGAAAAGAATTGTTCGCGGGATTAAAGAATCCTTTGCAAGTAACGCGTTATCACTCGTTGATTGTTGAATTGCCTGAAGATGGAAGCCTGATCGAACTCGCCCGCAGCCCGGAAGGAGAGATCATGGCCTTTGCACATAAGGAATTCCCGCTTTATGGGGTACAGTTTCACCCCGAAGCGGTTTTGACCGAGCAGGGGCATGATCTGTTGGCGAATTTCCTGAAAACAACATCTTCCTAAAGGGCGACATACAGAAGGGACGGCATGATGCAGGTATGGATGAATGGCAGCTTTCGCGATCTGGACGAAGCATCTCTTCCGGTAACGGATAGGGGGTTTTTGCTTGGTGACGGTTTCTTTGAAACAATGCGTGCCCATGAAGGCAAGGTTGCCTGGCTTGAGGCGCATATGGAGCGCCTTGAACACCATGCAGAGCAAATTGAATTCCCCGTCGATCTTTTACCAACTGTAGAAGATGTCTCGGAAATCGTTGCAACATTGTTCGATCAGGTTCACCGCAAGGATGCCGTTGTACGTCTTACGGTATCGCGTGGATCTGGTGAACGTGGACTGCTACCACCTGCTGATCCCGATCCGACCATTCTGATTACTGTTTCACCGTTTGAGCCGGTTGATCCGGGAGCGGGCCTTAAGCTGTTTACGTCTAAGAAAATTCGTCGCAATTCCTGGTCGGTTGCCGGTGGAATCAAAAGTATCAATTATCTCGACAATATTGCCGCCAAACAGGAAGCGCATTCCTATCGCGGTGATGATGCTATTATTCTGTCCACGGATGGCAATGTCGCGGAAACCACGGTTGCCAATATCTTTGGTATTCAGGGCGATACCTTGTGGACTCCCGATGATGACACGGGGCTCTTGTGTGGTCTTGCCCGTGATTTCATTCTTGATTGGGCGGAAGATACCGGGCGCGAGGTCAGTTTTGAGCCGAAAACCCCCGAAATGTTAAATGAGTTCGATGCGATCTTTACCGCAAACGCGCTTCAGGGGCTTCGTGTTGTTGATAAGGTCGATGGACTTGTTATCGGCGTCCCGGCTATGACCTTCTTCACAGAGCTTGCACAAGTAGTGGAAACATCGCTATGCGAAGGTATAGCTCTTTAGGGTAAATTAACCCTATCCTTGGCATGATCATCGGCAGTGACCTGTTACAGGACTGCCGATGACTGCCCATATGACCAAACCCGCCTTGACCATTAACCGGTTTATCGAGGGCCTGCGCAAGCACGCGGCCAACGGTAATACGCCGCATATGGGGATATTGAATATCCCGCCTGATTTACGCCTTGGCGCCGAAGATTATCAGGCGATCAGCCGTGATGCTTTTCATTACCTTCCGGAAAACACCCAGATACACCGCCTTGAAAATGGCATGGTGGCTTGTGTTCGGGGTGGAAAGTGGGTGGAAGATGACTCTGGCTTTGTCGAACATGTTCGCGAGACTCTTGATGAAGTCATCGAACGCCAGGGACTGGGAACCATTCCGAGCAACCTTTGGAATCGCTTCAAATGGCCGACAGACGACGAACGGATAGGGAAACTGTTTGGCATTCCCTTGTCCGAACGTACCCTGGGTGCCCCGTTTGAACGCTTCAACATGTCCGAAATGCTGCGCGGCGCGATTACAACCGAGGCTGTTTTTGATTCTTGTCGCCGGCAGGCAATTCTGAGTTTCGATGATACGCGACGTTATGTTGTCGGACATGAAATCTATTGTTCGCTTGATTATCTGCGTCAAAACCATCTGGCATCCTTCCTTTTGGAGGGACCGGGTGAAATTGAGATTCTGTCCAGGGTGCTTGACGAAAAAGTAATGGAAGTTACCCGTTCCATTGCCTCGGCCATTCTTCCTGATCGCCTGCATTTGAACATGCAGGTTCAAACGGTATTGAGTGACACATTTGCCGAGTTCATTCATCAGGATGACGGAGCGTTGATGCGGAACATGGCAATCGAGTTTTCGATGGAAAATGCCATTGCCAACTGGTGGGAATTCGAAGATGCCTGCGAGTTCCTTCACTCTTCGGGTATTCAGGTCGGGTTGGATCGGATCACCTTGCCAGCACTTGAATTTCTGTCGCCGCGCAAAATGAATGTCGATTTCATCAAGGTGATCTGGGATCAGAACATCATTGGATCGCGTCGGACAGAAGTTGCAGACCGCCTGCGAGAATTTGCCAATTTGTTTGTCGAGAGCAGCTTGATCCTGACGCGATGTGACAGTCGTACTGCACTTCGAATGGGGCGCAGCCTTGGGGTGGAGGTGTTTCAGGGAAGCTATATCGACGCCATGCTTGGCTCTTATCTGCATCGTGTTTGCACGTCAAAGCGGCGTACAACCGATAAAAGATGCGCAGTCTGTCAATGGGCCCCGCGAGAAGCCCGGAAAAATGGCTGTGGCTTCCATTTCCGTAATGGTCACAGGCTTTCTGAAAGTTAAACCAAAGGTTTCCTTTGGTTTTTAGATGTTTGACAAGTGTGTGGTGCTTTCTTAAAGTGCGCGCAGTCGATCAATTGTGATTGGCTATGTCGTTAAAACACGGCGCTTATTCTCAGGGCAGGGTGCAAATCCCGACCGGCGGTAATCCAGATTTCTGGGAAGCCCGCGAGCGCCCAAGGATCAATTGATCTTTGGGGTCAGCAGATCCGGTGTAATTCCGGAGCCGACGGTAATAGTCCGGATGGGAGAGGATAAAGCGTGACGTTACAGGCATGATCGCGTTTGCGTGATTGCCTTCGGCGTCTGCCTGCGACCGCGATGTGACAGGTTTGTCGCAAAGCGGGCCTTTCTTTGTTTGCCCTGGTTCGTAAGCCCCATCCGAAGAGGACGGTTATGAATCAGAGTATTGAACCACAATCAGGTCTTTCGATCTTTGGTGATCCGCATGCACGTATGGAACGTGCGCTTGCTGAATTGCGCGAAGGCAAGGGTGTTTTGGTTGTTGATGATGAAGATCGCGAAAACGAAGGCGATCTGATTTTTTCCGCTGAAAATCTTACCAATGAACAGATGGCGATGCTTATTCGCGATTGCAGCGGCATTGTATGCCTTTGCCTGACCGATGAAAAGGCAACGGCACTTGATCTGCCGCCAATGGTTGCCACCAACACATCAAGCATGGGGACCGGCTTTACCGTTACCATCGAAGCCAAGGTTGGCGTGACAACCGGCGTTTCGGCTGCTGATCGCGTTACCACGGTGAAAACAGCCATTGCAGATGATACCAAACCGTCTGATTTGGCGCGTCCGGGCCATGTGTTTCCGTTGCGCGCACGCGCTGGCGGTGTTCTTGAACGTCGCGGCCACACCGAAGGTACGGTTGACCTAATGCGTCTGGCGGGCTTGAAGCCGGCTGGCGTGCTGTGCGAGGTCACCAACCCGGATGGCGCCATGGCGCGTCTTCCCGAACTGATCGAATATGCCAACGCCCATGAAATGGTCGTAATCAGCATCGAAGACATTGTTGCCTATCGCATGGCGATGCAGCAAGCCGCTGAGTAATCATCAAACTTCACAGTTCTGATGTAAAAAGGGCAGCGTTTGAAACGCTGCCCTTTGTCGTTTTATCGGTTATGCTGATCAAGATCAGTCGTCAATCATGCACCAGACAGGTGTGTGATCAGATGCCTTTTCCTTGCCGCGCGGATCACGATCAATGTCTGACGCGCTTAGACGATCCGCCGCCGCAGGGGTAAGCAGCAAATGGTCAATGCGAAGACCATTATCCTTGTTCCAGGCGCCCGCCCGATAATCCCACCAGCTATATTGATGGCCTTTCGGGTTGAAGGTGCGGAAGGCATCGGTAAAGCCCATATTCATCATCGTGCGCAAACGCTTGCGTTCGACTGTGGTGCACAGAACCGTTTCGTGAAGCTTGATCGGATCATAAACATCGGAATCATCGGGGGCGATGTTGTAATCACCGCCCATAACCGCGGCTTCGCCGCTGGCACGGATTTTTTCAAACCGAGTAATCAGACGATCGAGGAAATTCAGTTTGTAATCGAACTTTTCGTCACCAACTGCGGTGCCCATCGGAACGTAAATCGATGCAACCCGGACAGGGTTGGGCGAACAAACAGTTGCTTCAATATATCGTGCCTGTTCATCGGCATCATTTCCGGGAAGGCCGCGTTCGACGTCCTCAATTGGAAATTTCGACAGAATGGCGACACCGTTATAGGTTTTCTGGCCATGGATCGCGATGTTGTAGCCGAGATCCTCGATTTCCATCGCAGGGAAGGCTTCGTCAACGGTCTTGGTTTCCTGCAACAGGACCACATCAGGTTTCGCGTCCTGCAACCATTCAAGGATGTTGGGAAGGCGGGCCTTGATCGAGTTGACGTTCCATGTGGCGATTTTCATTCGGGCCTCAGTTCTTTTGGGTGTCATACTGTTTTGTTCAAACAAAACGGGGTCCGAATTTAACGGACCCCGTTTTATAAATCGTTTTGGCAATCTGGATCAAATCGAGAAACTTGATCCACATCCGCATGACGATGTGGCATTCGGGTTGTTCACACGAAACGCCGATCCAACCATTTCACGCACAAAATCGATTTCCGCACCGCCCAAAAGATCAAGCGATACTTCGTCGATTACCATTTTTGCACCGTGGTTTTCGAAGATGCAGTCTTCGTCAGTTGTGTCGGAATCCAGCGAAAACTCGTACTGGAAACCACTGCAACCGCCACCAGAAACCTGCAAACGCAGCATTGTGTTCGCAGCGCCTTCGCTTGCGATCAGTTCCTGAATACGTTTCGCAGCACTTTCCGTCATTTGAACTTGCCGTGATGCTTCTGTCATTCAACACTCCTTGGTCTCAAACCTGCCAGGGGACTGACAGGAATAGTTCCGATCCTTGACGCAATAATAGCACGGTCAGATCGCAGTATTTAAGTCACTATTTAGCGCGCATGGCTGAAATGTCAAAACCTGTAATCACTCTAAACAAGGGTGACTTGCGTTTTGGAACGAAATGGCTCAAAACAAGCCCCAGTCCAAAGGTCCAGCGGACCAGAACCAAAAAATGCAAAGTTCAAAGTCATGAATGTTTTCAGCCTGTTGAAAAGCGACATCGAGAACCAGCTTCTCGCCCTTGAAAAAGAAGGTGTTCTTCCTGCCGGAAGCGATACCTCACGCGTGACCGTGGAACCGCCACGTGATGCGTCTCACGGGGATGCGGCAACCAATGCCGCGATGCTGTTGTCCAAGGCAGCAGGTCTGAAACCGCGCGACCTTGCTGAAAAGCTTGCCGAAAAACTGCGCGAGATTGATCACATCGAAAATGTCGAAATTGCCGGTCCTGGCTTTATCAACCTTCGTATGGCCGATCAGTTCTGGTTATCGCAGATCACCAAGGTCCTTGAACTTGGTACGGCCTATGGTCAAAGCGACCTTGGTAAAGGCGAGAAAATAAACGTCGAATATGTTTCGGCAAACCCGACCGGACCGATGCATGTCGGCCATTGCCGAGGTGCCGTTGTCGGCGATGTTCTGGCGAACCTGTTAGGCAAGGCCGGTTATGCGGTCACAAAAGAATATTACACCAATGACGCCGGTGCGCAGGTCGATGTTTTGGCCCGTTCCCTGCACCTGCGCTATCGCGAAGCGCTTGGAGAAGATATCGGCGAAATCCCGCAGGGTCTTTATCCGGGGGATTACCTTGTCGAGCCCGGTCAGAAAATGGCCAAGCGCGATGGTGACAAGTGGGTTAATGCCCCTGAAGAAGAATGGCTGGAAGAGTTCCGTGGTTTTGCCATTGTCGAGATGATGGCCTTAATCAGGGAAGACCTTCGTCTTCTTGGTGTTTCTCATGATGTCTTTACATCCGAGGATGGACTGGTCAAGGCCGGCAAGGTTCAGTCAGCGTTCGAGCATCTTGAGAAAAAGGGCGACATTTATGTCGGCGTTCTTGAGCCACCGAAAGGCAAGAAGCCGGATGATTGGGAGCCGCGCCCGCAAACCCTGTTCCGTGCAACCGACTTTGGGGATGATGTAGATCGTCCGCTGAAGAAATCGGATGGCAGCTGGACATATTTTGCATCCGACATTGCCTATCACTTCGATAAGTACGAGCGTGGCTTCAATCTTATGATCGACATTTTCGGTGCCGATCATGGTGGCTATGTCAAACGTATGAAGGCTGCGACCAAGGCAATCACAGGCGGCGAGGGCGACCTTGATGTCAAACTGTGTCAGCTGGTCAGTCTGTTTGACAATGGTGAGCCGGTTAAAATGTCAAAGCGTGCAGGGACCTTTGTGACGCTTCGTGACGTTGTCGAGCGTGTCGGCAAGGACGTCGTTCGTTTCATCATGTTGACCCGTAAAAACGACGCGGCGCTTGAATTTGACTTTGCCAAGGTGACCGAGCAGTCCAAGGACAACCCCGTATTCTATGTGCAATATGCCCATGCACGTGTGAATTCGGTGTTCCGTCAGGCCGCTGAAGCATTCCCGGATCAGGATTTCTCGGCTGCGACGCTGTCCGGTGCCGATCTGAGCCAGCTTTCGACCGAAGAAGAAAAACTTCTGGTGCGCCGCATGGCCGAATGGCCGCGTATTGTTGAACAGGCCGCTGTTGCGCATGAACCGCACCGCATTGCCTTTTTCCTGACAGAAATTGCAGCAGAATTCCATGCATTGTGGAACAAGGGACGTGACAACACTGCACTTCGCTTCATCGTTGCTGATGATCTTGGGGCGACTCTGGCACGTCTTGCAATGATCCGCGCAGTTGCGACTGTGATTGCGTCGGGTCTAGAGGTGCTTGGCGTCAAGCCTGTCGAGGAGATGTAAGATATGAACGAAGAATACGGCCGTAACCTTCATGCGGAACGCGCAGATCACTATCAGGCAGAAAAGCCGGCGCGCAAAAGCATGATGAAGGGGGCGGTAACCGTATTCTTCGGTCTTGCTGTTGTTGCTGGCGGCCTTGGTGGGGCAGGCTATTGGTTCTATCATCAGGGTCAACCCATTCAGGATGACGGTAAATTGCCGATCCTGTTGCCGGATCCGTCGCCAATAAAGCTGCGCCCGGAAGATCCGGGCGGGATGGAGGTCCCGCATCGGAACACGACAGTCTATGATCAGCTTAACGACGTTGATCCTGACGCCAATGTGGTGTTGCAGGAACTTCCTGATATGCCACGCGCACCGGAAGTCGTGGCAACACCAAAGGCCCCGGAAACAACCGCAAGCGTTGATAGCTGGTCAGAAGGGGCCGTTGAAGCCACGCCAGATGCTGTTAATCCGTCGGCAAGCATCGACGCTACTGCGGCCACTTCATCTGATGCCGTCAGTGCCCCGGATATTGCCAAGCCGGAAATGACGGATGCGGAAAAGGCACTGGCAGCGGCAGCCGAACGTGACGCCGAAACCCAAAAGGCTACAAAGCCGGTCGCACCAGCCTCAACGCCTCAATCTGCTGCGGTTTCATTGAATGATTTCCGCATTCAGTTGGCATCGGTTCGCGACGAAAGTGGTGCCGCGGCAGAATGGAAAAGATTATCATCGAAAAACAAAGACTTGCTTGCTAGTCTTCAGATGTTCGTGCAGCGGACAGACCTTGGAGGCAAGGGAGTCTTTTATCGCTTGCAAGCAGGTCCTTTGACCGATGCAAGTGCCGCAGAGAAGCTGTGCGGTGATTTGAAACAACGCAATGTGGGGTGCCTCATTGTCCGGCCTTGAAGTCAGAAAACCGCGCGCCTGTGTTCTGGGTGTTGCCGGGACGGAACTGAATAATTGGGAAAAGGGCTTCTTCCGTGAAGCAGACCCCTATGGTTTTATTCTGTTTGCGCGAAATGTCGAAGACCGAAATCAGGTCCGTGCACTGACCACGTCTTTGCGCGAAACGGTCGGCAACAGCAACGTTCCGATTTTTGTCGATCAGGAAGGCGGACGCGTCATGCGTCTAAAACCGCCGCACTGGCGAAAAATCCCGGCGGCTGGTGTTTTCGGCGAGCTGTTTGATCGCAACCCCGAAGATGCGCGTGAAGCTGCCTATATCAATGCACGCCTGATGGCGATGGATTTGCGCGATGCCGGTTTCAATACGACCTGTGCGCCGGTTCTTGATCTGCGTTTCCCAGGCATGAGTGACGTTGTCGGTGACCGATCCTATGGGGCGGACGTGCCAAAGGTCGTGTCATTGGCAAGTGCAGTTGCTGCCGGTTTGCTTGATGGCGGGATTGCGCCGGTGATCAAGCATATTCCAGGCCACGGCCGTGCCGCAGTCGACAGCCACAAGGACCTGCCGGTTGTGTCCGCGTCACGGGCAGAGCTTTCTGAACTTGATTTTGCACCCTTTGCGCAGATGAAAGATGTTTTGGCGGCGATGTCCGCCCATCTTCTGTTTACAGCGATTGATGACCAGCGCCCTGGTACAGTTTCTGAAAAGGTGATCAACGAGGTTATCAGAACAGAAATCGGGTTCGAAAACCTTCTGATAAGTGATGACCTGTCGATGGAGGCCCTTGGCGGATCAATTGGTAGCCGGACCCATGCGTGTCTGCGTGCCGGTTGTGACGTGGCCCTTCATTGCAATGGCAAGCGCACCGAGATGGAAGAAGTGGTGGCGATGGCACCGTTGCTGACCGGTGCACCACTTGTACGCGCACAGACTTTCACCAATCAAATAGCATCATTCAAGGCCGATATGCCGTCATCCAGTCAGTTGACGGATTGGCGTTTGCGCTTGGCAGAGTTGCTTTCCCCCGTCTGGCAGGCCGAGGATACCGGCAAGTGAATAACGTTATTGATCTGATTATCTCGGCATCGACGTGGGTTATTCCGGTATTGCTGGCTGTTACGTTGCACGAAGCCGCACATGGATTTGCTGCCAAACTGTTTGGTGATGATACCGCCCAGCGCATGGGACGGCTTAGCCTTAATCCGATCCGTCATATCGATCCGGTCGGAACAATCTTGATCCCTGGATTGCTTTTGGTCACCGGTGCACCATTCCTGTTCGGATATGCCAAGCCCGTGCCTGTGGCGTTTCATCGTCTGCATCCCCAGCGGTTGGGCGTGATTGGCGTCGCCGTGGCCGGGCCCGCGACCAATGTGTTGCTTGCGATTGCTTCAATTCTTTTGATGGTCTGGCTTCCCGAGTTCTCGCCGCCCGTCAATGACTGGCTTGCAACGACCCTTAATCAGTCGATTTGGCTGAACTGTATTCTGGCGGCCTTTAACATGCTGCCAATCCCGCCGCTTGATGGCGGGCGTGTCCTGACAGCAATTTCACCGCTTCCTATCGCACGGGTCTTGGCGCGTATGGAAAAAACCGGCATGATCATTTTGATCGGCTTGGTCTTTTTACTGCCCTATGTCACCGGAAAGCTTGGAATAGACCTTCCGATCTTTGAATGGTTGGTGATTGAACCAGCCGGCGCACTCGTCAGGATTTTGGTCGATATTTTCGCCTGATTACCTGGGCGAAACGGGGACAGTCGGGGATATATGGCAGACCAGTTCGAATTGGAGATTCCAGACGAGGTATTCGACAAGAAGCCGGTCGATGAAGAGGGACCGTCTCTTGCCGAACGGCTGATCCTTGATCTTGACGGGTTCGAAGGTCCGCTTGATGTTTTGCTGGAACTGGCCCGTGATCAAAAAGTCGATATCATCAAGATTTCGATCCTTGATCTGGCGGAACAATACCTTGAATTCATCAATACCGCCCAAGGTTTGCGGCTTGAACTTGCGGCCGATTATCTGGTTATGGCGGCTTGGCTGGCCTATCTGAAATCGCGCCTGTTGTTGCCCAAACAGGAAAGCGACGAAGAAGAACTGAGCGCCGAGGAAATGGCAGAACTTCTTGCCTTCCAGCTTAAGCGCCTGGAGGCAATGAAGGCCGCAGGTGAAAAGCTTCTTGCACGTCCTAATCTTGGCCGTGATTTCTTTGCGCGTGGTGCCCCGGAAGAGGTTCGTGTCACAACGGCATCGGTTTATGACGCTTCGCTGTACGATCTTTTGAAATCCTACGCCCGGATTATGCTGACATCGGAAAGCAAGACGCTCGAGATCGAGGCATTTGATCTTTATGCGATGGATGATGCTATTCAGCGTCTGCGTGATCTGTTTGGTCGGCGTGTTGTTCCGACCTGGACCCGGTTACTTGAATTCATGCCGCGTGGTCTGGGATCGCCGCTTAAAGCGCGTTCGGCTCTTGCTGCTCATTTCGTTGCAAGTCTTGAGATGTGCCGGGATGGCGAGCTTGAAATTTCACAAGAAGAAGTCTTTGGGCCGATTATGTTGCGGTCGCCCCAAAAACGGCGTGACGGGGATTTGCCACGTCCAAGTTCGTTCGATGACGACTTGAAACTGGATTAAGGGGCAGGGGTATTTCATGAGCGATAGCGCGCAGCTGGAAATTGAAGGTGTCGAAACAGGCCCGGATATTGATTTTCAGCATATCCGTATTGTCGAAGCTGTTTTGTTCGCATCTGCCGATCCGGTCAGTGAACGGGTGATCGCCTCACGGCTGCCCGAAGGTGCAGACGTTACCGCCATTCTGAAGGTACTATCAGAGACGTATGAAAACAGGGGCATTACCCTGCACCGGGTTGGAGAGAAATGGGCGTTTCGCACCGCTGTCGATCTAGCCGGTGATCTTCATATCGAGGTTGAAAAAGCCAAGAAGATGACGCGTGCCACACTGGAGACGCTTGCGATTATTGCCTATCACGAGCCGGTCACCCGGTCCGAAATTGAAGAAATTCGTGGTGTTGCGCTTTCCAAGGGGACGCTCGATATTCTGCTTGAAGCACGCTGGATCCGCCCGCGCGGGCGCAAACGTGTTCCGGGCCGCCCGGTTCTGTGGGCGACGACCGATGATTTCCTTGATCACTTTGGTCTGGAAAACCGCGATGATCTTCCGGGGCTTGCCGATCTGAAGGCAGCCGGGCTGCTTGATAGCCGTCCGGGAATGGGGCGTTACGGGGCAAGTTCTGATGACGATGTCTTGCCAGACCTTGTTGATGATGGTGACGTTACCGACGCCGTTGTCGAGGAAGCCCTGACCACGCGCAATCTTGAAGAACTTGATGAAACTATTTATTCCGACAATCCAAATCTGTTGGATCGCAATGAGTTGGAATTCAATATCAGTGCAGAAGATGAAGTTTCTTCCGATGAAGATGATCTGAATTGATCCATCTTCTTGCATCGGGCACGCGCTGACCTTAAGTTTCACGAAAGATTTCGCAAATCATTTGCACTTAGGTGCATGCCCATTGAAGCCAAAGAGAATTTGAATGACCGACGGCCTTAAGATGTCGAATGTTTCACACATGTTCGGAAAAAACCGGGTATTGCGTGATATCAGTTTCGATGTGGCACCGGGGGAACTTGTCTGCCTGTTAGGGCCGTCCGGGTGCGGCAAGACGACGGCACTTCGCCTTGCCGCGGGGCTTGAAAAACTTCAGGTCGGTGAAATTTCGGTCAGTGATCAGGTCGTTGCGCGACCGGGCGATTATGTCGAACCGGAAAAGCGCGGTGTTGGCATGGTTTTTCAGGATTACGCCCTGTTTCCGCATCTCAATGTGACCAAGAACATTGCCTTTGGTTTGCGTGATTTCTCTGACGCGGAACGTGCGGAAGCCGTCAAAAGGGCCTTGAAACAGGTCGGAATGTCAGAATACGAGAACGCTTTTCCGCACGAGCTTTCCGGTGGTCAGCAACAACGTATTGCCCTTGCGCGTGCCTTGGCTCCGACGCCGCGTATTATGCTTCTTGATGAACCGTTTTCTGGTTTGGATGTTGCCCGCCGTGCGGACCTGCGCGACACAACGCTGCATGTTCTTAAAAACGCCGGGATCGCCACCATCATGGTAACCCATGATCCGCAGGAAGCCATGTATATGGCCGATCGGATCATCATCATGAATGAAGGCCAAATCATGCAGGATGGTACGCCCGAAGCCCTGTATTTCCAGCCCGAAAACCGGTTTGTTGCGTCTTTCTTTGGCGAAGTGAACTATTTCCGGGCCGAAGTGGCCAACGGATCGATCACAACACCTGTCGGTGTGCTTGAGGATGTCGACCTTGCAGATGGTACCCATGTCGATGTTCTGGTGCGACCGGAAGGGTTGCATATCGGTGACGCGATAAACGGTCATGACATTATGGCGAACGTCGATGCTGTGCGCGCATTGGGCGAGGTTAACCTGATGCATTTAACGCTTGAGTCGGGTGAACACATCCATGCGCGCGTGCCTCGGCGGTTTTCGACATTAAATCAGAGATCTGTCGCTATTACGCTTGATCCTGAGATGACCTTCGTGTTTCCTATGTCCTGATCTGGCGAACTGCTCGTTCGATACATACAGAGCAGACTGCCTGATTGACTGTGATCAAGAGGTGTATGCAATGCCGGTTTTTAATCCATCCGTCGCATTGCACAGTGGGGGGCTTTCTGCCATTATCCGTGCATAACGCCGGAAGGCAGAATGGATTTTTGGAGATTGAAGTTATGGGTATTGGCGTTTGGCAAATCGTTCTGATCCTTGCGATCGTCCTGATCATCTTTGGTGCAGGTAAACTGCCGAAAGTGATGGGTGACATGGGCAAAGGCATCAAGAGCTTCAAAGCGGGCATCAACGAAAAAGAAGAAGATGCAGCCGCATCGGCCAAGACCATCGAAAACACGACCTCTGCATCGGTTTCTTCCGAGAGCAAAGACAAGGATTCCGTGAAATCCTGATCGTCTGTCGGATTTCCTTCAGATAGGCGTGTCAAATGTTTGATATCGGCTGGACCGAAATGGCTCTTGTGGCCCTCGTCGCGTTGTTCGTCGTAGGGCCTAAGGAGTTGCCACATCTTTTGTACAAGTTGGCGGGCTATTGGAAAAAAGTGCGTGGAATGGCGCGCGAATTCCAAAGCGGCATTGATGACATCATCCGCGAGGCGGAGCTTGATGATCTGCGCAAGCAGGTCAGTAGCGCGCCGACCAGTGGTTCCGACTTCCTGGAAAAAAGCATTGGCGCTCCCAAAAGCAGTGACAAGGCAAAAGAGGGCAACACCAACACCGGGGACACCAAGTCAGCCCCCAAAGGTGATGCGGACAAGCCCGTAGCCAAATCAGATGCAGGCGAGAGCAAAAAGAACGATCACCCGGAGAGCCAGGCGTGAACATGCAAACGCATGACAAGCAGATGCCAATCATGGAGCATCTGATCGAACTGAGGAACCGTCTGACTTGGGCGGTTCTTGCTTTGTTTATTACTTTTGCGGTTTGCTATTATTTCGTCGAGGATATCTACGGCTTCCTCGTGCGGCCATTGGCCAACGAAATGGGGCCGGATCGCCGCATGATCTATACGGCGCTGACCGAGGTGTTCTTCACCTATGTCAAAGTGTCGTTCTTTGCTGCGCTGTTTGTTTCGGCACCTGTGTTTCTGGGACAGATCTGGGCATTTGTTGCCCCGGGCCTTTATAAGAACGAACGATCCGCATTCTTGCCGTTCCTGTTTGCGACCCCGATCCTGTTCCTGATGGGCGGGGCGCTGGTTTATTACTTCATCATGCCGCTGGCCTGGAAGTTCTTCCTGAGCTTTGAACATGCCGGGGGGGATTCCGGACTGGCCATCCAGCTTGAGGCCAAGGTGGGTGAATACCTTTCTTTGGTGATGAAGCTGATCTTTGCCTTTGGTCTGTGTTTCCAGTTGCCAGTATTGCTGACGTTGATGGCGCGTGCCGGCATCGTGACCGCCGACGGGTTGGCGCGTCGCCGCAAATACGCAATTGTTATTGCGTTTGTGTTTGCGGCAATCCTGACGCCGCCTGATCTGATTTCCCAGGTCGGTTTGGGTATTCCGATTATTATCCTCTATGAAATTTCGATTGTTATGGCCCGTATTTCCGAGCGCAAGAAGCGTGCGGCGGCGGATAATGACGATAGTGACGAGGATGAAGACGAAGACAGTTCCGAAAGTGCGGATGAAGCATCCGGGGATAGTGTCGATGCCCAAGCAGCTGCGGCTGCATCCTATGATGATGGCCAATCTTCCCTGACGGGTTCTTCCGAGGAAAAGCAAACCTCACGACTTTCCGGGCCGTCCTCAAATGATGATGGCGAGGATGATTTCAACAACGCGCGTTAGTTGGAATTACATCCCCCGAAACGTCCGATTTGATGGGGTGGACCTTGTGTTCACCCCATCGTATAAAGCCACAAATATTTGACTGACAGGGTGCTGTTCGATGCACGACATTAAATGGATTCGGGAAAACCCCGAGGCTTTTGACGCAGCGATGGCTGCGCGCAAACAGGACATTACCGCAGAACGTCTGATGGATATCGACGTTGAGCGCCGCAAGCTGATGACGGAACATCAGGAAATGCTGGCGCGCCGCAAAAACATCTCCGGTGAAATTGGCATGCTTCGCAAAAATGGCGAAAATGCTGATGACCTGATGGCCGAAATGGGAAGCCTCAAGGACAAGATCAAAGATGCCGAAGACGGGCAGGCCGCCCTGAACGATCAGCTTGATCTGTTGCTGTCGTCTTTCCCGAACATTCTTGATCCGGAAGTGCCGGTTGGTGCTGACGAAGAAGACAATGTCGAAGTCAATCGCTGGGGAACACCGGGCGAATTTGACTTCAAACCGATTGAGCATTTCGAGATCGGTGAAAAGCTTGGCATGATGGATTTTGAAACCGCGGCCAAGCTGTCGGGTTCGAGATTTGTCATTCTGCGTGGTGGTTTGGCCAAGCTGGAACGTGCACTTGCGCAATTCATGCTTGATCTTCACACCAACGAACATGGTTACGAAGAAACCATCACCCCGATGCTGGTGCGTGATGACGCAATGTATGGCACCGGCCAGTTGCCAAAATTTGCCGAGGATTCTTTCAAAACCACCAATGATTACTGGCTGATTCCGACCTCGGAAGTCACCCTGACCAATCAGGTGGCTGGCGAAATCGTTGATCAGGCGACCTTGCCGCTGCGTTATACGGCGCTGACCCAGTGTTTTCGTTCAGAAGCCGGGTCTGCGGGCCGTGATACACGTGGTATGATCCGCCAGCACCAGTTCTCCAAGGTCGAAATGGTCTCGGTCGTTGAAGCAGAGAAATCAGACGAAGAACTCAGCCGCAAAACCCGCTGTGCCGAGACAGTTCTGGAACGCCTTGGTCTGCCGTATCGTACGGTGATCCTGTGCACCGGTGACATTGGCTTCTCGGCCTGCAAGACATATGACATCGAAGTATGGCTGCCAGGGCAGGGACGTTACCGCGAAATTTCGTCTTGCTCGAACACCCGTGATTTCCAGGCGCGTCGCATGAATGCGCGTTATCGCGCGGCTGGTGACAAGAAAACCCAGTTTGTTCATACATTGAACGGTTCTGGTCTTGCTGTTGGTCGTTGCCTGATCGCGGTGATGGAAAACTATCAGCAGGCAGATGGTTCAATTCGAGTACCCGAAGCGCTTAAACCCTATATGGGTGGCGTCGAGGTAATTTCTCCGCGCTAAGGCATGACCGGTATGATTGATCTGACCAACGCACGTATCCTGATCAGCAATGATGACGGCATTGATGCACCGGGGATCAAGCTGCTTGAACGTCTTGCGCGGGAGTTCTCCGATGATGTTTGGGTGATTGCACCCTCGATGGAACAAAGCGGTGCAGGGCATTCTTTGACCCTGCGCCGTCCATTGCGCATTCACAAACGCGATGAACGTCATTTCGCCGTCGACGGAACGCCAACTGATTGCATCCTGTTGGGATTGCAACAGATTATGCGTGATACACCGCCTGACATTGTTCTTTCGGGGATCAATCGTGGTGGCAACCTTGGCGAAGACGTGACCTATTCCGGGACAGTGGCGGCCGCCATGGAAGCAACATTGCTAAATGTGCCGGCAATTGCCTTTTCCCAGTATTTTTCCGGCGACATGATCGATTGGACAATCGCGGAAAAGTATCTCAAGGATGTTGCGGCAACCTTGGTCAAAAATACCTGGCCCAAGGGTGTGCTGATCAATGTGAATTTCCCGGAACGCGAAGCACCGGGCGGGGCAAAAGTCCGTATCTCCAAGCAGGGACAGCGTAAAATCGGTGATCATATTGCCGAACGCCACGATCCGCGGGGAGAACCCTATTATTGGATCGGCGCGATTCTTTCAGAACTTCCCGAAGACCCGGCATCTGATTTGAGGGTGATTGAACAGGGCAACATATCGGTTACGCCGATCAGCCTTGATTTCACCCACTACGAGACTTTTGACAACCTGACGAAGGCATTTCCGTGAACGAGCCGGTCATCACACGTGAGTCCAAAATAGCAGATCTGCTTCAAACACTTCGTCACGATGGCATTCATGATGAAGCTGTTTTGCGTGCCTTGGCCGACGTCCCGCGCGAATCGTTTGTTGCTGATCCCTTTGTCGACCGCGCATGGGAAAATGTCGCCTTGCCGATCAGCAAGGGGCAGACAATATCGCAGCCCTATATCGTGGCATTGATGACCCAGGCACTTGAGCTTAATGACCGGATGAAGGTTCTTGAGGTCGGCACGGGGTCCGGTTACCAGGCTGCTATTCTGGCCAAACTTGCGCGCCGTGTTTACACACTTGAACGGCACAAACCGCTTTTGCGTCAGGCCGAAGAACAGTTTCGCGAACTGGGCCTGCATACCATTTCGACGTTGCACGCTGATGGTGGTCTGGGATGGAAAACGCAAGCGCCGTTTGATCGAATTATCGTCACGGCCGCGGCACAGGATGTTCCGCCGGTTCTGGTTGATCAGCTTGCTGTTGGCGGGATCATGGTTGTTCCGGTTGGTGAAGTGTCCCATACGCAACTGTTGCTTCGTGTCCTTAGGACCCCGAGCGGGGTGGAAGTCACTGAGCTGATGCCGGTACGCTTCGTTCCCATGCTGCCCGGAACGGAAGAGTTCTAGCCAAAAAAATCCCCTGAGAATCCATTGACTGCTTACCGATTGTTAACGGCTGATCGTCGACAATCGGTAACATGATGGAAAATTGTGTCAAATTGGCTGTTGATCGTGGAAGGCGACTGTTGCTTGTGTGTGCCACAAGTGCGGCGTTGAGCGGCTGTTTGCTTAATTCTGTTCCTGTGCCGGTCGTCTATGGTGACGGGGCAAGTTACAGTCCCTATAGCATGCCGAAACTCAAGAACGGCGAACGTGTTATTACGGTCGAGCCGGGGGACACTGTTTCAGAGTTGGCAAACCGTTATCGCACGGATTTCAGTCAGTTTGCATCACGCAACAACTTGCGCAAACCATATGTAATTTATCCCGGGCAACGTTTGGTTCTGCCGCCGTGGAGTGCTGATTACGACAGCTCTGCACCAACTACAGTTGCGTCAGCGCCATCTGGCAACAGAACCAAGACGGTGACCATCGGTGGGCAAAGACAAGTTGTCAGCGTGCCAATCGAGACCAGCAAATCACCGACGACCAAAGCGTCGTCGACGCAAACTGCACGCGTAGCACCGCGCGAAGGCGGCAATATTCCGACCCCGGGCATCAAACCGCGCGATTATGCTGAAAATGCGCAGCGTGAAGTTGCGTCAACCAAAACCTGGAACACGGATACCAAGCCAACACCGGTTGCCGGGCAGGGCAGTGATGTTCGCAAGAATGTCGCCATCGCCGAACCGGCAGATCGCAAAGGGTTCATCTGGCCGGTTCAGGGTAAGGTTGTTCTGAAATATGGTGCAGGAACAGGTGGGCTGTTTAACGACGGTATCAATATTCAGGCCAATCGCGGCACACCAATTCTGGCAGCGGAAAACGGTGTCGTGACATATGTCGGCAACGAATTGCGCGGCTTTGGCAACCTGATCCTGATCAAGCATGCCGACAACTTTGTGACGGCATATGCGCATACTGAAAACCCGCTTGTCGCGCGCGGAGATGTTGTAACAAGGGGACAACGCATTTCAAGTGTCGGAACGACAGGTGCTGTGACGTTCCCACAGCTTCATTTCGAAGTCCGGAATGGACGCAAGTCATCCGACCCCATGAAATATCTGCCAAGTGTGATGGTTTCCAGATAACAAAACACCCGGATGAAAATCCGGGTGTTTTGTTTTGTCTTTTCCAACTCGAACAAAGGCTGACGGGTCAGTCCAGAGTTTTGCCCAGTTCGCCTGCAATTTCCTGAATGAACTGCCAGGCCACGCGGCCAGAACGACTGCCACGTGTGACGGTCCATTCCTTCGCCCGGGCATGGAGTTCCTCGACCGGAATATCCAGACCGAACTCCTTGGCATAGCCTTCGATAATTTCGAAATAAACGTCCTGAGAAATATTGTGGAAGCCAAGCCACAGGCCGAAGCGATCAGAAAGCGACACTTTTTCCTCGACGGCTTCGGACGGGTTGATAGCAGTCGAACGTTCATTTTCGATCATGTCACGCGCCATCAAGTGGCGACGGTTCGAGGTAGCATAGAAAATGACGTTTTTCGGGCGACCTTCGATACCTCCTTCAAGCACTGCTTTAAGTGACTTGTAGCTTTCATCTTGCATATCAAACGACAGATCGTCGCAGAACAGGATCGTGCGACGGCCGCTTTTTTCCAGAATATGAAGCAATTCAGGCAGGCTTGGAATGTCTTCGCGATGAATTTCCACCAGCGCCAAGGCGGCCGGGCGTTCTGCATTGATCTTGGCGTGCATGGCCTTGACGATAGAACTTTTGCCGGTACCACGTGCGCCCCACAAAAGGGCGTTGTTGGCAGGCAATCCATCGGCGAACCGTTTGGTGTTGTTATACAGGATTTCTTTTTGCTGCCCGATACCCTGGAGCAATTCGATATCAATACGGTTTACGTTGCGCACCGGCTGAAGGAAGCCTGTTTCGGCCTGCCAGACAAAGGCATCGGCAACACTCAGATCATTTTCAGTTCGCGCAGGTGGGGCCATGCGCTCGAGTGCTGTTGCAATTCTTTCAAGTGTGGGCAGCAGCTTTTCGAAATCCGTACTCATCGAAGCCTCTTGGATGTTTGATGTTCTTGGTGACACTGATGGGCGGCAAACTAGCATATCGTGCAGGAAAAAGAACAGCCTGTTGCGTTCCAAGCTATTTTCAGCGGGGTGATCGAAACCACATCTTTGCCAAATTTCACCCTTTATATCCGGTTCTTCCTTGCTTTGGCGATGTACCCCGTTATATTCCGGCAGTTGATATTTTTTGTTCTGAGGAATTAGGAGTTCCTAATGTTTATTTCGACGGCTTACGCTCAGGCCGCTGGTGGAGCAGACGGTGCAGGTGCACTTATGCAATTCGCACCGCTTATCCTGATTTTCGTTGTTTTCTATTTCCTGCTCATCCGTCCTCAGCAGAAAAAGCAGAAAGAACATAAAGCAATGCTCGGCGCTATCCGTCGCGGCGACAAAATCGTTACCGCGGGTGGCCTGATCGGCACCGTTGCCAAGGTTATTGGTGATGACGAGCTTTCGGTCGAGATTGCTGAAGGCGTAAAAGTTAAAGTCGCACGCGGCATGGTTTCAACGGTTCTGTCCAAAACCGAACCGGCGAAAAACGACGCCAAAGACGACAAAGAAGAAGAAAAAGAAGAAGAGACCAAGAAAGATTGATCTCTTCGCGCTAAGTGAGGCGGGGCTTATGGCTCCGCCTTATTGCATTTTACCGGTGGCCTGAAGCGGTACTCAATATCCGTTGTTCCAATGACCTTGGAACCAGACCAAGGTTGACCCAGACAGATCCGGTCAAAGAACACATGCTTTATTTTACTAAATGGAAAGCAGCACTGGTCCTTCTGGTGTGTGCTTTCGGCGTACTCTACGCCGCACCAAACTTCCTGCCAGCAGGAACGTTCCCGACAGAGGCAAGCTATTTGCCTGGCAAGCAGGTTAACCTTGGCTTGGACCTGCGGGGCGGTTCCCATATGCTGCTGGAAGTTGATACTGACAGCGTTTTGCGTGAACGTTATGACGCGCTGGCAGACAGCATCCGTACGGAACTGCGCAAAGAACAAATTCGCAACCGTCCACGTGATGCGACCAGCAACGGTGCAGATATCACGATCCTTCGCCCGGAAGATGTTGAAAAGGCCCGTGAAATTTCGCGTTCGGCCGAACCCAACACCGAACTGAGTGGCGAGGGGAACAATATCCACGTCACTTATAATGCAGTGGCCCGCAAGGAACTGATTGACCGCGCAATTGCGCAATCGCTTGAAGTTGTGCGTCGTCGCGTTGACGAACTTGGCACGACCGAGCCGTCAATTCAGCGCCAGGGCGAGAACCGGATCGTGGTTCAGGTGCCGGGTCTTGATGATCCGTCGCGCCTGCGTGCGATCCTTGGCCGTACTGCAAAGATGAACTTCCATCTCGTGAATAACGAGAAAACGGCTGCAGACGCACGTGCAACCGGCTTGCCGCCCGGAACCATGATCCTGCCATCCGCAGACGCATCTGATCAGGCAGCAGGCATTCGGGAATATCTTATTGACCGTCGTATTGTGGTGTCTGGCGACAACCTTGTTGATTCACAGCCGACCTTCAATGACGGCCGCCCGGTGGTTTCGTTCCGCTTTGATGCCGCCGGTGGTGCGCGTTTCGGGGATATCACCAGCAAGAATGCCGGCCGTGGACTTGCAATTGTCCTGGACGGTGAAGTGATTTCGGCTCCGCGCATCAACGAACCGATCCTTGGTGGCAACGGTATCATTACCGGCCAGTTCAGCGTTCAGGAAGCCAACGACCTTTCACTGTTGCTGCGCGCTGGTGCGTTGCCTGCGCCGATGCAGATCCTTGAAGAACGGTCTGTTGGTCCGGGACTTGGTCAGGATTCAGTTGAGGCCGGTGAAATTGCAGCGGTTCTTGGCCTTGTATTCGTTGTGGCCTTCATGGTCATCAGTTATGGCCGGTTTGGCATTTATGCTGACATTGCCCTGATGATGAACCTTGTTCTTGTTGTTGCAGTCATGTCCATTCTTCAGGCGACCCTTACCTTGCCAGGTATCGCGGGTATCGTTCTGACCGTGGGTATGGCCGTTGATGCCAACGTTCTGATCTTTGAACGTATCCGTGAAGAACGGCGTAACGGTCGATCAATCATCAACGCGATTGATGCCGGTTACCGCAGTGCGATGTCGACAATTCTTGATGCCAACATCACGACCCTGATCGCGGCACTGGTCCTGTTCAGCTTCGGCTCTGGCCCGATCAAGGGCTTTGCCGTTACGCTGGCGATTGGCATTGTCACATCGATGTTCTCGGCGATCTGGCTGACCCGTCTTATGATTGCGGGCTGGGTCAAACGCAGTCGTCCGACCGAGCTGGTACTTTGAGGAAGGGAACAGGGAAGATATGAAACCTTTACATCTTATCCCGGATGACGTGAACATCCCGTTCCTCAAATTCCGGAATCTTTTCTACATCGTATCGTTGCTGATGGTTCTGGCATCGGCTGGTTTATTCTTCTCCAAGGGACTGAATTTCGGGATCGATTTCCGTGGCGGTATTCTTGTTGAAATCAAAACAGACGGCCCGGCTGATATCAGTGCGTTGCGTGACAATCTCGGCAGCCTCGGCCTGGGTGATGTTTCAATCCAGGAATTCGGTGCAGCCGATGATGTTCTAATCCAGTTGCAGCGTCAGGATGGTGACGAAAAAGCGCAGATGGCTGCTTTGGCAAAGGTTACAGACGCCCTTGGCGAGAATGTAACCATTCGCCGTAGCGAGCTTGTCGGTCCGAAAGTCGGTGACGAACTTAAAGAAGCCGGTGTCTATTCGGTCGTGATTTCGCTGTTGCTGATCATGGTCTATATCTGGTTCCGGTTCGAATGGCAGTTCGCAGTGGCATCGGTCGTCGCATTGTTGCATGACGTCGTGATTACCATCGGGTTCTTTGTCATCACCGGCGTTCAGTTTGACCTTGCAACTTTGGCAGCGGTTCTGACGGTTGCAGGTTATTCCATCAACGATACGGTTGTTGTGTTTGACCGTATCCGCGAATATCTGCGCAAATTCCGCAAGATGGAAATTCCCGATCTTCTTGATCTGTCGATCAACTCGACGCTGTCACGTACGACCATGACGTCGTTTACGACATTGCTGGCATTGATTGCGTTGTTTGCCTTTGGCGGCGAAGCAATCCGTGGCTTCACCCTGGCATTGATCTTTGGCATCGTGATCGGCACATATTCGTCGATTTGCGTGGCATCGCCGTTGCTGGTTGTTTTGCGCCTGAAACGCAAGATCCCGGAAGCCGAAGAAGGTCAGGAAGCAAAAGCCTGATAACAGATCTCTGATCTAGAATTTGCAAGAAGGCCGGGGATGTGCGAAAACGCCCCGGCCTTTTTCTTTTGGATTTTGCCGCCGGTTGGCAAAACCCAACAATCAATCCGTCACGAGGTTTACCATGTCACTTGAAGTCAGTCCGCTTGTTGCCGAAGGTCGCAATCTGGTCTCAAGCTATGGCGATGGCCTGTTTCGGTTTGGCGAGGAAACGGTGAATGGATCTGTTCTGCTGTTTCCGGAATCGATTTATTCATGGAACGTCAAATCACTTGACGATATCTCGGTCGATTCATTCGCGCGCGTGATTGAAAAAGCAGACGAAATCGAAATCCTGCTACTAGGTATGGGCACGCGGTTAACGCCAGTTCCGTTGGCATGGCGTCATGCCTTGAAGCAACATGGTATCGTGATCGAACCGATGGATACCGGCGCTGCCTGCCGGACTTACAACGTGCTGGTTGCCGAAGCACGCCGTGTCGCTGCGGCACTGATTGCGATTTAACGTTCCTGTTTGCGCAAGAATGACTGTACCTGCTGGCGGACTTGTTTGACGCTTGCAAATAGGGCCGCGGGTCCAGGCGCATAGTCGACCGGAAAAGAATCCCCGCACAAAAACAGGTTCGCCCAAGGCGTTTTAAGCTGATTTCGCAAAGTAACATGTCCGGGGCTGAATTCCGGGAACGGGGCCTCTGCGTCAATGAAACTGAATTTGGGATGATCGGCACCGTTCATATTCTGCGAACGGGCCTGTAAATCGACATTCAGATACTGATTGCACAGCCAGACGCAACGTTGCCAAACACGATCAACGATCTGGTCAATTGTTCCGTCGGTTGGCAGATGGAAGCTGCTGCTTAAACTGACCTGCAAGTGCCGCCGATGGCAATAGATCGCTCTGACGATGTCATCACTGACAAAAAGACAGCTGGGTTCTGCAAAAGGCCGCCGCAGCTCGTAGGCAACAGTTTGCCGGCGGGCAGGGGCCGGTGGAATTCCGATATCGGGTACGGCATCACATAGCGGGCGCGGATGCAGTGCAAGAACAATGGCATCGTTCGGCCCGACTTCGACCTGTATATCATCGTTAAACAGCAAATCGGTTGCATAGTCGGATGTGCTGTCGATATCGCCCAGTTTGGTTTGCGCCATAATGCGACCACCTGCGACAACAAAACGTTCCCGTAATGCCGGAAGGGCGATGTCATTTAAGATGATGGGATCAATCGCGGAAAAAACCGGCTCGTGCGACCGCGAAAACATCTTACCCAGCTTGGGCACCAATACGCGTGCCAAAAGACTACGCGAACATCTATGTGCCGGCATTGAAAACAGAACTTCGGCCAGCACGGCAAGGGCGTCACGATGATAGGTGCCCGGCTTGTTGGCTTGTTCGTCACTATCGAAGTCACCGGATGACAAGGCAACTTCGATCTGATTTTCGTCATTGGCATATCGTTGCTGCCAAAGGCCAAGTGCCGTATATGCACGCGCAAGCAAACCAAGGCGACGCCCGATCAGCGCACGCGAAACGCCGTGATCAAGGGTGATGATCGCCGGTTTGCGACGGCCGCGCTTCAGTCCCATGACGCAGTGGGCCGGACGTATCAGTTTTGCCGGGATTTCAGGCCAGCGGGCAAAGAAGTCCGCGACCAGTCCTTCGGGATCGTAAAAGATTTCGGGTTCTGCTGTTTTGTGGCTTTCAGGTGCCGTTTGCATGCCGCGGGTCCAGCGGCTTTCGAACGGCTCTCCTTCATCATAAAGAACAACCTCTACGCCATCTTCGGCCATCTGCGTAGCAAGGGCTGCACCTGCCAGGCCGCCGCCAATAACGTGTAGTTTTCCAGAGGTGAAGGATGCCATATGCCTGCGCCACTTTAATTGTTATACAAGGCCGGAAATACCGGTTTGCACGTTATCGTGTTCTTTAGTCTGACAAATTAACCTTAACAGCAGAATATCTTACAAGTCATGGATGAAATTTCTACCGAACTGGACAACCTGAACAACGAAGTCATTGACCACATGAACAGTTGGGTCGATTTACTCGGTGGCGGAGATGTCGGCCGGTGGGTCGGAGCAGCACTTGTGTTGCTGGTCTTTCTTATCTTCAAGCGTGTGCTTGTACGCGGTGCGCTGGGGGTCATGCGCCGAATTGCGCATCAAAACGAACGCGGCATGATTGCCAATGTTCTTGATGCCTTTGCCCTGCCGTTGCAGGCACTTGTCATGCTGTTGGGGATTTATTTTGCAGTTGAATTGTTGGCCTTGCCGACGGGCATTGACCGAACCTTGGTCGAGATCATCCGGGTTGCGGCGTCATTTTGCGTGTTTTGGGCATTCTTTCGGGCCGTGGAGCCGGTTGGCGTATCGCTTAACAGCCTGATTGGTCGCTTCGGGGCTGGCCTTGGTGACGATCTGCGGCAGTTCTTCATTCGTGGCGTCAAAACCCTGATTGTTGTGATCGCTGTCGTCATCTTCCTTGAAGGATGGGGAATTGATGTTTCGGCCTTCCTTGGTGGCCTCGGCCTCGCGGGGATGGCCGTTGCGCTGGCCGCGAAGGATTCGGTTGCCAATATCTTTGGCGGCCTGACGATTTTTGCCGACAACCTTTACAAGCGCGGGGACTGGATCGAAACGCCGCATTTTGAAGGCACGGTGGAAGTTGTCGGCCTGCGGGCGACCAAAGTTCGTACCTTTGCCAAGGCACTGGTTACCATGCCAAATGCACAAATCGTCGATTCACCGGTGATCAACTGGTCGCGAATGACACATCGGCGGATCAAAATGGTCATCGGGCTTGAATATCGCACCACTGCCAAACAGTTGGAAAGCATTGTCGAAAGGCTGCGCGACTTTCTGAAAGACGATGATGATGTGGCCCAGATGGATGTAGCCCAGATGGTTCATCTTTCGGATTTCGGAGCCAGTTCAATCAATATCGATCTGTACTACTTTACCAAAACAACCGATTGGGTTACATGGCGTGAAATTCGCAATCGGCACATCATCGCATTCAAGCGCATTGTCGAGGAAGAGGGGGCGGCCTTTGCGTTCCCGTCCCAATCGCTTTATGTCGAAACCATGCCTGAACCAGCTTCAAGAACAGACAGCGATCAACGGCCCGCAAGTCAGATCGGATAAACAGAATGACTGATACACCCAAATTATCCCATTGTGCCGACTATACGCGCCGTCATGATCGTGATCGCTTTTTGTGCGCCTTGTTTGCAGCACCGGAAAAACGCGAAGATCTGTTTACGTTGTATGCGTTCAACCAGGAAGTTTCGAAAACACGCGAAATGGTCAGCGAAATCATGCTTGGCCATATTCGATTGCAGTGGTGGCGCGATACCCTTGCCGAAATTGCGGACGGTAAAGTGCGCAAGCATGAAGTTGTCGAACCACTTGCCGAGCTGATCAATTCGGGATCGGTTTCTGTGGCAGATGTCGAAGCCATTGTTGCTGCCCGTGAGTTTGATCTTGAAGATCGCCAACCTGCTGATCAGGTCGAGTTTGATCGTTATATCGATCAAACGTCAGGGCAGGTGGCCGTCCTTGCCGCCCGTGTACTGGGGGCAAGCGGCGAAGACGCAGAACATGCAGCAAGGCTTGCAGGCAATGCCTATGGCCTTGTCGGGATCATGCGGGCCATGGTGTTTCACGGACGGGCAAAGCGCCTTTATTTGCCGAAGGACCGCATGGAACATCACAATGTTTCGCAGAGTGATATCTTTGAGTTCCGTAAAAAGGAAGAAGTCCGCAACCTGACACGTGAACTTGCCGTCCTCGCACGCGAACGGATCAAAGACGCACGCAAGTACCGTCGTGCTTTGCCAAAGCGCGCCCATGCGGCAGTGTTACCAATTGTTCTTGCCGATGGATATCTTCGCAAACTTGAGAAGGCCGAATTTGATCCGTTTTCAGCAGATTTCGGGCTGGCGCGCCCGGCAAGTTTCCGCCTGACCGTCAACGGCCTTTTGAAGCGTTATTGACGTCAATGCGGCTGATGGCTGGATATTGCGAAAATATCATCTACATTAACGATAAAGGATAAGACAGCGTCGTTCTGTCCGTGTTAGCGTGAATAACGCGTTGATTACATGGTGCAACGTCAGTTTGGCCACCCAGAATGAGGGTTCGAATGGCATATCTGCAATCCAGATCAGGAACTTCCCGGCTGCCCCAGCTGATGCTGGCGATGCTGTTTGGACTGGTAGTCCTATTGCCTTCTGTTGGCCATTGCGCAAGCATCGATCCGTTTGTCGGCATCTATCATGGTGTCACTATCGAACATGCCGAGGATGAACTGCAGGCCCGTGATCTTGACGTCTCCATCGAAAAGACCGAACGCGGTTTCACGGTGGATTGGGCCACCGTCATTCATAAGGAAGACGGTCGCGAAAAGAATGTATCTCTCAGCATTGAATTCTTTACGACCGAACGCCCCGACATCTATGGCAGTGCCATGCGTTCCGGTTTGTTTGGCAAGCGTATCCCCAATGACCCGCTTAAGGGCGAACCGTTCTTCTGGGCACGCATTGTTGACAAAACCCTGACCATTCACGCGCTTTATATCACCGACGAGGGCGGGTATGAAATGCAGGTCTACGAACGCAAACTTGATGAGGATGGCAACATGGATCTGGTTTTCAGCCGTTTCCGTGATGGTGAACAAATCCGCGATGTCACCGGAAAGCTGACACGTCAGAAGAAAACCTATTGATCATCCAAGATATTGGGTAGCCAAAGAAAAAGCCGCATCACACGATGCGGCTTTTGTCATATCAGGCAGCGTTGATTGCATTGAGCCACTCGTCAAAGAGCGGAATAGCGCGATCAGAATAAAGCTTCTTGCGATCACGACCTTTGACCCGTTTGGTCAAATCCAGATCCGGGAACAGCCCGAAATTAACGTTCATCGGCTGGAATGTGCTTTCATCCGCACCACCGGTAATGTGGTTAAGAAGCGCCCCCATCGCGGTTGCCAAAGGCGGTGTTGGAATGGCTTTTCCAGCTTTTTCTGCAGCGGTGAAACGCCCGACCATCAAACCGACTGCCGCACTTTCAACATACCCTTCGCATCCCGTGATCTGACCGGCAAACCGCAAGTCCGGGCGGGATTTAAGTCGCAGGGTCGGGTCCAGCAAACGTGGAGAATTCAGGAAGGTATTGCGGTGAATGCCGCCCAAGCGGGCAAATTCGGCATTTTCCAGTCCCGGAATGGTGCGGAACACATCAATCTGTGCACCGTATTTCAATTTGGTCTGGAAGCCGACCATGTTGTAAAGCGTGCCAAGCGCATTGTCCTGACGCAGCTGAACAATCGCGCGCGGCTTAACAGTCGGATTGTGCGGGTTGGTCAACCCGACCGGTTTCATCGGACCATGGCGCAGAGTTTCACGGCCACGTTCGGCCATCACTTCGATCGGCAGGCAACCGTCAAAGTAGGGAGTGTCTTTTTCCCATTCCTTGAATTCGGTTTTCTCACCTTCGATCAGGGCATCGATGAAGCGGTTATATTCATCGGTATCCATCGGACAGTTGATGTAATCCTTGCCATCGCCCTTGTCATAGCGCGACTGGAACCAGGCTTTATCAAAATCGATGCTTTCCTTATAGACAATCGGTGCAATTGCATCAAAGAAGGCAAGGCTTGCTTCGCCGGTTGCGGTGCGAATGGCCTCGGCCAGCGCCCCGGATGTCAGCGGGCCGGTGGCGATGATTGTGTTTTCCCATTCCTGGGGCGGCAGACCATCAATCTCGCCGCGTTCCATCGTAATCAGCGGATGGTTTTCAAGCGTGTCGGTAACAGCCTGGGAAAAGCCTTCGCGGTCAACGGCCAAGGCCGCACCAGCGGGTACTTTATGTTCGTCCGCACACCGCATGATGATTGATCCGGCACGGCGCATTTCATCATGGATCAGGCCAACGGCATTATATTCCTTGTCATCGGACCGGAAGGAGTTCGAACAGACCAGTTCGGCGCATTTATCGGTATGGTGTGCGTCGGTTGGTCGGACAGGGCGCATTTCATGCAGGATCACCGGTACACCGGCCTCTGCCAGTTGCCAGGCGGCTTCACTGCCAGCCAGACCGGCGCCGATAATATGAACAGGTTTGACCGTATCCACGTCTGTGAACTCCTCACAAAGAATGCTTTTTAAACTTGGCACACACATAGCGGTGCATTGGGGCGGATTTCAAGTCATTTGCGTCGATACTGTCACCATGATCACGCATGGCGGCATGATAATTTCACAAAGCCACGACCATTGCGTCTTAAATGCCAGACTTGTTGTGTCAAACATCTGCGAAACTGGGGATGAAATGAGTTACCCGCATCACCCATATGGCTATGACCCAACCCATTGCCCGGTAATCGGTCTTGTGCCGCGCCGGCGACACCTGCGCGAGGTTGTTTGCGAGCCGTCCGATGATGGGACCGATACCCCGGATACAACAGAGGGCAGGGATCGCAGGCACGGTTTTCCGTTCGGCGGCTTTTCTGATGGTGTATTCACCCCGACTGATATTGAAAGCATGATCGAGTACGTGGTTGCGACCCGACAAGGGTGGCGCGCATCCCAAGTCATGCGGTCCTTCTTGCGTTGGTGGCGCTTGCCAACGACAACTGATGCTGGTGCTTCAGATAAAAAGAAATCCGACGCAGTCCTGATGCTTCTCGCATTGAACCAGGGGCGTGATGGATTTGTTCAGGGGTATTTGCATGACCTTGATGAAAATATTAAGGAACGCGCTGATTTGTCATCACCCGACGGGCAAATCGGTAGGGCATTTAACAACAGCCTGCGGATCGCGGCCTTTGCCTTGGCACTTTCGCCGATTGTCCTGATTTTCGCTGTTTTGATGTTTGTTCAGATCGATACCATCATCAGCGCAGGCAACGGGAAACTGTTCGGATTCAGCTATGATCTTCTTTTCTTTGTGGGCAGCTTTGGCGCAATCGGGGCATTGACCAGCATGATGATGCGCTTGGGCAAGGAAACGCCTTGGGCGGAAATGGAACCATCATCGGTCTTCTTCAATTTTCTGTTCCGACCATGCATGGGGTTTTGCTTTGCGCTGATCGTGCTTTTGGCATTGCGTGCGGGCATTTTACCCATTCCACTTGAAGAACTACATAATCTTGATGATCTCGATCAGATCAGCAGTTCCCCGGTTGCCGGACAGCAATTATCGATCGTTCTGGTTTTCGGTTTCCTGTCAGGGTTTAGCGAGCGGCTTAGCAGTGCACTGGTGAGAAAGGTTGAAAACCGGCTTACCAGTGACGGGTAGGCCAAACAAGAAGGGCAGCCTTTGCAAGCTGCCCTTTGTTTTATTCAAGACCAAGATGGCGTTTCAGATACTTCCCGGTATAGCTGCGATCATTCCCCATGATTGCCTCTGGCGTGCCTGTGCCGACCAGTTGCCCGCCGCCGTCACCACCTTCCGGTCCGATATCAATGATCCAGTCAGCGGTTTTGATCACATCAAGATTATGTTCAATCACAACCACGGTGTTGCCTTGATCAACAAGGGTATGAAGGACCTCTAGCAACTTGCGGATATCATGGAAATGAAGACCTGTGGTCGGTTCATCCAGGATATAGATTGTCCGGCCTGTTGCCCGTTTTGACAGTTCCTTGGCAAGTTTCACACGCTGCGCTTCACCGCCCGACAGGGTCGTCGCCTGCTGGCCAAGATGGATATAGGAAAGGCCAACCTGTTTAAGCGTCTCCATCTTGTCACGAATGGATGGAACCGCCTTGAAGAACTCGGCACCTTCTTCAACAGTCATATCAAGTACGTCGGATATCGACTTTCCCTTAAAGGATATTTCCAACGTCTCGCGGTTATAGCGTTTGCCTTTGCACTGATCACAGGTGACATAGACGTCGGGCAGGAAGTGCATCTCGATCTTGATGACACCATCCCCCTGACAGGCCTCGCAACGGCCGCCCTTGACGTTAAACGAAAAACGCCCGGGCTTGTAGCCACGTGTTTTGGCCTCTGGCAGCTGTGCAAACCATTCACGGATTGGCGTAAAGGCACCGGTGTAGGTGACAGGGTTCGAACGCGGAGTTCGGCCAATCGGGCTTTGATCAATATCGATAATCTTGTCGATCAGCTCGACACCGGTAATCGCATCATGTGCACCCGGATGGTTACGGGCGTTATGCATCCGCTTCGCGAGCGCCTTGTAAAGCGTCTCGATGACCAGACTGGATTTACCGCCACCCGATACGCCGGTCACGGAAATGAACTTGCCCAATGGGAAGTCGACATCAATCCCCTGAAGGTTGTTGGCCCTGGCACCCTTGATGGTGATCGCCTTGCCATTACCTTTGCGACGTTCCTTGGGAACCGCAATCTGTTCGATCCCGACCAGATATTTGCCCGTCAGGCTTTCCGGGTTTTGTTGAATTTCTTCTGGTGTTCCCTGGGCGACAATCCGGCCACCGTGAATACCGGCACCCGGCCCCATGTCGATTACATAATCAGCCGCACGAATGGCGTCTTCATCATGTTCGACGACCAATACGGTATTGCCCAAGTCACGCAAGCGTTTCAGGGTTTCAAGCAGGCGATCATTGTCGCGCTGATGCAGGCCAATTGATGGTTCATCAAGCACATAAAGAACGCCGGTCAAGCCCGATCCGATCTGTGATGCCAGACGGATACGCTGACTTTCACCACCCGAAAGGGTTCCAGAAGTTCGTGACATCGAAAGATAATCAAGCCCGACATCACGCAGGAACCTTAGTCGGTCATTGATTTCACGCAGAATACGGCGAGCGATCTCGGTTTCTTTTTCGTTCAGCTTGTCTTCAAGTCCGACGAACCAGTCACCGGCCTTAGCAATCGACAGGTCCGTGATCTGCGAAATATCGTTCCCGTCAACTTTTACGGCCAATGCTTCTGGTTTCAGGCGCTTACCCGAACAGGTCGGGCAGTGCGACACCATTTGATATTTCGAAAGTTCATCGCGTGCCCATTGGCTGTCTGTTTCACGCCAACGGCGCGCCATATTGGGAATTACACCTTCGAACGGACGCGAAACCTTGTAACTGCGTGATCCGTCGTCATAGGTGACCGTGACTTCTTCTTCGCCAGAACCATGCAGGATGATGTCCTGGGCCTTTTTCGACAGTTTTTCCCAAGCCACATTGGTTTTGAAACCAAAATGCTTGGCGACCGATTTCAGGGTCTGAAGATAGTATTTTGATGTGCTGCTTGCCCAGGGTGCGACGGCACCATCTTCCAGCGTCTTGCTTTCATCCGGGACGACCAGCATCGGATCGAATTCCATCTGGGTACCCAGACCGTCACAGGCCGGGCAGGCGCCAAACGGGTTGTTGAATGAAAACAGACGCGGTTCGATTTCTTCGATGGTGAAACCGGAAACCGGGCAAGCGAACTTGGCCGAGAACACGGTGGTTTCGCCGGATTTGGCATCTTCGGTAAGGACGATGCCATCGGTCAGTTCAAGTGCCGTTTCAAAGCTGTCTGCCAGACGGGTGGAAATGCCTTCCTTAACGATCAGACGGTCCACAACCACCGAAATGTCGTGTTTCAGCTTCTTGTTGAGGTCCGGCGCATCGTCAATGTCATACATCTCACCGTCAATCTTGACGCGCTGGAAGCCACGCGCCCGCAGATCACGCAATTCCTTTTTATATTCACCCTTACGACCGCGCACGATTGGCGCCAGAAGGTAAAGGCGTGTTCCTTCCTCCATCTCCATCACACGGTCGACCATCTGCGATACAGTCTGGCTGACGATCGGAAGGCCAGTGGCCGGCGAATAGGGGATGCCGATACGAGCCCAAAGCAGACGCATATAGTCATAAATTTCGGTTACGGTCCCCACGGTCGAACGAGGGTTGCGTGACGTGGTTTTCTGTTCGATGGAGATGGCAGGTGACAAGCCATCGATATATTCGACATCAGGCTTCTGCATCAGTTCAAGGAACTGACGGGCATATGCCGACAGACTTTCGACATAGCGACGCTGACCCTCGGCATAGATGGTGTCGAATGCCAGCGAACTTTTACCTGATCCCGACAGGCCGGTGATCACCACCAGAGAGTCGCGCGGTAACTCGACATCAATGTTCTGGAGATTGTGTTCTTTCGCACCGCGAACCGAAATTTTCGTCAGCATGTCGGGCCTTTTGTTCCTGAATTGTTCGGAATGTGTATAGAGGACGCCAACGCTATACGCAAGCACACCCCTGACAGTTCCTGTCAGTATTTGTCAGGAGACTGTCATTTCACAATGACCGCCCGCATGGAGACACGAAAAAACCCGCCGAACAAGTCCGGCGGGCTTCATGATTCCTGTGACCATATTGGTCAGCCGAGCCTGAATTGGCTTAGCCTTTGGTAACCGAGCGACCGGTTGCACCAAGATCCTTGAACGCTTCTTCGAGGCGGGCTGCCATCGAAAGTTCAGCTTCACGAACCCACATGCGCGGGTCATAGTTCTTTTTGTACGGTTTATCCGTTTCCGGATCGACCTGATACTTGAAGGCACGTGCATTGGCTTCGACATATTCGCCAACCGGGCGGGAATATGCGAACTGGGTATCGGTATCGATATTCATCTTGAAGACGCCGTAACCGACTGCTTCTTCGATTTTCTCTTTTTCCGAACCGGAACCGCCGTGGAACACGAAGTCCAGCGGACGATCACCAAGGCCATGTTTCTCGGAAACGAATTTCTGGCTTTCCAGAAGGATTTCCGGGCGCAGCTTTACGTTACCCGGCTTGTAGACACCGTGAACGTTGCCAAATGCCGCTGCGACCGAGAAATGGCCAAGCGGAGAAAGGCGACGATAGGCTTCTTCAACTTCTTCCGGACGGGTGTAAAGGCGCGGATCGATCTCGTCGCTTGAGGTATCAAGCTCGTGACCAATACCGTCTTCTTCGCCACCGGTAACGCCCAGTTCGATTTCCAGACTCATTTCGATGGCGGACATGCGCTTCAGGAAGGTTTCGCAGGTCGACAGGTTGTCTTCGAGCGATTCTTCGGACAGATCAAGCATGTGCGAGCTGTAAAGTGCCTGGCCGGTTTCGGCATAGGCCTTTTCGCTCCATTTCAGCATTGCATCGACCCACGGAACGAACTTGCGGTTCGCGTGATCGGTATGCATGACAACAGCAACACCATAATATTCAGCAAGAAGCTGCGCATGACGGGCAGCCGAAACAGCACCAACAACACGGGCTGCATCAGCGTCCTTGATGCCCTTGCCAGCAAAGAACTGCGCGCCACCATTCGAAAGCTGAATGATGATGTCAGAACCGGCATTTGCAGCGGCTTCAAGAGCTGCGTTCAACGTGCTTGACGTTGTGATATTCACAGCGGGAAGGGCGTAACCGTCCTGTTTACAAGCAGCGACAAGGTCACGGTAGGCAGCACCGGTAACAACACCGGGTTTAACGGAAGGCATGTGGGTACTCCTCCTGGGGGTCAGAGTAAAACAGGCGCCCCCGTGCGAACCGACTGATCCGCGGCAAGGGCAATCCTCAAAGAGCCCAATGCATCTTCCATATGCTGCGTCAGGTCAAGATTTTCCGTTATAGACTTTAGGAAAAATTGCTGTTCACGAAGGCAAAGACCATCGTGATCGGGTTCATCATCGGTCCGGATGATCTCGTCAATCCGTGTAAATTCACCGTTGTGATCAGTATCAGCATGATGCAACCGCAAGGCATTCGTTTTGGTATGGGTATCAATATCAGCCGAACCGGCGCCTTTTTCTTCGACATCGGTAATCGACACGCAGCCTTTGGGACCAATCACATCCTTCACAAAGAAGGCGGTTTCACTGATCATCGGTCCCCAGCCGGCTTCGTACCAGCCAACCGACCCGTCATCGAAGCGGACCTGTAATTGACCGTAGTTATACATGTCCGGTGCGACGTCTTCGGACAGGCGCACGCCAATTGCGTTGACCGACACCGGCTTGGCACCCGTCATCAGGCACATGATATCAAGATAATGCACGCCACAATCAACAATGGGCGATACGCTGTTAAGCAATCGTTTGTGGGTTTCCCAGAAAGCACCGCTGCTTTGCTGATTAAGGTTCATGCGCATGACAAGCGGTTTGCCAAGGGTCTTGGCAATTTCGACGAACTTTTCCCAGGACGGGTGATGACGCAGGATGTAACCGATAACAAGCTTGCGGTCATGTTTGCGGGCACTGGCCACAACCCGCTCGGCATCCTCGACAGTGGCAGCAAGCGGCTTCTCGATAAAAACATGCGCACCGGATTCAAACGCCGCGATGGCAAAATCGGCATGTGTTTCGGTATAGGTGTTGATTGACACCGCATCCGGCTTGGTTGTCTCCAATGCCGTATAAAAATCGGTGAATTGCGGATAGTCGGCAAAACCATCAGGAAGCTTGTCTACCGGGATTTCGGAACGGGCACAAATGCCTACGATTTCGTATCCATCCAATGCGTGATAGGCCTTTGCATGGGGCATGCCCATATTGCCAAGACCAATAACAAGAATACGAACCGGCTTCATTTTGTGCCTCCTGAATACCTGATAGATTATTGATTGTTTTAGTTATTCTGCGCCGTTGATCCAGTTGCGGGTAACTTGGTAGCTGTCATCAAACAGGATGATATCGGCCTGATATCCCGGTGCAATACGCCCCATTTTGTCGTCGAGTTTCATGAACTCGGCCGGATACAAGGATGCCATTCTAAGGGCTTCGCCAAGCTCGATACCGATCATTTCAACGCAGTTTTTAACCGCACTGATCATATCAAGGTCAGACCCGGCAAGTGTCCCGTCGGCCAAAGCGCAACGACCGTCAGTTGCAATGATCTCCTCGCCCCCCAGGACAAAGCGTTTGTCAGCGGCACCAACTGTGGGCATGGCATCCGTCACCAGCATGATTTTACCGGTGGCTTTGGCCGTTACAGCAATCTTCACCGCCGCCGGATGGACGTGATAGCCATCAACGATCAGTCCGCACCAGGTATTGTCATCGGCCATTGCCGCACCAGCAACACCGGGCTCACGATGGGTCAGGGGGCTCATGGCGTTAAACAGATGGGTAAAGCCCCGCATACCTTCGCCAATGGCATCCTGAACGTCGTTATAGGTACCAGCGGTGTGACCGGCGCAAACCAGAACGCCTTTATCGGCAAGTTTGGCAATGGTGCCCTTGGCCGCTTTTTCAGGCGCCATGGTGACCAGGATCTTGCCATTCGACAGACGGGTTAGAAGTTCAATCGCGTCTTCTTCCATCGGACGGATGATTTCGGCGGAATGAACGCCTTTGCGTTCTTTATTCAGATACGGACCTTCAAGGTGAATGCCGACAATACCGGGAACGCCGGCGTCGATGGCGTCACCAACCCCTTTAATCGCGGCTTCCATCTTGTCGCGATAATCAGTGATCAGGGTCGGCAGCATTGCCGTCGTGCCGAATTTCCGATGCGCTTCCATGATCGCACGCACACCGTCAATATCAGGCTGATCGTTTAACAGAACCCCGCCGCCGCCATTGACCTGAACATCAATCAGGCCAGGGGCCAGTATTTGGCCCTTGGCATCAATGACATCGATATCAGCGGGCAGGGCATCTGCATCACAAACTGCATCAATTTTGCCATGACGCACAATGACCGCTTTCCCGTCGAGAAATTCAGTCCCGTCGAAAACACGGGCATTGGTAATGGCAAAATTGGTCATTAGTGGGTCTCCGTCACTTTCGAAAGGTGCGGCGGTGCATCCGGATTGCAACCACGCGCCAAGGCAACACTTTCCGCAAGCGTGTAGAAAGTCTGGATCATGGTGATCGGTGCAAGTAACGGGTGGATATCCTCGACCACCGGAAGGTGACCCTTGATATCGGCATAGCCCGTCTCTGCGGCAAACAGATTGTCTGTTTTCGCCCGCATTTCGGTCAGGAAGTCTTCAACACTATCGCGTGACGCATCCTGCTGGGAAAAGACCAGCATCGGGAATGTCGGCGTTACCAGCGCCATCGGGCCGTGCTTGACTTCAGCTGCGCTGAAAGCTTCGGCGTGCAAGCTGCTGGTTTCCTTGAATTTAAGGGCAGCCTCCTGTGCAATCGCAAATGCCGGCCCGCGTCCGATCACATAAAGGCCGCTGGACTTGGCAATCGTGTCCGACGCGCCAAGCCAATCCTGATTAAGCGCGGTGCCAAGTGATTGCGGCAAATTGCCAAGACCCTTGTTAAAAGCATCATCCTGCGTCCAGGCACCGACAATCTGTGCAATCGCTGACAAGGTCGCGATATAGGACTTGGTGGCGGCAACACTGGTTTCCGGGCCGGCCATAAGCGGGATCACGTGATCAACCGTATCAGCGAGCGGGGAGTCCACCACATTGACAAGTGCGACCGTACGCGCACCCGCATCGCGGGCGGCTTCGGCATTCTTCACCAGATCGGGGCTTTTCCCGGACTGTGATACCGCAATGAAAAGCGCGTCCTTGGAGGCGATAGAACGATTGTAAATCGAAACGATTGATGGTGCTGCGGACACAACAGGAATGCCAAGCTGGCTTTCGATCAGGTATTTGGCATAAAGCGTTGCGTGGTCCGAGCTGCCACGACCACATGTGACGACGAATTTCGGCGGGTTGTTGCGCAGGTCTTCGGCAAGCTTGGCAATTGCATCCTGATTATGTGCAAGTTGCTTTGCGACAACTTCCGGGGCTTCTGCCAATTCGCGGCCCATTTGCGTTTTCGGGCGCCAACTTGTCGTCATTTGCTCTGTTCCCTAGGTTATGAATGAACGGCCAAACTGACAGAGTCAGCGGGCATCCACCTGCATTTCAGCAATAAAGTCGTAACTGTCACCGCGGTAATAGGACCGGGTGAATTCAACCGGCGTACCATTGGCCAGAAAAGAGCGGCGCTCGATATAAAGCGCGGCACTGCCATCCGGAACACCAAGAATTTTGGCTGTTTCGCCGTCAAAAAGTTCAGCCCGAAGACGCTGCAAGGCACGTTCGGGTTTCTTGTTGTATTTGGCCAGCGCGTCATAAAGCGATTTGTCGACTTCATCCGGGCTGGGCAGAAAGGCCCGCGGGATTACCGCATACTCAAGGGCCATCGGCTTGTCGTTTGCGGTACGCAGACGGCGCAAGCGGGTAACTTCGGTGCCGGGCGACAAATTAAGTGCCATGGCTTCTTCAGGCGATGCATGCCCCAATGTCTTTTCCAGCCATACGGCGCCCGGGTCCATACCGCGTGTAATCATATCTTCGGTAAAGGATGTCAGGCGTGACAGGGCCTGTTCAACGCGCGGGGCAACAAAGGTCCCCGCACCATGGCGCTGAACCAGAACGCCTTCCTCGACCAATGCCCGCATCGCATTGCGCACAGTGACGCGTGAAATACCAAGTTCGGTGGCAAGATCGCGTTCGCTGGGCAGGGCATCATCAACCTGCAAAATGCCGTCATCGATCACGGATTTCAAAGCCGACTGCAAGCGGCGATAAAGCGGGCCGTTACCGGAATTTTCAATATCCCGGGTGCGCAGATTTTCGATGATGTCCGTTGTGGCGATCATGCAGCTGCTCTTTCATGCTGTTTGGCCAACAGGATCGCGCCATGCATGGCGTCATATTTGGCAGGCACCAACAAATTTGCGATATCAACGGGCATGCGTTTTGCCATTTGGTCGGCAAGCCCCCCCATAAGGGTCAGGTGCGGGGCACCGAACGCAACCAGCCTGCGCAAGATTGTCAGATTTGCATTTACGGCAAAATTCACAATGGCGGTTGCAGTTTGATCACCAGTTTCCTCGGCCTCGAAAACAAGTGGGCAAAATGCACCATAATCCGACGGGCGGGCTTTTTCGGCGAAAACCACAATGTTTTCAGGATTATTTTCGAACTTTTCCATCACAGCCACGGTAAGGTCGGTTTTTTCCGCCAATCCGTCATGGGCGAGCAGGGATGTCTCGATGGCGTTCCGGCCTATGCGCGCGCCACTGCCCAGATCTGATACCTCAAAACCCCAACCGGCCACCGAGAGTTCCTTGTCATCCATGATGGCCTGTCCGCAGGTGCCTGTGCCGACAATCAGGATCGCACCATTTTCACCGTCATGCGCGCCCAGACAAGCGGTATAGGCGTCTGTCGCAAAGCAGATGCTGGCAAATGGATGGGGATAGGATTGTGCGAGTTTTCGATCACGTTCCAGCGGAAGTCCGGCCAACCCCAGACCAGCATGAAGGTTTCCAAGATGCGAATCGTCCAATCCGGCATTGGAAAGTGCAAGAGATGCGACAGAAATGATTTCAGTGAAAACGTGGTCGACACCAAGACGTGTATTGGCACCGCCACCGACCGCTTCACCCAGCACTTTGCCGGACGCATTTGCAATCCGCACACGGCAACGCGTTCCGCCGCCATCAACACCAAGATAAAGCCGTTCGTTTTTCATTTCAGAGCAACTGCCTTCCCGTTTATGCCCGGAGCATAACAGAGTGGTATCTTAAAAATCAATACCAATATAAATCCACTATAGAGCGAAGTGGTCTGAAGTTGGAGTCAGTATATCTACGCACTCCATGTAGCGTCAGATACTTACAGTCGCATAATTAATTGTTTTATAAGTGAATATAACCTGTAGCTGCTTTCAATTGCGAAATTATTTACGAAGTGGCTTGCGCCGCTGGTATCACAATGGTATTTAATTTGGAGAGGGAGACGGAAAAATGGCATCACGCACAGAAGAATTTGATTCGCGATTTGCCGGGTTGGACCAATGGTCCGACGCCGATTTCCTTATGGCCTTGTGGGAAGGCCAGATGCGCGCTGTGGCTTCGGTTGGTCCAGTCCTGGGGGATTTGGCTACAGCCGCAAACGGGATTGCGCGTCGCCTGGGGGGCGGCGGGCGTCTCGTTTATGTCGGTGCTGGCACATCTGGCACTGTTGCCTGGCAGGATGCCAAGGAGCTTGGCGGCACATTCGGCTGGCCCGAAGAGCATACCATTGTCATGCTGGCTGGCGGTTTACAAAGCTCCCCCAATGAGTTCAACGGCGCAGAAGACGACATTGAACTGGCGGCACGCGAAATCTTCGCCCACAATATCTCTGAAAATGATGCGATCATTGCAATCGCGGCCAGTGGCTCGACGCCCTATACGGTACGTGCGCTTGAACTTGCGCGTGAACGCGGCGCTTTCACGGTCGGAATTTGCAACAATCCCGATGGTCATATCCTCGGGATTGTCGATAGCGGCATCTACCTTGAAAGCGCGCCCGAAGTTGTCGCAGGCTCGACCCGAATGGGGGCCGGGACCGCGCAAAAGGCGGCATTGAACATTTTGTCGACCCTGGTCATGAATAAGCTTGGTCGGCTGTTTGACAATTTGATGGTCGGCATGCGCGCAGAAAACATCAAGCTGCATGACCGGGCCATTCGCATCGTGGCGCATATTGCGTCGTGCAATCATGACATTGCCAAAGATGCACTTGAAAAATCGGATTTTGACATTCGTTCGGCGGTGCTTGTGGTCAAAGGCCACGCACCGGACCGGGCAAAAGAAATTCTTGCGCTGTCTAATGGAAATCTCCGGGCAGCACTTGAGTACAGGAACTGACATCAACACGGTGCCAGTCCGCCGACATTGATCAGAGGAGGCATAAATGTCGAATAAAGTCTTAGCAAAAGGCCTGGCAGGGGCCCTGGCGGCAAGTGTCGCCCTGGTTCCGTTGATGGCATCCGCTGGCGATCTCGTCATCGAAAGCTGGCGTAACGATGATATTGATATCTGGAATGAAAAAATCATTCCGGCCTTCAACAAAGCCCACCCGGACATCAAAGTGTCGTTCAAACCGACCCCGCCGACCGAATATAACGCATCGGTCAATGCCAAGCTGGCTGGCGGTACTGCCGGTGACCTTATTACCTGCCGCCCGTTTGATGCGTCGCTTGAGCTGTATAAACAGGGCAACCTTGCTGCTCTTGATGATCTCAAAGGCATGGACAACTTCTCAGACGTTGCCAAATCCGCTTGGCAGACCGATGACGGCGCAGTGACCTTCTGCTTGCCGATGGCATCGGTTATTCACGGCTTCATTTATAACAAGGAAGCCTTCAAAGAAGTTGGCGTCGAAGTTCCGAAGACCCGTGAAGAGTTCTATGCTGCTCTTGATAAAATCAAGGAAGAAGGCAGCTACATCCCAATGGCCATGGGCACTGCGGACCAGTGGGAAGCAGCTACCATGGGCTTCCAGAATATTGGCCCGAACTATTGGGATGGTGAAGCCGGCCGTAAAGCGTTGATCGATGGCAGCGCGAAATTCACCGATGCGGCCTATGTCGACACCTTCAAGGAACTGGCAAGCTGGAAAAACTATCTGCCGGACGGCTATGAAGCCATTTCCTATCCGGATGCACAGAACCTGTTCTCGCTTGGTCGTGCAGCTGTATATCCGGCTGGCTCCTGGGACATTTCACTGTTCAATAACCAGGCTGATTTCGAATTTGGTGCATTCCCGCCGCCCGCAGCGGCAGGTGCCAACACCTGCTATATCAGTGACCACACCGACATTGCACTTGGTCTGAATGCAGATTCCAAAAATGCCGCCGAAGCCAAACTGTTCCTGGAATGGATGACGGGTTCGGAATTCGCAGAACTTTATTCCAACGCTTTGCCGGGCTTCTTCTCGCTGTCGAACCACAAGGTCGAAGTTACCGACCCGGTTGCCAACGAGTTCGTAAGCTGGCGTCAGAAGTGCGAGTCTACCATTCGTAACTCGTACCAGATCCTTTCGCGTGGCACGCCGAACCTTGAAAACGACCTGTGGAACCTCTCCGCTCAGGTCATCAACGGTACGCTGACCCCGGAAGAAGCAGCCGGTGCTGCCGAAGCCGGTCTTGCGAAGTGGTATGCTCCGCACCAGTAAAAATATTGAAAGGATGGCGGAGCCGTTTGGTTTCTGCCATCCTTCCATTATCGCCCTTGCAGGTGCCCCAAAACCGGGCGACACCAACGTGACCGCCGGGCGAGATAGAGCGGTCTTTTAATGAAGAAGGCACAGCAAAGCCTTCAATCCTTTTAATCTTGGATAACAGGACAGGGTATGGCGCATTCAGGCCCCATGACCGATTGGCGCAAGGCTAAATTGCCTGTGATTGCCTTTCTGGCTCCAGCAACGATCATTTACACACTGTTTATGATCTATCCGTTGCTTGATTCAATTCGTCTGAGTTTCTATGCCACGCCAAGCGGCGGTGAAGCTGCTTTTGTCGGATTGGACAATTATCGCACAATTCTGGCAGACCCGGACTGGTCGTCAACCTTCTGGAACAGCTTTTGGAACAACATGAAGTTCTTTGCCGTTCATATGCTGATCCAGAACCCGATCGGTATTGCTCTGGCCGGTATCCTGAGTCTTCCGCAATTGCGGTTCCGCAACACCTATCGCACCATGATGATCATGCCGACCATGCTTTCGGTCGTAATCGTTGGCTTCATCTGGCAGCTGATCCTTAGCCCGGTCTGGGGTGTTGGTGCTGATCTGCTTGATATTATCGGATTGAAATCCCTGTTTGGGCCTTGGCTTGGTAAAGAAGGCAGTGCTTTGATCACGCTGTCATTCATCTCGGTTTGGCAGTGGGTTGGTATTCCTTTAATGCTGATTTATGCGGCTTTGCTCGCGATCCCGGATGATCTGGTTGATGCAGCGATTGTTGATGGCGCATCCCATTTCGAAGTGTTCATTCACATCAAGCTGCCACTTGTTCTGCCGACTGTTGCAATGGTTTCTATTTTGACTTTTGTCGGCAACTTCAATGCCTTCGACCTGATATATGCAGTCAAAGGTGCGCTGGCGGGCCCGAATTTCTCGACCGACATCATGGGCACCTTGTTCTATCGCACGTTCTTTGGCTATCAGTTGCAGCTTGGCAATCCGCATCTTGGCGCCACGGTTGCGTCCCTGATGTTCCTGATCATTCTGGCAGGCGTTCTTTTCTATCTGTTCGCCATTCAGCGCCGCCTGGCGCGCTATCAGCTGTAATCGGGGGCGATGATGAGTTTTTCCAACATTCGCAGAGAAGACGCCAGCCGTGCCGTAATCGTGCATGCGATCCTTCTGACCTATACACTGGTGGCGCTGTATCCGATTTTTCTGGTTGTGATCAATGCCTTCAAAACCAGAAAGGGCATCTTCAAGGACCCGATGGGCCTGCCAAACGCGGACACGTTCAGCCTTGAAGGTTTCACCAAGGTTCTGGCGAAATCGGATTTCGAACTGTTTTTCTATAACAGCTTCAGCGTGACGATCATTACGATCGTGATTGTTCTGCTGCTTGCCGCAATGGCTGCATGGGCGCTGTCGGAATACAAATTCCCCGGCAACACTGTACTGGCCCTTTATCTTGCCATTGGCATTATGGTTCCGATCCGCCTTGGTTCGGTATCGATCCTGAACCTGATTGTTGACCTTGGACTGATCAACACACTGACAGCGCTTGTAATGGTCTATGTGGCGCAGGGATTACCGTTGGCGATCTTTATCCTGACCGAGTTCATGCATCAAATCCCCAAGGATTTGAAGGAAGCCGCAAGATGTGACGGGGTCGGGGAGTTCAAGATTTTCTTTGCGATTATCTTGCCGCTGATCCGTCCGGCTGTTGCAACCGTTGCCGTCTTTACCATGATCCCGATCTGGAATGATCTTTGGTTCCCGCTGATCCTGGCACCAGGCGATGGTAAGCAGACCATCACCTTGGGCGTGCAGCAATTCATCGGACAGTATGTAACGGACTGGAATGCGGTTCTGGCATCCCTGAGCCTTGCGATCATCCCCATTTTGGTACTTTACCTGATTTTCTCCCGACAACTCATTCGCGGCCTGACATCCGGCGCGGTGAAGTAACTGTTGGCTGATAGGAGCTTTGAATAAATGGCTGACTTGAAACTTGACCAGATCCGCAAAAGCTATGGCGCTGTGGATGTGTTGCACGGTATCGATCTCGACGTGAAGGATGGCGAGTTCGTGGTGTTTGTCGGGCCGTCTGGCTGCGGCAAATCGACGTTGCTGCGGATCATCGCCGGACTTGAGGAAATCACCGGCGGCGACCTTATGATTGACGGCGAGGTGGTAAATACCAAAAGCCCGCGTGATCGTGGGATCGCCATGGTATTCCAGTCCTATGCGCTTTATCCGCATATGACTGTCTATAAGAACATGGCCTTCGGGCTTAAGCTTGATAAACAGGACAAGGCAGCAATTGATGCCCGGGTACGGGAAGCAGCCCGCATCCTTCAGCTTGATCAGTTGCTTGACCGACGCCCGTCGGAGCTTTCCGGTGGTCAGCGCCAGCGCGTGGCAATCGGTCGCGCCATTGTGCGCCAGCCGAAAGTTTTCCTGTTTGACGAACCACTTTCAAACCTTGATGCGGCATTGCGTGTTCAGACGCGTATCGAAATCGCCAAGCTGCATCAGGATCTGAAATCCACCATCATTTATGTCACCCACGATCAGGTCGAAGCGATGACGCTTGCTGACAAGATTGTTGTAATGAATGGCGGCAATGTCGAGCAGGTCGGCTCCCCGATGCAGCTGTATCATCACCCGGAAACCCGCTTTGTTGCCGGCTTCATCGGCTCACCCGCCATGAACTTCACCAAAGTTACTATCGACGCGGTCGAGGAGGGCAAAGTAACGGTTGCCATTCCTGGTGGAATTAAATCGGTGTTACCGTTTGATGTGCCTTCAGCTGCTGTCGGCCAGCAGGTCGAACTTGGCATCCGCCCGGAACACCTTGCCTTGGGTGACGTGGGTGAATTGACCGTCAGTGGCGTGGTTGATGTTGTCGAAAAGCTTGGCGATTCAACCTATCTGTATCTCAATCTGGCGAACGGCGATCGCGTCACTGTCCGCGCGCCCGGTCATAGCCGGGTGAAAATGGGCGATACAGTTACCGCGTCTGCACCGGCAGGCGCCGCGCATCTGTTTAACGGCGAAGGAAAGGCCTTTACCAAGGTCGATTGCCCGGCAGAGTTCAGCGCTGATGATATCTAGCAGGATTAGCTTATCCGCCGATGACAGATAAGCTTTGAATAATGAGGTTCTGCTGTTTTTTCAGCAGAACCTCATTTGTTTACGGGCAACCGTTGCGGTCGACCTGCCGTCAACAGGCTTGATTATATGGGGGATGCATCTGCTTCCGGAATTTGATTAGCCGTCGCGAGCAGGATGTTACTTTTTGATTTCGCAAACGAAAGTCCGAGATGACGCATGTCGCTTCGTTTAATCATCTCAAGCTCGGAAAAATTTCGATAAAACCGGAATTCTGAACATCGTTTAGAATCATCAATTTACAGCAATAACATTAGGGTTTCTGCAGTATGCAGACCGTAAGCCAGACGGCTTTCCAATTCGTGCGGTCGAAAGGCTTTCATACTCAATCAATTTATGAGATGTTCATTCGAACATTTGACGGGGTCGAACGCACTACAAATATCAATAATAGACGGTCTGAAAGATACTTTCGCACATCAAAAGTAAATTTCCGAAAACTGTCACTTGAGGAAACGTCCCCCTCAGATGAAAACGAAGGTGTTGCGGAAAGTCGAACAACAGGCGGCTTTTCGTGCAAAGTTTTTATTTGGGAGCTAACAGATCATGTTTCGCAAGACACTTATGGCTGCTGCTGCCGTGTTTGCCCTTGGCAACACTGCACAAGCAGCAACCGAGATCACCTGGTGGCACGCAATGGACGGCGCGCTTGGCGGTGTAGTTGATCAAATCACTGCCGACTTCAACGCTAGCCAGTCCGAATACCACCTCGTGGCGGTCAACAAAGGCGGTTACGAAGACACCATGACCGCTGGCATCGCGGCTTTCCGTGCCAAGAACCAGCCGAACATCATCCAGATCTTTGATGCCGGTGCTGCGACCATCATCAACGCCAAGGGCGCTGTTAAACCGGTTCAGGACCTCCTGGAAGAAAACAACGTCAAATTTGACATCAACGATTACATTCCGGGTGTTCGTTACTTCTATGCCGATTCTGACGGCAAGATGATCGGCATGCCGTTCAACAGCTCGACCCCGCTTCTGTATTACAACAAAGAAGCCCTTGCCAAAGCAGGTGTCGACGTTCCGAAAACCTGGGAAGAATTCGAAGCAGCAGCGCCGAAGCTCAAAGAAGCTGGTTACACCGCGCTTGCCCAGTCCCACAGCCCGTGGATCTTCTTCGAAAACTTCATGTCCCGTCACAACCTTCAGATGGCAACTGCCAACAACGGTTATGACAGCACCGATGTCAAAATTCTGTACAACAACGATGCTCTGAAAGATCACTGGCAGCACGTCAAGGATTGGAAAGACGCAGGTTACTATGGCTATTACGGCCGTGCATGGGGTGCGAACCAGGATGCGTTCGTTCAGCAGCAGGTTGCAATGTGGATTGGCTCGTCCGGTTCCTTCGGTGGCCTTCGCAAATCCGCACAGTTTGACTTTGGCACTTCGACCCTTCCGTACTGGAAAGGTGTTGGCGATGCACCGAAATCGACCTTCATCGGTGGTGCTTCGCTGTTTGCCTTCTCTGGCCACAGCGCAGAACAGGATGCCGGCGTTGCCGCATTCTTCCAGTTCCTGACCAAACCGGAAACCCAGTATTACTGGCACAAAGAAACCGGTTATGTTCCGATCACCAACGCTGCTTATGAGCTGGCGAAAAAAGACGGCTACTACAAAGAAAGCCCGGATGCAGAAGTCGGCATTCTGCAGCTGTCTGAAGAAGGCGGCGAGTGGACCAAAGGTTACCGCCTTGGTTTCTACGTTCAGATCCGTGAAGTTATCTATCGTGAAGTCGACAAAATCATGAACGGCGAAGAAACCGTTGATGCGGCTTTCAACACGATCGAAGAAGAAGCTAACGGCCTTCTGAAGCGCTTCAACGATACCTATTCGAACTAATCTGCTTTGCGCAAATCCAGGGCGGCCCTTGCTGGTCGCCCTGTTTTGCTTTTTTCAGACGTGATTAATGGTGGCGTAGGCGATGAAGCGCGTACAATTTGAACACAGCGCGGTGCCCTATCTTTTTGTTGCACCCCAAATTTTGATTATTTCCATATTCTTCCTGTGGCCAGCAGCCCAGGCGGTCTACCAGTCCTTCCTGCTTGAAGACGCCTTTGGTATGTCTTCGCAGTTTGTCTGGTTCCGCAATTTTGAAGATGTTCTTTCAAGCTCATCCTGGACCCGGTCGGCCGTGTTTACGGTCGTTTTCTCGGTTTTGGTGGCGGTGATTTCGATCACGCTATCGCTGTTTTTGGCGGTGCGTGCAGATGAAGTCATCCGCGGAGCAAAATCCTATCGCACGATGTTGATGTGGGGATACGCGATCGCGCCACCCGTTGCCGGACTTTTGGGTAACATGATGTTCAACCCGTTGATGGGCGACCTTTACAAAGCTTTCAACAGCTTCGGGTTCGAATTCAACCATATCCAGAACGCCAATGACGCAACCTTTGTCGTCATCCTGATTGCCGTCTGGAAACAGGTCAGTGTGAACTTCATTTTCTTCCTTTCCGGCCTTCAGGGCATTCCTAAATCGGTTCAGGAAGCTGCGACACTTGATTGCAAAAGTGCTGAACGTCGTTTCTGGACGATCACATTCCCGCTGTTGGCACCGACGACCTTCTTCCTGCTGGTCATTAACCTGACATACGCATTCTTTGAAACGTTTGGCATCATTGACGTTTCGACCAAGGGATCGCCAGGCGGCGCAACAGCAACACTTGTTTACAAGGTTTATGTCGATGGCTTCATCGGTGCCGATCTTGGCGGCAGTTCGGCCCAGTCGGTTTTGTTGATGATCATGGTCAGTGTTTTGACCGTGTTCCAGTTCCGTTTCATCGAACGCAAAGTGCATTACTAGGGGGCCACAATGTATCAGTCGAAATGGCGGATATTTACCAACCATACAATTCTGATCCTGGGTTCGCTGTTTATGATCATGCCGGTCTGGATCGCATTTGCATCATCAACCCATACCCGCGAGTTCATTTTCCAGAACGGCCTGCAATTCTGGCCGGGTGGACACATGATCGAAAACTACGGGGCGATCCTGTTTGATCCGTCTGCAACAAAGGGCAGAGTGACTGCGCTTGAAATGCTGTTTAACAGCATGGTGCTGGGCCTTGGCTTTGCGATTGGCAAAGTCATCATCTCGATGATGGCGGCTTATGCCATCGTCTATTTCCGGTTCAAGCTGGCCGTTCCGCTGTTCTGGGTCATTTTTTCGACCCTTTTGCTGCCGCTTGAGGTCCGCATCGTCCCGTCGTACGAAGTTGTGGCCAATCTTGGATTGCTTAACAGCTATACGGGCTTAATCCTGCCGCTGATTGCGTCCGCCACCGGCACATTCTTCTTCCGGCAGTTTTACCGTTCAGTGCCTGATGAGTTGCTTGAAGCCGCACGTCTGGACGGGGCAGGGCCAATCCGCTTCTTTATCGACATTCTGGTGCCGTTGTCGGTCACGATGATCGCTGCGATCTTCATCATCATGTTTGTCGTGGGTTGGAACCAGTATCTGTGGCCGCTTCTGATGACCACCGATGATCAGCTTTACACCATCGTGATTGGCATCAAGCAGGTTTACAACTCGCTTTATGAAGGCGGACAAATCCCGCAATTCCCAAAAGCATTTGCCCTGACAGTCATGGCAACCATTCCGCCGGTTCTGGTGGTGGTGATTTTCCAGCGCATGTTCATCAAGGGACTGGTCGAGACAGAGAAATAATCTCTGTCTCCCGGACTTTGACGAACCAAAACAACTGATCCGTACACAGGATACAACAATGGCAACAGTTACCCTTAAACAGGCTGAAAAAACGTACCCGAACGGGTACAAGGCAATTCACGGCATTGATCTTGCCATTCAGGATGGTGAATTCACTGTTCTGGTAGGGCCGTCGGGCTGTGGCAAGTCGACCTTGCTGCGCATGATCGCTGGCCTCGAAAGCATCTCGGACGGCGAAATCAGCATCGACGACAAGGTCGTGAACAAAGTCGCACCAGCGGACCGCGATATCGCGATGGTGTTCCAGAACTATGCGCTTTATCCGCATATGAATAACTATGACAATATGGCCTATGGCCTGCGGAACCGCGGTTACAGCAAGGCCGACATCGACAGCAAAGTCCGTGAAGCAGCACGTATTCTTCAGCTTGAAGATCATCTTGAGCGCAAACCACGTCAATTGTCAGGCGGCCAGCGTCAGCGTGTCGCAATGGGTCGTGCGATTGTTCGCCAGCCAAAAGTATTCCTTTTTGACGAACCGCTCTCAAACCTTGATGCCAAACTGCGCGTTGATATGCGCCTTGAAATCAAGAATTTGCAGCAGCGCCTTGGTGTAACGTCTGTTTATGTCACCCACGACCAAGTCGAAGCCATGACCCTGGCCGACCGCCTGATCGTCATGAATGGCGGCGTTGCCGAACAGATTGGCACCCCGATTGATATCTATGAAAAACCGGCAACCAAGTTTGTTGCCGGCTTCATCGGATCGCCCGCCATGAACTTCCTGGCGGGTAAGATTTCAGGTGACTGCAAGCACGTCACAATTGGTGAAGGCGTTAGGCTGGATCTTGATCATGATGTCAGTGCGGACCAAACTGTGACGGTTGGTATTCGTCCCGAACATCTCAGCATCGCAGCCGACGGGCAGGGGCAGATTAATGCCGCTGTTCGCATGGTTGAGTCCCTTGGTGCCGAAACGCTGGTCTATCTTGATTTCGGGACCGATGCGAACAACGTGACCTTGCGCCTTCAGGGGACACAGCAGTTTGTCAAAGGCGAAAAACTGAGCCTGACGATCCCGGCAGACAAGATCCATCTGTTTGATGTTGAGACCGGCAAACGCATCTGATTGCCAAATATCGACAAAATTTCAAACCTCCGGCGGGGAAACTCGCCGGGGGTATTTTTTGTTTCGGGAATCGGGCACTTTACCCTTGTCTCGGATGGTCTGAACGGGGTAGTTCGTATCAGCAAAGATGATGGAGGACACTGTGCAGCCAGACCTTAAAAAATCCCTGTATGACGAAGCTGAAAAAGAACTGATCAGCATCACCGAAGGGGAAACAAACGTCACAGCATTGATGGCGACAGTGTCCTGCATTTTGTCGCAGAAGTTCGATTATTACTTCTGGACCGGCTTCTATGTGGTTGATCCACAAAAAGAAAACGAGCTGATCGTTGGCCCATATCAGGGCACACTTGGCTGTCTGCGTATTCCGTTCGGGCGCGGTGTTTGCGGCACGGCCGCCGCAACACGCGAAACCCAGTTGGTTGAAGATGTACACGCCTTTCCGGGTCACATTGCATGCGACAGCAGATCGAACTCCGAAATCGTGGTGCCGGTCATCAATGGTGATGGACAGTTGATTGCGGTGCTGGACGTCGATAGTGTCGAATATGGCTCGTTTGATGAAACAGATCGCGTTTCACTTGAAACTTTAATGCAGCGCATTTTTGCGTAATGATAATTCACAAGCCCTGATCATTCGGGGCAGCGGACAACACAAACTTGGAAGATAACCCATGGCTGGTAGTGTCAATAAAGTCATTCTCGTCGGAAACCTCGGGCGCGATCCTGAAATCCGGTTCACCCAGGCCGGCAAGAAAATCGCCAATTTCAGCATTGCGACCTCCGAACAGTGGCGCGACCGTCAGTCTGGTGAACGCCGCGAGCGCACTGAATGGCACCGTATCGTTGTTTTCAACGAAGGCCTTGCCGATGTGGTTGAGCGCTTTGTGAAGAAAGGCAGCAAACTTTACATCGAAGGTCAGCTCCGTACCCGCAAATGGCAGGGACAGGACGGCAAAGACAACTACACCACCGAAGTTGTTCTCGAGGGCTTCAACTCCAACCTGACCATGCTTGATAACCGCGGCGAAGGCGGCGGCATGGGTGGTGGCATGGGCGGCGGCGCATCATCTGGCGGCGGCTATGGCGGCTCCGATGGTGGTTACGGCGGCGGCTCGGATGCCGGTTGGGGCAATGGTGGTTCGTCTGGTGGCGGTTCTGCACCGTCCGGCGCACCGGACCTCGATGATGAAATTCCGTTCTAAAACCTGACTTTTTCTGACAGCGCTTTTCAAACACCCCAAGGCAGTGCATGTTTTGGGGTGTTTTACATTGTGCCGCATCCGGGCGGCACGTTCGGTCCCCAAGTTCAATGATGCAGCAAACACAATGACATCGACTGAGACGCTTACCCTGGACGTCATAACGGAACGGGCTGAACGTGAACAAATAATTGCGCCGAACTTCAAGCAGGTAAAACTGACAAAAAAGTTCCTGCTTCCCAAGGTAAAGGAACTCGAAACCGATATGCTTCGATTGCGCGCTGAATTTGATCAGTCAACCAATCGCATGGCAACAAAGGGCAGCAAGACATATCCCGAAGGGTTCTGTCAGGAAATTACCATCGGGGTCATGGCAATCCTGCAAAGGGAATTGCCATCGGCAAGCACTCCCGGGCTTATGGCATTACGTGATTTTGTAGCAAATGGTGGTTTGGCCAAGCGGATCTGGGGAAACCTTCGTAATCAGTATTTTCAGAACGCGTTTCAGTTCGGCAGTCTGTATGTCGATGTTTCCAATGACACTGTGGTGATCACCAAGCCGAAGGTCGAAATCCTGCCAGTTTCCAAGGCACGCATGTTTCCGATTTCCGATTTTGACGGTTATGCCGATATTGCTGAAAAATACTGGAAAGGACAGGTTTTTCCAAACCGGGTTTTGCCGGACCTTGCCGTGATGTTTCCGATGTTTCTGATTACCACCACCGGAAAGGTCGAGCTGCATTCCAACTATCAGACAATCCTTTATCGGAATTTGCAGTTCGATTTTGCATTGGCCGAACGTTTTCTGTTCAAAAGCAAGCGTCGTGAAGATTGCCTGCCGGAATCCTATTTGACCAAGCTTGTCGACCGTTTCGGAGCCCTTGAAAACCCGGTTGATGACGTAACATTAAGACAGCATTTCGAAGCCGCCCGACAAAGTCAGTTGCGGTTCGATGCGACGCGTTGCCAAGCCATGCTTGATCGTGTTATCGCCTTACAAAATAATTAGAAATATTCTTGTTATAGGGAAACGGCATTCACTGTTGGAAGGCTGGTATATCCAAGTTGGTTGGACCTGTTTTTGGAACCCCGCGTATGGGGCAAAGCTATAGCGTTCAGGATTGCTCTTATGCTGTTATTCGAAACGGCGAGGGAAAAGTGGCGGTTGCCCGAACCCCAAAGGGTATTGTCCTTTTGGGCGGCGGCGTAGAGCCCGGTGAAAGCGAGCAGGAAGCGCTTTGTCGCGAAGCCTATGAGGAATCCGGATATCGCATCCGTATTCTGTCACGCCTTGGATTTGCGTCACAATATGTCAACAACGTCGCCAAAGGACGCTATCGCCTGAAACGCGGGACGTTCTTTGAATGTGAATTGACCGAAAAGCTTGGCCCACCGTTGGAAGACGATCATGAATTGATCTGGCTTTCCTATGACGAAGCCCATTCAAGCCTGATTCGGCAGTTTCACCAATGGGCGCTTGAATTTATCCGCTGATCTAGCCGCAACACTTCTTGAATTTCTTGCCCGATCCGCACGGGCAGGGATCATTACGCCCCGCCTTGGTGGTCGCCCCGTGAACGAATGGTCGTTCTGCTATTTCGTGATGTGATGCCGCTTCCGGGAAAATGCCATCAACATAAACCCACTTTCCGCCTCGACGCTCGAAATTGGAGCGCTCATGAAGCTGGCCGGTTTGGCCTTGCTCGACAAAGCTTGCAATGAATTCAACAATGCCGGTTTGATCCAGAACACCGCCCGCAACCCGATCAACGATTTCAAGCCCGGACCATTGGGTTGTGCCCTGTGCGACGGTATTACCATCAAAACCCGGCCGTTTTTCTTCTGCAAGTGTTCTGGTCAGATATGCACCATCCCGAAGATAGAACGCGCAATAACGCGACCGCATCAGTTTCTCGGCTGTTTCCGCATCACGCAGGCCCGCATGATACATCCCGCAACAATTGCCATAAGTCTGGTTGCTGCCGCACGGGCAGGGTGCAGTGGGTGAAAAGCCTGACATGCGCATCCTGATGTTTCGATGAATTGCAGAAGATCGACATTACTATAGCAACATCATCACCTGCACCAGAACGGCTAACTGGGCGGTTACCTTTTGGTCACCCTCATCGGGTGTATTCGACCATAAGTCATCCGTATTATCGATTTTGCGCAACTTGCCTTTGTTTCGCCTCATATCGATTTTACCGTGAATTTATTGGCCTTCTGGTAATCCGACAGCGTTTGTCGGTTATTGTGTCTAGGCGGCTGATATTGGATGATTAATATAACTGAAACACTGGTCAGAAGTTCTTGACTGATTTGGTCGGGTTTGGATATATTAAGAATTGCGGGTGGGGGCCCAAAGGCACCGCCGGATAAATGTCCGGCCTATTGGCGGACTTGTAAATTGTCGATTTGCTTCAAGTAAGGATGAGACACCATGAACGAACTTCTTATTAGCGTCTGCTGTCCTCTTCCATAGGGAACTATGGAACGAAAATGCGACCGGACCTTAAACATCTCCAATAACATTCCGGTCGTCCACGTGAATAAATTCACAACCGACAGTGTTCGCGCGTCATCTGATCTATGACGGACTCCGTATTCAATACAGATGTCGATGCGTGAACCTCTCAGGAGGACATTAGAATGAGCGCCATTAAAGTACCTGCTGTATCCCTCGAAGACGGTTTTTCAGGCTATCTGCGTGAAGTCTGGAAGTTCCCGATGCTTACTGCAGACGAAGAATATATGCTGGCCCACCGTTATCAGGACCATGATGACACTCAGGCCGCCCACAAACTTGTTACCAGCCACTTGCGCCTTGTCGCCAAGATCGCGTTTGGGTATCGCGGCTATGGCCTGCCAATGGCCGATCTGGTGGCCGAAGGCAATACCGGCCTGATGCGTGCGGTTCAGAAATTTGACCCGGAACGCGGTTTCCGTCTGTCGACCTATGCGATGTGGTGGATCCGTGCGGCTGTGACCGAATACATCCTGCAGAGCTGGTCAATGGTTAAGCTTGGCACGATGGCAGCGCAGAAAAAGCTGTTCTTCAGCCTGCGCAAAGCCAAACGTCAGCTGAATATCTATGACAATGGTGAACTTTCGCCAGAGGAAGCAGATCAGGTTGCCGAAAAGCTTGGCGTAACCGGTCGTGAAGCGCTTGAAATGAACCGTCGCCTTGCGGCACGTGATTTCTCGCTAAACACGCCGATGCCAAAAGACGAGGGGATGGAATATCTTGATACCCTGTCGTCCGATGCGCCAAGCCCGGAAGCCATTGTTGCAGACGCCGAGGAACGTGTTCTGCATAATGAAATGTTGAAGAATGCCCTTCATGAACTTCCTGAACGTGAGCAGGAAATTATCAAGGCACGCTTCCTGAGCGATGATCCGATCACGCTTGAAAAACTGGGCGAACATTTTGGCGTTAGCCGCGAGCGCGTCCGTCAGCTTGAATCCCGTGCTTTCAAGAAGTTGCAGGAAAGTGTTCTGACGCAACATGCAGCAGCTTGATGTGAAATCAGGCTACCCTGATAGAAAAGGCGGCACCACATGGTTGCCGCCTTTTTTGTGTTTGAACTTTCCGGAGCTGAAAGAAAAACTGCCTAGCGTCCTTCAAGTATGTCGCGTGACTTTGCAATGATCTCGATGGTCTTGTTCCAAAGGTTATAGTTGGTAACCTCGCTTACCTTGACCCATTTGGCATCCGCCGCGTCACCGCCCAGACAGATATCGGGGTTCAAGGCAACGGCGACAAAATCAACCAATGTGTAGTGGTATTCGATTTTGTCTTCTTCGGTCCGTGAAATCAGATCAACCGTATCGACCAGGATCGGATTGGAAATCTTGACGCCGGTTTCTTCCATCACTTCACGGCAGACGGCCTCGCGAACGGTTTCACCAAGTTCCTGCGCACCGCCAGGGATGCTCCAGCTGCCGGCATTTGGCTCCTTGCCACGCTGGATCAGAAGAACATGATCCTGATGCCAAACCACGGCCCCAACCCCGATAAGGGGGCGCGGCAAAAATGTGCGTTCATCATTTTCAGAATTCGTCATCATCATCTTCCAAATCATCGTCCATCGTCCGGATCAGGGACTTCGTAAACTGTTTGACCGGTCATTTCGCGGGCACGAATACCGGGAGTGCCAAGAAACTGGTCTTCGGATTCCGGGTGCAACGACATTACAAAATCACGGGCAGGGGCATCGCCAATGGCAAATTGGCGCGCCGTTTCATAATCCGGCGCCCGTACTTTGGCCGTTTTAATCCCGACCGAGCCATCACTGTCGTAAATATATTCGACTATCCAGACCTGCAAAACGTCTCCATAACCGTTCTGTTTGCGCATATGCGGTTTGTTGGTTGCGCCGCAAACTTGAATACTGCTATCACTTCAGGAAACGGGTAAACCCGATCCAATGTCGCAGCATTGCCATATTGTTACTTACAAATACCAAATGCCAAAGGCTATTCTTGCGAAATGGCTTTTGAATGCGACACTTCAGCACAGGTGATCAATGAACGCCAAGCGCGACGACACAAATGAGCCGGAAAATCAGGGTTCCGGTCATGCACTCCCCAGCCCGGGTGTATTTGCCCGTATGCGGGCCTATTTCCTGACCGGTGTTCTCGTCAGCGCGCCGCTTGCCATCACATTCGGACTTGCCTGGTGGTTTATCGAGTTCGTCGATAGCAAGGTCATTCCGCTGATCCCGGCACATTACAATCCGGAAACCTATCTTCCGGTCGGATATCAGGATTACGGTATTCCCGGGTTCGGTTTGCTGGTGATCCTTGTTTTCATCACACTTGTCGGCTGGTTCACTACAAACTTTGCTGGCCGAGCCCTGATCAAGCTTTATGAGCGTATTCTGGGCCGCATTCCGGCAGTCCGCAGCATCTATAGCGCGGTCAAACAGATCCTTGAAACCGTCCTTGCCAACCAGTCCAATGCATTCCGTCAGGCAGTATTGCTTGAATATCCGCGTCGCGGCATGTGGGCGATTGGCTTCATCACTGGTGAAACCAAGGGCGAGGTTCAAAATCTAACCGAAGATACCGTGATCAACATCTTCCTGCCGACAACGCCGAACCCGACATCTGGCTTTTTGCTGTTTGTTCCTCGCCGGGACATTGTCATTCTTGATATGACCGTCGAAGAAGCTATCAAAATGGTGATGTCTGGCGGGATTGTTACCCCGCCGGACCGTCGACCGGTCGAAGAACAAAAACATCCCAAGGTCGCCGCCAAGACCTATGAAAATGTCGACGTTCTGCGCGAAAAGGAAAATGTGCCCATTCTGGTGTCCCGCGATATTCCCGCCCGGATCGATCCGGAGGATGATGCCTCTGCCAAGGACGGTAAAACCCGCGAGGACGCGTAGGTTAAACACCATCATCAATGTGCCGTCCTAAAATAGGTTGACGGTTT
>NZ_JPWF01000021.1 GCF_003326675.1 Thalassospira profundimaris
CTTATGGCGAGGACTTTGTCAGCAGTCTGAGACCGGCGCGATGCCGGTCTTTTTATTTGTCCGATGATTACACCCGGCCCTTAAAAGTCACCCGGTGCGCATTGCAAACAGGTCAGGCCCATATCGCGCCATTTATCAACCACGCGCCGACGATCATCGACCACCAGCCACGGGTTAAAACCGTCTGAAATGATTTGTGCCAGAAGGTCTTCCTTGACCTCTTCGTCGGTGCGGTGATCGGCGTCTTCGGGGCGCAGATACATGCCATCAAACGGGATATTATGGGCGCGAAGCCATGCTTCGGATCGGTGTTGCCAACCTGCCGGGCGGCCAGAACAGATCACGATGGCATGACCCGATGCATGAAGAATACGCAACAGCCGTTCGATATTTTCAATCGGTTTGGCCAGGTCCATCGCATCAAAAAACGCATCCCATTGTTTTTCCACGCCGTGAACCAGATGCCCCAATTCATCGGCATCGAAATGCGCAAGTGTTCCATCCATATCAAACACCACCGCATCGCGCGCATTCGTTGCTTTGTTTGCATTATCGGCATTCGGGCGGGTTTGGGGCGCATTGGCAGCAGCGTTATTCACGCGGAGATCTCCTTGATCAGAGTTTCGGTCAGATATTCGTATTCCCATCCAGTTTGCGTCGGACGGAACAGGATCGGGGTGGCGTTGGGCACGCGCGGCCCGTCGGCTTCAAACCCGGTCATGTAAAGAATGCAGCGCGCCACACCGGAATGGGCAACAATCACGGTCAAGTCATCACTGACTTCGGCCAGTGCCTGTTGCATGGCAAATGAAACGCGCTGACACATTGCATCAAACCCCTCGCCATTGGGCGGAGTGTCAAAGCGCGGGCAAAGTTCGGAAATCGGGCGGCCTTCAAGATCACCCCAATGACGTTCACGCAAACCGTCAAGCACCTTGGCCTCGTAATCGGGCAGAACAAGGCTTGCGGTTGTCCGTGCGCGGTCTTGCGGGCTGACATAAACCGCACGCCAGCTTGCCTGTGCCATCAGGGGAGCGATGGCAATTGCCTGATCGCGACCAGTTTCATTTAATGGCGGCTCGTTCGATCCGGCAATGATCCCTGCGCGGTTGGCATCGGTTTCTCCGTGCCGGATGAAAACAAACGGCAATTTCGGAAAATCGAACTTTTCAGCAGCATAAATCATGATCAGGCATCACCCGTTTGAATGTCGAAATGGATCGCAACCCATTACAAATAGAACCGATCAGCAAGCTGTAGCCGCCCGTCGAACCCGTCGACAAGACCAAAATCCTCGGGGCAACTGGTAAACAGTGGCACCACCTGCATGGCATGGCACTGATTGGCCAGCTCGATCACGTGGCTTGCCAGCGGATGCACGTTCCAGCGCCGGAAATGTGCATGGCCTTTTTCAACCATCTTGCGGGCTTCAATCGGCATAAACCCGGTAAAGATCACATGGGCACTTGCGCCCAACCGCCCGGCATCACGCCATTTGTCAATCAGTTCGCGCGCCTTGCCAAAAGTCGCACAGGGCGCATGACACAGAAGCAATCTGGCATCCGGGTTGAAATGCTTTGCCTTGTCCTTAAGTTCGCGCAAACGGCGGATGGCATCGGCATTCACGTAATCCGCACCATGGGCATCAAGCACCTGCTTGACCTGCCCGTAACAACGATCATCCATCGACCAGTCGGTCAGACCGTGGCTTTCAAACAGCAAGGCCATTTCGGCTGCCCGCCCGCTGGGTGGCACCGGAAACAGAATTTGCCCATCGAGCTTGGTCATGGTGGTCAAAAGGCTGTCGATACGGACCTGCTGGGTCAGTTGTTCCATCCCATAGGACGCATCAAGCATCACGGTCGCGGCATCAGGTGGCGTGTCATACAGGAAGTAATCGGATTCATGGCAAAAATCACCCGAATACAGAACCCCGCCGCCCAGTTCGAAATGCAGCCACACCCCGCCAAATGAATGGCCGGTGCGCCCGGTTGTAACAGTTACGCCATCAACCTGAATTTCCCCGTGCGGCGGCAACGGAATGACATTCGCACCCTTTGGCAAGGAACGTGCGGTGACTTCGGTACAATAGATCGGCAATCCGGCCGACACGATTTCCTCGGCCGCACCGATATGATCGATATGGTCATGGGTAATGAAAACGGCGTTAACTTTATTCAGCCAGGCCGGATCAAATCCCTGATCACTTTCCGGGCCGACACCACAATCAAGCATCCAGCGCCGGTTAAAGAATTCCAGTCGCAAACAGGCCGGGCCTTTTTCACCAAGACCCGAAAGAACACGCATCCGGGCTGACATCAGGCGACCTCACCGGCAAGGCGATCAAAGACCCAGCCATCCGCGACCTTAAGCCCGATCGGATCACCGACCCGCGCCCGGCGGTTGGCGTAAACCGGCAGGGTATGATCATCATCAATCCGCACCGAGAGGCGGAACCGCCCGCCCAGATAAACGCAATCCTCAACCTTGCCGCGCAAGGGGGCCTCGTCTTCGACCCAGACATCTTCGGGACGCAGGCAAAGACCCGCCTGCCCGTTGATATGGCCGCTATTGGCCAGTTTCGGGCAAACACGTGCCGCAATCCGGGTATCGCCAAGCTTGACCGAACAAGTCCCGCCATTTTCGACCTGCACACCGGTAATCGGCAAAACCGATCCGGCCCCGACAAAGCCCGCGACCATGCGGTCCGCCGGTTCACGATACAAGGTTTCGGGGGCCGCCATCTGGCGGATATGGCCTTTGTCCATCACCGCGATCCGGTCGGCCATTGCCATGGCTTCGGCCTGATCATGGGTGACGTAAATCATCGTTGCCCCGGTGCGGCGATGGAAATCAAGAAACGCCTGCTGCATGGTTTCGCGCAGATGAACATCAAGGTTCGCCAACGGTTCATCAAGCAACACTGCACGCGGTTCCATCACCAGACACCGTGCCAGTGCCACACGTTGCCGTTGCCCGCCGGAAAGTTCGGCGGGGCTGCGATCCGCATATGGGCCAAGGGCCACGATATCAAGCGCCTCGGCAATGCGGCGATCCCGATCAGCCCGGTTCATGCCACGCACTTCAAGCGGATATCCGACATTGCGCGCAACCGACATATGCGGCCACAGTGCATAGGATTGAAACACAATGCCAAGATTGCGGTCCTCGGGACTGACCATCACGCCTTTGGCGGGATAGGCAACCACCTGTCCGCCGATTGATATTTGGCCCTCGCCCGGTTCTTCAAATCCGGCCAGCAGTCTAAGCAGCGTGGTTTTGCCACAGCCCGACGGGCCCAGCAGGGCAACGAATTCCCCATCAGAGATATCAAGCGATACCTGATCAAGGGCGCGGTAATCGCCAAAGCATTTGGTAATGCGCGAAAGATTTATGTCTGCCATGGCACAACTCCCTTGGGCAAACGACGCGATGCAAGCTGAAAACAGCTCATCAACGCGATCACAACCAGCACGACCAGTACCGCCACGGCCGAGGCCAGAACGGTGTCGCCACTGTCATCAAGATTGAAAATCAAAACACCCAGCGTCTCGTTCCCCGCCGACCACAAAAGGGCCGAAACGGTAAGCTCGTTAAACGCGGTCAGGAAAACCAGTAACGCCCCGGCTGCTGCCGATGGTGCGGCCAACGGCAACAACACATCGCGCAACCGTCGCCAAAGGCCCGCCCCACAGGCTTGGGCTGCTTCTTCAAGGGCCGGGTCAAGCTGGGTGAAGCTGTTCATCACCGGGCGCAACGCGATCACAAGGAAGCGTGCAAGATAGGCGATAAAGATAATGCCAAGCGTGCCATACAGGCTGATTTCAATCACCGGGACCTTGATGAACAGCAAGATGCACGCAATCGCCAGAACCACGCCGGGCAACGCATAGGGTACTTCGATCAAAAGATTGATCAGCTTGGTCAGTTTCGATGGTTTGCGCACCATCACATAGGCCAGCGGCAAGCACACCAGAACAAGCGTTACCGCCGCCCCCACCGACAACAGGAAACTGTTATGGAATGCGCGGATGGTTGATGGCTGCACAAACAGGACTTCGTAGAACGCCCCGAAACTGAAATTGCCGAGATTAAGCTTCACGCCAAAGGCCGGTACCAGCGACGTTGCAATCAACGCCATCAGCGGTACAACAAGAATGGCGATCAGAACCGCCCACAGGATGGTTTCAACCAACGAACGGCGTGCGCCCAAACGGATATCGAGCGGACGCCCGACCATTCCCATCAAACGGTAATCGCGATTGGCAAGCAGCCGGTGATGGATCGCAACACCGCAAATCGCAATCGCACCAATCAGCATGGCAAGAACCGATACCTCGCCCAGAACCGACGGGCCGAACCCGGCCAGTTTCTGGTAGATCAGGGTCGGCAATGTCGGGTAATTGGCCGGAATGCCCAGCATCGCCGGAATGCCAAAATTGCCAAGTGCGGTAACAAAGGCCATCGCCGTTCCGGCAATGAGACCGGGGCTGGTGAGTGGTAAAATGATCTGCCACCACAAACGCCCGCCACGCGCACCGGCAAGCCGGGCGGCTTCGATCTGTTCACGCGGGATCATGCGCAGATTGGCGCGCAGGGTCAGAAACACGATGGATGCGTGCTGGATACCAAGTAAAAGCGCGATCCCCTCGGCGGAATAAAGCGGCTGGGGCGATCCCATGGGCGGTGCCATGCCAAAGGCGTTTAAAAGCGCACTGCTTGGCCCGGTCAATTGCACCCAGCTAAGGGCGGTGATCTGTGGCGGGATCATCATCGGGATCATAAAACAAAAGACCAGTGCTGCCTTGGCACGCACATCGGTCAGCGCGACCAGAAAGGCAAATGCGCCCCCGATCACAAGCGAAATAATCGTTCCAAGCCCTGCGGTGTAAAGGCTGTTGGCGGTTGCCTGCCATGTTGCGCCCGATCCCAGAACATCCCGGAAATAATCAAGCGACGGCACGCCACCAACAAATACCCCTTCAAACGCCAGGCGGACGATTGGCAGAATGGAAATCACGAATACCGGCAACAGCAACCAGTAAAGCAACCGGCCCGAAGACCGGTTGCCTGTGGATCTGGTCATGATGCCAGGCAGAGCGCCGCGAAGGCGACCTGTTGCCTGCATTACTCAGCCCCGAAGATATCAGCGAATTTCTTTTTGTTCGCTTCGGCCTGTTCAAGGGCGATGGCCGGGTTGAAGTCCATCAGTTTGATGTCCTTGCGCGCCGGGAAACCTTCCGGCAGGGCCATGTCGTTACGGGCCGGGATATAGCCCATATCAAGAACAAGTTTCTGACCGGCATCGGACAGAACGAAATCAACGAACTTGTGCGCGGCATCAACGTTCTTGGCGTCTTTCATGATGGCGACCGGCTCGGTCACATAGGTCACACCTTCTTTCGGGAAGACGAAATCAACCGGCGAACCTTTGGCTTTGCCACGGATGGCAAGGAAATCGACAACCACGCCATATGGCTTTTCACCCGATGCAACCGCCTTGAAGACGCCGCCGTTACCACCCTGTGCACGGGCTTCGTTGGCGGCCAGTGCCTGATAGTAATCCCAACCCAGATCCTTGTTCTCGGTCAGGGTCGAAAGATGGATCAGGGCCGCACCGGAATAAAGCGGGCTTGGCATGACAAGCTGGTTCTTCGCATCAGCAGCCGACAGGTCTTTCCACGAGGTCGGTGCCTTGGCTGCGGTATTATAAACGATACCGGTGGTGATCAGCTTGGTGGAATAGTAATAGCCTTCGGCATCATAAAGCGCGTCTTCATAGGATTTGGCTTCGGCCGATTTATAAGCCTGAAGCAGACCTTCCTGTTTCATGCCTTCCAGCGTTACCGTATCGGCAATCAGAAGAACGTCCGGGCGCGGGTCGCCAGCAGCGATCTCGGCGCGCAGTTTCGCCATCAGTTTGGTGGTGCCATCACGGACCCACTCAACTTCAACATCCGGGTTGGCAGCCATAAAGGCATCAACAGTGGTCTGGGCATCCTGGTTGGGCTGGCTGGTATAGACAACAAGCTTTTCAGCAGCCTGGCCAACAACCGGCAGCATCATCGCAGCAGTCGCGACAGCAGCAAGAAGAACGTTACGCATGATCGGCATCCCTTGATCGAAAATAAGGTTTCGTTCGAAAACATTTCGATCCGGAAGCTATATGGATTTCGATAACAGTTGTGTGACAACACCAAGAATTAAATGTTTCAACAGGTAAACCGGGCTTCTCAGTTACAATCAGGCCTGTCTATACTCCGGGCACAAACGAAACCATGACTTTCGAACGAAAGAATAAGCCGTGTCTGAAACGCCTGATCCCGTCCCGCTTGACCGCCGCCGTGACCGCATTGTCGCCCTTGTGAAATCCTGTGGTTTTATGGCGGTCGAAGAATTGGCGCGCCGCTTTAATGTGTCTGTCCAGACCATCCGAACCGATCTGCGCGATCTTCAGGAACAGGGACGTGTGTTTCGCCGTCACGGATTGGCGGGGCCCGCCCCCGACCCGGATAATGCGGCCTATGAAAAACGCGAAGTCTGGAACAGGTCAGGCAAGATGGCGATTGCCGCCAAGGTCGCCGAATTGATCCCGGAGGGCTGTACGATTGCGATTGGCACCGGCACCACCGCCGAACTCGCCGCCCAGCATTTGTCATCGCATCGCAATTTGACCGTACTGACCAATAACCTGCATGTGGTCATGACCCTGCAAAACGCCCCCAATGTGACACTGCGCCTTGCCGGCGGCACGGTACGCACCCGTGATCTTGATATTATCGGGGCGGATAGCGCGGATTTCTTTGGGGGTCTTCGCGCCGATTACGGAATTGTCAGCGTCGGCGGCATGACCGATGACGGTGATCTGCTTGATTTCAACATGGATGAAGTCCGCGCAAGACGCGCACTTGTCGGCTGCTGCGATCACGCGATCCTGATGATCGACGAGAAAAAGGTTGGTCGCAAAGCCCTTTGCCGTGACGGCCACGCCAGCGATTTTCAAACGGTACTGCTAAACAGCGCCCCGGGCGATGCCCTGCAACGCGCGCTGGTCAAGGCGCGCAGTCAGATTGTTGTTGTGCAATGAATAGTCTTAGGAAAAACTGACTAAGAGTTTTACTTCCGACAGGAGAAAACAGAATTGGTTGCAGCAACATCTTTAGAAGGCACATTGGCATTCTGCCGAATGGCAATTCGTTCTGGCACCATCTTTAATGGAGGCGCATTGGTTGCACTAATTCCCGTTACTGCGAATGCGTATTTTAAAATAAGCGAATTGGCCCCGCCCGAGAGAATTATTCACACTAAAGTCATCGACGGCTTGGTTAGTGCTGCGACCGTCTTTGTCATTGGCCTTGTTATCTCTGGGTTTTCCTCATTTATCGCGTTCTTTGGAGAGTTCTATTATACAAACTTCCATCTAACGAATAACTGTGCATTTAAAGGAAAAGCACGAATGATCCTCTTTGCTGGTGCTGCTGCAGTTTTGCTTAGCCTCATCTTATTTGCTGTTGGCTCGTATACAGCCATTCATTCATTCCAAAATGCCTCAGGACTTTAATGTCGCATCTTCAGTCACAACCAGATCCCCCTCGACATGAAGGGTGTGGTTGGGGGCAACAGCCGTCCAGCTTTCGGTTTCTGTATCAAGCGGTTCAGATACGACAATCACATGATCGTCGCGTTTGCGCCAGTAAAGGGATGGCGGTTTGTCGTCGCTGGCATGGCGGATGGCGCAGACACTTTTGCCGTTTGACAGGCAGGCGGTGAAACGGAACGGGGCGGTTGCGCCGCGTACCTTCATTTCATTTTCGACGACCTCGATGGTGCGGCGGATGGCGCGATGCGGGTCTTGTTTCAGGCCAAGAGTCAGCATCAGGCAAAAGATCAGCTCGCTATCGGTTGATCCCTGACGACCTTCGTAAAACTCGTCCTCGATCATGCTTTCAAGGGATCGGCGCACCAGCGGGTAATCGCCGATCTGGCCGTTATGCATGAAAAGATAGTTGCTGTGCGCAAAGGGATGGCAATTGGTGCGGCTGGTGTGCGTCCCGGTCGAGGCCCGGACATGGGCAAAGAACAGGCCCGAACGAATATGGTGTGCCAATGCACGCAGGTTCGGGTCATTCCAGGCCGGAAGGATTTCGCGATAAAGGCCCGGTGTCGGGCGTTCATCGTACCAGCCAATGCCAAAACCATCCCCGTTGGTGGGCGTTTTGGCCTGCTCGGCATGAAGGCTTTGTTCAACCAGCGAATGGCGCGGCTCAAACACCAGCTTTTCAAGATAAACCGGATCACCAACGTAACTGAGCCAACGACACATTACCTGCCCCCAAAGCATGAATTCCAACCGCACGCATCTAAGCCGCATAATTACAGCATGGTCAATGTGATATTATGCTGATCAACCGTGATTTTAAGGTCCCGGTGTCTTGTTCGGGTTTGTTGGCAAAAAGAGCAATAAAGCACTTGCCAAGCCCGGTGATTGTCCGTATTTTCCGCGCCACAAAATGAATCGTGCTGGTGTAGCTCAGCTGGTAGAGCGGCGCATTCGTAATGCGTAGGTCGTAGGTTCAAATCCTATCACCAGCACCATTTTGTACTACAACAACCCGCCAAGGCGCAGTTTTCTGCACTTTCGGCGGGTTTTGTCTTTTCTGATCCGGGCCAAAATCCGCCACTCCCGCCCGGCACAATCCCCCGATCATTTCACATTCCCCGTTCCGGCACGTCTTTTTGCACGGAAGCGTTTACCTCTTGTGACACCAATACAACCGTTTACCGGCTGATATTTGGTCACGGGGCAACGCCTATGTCGCAACAGTTTTGTTGCAAGACTTCTGTTTTCAGACTGGGGAATGCAGGCATGACAAACAGTGACGCGCCCAAACCCGATCCGGCAAAGCCGACCGCAACCACACAAGACCAAGGCACCGTCCTGCCCGAAGATGGCCCGGCGATGGCTGAAAAAGGCCTGTCGGAACCGACCGAGCCCGGTCAAACCAGCAACAGTGAGCCACAGGATGCTCTCGATCTGATGACGGCCCTGTGTCACGAGTTCGGCTTTGTCAGCAGCACAAGCAGCACTGTGCCCGCATCCCCGGCAACCCAACCAGCACGCAGCGGCGAAACCGCGTTTGATATTATCGCACGCTACCTGTTTGAGACGTCGGGCCCAACGCGCACGGCATCACCTTCCCCCAATTTCAATGACGTCATTCCCGATGCCACCACCATCCTGGCGCAAGCAATGCGTGGCAGCCCGTCAAACTCCGAGGCCCCAACCATGAACAGCCCGTTTTTCGAAGCGTCATCCAGTAGCGACAGCACCAGTTCCGCACAATGGGGCGTCAGCATCACCAACATGGATGGCAGCACCACGGACCTTAACGGGGCGGTGATTGCCGATGACATGTTCCGCACCGCCATGCCAAAACTTCAGGGTAATTCAGCCCCATCCCCGGATGCTGGTAACAGCACCACAACGACACCGGATGCTGGCCCGGACTGGACCATTACAATGGCACAGGGACAGCCGCTTTCGCCCGGGCGGACGCGGGCACAAACCGCCATCGGCGCACAATTGGTCGCAGGCAACGTTCCCGAAAGCTTGAAGAACTGGCGTCTGCATGTTGGTCCGTCAACCGATGCGCAATCGGAACTGTCGGTATCCATGCCCGCATCAATGCCGTCGCATTTACGCGCCCTGATGTTTGATTGCACGGCAAAGGACGATGCACAGGCACAAATGTCGGAAGTGCCGGTTTATGGCGGCGGGCCCTATGCCCTGCATCTTGAACAGTCGATTGGATCGATTTCCAGCAGCAGCGTCCCCAACCTTGCCCTGATCCGGTTGATTTTTGCCGATCGCGCCCCGATCCCGGTACAGTTCGAATATACCGGCCCGCTGCCCAGCCCGGTTGTCGGCGGCAATATTCTGACCGGACCAAGCCAATTCATTCCGTTCCGGGTACAAATCACCCCGCCAAGCGAAGGCGACAAGGGTGCAAGCCTTGTAGTGCTGGTTCGCTATGATCAGGAAACAAGCTTTAACGTCACGGCCCAGCTTCTGACCGAGGCACGAACCTGCACCCCGACCGCCATTCTGACCTGCGGCGGACAAAGCGATAATACCACCTGCAAGGCCGCCAGCATGGTGGCCAATGGCAATGGTCGCCTTGAAACCAGCCTGACCGGCCTGGCAAGCAACCCGGCAGAGGCCGATTTGACAGAATATGGCTTTATCCAGCCCCACTTCCCGACTTCAGACACCGATGACGGCAACAGCGGCACAGCCAAACCAAAGCCACCCCTCCCAATATCCACTTCGCCAAGCACTGACAATTCGGACAGTTCGGACAGCGCTGACAAATCGGACAATCCCGATAGCCCGGACAGCACAGACGAAGCCGACAGTCAGACGACCAGCGCACCGAGCACGAAACCGGCTCCCCGCCAGACCAAGACTGCGGGCAATAACAGCAGCAACACCAACAATACCAAGGGAGGCACCTGATGTCGGGTCAGGCGCATAAGGACATTGCAACCGCAAGCAATCGCAAGGATGCGGTCAGAAAGGCCTTTAACCAGGAATATCTGGCAACCCAGAAGGCCATGACACAAGCCGCCGAGCGCGCCCGCGAACAGGTCCTTGATCAGCGCTATACGATCAGCAACCACACCGGACAGGTGAGATCCGGCACAACCGCCCCGCAGCCACCGATTGGCGCCGGGCAATCACCGCGACAACCATCGGGTCAACCAGCACAGGGTGCACCAAACATGTCATCCCCGGCAAATCTTCAGGGCGACCAGCAGGTCATGTTCGAAATTGCGAATGAAATCCGCAACATCATCACCCGCGAAATTGACCTTCGCATGCAGGTTCTTTCAGAAAAGGTCGAAACTGCTTTGGCCGCGGCGTTTCCGGCCACAAACGCCGAAGATACGGATGATCGAGCCACAAGTTCGCGCGGTAATGACAAAACTGCCGCCCGGTCCGGTTCCAAAAATCCAGCCCCGTAGAGGCATGCCATACCTCTAAATCGCCCAAAGCCAATTACAACCAAAAATTGCATAATAACTTTTATTCACAATTATTTACCAATCACGTCATAATAAACGAACCGAACTCTACTCAGCCTAAGGTTGCAATCCATTATTTGGAGGAGTCCATAGTGCAGAACGAAAAAAATAATCAGCAGGAAGAGGCCGGCCTGACAGAGGCCGAACGGTACTTCGTTCAGACCCTTGAGCAAACGCTTGGTCAGGCAATGGATGACGGCGAAAATGTCACGTCGATCTGGTCACGGTTGAAACCCGACCAGCGCGCACGCATCGCCGAAGATTATCTGAGCAGGCTGACTGCACCGGATGCACAGCCCTTTCCGGATCAGGGCATCAGCCCCCAATATCGACCGGACAATCACGGCAACATGCCAATGGGTGCGGATGCCAAACTTGACCCTGCATCGGTCTTTCAGAGCAGTCCACAATTCCCATCCGGATCAATCGAACCTCCTGCACCGTCATTTGCGCCGTCGGCACCATCTGCTCCTTCACACGACCGGAACCAGCGCACGCAATACGCTTCGGAGCCCCAGCCGGACGCCACAAGAAATCAGCAGGATACAGGGAATTCGGCAAGTAGCGCGCAAGCGCGTTACAGCCCCCCGCCCGGCTATCCGGCGGATTTCAATCCGCTTGCCGGTTTTCCCGGACTGGAACCATCGCGCAACGCCCCGCGCCCCGAAGATATCATTGCAGGTGCCCTTCCCGGTTTTGGCAATTCCCTTCACGCCAATCCGATGGATGTCTTGCGCGGCATTTTGCCGACAACGCCACAAACCGAGACGCGGCACCCTGGCCACCCCGCCCCGCCATCCGACGTCTGGCCCAATCCTCCGCGAACACAAGAACAGGATTTGGCATCCACACCCGAAACGGATTTGGGTCCGGCAGCACCGAATTTCTGGCCGCTCTGGATTGATCAGCAAGACAGTCTTTTGAAACAGTGCCTGAAATTGATGTCGGGCAATATGGATGATGCCCAGGACGCCCTGTCCGAGGCAATGGTCAAGGCATCCACCAAATTCGAAGATTCAATGGACGAAATTCGCAACCATCGCGCATGGCTGTCACGGATTGTCCACAACGCCTGCATTGATCTGCACCGCCAGAACCGGCGCAAAGCCGAATACCGCGAAGAAACCCACGGCAGTGCCGATATCCCCGCATCCCCGATCACAGCCCCGATCATTCCAAGCCCAGAAGAGTCATTTCTGGCCGGCGAACAGCTTGATCAGCTTGAAACCGCCCTTTTGGCGATGCAGGAAAAACTGCGCAAGCCGCTTTTGATGCGCTGCGTACAGGATCGAAGCTACGACGAAATCGCCGAGGCCCTTGGACTAAGCAATTGCGCGGTACGCAAACGTGTCCAGCTGGCGCGCGAACATCTTAGGGGCGCAGGCATTCAATAATCCCGCCTGCCCCGTCATAGAAACACAAATCCGACTTGGACCGAGCAAATGTGCCCCTTCCCCGGATCAAGCCGGGACGACATCAAAAGCATCGAAAAAACCAACGATAAAATCAAAAGACGCGTCACAACCCCATACGGCCAACGTCTTTAGACTGAAAACGGGACGGCGAAACCCCGTCAGGATCACAACAGCAAGCAGCACACAGCACAAGCACACGAAGGAGACTTTACAATGGCGATTCCGACCCCGGTCAATGGTCAGATCACTGATGCAGTCACCCAGGCTAACGTGAAAGTTCTGGGCGACGCCCCGGCAATGGCAATGGGCTCGATCTTCCAGTCCCTCGCACATTCCACCGGCATTCTTTATGAAAACGCCGTCAGCGCACAGCAGCAGATCGGCATCACCTCGCAGGCCGCCACCAACCAGGGCGTCATTCAGATCTATTCGGTCGATACGATGGCAGACTCTGTTGCGACCTCGAAGATTGCCAAAAGCGATGTTCCCGACAACATGCTTTCGCTTCTGACCGCGCTTCAGGCCGTCAAAAGCTGATTTCTGATCCCTGTTCCCCCAAACAGGTCTTCATCAAATCGGGCGGTTGCATCCCTTGGCAACCGCCCGATTTTCTTTCGGCTAACCATCCGTTCCGTCCCCAAGTTTTTCGACGCTTTGCGTCACAACAGCGGGCGGCCCCCGTCAAAAGTCTGACCGCAAGACATGCGGAAAGGGCTGGTTGGAAGGGTCCATTTCCTTCCGGCACTTCTTTAGGCAACCAGGAGATACACAATGGCTGATAACACTCCGGTCAATGGCATGATTACCGACTCAGTCACCCAGGCGAACGTAAAGGTTCTGGGGGACGCGCCGGCAATGGCCATGGGCTCGCTTTACCAGTCGCTGGCGCATTCTCATGGCATTCTCTACGAGAACGCCGTCAGCACCCAGCAACAGGTTGGCATTTCGTCCCAGGCCGCAACCAATCAGGGCGTCATTCAGGTTTATTCTGTCGACACTATGGCCGGTGCGGTCGCGACCTCCAAGCTCGCAGCAAGCGACGTCCCCGACAATATGCTTTCGCTTTTGTCGGCACTCAAAGCAACGACCGGCACATCCGTGTCGTAACTTCATTTTGGTTTCGCCGCCGAACCCGCCCGGCACGCGCAAGCTTGCCGGGCTTTTTCTTTCACAAATGCCAAGGCCCCGCGTCATAGCGATAAGTCCAAATTACGCCAGCCAAGGAGACCGACATGCCATCGAATTCATCGGCACAAGACGGCAACAGCTCCCAGCAAAATCAGTTCAATTCCAATGGCAACACCGAACCGCATCAATGCGCGGTGTCCGACCAGATCACCGACTGCGTTGCGCTGACCAATGTGGCGACATTGGGGGCTGGTCCCGGTTATGCCGCCCTGCAATCGATGCTGGGTCAGACGCAATCCCAGAACATTCTGATGGCCAACATGGTTTCTGCCCAAAAGCAGAACGCCATGATCGGCATGACCACGATGACCCAAAGTATTCTGCAACTGATCAATCGTCGTAACCATTAAGGATCACCACGATGAGCAACCCGAACGAAGTTGATGAACAAATCACCGACAGCGTGACCCAGACCAACACTTCGGTCATCGCCAATGGCCCGGCAATGGGGGCAATGCAATCCTATCTGTCGCAGGCCCAGGCACAGGGCATCCTGTTTGCCAATATGGTCAACGAACAGCAACAGCAATCCGTCGCCAGCCTTGCCACCACCATGGAATGCGCCAAGGCGACCTTGTCGGTTCAGGACCACAAGCCAAATTTTTTTACTCGTCAGCAGGCTGGCAAGCAGAACAAGAAATCGGATCCGGGGCCAACCTAGAAGGTTTGGGCGGCTTCGGTGAAGGGCTGGATGACCCGGCCGATGACGACGAGAAAGAAGAGGATGACGGTAAAAAAGAACTGCCCTGGTACAACATGCTCGATCGACGTTTCATCGGCGACGGGTCCGATTACAAGGAGCATTTCGACTACCCCGTCCCCAAGCCCGACCCGGATGACGAACAGGGTGAAGAACCAGAGGACGAAACATGAGCAACATCGTCAACCCGCAAATCACCGATGCGGTCACCCAAACCAACGTCAAGGTGCTCGGTGAAAGTCCGGCACAGGCTGTTTCCATCGCCCTGCAAGCCCATTCCCACGCGACTGGACTTGCCATGGAAAATGCCACACTGACCCAAGGCAACATGCAACAGGTCGTCAATACCGCCACGTCCAAACTGGTGGCAATGATTACCGCCCAGGCCGGTTAACACCGCCCCTGAATTGATGACAAAAACCGGGACAACCCCGGAAAATTGATCACAAATCTTTGCATTCCGCGTCTAGGAATGTGCGGTCACCCGGACCGCCTTTTCGGAGGATATCATGGCTATTCCAACCCCGGTGAACGGTCAGATTACCGATGCTGTTACTCAAAGCTCGGTCAGCATTCTTGGATCGGCCCCTGCCAATGCAATGGGATCGATCTATCAAAGTGCCGCACATTCAACATCGATCCTGTTCCAGAACGCGGTTCAGGCCCAGCAACAGGCATCGATCTGTTCGCAGGCGGCAACCAATCAGGGCGTGATGCAGCTTTATTCGGTCAATACCATGGCCGGCGCACAGGCCGCCGCCAAACTTGGCCGGTCGGACAATGCCGACACGCTATTGACGCTTTTGGTTATTTTGGCAGCAACCCGCCGCTAGGCACCTGACCCGCCCGGTCTTTCTGCGGCCTGGCAACGGTCTTAAACACGAGGGCGTGACATGGCAGACAACACCCCTGTAAATGCACAAATCACGGACGCTGTAACCCAGACCAACGTAAAGGTCCTTGGCGAGGCGCCCGCACAGGCCATGGGCCTTGTCTATCAGACGATGGCCCACTCCATCAGTCTGTCGATGCAAAACGCCATGCAAACCCAGGGCGGGCTGCAACAGATCGGCAATGCTGTAACATCAAGCGCGTGTCGCATGATCCTTGACAGCACAGGCGGCGGCATGGGCGGCAAAGGTGGCGGCACACCGTCCTAGGCATCATGCTTGCCAAAACCATGTTGATGCCTGCACCAACACCCAAATAACGGCGCACGCCCACACCCCGCAAGAGGTTCAAGATGGCAGACGACGACAACACCAAACCCGACGCAGACAGCACAGGCAATCCCCCCGCCGGGGATGACGCCAAATCAGGTGACAGCCCCCCGGACGCAGCGGCCAGCAAAAATGCCGACAGCGAAAACAGCGATAGTTCGGGCAGCGATGACAGCAATAGCGGCAATACAAGCCCCCCTGCCAGTCCGGCCGCCAATGCGCCACCGCTTAGCACCGCCCTTAACCCGCAAATCGTGCAGGCAGTCGGCACTACCAATCACGCGGTCCTTAACGGCGCCATTCCCGGGGCCAACGGTGTTGCCTATCAAAAGGTCGCACAGGCCGCGGCCTATGCCGTGCAGGATTCCACCGATTATCTGCGCAACATCATGTCGATGGCATCGGCGACCACCGGCGTTGCCATGCAACAGATGCTGGTGAAAAAGGAAGTCTCCCCCTATGCCGATATTATCAAGGCCGCGACACAGGCCGTCACCGATGCCCAGAAAACCTTTTCCAGCGTCGGACAGTCGGCAAGTTCCGTGGTCAAGGATTTCGACAGCCTGGCATAGATGTCCGACCGATATCCCGGAAAACCAAAAGGCCAATCCATCAATCGGTGGATTGGCCTTTTGGTGATTTGGTGCTGATACCGTCGGTTATCCGGCGCGCATCAATTCAATCCGGTGGCAGGCCTCGGCAAAGTCGGGGGCAAACAGCTTGACACTGACACCCGTGCCGGGAAGCTCATAAGCCCCCATTTCCTGCGTCGGGCAGGAAATAAAGCTGGCCACGGTCGAGCTGACCAGAACCCGCTTGCCAAGCTGCTTGGTCAGTTGTTCGATCCGGGCGGCTTCGTTTGCCGCCTGTCCGACCACGGTAAAATCGACACGTTCGGAAACGCCGACATTGCCGTAAATCACATCACCAACATGCATACCAAGCCCGTAATCAAAGGGCGGTTTTCCGACCTCTTCACGGGTAGCATTCAGGGTATCAATATTGATCTGGGCCTCGGCCGCGGCATAAAGGGCGGCCAGACAGGCTTCTTCAAGATTGTTTTCGTTCTCGCCAATCGGGAAGATCGCAAGGGTCGCGTCCCCGATATAGCGCAGCACCTGCCCGCCATGTTTCAGAACCGCACCGGCGGTTGCCGCGAAGAAATCATTCATTTCACCAAGGAATGCGTCATCGCCAACATGGGTTGCAACCGATGTCGAGTTGCGCATGTCCGAAAACCAGATCACCGCACGGGTCTTGGTACTGTCACCCAGTTTGATCTGACCGTTGCGCACACGCCCGCCGGCATCCGATCCAAGATAGGTTTCCAAAATGGTGCTGGTTTCTTCGTGATTGATACGCATTTTGCACGACACAGCAAAGCGCCGCTGAATACCCGACAGGATCGCCAAATCCTCGTCCGAGAAACCACTGGGACGGCGGGTAAGGTAGGTCATGAAAATGCGGTTGCTATCAAGCGTGCTGTCACGGTCCGTCACAAACGGGGTCATCAACGCATAATAGTCGGTGCCGCGATTGCGGCGGAAACTCTCCAGAACCGGGAAATCGATCACCGAGCTTGGCCCGATCAAATGCCGGCGCATAAAGCTGACATCGTTATCGAGCATCCATTTCATCGGACTTTCGTCCCAGTCGCGTCTGTCATCGTCATCGTCGCCAATCCCCATATGGGTGGATCGTTCAACCTGACCGCTTTCCTTGTTCCAGATATAGGAAACCCCTTCGTAAAGGGGATGAAGCGTTTTGAAGGCGACCATGACACGGTCAATCGGAATTCCCGATGCGACCAGACGACTGACCATGCCTGAAAGAAGTTCGCTGATGTCGGTATCATCAAGCGCACATTCCATCAGCCAGTCATTGACAGAACGCACGAAACCACGCGCTGCCTGGGCATTATTGGTGCCCGGTAGCGACGTCACGACTGCTGAGTCCTGGCCGTTATTGTTCATTGTTCGCTCCGTCCATTTTCGCGTTTATTTTTGCACCGCTCAGGGCTTGCACTTCATCTAATGACCAAGATGGTCGCGAGAGATTTGTGCGGATATAAGGAGCTTCATTGCAGCAAGGCTATCTGCCTTGCAAGATGAAGCGACGCTATAGCCCGTGCAAATATCTCCGATCCGCAGGACGTCAGAACCGCCGGCAATCTGCTGCGTCTGCCACCTTGTCCGGGAATTTCCCCGGACTTCAGCGGCATCCTAGCATCTTTTGTCCGTTCTGACGCCATCTTTGCCATTAGATAAAGTGCAAGCCCTAAATAGAACAGCAATGCCAATTCGCAATTATTAATTTGGAAACAATCTATTTCCGCGCACACAAATGACCATTGGTCATTAAAAACGCAAGGGCAAACTGTCAAAAAATCTTAACCATCTGATTTCCCAAAAAGACCTAACCGATCAGCTAGAAACTTATGCCTTGATATGCGATGTGATTGGCGGAAGGTAGATGCGCGCTAACAGCCCACCCTTGCTGGATTCTTCAAGATAAATCTCGCCGCCATGGGCACGAATGGCCGTGCGCGCGATCGCCAAACCAAGGCCGATCCCACCGGTGTCACGATTGCGTGATTCCTCGAGACGGAAGAATGGCTCGAACACCTGTTCGCGCTTGTCGACCGGAATTCCCGGTCCATCATCGGCAATTTCAATCCACAAACCTTCGTCATCGGCATCGCGAACCGTGACTTCGACATGTTCGCCAAATCGAAGGGCATTGGACACCAGATTGCCAAAGGCCCGCTTAACCGAAAGCGGACGACACGGATAAACCCGTGCGGTACCGTCACCGACAAAGGAAATCGGGCGACCGGTTTCGGCAAGATCCTCGACCGCGGACTCAACAAGGGCAGTCATGTTGATTTTGCGCGTTTCTTCATTGGCGGTTTCTTCGCGCGCGAATGCCATCGCGGCTTCGACCATCTGTTCCATTTCATCAAGTGTCTCGATGATCCGGGAACGGTTTTCTGCATCATCAACAAATTCGGCGCGCAGACGAAGCGATGTGATCGGCGTGCGCAAATCGTGCGAGATGGCGGCAAGCATCCGGGTGCGGTCTTCGACAAACCGTTTAAGACGTGCCGTCATACGGTTAAACGCCTTGGCAGCACGGCGGATTTCAATCGGGCCGGTTTCGGGCACCGGTTCGGGATAATCGCCCCGCCCCACCCGGTCAGCCGCATGGGCCAAAAGCGCCCAGGACCTTGAAATACGACGCGTAATAAAGAATGTAATGATCGCAATCACCAGTGCCGAAAGCGCAACGCGCAAGACATTGTCAAAAACAAACCAGGGCGGTGGCATCACCCCGCCAATCATTGCCTCTAACCAGACTTGCGGCTGTGCCGGGGGAATCGTGGTGGTTTTGGCCGAAGACAGGCTTTCCTCGGCCATGTCATCCATCCCCTGAAGATCAGGGCTGTCCGGCCCATTGCCAAGTGCCGGGATAATCGGCACGGCAATCTGCATGACCGGCGCACCACCGCAATCAAACCGTTCCATATACCGCAATTCCCACGGCGCCACCCGATCGCCATGTGCATGATGAACATCATTGGGGGGCGGCCGCTTTGACGGGTCGCGGTGATAGTCATCAAGAAATGCTTCTTTGGCCCTTTTCAGTGATTTGCGTTCCGACCGACAATCATCTTCGGTCAGGACTTCCACACGGGCCGGAATGCCCGATGCCAAAAGTTCGTTCAGCTTGTTTGAAAGCTTGTCGGACACAATGCCGTTTGCCGCCGCAACATCGGTGGTTTCCACGAGCCGCAGCCGTGTATAGGGCGATTGCGCGACCCGCAAAACATCCGGCCAGTTTTCCTGTGGCGTGGTGGTCAAAATACGCGAAATGGCGGCCACACGGGTCAGGGCATTGCCCCGCCGTTCAGATGCCAGCGCATCACGCCGTTCATCGGCCAGCATCACGCCCAACACGATATGGGTCAGAATGATCGCCCCCAGTAACAGGCACACAAGCTGCGCGGTCAGGCTTTGTGGCCAAAGACGCTTGATCAGGCGGCGCTTGGTCATTTTTCGACAACCTCGCAGGCAAACATATAGCCCCCACCCCAGACGGTCTTGATCAGGGTCGGGGTTTTGGCATCAAGTTCGATTTTCTTGCGCAATCGGCTGACCTGGTTATCAATGCTGCGATCAAACGGGATGGCTTCGCGCCCGCGTGTCAGATCAAGCAACTGGTCGCGGTTAAGAACCATGTTGGGATGTTCGACAAAGGCACACAGCAATCCGTATTCCCCGGCACTTAGCGGCAAGACAACGTCACTTCCGTCGCGCAATTCATGTCGCGTCCGGTCAAGGACCCAGCGATCAAAATGCACTTCCCCACCCGGAAGCGGTCCCTTGCGCCCGACCGGAAGACTTTGCGCACGACGCATCACGGCCTTGATCCGGGCCAGCAATTCACGCGGATTGAACGGCTTTGCCAGATAATCGTCCGCCCCCATTTCAAGACCAATGATCCGGTCGGTTTCCTCGCCAAGGGCCGTCAGCATCACCACCGGCACATCGTGATTTTCACGCAACCAGCGACACAGGCTAAGCCCGTCTTCGCCGGGCATCATCAGATCAAGCACGATCAGGTCCGGCGACACGTTATCTGCCATCATCTTGCGGAGCTCGCGCCCGTCGGATGCCAGTGACACACGATATTCATGCTGGCGCAAATAGCGGCCCAGAAGATCGCGAATGTCACGGTGGTCATCGACAACAAGAATGTGGGGCTGGTCGCTCATATGCGGTCCTGTATCTGAAACGGTATGTCAGTATAATTTAACGCGTTGGCATTTGGGGCAAAAACGGCAATTTGTATCAAATTGTCGCATTTCGGGCTTTTGGCAAATTTTGCGACCAATTAGCCGGTTCTTCGGGATCATTTCGCGACAATCATCCGTCATAACAGACCTCAACGAGCGATCCCCCAACGAACCGAGGTCTACGATGAAACGTAACACCAAAATCAAACTTGCTGCTGCCCTGCTTGCTTCTGGCCTGATTGCAACCCCGATTGCTGTAACCTATGCCGCACCCGGCGATGGTGGTGCCCCCGGTGCATGGACCATGCCCGGCAAAGGTCACGGCGACAAACAGGGTGGTGAATGCGCCGGTCGCGGTGAACACGGCAAAGGTGGCAAGTTTCATCATGAAGCCCGCGACCGTGCAACCCCGCTGACCCCGGCCGAAGCCCGCATCCTGATTGATGCCATGTTGCTGAAAACCGACACGGTCGATCTTAAAACCGGTGATGCCCTGATGGCCGAAGAACCGGGCAAGATTGACGTTCTTCTGGTCAATGCCGAGGGCGGTGTTGTTAAAGTTATCAAGTTTGATGCCAAAACCGGCCGCATGGACCGCGATGAACGCCGCGACCTGCGCAAACTGATGCCGCGCCCGGACAAGGCAGAACGCTTTGATCGCAAATTTACCGCTGATCAGATGAACGTACTGGCCAACGCAATGGCGATCCGCTTTGGCAATGGCGAGCTGAAACTTGGCGAACTGACCCAAACCAAACGCGGCACCTATACCGCAACACTGACCAACAAGGCCGGTGACATCGTTCGCGAAATGGAACTGAGCAGCGTAACCGGCCGCCCGATCAGCTAAGCCACATTTAAGGAATTCAGACCAACAGGGTTGGTCTGATCACCTCCCCAGTCCGGGAGATTTCATTCCCAACCGATACCCCGGACACTCCCCAGCGCCCCCAAGGTTCCCCCTTGGGGGCGTTTTATATGTCCTTTATTTGTCACGTTTTTTGGTTTGACGGGCCGATCTGTGATCATCATTGTGGGTGATTAAGAAACGCGCCCCGAAAGAAACAACGATGACAAATACGCCCCTATCTCCATCTCTTAAAGATTCCCCACGGACTGCAACGCTTGATGATATCCCGGCCCTGACCCGACTTTGGCAGGATACCGGGCTTTATCGCCCGTATAATCCGCCAGCATGGGATATTCGCTTCGCCCTTGAGGCCACGGACGCGACACTTTTCGTCTGGGAAGATAACAGCGATAACATCATCGGGTCGGTAATGGCGGGTCATGACGGCCATCGTGGCTGGATCTATTACCTTGCCGTTTCGCCCGCGTTGCAGAAATCCGGGCTTGGCCGCAAGCTGATGGATATTGGTGAAGGATGGCTGCGTGATCAGGGCGTCTGGCGCATGCAATTGATGGTGCGCTCGGAAAATCAGAAGACACAGGACTTCTATCGCCATCTTGGCTATCGCGCGCTTGATGTCACTGTGATGCAAAAAGATATCGATACGCCCCCGCAAGAGCGCATCTGATATTTGCTCCCCCATCCAATCAGGATTGCGGGGACGGCATTTCTGCTGGCGGTATGGTTTCTTCGCTGCCAGCAGCTTCGCGTTCGTCCAGATTGGCGATTGTCACATGGGCAATGCGGCGTGCACGTTCAAACAGGCGGTTCATCCGTTCCACAAGGGCAACGGTAATCCGGTAAGACCGGATATCAACATCACGCGGGCCGATGGCATCGCTGATCCGGCGCAGTGTTAGATCCAGCTTTTCGTTAAACTCTTCCTTGCGCGACAAAACCGCCAGGGCTGCTTCGCGATCCTCGGCGGAATAGGCCGTAAGCGCCTGCTTAAGGCAATCTTCGGCCATCACGAAAAGCTCGGCCATCTGGGCACGGCTTTCCTCGGACGAGATTTGCCGAAGCTCCATCAGTTCCGACACAAGCCCGACCATTTCCTCGGCCACAAGATCACTGGCTGCTTCAAGATGGTTGCTTACTGCAAGATCATTTTGCAGACGGTGGTGTTCCTTGGGCAACAGGTCGGAACGGCGGATTTTACCGGCAAACAGGGCAATCGCATCCTGAAGATCATCAACCCCGTCATCCAGTTCACTGATTTTTGTCAGCTTCTTGGTGGTCGGATTACGCATGGCTTCCTGCCCGCGGCGCACCACATCAGTCACGATATCGCCCATATGGATGACCTCGTTGCGCAAAAGCGCAATCGCGGCCGCCGGGGTATTGGTGACTTCGTGCATCAGATATTTCGGACTGGGATCAAGCGGCGGATCAATCACGGTTTCAAGTGGCACGATCTTTTCAATTAGGCGCGCAATCCATGGCACAAAGCCAATCATCAGGATGACGTTGGCGATGTTGAAAATGCTGTGGGCGTTGGCAATTTCGCGGGCGATATCCGCCCCCCCGCCATTGGAAACATTGGTAATATCAGACACAAATTCCGCAAATTGCGGAATGAAGGGCAACCACAGCAAAACACCGCCAATGTTAAACAGCACATGCCCGATGGCGGTGCGCAAGGCATCCCGCCCCTTGCCAATCGTCACCAGAAGGGCCGTGAAACATGTTCCGATATTCGCCCCGAAAATCAGGGCAATCCCGCCATCGAGACTAACCAGCCCCTGCCCGGCCAAAACAATAACAATCCCGGTGGTTGCCGCACTTGATTGCACCAGTGCGGTGAATGCCGCTGCAACAATGATTGCCAGAACAGGGTTGCGCATCTGCGCCATCAGATCGATGAAGGGCGGATAGGTGCGAAGGGGCTCCATCGCCTCGCTCATCATGCCCATACCAAAAAACAGCATCCCCATGCCAAGGATCGCCTTTCCGGCAAGGGCAAAGCGTTTGCGCCCGCCCATCATCATCATGCCAAACCCGATGGCGATGAAAAGTGGTGCAATTGCCTCAACCTTGAATGCAATGATCTGCGCGGTCAGGGTACTGCCGACATTGGCACCCATGATCACAGCAATCGACTGGGCAAAGGGCATCAAACCGGCCGACACAAACCCGACCACCAAAACGGTCGTCACACTTGATGACTGCACAAGCCCGGTGATCAAGGCACCGGAAACCGCCGCCATGAACCGGTTGCGCGTCATTTTTGACAGGATGAAGCGCAGGCGCGCACCGGCAAGGGTCTTAAGTGCACTTGCCAAATGGTCCATACCATAAAGGAAAAGCGCAAGCCCGCCGACAAGCCCCACGGCCATCCATCCGGCCTGAAGCGTCCCGCCATCCTCGGCGGCCAGTGCCGGGCTATGACCAAGCAAAACAAACAGTAGACCCAGCAACGATAAGCGCAGCACACCGGACATTCAAAACCCGCGATGATAAGTGACAGTCAGTCAGAAAAACTACTACAGCCCGCAAGAATTGTCAGGCTTTTCAGTATCGTAGCAATTGCATTATCTGAAACCTGACGGGTCAGACCCCACAATGAAAAACAGCGCACCGGTCAAACCAATACGCTGCTTTTGACTTCAAACCAAACTTATGCGGACTGCTCCAGTCCGGCATTACTGCGCGGCGATGACGTTTCCAGCTTGCTTTTCCTGTGCCAGACGGTTTTCAAGCGCGGCAATCTGTTCGGCGCTCAGACGCAGGCCAAGCTTTGACCGTCGCCAGATCAGATCGTCAATCTCGCGCACCCATTCCTGATCGACCAGGTAACGAAGTTCGGCTTCATAAAGATCATGGCCATAGCAATAACCAAGATCGGTCATTTTTGACGCTGTTCCGATAATCTGTTCAATCCGGGTGCCATAGGAACGCAGCAGGCGTTTCAGCAACCCACGATCCATCCAACCATATTCACCGGCATAATGCGCCAAAGCTTCGTCATAAGACGCGTTGGGGAAATCACCGCCCGGCAAAGGTTCTCTTGCCGTCCAGGGCACATCACGGGTGCCAAGCTGTTTGCTGATGATCTGAAGCGCATGTTCGGCAAGCTTGCGATAGGTGGTGATTTTACCGCCAAAGATATGCAATGCCGGGGCTGAACCCTCGCTGGCTTCAAGTTTCAGGGTGTAATCACGCGATACCTTGGACGCATTTTCACTTTCACCGTTCCCGGCATAAAGCGGACGCACTCCCGAATAGGTCCAGACAACGTCGTCGGAAGCCACCTGCTTTTTGAAATAACCGCTGGCAAGTTTGCAAAGATAATCGACCTCGTCCTGATCGATTTTGACCTTGGCCGGATCACCGGTGAAATCAACATCGGTGGTGCCGATCAGGGTGAAATGTTCCTGATAGGGAATGGCAAAGACAATGCGCCCGTCGCCGTTCTGGAAGATATAGCAATAATCATGGTCAAACAGCTTGGGCACAACAATGTGGCTGCCCTTGACCAGACGGATATTGGCCTTGGTTTCGGATTGAACCACACCATTTTGCGGATTGATCAGATCAGCACACCACGGCCCCGCCGCATTGATCAACATGCGCCCCGAAACCTGTTGCTCTGTTCCCGTTTCCTGATCGCGCAGGGAAACCTGCCAATGTCCGTCGACCTGTTTCGCGCCAACGCACTCGGTCCGGGTCAGGATTTCAGCACCCAGCCCCTTGGCATCAAGGGCGTTAAGAACCACCAGACGCGCATCATCAACCCAGCAATCGGAATAGACAAAGCCCTTGGTCACACCATCGCGAAGCGGCGCACCCGATACATGGTTGGCAAATGAAATGCCCTCGGACGCCGGAAGCTTTTTACGACCGCCAAGATGATCATACAGAAACAGGCCAAGCCGGATCATCCAGGCCGGGCGCAAATCCTTGCGATGCGGCAGGACGAAACGTAGCGGACGAATGATGTGCGGCGCATTGTTCAGCAACACTTCACGTTCGGTCAGTGCTTCGCGCACCAGACGGAATTCATAATGTTCCAGATACCGCAACCCGCCATGGATCAGCTTGGTGCTGGCCGATGATGTCGCACTGGCCAGATCGTTCTTTTCGCACAGCAAAACCTTAAGACCACGACCAGCCGCATCACGGGCGATCCCGGCACCATTAATGCCGCCACCAACAATGATCAGATCATAATGCTTAGTCCTAGCCATATCGGGCCTCTTTCAACGAAAGGAATCTCTGTTTGAGGAACAAAATAGTTCATTTTCGAAAATTTTCAAGTTTCGAATTATGACATTATTTCGACGCAGATATGACAATTCCGCACGAGATTTCATGAAGGACAGGAACACCAGCCCTGAATTAGAAAAGTTCATTTTTGAAACAAATAGAAAAACCCCGCCTGATATTCAGGCGGGGCGTTCATAAAGATATCGATATTTAAAAAGCTGATCAGGTCCGGGCCAATCAGGCCAGCCAGCGTTTCTGCCAGTCAGACAGCATGGAAATCGTCCAAAGCTGATGGCCCCAATTGCGTTTGCCGCTCATATGTTCCTGATGCAGCTTCTGGATTTGGGTGCGGTCCAGACCAAAATCATGATACAGCGCATCATTGGCCAGAAGATCCCCCATCCATTCACGCAGCGGCCCGCGAAGCCATTGCGCCAGCGGCACGCCAAAGCCGGTTTTGGGACGGTCAATCATTTCGCGCGGCACATATTTATAAAGGATCTGGCGCAGGGCATATTTGCCCGTAGATCCATTCATCTTAAGGCGCACCGGCAGCCGCCAGCCGAATTCGATCACCCGATGATCGATGAACGGCACGCGGACCTCGAGTGAATTGGCCATCGACGCCCGGTCAACCTTGGTCAGAACATCGTCGACCATATACATCATCGTATCCATGACCTGCATGGACGAGACATAATCAAGATTGCGGTTCCGACAGAATTTCTCGCCCGGAACCCGGAATTTCTTGCCACTTGCCCGGCTGCCCAGCAGCTTGTCACTGTCAAACAGAGACAACAAAGCATGATAACGATCCAGATCATCCTTGATCGCCAGAAGCGGCGCTGCCTTGTGGATTTTATCACCAATCGCACTGGACGAACGTTTGCCCGGCACCAAGCCGACAAGCGCATCCCACGTTTCCGGCGACAACATGGTCAAACCACGCGACACCAGCGATCCGCCAAACGGAATGGCCCCTGCCCCGCGACTGAGCTGCTTTGCCCACAAATAGCGGGTATAGCCACCAAATGTTTCATCACCGCCATCACCTGAAAGGGCAACCGTGACTTCCTTGCGCGTCAGACCGGAAATCAGATAGGTCGGAATGGCCGAGCTGTCAAAGAACGGCTCGTCATAGGTTTCCGAAAGCTTCGGCACCAGATCAAGCGCATCCTTGGGCGTGACATAAAGTTCGGTGTGATCGGTTTTCAGATGACGGGCGACTTCACCTGCAAAGGCCGCCTCGTTAAAGGCCTCGTCCTCGAACCCGACCGAATATGTTTTGACCGGACGGTCCGAAACCGACTGCATCAGGGCAACGATGGTCGATGAATCAATCCCGCCCGACAAAAACGCGCCAAGCGGCACATCGGCAACCATGCGACGCTGAACCGCATCGCGCAAAAGGTCTTCAAGCGCGTCAATCGCACTTTGATCATCGCCGCTCCAGGCATGTTTCTGCCCGTTAAGCACCGCATCCTCAACCGACCAATAGGCAGTTTCGGTTGCCTGATCATGCGACGATACTTCAAGAATATGACCGGGCTTAAGCATCTTGGCATGCGAATAGATCGAAAGCCCCGATGGCACATAACCAAACCGAAGATAGGCTTCCAACCCCGAACGATTGACTTCGCGCGAAATCGCGTTGCCCGCCAGAAGTGCCTTTACCTCGGACGCAAAACCGATATTGCCTTCATAGCGCGACCAGTAAAGTGGCTTGATGCCAAGCCGGTCACGCACAAGGGTCAGCTTCTTGGTCTGCTTGTCCCAAAGGGCAATGGCAAACATGCCAATCAGGCGTTTGACCGTATCGCGCACCCCCCAATGGGCAATGCATTCAAGGATCACTTCGGTATCAGAATGCCCGCGCCAGGCAACATTGATATTTGCCGCCGCCAGCTTTTCACGCAGTTCCGGCGCGTTATAAATCTCGCCGTTATAGACCATAACATAACGGCCATTGGCCGAATGCATTGGCTGTTTCCCGGCATCGGACAGATCAATAATCGCCAGACGGCGCTGCCCAAGGGCCAGCGCATTTTCCTGATCAACCCAGACATCGCCGCCATCCGGGCCACGATGATGCAACGACGCGTTCATCCGCGATACAGCATCGCCCAGACCGCTTGCGTTGCTCTGTTCAGACAGCCATAAACCGGCAATTCCACACATGAAATAATCCTGTAAAACCCTGCCGTTACTTAAAACAATAACGGCCCCTTCTACAATCAAAACATTTGAACAATCTCAGGAAATGATCGGCCAAAACAGTTTTTGCCGTCACCCCCTATTCCACAGGGTGAAAACGGCGAAACAGACTGTGCAATTACAATGCAGAGTTATGATATCGTCTCCGGACCTACAACCAATAATATACTGCCATCCAAACGCACGCGGTCACGTCGACATCGAAATACACCCTTTAAAAGCAAGATGACCCGGCAGAGATAGCAGATCACGGAGGAACGTCTGGATGAACGCATCAAAGAAACAGGTGTCGCTTTCACTTGGCCAGCGACAGATCATCAGCTATGTCGCGATCCTTGCGCTTATGAGTATCCTGACGACGATTTCCGTCGTCCTTGTGAGCCAGATCAACACATCCTTTACCCAGATCACTGACGTCAACGGGGTCAAGCAACGCTATGCCATCAATCTGGGTGGCAGCGTTCAGGACCGCGCCATCGCAGTCCGCGATATGGCACTGGTCGCAAGTCAGGATGATGTTGATGCCACAATCAATGTCATCAACGAACAGGCTGCCATTTACGCAGAGGCCGCCCAAGGCATGGCCGAAATCCTTTCGGCCCCGGAAACATCATCGGATCAGGAACAACAACTTTTTGCAGAAATTCAGGCAATCGAAGAACGCGCAGCACCAATCATTGAAAAGGTCATTGGCCTTCGCAAAGCGGGCGAATTTTCTTCGACAATCAACCTGATCAACGCCGAAGCAGCACCGGCCTTTGCCGACTGGCGCGCCAGTATCGATGCCCTAATCGAACATGAAGAAGCCAAAAGCCAGTTGATTTCTGTATCGGCCAGAACCGTCGCCAGCAACTTTTCCATTGTCATGATCGGCATGCTGGTACTGTCGCTTGCGATCAGTATCGTTTTGATCATCTGGAACATTCGCGCCATTGCCCCGCTTCGGGGATTGACCACCGGCATGCTTGAAATTGCCGAAGGCAAGCTTGACACGGCCATTCCGGAAATCGCCCGGCGCGATGAAGTCGGCGATATCGTAACAGCCGTCAAAGTATTCCAGAAAAACGCGATCGAGCGTCGCGAAATGCGCGCCAAGGAGGCCGAGCTTCAACGCGCCCAGGCGCAACGTTCCGAACTTATGGAAAAGCTGACCAAGAATTTTGAAAACACGACCGGCGATTTGCTTTCTGATGTGGGGCGGGCGCTTGAAAAACTGCGCAACTCCGCCTCCACGCTTGGCCGCACGGCGGAAACAAGCAAGGCGCGTGCAAGTGATGCGGCATCTGTCGTATCGGACGTCGCCCATAATGCAGAATCTGTTGCGTCTGCTGCCGAAGAACTGACCGCATCGGTATACGAGGTCAGCCAACGCATCGCCCAGTCACGCGAAACCATGTCACGTGCCCAAAACGAAGCCAACAGCACCAATGATAAAATGTCGGTACTGGAAACATCGGCTGACAAGATTGGCGAAGTCGTCAAACTGATTACCGATATTGCCGGACAGACCAACTTGCTTGCCCTGAACGCAACCATCGAAGCCGCACGTGCCGGTGATGCGGGCAAAGGTTTTGCCGTGGTCGCAAACGAAGTCAAAAACCTTGCCTCACAGACCGCGCGTGCAACCGATGAAATTTCGGAACAGATCGCCACGGTTCAATCCGAAACCCGCGAGGCCGTTGCCGCAATCCGCGAAATTGTTGAAACCATTGGCGAGATTAATGACGATACGGCGGACATTGCCGCGTCAATCAACCAGCAAAGCAACACGACAACCGAGATTTCATCGAAAATTTCAAACGTTGCGCAAAATACCCGCGATGTTGCCAGCAACATTCAGCAGGCAATGGACGCCGCCGATGAAACCGACGCTGCGTCTGGTGATGTCAGGGCCGCAACCGCAAGCATGGAAGAACGCGCGCAAAAGCTTGATCACTCCGTGAAGCAATTCTTGCGCGATATTGCCTGAACGTCATGACACTGGAAATGAACGGTCAGGACATAAGGCACCATGCCCTAGCCTGACCGTTCTATTCCCAGTCTTGCCATCCGGCGATACAGGGTATTTCGTCCGATACCCAATGCCTTGGCGGTGTTGCTGATATGCCAATGATGGTCATCAAGAAGTTGGCGCAATGCCCCTTCTTCGGCACGCTCCAACGTATCACGGGCATTGGTCGTGGTTGCCTTTGCCTCAACCCGGAAATCATCGGGCAAATGGTCACGTTCGATCACGCCGTTTTCGGCAAAGACGCTGGCATATTGCAAGACATTGATCAGTTCGCGCACATTGCCCGGCCATTGATGACGGGCAAGAAGATCGATCACATCATCACTGCATTCGACATAGTCATTTGACAATGCCGCCAATAGACGCCCGATCACATCAACAAGGTCGCTGCGTTCACGCAACGGCGGCACGGCGAGGCGTGCGCCCTTGATCCGATAGAGCAAATCTTCGCGGAATTTCCCGTCTGCCACCGCTTGGTTCAAATCGACATTGCTGGCACAGATCAGTCGGAAATCAACCGGCACTGACTTGGTACTGCCAAGTGGTTCGACCTTGCGGCTTTCAAGAACGCGCAACAGCCGCCCCTGCGCGGCAAGCGGCATATCGCCGATTTCATCAAGGAACAAGGTCCCGCCATTGGCTTCGCGAATGCGCCCGCCAAACCCATCGCGCGCCGATCCGGTAAAGGCACCGCCAGCATGTCCAAACAGTTCGTTTTCAATCAACCCTTCGGGCAGGGCCGCACAGTTGATCGCGACAAAGTTCTTGGATTTTCCGTGGGTGGCATCATGGATATGGCGCGCCAGATATTCCTTGCCGCTGCCGGTTTCGCCCGACATCAGAATATTGATATCGCGCGCATGAAGGCGCACACCGATATCGTAAATCCGGCGCAATGCCGGATCGCGATCCGAAATCTGTGCAACTGGCCTTGCAACCTTTGGCGCCCGTGTTGCAATCGGTGTCGACAGTCCGACATAACGACGGCGCATCCGTTCAGGCATGGTGACAGAACCAAACAGCACCCCGCCGCCCGCGATATTAAGCGCCATAGCCGATGGCTTATCACCTGTTTGAACTGTTTGTTCGGCGAATTTGGACAGAAGGACATCCACATCCATCTCGAACATATTACCGATATCGGTCGAATTGTTGGCCGCGGCCAGAATGCGGCGGGCGGTTGACGTTGCGCCACTGATTGACCCGTCGGGCGCAATCGAAATCATCGCATCGCGGGTCGATCCGACATGGCGCGCCTCGGGATGAAGGTGCAGAATGACATCGCCTGCCCGCTCATCAAAGAACAGGATACGTTCAAGCGCATCGGCATAGTCGGCGACCATGCCGCGCACGCGCAGGCAATCAGTGCGTTTGATATCATCACGAACGGCCGACACATCAAGCACCGAACATACCTTGCCGTCCGGGTCAAAAACCGGGGCCGCGGTACAGGTCAGGACCGAATGCTGTGCCAGGAAATGTTCGTCCTTGTGGATGGTAATTGGGCGACCTTCGACGATACAGGTGCCGATACCGTTCGTACCTTCGCGTTCCTCACTCCAGACTGCGCCGGGCAAAAGTCCGTTGGTGCGAAATGACGGCAACAGGGAATGGGCAGCGACACTGTCAAGGATCACGCCACTGTTATCAGTCAGAAACACCGCATAGCCCGATGCATCGATTTTGCGATACAGGGTTCGGACAAGGTCATGGGCATGGTGATAAAGCCGCCCGTTGCGATCACGCAATTGCCGGGTCTGGCTTTCGGGCATGACTTCGGGACGGCGCAAGGTGTCATGGGCCAGACCAAAGCGTTCTTCACAACGCTGCCAGCTTTCAAGCACCGCACGATTTTGCGCACCACCGCTAAGTTGCAGTGCTGCTTCTATCCGTCCGCCGGGAAGGTTTCCTGACATAGACGCTATCTCCCTTGTGTCGGTGTTTTGACCCGGAAATTTCCGGCGCGCGGCTTTTGCCGCATCCGATCACAGGGGCAATCGTAACATATCAAAGGGGCCCAGCACCAAACAGTTTCACAGCAAAAATGCCGCGCAATCCAAACTGTTCCATTTATGGAACAAAATGCGCCACATGTGTCGCACTGTTCCGGGCTTCCCGCGCGCCACACCAGAAACAGCCTTACTTCCAGCCTGTTGGTTTCCCCCGATTTTCTTGCCGCGAACCCGGTCTTTGGCAAAGTGGCACGACCTTTGCGGATAAGGCGGCGTCACAATCAAAAAGCGGGCGAAAAAATCGCCTGTCGATCTCGGAGGAACCAAAATGATCTACAAGAATCCAAATGACGCCGGCAGCCCGGTCAGCTTCAAGGGCCGTTATGAGAACTTCATTGGCGGCGAATGGGTCGCCCCTGCCAAAGGCCAGTATTTCGAAAATATCTCGCCGGTGAATGGCAAACCGTTCTGCGAGGTCGCCCGTTCTTCAAGCGACGATATCGAAAAGGCTCTTGATGCCGCCCACGCCGCTTTCCCGGCATGGGGCAAAACATCGGTGACCGAACGCGCCAACATGCTCAACAAGATTGCCGACCGTATGGAAGCCAATCTTGAAATGCTTGCAGTCGCCGAAACCTGGGACAATGGCAAGGCCGTGCGTGAAACGCTGGCCGCTGACATCCCGCTTGCAATTGACCATTTCCGTTATTTCGCCGGTGCCATCCGCGCACAGGAAGGATCGCTTGGCGAGATTGACGACAACACGGTCGCCTATCACTTCCACGAACCGCTTGGTGTGGTTGGCCAGATTATTCCATGGAACTTCCCGATCCTGATGGCGGTCTGGAAACTGGCCCCGGCATTGGCAGCGGGCAACTGCGTTGTCCTGAAACCGGCTGAACAGACCCCGGCATCAATCTGCGTTCTTTTGGAACTGATTTCCGATCTGATCCCGGCGGGCGTGGTGAACGTCGTTCAGGGCTTTGGCGTTGAAGCGGGCAAACCGCTTGCGCAAAGCAACCGCATTGCCAAGGTTGCCTTTACCGGTGAAACCACCACGGGCCGCCTGATCATGCAATATGCATCGGAAAACATCATTCCGGTGACCTTGGAGCTGGGTGGAAAATCGCCAAACATCTTCTTTGAAGACGTCATGGCCGCCGATGATGATTTCCGTCAGAAAGCCGCCGAAGGCATGGCAATGTTTGCCCTTAACCAGGGTGAAGTTTGCACCTGCCCGTCGCGCGCCATCATTCAGGAAAGCATCTATGACAAGTTCATGGATAACGTGCTTTCACGTGTTGCCAATATCAAACAGGGCAACCCGCTTGATACCACCACCATGATCGGCGCACAGGCCTCTTCAGAGCAGATGGAAAAGATCATGTCCTACCTTGATATCGGCAAGCAGGAAGGCGCGCAGGTTCTTTGTGGTGGCGACAAGGCCGATCTTGGCGGTGATCTTGCCGGTGGTTTCTATATCCAGCCAACCATCTTCAAGGGCCATAACCGGATGCGGATTTTCCAGGAGGAAATCTTTGGCCCGGTGGTATCTGCCACCACGTTCAAGGACGAAGCCGAAGCCCTTCACATCGCCAATGATACACTTTACGGCCTTGGGGCCGGTGTCTGGACACGCGATGCAAACCGCTCCTACCGCTTTGGCCGGGAAATCAAGGCCGGTCGTGTCTGGACCAACTGCTATCACCTCTATCCGGCCCATGCGGCCTTTGGCGGGTACAAGCAGTCCGGCATCGGCCGTGAAAACCACAAGATGATGCTGAACCATTATCAGCAGACCAAGAACCTTCTGGTTTCGTATGATCCGAAACCGATGGGCTTCTTCTGATCGCGATGTGATCACGACCGGGTGCATGACCTCCCACATGTGCCCGGTCATCTTATCGCGCAAGGAAGGAGGTCATCATGACCGGATCGGAAACCATTCCGGACAGGGTTACCGCAACCGATGCGGCAATCGAACTGATCAGGAAACTGAAATCCATTCATGGCCCGGTGATGTTTCATCAGTCGGGCGGTTGTTGTGACGGCAGTGCGCCGATGTGTTTCCCGGACGGGGAATTCAAAACCGGTGATCAGGATGTGTTGCTGGGCGAGATTGAAGGCAGTCCGTTTTTCATCGGGCGGGCACAATTCGAATATTGGCAACATACCCAACTGATCATTGATGTCGTCAACGGGCGTGGCGGGATGTTCTCGCTCGAGGGGCCCGAAGGCAAAAGGTTCCTGACACGGTCGCGTATCTTTAGCGACGATGAATGGGCCATCCTGAAAAAAGCCGAGGAGGAAAAGCCGATCATCCCCGCGTCCCGGATTTGACGTTTACCCGTGGCGTTTCGTTCCCGGCATCATCCCCCATGATGTCATCTCCCCGAAACGCCAGAAGATGCTGTCGGTTATGCAAACCTTTCCGTGGCTTCTTCTTCCTTGCCCGCTGCCTCCCCCATTCCAGGCGGCGGGCTTTTTTTATGCCTGACCCAGAATAACCAGAACCAGACCGCTTAACATACAAAGCACAATCAGCGACATCAGGGCAGCAACAACAACCCGGCCCCCGACATGCATGACATTGCGGATATCCACACTTAACCCCAATGCCGCCATCGCAAGAATGGTCAGGAACGAAGACACGGTTTTCATTCCGCCCAGGGCAAATTCCGGCAACAATCCGAACGACTGGGCCGCCATCATGACGATAAAACCGATGATGAACCACGGCACCACCTGCGCAATTGGCAGCTTGGTTTCACGCGCCCGCCCGCCAATCAGGGCAAGGGCAAAGATCACCGGCCCCAGCATCAACACCCGGATCAGCTTGACCAGTGTGCCGACCTGAACGGCAAGCGCGCCTGCCGGTGCGGTTGCGGCCAAAACCTGCGGGACGGCATAAACCGTCAGGCCTGAAAAAATACCATATTGGGTGGCGGATAATCCAAGCCCTGCATGCAGCATCGGCAGGATGAAAACAAACAGCACCCCCAGCACCGCGGTAAAGGAAATCGATGCCGCCACGTCATCAGACCGCGCGTCAATCACCGGTGCGGTCGCAGCAATGGCCGAGTTACCACAAATCGAATTGCCACATGCCACCAGCATCGAAAGATGTTCGGTCAAGCCAAGGGCACGCCCGATATGATAGCTGACAAAAAGACTGACGCAGACAACGGCAATGATCGCGGCAATCAACCCGCCACCAGCCGATCCGATGGCCTGCGCACTGATCGATCCGCCCAGCAGCACGATGGCAATTTCGAGCACCGTCTTGCCGCAAAACCGCACACCGGCAAAAAACCGCGGTGCCAGACCGAACACAGACCGCACCACCACGCCGATCAGAATGGCAAAGACCAGACTTTCAACCCAGCCACGCCCAAGCAGAACACGTTCGGCATGTTCGACAAGCTTGGCGGCAAGCGCGACCGCAAGGGTCACGGCAAGTCCGGGCAGGATCGGTTTGATGCGGGTTTTAAAAAACATGATTTTCCTGTGTTTTGATCACGTTCGGAAAATCTCACACCCAACCATTTACTTCCATCGAATAAAAATTCATATTTCATTCGATCAAATCGAATGATTGGACTTTGCCATGATGACGCTTGAACAGTTGCAAATCTTTGTCGCCGTTGCCGAACGCGAACATCTGACCCGCGCGGCCGAGGCAATTGGACTGACGCCGTCTGCGGTCAGTTCGGCAATCAAGAACCTGGAAGGGTTTTATGGCGTGGCCCTGTTTAATCGGGTCGGGCGGCGGATCGAACTGACCCAAACCGGGCGTCTGTTTCTTGACGAAGCCAAATCAACATTGGCACGCGCCCGTGCCGCCGAACTGACACTGGCCGAACTTGGCGGCATGCAACGCGGCGATTTGAACGTCTATGCCAGTCAGACGATTGCCAGTTACTGGCTACCCCCGTTCCTGATGAAATTTCATGATCAGTATCCCGGCATTGAAATCCACCTGACGATTGGCAACACCAAAACCGTATCGGATGCCGTGCGCGGTGGGGCCGCGGATATCGGATTTATCGAAGGCGACATTGACGAACCCGCCCTTGCCAAGCGCGAAGTGGCCGAGGACGCGCTGGTGGTCGTGGTCGGCCCCAAACATCCCTGGGCCGATGGCAGGCCCCTGACCGCGCAGGCCCTTGTCACCCAGACCAACTGGATCCTGCGCGAAGCCGGGTCCGGCACCAGATCGGAATTTGAAAGCGCGCTGCGTGATCTCGATGTTGATCCGGCTCGCCTTAAAACCGCCCTCGTCTTGCCCAGCAACGAGGCGGTGATCACCGCGGTGGAAACCGGCACCGCCGCCACCGCCGTATCCCAATTCGCCGTCAGTTCCCTGATCGCACAGGGACGACTGGCCCGTGCGAGCTTTCCGATCCCGCCGCGTAAATTCATGGTGCTGAGGCACAAGGAACGCCAGCAAACTCAAAGTTCTCTGGCACTGGAAAAACTCTGTCTCAATCCGGTTGGATAATCGTTCCTGCATTTCTTTTGGAAATTTTCCAAATGTAAATTGCGAATGCGCAATGCAGCATTTCTCGCGAACTTCTATCGATTTCCTTACACAGACCGCCCCCTAATCGGCTGTTTACAGCCCATCAGGTCAATCAATGAACGGTTTCGCAACGCAGTGAAACACGGGGTCGGGCAGGAAGGCTTTGCCGGATAGAAGGACCAACGCCAATGCTTGATGCAGAAATATTGGCACGCATACAGTTTGCTTTTACCGTTTCATTCCACATCATTTTCCCGTCATTCACCATCGGGCTTGCAAGCTTTTTGTTCGTGCTTGAAGCGATGTGGTTGCGCACCCGTGACGACACCTATCTTACACTTTACAAATTCTGGCTGAAAATCTTTGCGCTGGCTTTTGGTATGGGCGTCGTGTCCGGGATTGTGATGTCCTATCAGTTTGGTACGAACTGGGGACCGTTTTCGGAATTTACCGGCGGCGTGATCGGCCCGCTGATGGCCTATGAAGTTCTAAGCGCCTTCTTCCTTGAGGCGGGCTTCCTTGGCATCATGCTGTTTGGATTAAACCGTGTCGGGCCAAAGCTTCATTTCCTTGCCACCACCATGGTTGCGGTTGGCACGCTGTTTTCGGCCTTCTGGATTTTGTCGGCCAATAGCTGGATGCAGACGCCGGATGGCTATGTGATTGAAAATGGTCGCGCGGTTGTCACAAGCTGGATCGATGCGATTTTCAATCCAAGCTTCCCCTATCGTCTGGTCCATATGGTTCTGGCCGCCTATCTGACCACCGCCTTTGTTGTGGGTGCGGTCGGGGCGCTGCATTTGCTGCGTGATCGGGAAAACCGGGCGGCGCGCATCATGTTTTCCATGGCAATGTGGATGGCGGCCATTGTCGCACCGATCCAGATCATGGCGGGCGACATGCACGGACTTAACACCCTTGAACATCAACCGGCCAAGGTCGCCGCGATGGAAGGCCATTTTGAAACCCGCGAAGGCGCACCGCTGATCCTGTTTGGCCTGCCCGATATGAAGGCCGAGGAAACCCGTTATGCGGTTGAAATCCCCAAGCTGGGCTCGATGATCCTGACCCATGACTGGGATGGCAAGATCACGGGGCTTAATGATTTCGCACCGGAAGATCGCCCGAATGCCACCATCGTTTTCTGGACGTTCCGCATCATGGTTGGCGTCGGGGTTTTGATGGCGTTGCTTGGTATCGCAAGCCTGATCGCCCGGTTCCGGCACAAGCTTTATGACTGCAAGCATTTGCATCGCTTTGCACTGATCATGGGACCAAGTGGCTTTGTCGCCATTCTGGCGGGCTGGTTCACCACCGAAGTCGGGCGGCAGCCATGGGTGGTTTATGGATTGATGCGCACATCCGAAGCCGGATCACCCGTAACCGCCACCGCAATTGCCGGATCACTGATCGCCTTTGTTGTCGTCTATTCCATCGTGTTCGGGGTTGGCACGGCCTATATCCTCCGCGCCATGAACCATGATCCGCGGAACGCCCATGTGCCGACTGGTGAATTCCTTCGCGCCGGGGGCCGTCAACTGGCCGCCCACAACAATCCGCAGGCAGGAGAATGATCATGGATTATCAACTGATCTGGGTTCTTTTGATCGCGGTTGCGGTTTTCGCCTATGTCACGCTCGATGGTTTTGATCTTGGGATCGGTATTCTGTTTCCGTTCATCAAGAACCCGGTCAAACGCGGCCGCATGATGAATACGGTCGCCCCGATCTGGGATGGTAATGAAACCTGGCTGGTGCTGGGTGGCGGCGGGCTTTATGCCGCTTTCCCCAAGGCCTATTCATTGCTGATGACCGCCTTTTACATTCCGGTTTTCGTCATGCTGCTTGCCCTTGTTTTCCGGGGTGTGGCGTTTGAATTCCGGTTCAAAAGCAAGAACCACCAGAAACATTGGGACATCGCCTTTTCCGCCGGATCAATCATCGCAAGCGCCATGCAGGGCGCAATGCTGGGTGGTTTTATCGAAGGCATTGCCGTTGAAAATGGCCGCTTTGTTGGCGGGGCGTTTGACTGGCTCAGTCCGTTTTCATTCTTCTGCGCCACGGCGGTTGTTGTCGGCTATGCCCTGCTTGGCACCGGCTGGCTGATCATGAAGATGGAAGGCGATTTTCAGGGCAATCTGCGCCGCCTTGCCAAACCGGCCGTGATCTGGATGGCGGCAAACCTTGCCGTGGTGTCGCTGATGACAACCTATGTCAATCCGGCCTATGCCGAACGCTGGTTTAACATGCCCAATATGGCCATGATGGCACCGATCCCGCTGATCACCGCAGGGCTTTTATTCTGGTTGTGGCGAGCGGTTTCGCATCGGGAAAAGACGGTTTTTGGCATCACGCTTGGCATCTTTTTCCTGTGCTATCTGGGCTTCGGGATCACGCTTTATCCCAATATTGTCCCGCCCATGATCACCTTCCGCGACGCGACCGCACCGGAAAACAGCCTTGCCTTCATGCTGGTCGGGGCAGTGATCCTGTTGCCGGTGATTTTCGCCTACACCGCCTATGCCTATTGGGTATTTCGCGGCAAGGTCAGTGACGAGGGATATCATTGATGCCCAAAATCACATCGGAAAAGACCAGACGTCTGCTTTGGTTTGTCGGGCTTTATGTTGGCGGCATCATCGTGATCGGCACAGCGGCCCTGTTGCTTAAGGCCATGCTGGGTCAGGCCTGAACTGCACAAGCCTTATCTTGGTTGCCTGCCACCTTCACCGCCAGGCAGGCAATCCCCCGGCAGCAATCCCCCAATTGCTGCCGGGCTTTTTTGTTTACTGGTTATCCTTGCGCCGGATCAGCTCAGCAAGGCGTTCAATCCCTGCACGAATGCGTTCCGGCTTTTCGGTGGCAAAGCTGAACCTTGCGGTATTCTGCCCCGACTGGTCACAGAAAAAGGCCTGACCGGGGACAAAGGCCACCCTGGCATCTTCCATCGCCTCGACCAGAAGCGCACGGCTGTCGATATGTTCGGGCAATGTTAACCAGACAAACATACCGCCCTTTGGCCGCGAGAAACTGACATCGCGCGGCATGAATTCTTCGAGCGCACCCAGCATCGCATCGCGTTTGGCACGATAGGCATCACGCAAGGTTTCCAGATGGGCCGGGAAAAGTTTGCGTGCAGCACGCAGGGCAATTTCCTGATTGATGGTTGAAACATGCAGATCCCCTGCCTGCTTCATCAGAACCAGTTGGCGGATCACCGGACGCGGTGCTGTGACCCAGCCTATGCGCAAGGCCGGGGCCAGTGTTTTGGAAAATGTCCCCAACTGAATGACCGTGCCCGCATCCGGGTTGCTGCCGATTTCATCAAGCGCCAAAAGCGATGGCAGGCTTTCGCCCTCGTAGGACAGCTTGCAATAGGCGGCATCTTCGAGAATGACCGCACCATATTTGCGCGCCGTTTCAAGAACTGCCATACGGCGATCAAGACTATAAGACCGCCCGGTCGGGTTCTGGAAATCAGGTGCCAGATAGGCAATGCGTGCGCCGTTGGCAAAGGCCGCATCAAGTTCGGCAACGACCGGGCCGTCTTCGTCCATATTGATGCCGACATAACTTGGCCGACGCATCGAAAAGGCCTGCATCGCACCAAGATAGCTTGGCTTTTCCATCACGATTTCGCGGCCCGGCTCCAGCAACAGGCGCGCAATCATATCAAGGCCCTGCTGGGCTCCGCAGGTGATCAGAATATTGTCGATGTCGCGGGTCGCCCCGGCTTTGGCAAGATCATCGGCAATCCATTGCCGCAACCCCGGCAGACCTTCGCTGATCGAATATTGCAGGCTGCGACGCCCCGCGGTCTCGTCCCGGGTCAGGCCATCAAACATATCGTGGAAATCAGCAAGCGGGAAAAGATCCGGGTCCGGCACACCACCGGCGAACGAGGTAATTTCCGGGCGTTCGGCAACCTTCAGCAAATCACGGATTTCAGACGCACGCAAAGCACGGGCATCGGGGACTATCATCTCGTTCCATTGGATCGTCATGGCTTCCTCATTAGGTCAGTCTTCTTGACGTTATTTGGCAAGGAACACTGACCTAAATCAAGTTTATTTTTTATATCGATACAATTTTGAAATAAAATTACCAAAAACAGCAAAGCACAGCCGATAGTTTGTCCACACACAAACATCAGATTCCGGCGTTATTTCAACGAGATGACAAAGGAACGAACAAAAATCACTGAAAGAAGCACCGTGACGAAACAGGCAATCATGCCGCCAACAATCGCCGGAATAACCAGCACCGCGGCATCGGCGGGAATCCCGATGACATGAAAAACCGCCACCATTTGCCCGATCACCGGCACGATCAGGGCCGAGATCACCGGCAATAAAAGCAAAACGGCAACCAGGCGCCAGATGACAAACAGGAAAGTCACACGGCCCCGCCACCATGTCGCACGCACTGAACTGCCTGCACCTGAAAGAACCGCTGCGAACCAGCTTGCACCAAGGGCAATCGCACCGAGCAGGCCAATAAGGATCAGGCCCCCGATCAAAAGCCGCCCCGGATGCGACGCTTCGTTACGGCCTCCAAGCAAGGCACGCAAAATGTCAGGGACAAGGAATTGCTGATAGGCCAGGATTGCCGCAATGATCAGTACCGCCACCCCCAACATCCCGGCAGCACAGTGAAGAACAGCTTTGCGGTTCGCTGCCCTGATTGTTCCCCACCCATCCCGACCGACCAGACATGACAGATGGGCCGAAATGCCAACTAGGATCAGCGCAAACGCATCGATCAAGGCACGCAGCACAAACCAGCAAGCCCCCGCAAATGACAAAACCCCATCCGAACCCAGCAAGTCCGGATGGGGTACAATCACGTCAAACACATCAAACAGAACCAGCCAGATAATTGCCACCGCGACGACAAAGCGATTTTTCCAAAACACATCACAGGCATCCTGAATGATCCAGGATTTGAAACTTCTGCCTGATGCCTTGTTGTGTGACATCGCGCCTCGACTGTTTGATGAAACAGATCGATATATGGCGACGCATCACCCGGAAGTTCAATCCACAAGGTCAGGCCTTATGGCTTGGCAATTATCGGCTTTGCCTGAAAGCGCGGTAACGACATCAAAAGCCCACCAAACAGCATCACACCGCTTAGGATCAGGATCAGCCAGCCGGTTTCTTCAAGACTGCCAGTCAGACCGACCAGAAGCCCCGCAAGCGGCTGTGTCATATTGTTAAACAGGATGATCACGCCGGTGGTTTTACCGTAATCCTTTGCCGGAATGATCTTTTGCCGGATGGTGCGGATATAGATGTTAAACATCCCGTCAAAGCCCAACACCACGGCAAAGCCGATCATATAAAGCCAGTAATCCGGACTGATCGCGGTCAAAACTCCGCCAATAAACACACCGGAGAACGATATCAAACCGATCCTGCCAACCGATAACCGACTTGCCCCCGCTGCCATCAGAACAAGAATGGTAAAGACCGCCCCCACCGTTTGCAGCAGGGCATAATGTTCCTCGCTTTGGCCGTGAAGGCCGGTGACCATGGCCGCAGACGTCGCAAGCGTGATGCCAAAGACAAGGTTCACACTGGCGGTTAATGTAATGACGCGCTTAAGACCGGGCAAAAACACCAGATGCCCAAGAGCCGTTTTAAACGGACGGGTCCATGGACCTGGTGCCGCATCGGTTGCCACGATGGCGGTCTTGTTCCCCCGCCGCCAGATCAGCATGGCGATCTCCGCGATCACGAACAGGATGCCCGACGCCACAACCACCGCTTGCCAGTTACTCAGCGCAAACAGACTGGCCGCCAGAAGCGGGCCGGTCACGACACTGGTCTGGTCGACACTTTGCGAAATCGACTGGACTTTTTCAAAACGGGTATTGGCAAAGATTTGCGGCAACATCACTTCGCGGGCCATGAAGCCCTGTGTGGTCAGCAACCCGCAAAGCGCAGAAATCCCGACCACCCAGCCTAGCCCGTCAAACAGTGCAAAACCGATCAGGCCCAGCGCACAGATCAGGGCACGCCCGACCTGACTGATCTGCATCAGACGCAGTGGCGAATACCGATCTGACAACACACCGCATACCGGGAAAAACAGAATACGCGGCAAGGTTTCCGCGGCATAGGCAAGCCCGGAAAGCGAAACACTTCCCGTCGTCTGATAGACCACAAGCGGCACGACAAACAAAAGAAACTGATCCGCAAGCCTTGCGGCAAACATGGAGGTGAAAAACAGACCCGATGTCTGTCGGAAACGAAACCAGAGACTGAACACTGTGACCTCGAAAAAGCACGCTATCACCGCCGCAAGGACGGGCGGGGCCACATTGCCTTTTCTTGGCACTTTTCGGTACTGGCAAGATCGCACAACTCTTGCGCAAAACTGCGCAAGGGCACCGCGCAACAGCAGACAACTTAGCCAGAATTAACTTCCCTCTCCCGCTATTAGCACAAGTCTTCCTGGTCATTTCTTTTTCTGACTTGCCTGATTCGCCACAACCGATTAAACACAATTGGGTTGTTGAATAATATTCGACTACAAAATTTTGTGTAAAAATAGAAATCACACTTGCGTTGCGGAGCATTCCATATTACCCATCAAAGCTAAGTGAAATACATTTATAAACACAAAATTTTGTGTTGATATACCGTCAGGAAAGAGAATGCAGCCTAATCTGACCCATCTCCGCCAGCTTGAGGCAGAGAGTATCCATATCATCCGCGAGGTTGCGGCATCGTTTGAACGGCCGGTGATGCTTTATTCCATCGGCAAGGATTCATCGGTTTTGCTGCATCTCGCCCGCAAGGCGTTTTATCCGGCACCGCCGCCCTTCCCGCTTATACATGTCGACACCACCTGGAAATTCCGCGAGATGATCGAATTTCGCGACCGGATGGCGGCAGAATACGGCTTTGACCTGATTGTTCATATCAATCAGGACGGTGTCGAACGCGGCATTGGCCCGTTCACCCACGGGTCAAGCCTGCATACCGATGTCATGAAAACGGAATCGCTGAAACAGGCGCTGAACAAATACAAGTTCGATGCAGCCTTTGGCGGTGCACGCCGTGACGAGGAAAAGGCACGTGCCAAGGAACGTGTATTTTCCTTCCGTACCGAAACCCACCGCTGGGACCCGAAAAACCAGCGCCCGGAATTGTGGGATATCTATAACGCCCGGATCAATAAGGGTGAAAGCATCCGTGCTTTCCCGATCTCCAACTGGACCGAACTTGATATCTGGCAATACATCTATCTTGAACAGATTCCGATTGTGCCGCTCTATTATTCGGCGAAACGTCCGGTGGTCGAACGCGATGGCATGCTGATCATGGTTGATGACGACCGTATGCCGCTTAATCCGGGTGAAAAGCCGGAAATGAAATCGGTGCGTTTCAGAACGCTGGGCTGCTATCCCCTGACCGGTGCCGTTGAGTCTGAGGCAGCCACCCTGCCCGACATTATCCAGGAAATGCTTCTGACCCGTTCAAGCGAACGTCAGGGCCGTATGATTGACCATGACCAGGCCGGGTCGATGGAGAAGAAGAAGCAGGAAGGTTACTTCTGATGGCGCATAAATCTGACCTTATTGCTGATGATATTCTCGGCTACCTCAAAGCCCAGGAAGAAAAAAGCCTTCTGCTTTTCATCACCTGCGGCAGCGTGGATGACGGCAAGTCGACCCTGATCGGTCGTTTGCTTTGGGATTCCAAACTGATTTTCGAAGACCAATTGGCGGCACTGGAATCTGACAGCCGCAAGGTTGGCACCCAGGGCGGCGAGATTGACTTTGCTCTGCTGCTTGATGGTCTTCAGGCCGAACGCGAACAGGGCATCACCATTGATGTCGCCTATCGCTTCTTCTCGACTGACAAGCGCAAATTCATTGTCGCCGATACCCCGGGCCACGAACAATATACGCGGAACATGGCAACCGGGGCATCGACCGCCGATGTTGCCGTGATCCTGATCGATGCCCGCAAAGGCATCCTGACCCAGACCCGTCGCCACAGCTTCATCACGTCGCTTTTGGGCATCAAGCACATAGTTCTGGCCGTCAACAAGATGGACCTGATCGATTATGATCAGTCCAAATTTGACGAAATCGTTGCTGCCTATCAGGAATTTGCCGCCCAGCTAAATTACAGCTCGATCACGGCGATCCCGCTGTCGGCACTGCGTGGCGATAACATGATCGAAGCCAGTGCCAACACGCCCTGGTATTCCGGCCCGACGCTTCTTGCCCATCTTGAAACCGTTCAGGTCGAACAGGATGCAATCAACAAGCCGTTCCGCCTTCCGGTGCAGTGGGTCAACCGTCCGAACCTTGATTTCCGCGGCTTTTCCGGCACCGTTTCATCGGGTCGGGTCAAACCGGGTGACGAAATTGTCGTGACCGCATCGGGACAGACCAGCAAGGTCAAGGATATCGTTACCTTTGATGGTAACCTTGACGAAGCCATCGCCGGTCAGGCGATCACTCTGACGCTTGAAGACGAGATCGATATTTCGCGTGGCGATGTTCTGGCCCCGGTTGACGCCAAGCCCGATTTCGCCGACCAGTTCGAAGCACGCATCATCTGGATGCATGAAGACCATCTTCTGCCCGGTCGCCCCTATATCATCAAGATGGGCGGACAGGTCACCAACGCGCAGATCAGCGACCTGAAATACAAGGTCAATGTCAACACGCTTGAACATGTGGCGGGCAAGACGCTTGAACTCAACGAAGTCGGGATTGCCAATATCTCGACCGACAAGGCACTTGCCTTTGACCCCTATGACGACAACCGCCATTCCGGTCGCTTCATCATCATTGACCGCTTCACCAACGCAACCGTTGGTGCAGGCATGGTCAACCATTCCCTTCGCCGTGCGACCAACATCAAGTGGCAGGAAATGGACATCAACAAAGGGGCACGAGCCTATCAGAAGGGCCAGAAATCGGTCGTTCTGTGGTTCACTGGCCTGTCGGGTGCGGGTAAATCGACCGTTGCCAATCTGGTGGAGAAAAAGCTCCATGCCCTTGGCAAGCACACCTACACCCTTGATGGTGACAATGTCCGTCATGGTCTGAACAAGGATCTTGGCTTTACCGATGCCGATCGGGTGGAAAACATTCGTCGTGTTGGCGAAACTGCCAAACTGTTTGTTGATGCCGGAGTGATCACGCTGGTGTCCTTCATCTCGCCATTCCGTAGCGAGCGTCAGCTTGCCCGCAGCCTTGTTGAAAAAGACGAGTTCATCGAAGTCTTTATCGACACCCCGCTGGAAGTTTGTGAACAGCGTGACGTCAAGGGCCTTTACAAGAAAGCACGCGCCGGCGAAATCGCCAATTTCACCGGGATTTCGAGCCCTTATGAGCGACCGGAGAATGCAGAGATCGTAGTCAACACCACCGATCAAAGCGCAGAAGAAGCCGCTGAACAGATTGTTGCAAAACTCGAAGAGTTCGGCGTTCTCGGTGCCTGGTACCCGGACATCTGATCCTTCAGCAGATCAACCACAAGAAAACCCGGCAATTTCGACTGCCGGGTTTTCTTGTGCAACCAACATTCCAAGACCACAGAACACCTTGAATAATTTATTTTATTTCAAATAGTTAAAAAGAATTTCACCCTCATAAATTCTGGTGAAATGTGATTGCAGATGCGCATCAAACATGCGAATTTGTACGCGGTTGGGAATGACGCATGTGTATTCAGAAGAGGACATCATGAACGCATTCGCTAATCGTTATTCAACACCATTTTTAACCGGACTGTTTCTGGTTTCCCTGATCTCGGGTATCGCCCTTTTCTTCCATTGGTCATCAGGAACGTTCCATGCCATGCATGAATGGCTCAGCATGGTTCTGATCCTTCCGTTTGCATTCCATATCTGGAAAAACTGGCGGGCCTTGATCGGCTATATCAAGCGCAAACAACTGATCTGGCCGCTTGTGATTTCCTTGATCGCGGCTGCCATTTTTGTTGTTCCTAGCATTATCGGCAACGGTGCGGGCAGTGGTGGCAATCCGGCCTTTCGTGCCATTTCCACCTTGTCACAAGCCCCGATCACACACCTTGCGCCGGTCCTGGCAACGACACCCGAAGATGTCATCAAGTCCTTGCAGGACAAAGGACTGTCCGTCATATCCGAAAATCAGACTTTGGAAGAAATTTCCCGGAACAATGGCGCCGATGCACGTGATCTTGTCATTTCACTTCTGCCATCCGGAAAATAAAAACATCTGAAGTTCATGAAAGGCAACAGGCGATCCTGCAAGCCGGATCGTCTGTTGCGCCGTCCACTTCACGTCATTGGTCCCACCAGATTTAGCAAACTGGCACTGGATCACCGGACCAATTTTGCGCATCCTCAGATCAGAAAACAGATAAACAAGGATCCTTCATGACCTCGCCCCATAATGACGACTTCGGCAAACCGGTTGGCCATCCGGTAGAAAACTGGACAGGTTGCGCACTCCCGCCCAGAAACGACATGGTGGGGCAGCACGTGATTGTCAGTCCGCTTGATGTTGACCGCGACGCGCAGCAACTTTTTGACGCCAACAGTGCGGCCACAGACGGTTCGCGCTTCACCTATTTGTCGACCCACGCCTTTGACGATTTTGCCGCTTATCGCGCATGGCTTGAGGGTATGGCGGCCAACAGCGACCCGATGCTGCATACCATTATCGACAAGGCCACCAACAAGGCCGTTGGCGTTGCCGCCTTCATGCGGATAGACAAGGCCAACGGTGTTGTTGAAATCGGCAATATCAACTATGCCCCTGCCCTTTCAAAAACCATCGGCGGGACCGAGGCGATGTTTCTGATGATGAACCGCGCCTTTGATGAACTCGGCTATCGCCGCTACGAATGGAAATGCGACGATCAGAACGCCCCGTCTCGCGCCGCCGCCGCCCGATATGGCTTCACCTACGAGGGAATCTTCCGCAATCACATGGTCTATAAGGGCCGGAACCGAAATACGGCCTGGTTTTCCATAACAGTGGAAGAATGGCCCGCAGTTCGGGCCGGGTTTGAAGCCTGGCTGTCCCCCGATAACTTTGATGCAAACGGCAATCAACGCCAGCGTCTTGAAGACTTGCGGGGCTGACTAACATCAGCCCAGTTTTGGTGATGCCGGTGCCCAGTGTCGCATGCCAAGTGTCGCACCGGCATCCTGATTTTGATCAGATCCGAAACGTGATACAGTCCCCTGACAAAATGTCCGATTACGTCAGGGGCGGTACATCATGGCCATCATCCGTTCGATACCCTTCATCATCTGTGCGACAGCAATCACAATCGGTTCGTTCGCAGGCCTGATTGCATCCGCGAAGGCGGATATCACCCTTCCTGTCCCGAGCGCCAAAGACATCATCACGGTCGAGCTGCACAGCTATGATCAATTGGCCAATTTCTTTGATGACCTTGGCTATACACCGAAATCATGGGATGCAGGCGAACGTGTTATTCCGCGCTTGTTCCTGCAAACCATCCCAAGCCTGTGGCGCGACGAGATTGCCGATCAACTGACCGTCACCGCCAAAAAGCGGACATTCTTCCGAACCCTTGGCCCCCTGATCCTGCTGGCCAATGAAGAAATAGCGTTTCAGCAAAAGGCATTGCAGGACGCGATCACCAGTAATGACACAGCCATCATCACGGAACTGGCCAGCCAGTATCGGGTCACGACCCCAGCCGATGATCCCGCAACCATTGCCGAGTTAAAAATGCGAATTGGACCAGTTCCGGCATCGCTTGCCATGGCGCAGATGGCGATTGAAAGTGGCTGGGGAACATCACGTTTTGCAGCACAGGGAAATGCCCTGTTCGGGCAGTGGACCTATGGCGGTAACGGCATCACCCCGGAACAGCAAAGAACCCATCTGGGCGACTACAAGATCGCCGCCTTTGAAACGCCGTTCAGGTCGGTACGGGCCTACATGATCAATCTTAATACCGGTTCCGCCTATCAGGAATTCCGCGACATGCGTGCCGCGATGATTAAACGCAACGAACCCCTTTCAGGTAGCGACCTTGCCGAAACACTCACCCGCTATTCCGAACGTGGCGGCGTTTATATCAAGGAAATTCAGGCGGTCATTCGTCAGAACAAACTGGCCCATGCCGATGATGCAGTTCTGGAAGAAAGTCCATATTATCACCTGATCCCGCAGGGTGAATGACAGTGTTCCACAAATTGCCAAGCATCTGACAAACTGGTGATTTTGTTTTGTTCGGTCTTGGCCCTATAGTCGGCCGACGAATGAAAAACCGGATGATATTTCAATGTTTGACGCCCGTCTGCGCCCGCTGATTGACAAACCGCTTAATGCGGTTGCCAGAACACTTTCCGGTACCGGTATTACGCCAAACATGATCACCGGGTTCGGCTTTTTTCTGGGGCTGATCGCGGCGGCCTGTCTTGCCTTTCAACTGGATTATGCGGCCCTTGGTCTGATCCTGGCATCAAGGATCATGGATGGTCTTGATGGTGCAGTCGCCCGAAACGCCGCACCCCGTTCGCGCCATCCCGGTGCGAAAAGCCAGGAAAGCGATCTTGGCGGTTACTACGATATTGTCGCCGACTTCCTGTTTTATTCGGGCATCATACTGGCCTTTGCCATTGGGCGCCCGGAACATGCGCTTATGGCGGCATTCCTGATTTTCTGTTTTGTCGGCACCGGATCAAGCTTTTTGGCCTATGCCATCATTGCCGCCAAACAGAACCGCAACCATGACCAGCAAGGCAAGAAAAGTTTTTACTTCCTGACCGGCATCACCGAAGGCAGCGAAACCATTTTCGTCCTGTGCCTGATCTGTCTGTTTCCGCACTGGTTCCCGCAAATCGCGGTGATCTTTGGTGCCCTGTGTCTGATCACGACATTTGGGCGGATTTTGCAGGCACGTCGCGACTTTGGATAGGCACCATCAATCCAGCTTCTTGAAACGCCAGATTAGCAAAACCATATCCAAGCCACTCAAAAACGTGCCCTTTCCGGCAGGCTCGCCAACCAGACAGGATCAAAATGCGGCCCATTGCTTTCATCCTTGCCTTGATTTTCGGGTCCTTCATCCTTGTTGCCTGCGATCAGTCCGGCCCGATTAAAATAGGCTTTATTGCGGAATTGGAAGGCCCGGGATCAGATACAGGGATGGATTCCCTGAATGCCCTTAAGCTTGCGGCCCAACAGATTAATGCCCAAGGCGGCATTGATGGCCGCATGATTGAAATCATCCCGCGAGATGATCAAAAATCTCCGGAAGTCGCACAAAAACTGGTCCAGGAATTTGCCGAACTGGGTGTGGATGCGATTGTTGGCCCGATCATAAGCTCAATCGGGATGGCGATGCTTCCCGTGATCAATGAACTTGGCATCGTCACCGTCTCGCCAACTGTTTCTGCCACCGATTTTGCCGGTTTTCGCGATTATCTGTTTCGTATCAATACGACCACACGCGAAAATGCGCGTGCCTATGCAAGGCGCAGTATTACGGAGGGCAGAAACCGGGTGGCCCTTGCCCTGGATGGCCAAAACGAAGCCTTTGCCGATAGCTGGTATCGCGAATTCCTTTTGGAATTTGATGAACGTGGCGGCCGTGTTGTTTCCAAGGTCTGGATCAACACCAAGGATGTCACCCATGCAATCGCGGCATCCCAGCTTCTGGATGGATCACCTGACGGAATTGTCCTGATCAGCAACGGTGTTGATAGCGCCAGTCTGGCAAAGGAAATCCGCGAACGAAATCAGGACGTTTCACTTTCGGCTGCCGAATGGGCCGGCACGAATGCCCTGATCGAACAGGGTGGCGATGCGGTTGAAGGCATGGAACTGGTACAGGCCTATGATCGCTATGATCCCAATCCCCGCTATCAGGCCTTCATTGCCGATTACATCCAAATGTTTGACCATCCGCCGGGATATAGCGCGGTCCTGACCCATGATGCCGCAACCATGCTGTTTACGGCCCTTAAGACCAAACACCCTGATCAAACCTTGTCAAACGCACTGGTCACCTTGCCACCGCAACCCGGTTTGCATCAGGAATTGATGTTTGATCAATATGGCGACGGGAACCGGGACATCTATTTCGTCGCGATCCAGAACGGCAGGTTCATTCGCGTTCAATAATCTTGTGATCACCAGAATCAAAAAGCCCTGCGCTTGCAGGGCTTTCGTCATTCAAGGCTGCGTGGATCACATGATCAACAGACCAGTCTAGTGATCGCTTTCCTCAAGGAAATGATCGCCAAGGCCGGTATCATATTCCATGCCTTCCTTGGTCAGAACGATGCTTGCCGGATAACCTTCCTTGACCAGACCTTTGCGGATCAGGGCAACCCAGACTGCCGGGTTGGCAAAACCGCTGGCATCGCGGGCCGCAACGGTGAATTTGCCAACATGGACATGATCACCATGGGCATGGGGTACGCGCAGAAGGGTTGCCTCGCCGCTGGCTTCATCGATCTGGCCCGAATTTGGATCCTTGGCGATAACCTGTGCCAGCACAAGGGTACGAAGCTGCAAATTATTGAGTTTCAGCGGATTTTTGCGAACAAATGCCATAACCGGTCTCCCGCGGTTTTGATGTTAAATTTGCAAGGACATATCTGTTACTTGGCGCAATGATGCAAGCCCTGTTTTGGTCAACGGCCTTGCAGCAATTGCATTGCTTGGCCATTCAACCGCCTGCCAGTTGCCTGCGCAATTTGCGATCACGCTTAAGGTGCCATTCCCGGCTCATGGCTTGTCCGAATGTGCGGAACCGTTCGACATAAACCAGTTCCCATTGCCGACCCCGGGTGGTTTTTGCACCTTTGCCGCTGTTATGCGTCGCAAGGCGCGCGTCGACATCGGTTGACCATCCCACATAGGTCCGTGGCAACTTTACCCGCGCATTTGCCGCCGGATCAAAGTCCCGTTCTCGCAGCACATAGACAAAGGTGAATGACGCCATTTTCGAAATGCCGAGCCTTGCGACTTGGAGATTATCGCGCTTTATGCTGTGGCGAAAACGACCGACATCGGGAACCGGAGCCCAGCATACTTGAATACATGGGCACCGGAAGCGCCGAAATCAGTCGTTTGCAACCCGGCATGAAGCGAATTAAAGGGTGGAGTTAAACGCCCCGCCATCGAGCAGGATATTCTGACCGACCATGAATTTCGCATGTTCGCTGCACATGAAGGCACAGGTCGCACCGAAATCAAGCGGATCACCAAAACGTCCGGTCGGAAGACCAGCCTGGGTTTTGGTGCGCGCATCATCAAGGCTGATGCCCTCGGCCTTGGACTTGTTGGTCATCAGGGCATTGATACGATCCGTATCATGCTGGCCCGGAAGCAGGTTGTTCATGATCACGCCGTCCTTGGCGACCTGACGCGACGTACCCGCCACAAAGCCGGTCAGACCGGCGCGCGCGCCGTTCGAAAGACCAAGATGCGGGATCGGCGATTTGACTGAACCCGACGTGATATTAACGATACGGCCCCATTTGCGTGAAATCATGCCCGGCAGAACCGCTGTCGCCAACAGGATCGGCGTCAGCATGTTCGACTGAACCGCAGCTTCCCATTCGGCCTGTCCCCAATCGGACCAGATACCCGGGGGCGGACCACCGGCATTGTTGACAAGGATGTCGGGCGCATCAACAGCGGCCAGAACCTTGTTGCGGCCTTCCTCGGTGGTGATGTCACAGGCAACCGTGTTGACATTCACACCAAATGTGTCACGGATATATTCCGCCGTTTCATTCAACGGCCCTTCGGAACGCGCATTGAGGACAAGATCAACACCGGCCTCGGCCAGTTTGATCGCACATCCACGGCCAAGTCCCTTGGACGAGGCACAGACAATCGCCTTGCGGCCCTTAATTCCCAGATCCATCGGATCCTCCCATTCTGGTATTCAAATAATGGCAGGAATTTAGACCGGGTTCGACCATCGGGTCAAACCCCGTTCCCACCCAATTAGAATGATCATTCAAAATCGTTCGAACTATCCCCCAAAATCCCGTAACCACGATGCTCGTCCGCGATTGGAATCGATCTAGAAAAACAACCATTCCTGTACACGATTTTGTTGAACATTACCCAGAGTTGATGTAAAGGAAAATTTGAACGCATAAAAAATAGCGTAAAACCAATCAATAAGATGGCGTAACAACCGGGTGCGTTCACCGGGACAGTCGGGCAGAACGTACAATGAAATCTGGTTATCTTCGCGGACTTTGGGCCGCGTCGCTGGCATTGATGGTGGTTGATGGCATCAGCAATGCAGCATTCGCACAAGATCAGGACGGTCCCAAATGGGGGCCTCATATCGATTTTGAAGGTAAGGCAGGCACAAAGCGCAACCTTGGCGAAGCCGACATGTTTCTTCCTGTCCTGCAAGATGATGTCAGCATGCTGTTTGCAAATTTGCGGGCCCGCATGGATGATGATGACAGCCGCGAGGGCAATTTCGGACTTGGCGTCCGTCACATGCTTGGCAATGGCTGGAACCTTGGCGGAATCGCGTATTTTGACCGGCGCAAAAGCCCGCTCGGCAATATGTTCAACCAGGTAACTTTCGGCGCCGAAGCCCTTTCGATGGATTGGGACCTGCGTGCCAACGCCTATATCCCGGTCGGGCGCACATCTTATGATGTTGATTCCCTGAGCACCGCAACTGTTTCCGGCTCAACAATTACATTTCGCGGCGGCGAGGAACGATCCCTTGACGGTTTTGATGCCGAACTTGGCTGGCGCTTGCCGTTCTTTGACGAAGATGCCGGGCAACAATTGCGCGTTTATGGCGGCGGATACCGTTTTGCTGATGACAAGGCTGGCATGATTGCCGGACCACGCGGGCGAATTGACCTGACTTTTGATGAAGTTCCGTTCCTTTGGGAAGGTTCGCGCTTTAACCTTGGTGCTGAAATCCAGCATGACGACCCGCGCGGCACCCAAAGCTTTGCCGTGTTCCGGCTTCGTATCCCGCTTCAGGTATTTGCAGGTCGCAGTTCATCGCGCCCAACCTTGACCCCGATGGAACGGCGCATGGCCGACCCGGTCATCCGTGACGTTGATGTGGTCAGCCAGTCTGGCACATTCGGCCCGGCCGAGACCGCCACAACGACGTCAGGTAATGCAATCACGGTCCTGGACAGCACATCAATCACAACTGCAAACCTTGGAACTGCGGTTGCCAATGCAGGCGCAAACTCCACCGTCATCCTGCAAGGCAGCTATACGGGGATGAACAACAGCAAAATCACGCTTCAATCGGGTCAAACATTGATGGCAGGCGGCACAATGGTTGTAAAATCCCCGTCCGGGCGCACGGCGACCATAACAATGGGATCGGCCTCTATCTCGGGCACCGGCCAAGTCGCAAGTTCGGTGGCCAGCCTGATCCAGATGGGCAATAACAGCACACTCGACGGCATAACCCTTAGCAACACCGCGAACGGCGGAAACGGCGTCGCAACCATTCTGGTCAGTGGTGTATCGAACGTCACCATCAAAAACAGCACGTTAACCGCTTCCACGACCGGCAACTCCTCGACACCGATCTTTATAGAATCTGGCGCCAGCAACGTCACAATTACCGGCAATACATTAAGTGCGATTGGCGGCGGGTCTCAACGCGCGGCTGGCGGTGCCATGATGAACGTCGCAAGCAATGTGACATTCTCGAATAACTCGGTCACTGCATCCAACAGTACCGACCTTGTTTCACTGTTTGTAAGGGACGTCACAAACCTGTCCGGTTCCGGCAACACCAGAAATTCCGGGAACTGTGTGACATCGGGCACCAATACCGGTTCGGTAAGCTTTACCGACAGCACCACCTGCCCGTAAGAAACAAGAATGCCGACAACCAAATAAAATGCGCCCGGTGCGATATCCTCGCACCGGGCGCAAACATTTTCAGTCGGCCTTTGTCTTAGCCAAACACTGCGTCATGGGCACGCACATAGGCAACCGCCGCATCCGAAACCGCGGCAACACTCATGCCGGGTTTGTAGATACCCGAACCTAGCCCGAACCCGTCACAGCCCGCCTTGGCATAGGTGGCAAAATCATCCGGACCAACGCCACCAACCGCATAAACCGGCATGCTGGCGGGCAGAACCGCACGCATGGCCTTGATGCCATCTGCCCCAATGATGCTGGCCGGAAAGATTTTAAGGCCGTCAGCCCCGGCCTTGATCGCGGCAAAGCATTCGGTCGGAGTCAGCACCCCCGGCCAGGACCCCATGCCCAGTTCTTTGGTCTTGGCGATCACCTCGATATCGCAATTGGGCGAGACGATGAATTCACCCGATGCCGCTTTGACATTGGCGACATCCTCCGTGGTCAGCACAGTACCCGCCCCGATCAGGGCGCTATCACCAACCGCTTCTTTCATCGCTGTGATGCTTTTAAGCGGTTCGGGGGAATTCAGGGGAACTTCGATCATGGTGATCCCCGCCGCCACAAGGGCACGCGCCATATCGGCGGCCTCGACCGGCTTCACACCACGCAGGATCGCAATCAGGCGACGGTGTTTCGAACCACTCACCGCATCCGTAATTTGCTCTGCAACATATGATGGCGCCATGATCTCAATTCCTTTGTGATGCGTTTGTTAGTACCTGCCGGGCTTGTGTCAGTCCGGCGAGGGTAATTGATGTTCCGTCCATCGGGGTGGCTTTATGTCCATGTACGGCAAGAGCTTCCTGATAAAGCGATGCCAGCTTGCCCGCACCGATCAGGGCAATTTCCTCGTCCATCTGCAACAGCCCCAGCACATCGGCAATCTCCGCCCCGATCACGGTTCCGGACAAAACGGCGACACCGGACGGCACTGCCTGCCCTTCGCGGGCGACCAATGCCCCGGCCCGCACGGTAAACAGGCTATGCAAAAAGCCGCTCGGCTGCGCCTTGGCAGCGCGGATGGCATCGGCAAAGGCCGCGTCATCCCAATCGTCCCCGACCGAATGACGCAGGATCGAGTTCTGTGACAAAAGCGCAAAGACCTCGCCACTCATATACGTACGAAAACCGGTGATTTTTCCATCGGCGACCCGCGCCCATTTCGAATGGGTGCCGGGCAAACATACCCAACCGGCAAAATCCGGGTTCTGTTTCATAAAGCCGACAAGCTGGGTTTCCTCGCCGCGCATGACATCGGCATCCTCGCGCTGACACAGGCCGGGCAGGATCGAAACTGTAATGCGAGGATCCCTCACATTTGGATTTACCGCCCCGTGGGCAAGATCGGACGAGCTTGCCGGCACATCGCAATAGGGGGCTTCGCGCCACCCCTGCTTGGCCCCGGCCATCCCGCAGATGACAACCGGGACATCACGCGCATCGGGTGCAAGCCAGCCATCAATCAATCCGACCAGAACACCTTCAAATGACAGCTTGTCGTCACCTGCAATAGCATTCATCCCCAAAGGACTTTGCGCCTCTGCCAGAATGTCAGCGCTATCACCCATCGCCCAGACACGCAGGTTCGATGTGCCCCAGTCAACCGCGATCCAGCTTGGGATGCCTGCGGGGGATGAAGAATGATGTGATGAAGCCGTCAACGCCCTGCCCTTTGTGCTTGCCTGCAAGGCCTCCGTTTCGGGTGCCATTGCCGCTTGTTTTATTCCTCATACTATTGGCCGGATGAATGGTCAATCCATCCCGAAGGAAATCGCAGAACAGCTTTTGCAAAGACACCACATCATATGCGCAAACGTATGTGCGCAGCACAAATACCCCAAACGTCCGAACATCCCAAAGCCCCCACCGTCACACCGGCGTTTCCGCCCTATTTGGGGCCAGTAACCGCTGATGTGATCGCCAGTTCTGGGCCTCAATAAACACCTTGGACACTTCGGGAATGGCGGCACGGATATCAGTTTCAAGCCGCGATACCGCGGCCTCAACCTGGGGCGAGCCGATCTGATCATCGAAATCGACACTGACGCAGACAATCACATTTTGCGGTCCGTGATGGAGTGTAATGATTTCATTCACCCCGAGAATTCCCGGAATGGCGGCAACCATCCTGGCGATCTTTTCGCGGCTTTGCGCATTGGCGCTTTCACCAATCAACAGCCCCTTGCATTCGACCGCCAGGAAAAAGGCCGTCACCGCCAGAATAAGCCCGATCATCACTGATGCCAGCCCGTCAAGAACCGGCATATCAAACAGATAAGCCGCCGCAATCCCGACAAAGGCCACCAGCAGCCCGCACAATGCGGCTGAATCCTCAAACAGGATGACAAACACCGTCGGGTCCTTGCTGCTATGCACGGCCTTGATGATTGTCTTATCGGGGTTCTGGGCGCGAAAGGTTTTATAGGCCGTGCGAAAAGCCGCCCCTTCAAGCACCATCGCAATGATCAGGATTGAAAACACGACGTGATATGTCCGGATATCAAATCCGCCAAACGATGCCACCACATGAATATCAAGCGCATGCGGATGAAGGATTTTATCCACCCCTTCCCAGATTGAAACACCCGCCCCCAATCCGAAAATCATCACCGCAACCAGAAACGACCAGAAATAGGTCTCCTTCCCATAGCCAAGCGGATGCCGCACATCGGGCTCCTGATGCGACAGCTTCAACCCCAAAAGCAACAATCCCTGATTGCCCGTATCCACCAGCGAATGGATGCCTTCCGACATCATCGCTGCAGAACCGGTAATCGCCGCCCCGGCAAACTTCGCCACAGCAATCAGCAGATTGGCCGCCGCGGCCATGTAAATGGCCCCCTTCGAGGAATGAGACATATGTTCGATATCCAATCTGAAATTCTGTGATGCGCACACCGGCGCAGGGCACCGGGAAAAAGCCCCTCGGCCAAATAACTTAAGACCAGTCTAGTCGCTTTTATCTGATGATCACAACCGGCAGCGCCGATTTAAAGGCGCCATCAATCATCGAAAAAAACTATCAAACATAATTTAATTTACTATTTCCCCTATCTCACTGTGAATTGTTAGGCTGTTCAAAGCGATGGGGAAACCCGTTGTTTCGGAATTTGTGACGATAGCGTTGCGATCTCTGAGTTGAACATTATCTGGAACATGAAAGCTTAACGTAGAAATACTGGCGCAATCATAAGGGTTTTGTTTAAATCAACGCATCAGGGATACCAACCTAAGGTCGATACAAGACAGTCGATCGGGACTTGCTGTTTTGTCATCCGGTCTTGGTGAACGCGAGACGAGTCAAAGAGCTGTTAAAAAACATCTCAGCCACTACGGAGAGAGAAAAATGGACGGAAAACACACCGCAGGGAAATGTCCGGTAATGCACGGCAGCATGACCGAGACCGGCAACAGCAACACCGACTGGTGGCCGAAAACCCTTAATCTCGACATCCTGCATCAGCATGACACCAAGTCCACCCCTTATGGCAAGGACTTCAACTATGCTGAAGAATTCAAGAAGCTTGATCTCGAAGCTGTCAAAACCGACCTGAAAAACCTCATGACCGACAGCCAGGATTGGTGGCCGGCCGACTGGGGTCATTACGGCGGTCTGATGATCCGTATGGCTTGGCACTCTGCCGGTTCCTATCGTCTGGCCGATGGCCGTGGCGGCGGCGGCGCTGGCAATATCCGTTTTGCCCCGCTGAACTCCTGGCCTGATAACGCCAATATCGACAAGGCACGTCGCCTTCTCTGGCCGATCAAAAAGAAATACGGCAACAAACTTTCCTGGGCTGATTTGATCATCCTGGCCGGCACCATGGCCTATGAATCCATGGGTCTCAAAGTATTCGGTTTCGGTGGTGGTCGTGAAGACATCTGGCACCCGGAAAAGGACGTTTACTGGGGTTCGGAAAAAGAATGGCTGGCCCCAAGTGACAACCGTTATGACGATGTTTCCAAGCCGGAAACCATGGAAAACCCGCTTGCTGCTGTGCAGATGGGCCTGATCTATGTGAACCCGGAAGGTGTCAACGGCAAGTCCGACCCGCTTAAAACCGCCGCACAGGTTCGTGAAACCTTTGCGCGTATGGCGATGAATGACGAGGAAACCGCGGCCCTTACGGTTGGTGGTCACACCGTTGGTAAAGCACATGGTAACGGCGATGCCGGCCTTCTTGGCGAAGCACCGGAAGGGGCAGATATCGCTGAACAGGGTCTTGGCTGGAACAACCACACCACCCGTGGTGTTGGCCGTGACAGTGTGACCTCGGGCATCGAAGGTGCCTGGACCACCCACCCGACCAAGTGGGACAATGGCTATTGCCACCTGCTTCTCAATTACGAATGGGAACTGACCAAAAGCCCGGCCGGCGCGACCCAGTGGGCCCCGATTGGCATCAAGGAAGAAGACATGCCGGTTGACGTCGAAGACCCGTCAATCCGTTGCATGCCGCTGATGACCGATGCCGACATGGCGATGAAGGTTGACCCGACCTATCGTGCGATCATCGAGAAGTTCAACAATGACTTTGACTACTTCTCCGATTGCTTTGCGCGCGCTTGGTTCAAACTGACCCACCGTGATCTTGGCCCGAAGGCCTGCTATCTCGGTGCAGACGTTCCGGCAGAAGACCTCATCTGGCAGGATCCGATCCCGTCGGTTGACTACACCCTGTCTGATGCGGAAATCGCCGATCTTAAATCCAAGCTTCTGGCATCCGGCCTGACCAGCGCCGAGCTGATCAACACCGCTTGGGATTCTGCACGCACCTTCCGTGGTTCGGACAAACGTGGTGGTGCAAATGGTGCGCGTATCCGTCTTGCCCCGCAGAAAGACTGGGAAGGCAATGAACCCGCCCGCCTTGCAAAGGTTCTCAAAACCCTTGAAGGTATCCAGGGTGGCCTTGCCAAGAAAGTCTCGCTTGCGGACCTGATCGTGCTTGGTGGTACGGCTGCGGTTGAAAAGGCTGCCAAGGATGCCGGTGTCAACATCACCGTTCCGTTCGCAGCGGGCCGTGGGGATGCGACCGATGCCATGACCGATGCCGCATCGTTTGACGTGCTTGAACCGCTTGCCGATGGTTTCCGCAACTGGTCGAAAAAGGACTATGTTGTCACGCCGGAAGAAATGCTGCTTGATCGTGCACAGCTCATGGGCCTGACCGCTCATGAAATGACCGCGCTGATCGGTGGTATGCGCGTTCTTGGCACCAACTTTGGTGGCACCAAGCATGGTGTCTTCACCGCCAACGAAGGTGTTCTGTCGACTGACTTCTTCGTCAATCTGACGGACATGTCCTATAGCTGGAAACCGGCGGGCCAGAACCTTTACAACATCGTGGATCGCAAATCGGGCGAAACCAAATTCACCGCCACCCGCGTTGATCTGGTGTTTGGCTCGAACTCCATCCTGCGCGCCTATGCCGAGCTTTATGCTCAGGACGACAACAAAGAGAAGTTTGTTAAAGACTTCGTTGCGGCCTGGACCAAGGTGATGAATGCGGATCGGTTTGATCTTGCGTAAGGCTTAAGCCTTTAAGATGATGTGAATACGAACTTTCCAGCTCTGAAACGAGAACACCCCCGGTCGGATGGCCGGGGGTGTTTTTATTTGATACTAGCTCGATTGCACCCTAAAACCACCGATGGTAGATTACAACTATTCATTGTCCACTATGAGAAGACAAAAGTCGGTTTTTTCAATTCACAACAACACATAGTATCCGAATGAATTATGACCTGTCGTTTTTGAATGATAAAGAGTTTGAAGCCCTTGCAAATGATATAATTCAAGAAAGAGAAGGCACAACTGTCGAACGCTTCAAGGCAGGTCGCGATTCCGGCATTGACGGCAGGTTTTATACAACAAACGATAAAACAGTCATAATTCAAAGCAAACATTGGCTCAAATCAGGATTACCTGCACTCACCAAACACTTGAAAAAAACTGAACTTCCTAAGATAAATAAAATATCGCCTGATCGATATATACTAGTTACCTCATTAGGCTTAACTCCACAGAACAAAGAACATTTACAGAACTTACTTTCACCATACATATTATCTTCAAAAGACATCCTTGGATGTGACGACATACTAGATAGTATTTCGAAATCTTCTTCTATTGAAAAACGCCATTACAAACTTTGGCTTTCCAGTAGCTCAGTATTACAATTGATACTAAATAACGCTGCTATTGGTCGAAGTTCTGCGAAGCAAGCAGAAATTACCGACTCATCCAAACGGTACGTACAAACTGAAAATTATCAAAGAGCTATTAATAAGCTGGAGCAATCTAGAGCAATAATTATTACCGGAGAAGCTGGAATAGGAAAGACGACACTAGCTGATCAAATCTCTCTACACTACATTGCAAGAGATTACGATTTTTGCGTAATAGAAAATGATATCTCCGAAGCTGAATCAATATTTCAAGAGGAAAAAAAACAGCTATTTTATTTCGATGATTTTTTGGGTCGAAATTTTCTAACAGCACTTGAGGGTCACCAAGACAGCCACATAATAAACTTCATCAAACGCGTTTCGTCATCCAAACAAAAACGCTTCATCCTAACTTCTCGCACAACAATATTAAACCAAGGCAAATATCAAAGCGACCTATTCAATATCAATAAGGTTGAAAAAAGTGAATTTGAAATCAAAATTCAATCCATTAGCTTTTTTGATAGAGCACTAATTTTATACAGTCACATTTGGTTTGGTAATCTTTCTGAGGAACACATCTCCTCTCTATACTTTGACCAAAGATACATGAAAATTGTATGCCACCGAAACTACAACCCTCGCGTCATAAGCTTTATTACTGATCAAGATCGTTATTCTGGAATTCCAATAGAAAATTATTGGCAAGAAGTAGTGAAGACATTGGAAAACCCCAAAGATATTTGGGATAATGTGTTCGACAACCAACTGAATGCCATGAGCCGGCTAGCTGTATGCTTAGTGGTATTTAATGGAAGTCGAATTAGCGAACCAGAACTGCGTGAAGCATTCTGCAGTCAGACAGTTTCAGAGGGCATTGCAGCCCCATCTGAATCGGTCAATTCATTCACTCAATCCTTAAAAATTTGCGTCGGAGCTGTTCTCAATAGAACAATCGACTCTCGCCATCCTTCTCCATACATCAACCTTTTCAATCCGTCTGTTGCCGACTTTGTTATTTCTCGGTTCATCGAAGATACGAATACGATAAAGCAGTTTTTTATACACCTAAACACCGTCGCCTCGCTTCAAAACCTAGAAGCATTAAAACGAAGCCAAACCATCTCTCACGCCCAATTCACCGAAATACTACGCCACATAGAGATTCGAAAATTATCCGAGGGATCCCTTGAAACCAAATTTGAATACACAATAGAATTATGCTCTCAAACCATCCGTTATAAACTTTATCAAAATAAAAAAACTCAAAAGCGAATAGAAGTTATTTCGAAGAAATTACTCGAGAACAGATACGATGACGAAGATGATCTAACAAATGATATATGTATTATATTACAACACTTTATCAATACGTGCCCAACCAAAGAAAATAGCTCATTGATTTACGAGTTCATTGAAGATTACGAGACGACATTTCTAGATCATGAGCAATTAGATAGCCTTTACAATCTTGCCGACTGCCTCGATATCGAACGAAGAGACGACGCCTGTAAGATCGTTGAGGAAGCTTTGATAGAATTCTGGCAGGATCAAATTGACGAAATGATTAGTAGCGAACAAGCTTTGGAAGGCTTCTATGACATCCATGACACAACAGACGCCTTTAATGCCGTCATTGACTTCTTGGAAGACAAGATCGGTTATGTTGGATTCACCCGAGAAAAATTAGCAAACTTGGCGGAATTCGCGAATATCGATAGCCATATCGAAGCCAATATTGATGCCGAATCAAGACATCACGGCAACATAATCAGCCCAAACTCCAACTTCAGCAATAATATGACTGCATCAGAAGCAGAAGCTGTTCATGACCTATTCCAGCGCGATTGATTGGCATTGAACTCGCTTGCCAAGCTTGCAAACTGGTCAACACCTAATCATAGTCTTTAATTTAGCGACGGCATTTACAGCAATTGACACTTCCACCGAAACACCATCTCCAAGGGAATGTAAAATTTATCGTCCATTGCATATGGATGAATATTCGCTTGGATCACAACGGTAGCTTCGCAATTTCTATGTTAAATTGCCCTCGCCCGTCAAGTTACCAGCTGGCTAGACATCGATCTGCATACTTACCAATACCTTAATTGATGCAACTAGTCGGGAGCTTAGTTCAAAGTAACTAGTACGACCAATGCCACTTTCAGATTGAGGCACCTTCGTCGATAAGCTACCCTCAAGAGTGTCGAAATCGGCAAGAAGCAAAATCCGGGCTAACGGATCAATAATGAGAAAGCGGTCTATCACCGCATCCCCTCGACGCTAAATCTGAAAACCTACGCAGCTACCTTTTCGGTGTTAAGCGGAAGGGTTCGCGCGTTCGAGCGAGGAAAACCTCATGAAACTTCAATTTGCTATCGTTGAAGGCATCAGAAAGCTGCCTTCTAAAGGCAGTCTTGGAAAATGCCCAAATTGCGGCGAAATAGTCATTTCCAAATGCGGAAATCAGCGAGTTCATCATTGGGCTCACAAATCAACAAGAGTTTGTGACACTTGGTGGGAGAACGAAACTCAGTGGCATATCGAATGGAAAAATCATTTTCCTCAAGACTGGCACGAGATTAGCCAATCGGACCAAAGTGGACAACGCCACATTGCGGATGTCAAACGCCCTGACGGGTTTGTCGTTGAATTCCAGCACTCGCATATTTCAGAAGATGAGCGCGAACAACGGGAAGCGTTTTATGGCAGAATGGTCTGGGTTATTGACGCTCTCAGACTAAAGCGATCAACTCCCTGCTTCCAAAAGGCGATACGTACTGCAAGGCTCATCTGCCAAAACCCGATTGTTCTACAAGTAGATGATACTAGCGCGCTCATAAAAAGATGGATCACGAGTAAGAAGGTGGTCTACTTCGACTTTGGCAATCATCAGATCACATCAGAAAAATTGCCACAGTATAATTCACCGATGATCTGGCGACTTGATCCTTCAAGTACAATCTATCGCGCTCACCTAACACCACTTCCAAAGTCGCAACTGGTTGCAGACATTCGTACATGCCAAATGACGCAGCCATCTAAATCAGGCCTCTTTGAGCATATTCGCCTCAAAACCCAGCGACCACTAAGCCACGCACCAAAAACGACCACAGGCAAACCGTTAAAGGAGTTTGAACGCTACTTAGCTGCAAAACGCCGCCGACGTGCTGCGATTAGGCTGTAACTGCTTGCTAGAGCTAAGATAGTTAGGAGCTAGTACGCAAACGAAACACCCCCGGCCAATCGACCGGGGGTGTTTTTCTCTGCAGCCCGCAACAAACGTCACAACACCGCCTATATCACTCAGAAATCAGATGATCTCTTCATAGAGCTTTTTGGTGATCTCGTTGGTCAGCGGGATCGGGTTGCCGCCAGCACTTGGATCTTCGACCGCCATTTTTGCCAGAAGGTCGATCTGATCGCGATCCACACCAAGGGCCGACATTTTTTTCCGGCACGCCAAGCGCACGGGAGAAATCGATCAGCCAGGCATAGAAACCATCAAAACCGCCTTCGATGCCAAGATAAGCTGCAAGCAGTTCAACGCGGGCCTCAATGGCCGGACGGTTGAACTTCACCACGGCCGGAAGGGCGATTGCGTTGGTCATGCCGTGCGGCGTGCCATAGACAGCGCCAATCGGGTGGGACAGCGCATGCACCGCACCAAGGCCCTTCTGGAACGCGGTTGCACCCATCGCAGCGGCGCTCAGCATATGTGTTCGATGTTGCCACCGTTCTTGTAGGCAATCACAGAAAAAGGAGACCGCGTCTTTTTTGATTGGCAGCGGTTAGTTTGACACATGTTGCCCAAGCGCAGTCTGCGCGCGACCTGTCGGTCGTGCTCAACCTTCAGACTAAAAACGTGCCACTGGCACGTTTTCTTGACGTCTTCAGCCTTCAAGTTATGAGCACAGGCTCAGAACACAGGAAGACCTCAGGTTCGAATGCTGACCCAAGACTAAAACGACAAAACC
>NZ_JPWF01000022.1 GCF_003326675.1 Thalassospira profundimaris
TCGGTGGAGGCGGGTTATAGGGCCCATATCAAAACCTGTAAATACCTTTTTGCAGAAAAATGTCAGAAAACTGAAAAACTGCTTATTCGGGCCGTTATCCGGCATTTATTTCACCTAATAGGTGTCTTGGCCCCGGGCTTTCTAACCGGATATGCGTAGATACCCCCCGAAAAGAAACATGCCCGAGCAACCAAATGGTCGATCGGGCATGTAAAACAGGTCAAAAATGATTCGATGAGTCGTCAATTTTATCCAATGCGCGTCTTAAATCCGGTTTTTGACGAGGTGATTCGGAACGACATTATATATGTGCACCCGAATCATCCCTTGCAGGGCAGATTAGGCACGATCATCGCGACCAAGCAGATAACAATGCCCGGTCAGATCAAAATCGATAATCTGATAACCGTTGGCGAAAGCAGAGCTGAGTTCGGATCTGATTCGAAGCCGCTCGGCCAATGCCGTTTTCCGGTCCTGATCAAGCAGGTTTTGGAAGTCTTTCGGGATCGATACACGAATTGGCGTTTCAATAAGCATATCGACTTTTTCGATTTCACCGGCCTTTAGACGAACAAGCGGATCATTCAGATGCCATTCGGCAAGCAGACGGTCAGATGGCACGCCTGCGTTAATCCCTTCCATCGGGCCATAATAATCATCGTAATAGGTTTTCGCCGTCGCACCGAGCTTACCGATATTAAGACCGGCATTGACCCGACGGGCCGGGTCATAGGTCCAGCGCACCGTGTGAATGCCATTCTCCAGACACCAGCGACGCTGATACCACTTCATCTTTTCGCCAAGGCCAAGTCCCTGACTGTCAGGATGGACGGCCAAACGATGGGAATGTTGCACCCCGCTTTCGCGACACGGGAAGCCAAACAGAAAGCCAAGCATCCGATCCCCTTCGAACGCACCAGCGATCAAACCACCCTCGTGCTGGATGGCAAGAAGGATGTCCGAGTTATCGGGTTTGTCATCTTCGCCCCAGACCGCCATCTGCAAACGCTCGGCTTCCTTTAGCTCGGGAACGCCGCACAGTTCGCGAAATTCGATATCGCGCGGCAAAGAGTGTGCTTCTTGTTTGGTGCCCACATGCATCAGCGGATTTCCTCGCGATGGGTGGTCACGGTATCAAGGAACGGCATATCAAGTGTTACACCAATCCCTGCCCCGTTTGAGGGTACAGCAATCACACCATTGGCAGCTTCAAGCGGTTCATTGACGATATCGCGTTTGAAGTAGCGGCTGGCGCTTGAGGTGTCACCGGGTTTGGTGAAATTCGACAGGGTCGACAGATGAATATTGTGCGCCCGGCCAATACCGGCCTCGAGCATACCGCCACACCAGACCGGGACATCAAACGCCTTGCAGAGATCATGGATCATCCGGGCTTCGGAATGGCCGCCGACACGACCGACCTTGATATTCATGACACGTCCGGCCTGCATTTGAAGGGCCTGACGTGCATGGATCACTGTGCGAATGCTTTCATCAAGACAGATCGCGGTTTTCATCTGCTTTTGCAGTTGGGCATGATCATAGATATCGTCATAGGCCAGCGGCTGTTCGATATAATCAAGGCCGAAACCGTCCATCGCCTGAAGAACAGAAAGATCCGAAAGGCGATAATCGGTATTGGCATCCACGGTCAGCTTAATGGTCGGATATACTTTGCGTACCGCTTCGAGCAAAGCCACGTCATGCCCCTGCTTGATCTTCAGTTTGACGCGCTTATATCCGGCCTCGACCGATTCACTGACCCGTTCAAGGGTGCGTTCGACGGATGCAATCCCCAGGCTAACGCCGACATCAACGGTTTGCTTGATCCCGCCAAGCGCAGTTTTAAGCGGAAGTCCGAGCGCCTTGCTCCAAAGGTCCCAAAACGCCATTTCGACAATGGCCTTGGCCATGCGATTACCACGCCACGGATCAAGGATCGGCGCAAGATCGGCCGGCGAGGCAAAGCGTTGACCCACCAGAGCCGGCAGCAACACATCACGCAAAAACGCCATCGCGCCGGGAATGGTTTCTTCAAGATAATCGGGGAAAGGATCCATCACGGCTTCGGCATAACCTTCCAGACCTTCGCCTTTCAGGATAAGGAGCGGAAAGATCTTGTCGGTCATGGTACCGGTCGAAATGACAAAAGGCGTAAGCAGCGGCAAGCTGATGATACGCAGTTCGGCACTTTCAATCCGGATACCGGCGAAACCTGTTTTGGGGGCAAGGTTTGTATTCATGTCCAGGGCGACTTCCATAAATCATCTGTGCAACAGGCCGTTCTGGGCGGCCCTTGGTCACATCGATGCGATAAAGCGTTTGAATTCTTCGCTTTTGGGGGTGGCAAACATTTCGTCAGGGGTGCCTTTTTCAAGAACCTTGCCTTGATGCAGGAACACCACCTCGGAGGAAACTTCGCGGGCAAATGCCATTTCGTGGGTTACCACAATCATGGTCCGGCCTTCTTCGGCCAGTGATTGCATGACTTTAAGGACCTCGCCAACCAATTCGGGATCAAGTGCCGAAGTCGGTTCATCAAACAGAATGGCATCAGGTTCCATAGCAAGGGCGCGCGCAATCGCAACACGTTGTTGCTGGCCACCCGATAAATGACCGGGATAGGCATCCACACGCTGCGACAGGCCGACACGTTCGATATAGTTTTCGGCGATGCTGCGTGCTTCACCCCGGGATTTCTTGCGAACGTGGATCAGGCCTTCCATCACATTTTCCAGAACCGTGCGATGGGTCCAAAGATTGAATTGTTGAAAGACCATTCCCAGGCGCTTGCGAATATCTTCGATCGGTACGGACATTTTAGGCTGCCCGTTCTGAACATTGATTTCGTCGCCATGAATGATGACCTTGCCCGATGTCGGTGTCTCAAGGAAATTCAGGCAGCGCAAAAAGGTGCTTTTGCCTGAACCGGACGCACCAAGGATCGAAATCACGTCGTGTTTTTTGGCATCAAGCGAAATGCCCTTAAGAACTTCGACATCGCCAAAGGATTTACGGATATCAATGGCACTCAGGATCGGGCCGGACGGGTCCATCGGGATCATCTTTCAGCTTAGGAAACAGCATTTGCGTTGTTACGCGGCAGGATATGGCGGTTCAAACGGCGTTCGATCCGGTGCCAGCCAAAAACAAACAATGACGTAATCGCGAGATAAATCAGCGCCGCCCACAGATAGATCGAGAAATCAAAGGTCTTTGAAAAAATCTGGCGTGTTCGGCCCATGATATCGAATACCGTCACCACACTTGCCAGCGCACTTGCCTTCATCAGAAGGATGATCTCGTTACTGAGTGCAGGCCATGCAATGCGATAGGCATGCGGGAAAATCACACGGCGCAAAATTGTCATGCGCGTCATGCCGATTGCCTTGGCGGCTTCGATCTCGCCGAGATTAACGCCCTGAATACCGCCGCGCATAATTTCTGTTTGATAAGCGGTCGAGTTCAGGACAAAGACCAGAATCGCGCAGTTGAACGGGTCACGGAAGAAATTCCAAAGCCCCAGCTCCATCAGTTCCGGGCGAAACTGCCCCGACCCGTAAAACACCAGGAACAACTGGGCAAGAATCGGTGTGCCACGCACAAAGGATACATAAATGCGAATGGGGGTCTGGGCGATCAACGAGCCGTGGCTGCGCACAAGCGCAAGCCAGGGTGAGATCGCACCGGCGATCAGAGCCCCAAGAATGGTGAGCTTGAGGGTCATCAACGTACCGTCAAGCATCCTTGGCCAATAGGAGACCATGATTTCAATCGGGTTCATATCAGGCTCTCCTCACACCACGGTTGGCGTGACGTTCCATCCGCGACAGGATCATTTCGGATAAAACGCAAAGCACCCAGTAAATCAAGCAAGCCACCAGATAGAAGGTAAAGGGCTGCTTGGTGACGCCCACGGCCACCTTGGTCATGCGCATCAGATCATCAAGCGCAATAACCGAAACAAGTGCGGTATCCTTCAGCATATTGATCCAGAGATTCCCGATACCAGGCAGGGCAAAGCGCCAAAGTTGCGGCAGCTTGATCCGCCAGAATGTCTGTTGGGGTGTCATGCCAACGGCAGCGGCAGCTTCGATCTGTCCTTTATCCAGGGAATTATAGGCGCCGCGAATAACTTCGGCGGCGAAGGCACCGAAAACCATGGCCAGCGCAATCACACCAGCCAGAAAAGGACTGAAATCGGTGCCTTCTGCCTCCGGGTTCCACCATTTGATCAAACTGTTCAACAAAAGCCCCGCCCCGTTATAGACAACAAACAGGGTCAGGATTTCGGGAAGACCGCGCATGATCGTGGTGTAGCCCACCCCGACATAGCGCACAGCCCGGATCCCCGACATTGCCGCAAAGGCAATCAGAAACCCGATGATCATCCCGACAGGCAGGGTGGCGACGGCCAATTTCATGGTCGTCGCAAGACCCATAAGGATCTCATCCCCCCAACCTGTGTCTCCGTATGAAAACAGCTCAAGCATTGTGTGGATACTTTTCCGCAGAAGTCGTTTTTGACTTACTTCATCGTGTAGACGTCGATGGTGAAGTATTTGTCATTGATCTTCTTATAGGTACCATCGGCACGGATTTCTTGCAGCGCCTTGTTCAGGCGTTCGCGCAGGTCGTCATCTTCCTGACGAACCGCAATACCAACACCTTCGCCAACAAAGGCCGGATCAGTGATCGGTTCACCGGCAAGCTCACAGCACGCACCGTCATCGGTCGTCGACCAGTCAAGCAGCGGCAACATATCACCGACCTGCATGTCAATACGGCCACTTGCCATATCAAGGTTCACTTCATCCTGGGTCGGATAGAGACGGATATCGGCATCGGGATACATCTGTTCGATGTAATCGGCCTGGGTCGTACCCGACTGCGCGCCAATGATCACGTCTTTAAGCGCGTCGTTGGTGAATTCCTTGATCTCCGAACCCTTCGGAACCATGTGGGTCATCGCTGCAAGATAATACGGATCGGTGAAATCGACCTGTTTTTTACGTTCTTCGGTGATGAACATCGATGCGATGATGAAATCATATTTGTTGGCGATCAGGCCCGGAATGATCCCGTCCCAATCCTGGGCGACGACTTCGCAATCGGCACCAATACGTTTGCAAAGCTCAAGACCGATCTCGACATCAAAGCCGGCAATTTCACCATTTGATTCGATATAGTTGAACGGAGGATAGGCACCCTCTGTCCCCAGACGCAGGCTTTCGGCCATTGCCGCACTGCTCATACCCATGACAAGCGCACTTGCCGCGATTGTCTGTACCAGTTTTGCTTTCAAGCTCATTTTCGATATTCCTCGCTGTTGGCTTCGTTTGTTTATTTTGCTATCCGGGAAATCGGGTTCCCGACATGTCCGGTAAAACGCCCGAACAATTCTGCTGTACGGTTCAAGCGCTCCTCGACTTCCGGGCCGAGTTCCATGAACACACTATTGATCATCAGGTTGCCAAGATTGGCCAGAAGGGCGGTCGAATCCCAAAACTGATTGACCTGTGTCGGGATCGTGAACATCTCGTCACTCGCTTCAGAACCCCAATCACAATAAATATCGGTCATCAGGGTAACCGGGATATTTGCAGCACGGGCATCTTCGGCAAGAACCTTGGCCTGGCGCGAATAGCGACGTGCTTCAAACATCACAAGGCAGCATTCCTCGTCACCGGCCAGGATTTCGGCAAAGTTGCCCGCCGCCAAATCGACAAGCTGCACACCCTTGCGCAGATATTGCAGCTGATTGGCAAAATACTGCCCGATGCCGCGTTCGGTTTGAAAGCCGGCAACAAATACGCGTGTTGTCGATGCCAACCGTTTGGCAACCCGTTTCCAGTTTTCGGTTCGCGCCTGCTCGTAAATGGTAACAAGTCCTGCCATCTCAAGCTCCAACCCGCGGGCCAATGCACTGTCATCATCACCGGTGGCGGCATGAAACTCACCCAACCGGTCACTGATCAGCCAGGGATGCGATCCGATGTCCGCCTTAAGATGGTCTTTCAGATCGCGGAAATGCTGATAGCCAATGGCGCGGCAAAAACGACCAATCGTCGCCTCGCTAACCCCGACCTTAGAAGCAAGGCTCGCGGCCGTTTCAAACGGGATATCGGCCAAGGCACCGTCGATGAACGCTGCAATCGCCTTTTCCGCTTTGGAACCGGTCTGCATTGCATCGGCCAGCCGATCACGCACTGATTTGGCCATCCACTTTCCTTACATTAGAATTCTTTTCATGCCATCATTTTTGAAAGTTTTCTTTCATTTTGTCAACATATGCATTTTTCTTGCAAATCATGCGACCTGACGACACTGTCACCGGCAGCGCCAAACGCATTACAATGACCAATCAACTTCCTATTTGCAGGCAGACAAATGACATCGGATGCAACCACGATTGCCCAACACCTTGTTCGGTGCCCCAGCGTTACCCCGAAAGAAGGCGGTGCACTTGATTATCTGCAAGGGATCCTCGAAGAACTTGGCTTTGCCTGCCAGCGCCTTGTTTTTGCCGAGGACGGAACGCCTACGATTGATAATCTCTATGCACGCTTTGGTACCGCAGAACCCAATTTGTGTTTTGCCGGTCATACCGATGTTGTGCCCGTCGGCAACGAATCCGCCTGGACGTATCCGCCCTTTGGTGGCGAAATCCATGATGGCAAACTGTATGGTCGTGGAACAGCGGATATGAAAGGCGGGATTGCCGCCTGGGTTGCCGCGATCCAGACCCTTTTTGCCAATGGCTGGCGCCCGGACGGCAGCCTTAGCCTTCTGATTACCGGCGATGAAGAAGGACCGGCGATCAATGGCACGGTCAAAATGCTCAAACATCTGTATGAACAGGGTGAACGATGGGATGCCTGCATTACCGGGGAACCGACGAGTTCGGAAACACTTGGTGATGCCATCAAAATCGGACGGCGCGGCTGCCTTGATGGTAAAATTACGGTGCGCGGAACCCAGGGCCATACCGGGTATCCGGCACTGGCAGACAATGCCGCCCACCGATTGATTGCGATGTGTGATGGATTGGTGAAGTGGCATATGGATGATGGATCGGAATTTTTCGAACCTTCCAATCTGGCTATCACGTCGATCGATATCGGCAATACGGCCACCAACATCATCCCGGGCAAGGCCACGGCGGCCTTTAATATTCGCTATTGTGATCTGCATTCCGGCCCGGAACTTGTGGCGAAACTTCGCGACATTCTAACAGCTGCTGCCGGGGGAGAAGCCTTTTACGATCTGGATACCTATGTCGCTGGGGAGAGTTTCCTGACCGAACCGGGACAACTTAGCGACCTTATTAGCGACGCGTGTCAGAAAATACAGGGCGTCCGGCCTGAATTCTCGACGAGCGGCGGCACCTCCGATTCACGGTTTATTACCAATTATTGCCCGGTGGTCGATTTCGGCCCAATCAACAAAACCATTCATCAGGTCGATGAACATCTTGAAGTCAAAGACCTGGAAGACCTTGCACTGATTTATGGCGAGATTATTCGGAATTTCTTTGGGTAAGTTGTTCATTTTGGTTGCGGGGGCAGGATTAGCGCTCGCTTTGCTCGCTCAGCTCCGGCCTTTGGCCTACGCAAAGAACCTTTGTGCAAACAGGCTATGGCCTGTTTGCGAGGTTCAGATCCACAGCCCTGGCGACATAAAAAAAACCCTGCCACCGAAGGTGACAGGGTCTTTTTATTGGTTGCGGGGGCATACCTGTTTGCCCAATTCTTTTCCCCGAGAAACATCAGATTTTGGTGCACTCGGTAGAGAATTGAGACCATACATTTCCGATCCTTGTCAAGTCGTTAACGGCATGATGGGGGTCCTACAATGCCAGCCGAATGGGGTCAGGCGAAGATCGAAATCCTTGCTTTGCGAGATGAAATTCTCGGCAAGCTTGAGCAAGGCATTCTGATCAGAACAATCTACGAAGAACTGAGTGCGTCGGGACGTATCACAATGTCTCGCCGCTCATTCTATGACCGTGTGAAACGACTGCGTACTGAAGCCTCGAAGCCCACACGAAATACCTCTGCGCAATCCACTGGGCACACCAGCAAACCAATCCAGAACTACCTGACTGAGAACTCGAAGCCAGCCACAAGCAATTTGCTCCCAAGCCTCAAGGCCGAAGAGCAAGAAGAGCTTGATCGCTTGTGGGAAGGGTCCTCGGACAACACGGAGGAAACTCCGTGAGTTCCTGGCAATCAGACTACCTCACCCTTCACACCCGCCTGCGTCAAGCCCGCGAGAGCCAACGTCTTACCCAAGCTGGTGCAGGTGAATGCATAGGCGTGTGCGAACGCACCTATCGAGATTTTGAGGCTGGCAGGACGGATCTGTCTGCAGCCCATGTGTTCCGCCTGGCCACTGTGCTGGGCATCAAAATTATCATTTCAGATGGAGTTATCGCCGATGGCGTTGATTAATCTTACCCTTCAGGGCAAGGGCGGGGTCGGCAAGTCGTTTGTCGCAAGCCTGCTCGCGCAGCATTATCTCAAACGCGACACCCCGCTTCATTGCTATGACACCGATCCGGTCAACCAGACCTTTGCCGGATACAAGGCATTTCCGGTCGAGACCATTCGCCTGGGCGAACGTCCTGACGAAATCAACCCGCGCTATTTCGATGCGCTGATCGAACAGATCATGACCAGCCCGGAAGATGGGGTGATTGTGATCGATAACGGGGCCAGCACCTTCTTGCCACTGCTTGGCTATATGGTCGAAGCTCAGGCGCTGCAGATGCTGGCTGATGCAGGTCATGAGGTTCGCCTTCATACCGTGCTTACCGGTGGGCAAGCGCTGAATGACACGATGCAGGGTCTCCATCAGGTTCTGCAGAGCGTTCCCGATATTCCGGTTGTCGTTTGGCTCAATGAATATTTCGGGCGGATCGAACGCAAGAACGCATCTGGCGAAGTCGAGAGCTTCGAGCATTCCGGACTTTATAAAAAGAACAAGAACCGCATTCACGCGCTGGTACGTTTGCCCGAGGTTCGTAAAGAAACCTTTGGCCACGACATCGAGCAAATGATGCGTGCCCGCCTGACCTTCGATGAGGCAGGTAAACATGCCGACTTTCCCCTGATGTCGCGCCAACGTCTGATGATGACCTGGCGCAGCATTGGAGCCTCCATGGAACAGGCGGTGCTGTAATGGCCAGCGTTCTTGATGAGGCTCCGCCGCCGCCACTGACCATGGACAGCATCGAAGAGCTGCGCACCCATTTGTGGAAAGTTCATCAGGTCACCGTCGAGGACGGTGACCCGGTGCTCATGATCTACACCATCCACAAGGTCGTGCTCGACGAACATCGCCGCCTGATTGATCAGCATAACCGGACCCTGTCCGGGATCATCCAGGCACAGGCAGAAACCTTCACCAGTGATGTCACCGCCGCCATCGAGGACTTCAAGAATGAAGCTCTGACTGATGCCGTGCGGGAACGTCTGTCTGCCATGCAGGAAGCCGCCCGTCTTGCCGATACGGCTCAGGACCGCTTTCGCAAAATGGTCAAGCTGATCTCCATCCTCACCGCTCTCAATCTGGTCGCCGTCGTCTTCACGCTGGGCGTCCTCACCGTTTTGACGATCTGACGACAAGGAAAACACACCATGGACAAACGCAACCTTCTCAAAATCGCTGTCATCGCTGGCCTTGCCACATTGGCCATGACCGAACCGGCTTTTGCGCAAGACACTACAGGTGGCAACTGGTGGGATCCGGTTGTCTCTTTCCTTGAACTTCTGGCCGAAGGCTTTGGCAAGATCTTCGCCATCGCGCTTGGTCTTGGCTTGGTCGTCTATGGCGGTTGGGGCGCTTTTACCGGCAGGCTCGATCCGCAACGCGGCATCATGATGGTGATCGGTGGCATCCTGGTCACTGCAGGACCGGCCATTGCTTCGGGTCTTCTGGGGGTTCTCAAATGAAAGCCGCCAGTGCTGTTCTCATTCAGGTCCAGCGCCAGATGACGCTGATCGGTCTGCCGATCCCGCTTCTGCTTGTGGCCGGTCTCGCTGGCGTTCTGGGTTTTGTCCTGCCCGTCGTGTTCGATTTTCCTGTCCTGGTTATTCCAGGCGGGATTGTGGGCTTTGTCGGCGCATGGATCTATCTCGTCAAACATCAGCGGATCAATCCGAACTATGACCGCGACCTGCTGGTGACCCCGATGTTTTGGGGCAGCCGTAAGGGTGAGCGCCTCCTGACCACGGGAGGTCGCAAATGATCTGGACCGATGTAATCACCACTGGTCTTGTGACCAGCATGGCAGGCAGCCTAGTCGTTCCGGCAGGTCGTCGCCTTTTGCTTGGGGATATTGAGCAAGACTGGCTGCAGGACGAGCTTGAGCTCGACGGGATTGATCCGGTCGATGGCGTCACTGTACGCGGCAAGGACCGGTCGCTATCGCGTATCTGGCACCTGCAAGGGACCAGCTATGACGCCCGTATCGAGAGCGAGCAACAAACCTTGTTGCTTGGTCGCCAGTCTCTTTTGCAGGACCTTGGCAAACGGTCGGTCACTGTTCGGTTGTTCGCAGTCAAACGCCAGCGTGAGATTGCCGCTCATGCAAACTGGCCCAATAGCGTGCTTGATGAGATCGGCACCGCAGAAGCCCGGCAATATAAATCAAGCTACTTCATCGACTGGTATCTGATGGCAACCGCTCAGACCATGCAGCCTTTGCTAGATGCCGAAGAGAAGATCCCGGCCATTCTTTCGGAATATCGCCCAGAGCTTCTTGTACGCTCTGATGACGATCAGCCTTGTTTGCTTTCCGGGTTTCTCAATGGATTGGTCAGTGGCGATTATCGTCGTGATCTTCCGGCGACCAGTCATAATCTGTCCGCAAACCTTCCGGCATCTGACCTTCATTGCGACAAGGTGACCGGCACCATCACAACCCATGTTCCAATCCGCCAATTCCATAAGGTCATTGCCGTTACACTCTGGCCGGAAACGTTGTCGGGCCATCTGATCGGCGAGGTCCTCGCCCTGCAGGGCGATATTGAGATCTGCCAGATCTGTGATCCCTGGGGCAGTGATCAGGCGATGCTGGTCAATAAACGCCGCATGGCTGGTGAGTCTAATTCGTGGTTTGGCAATCCAGCGGCAGCAGCGGAAGTCTCAACCCTGCTCGACCTTTTGGCCGAAGGGAAAACAGCCCTCTTTGCCACGCAGTTTCAGATCATTCCCCGTGCCGAAACCGAGGAAAAACTCCACGGCCTTATCCGCGAGATTACAGAGATCCTTGGTAACAAACGGATCGGCTATGCCGTGCAAACCAAGGGCGCACCAGTCTGCTGGTTTAACCGTTTGCCTGTCATCTCCAAACGCAAGATCAGATTGCCTGGCAGTCAGTTTATGGCCCCGCTGGATCTGCGCGATCAGAACATTGCAGCCCTTTGGGCTTTGCCGCATTCCGCAACCGGCATGTTGGCCAGCCAGTTCGGCCCGGCACCAGTTCGCTGGTTTAAAACACCAACCGGCCAGTCTTATGCGTTCCAGTTTCAAGTGGTCAACAAGCCATTCTCGCTTGGCAACTTTCTAGTTTTTGCGCCGTCCGGGGTCGGCAAGTCCACCCTGATCATGCATCTGATGGGTGGCCTTGCGAAGTTTGAGAATGTGCGGTCTTACATCTTTGATTCCAAGGAAGGTACACGCTTCATGGTCGAGGCCATGGGCGGTCTTTATCAAGCCTATGATGGTCTTTCGCTCAATCCTTTGGATGTTGGTGACGACACGCCAAAGAACCGTGAACGTGTCTATGCGATCCTCAAGTCACTTGCCGGAATAGATCTCGAAGATGGTGACATCGATGCGCTTAATCATGCCGTCGATCTGGCATTCCAGATTGAACCGCCTCATCGCACATTGAATGCCATATATCCCTTTGCCTTTGCCCGTCGTTCTGCCCTTCGCCGTGCATTCGCGCAATGGGTGACGGATGACAAGGGCAATACTGGTCTTCGGAGCCACATCTTCAACGCCCCGCATGACAGCCTCGGCGGCCTTCTGAACCAATCGCACATGGTCGGGATCAACATGAACGAGGCGCTGGCCGATCCGGCACTTGGCGGGCCGGTGGTTGGTCATATCTCTGAAGCGATCAGTAAATCAGTTGCCGGTCGCAATGGTGGCTTTGTCATCTTCATTGATGAGGCAGCCAAACTTCTTTCCAACCCCGGCTTCCGGGATCTCGGGGCTGAGATGTACCGCGAATACCGCAAGCTTGGCGGTGCGGTTGGCATGGCGTTTCAGGATCCGGCAGGTCTGGGCAAAACCGGGGCCGCTGAAGCGATCATCGAAAACACCGCCACAATGATCTTCTTCCCGAACTCCAAGGTCACGGAAGAGAGCCTCAAGCCGTTCAATCTCAACGACGAACAAAAGCTGTTTGTTCAGGGCCGCACGCGATCACGCAAGAAGAATGATCGGCGGGTTCTGATCATCAAGCGTGATGAGGCAAGCGGCTTTGAGGAAAGCGCCATTCTTGACGTCGATCTGACACCGCTTGGCGATGCTGTGCGGTTCTACCGTTCCGGGCCGGATGCCAATAACGATCTTGCCACCATTCAACGCAAATGGGGGGACGCATGGCCGAGCCATCTGTAAGCAACTGCGATCACCCGGACATGATCAAACAATCCCTTTTAATGATGGCTGTAACCAGCCTCGTTGGTGCTGTCGGCCTACTTGCGATGATGCATTGGCCGCTCGCAACCAGTGTTGTCCTGATCGTCTTGCTTGTCCTTCTTCTGGCAGGAGGTCGATCATGAACAAGCGTCTTCGTTCTGTCGCTCTTGCTTTCGGGATTGTTCTGGCTACCCCGGCAATTGCTTACGCAACCTATCCGGTGATCGATGTGTCTGCCATTGCGAAGTTGGGTGAACAGCTCAGCAAGATGCAAAAGCAGATTGATCAGCTCAAACAGCATACTGAATGGCTGACCAAACTGAGCGCTCAAGCCCAGGGGACGATTGATGCTATCGGGGCCATGGGGCAGATCACGTTGCCCGTGCTGAACATGCAGAAGCTCACCAACCGGATCATGCGCGACATTCAATGTCTGACGCCGGATCTCTCTGGCCTGATGCCGGGCATGAATCTCGATGATCTCGACTTCTTTAGCATCTGCGAGGGTCGCAGCATCTATCGCAAGTCGCTTTGGTTTGATCCGAACGATCCTTCGACCTGGACTTTCCCGGAAGGCAGCGAGTTTGCTGGCAGCAACAATGGCTCAGGTTCCGGGAGCGGTGTCTGGTCCAATCCGGATCACCCGGTCAACAAAGCCAAATGGCAGGCACAACAACAAGCCCGTGCCATGGTCGAAGCAAGACGCGAAGAACTGGCCAAAGATGCCGTCGCAACCGGCTTGGCTCAGAGCGATCTGACTGTTCAAAGCGCAGAAGAAATTCAGCAGACCATTGAAGAGCTCGAAGCTGGCACCAACGGTGCAGCGGATATGAAGCGCCTTCTGATGGCAATTGCCAAATGGATGGCGATGTCAAACCGCCAGCAAGTTCAGCAACAGCAACTCATGGCCCAGTTGGTGAAAATCCAGTCGACCATGTTGCTGCAATACCTGCCGCCCCAACAGCGCGAAGACGCGGAGGCGGCAGAATGATCGGTTTACTTTCCGCCTCTGGCGATGAACGCATTGTGGTTATTGACATCATCTTCGGTACGCCAGTCAGGCATATCATTGCAGCCACCGGTGAAGATGTTGCGCCTCTTAACATAGGTGCAATTCCAGCCAGTGAGTTGGTTCCATGGCTGCGCCTTCGCACCTGGTGGCAGGATCGAACGGTAGGCATCTTTCCAAACGTCGTAAACCAGACGCAGGTCATGACCGCGTTTGATCAGATCACCCTGCGGATGATTGGCAAGCTTCTGCAAAACGTCGTCGCGAGTGCCTGCGATCAGGTCTTTATTTGCTTCATAGACCGGCATCACCAGATCCCACTCCTCCAGCGCAGCTGGGCGATCAAACTTAGTCCAAAGCGACACAGCATATTCCCAATCCAAATAGTCCCCTTTGTTCAGCGCCACACCGAGAGAACTCGCCTGCGCTGCGCCAATCAAAAGGAAAAACGTCATGGATGAAACAGTGACGAATGATCTGATGTGCCTGACATGCGACGTGGTGACGGAGTATGTCGATCTGGCAAACAGTTTTACCCAGAACCTGAGCACTGTGCTGCTCGACCCAATGTGGTTCATCTATCTCTCCGTCGTTGGTCTATGGATCGTCATTCATGGCGGCAAGATGATCATGGGAAAGGGCGATCTAATTGGATTCGCTCATGAATTTGCGTTCATCATTATAGCTGGTCTGCTGCTCGGCGGGCAAGGGCCCACTCTCGTAAATTCCATCTATCAGATGGCTTTATCAACGATGGGTAGTGCTGCTGGCGTTGTTCTGTCTGCCGGTATGGAAGGTGGCATTACAGCCGCCACGATCCCGAGTGAAGCCTCCTCACTGGGCGGCATGGCACAACTCGTTTACGTCGCCGAGCGTGGCTTACTCGTTGTCTTGCGCATCGCCTTTGAAATCTGGTCGTCCATCTCGCTCGGCAATCTGATGGCTGGGGTCTACGGCGTGCTGCTCGCCCTGCCCTACATCATCTTGATCATTGTTTATTTCAGTCAGGTTGTTGTCAGCATCTTCCGCGTGATGATGTTCTCGGCCCTCTCTCCAATCCTGATGCTTGCCGTCGGGTTTGGTTGGGGACGTGGCATGGCGATCACCGGGGTTCGAACCGTCTTTGCCGCCTTCATGGTGCTGTTCGGCTCAACACTTGCCCTTGCTCTGTGTCTCTATGGTGCAGCATCGCTTGATATCCAGAACACCGAGAATGTTCGTGAGATCACATCAATCGACAATCCGGGCCTATGGGTTGCGATTGTTCTTGGCTGGATGGGGACAGCCTTTATGGCCGAGGCCACCGGCATGGCCAACTCAATTGCCGGATCCCAACTGACCAATCAGGCCGCTGCCGTCATTACCGCTGGCATGACCGCAACCGGTCTCTCCCTTGCCAATGCTGCCAAGAAATACGCGCCGAGCGGTGCTTCTGCGGCACTTGATGCTGTTCTCTTGGGCGCGGGCGCCGCTCGCAATCCGGTTGGAGCTGCAGGTGCTGCCAAAGACAGTCTCGTTGCCGCCAAGAATGCCGTCATGGAACGCCTCAAGACACCGACCTTTGATCGGGGAGGCAAGCCATGAACCGTATCAAGCAATTCCTGCGTGATGTCGTTCTGTTCATCGCCGTTTTTCCCCTCGTTGCGCTCTGGCTGCTGGTTCTGACCGGCATGTTTTCGCCGGAAAGCCTGATCGTCTTCGTTATGGCCCTTCGCGAAGTTGATGCCGACCAGTTGGCCGGTCTGATGCGCAGTGCCGTTCATATCTGGATTGCGCTTTCCATCGTCCTTGCCCTTGCCAAGCTTGTTCTTGGCTTGGGCGCTACATCTTCGACCGCCACCAATCAGAAAGGATCGCAGCCATGCGCCTGATCCCAAAAAATTTCATCCCAATTCTTTGCCTTGCCGTTTTCCTGTCCGGCTGTGTCTCCGTTTCAAAAGACCGCGAGATCCCCAAAGACGGAACTGGAACCGATGAAATGAAACTCAGCCCCTGTGTCTGCGATCCGGTTGAGTTCAATGGTGAGGGCTTCTCATGGCTTGGTTAGGGCGCATCGGCAAACGCGACAACGGGCGCAAGTCGATGGTCAAAGCGGCCTTAACGCATAAAGCCACCGTTGCTGCAGACCCGTTCAGCTTTCAGGCCAGCCATCGCAGGCTCGCCTGGATGCTGCGCCTGTCTGCCGGGACCAACATTGTGCTTGGCGCTGGCGTCGTCGTTCTGGTGCAAACCGTTGCACATCTCGTACCGCTCAAGGAAACCGAGATTGCTCTGGTCCGGACCTATGGCCCGGATGACCGCACCTATGTTGTCGAACCAGTCAGCAAGAAGGTCGAAGGTTTTGAGGTCTTCCTTGAAGCCCAGGCAAAACGTTTTGTCCTGATCACCAACGAGATTGATCCGGTCACACAGCAAGAACGCCAGCGCGAAGCCTCTAGGTTATCGGATGCCAGCTTCTGGGAACGCTTCAAACGCGAGCGGATCGATAGCGGCCTAATCACCGAAGCTCTCGAAAAAGGCATCGAGCGCGAAGTGCGGATCGTCTCCATCGATCCCATCGCCACCTTGTCCTCAGACCATAAATACGCGGTCGATTTCGTCCAGATCGACCATCGTCGCGGCAAAGAGATCTCGCGCAAGAACTTACGCGCTTACCTGACGCTGGCAACCCGCCTGCAGAACGTCTCCGAAGCCGACAAATACACCAATCCTTTTGGCGTCACCGTGCTCGACATGGTGCTTAGAGAAAGAGGCGCGTCATGAAACGCCTGATCAATCTTGTTTTCCATATCGTTTTTGGCAGCCTCATTCTGGCCGTTCTCCTTCTTGGCTACCAACGTGCAAACGCGCAGACCGCTGCACGCCCACCCATGCCAGGTCAATCGCAGCAACCGTTTTCTGGTACGCAAATCACCCCGCAACAATCCGCGCCAGCCATGCCGGTACCCGAGAGCGTGGTCGATCAGGCCCGCGATCAGAATGAAGGCTACTTCAACGCAATGAGCCGTCCGCGCACCAGCGGACAGGTTCAGGATGTCTGGGATGATGCAGATCCGAGTGATGCGGTTTATGCGGCCGATCTGTGTGATGATTGTACCTACAAAATCCGCACACGCGAGTTCATGGTCACGGTGATTGAACTGCCACGCGGCGAAAAGATTGAAGCGGTAGATCTTGGCGATGATGGCGGGTTTTCTGTCAAACCACGCGGTGAACGGCGTTTGGCTGTGCGCCCCAGTGGGTACGGTTATGACACCTCACTTGTCGTCTATGGCAAATCAGGTGCTGTTTATCCGTTTTATCTGAGGGCTGAGAGCTTCAACTCGGTCAATGTACCCGATCTGATTGTGCGGATTGAAGGATCCGTTCAGATCGAAAGCGATCCGGCAGTTTCTGGCTTTGACGACATAGGTAAAGCCACCCTCCCGGTGATGTCTGTTCCAGGGCTTGGCAACAAGCCTGCTTCCATCGACAGCGCAATTGCCGGACTGAGCGACACCAATCCGGGCACGCCTGAAGGCGACTTTGTTGCACAATCCCCGTTCGATCCGAACGCCCTGCATGGCTGGGGTGAATATGATCTCTGGGGTGATGAAACACTGCGCCCAGAGACAGTCTTTCGGGATGACCACTTCACCTATATCCGCTTTGGCAAGCGCTGGAAGGATATCGAACTACCGACTGCCTATGTGGTGGTCGATGGCATTGATGAGCTGGTCAATACCCGTGTCCAGGGCGAGACCTACATCATTGAAAGCACCCGTACGCTGATTACGCTCAAGAGCGGCAAGAGCTTCCTCTGTGTTGAATATACCGGGGAAGGCGCATGAGTGCATTTTGTGATGTCGCGCTGGTACTTGGCCTGACCTTTGGGGGTGTATGTGCCGAACCGGTCGTCAATGAACCGCCAACCCTGCCTGCTGATGATCCATCAGTCTGGGCCCTTCCTGCCCCGCCGCCTGCGCCGGTGGTCCCAACTCCAACTATGCCACCAATCATCATCAAGGAAGCCAAACCGGAACCAGAACCTGCTCCGGCTCCCGAGCCTGTGCCGCAACCTGAGCCGGTTGCCGAGGCACCCGCGCCGGATCCCTATCGCATGGCATTGGAGGCCGCCTGGCAACATCGCGTTTCCTTGTCGTCAGACTGGGGCACCCCGGCGTGGCAGTCTTCTGATATGGCCGGTGTTTCGGGCTATGCTGTCCTGCCTGGCATGGCAACCCCTGCCTCACTTGATCCACTCGATTTACCAGTCAATGATGACGAGAAAGCCGACTATGAAGGTCCGCGGCGGACTTCCACGCTTCCGGTCGATAACAGTCGGATCATTACGGCAGATCGCTATATCACCGTGATCCTTGAGACCGGGATCAACAGTCAGGTTGGCGGTGATGCAACTGGAACCGTCATCGTTCAGTCGGCGCGGGATGTTTATGGCTATCACGGGCGCAACGTTCTGATCCCTAAAGGATCCCGACTGATCTGCAATTACGACCCGCCCAAGGACATGGGAAGCTCGCGCCTGTCGATTGCCTGTGAACGGATCCTGATTGCCGGACATCGTGCCGAGATCCGCCAGCTCGCCTCCCCGATCAGTGACATTCAGGGCCGCCAAGGGGCTGCAGGCGAAGTGGATCGTCGCTTCTGGGAACGCTATGGCACCGCCTTCATGCTGACAGGGATTTCGACGGCTGTGCGCTATGCCGCTGCCACCACAAAATCAGAAGAAAGTGACGGCGAAGTCGCAACTGCTGCGGCGGAAAAAGCCGCCGAAGAACTCTCGACCCGCTTTGGCGAAATCAGCGCCAGCGTCCTCGAGGAGACGCTTTCGCTGCAACCCATCATCACCATCCCCCAAGGCACCCGCCTTCAGATCCGTCCGGCAACGGACTGGTACATTGCAAATGTGGAGTAAAAACATGAACAAACGAACCCTTTGGTGTTTGCTCCTGTCGTCCTGTCTTGTCTCACCCGCACTGGCGCAACTGGCCGAGCCAACCACCACCTCGCAAGCCGAGCCCGGCATCGAGGAAATGGTGCGCAAGGTGAATATCATCACCCGCGCCAAAACCCGAACAGCTGTCTCAGAAAACGAACCGATGGCCATTGATCTTGGCTTGGTCGATGTCCCCGGTGCGCCTCCCAAACTGACCGAAGGTGTCACCGCGAAGGCGTATGCCCGCTATGTCACCTTTGAAGACAATTTGATCGCTCAACTGGTGCTGACCGGCGTTGAAAAAGACGGCAAATCCGAACCGCTCGATTCAAACGATTTTGTCGCCCAGTTCAATATGGACAGCCCCGAGCTTGATCCGGCATCCCCTGTCACCATCGAGGGCGATCAGGAAACACTGCTAGCCGCCCTGCAGCGCTTGAATGATGTCGAAGAAGAGGACGACAAGAAAGAAAAGGAAACCGAAAGCGCTGAGGCTGATACTGGAGCCTCAAACAACGTCGGGTCGAATGCATCAAAGAATGCCGATGCGGCTGGCTATTCGACACCATCAGCCCTTGATGTTGAGGAAGATACCAGCACACCGACCGTGCGTGTCACCACAGAAGGCTGCAATATCCGAGTTGATCTGGCCCAGCTCGTTGCTGTCCAGCAAAGCCGGGTTGAAACCACCGAAGACGGGAATGTAAGCGCGGGGGCCTGCGAAGACGGTGCAGATCGCTATCCGCTGGATCGCAGCTATTCTGTTTGCGGCGATACCATCGATATGGAGACGCGCCAGGCAACCGCACAGTATCTGCTTTATTACACCGATGGCGGCGGCAACCGTCAGGAAGTCACGGATTGCCTGAAGGATGAAGACAAGGTCTTTGACATCACAGAGAAGACCTCGGCCTGCTCGATCTATCTTGACTATAACGAGATGATGGCGGTTCCGCAGGCGTCCCTCGTATATGTCAATGCCAGCAACAATGAAGTCCAGGTCAGAAGCTGCGAACCTTCCGAAGAACTGGCCGCGGTTCCGCTGGTCTCTGTCACTGATGGCTGTTCCATCCGGCATGATTTTGCCGCTGGTCGCTCCTATCAGACCGGTCGTCATATCTATGAACTGAACGGCACCACCTGGCAGGCTGATGCCTGCTCGGACAATGGCACGGAATACCTCCACGAAACCGTCTATAAAAGTGCTGCTGGTCAGGAAGTTTGCGCACCGATCATTAATCAGGCGGCTGGCACCGTCACCCGCCAAAGCCGTAAGCAGATTGTGGTCAACGGGGTTGAGCAATTCATCACCGAATGCAAGCCCGACAGCGCCAATATCGCTATCCAATCGACGATTGATGGCTGTGACAATCCCTCACTCTGGAACCACGATCTTGCAGCTGGCACCAGTTATGGTCGCGAGCGCTTTTACTATCTGCTTGATGGCGTCCCGCAATATGTCACCGAATGCCAGGATAGCGAGATTGCCTACCCGCATCATGTCGAGACCACCGGTTGGCAAAACCATGACGACCAGTTGTTTTCCTATCGCCTGACCACGGTCTATATCGAAGGCACGCCGAAAGGACGTTACAACATCAAGACCAGTGAAGTTCTGCCGGGCGAACCGCAAACCGCTTATGTCTATGATGGTCAGGGACCAAAGGCCAATGGCGATATCTGGTATGAGGACTGCACCCGCTTTGAAGGGCGTGATCTTGTAAACACCTATAAGCGGCCCGATGGCACGACCTACGGCCTGAAAGTCGATGAAGCAGCACCTGCAAATCTGGGGAATGTCTGCAGTGCCGTTGTTAGCTGGGCCGCCCCTACCTATTCGAGTTGGACTGCTCCGCAAAATCATAGTGGAGGTCCGTGCGGTAATAGCAGTTACACCGCAGGCGGATATGTAAACCAGGGCGGCGGCGATGGTTATTCATGGGTGAACAATACTGTCTCACTCTCAAATCATTGCAACTACACATCTAGCGTCGGCACAAAGATCATCAAGCGCGAAGACGGTGAGATCATTGGCGATGCCATAGACAAAACCTGTACGACATCTTCCGCATATGGAGCCTATGAGCAGAAGCGCTCGGGCAACCAGTACTGGATCAATTACCGTGGCAATTCCGGCGGATCACCGGCACACACCGATGCAGTGAAAAGCAGCTGCATGGGCAGCTGGGGGTGGTGGTAATGAACGCCCTTTCCCCCAATCCCCTGTTTGAGAAGATCCTCGGCCCTCTGGCCAGCTACTACGGCGATCTCTCAACAGTCGAAATCCGCATGAACCGCCCGCACCGCGTCGTGACCGAACGACGCGGGGAAGGCAAGCGCGAGATCGAGGATCCTGCTCTTACACTGGCCGCCATTGAGCGGATCGCGATCAGCCTCGCCAACCAGCGTGGTCTGAAGTTCAATCCCGATGACAATCCAAAGCTCTCCTGCATCCTGCCGGGCAATCATCGCTGCGAGATCCTTGTTGGGGCCTCGGTCCGATCACATCTGAGCCTCGCGATCCGCTGCAAGCATCCTTTCACGCCATCTTGGGAACAGGCAGGGGTGACATCGGCTATCCGCGACTATCTGATCGATAAGGTCGCAAATGACGCCAACATGATCATCAGTGGCGCGACCAACACCGGCAAGACCACCTTGCTCAACATGTTGCTCACCACCATTGATCCGGCCCGGCGCGTGCTGGCCATCGAAGACACTCCGGAACTGCATATCGAGCAGTTCTGGGATGGCAATGGCTTGATCGCGGCCCGAGAGGCCGGAACGGGCAGTGGCATGGTCGGCTGGCGCGAGATCTATGATCACCTAATGCGGATCACGCCTGATCATATCCTGTTTGGTGAGATCAGCACCCAAAACGCCTTTGCCGCACTGGCAGCCCTTAATTCCGGGGTCACCGGATTTATGTGCACCATCCATGCCGAAAGCCCTTGGCAAGCCATTCACCGCAAGTTCGATCAGAACATCGCCTGGGCCGGTGAAACCATGCCACGTGTGCCGGAGTTTCTGGCCGAACTGGTTGATGTTGTCGTTCAGATCAAACGCAACGCCGATGGCTGGCGGCGGATCACCGATATCTGGGAACCGCGAAATGATCGATATGTGCTTAAAGACGGCAAGGAGGCGGCATAATGACTGCTCTTTACCGCGTCTCTCTGCCCATCATCCTGCTTGGGATGATCACTGCCATTCTCTGGCAATGGCGTCTGGCAGTTGGCTTTGACGCGCTGGATCTGCGCTGGTGGCAATGGACACTCGATGCTGCCACGCACCCGGCTGGTCTTCCCGATGAAATGCTCTATCCAGCACTGTGGATCGGCATCACTGGGCTGCTTTGCATGTTCGGCGTGCTGGCGCTGGCCGCTCGTGCCAATAACAGCACCCTCAAAGGAAATCGCAAGGGCGACGAGCTGCATGGCTCGGCCCGTTGGGCAAAGCTGAAGGATCTCAAGAAAGCGCGCCTGTTTCGCAAGGACGGTGTTGTGATCGGTGGCTGGCCATCATGGTTTGGCCGGGTGCGCGAATTGCGCCATGACGGACCTGAACATGTTCTGGTTTGGGCACCAACCAGAAGCGGCAAAGGTGTCAGCCTGATCCTTTCGACCTTACTCAGTTGGCGCGAAAGCATTCTCTGTCTTGATATCAAAGGCGAGAACTTTGCCAAGACAGGTGGCTGGCTTGCCAGCATTGGTCATCGGGTATTGCGGTTTGAGCCTGCCGCACCTTCGGGCTCGGCACGGTTTAATCCGCTGGCCGAAGTTCGAATCGATAGCGAACAGGATATTGCCGACTGTCAGAACATCGCCGCAATGATCATTGATCCGGACGGCAAAGGCATGTCCGGAAACTACTGGCGCGAGGAAGGCTGGGGCTGGCTCTCAGTCGTATTGCTCCATGTCATCTATCGCGTAAAGCGCGATGAAAGCCGGATCGCCTGCTTTGATGACGTGAACATCTTCCTGTCCGGCATCACCGGGCAACCAAGCGAAGATGGCCAATCTGAACAGGCTGATGACAATTTCGAGCATATCCTTGCGGAGATGGCTGCCTTTGATCATGGCAAAGCCCATGTGAACAAGGAAGTTCGGCGCGGGGCCAACAGCATGATGATCAAAGCCCCGCAAGAACGCTCTGGCGTGCATTCCACCGCCAAAACGCAATTGACGGTCTTTGCGGATCCCATCATTGCGCGGAATACCGCCACCAGTGACTTCCGTCTTCATGATCTGATGAATGGTGAAGCGCCAATGGCACTGTTCCTTGTCGTTTCACCTGCAGACAAGGATCGCTTGCGTCCCCTGCTGCGCATCATCCTCAACCTGTTCATGCGTCGTCTGACCGAGCGCATGGAGTTTGGATCTGGCCAAACGCTCGCCGGATACAAGCACCGCCTGCTTTTGATGCTCGATGAGTTCACCTCCATCGGCAAGCTGGAGATCTTCGAGGAATCACTGGCCTTCATGGCGGGCTACGGCCTCAAAGCCATGATCATTGTTCAGAACACCGAACAGCTCTTCAAGCATTACGGGCGTGATGAATCAATCATGGCCAATTGCAAGATCCGGGTCGCCTTCACACCAAACAAGCTCGAAACCGCCAAGCTGCTCTCGGACATGACCGGCAAAGCAACCATCGTTCAGAAACGCAGATCGCGCTCTGGCCGGATGGGCGATCTCGGATCGGTCTCGGACAATCTTGCCGAAACCTCCCGCCCGCTTCTCACCCCTGATGAATGTATGCGCCTACAGATCATTGATACCGAGGGCCGCAAACCCGTCCCCGGCGATGCCCTGATCTTTGTCGCCGGTCTGCCGCCCATTCTTGGCCGTCAAAAGCTCTATTTCCTTGATCGAGAACTATGCCGCCGTTCGCAAATGACGCCACCGCAAATGGCGCTCTCTTCCAACACACCTGCCTCTCTCAAAGGAACCAAACCATGAAGTCACCAAACACGCCTAGCACCACTGCCTCCTCTGCAGCCCTCAATGACCAGGACTATCTCGCACTCGCCTCTTCGATGATCAACAGCGAAAGCCAGATTGGCCCTGTGCCGGTTGATCCGGACATTGCCGAGGCGATGGGCGCTTTTAGCGAAGACGCGCTTTCGGCTGATGATGCGCTCGACAGTCATTTTGACGGCATCGACCCGACTGCTGAGGCGGAGGGTTCGAACCATGGCTGATAAGAAGAGCTATCGCGATCAGGTGGTCGAGGAGCTGCTTGGCCATATCGAAGCGGGCACCGCCCCCTGGCAAAAGCCATGGGAACCGGGAAAGGTCCGCATGGCTCCTTTCAATCCGGTCTCCGGCAAGGACTATCGCGGCATCAATGCGCTCTGGCTTGAAATGCGCGGGCGCTCCGATCCGCGCTGGATGACCTATCGCCAGGCGGCGGCCCAGGACGCGCAAGTCCGCAAGGGTGAGAAAGGCACCATGATCGAGTATTGGAAATGGTCCGAGCGCGAGAGAGTGCTCGATGACAACGGCAAGCCGGTTCTCGACGACAAGGGTGTCGCCAAAACCCGCGAGGTCCGCCTTGACCGGCCACGGGTGTTTCATGCTGTCGTGTTTAATGCTGAACAGATCGATGGCCTTGCCCCCTACATCGCGCCCGAACCAGCCATCAGCCCGGTCGAACGGGCCGAACAGATCCTCAAGCAGGGCAATGTGCCGATCTTTCATGATCAGAATGACCGGGCTTTTTACCGGTCCTCAACTGATCAGATCCATATGCCCCATCAGGCCGCCTTCAAAGGCCAATATGAATATTACGCCACCGCCCTGCATGAGCTTGGCCACGCGACCGGACATCAATCACGCATGGCCCGCGAGTTCGGGCCGTTCGGCTCGGAAGTTTACGCCAAGGAAGAACTACGCGCCGAGATCGCCAGCTACATGCTGACCACCGAGCTTGGCCTTGGCCATTACCCGGAACGCCACGCCGCCTATGTCGGCTCCTGGATGAAAGCGATCAAGGAAGATCGCAATGCGCTGTTCACCGCTGCGCGGGATGCAGAGAACATCCGCACCTGGATCATGGAGCCGGATCTGCGCCAAAGCCTGATCCCGGTGAAAGCCAAAGAACAAACCAAAACCATCGCCCACAACCCGGCTGTTGAACGACAGAAGGAAAATGCCATGAGTGATGAGATGTCACAGGCTCCCAACCAGGACGCCAAGACCGAACGCAAACGCATCTATCTCAATGTGCCATTCAGTGAAAAAGATGAGGCCAAGGCGCTCGGGGCAAAATGGGATCGTCGCGCCAAAGCCTGGTATGCACGTGATGATATGGAGCTTGAACCCTTCAAACGCTGGCAGGACACCAAAGCCAAAGCCACGGAACCGAAGATCAATCCCGAAGACGAATTTGCCCAGGCGCTTAAGGAAAATGGCCTGATCCTCGATGGGCCACCGACCATGGATGGCAAATGGCACCGGGTAGCGGTTGAAGGAGACCGCAAGGGCCAGAAAAGCGGATCCTATCGCGGGTTCCTCGAAGGTCTTCCGGCAGGCAACATCACCAATTACAAATCCGGACAGGATCCGGTCAAATGGGTGGCGACCGGCACCAAGGTTGATCCGAAAGAACTGGAACAGGCCAGAGCCGAAGCGGCGGCACGCAAGGCAGCTCAGGAACAGGAACTCCGTGCACAATATCGCGCCGTTGCCAAGCGGGCCTACGGGATTTTCCAGAATGCTGAACCAGCGCCGAGCAATCACCCCTATCTGCAGAACAAACAGGTGCCTGCAGGTGATCTGCGCATTGATCAATCGGGCAACCTGCTCATGCCGATGACCAATGAGAAAGGCTTTATCGAGAACATCCAGACCATCCATCCCGATGGCACCAAGATGTATCTCAAGGACGGCAGAAAGCGCGGCCTGATGCATATGATCGAGGGCGATCCCAAAGGCCCGATGATCGTCACCGAGGGTTATTCCACCGGACAAAGCCTGCATATGGCCAGCGGGCTGACGGTGTTGGTCGCGCTTGATTCCGGCAATCTGGCACCTGTGGCCGAGGCCCTTCACAAGAAGCATCCGGACCGGCCATTGGTGATTGCCGCTGACGACGATCATGCCAAGAAGGTCAATGCCGGGATCAAGGGCGCTGAACGCGCATCTGAGTTGACCGGAGCGAAAATCCTGCGTCCGGATCTCAGTGATGAGGAAAAAACCAAAGGTCTGACCGACTTTAACGACATTCATCGGGAACGCGGGATTGAGGCGTTGAAACGCTTTGTCACCGAACAACTCGGCATGACCAAACCGAAAGCCAAAGCGAGAACACGGGGACCCGAGCAACAGGACGCCAGCTTGGCGGTCTGATCCCCCGAAAGCCGGTGGCGAGATGAACGCCACCGGTACCTTTTTATCGATACTGGGACCATGCCATGGCCACCGAACGCCACGTCATCAAAACCTATCTTAACGACGAAGAGAAAGAGCGCATCGATCAGCTGGCCCATCAAATGCGCCTGTCCCGCTCGGAGCTGCTCAAACGATTGTTGATGAATGCCAAGCTGCCGAGTGCCAGCGACTTTGCCGCATGGCAGGGCATTCGCGATCTTCTGAAGGTCAATGCCGATCAGGCGAGATTGGGCAACCTGTTTAAACTCGCACTTGATGAGCCGCTTTCAGCAGATCTTCTCAAAAAATTCGATGATATGATCCGCGATATTGAAGAAACACAGGCAGAGCTCAAAATCTCCATTGGCGAGATCCGCGACCAGCTTCAAACGGGTAAACGCAAACAGGCCCAGTCATGATCGCGACTAAGATTGGCAAAAAATCAGGGGTGCCAGATAATTACACGCGCCTTGGCGAATACATCGCAGCAGCCGAGGAGAAAGATGAGAAACTCCATCAGTTCTGGATCCGCAACTGCGATGCCGGCACAAATATCGAGGATCTAAATCTGGCCCTTCTGGAAGTCGAAGCGGTGCGGCGGCAAAAGCCCGATATTGCCGACAAAACCTATCACCTTGTCGTTTCATTCCGGCCGGGTGATCAGGATAAACTAACCAAAGATGATCTGATGGCCATCGAGGCGGAATATGCCAAGGCACTTGGCTACGGCGATCATCAGCGTGTGGCGGGAACGCATATCAACACCGATAATTTCCACATGCATATTGCCTTTAACAAGGTGCATCCGGAAACGCTCAAGGTCATTACACCTCATAGAGACTTTAATATCCTCGCTAAGGTCTCGCGCGAGATGGAGAAGAAATACGGTCTCGCCATCGATCCTGGTATGACGGATGGCAAGGAGCGTGATCCAAACAAGCTCTCACCTGCTGCACGGAATTATGAAGCACATACCTGGCAGGAATCATTCCAGCGGCATGTATTGAAACATCGTGAGGAGATACTGGAAGGGTTAGAAAAGGCAAACACCTGGCAGGAAGCGCACGAGGTTCTCTCTGGGTACGACATAAGCATCAAGCTACGTGGTAACGGTATGGTCCTTATGAGCCCGGATGGCCAAGCCATGAAGGCCAGTCAATTGGATCGATCTTGTAGCAAAAAAATGCTCGAAGAACGGTTTGGGGTGTTTGAGGCGAAGCAAGCAAAACCACACAAGAAAGACGTCAAACCGAAACGCCGTTATAAGCAGCGCCCGCTTGTTCGGCACAGCAACACCCTTACCCTTTGGCGACGTTACCTTGGCAAGCGCAAGGGCCTGCACCAACAGCCCGGCTTGATGGTACGGGCTTTACGAAATTGGAAGATGTTTTTGCTGATGGAGGCACATCAAGATCCACTTGCCATCGTCTTGATTACGGCCCATTACGAGGCACTAAAAATAGTTCTAAACAAGCCACAAATTTCCCGGTCGTCGTCTCACAACGTCTTTCACAGGAGTCATTGAATAGCCCTTGGAATTTGACCTGAGACCTGTAGTTTTTGTTGCAGGAGCTACTGAAACTAATGTTTCACTCTGGTCCAACGACTGATGGCACTCCAGCAGGTGCCAACATCTCTTCAAGCCAGTTGATTGTAGGGCCGCGTTCAGCACACCGAGTAAAGAAAGCGCGTTGCATTGCACGTGTGAAAGCAACAAAAAAGGATTTTAGTTCCTCATCGGAAGTTGGTTTCAGGCTCCACCAACTTTGTGAATCGAGACCAAGAAAAATCATGGTGTGAAACTCTAGCCCTTTGCTTTTGTGAACGGTCATCAGTGGCGTCTGCCCTACGCCCTCAAACCGATTGAGTACCTCGTCCCAGCTTTGGGCATTTTCAGAGCTTTCGTGGAGCAAGAGCCCAAACCCAGTTTTCACGCGGGTGTAGTCTCGGTCGCGATTATATGCTGAAACTGCACTGCGAAAAACTTTTTCGTTAAGAAAATCTAGGGCTTTTTTGAAAACTTCGTCACAGCAGGCTTCGGAGGGTGCGTTTGCTCTCATGAAACATCTAAGGTCCAAGACAAACGCTTCAAGGTCAGCGAGGATCAAAGCTCCGCCGTCCTCATCTTCGGGTTCGATTCCCCGTAACGTTTCTTGAAGTTTGGTGGCAATCAGCCAGTCATCAGGAGATCGTTGACGTGCGCCAAGCTTTATTAGCGGAAGAACCGCTTCCGTCAGCTCTTCAGCCAGCAAGTCCTGAATGGCAATTTCTCCAACATTCCGTGCGACATTTCGCAGTATAAGACCTTTTCTCGCGAATATTGGTGAAAGCTCTGCTTCAACATCGTCAGCTCTCATCCGAACCAAAATTGCAACCTCATCTGGCGAAATTGTACCGGACCGCACCTGATTTGCGACCCAGTCGCTTATGCCCTCGCATTCTGCATCTGCTGTATCATAAGTCCAAATCGCTGCGATATCGTCGTCAATAGTTCTATCTGCTCTAGCCTGAACGACAGGTGTTTGGTCGTCAATGGCATGTGCTATGACTTGTTGGATGGCCACAAGATCTGCATGCGACCGCCAATTTGACAACAGTGCCACCTCAGTAGTCTGGAAGTCTGCCTCAAGGCGCTCAAAGCCATCCTTCATCGCCCCAGCCCAACCCATGATCCTTTGTTTATCATCACCGACAGCCGTCAACATGGCATTACTTCCTAGAAACGCGGTAGTTAGAAGCTGGTACTGGGCATAGGTTGTGTCTTGAAACTCATCCAAAAAAATAAATGGGTAGGTCAATCGCAACGCACGACGAACTTGTTCGTTTTCTCTTAGTAAGAACTCGGCTAGACGATTGAGCATCGGGAACGCCAAAAGGCTATCGTTCGGATCGCGAAGCGACTTGTCCCAATATGCCTTTACCATGCGTTTCCAACCATCCGAGAGGTCGGATTGATCGATCGGCAGGGCTGCATTCGTTATGTGGTAGGATAGCGTTTGACCCGACTGGTTCGGTGCACCTTGTACTCGCAAGAAATCATCCCAGTCACGTCGCCCTGGAAAAGCAATGCTGTAGGTAGGCGCAGGTGTATATGGAGCTGGAATGGCCGCCCCAAACCGATCAACCAAGCTTTTGGTGAAAGCGTCAAAGGTTAGAGAGTCGAAACGCCTTGCCATATCACTTGGGCAGCGCTGATGGACACGCTCAGCTAAGTTCTTAGCTGCATCTCTTTTGAAGCTAATGGCCAAAACCCTCTTTGGTGCAGGACATAGTCCCGTCTCTAAAAGGTAAGCTGCCTTCTGGGCAAGGAATTCGGTCTTTCCGGCTCCCGCACTGGCTACTACGGTAACGCTTTGGTTCGTCAGTCGTAGAGCGGTCATCGCTGCCGGTTCAAGCGCAGCAACCCCTTTTGGCGCCCAATCTTCTGCCGAGATAAAACTCATTGGTTTTCAACCTCGAGTGCTTCGGAAATTTTCTTTAGGAGTGCATTGAGCTCTTCTGGGCATTCATCGGAAAGATCATCATCCTCGATTTTGGAAATTGCTGCCAAATGCGTATCAGGTTTACTCGCTTGCATGAAAAGATATGAATACCAAACAAAATCCAAATCAAATGCATCGGGATAAAGCTCAGGCTTTCCGTTCTTCTTTAAGACAGTCTTCTTCCGTTTTGCAATCTGCTCAGCATTCGTCGAAGGCCCGTGGCCACCTGGATTATTCACGCGGTAGATATTTGGGAACGCCATCTCCATTGAAAAATCAATGTCGATAGGAAATGAATAGAACACATTCTTCTCGCGAAGCGCTTCGATCCAAGCGTCGCCTCGCAACGTTTCAGCATCCGCGTCAGGTTCGAACAAAGCAAATTCGTTATCTGTAATATCTGCCAAGTCGTCGACATCTATCGTCTCAGTCACGCTTGCAGCAATTGTATCAACCATGGACTCACCTACGTCCGCGAGCTCTGCAACGATGGTCCTCAAATTGTTTACCCCACCGTGCTGGCGTCCAAGGTCAAGATCGAGAAGTGTAGCATGGGGAATTTCGAGATCCTTTAACAAGCGCCAAAAATGGGAAACGTAACGCCCCCCGAGTGGCACGATAGGAACAAATGAACGATCTAAAGCAATGCCCTGCGCTTCCGCTATGCGGGGAAGTACTAACTGTTCGGAATCTCCCTCAGCAAGCACCACAAAACGAGCAAAATACAGTTCGGGATAAGCTCGAACAGCCAACCGTACATAGGCTCCAGCGTCACTTTCGCTTTCTGGCAATGTCAGTTCACGGACGTTGGAAATTGCCGTCATCTGATCTTGACGAAAGTACCGAATGCTCTCCGGCGTGACCCGTGACAGGATACTTGAACTGTGACTTGCTATCATGACTTGTGCGGTCGGCATTTGTCCAATGTCGGTCGCTAATTGCATTATCCGTGAGAGAAAAAATGGAGATAACGAATTTTCTGGCTCCTCAATCGCAAGAATAGTCAACGGAACCCGTCGCAATAGGGATTGATCAAACGGACAATCCTCAGCCTCTAAGGCGGCCGCATCTTGTTCGACTTCTAAAGTGGCGGCAGTCAGAGCAATTTGGAACAAGGATTTTTGACCATCACTAAGGCGGTCCAATTCGCGTTCCAACCCGGCTTCATCTGGTCTGAACCTTACTTCAGCTTGACCGATCAAGGACTCGAAACGGCCTTCTACAAGACGCAACACTGGTTCGGTGTCGGTGTCGGCTGCATGGACTTGGGACCATCGATTCTGGAGTCTCTCCTTGATGAACTCGACAGGCTCTTCTGTTGAAAATTCTTCTTGAATGGCAGCTGTATTGGTTGCAACGGCTTCAGATAAATCCGTAGACCACTTTGCGGCCCGCCAAAGACGGCCACGCAATAGGGCTTTAACTTGATCGTTTGCACTTCGGTTTGCCGGAACATAGATCATCTGAACTGCGGAGCGATCTGTGGCCGACACTCTAGGGCAGTCTTCCCAAACATATTCCTCATCCATGCGGGTTATCCATCGCATGTCTTCAACAACAGCTCCATCGGGCGTGCCATCTTCAACCCAAGTTGCTTGTAGTCTCACTCTTGCTTTAAGCGCAGTACCATCTTCAGTAGCGGCCATCTGGCGCCAAAACTCAGCTACCCCACCTGGATCATTTGCACCATCTTCGCCGAGTTCTGGGAATGCCAAAACCGCCTCGATGTAAAGCATCTTACCATCTGCAATTTCACCATCATCTTTACCCAGATGAAAATCCGTCTTCAGGACGGAACGCTGACTTCGGTTGATACCAAATAAGCGAGACAATGCGACGAGAGCGGCTGTCTTACCCGACCCATTCCCGCCAATCATTGTGGTCACACTGTCGGTGAGCCTCAATGTCGTTTGCTCTTGACCAAAACACCTAAAATTAGAGAGTCTGAGTTCCTCAATAATCATTGTAAACAACCCCTCCGGAGTAATGATTGGCTTGAGACCGCGCCTGCATTGCAAAAAAATCGAAAATTAGATCAGTCTTATTAACCAATTCTTCTTCGGAATAATCCTCAACCGGCAATCCCGTCCGATCATCATAGAGAAAATCATAGATTGACTGACGAAAACGGTCACGGGTCGATACCTTAGAGAAGATGTCCTGCACGTCCCGCATCTGCTTTTCGAGCTCTTTCAAAAGCGACACAGCGACCGACTTGATCTTCTTGATTTCAGCCTTCGAAAGGGCAGGCTTAAGCAGCATATCGAACACTGCGAGCTGCTCCTCGCTCTCAAGACCTTCTTTAACGTGGCGCTGCTGCTCTTCACTCATTTCAACTGACAGTTTCATAAGAGCTTCAAAGGTCGCCTCGATGGTGTTCTTGTCTTTTTCCTTGTTGTAATCGCGAACAATCTCGTCAAAGCGTTCCTGAAAATCAACGCGCAGCGGATTTTGCATCAACATCTTACGCAGCCGATTTTCAACAACCGTCTTCATATCCTGAACATCTGAACGCTTGCTCTCACTCTTCGCGAACTCTTTGCGCAGCAGGTCAAAGTTGATCTTCGAGATATCAAAAACCTTGTCACCTGAATCTACGTCGGCCTTGACGTCGATGGCGTCACTAACAATCGCATTCAGTTTCTGGATTATTGCCGAAGTGTCGGCTTTCTGACGATCTTCCTGCAGGGTCTTATAGATGAAATTAATCGCCTCATAATCCGAGCGATAGGCTTGGACACCTTCAAAAGTCAGACAAGCTTTGTATTTTCTGAATACAGATCGGGCTGAGATTTCAAACTTCTTGCGGCTCTCGTCATCAAGATTGACCGCTTCCTTGGCATCTACCAGTGCCTTGATCTTCGCAAAACCGGTTGTTGTACGCAACATATCAAGCTCAAAGCCGTTATCCTGAAGGAGTTTGCGGGCAAAACCGATTGCGCCTGACAATTCCCCCAGCAGTTCTTCTTCCGGATGTAGCGGGTCTTTCTCTGGTCCCTCGCCGTCAAAACCGTCTTCTCCCGAATGCCCCGCGAAGGTCGCCAGTGCCTTTCTAAGGTTCTTGAGGATACCGCAATAGTCGACAATCAGACCGTTATTCTTGCCCTCTTTCACACGGTTAGCGCGGGCAATTGCTTGCATCAACGTGTGGGCCTGAAGCGGCTTGTCGAGGTAAAGCGTCGAGAGTGACGGCACATCAAAACCTGTCAGCCACATAGCGCACACGATCACCACACGAAATGGATGATTTTCGCGCTTGAAGGCAGTTTCAAGATCCAGCCGCTTGCCATCTTCCAGAATGAATCCTTCTTTCATGAGTTTGCGATGCGGCCCGATATCAAGGCCCCATTTGCGGAACCGATCCACTTCGCCCTGCTCGTCGCTAACCACAACCGCAATTTCGGTTTCACGCATCCAGGAAAGATGTCGTTCCCGACCCAAAAGATCCTGATCATCGCGCGCATTTTTCAGGTCGGCTTCCAGCGACGCTATGAGAGACTGCCATGCTTCCTTGATAAAGCCATGCATCCGAACCGCAGTGATCTTGTCAATCGTGACGAACATCGCCTTACCCGTTTCCCAATTGGTCGAGTAATGGCTCGCAAAGTCATGAGCGATATGACGCAAACGTTTTTCTGCCGTGACGACGTGATACTCGCGTTTCATCTCGTCTTCGAGCTTCGCCGCAACATCTGCATCTTCAATTTCCGCAGCCTCAATTACTGCAGCAAGTTTTTCGTTCAGCCCTTCGACTGTAAGGCCCAGTTTGTCGCCGCGCGCATCGTAATATAGCGGTAAGGTCGCGTTATCTTGGATCGCCTTTTGGAAGTCATAGGTCGACACGTACCCGCCAAACACGCGCTGGGTAATCTCGTCACTGGTGAAAAGTGGTGTGCCGGTAAACCCGATATAGCTGGCATTCGGCAACGCATCACGCATGTTCATTGCCAACGTTCCATATTGGCTACGGTGCGCTTCATCCGTCATGACAATGATGTTGTCGCGGGTCGAATATTCCTGCCCGTCTTCGATCTTCTGGTTAAACCTGTGAATCAACGAAAAGATAAAAGCCTTCTGCTCGCCCAAGTATTCCTTGAGCATCTTGCCGCTTTCAGCCCGACATGGGTCCTTGTCATTATTCACAAGCCCTACACCCGCGAAGGTTTTGTAAATCTGATTATCTAGGTCCAAACGGTCCGTCAGCACCAGAAAGGTAAAGTTTCCACCAAGCTTTCTACGCACCTTTTGTGCAAAAAAGGCCATCGAATAGGACTTTCCCGATCCTTGCGTATGCCAAAACACACCAAGTTTTCCGTGCTGTTTTTTGCGATCAATGACGGACTGCAATGCACGATTGACACCAAGATACTGATGGTTTCGCGCAACAATCTTGATGAGCTTGCCCGTGCTGTCATCAAACAATGTGAAGTTTTCAAAGATATCCAGGAAGTTTTCCCGTTTGCAGACGCCTTTGAGCAAGGTTTCCATCTGCACAACGCCCTTGTCACCCTCTGCCAGACGCTTCCAATCACTGAAATGCTCATACTTTGCCGTGATAGAGCCAATCTTAGCCCTCTCACCATTGCCAAACATCACAACTGCATTGAAATGGAAAAGCTGCGGGATCGTGTCCATATAGTCGCGGAAATTGCCTTCATAGGCACGACGCAAAGACTTGTCCTGACGCTTCAGCTCGACAAACAGCAAAGGCAACCCATTCACAAATCCAACTACATCCGGTCGACGGCGGTGCCCATTGGGACCACGGACCCACATTTCGCGAACGCAGAGGAAATGATTGTTATCGATGTCTTTGTAATCAAAGACCTTCAGACGACTTTTCTTGATTTCTCCGTCTTTTTTATAACTGGCCAGCACTCCATCGCGGATTAGTTCATATTTCTCACGATTGGTCTGAACGATAGATTGGAAACCAAGCGTATCTGTGATCTGGCGGAGTGCTGAGCTATAGGCCTCATCAGGCAGACCCGGATTTAGGCGAACCAGCGCTTCGCCCAGATGACGGGTAAGAACGACATCCCGGTCTGATTTCCGGCCCAGTGTTCCTTCCGGACCAAAAATCTCGGTGTTGAACGTAAAGATGTTGTCCCATCCCAGGTCATCCTGCAAATAGGATGCAAGCGTTTCCTGGGCCAATCTGTCTTCGGTAAAATCGTTCATCAGTTCAGACTTCCAACCTCCCATCCATGAGGCGTGGTAGTAAAAGATCTCGGGCTCTGGCTAACTGGTCCGATTGAGATGCCAATATTTCAATCTGCTTTCTGATCGTCCCCGCCAAATCGACGAAGTCGGTTTGCAGGTGGTTCGGGGCGCAAAGGATTGGGACATTTTTCAGAGCACCAGCGCTCAAGTTCAGCATTGTTGAACCTCGCGCCTGATTAGCGATAAATCCGGCAGTAGATGCCGACCCGAGAGTTTCAAAAAGATACAGTGGTCTTATTTTATTAGCATCAGGTCTAATGCGAAGGCATCCAGTACCACAGAAAAAGCCGTCTTCAGGTTCACCAATTAATGCGCGGCGACCAATATCGCCGCGGCGTCCATAAACGATATCACCAACAGACATCACGTGCCGACCAAGCTCGTGAGCTTTTTCTTCTGGTATTCGTGCTATTGTATCGGTGGATATTCGAAAACCCTTTAGGTCCTTGGGCATAACGACCGGCACGCCCTCAAAAGTGTAGTCTGATTGATGCAATTGACTGCCAAACGGACCAGTCTGAATTCCGTTTTTGCCAACACAGAGTTCAGGAAGCAGGCGAATGCTCCACCCCTCCGGCACGCCGTCGATGATTTTGACGTGTTCGTGGCCGGGAAAGCGGAAATGGACAAACCATTCGCGATATAAAAGCCGCACCGCTTCCTCCAACAACGCAATCCGTCGCCGGTTGTTCTCGATCAGCTCGTCATAGGCTGAGAGAGCAGAGGCGATGCGTTTTTGGGATGCAAGGTCGGGAACTTTAACTCGGCAGGCCAATATTCGATTTGGGCTGGTATGTCGAACTGTTGCGCCACTCGCTGAACCTCGAATTTGCCCTCTATAATCATGGGTATTAAAAAGATGGTAGAAGAAACCTTTATCAGCCTCAACTCCCTCTTTCAGAGTAACTAGGCCAAGCCTCTGGTTGTGGAGATAAATGTTATCCTCTGGGATCACGAATGATCCGCCCAACACTGGAGCAGTACCCACTAAGTCAGTCATTACGACTAAAAGATCGCCTTTCTTAAGCAAATACCCCTTAGGTACCTCACCGGTATAGCGTTTCTCCTTGTCGCCTTTCGCTTTGAATCCACCATCATTATGACAGTTTCCCGGGGTCAAGACGACGTACTCTCCGTCATTTCTGAAGAATTCACCTTTGAATGCAAACCCATGTTTGATTTCGACAAATTCACCAATTGTTGTCTCAACCCAACTCATACGATCAACTCTTCAAAATTCTTCTTGATTGTTTCGGCCAAGATCACCGCTTCCAAGTTCAATCCATCAATTTCAATATGGATGTCGCGTAGCGCTTCTTCGAAATCGAAGTCCTCATCCTCCACTTCCGGGGCCACGCCGACATAGCGTCCCGGTGTCAGGCTCCAGTCATTGGCCTTGAGCTCATCGCGACTGACGAGCTTGACCAGCCCCTCGACATCGCAAAGCTCTGCATTAGGAAAACGCGTTTGTAACCACTCAGCCTGAGTGTGGAAGTAGCGTGCCATCTTTAGGTGCTCGGTCACATCATGACGCGCGGCATCAAGTTCATTCAGGCGCTTTTTGCCCTCTGCCGGTTTGGTGCCCTCTTGCACCTCCTGTTCGTGCACACGGGTTGCCAGCTTGTTGAGATGGTCGATTTCCTTGGCCAAAGCCTTGGCCTGATCCGCCAAAGGCTCAAATGCAGTGGCTAAGTCTTTCAGTCCTGAATTGTCTCGCACGGAGCCTTCCCAATGTTCCGCCTTAGCTACTTTTGCCTTCTCGGCTAGCAGATCTATGTCGGCTTTGATGGTTTCCGCTAATGCATCAAGTTCGTCGTTCTTATGCGCGGCGGTTACGGCATCAATCGCCTTGATAAGGCCGGAAAAATCGCATGCCTGCATTTGGGTGTAGGCTGTTTTCAGATAGCTTTCGACAAGCCCTAGGAACCGATCCGTCTGGCCGCGATAGAGCCAGACAATAGCCGTGATGTTCTGTTGTTGCTCCGGCGTGAAATCGAAAATCTTGCGCGTTACCTTGCGGTAGATATTCCGCGCATCGATCATCAGCACCTTGTCTTTGAGGTGCTCGGGCTTGCCTTTGTCAAAGAACCACAGCTCACACGGGACGGAGCGTGTGTAGAAGAAGTTGCCCCGAATGGCGACCATCACATCGACATCGCCGGTCTTGATCAGCGCTTCACGCACCTTGGCTTCACCGCCACCGGCGGATGATGCCTGCGAGGACATGACAACGCCGGAGCGCCCGGTCGGTGACAGGTATGAATGAAAGAATGACATCCAGACATAGTTGCCATTGGAAACCTTGCCGCCCTTGTTCACCCCCGGCAGGCCGAATTCCAGACGCGGATCATTCTTGATTTTCTCGGCGTCAATTTCATCTACGTTGAATGGTGGATTGGCCATCACGAAATCGGCTTTGCCGACCATGTCGTGCGGGTCTTCGTAATAGGAAATCGCCTTTTGAATATCGCCTTCCAAGCCATGAACAGCGAGGTTCATTTTTGCCAGGCGAATGGTCGTTGGGTTCTTCTCCATCCCGTAGAACGTCACCCGTTCATTCGGATTGGCTTTCATCTTCTCGATGAAATGCGCAGACTGCACGAACATGCCGCCCGACCCACAAGCCGGATCAATGATCTTGCCATGGTCTGGTTCGATTACGTTGACGATGGTCTGAACGATGGAGACAGGAGTGAAGAACTCACCGCCATCGTGGGCCTTCTGATCGGCAAACTGTGTCAGGAAGTACTCGTAGATTTTACCGAAAACGTCGCCGTCTGCCTTTTCAAGTGCGGGGTCGTTGAATGTCCGCAGAAGCTGGCCAATGTCGTCGTCACCCAGTTCCTGGTATTCGGCCTTGGGCAAGGCACCCGCAAGTGATTCATAGTCCCGCTCTATGCTGTCCATCGCGGTCATAATCGCACCCGCTCTATCCCCGCCATCAGGAACCGTAACCAGATGATCAAATTGAGCTTCTGGCTTTAGGAAAATTGAGCCGCGTTGCGAGAAGTCTTCCTTGGTCAGCTGACGTGTGACGCCGCCACGAGATGGTAGCGTTGCTTTGATTTCGTCTTGGACGCGGAGGAACCGGCTGTAGGCATGGCGCAAGAAAATCAGCCCCATGACGGGCATGAAATACTCATTGCTCGCGAAGTTTGAATTCGCGCGGAGATGGTCCGCTACAGACCAAAGCCGCTTTTCGATTTCACCGATGTGTTCCATCTAGACCTTTGTGTTTTCTTTTTCGGTCAAGGCGATCAGCCCAACGACCACCATTTATTAAGTGACTTATAGTGCTATCAGGGCGACCATCTCATGTTTGTCAGCCCACGTTCGGTTACCAAAAAATAATTCTAAATCATTTCATCAATACGCTTAGCAAAACCGTACATGCAACAAATCCAATAGCTCGGTTGCATTATCACTTTTCTTTTCCGTTGAGCATGGCACCGCCATGCGAATAAGCAGGAAGCCCGTTTGGGCTGTTTGGTGGGCCCACCAAACCTATCCTGCCCCCACAACGACAGGTGAAAGTTGTGCCATCTCGTGCACCATCATGCAATCTTTTGCATTTTCGTGCAATCTTATGCACTCTCATGCAATCACATGCAGCGCATTGTATTTACAGGATTTTCTTAAATACCTATCCTTAAGAGAAATCGCTGTTTTACCCTTGCGCATCAGCAATCCCGAAAGGTAATCAATCTGATCCAACCTTCGAGGATACAATCAGTGCATGTAGCAATCTACGCCCGCCACTCAACGGACAAACAGGAAACCAGTACCCAGGATCAGATCCGACGCTGCCGAGAATATTGCAGCGTCAGAGGCTATCAGGTTGCTGACGTGTTTTTTGACGAGGGCATTTCAGGTTCTCACATTGCAAACCGCCCTGGCATCGGTGCCCTTCTAGTCGCAGCACTCAACGGACGATTTGAGGGTGTCGTGGCGGAAGATTTGAGCCGCATCAGTAGAGACCAGGCCGACACTGCCAATTTCTTCAAAAAGATGATGTTCTTGGGTCTTCCTGTTGAGACCGTCACAGATGGGGTAATCAACGAGCTGCATATTGGCCTGAAAAGCACTATGAATGCGCTCTATCTAAAGGATCTGTCTGACAAGACCCATCGTGGGGTGATCGCAGCTGTTCTGCGTGGAGGTGTTCCTGGCGGTCAACTTTATGGCTACGATCTTGTGCATGCCCTTGACGAATTTGGCGAACCCATCCGAGGGAAACGCAAAATCAACGACGAACAAGCTACTGTCATCCGCGAGATATTTGAGTATTACGCGGAAGGCAGAAAGCTGAAACACATCTGCGACGATTTGAACCGGCGCGGAATTGACTCCCCCAAGGGTGGGAAATGGGCACCTTCAAGCCTCGTTGGCTCGTTTGTCCGACAAACCGGAATGCTTCGCCAAACGCTCTATAACGGCGTCGTCACCTTCAACAAAATGCAGTACCGCAAACATCCGGAAAACGGCAAACGCCTATCAATCATGCGTCCGGAAAAGGAATGGATCACAGTTCCAATCCCCGAACTTGCCATCATTGACGATGAGACTTTTGCAAAGGTCCAGAAGGCTCTTGATGAACGATCCAGCAAACACCTTCAGCGCAAAATGATGCCCACTGTGATGACGGAAGAGGAGAAGCGCGAGACGTCCATTCGCCGCTCAAGGGAATGGCGTCGCAAACAGGCTGTCACGAAGAAGCGTGCCAATGCGGTGTTTGGCGGCAAACTCTATTGCGGGGAGCACGATCAGAAAATCACGGCGACCTATGCAAAGCATTATTCCTGCCCTGTCAAAGGCTGCGCGAACAGGAACCTTCACTATGACGAGATTATCAAGCTGGTGTTGGGTGCCATCGCTGACCTTGACGAGGCAAAGATCATCGAGCATTTCGAGAGCGATGAAATCCAACAATTTCGCGCTTATCACACACGCGAGATTGAACGCCTGAATCAGCATCTAGAGGATCTTCGCGCCAGCATCAATAAGGTTGTCGATGCCTTGGGCCCAGACGCACGTTCAGCTGAAATACGTGCATTTTTCGACGACAAAGCAGAACAGATCCAACGTACGAAACTCGACCTCGCCCATCATAAACAAGCGCTCGCAGACAGCGCGCCTCCCAAAAAACTACATGCCATTGTGGAGCGTCATCAAAACCTCTTGGCGAAACTTGCCGTATGGTCTCGAGATTCTAGCGCAGTAAACCCGTTACGTCAGGTCATTCTCAAACTTACAATCGCTACCAACAAAGTAGGAAACAATTCGGATCTCCAACACACATGCAGTGCGGATTTTGACTTCCCTGCGATAGTTACCTCCCAAAAGAATGGATAGATAGACCGGCAAAATTCTGCCTATCAAAATGCGAAGTCATTTTGGCGACCACACAGGATCCCATGCGTAAAAAAATTATCCGAATTGGCTCAGCCTCGTATCAAGAGATCCAAGATTAGTAGTTGTTTGTGGGCACAAAAATCAAAAACCGCGTTCTTTCCGGCCTTGGCAAAACTTGTAGTTGCACCCATGACTCCTTTTCGCCAAAATAAGAAATAAGTAATGTTGCCTTTTGGGGAGAGGCCCGTTGGACGCGAGAGTAAATAATGCCGGCGACTTCATGTACCGGATGTATCTAGAAAGTTCAGACCTACAAGTGGGAGGCCGCTTGGGAAAGGTTTATACACTTGGCCCAACGGGCACAAAGGTGGGCTTTGCTTACCAGCAATCACGCGCGTTTGCGTTAGCTACAGAATTCTCAAATAGCAACGCCTCAGAAACGAAAAACAAGGCGATTGCTGTTATCGGTGCCGGTGTAGGCGGTTTGACTTTGGCCTGTGCCTTGCTTGCGGTGGGATACCCCCGAGTTTCGATTATCGAAAAATACACTGACGTCTTGGCAGATCAGGCAGAGTCATCCCACAGACTTGTCCATCCCAGTTACAATTCCTGGCCACTAGCTGATACATTCTCTTCAACAACAGACTTCCCATTCTTCAATTGGTATGCCGGTCCCTGTAAATCGGTGATCAGAGGCCTCAGGAAGGAATGGGAGTTGAACTGGAAATCAGACTTTTCTGAACGCTTCATTGGCGGCACTACGGTTAGCAGCATTTCGGTTGATGAAGAAAAGGTGATCGTGCGCACATTAGATTGCAACGAAGAAGAAAAGGAACGGCAGTTCGACGTTGTTTTTGTGGCGACAGGGTTTGGTGAAGAAAACGGTCTGCTGATCCGAGAAGAAGGACAACCTACAAAGAGGAGTGTTCGCTATTGGGATCATGAAAATCTTCAACGGTATACACTAAACCCCAAACTACAGCAGTTTCTCTGTATTGGAACCGGTGATGGAGCACTTATAGATTGTGCTAGACTGGCTTACAAAACTGACGTGTTCGAGCTTGCTTCAGAATTGATGGGTGCCCTTTCACTAGGGTTCTCGGATAACTCGGGATTTCACAAGAGAGACCCATCGACATTTGAGGAATTTATTCGAGATTCAGAAGTCAAAGCGCGAACAACAACAAACTATCATGAGCAATGCAAAATTCTTGATGAAGAATATAGAAAATTTGTTTCCCTCTTCGATGTACAGGTTAATAACGTACTATCAAAAGGGCTCTTTTTTAACGAGACCTTCTACAAGGACCGTAAAATAGTTCTGTGCGGGAAAGATCCGACACCATTTAACATCGCATCAACGCCAATTAATAAAATCATCCTAGCATATATGCTTAAAACTGGCGCCGTTTCTTACCAACAAGGAGAAGTTAGTTTATCCGATGACGACACTACAATAACCGCAATAAATTTTGCTGATGACCAATTTAATCTCAATATATACGATTTTGATTATGTAGTCGTTCGCATAGGCGCATCGCCACCTGTACATAATCTCTGCGCCCCCTCGCGAAATGCTGAACAGCACCCGTCCTCGACAGAGCAGCAAAAACTTAGTGACATGCCTCACACTCATTTCCCAATTGAGGATTTCTTGCGCCTAGCGAATGGACATAGAAAAGCAATTGCAATCCCAAAATCCGAAAAAAGATATCAAGCGCTAGAAAAGAAAATCGATGCACTAGTCCACGATATATCTGGAGGTAGAAAGCTGAGCTCGCCGCGAGTGGTCCTCTACAAAGAACATCCACGCCAGATAGCATTAGCATTTAATTCTTCAGACTTTTTTGACTTATCACAGAAAAAAATGGGTGGTGTTGTCAGTCACCTATTTGGCGTCCCAGTTAAGGTGGATCAAAGCGGCGGAGAAAACGTCGAATTGTCTGGAGTGTAAGACAAGCATGCAAAAAACTTTAGCGCAAACCAGTGACGTAAAACCGAACCGAAATGCTGTAGCTGATCCGACTACTTGGTTGATTGCAACAAACCGCTCAAGGACAGCGTACACACTCGTTTTGCGAAAGAGGGCACAGAAGGTTTTAGAGGTTGGCGAAGTACACGAAACTGATGGAATAGTGCTGTCGGGCAGGCCGACATTTCCCGCAAAAGCTAGAAAGGCTGTTGATCTCGTTGCTGCAGTTGAAGTCTCCTGGAAAAAGCACAAACCATCTTTTGTTTCCAGATGTAACGATCCGTATTCTGCACTAGGGAGTGAATGTCACTTTTATGGTTCTCGCAAAGTAAAAATGAAACTGACTTCATTGAACTGCTCTGTGAAAGCCCCAGCGGGCGAAGGGGTCGACTATTTGAACGGTTTCATGGAGTTCAAAGTTTTAACCGGAAGCAAACGCCTTGAGCTTGATCGCAAAATAATATGCGACGAACGAGGTCGAGCACTTGGACTTCCAGTCGCACAATCAGAAACTGCCGTTTATGCAATTCCAATAGCAGAGTGCTTAAGGAATCTAGAGCTGGTGTGCGAGAAAAAAAAACACAGAGCAATTGATTGGATTAGGGAAGGGTACGACAACTTCAAAGAATCTTTCCAAAATCGACAGAAATCAAAACATTTCACTGAGACTTATACTAACAATGCCAAAGACCATTCCAAGGATACTGGGATATTAAATAGTATATATAAAGCGTCGTTAGTAGGTGGTATAATTGAAAAAAAATAAATCAAAATTCATTCAAAGAGCTGCCTTCGTCCATAGAGAGTTGGCCGGTGAAAAAATACGGAAAGATAGCGATTCAAAACACCAATCGAGAAAAAATGACCCTAGAAAGTATATTTATGTATATGACCCTAGTGTAATCGTGTCTTTTTGTGCTCCCTGGTTTCATGCTCAAGACCGAGAGGACTTAGAACGGAATCTTGGGATTATATTTCCCTCCAAATGGATGAGTAGAAACAACCCGAACCGGGAGAAAATAAAAGAGCGACTATCGTATGAGCACGGCATTAAGGTTATCAAGTGTCTCTCCGAGCACTCTTTGTTGGATCTGTATACTAACGAGGTCTCCGACGCGAACCATTTGAGCTGCTTGCTTCCAGCGCATTTTTCTGAGCTGGAAAAAGTTTATCAGAATGTCGCGAACAAGCTGCAAAGATCAGGGATTTCAATTGGAGAGAACGATTCTGATAGAAGACGCCAGTTTGAAAAACAAAAATTGATAGGTTTTCTCAAGCAACGTCTATCTGAGTTCGATTGGAAAGACGGCTCTCTCTTAGATGACAGCATTTCCAAAGCCCTGGAATTTCTTGCTGGTCATTACACAATTTCCGATGGATTTGATGCTCAAAAAGAATGGGATAGGTTTGTCGCACTTAATCAGCTATCCGGCGGCTTTCATTCTCTCGAAACCGTATACGGTCAAATCGACATCTCTGCGAATGATAAGCAAGTTATACAGAAGTATTTTCTGAATGTGCACAACGATGTTTCTGGACAGATTTTTCGGAAGGTTACTGCTCATTGGGAACGCAGAATCTCGCGACATAAATCACGTGAGCACATAGATGGGATTACTATAGATTCTCATGCGATGGCTGATTTGTACCTACTAAACAGAGAGCTTTACAAAGCGCAAAGCGCTTTACGGTTTGTCTTGGTTACGGCAGACCGGAGTTTGGTGAAAGCCACTTACGGTGGAATTACCTCTGAACAGTTAATTCACGGAGAAGAACTTCTTGGCGAAGAGATTAGAGAAGATAGCGCCGAGTTTAACTCTCAGTTCGCAACGGAGTGCGTTAGACATATCTGGGCATCAATGACTGACGCGATTGAAGAGGCCCCAATTGAATGGGGGAGGGAAAATTCGACGGACGAAGCAATAACGCCAGATCATAATGAGCACGTTTATCAGCTTTTTGCCGGTTTTTTCGCGAAATTCGCAGATACCACAGACATTTCCGTTAAAGATCTTGAGTTTATAGCATCCCAACAACACGTCGATTTTGGCACAGTTTATGAAAACATTGATATCGACGAGGTAATTATAAGATGGTGTGATCTGTCGGTAGACGTCTTTAATACTCTTGCGCTTAGGGAGACCGAACTAGGCAAGGAAAACGTTAAAAAAATCATCAAAGAAACAATTGAACAAGTTTTACATATTGAGAAAACAATAAACGGGCATTCGATAAATTGGGATGAAATATCTGATGTAATTGACGAGCGAATTAGTCAAGCGAAAGACGCACTAACGATTGATTTGTCCGATGCAGGTATTGGTGCATTAATAAAAGCCAATCAGATCGGCGTAGAAGGAACACCCGATTTATCCTTTTCACTTTTCCCTTCTGTATCAGATATAATAAAAAAAATATCATTAAACAAGTACTCATCAAAGAAACAATTCACACAAGACTTCGACAACCTTCATGAATTTGAAAACTACGATAATTCAAGTAAAGCACCCGATAATAGAATTCGCTGCTATTTTACCTATCTCGTTCTAGGTGCTATGTTTGCATCCGCAGATAAATGGTCAGTTGCTGCAGAGCACGCAGCACTCGCAACTGACATAGTTTACCGTTCTGCTCTTCGGTCTTCTAGATTGGTCGCACGTCTTCCACGGGAACGAACGTCAGATGGAAAACGCAAGCATATCAATGGTAGAGAGGCGTTGTTTCTGTCATCTGTTGCAAAGCGTATGACAGCAAACTCGCTGAGTGATCTAGAAGAGTCCGAGGCTGATTTGATCCGATCGGCCGGCTTCATGTTCCAAGACCATGACGAGTTACGCCCACTTCTAAAAGACGGTCGCAATCAACTACCTTTCGGCGATCTTGAACTCATTTACAAGAGCTCTCCTCTGCGTGACGAACAACTTAGAAATTGGGCAAAAGCTGTACAAAGACATTTCGCGCTCGAACCAATTATGCTGGCTAAGGTTCCTGCCGAGCATCTTCTTCGCTATTCGCAAGAGTTTCTGGCGATTGCTTTAGCCAAATTCTACATATCAAAATCTGAAGGTGATGATTCTCTTGCGTCCGAATTTTTCAGAGAAGTAATGGAAAACGCTCAAGTGTCTTCTAGAGCAGTCCGTTACGTCGAGAGAAATGAAGGCCTATCTAACTATTCGAGTGGTGCCGTATTCGCAGCCATCAACATTATTCAGTCTTCAATTTTAGCAGAAATAGGGCACGATATTGGCTGGATTAACTCTATACCGCCATATGGGCATGAAAATTTAGATTGCGGACTAGATATTGTTTTTGAATATGCAATGTTGCCTTGGTTACAGCGGAAAACCCCGGGGAAACCACGCCTGCCAATCTCAAAACTCGCGTTGTTTTATGTTATTGTTGGCTGTTTAATTTCAAAAAATGAGCGTTACAATAAATATTTCGATTGGTCGACTTTTGAGAAACTCCTACCTTCCATCCGGTCATCTAAAGTGACAAACTATGACCATTCCCGATATGGGATGCTTCATGAATTTGCCATAAACAGAATAAAGCAGGATGATCTCTCTAGTAATAGCCTATCCAAGAGCGATGACTTCAAGATCAGTGAGAGCTCTCTCGGCCTAGGCCCGTTTTACTAAATAATAGCGCGAGACGGTTATCCACCTCCAAGCTGCCTCCTATGACTTGAACTATAGGTCGTCTGTACCGTTCTTCTGTGACACCGCAGCTCCCAGGGAGCCGTAGTTTCTGTGGAACGGCTCAATGTGCTGCCACCATATACCGCGAAGCACAAAGCGCTCTCAAGACCGTAGATTGGCCCCAATCAGCATCCCACATCGCTCTAGAAACACACGCAGAAGATAGAATCAGCTGCCCACACTGACGAAGCCTCCACTTAAGCTAGGCTCACCCCGTTGATTACGATCCCTAGAATATCTGCCTGACGGCAAATCTCCGGAAGTAAATGGTTTTGAGCTATATCGCGGGCACATCGACTATTCGCAGATAATAGCAATACATCTTCCCGCAATGTGGCGTTAATCTTGGGCAACCACGCCCCCGGATTTCGGCACCCAGGTAGTTCCCTTTTAGAAATTATTTGGCATATTACACGCCATACATCAGGTGCAGATTGATCATACACTTGCGGTAATTGAGAACACTCATCGGCCAACAGGACACCTGGTTGCAAATCGGCAAGGGCATCCAGTAGCGCCAACCGAGAAGGTCTTTTTCCCTTCTGTCGCAAACCATCAAGCTCCAGCCTAACGGCATCTAAACCAAAGCGGTCAATCGCTTCATTCACCCGTAGACACGCATTCGCCAATGTCCAGGGCTCCGAACACAATCGCTGCCACTCTCTAGCTAAAATCAAACATTGATCATCGACGGCAGGAAGGACGGTTGCTCCGGTTCCAGAAACAGTATTTTCCTGTTCCTTTTCATCCGTGTTTTCTTCTTTATCCGTGTTCTTCTTATTGGAACCGGCACTACGTGCCGGTTTAATACCGGAATCAGATGCCGGTTTAAGGGAACCAGATGCCGGTTTAGAACCAAGACCAACCAATTGATAAGAGTTGCGATTGCGAAGTCGGCCAACAGCTCGGCTTAGCTTGGCGACCAACCCAAGTTCGCTCAAACGTTTAAGCGCCTGACGCACCTTGCGATCAGACAAACTTGCTTCGCGTGCAATCGTCTCAATCTTCGGAAAACATGCTTGACTGCGATCATTGACGTGGGATGCCAGAACAATGGCAACGCAGATCTCAGCTGTCCTTAAATCAGGATGATGAAGTATCTTGGTCTGCACCCAGTGCCAACGGGCAACGGCAGATGTTCCGATGCATGCAGATTGCTCTGCAACTGCGCCGGTTTTCGCTTGGGAATATGAAAATGTCATGCGTGGTATCGGCCAGAGTTCAAGCATCGCATTTGTTCTTGACAAAGCGATCCCGTCGCCTAAACTCGAACCCAGATTTCCGAGGGGCCAAGTTTAAGCCTTTCCAAGAACCCGCTGCGCCAACAGCGGGTTTTTTTATTGTCTAAATTCTTGAAAAGTCTGGGAAAATGAAACTCGGTTGCGCCGCCTCCTCTTGATGAGGGTATGCGCCCGAACTTTTCTCTTGTTTCGCGAATCCGTCGAGTCTATATCTCAAAACTCGACGGATCGGAAAGAGTGGTTGCGGGGGCAGGATTTGAACCTGCGGC